>CAWKII010000009.1:0-407884 GCA_963849705.1 uncultured Acidimicrobiaceae bacterium | reverse complement strand
GCGGGCCAAAGTCGTCCTGCCACTCAATCGCTCCCGTCGTCGAATTGACGCCGTAGGCATAGTCATTCTCCGTCACCGCGAGAACGGTGGGCTGCACGACCAGGGGCTGCGCGTACACCTGACCGTTGAGTTGAGTGTCGAAAAGCTCGCCAAAATCTCCGCCACTGACATTCGAAGGCGAAAGTTCGGGTTCATTCGGGTACCAACCCGTCACGGAATTATCCGACGACATTTGTAACGTGTTAGCCCTGGCGACGGCGCTATCAGCGAGTGGAGCAATCACCACCGCGACCACGGTGAGCGTCACGAGGCCACTCACGGCAAGACGAGAACGGAGCCATCGCAGCCGTGATCCCGACGCCGTTCGGCCGTCGCGCGCCCATCACCCCTCTACGCATAGCGGTCACGGTACTAGGTATTCCCCGAGTGATGACCAGGTGACGATTGCGTGCTCTGAAAATGGTTAACGCTGTATCGAGTGAGTCGGAACCCGGACCGACTCGGCCCTATTTTTTCTTTTTCTTCTTCTTTTTCTTCTTTTTGGGAACGGACAGCGATGACTGAATGAAGTAGGGAGAAGGTTCGAAGACGACTGATCCGACCGAAGCCGCGTGCGGACTCGACGGGAGATCCGGCTCCTCCGGCGGTACGTCCAGAGGCTCCATGAAGTCCTCTAGTTGCTCCGACCTCGCCACACCTTCGAGGTCTGGTAGAGGAGCAATCTCTAGATCTTGGGTATCTGCCTGAGACCTCGCCTCAATCAGTTCGAGTACCACTTCGTTGGTCGATTCTTCGGAGTCCGAAGGCTCGATCGACTAGATCCTCAGAAGCGCACCGACGCTGCAGGCAAAAGTGGCTCTTGCGCATCAACGTCCTGAGTATTCGCGACCTCGACGAGTTCTAGCAAAACTTCGTCGGTCATCTCTTCAGCATCAGTGTCACCCTCGCTCTCTTCGACTGATGTTTCGAAAGGGGATGACGCGATCACGCTTACGTCCGATGACCGCGCTTCGCCAACTTGTGCTTCCCTGCTTTCGACAAGGTCCTCCGAAAGAAGACGTTCCAAGGAAGGTCGGACGGCGGCTATGCACGTCGCCCCGTAGAGCGCGAGGAGTTCCTCCATCGAGATCGATAAGAACTCGGCCAGGGCAGGAAAGACGTCGACCGAGGGTCGCTGAGCGTCCTGTTCGTAGGAGCTGTACGTGGTGCGGCTCATGCCGATCCGGTCTGCGGCCTGCCCCTTCTCGAGGCCGAGCTCCTGGCGCTTCTCTGCCAGGGCGCTGCCAATTGTCGCGACGGTCATACGATCGCCACCTTTCTGCCGCTCAACTCAAGACCCGCAACTCGCTGCCTCAAAGGCAGATACTAGATCGGCGCATCTCAAGGTGATATCCATCGCCACGCTTACAGAGTCTGATGCGCCTCCCAGGCGTCGCGAACGATGGTGTCGAGATCCGAGCGCTCGAGTCGCCATCCGAGCGTCTCGCGGGCGTACTCGTTGCTCGCTATCGCCGCCGCGGGATCGCCAGCGCGGCGATCACCCACGCGAACGTCGAACTCCACTCCCGTTACTCGCTTCACCGTCTCCACGACCTCGCGGTTCGAGTACCCCACACCCGACCCGAGGTTGAGAACGAGTTCAGGTTGATCATCGAGCGCGCCGATGGCGAGCACGTGGGCTTCGGCGAGATCACTCACGTGTATGTAGTCACGAATGCACGTGCCATCGGGCGTCGGATAGTCGGTGCCGTAGATCTCCAGGTAGGGTCGCTTCCCCGCCGCCGCGTCGAGTGCGATGGGAATCAGATGGATCTCGGGACGGTGCTGTTCGGGGTGAGCGAGCGTACCGCCGGCGGCGTTGAAGTAGCGCATGGACGCGGCTTTCATACGCCCACACGAAACCAACCAACTAAGGCCCTCTTCGACCATCCGCTTCGATTGGCCGTACGGGCTCTGGGGATGAATCGAGCGGCCCTCGTCGATGGGCATCTCCACCTGATTGCCGTACACGGCGCACGAGGATGAGAAGACAAAACGCTCGACGTGGGAGGCGACCAAGGCCTCAAGGAGACCAAACGTCGAGCCCACGTTGTTGGCGAAGAAGGTCTCCGGGTACTTCATGGACTCACCCGGTTCGATACGCGCAGCAAAGTGAATACAGGCGTCGAAGTCTCCGAGTGACCGCACCAGTTCCACGTCGCCGCAGTCAGCTTGTACGAATTCGGCTCCGGCGGGTACGTTCTCCGCGCGACCCGAGATCAGGTTGTCCAGCGCGACGACATCGTGGCCTTTAGCCACAAGAAGTTCGGCGGTGGTCGAACCGATGAAACCGGCCGCACCGGTCACGAGAACTCTCACGTCGCTCTCTGGGCTTTCTCCGAGGGGGCGCCCACGCGAAAAATCGGCTCGGCGCGCTCAAGAAGATTGACCATCCGAGGAATGTAACACGGCCCTCCTTCCCTTCAATCTGGCGTGGCACAACCTAAATTTGGGCGTCAACTGGTAGCGTCGTCAGCGGGGAGCAGTTCAACGGAGACTCTTCGTGGGTAGGTCGGAACCACGAGAAAGCGGCACGATGGGCACGGATTCGGCTGGGTCAAGCGAAGACTCCGCTTCGCGCGGCCTCGCGGGTGAACTCGCCGACGCCCTTGCGAACGACCAGTTCTTTTTGGTCTATCAACCGACCATCGATCTGCAGACCAACGCCTTCGCTGGGGTCGAGGCGCTCATTCGCTGGCGCCACCCCGAGCGCGGCGTCCTGTCCCCTGACGCCTTCATCGACGAACTGGAATCCGACGGCCAGATCCTCCCGGTCGGGCGCTGGGCTCTCCACACAGCCTGCGCCCAGGGCGCCGCCTGGCACGACAAGGGATATCGCTTCGCGGTGTCCGTCAACGTCTCCCCCCGCCAGTTGGAGTCCAAGACGTTCCGCGACGACGTCGCCGACGCGCTCACGTCCAGTCGATTTGACCCTGCCCTTTTGGTCTTAGAGTTCGCGCAAGGAACCCTGCTCAACAAGCAAAAAACGTCGTCGATCCGGGTGAAGCAACTGAAGTCCCTCGGTGTTCGATTGGCGGTTGATGATTTCGAACCGGGAGAGTCTGCGCTCGATGAACTCGAGAAATTTAGCGTGGACATCGTGAAGCTCGACCGAGAGTTCATCGCCGCCATCTCCACCTCGAGCGCCGCGGCGAGTCTCGTGCACGGACTGGTGCAACTGAGTGACACCCGTCACGTCCAGGTCATCGCCGCCGGTATCGAGGACTCTGAGCAGCGCGAACGACTGGCGAACGAAAAAGTCCACGTGGGACAGGGGTTTCTCTTTTCGGTGCCCCATGAAGCCGACGAGATCGACCGCTACCTGGAGGACTTCGCCATCTTTTCCGGAAAGCCTCTCTAAGATCGCGCGCCCGACGAACCCCAAACGACGAGCCTCTGACTCCCCGGAGGCAATGGCGGCCAAAGCCCGCGAAGCGGAAGAGGCCGCGAAGGCGGCCTTAGAGTCGAAGAACGCGCGCGAGGCGATTCGAAGCACGCAGCGACTGGCCAGCCAGCTCCACCAAGTCATCGCGGCCTCGATTACCGTCGCAGGTCTTAGAAACGAGCAAGACATTCTCGAGAGTTTGGCCGCCAGCGCGCGACGGGCCTTCGACGCCGACGACGCCGTTCTCTCACTCGAGGCGGGGTCAGCCGCCCCCCTGTTCGGCGTGGCGCGCCGGGGCCAAAGCGCGATCTGTCTGCGGCCCGAGGAGTACTCGGGGCGCGACAGCGTTCCTCGCAGCCGCAAAGGCGCCACGGCGCCGTGGAGGGAAGATGAGTGGCTGGTGGCTCCCGTGCTCGAGCACCGAGAGAAAGCGCGAGGCGTCCTAGCCCTTAGAAGGTCACGTGGAGAGTTTCTCGACGAGGAGAAAGAAGTGCTCACGTTGCTGGCCCAGATGGCCGCTACCGCTCTGGGCGCCACGGAACTAAGTCGCGAGATCGAGGCCAGCGAGACGCGTCTGCGCATCCTGGTAGACACCGCTCCGGCGGGTATCGTCGAGGTCGACCCCGATGGTCACGTTCTCTGGTGGAACCGAGCAGCCAGCAAAATCTTCGCCTGGCCGACCTTCGAGAGCGCCAAGGGAGTGGCGCCCGCCTTCCCCGACAGCGCGCACGGCGGACTGGAGAAGCTGTGGTCGGAGGTGCTGAACGGAGCGCCGCCGAGCGAACACGATCTCGTTGACATCGAGATTCGGGGTCGTCGACGAGACCTGACGTCAGCGGCGGCCCTCCTGTCGTCTCCCGACGATCAAGCGCGCAGCATCTTGATGCTGGTGGATGACGTGACCGATCACCGCCAGCTGAAGGCCGAAGTCCACCACGCCCAGCAGATGGAGATGCGAGGTCGAGTGGCGAGCAGCGTGGCGCACGACTTCAACAATCTGCTCACGCTGATCTCGGGCTACGCCGAGATCCTCTCCAAGGATCTGGCCGAAGACATTCGTTCGCTGGAAATGGTGAAGGACATCCAATCCACGACGTCGCGAGCCTCGATGCTGACCGCACAGTTGCAGTCGATCGGTCGTTCCCAGTCGCTACAACCGACCGTGCTGGATCCCGTCGCCGTTCTGCAGTCGAACGCGGAGGTCCTCGAACGCATCGCCGGCGGTGACATCGAAGTGTCCTTCGCCATCGCTCTCGATACCTCCGCTATACGGGTCGACCCCGGTCAGTTTGAACAGATGTTGTTGAACCTCACCATCAACGCGCGCGACGCGATGCCCAACGGTGGGCGTCTCGACATCACCGTAGAGAGCGCGGTCGTCGACGAGCGAGCGAGCGATCAACTGAATCTCGGCGTGGGCGACTACGTCAAGATCGCGGTCGCCGACTCGGGCGTGGGGATGAGTGATGAGACTCGTCGACAGTGCTTCGATCCGTTCTTCACCACGAAGGGACTCATGAAGGGAACGGGACTCGGACTCTCGGCGGCTCGTCGGCTCGTCGAAGGAAGCGGCGGCGCGATCACGTGTGCCAGCACCCTGGGGGTCGGCACGACATTCGAAATCTACCTCCCGACCAGCGCCGATGCGGTGGCCGACGATCTGTTCACGAGTACCGAAGAGCGTCCTCGGGGCAGCGCCACCGTGCTGGTCGCCGAGGACGACCCGGGACTGCGACAGCTGATGACCCGCGTGCTCACTCGAAACGGATACCACGTGTTGGTCGCCACCAGCGGCGAAGAAGCAGTCGAGTTGGCAAAGACGGCCGGCGCGTCTCTCGACCTCTTGGTGAGTGACGTGGTGATGTCAGAACTGTCGGGACCGGATCTGGCGAAGGAGTTGCAAGGTCGCAATCCCTCCCTCCGCATACTTCTCACGTCAGGCACCGCCGACGCGAGTGTCCTCGGGGGATTGCTGCCGGGAACGAGCGCCTTCATGGCGAAACCGTTTCGTCCGAGCGTACTGATCGACAACGTTTACGACTTGCTCTCTCGCCGCTAAGTCAGAGCGCGTGATCTCGGTCGGAAAGACGACATCAACAATCGATCGGAGGATTCGACCTTGGCATTACGTTGACCTCGGTTGGTCTGGCAAAGTCTGGAGTTCGAACCCAGTAGTGCCAACTGTTTGACCTTTGTCCCGTTCGATGGACCACTGACGTGACAACTTGGCATAAATCGGGACGGAGCCCGGCATATCGTCAGGCGAGTTATCGTCCCTGGAGTCCGACAACACGGCGACCTGAATCCCCTTAAGTGTGTCGTACAGCAGTGCTTCTATTCTTCGCGGCTCTACGTCGCGCAACGGCCACGGGGATCAAACCGAGGAAGGCTGAGATACCAGCCCACGTTCCGACCGTAGAGTCGGGGACGTCTCGCCAGACTTCCAGAGGGACCTCTAAGAACTCTCCGAGCGGAAGACCTGGGACTGACGCCGTGCCAATCAGGAGTCTGCTGATGACTTGAACATCAAAGGCCCACGAGAAGCCAAACGGTTTTGCAAACGCCGCGGCCACGGAGGGCGATACTCTGAACACTTTGGCGCCGCATTGGGTGTCGTACACGGGAATACCCAAAGCCAATGACGCTCCCGTGGCGTACACACGGCCAATTGCGTGCCTGATGCCCTTCCTATCGATGTTGCTCCCAAGCCGCGAAATGCGCGATCCCATAACCACTGAAAGCCCGGGTTGGGAATCCAAGATCATCTGCATTCTCAAGATCTCCCGCGGAGGCGCCGCAAGATCGGCGTCAAGGTAACCCACCAAGGACGCGTGCTGCTCCATCGAGCGCAGAACACCCTGCCGGATCGCCTCGCCCTTGCCGACGTTCCTTGGCAGCGAGAGGACTTCGATCGAGTCAGAGCGGTCTGCCATCCTCAGAAGTAGTTCGCGCGTCCCGTCTCTCGAACCGTCATCGACGAAGAGAACTGTCAATCGTTCCTCTCGTCCGAGCTCTAAAAATGCCGACTCGTCGAGGCGTCGCTCTTCGTTGAAGCACGGGACAACGACGACCATACCGCCTGTGACTTCATTCGCCATGATTGCTTCCTAGAACTTGGTGCGACTTCCTGCAGAATGCCCAGTAGCTGAGCCCGGGGATCACCAATCGCCGCTGCCTCGACAGAAGAAGAGAGGCGCGACCATCCAAATTGAGACCCAAAGTCAGGAACCTGGTCAGTGCTCGGCCGTGATTCCAATCACCGAGATCACTCGGCGCGGAGTGAGTTTCGCGAACCCTGTCGAGAAGCGCCCGAAGGATACGGAGAACGAGTAACGAATGAAAGAGCCCACCTTCTGCCTCAACGGTGAGACCCGAGGACTCAAGGAGCATTCTGCACTGTCCCGGTGAGTAACGCCGAAAGTGTTTCAACTGGGTGTCGTGTTCGGTGAAGAGACCTTGAAACGCCGGGACACTCACCAGAATCCATCCGGAGTCTGACAGCGAATCCTTTACTGCGTCCATTACGAAGTTGTGGTCGTCCTCAACGTGTTCAATGACGTCAAGCATCATCACGCCGTCAAAACGACCTTTGGGTCGTTCGATCGTAAGTTCAAGGCCCTCCGCAGAGTTAGCCGGATCCCTTAGGTCATCAAGCGTGTAGTTCGAGTCCCAGCAAGTGATACGAGCGTCGTCGGGCAACACTCTGCGAAGTGCCTGGGCGAACCATGCGTCGCCAGACCCGACGTCAAGCCAGTGCTTCGTTGTCATGACCCCTTGCTGGGCCAAGAGACTCAAGAAGAAGTTCAAACGAGCCACCTCCCAAGGATGGCGGTTCACTTGATTTGATCTTCGCTCCGATAAGTCCACGGCGACGTCTCCGCTCGGCTGGCCTTAAACCTACTTGATTCAAAACCTAACCTTCAGGTCTTCTAGGGCTACATGCATTCCCCGCTCGATTTTCTGGATCACAATTGGTAGATGCACTGGACGCCGAGCCACGAACTGAAAGTGTGATCGATGTTGCTAACGGAAGGTTCTGCGACAATGAGTGCGCCAGATCCTGAATCCGGGGGAAGCCAACTGAAGTTGCGTTCGCCGCAGTCGTTCGTTCTTCGTTTGGAATCTTTATCACCTCGGCGCTTCATGGTGTTTGCGTCCTTGTTCTTCCTTCTAATTACCGTGTTTCTCTATTGGCCATTGCTGCCGGGCGATCCCCATGTCATAGCGGGGTGCGATTGTGGTGACCCCGCCATACAGTCGTGGTTCCTCGGGTATTTTCCCTGGTCACTCTTCCACGGGCATATCACGTTCATGACTAACTACCTCGACTATCCGCGAGGAGTCAATCTCGCAACGGGCACGACTATGCCACTGCTAGCGCTACTCTTCTATCCCCTAACCCTGATCGCGGGCGCTACCTCGACCTTCAGCCTCCTCATGTGGTTCGCCTATCCGTTGTCCGCTCTGAGCGCCCTATACGTCGTTCGCAAATGGACGGGATCGAACATCGCAGCGGGCCTCGCTGGACTTCTCTACGGATACTCCACCTATGCCATTCACCAAGGATTCGGACACCTAAATCTTTCCTTCGTTCCACTCCCACCCCTCATCTTCTACTGCGTCTACAACGTGCTCGTTACCCAACCTGGCCGCGCACGTCGTTGGGGCCTCTCGCTCGGGGTTCTCATCAGCGCCCAGTTCCTCATTTCGTCCGAAATTGCTGTTACCACCATCGTCGTGGCGTCACTAAGCGCACTGATTTGGTCTATTAATAACCGGCGCGAATTTACCCACAGGCGAAACAGATATTTAATCGAGGCACTTCTGCCTGGCGCTGGCCTTGTCATCGTGGTGCTCGCCGTTCCTATTTGGTACCAATTATTCGGTACCTATCGCATCACCGCGCCCGCACAAGGAACCATAAATAATCCCTATCGCGCCGACCTCTTGGGCGCAGTAATACCAACGAGCGCAAATCTTTTTGGCTCGCCGCACCTTAAGTCAATCGCGGACCGCTTCGTTGGCGCAGATCCTTCAGAGAGTGGTTCTTACCTGGGACTCCCAATGGTGTTCCTCTTCTTGGGGTGTTGGGTGCGGTACTTCCGCCACTACTGGATTCGATTCGCTGGATTCATTGCGTTGCTCTGCTGGGTCTTGTCATTGGGTCCCTGGCTCGTTGTGGACACGCACACCACCTCCGTGCTTCTGCCCTTTTACTTTCTTACGCGCATCCCCCTGATGGACAACATCTTGCCGGTTCGCCTGTCGCTCTATGTCGCTTTCTTCGTGGCACTGACGCTGGCTTTGAGCGTGGCGACATGGACGCGTGATCTACGACAAAGAGTGGATAATGGAGAACGCTGTTCTCCTTCCCACTGGCTCACGGCGGGCGCCGTAGGACTTTTGGTAGTGATGTCACTCTTCGCGCTCGTCCCACGACGGTTACCCACTCAATCCACGGCGGGGGTCACGCCAGCATTTTTCTCTTTGCCGATCGCAAGTAATATCCCCGACGGTTCGGTCCTACTCACCTACCCCTACGTCTACCCCAATGACGACCAAGCTCTCCTTTGGCAACTTTCATCGAACTTTCGGTGGAAAGTCATGGGGGGATACTTCGTCGTGCCATTCCCAATGGCGAGCAGCGCTGACCCCGACCCATGGCCAACTCCTCCGGCGGCGGTGGCTAATTACCTCGTCCACTGGGAGTTCCGGGGCTCCCCAGCCGGATTGGGACCGAGTGGTCCAGCCCCAGCGCTGGACTCAGAATTGATTGATCAAACTCGCCTCTTCATTAGACGATACGGAATCAACTCAGTGGTGGTGTCGCTGGCAACGCCCAACGCCTCTCATGCGGTCGCACTCTTCACCGACGCCTTCGGTCACCCAACCATGGCAGGTGGTGCGGCGGCGTGGCTGGGTTTAGGAAAAACCCCGCGATGAAATCTTTCCTTTTCAGTTGAGTCAGTAAGCCGACTAACTATTGAGTTGTGGCTCGAAGCGGTATCCGACGCCACGGACCGTCTTGATCCACATCGGCTTATCTGGGTCTTGTTCGATCTTCGACCGGAGACGCCGTATGTGCTCGGTCACTGTGGCCTCGTTCTGCCACTCACTCGATGAAGCCCACACGTGCTCGAGGAGTTGTGCGCGGGAGTACACCTGTCGGGGCGTGGCGGCCATGAAGTTGAGAAGCGCGAACTCCTTCGACGTCAGGTCGAGCAACTCCCCACCGAGTCGAACCTCGTGCGTGTTTTCGTTGATCTGCAACGTGCCGTAGACGATGTTGGGCGCTTCAATGTGGTGCTGTGAGGTATTCACCCCCGAGCGACGAAGAATGGACTCGATGCGGGCCGACATCTCTCCCAAGGAGAAGGGCTTGACCATGTAGTCGTCGGCGCCCAGCTTGAGGCCGGCAATGCGCTCACTCTCTAGACCGCGCCCGGTCAGAAAGATCGTCGGCACGTCGCTGATCAGTCGCAGTTCTCTCAGTACCTCTCGCCCGTCTTCGTTACCGAGAACGATGTCGAGGATCACCAGGTCCGGCTCTGACGCGCCGGCGGCACTGAGAGCCCCCGCTCCGTTGGAGGCCACCGAGACCTCATAGCCCTCGTTCGAGAGGAACTTCTCCAGAAGTTTCGTGATCTCTGGGTCGTCGTCCACGACGAGAATCCTGGTCATCTCGTGACCTTTCCGGGTGCGCCGTTCGACGTCCACGGGAACGCGGCGTCACCACCGAGTATCAACCGCGGGCCTGAATTCGCGCTACGACGAGGTAATGCCTGCATGTGATCCATTCTACGAAGCCCGCCTTCGCTTCTCGTGCGTACTGGAAGAGTATTCCGGAACCTGTCCTCCAGCGCGGAATTGCCTCCAGCGCCACGGACCTGACTCGTGGGACCAGTTTGACTTACTCGTGTTCGGATCTCGCGAGGAAGCGGTTCAGGGCGTCGAGCGTGGACATCGAAGAGGAGGTCACGTCGTCGGCTCCCTGAGCTATACCGAACAGGTCAGTTCCCTCGGAGAACGGGCGCAGGGTCACGATGATGGGCCACCCTCGAACCGTCGCCACGCTGATCACCGTCAAGAGGTAGTACGGGATGCTGAATCCGAGGTCCCGCAATGCGGCGAGCGTGGCTTCGGCCCCGCCGAAGAGCTGGCCGCTCCCGGCGCGGCCGATGCCCACGCGACCGGCGAAGTTGAGCTCCACGTCGCAGAAACCCGTCTCGGTGCAGAACTCCGCGCGAATCAACGACACTCTGGCGGAGTGGGACTCGCGAGGCGAGAGCGCCCGGCTGGCGTCTTCCACGATGACCGTCGCGTCGGTGTAGTAGAGGTTGACGATCTGGGTGGCCATCACCCGGATGGCGGCGGTGTCTTGGCCGTGGACGATGAGCGTCACGGCGTCCACGTCGCCGTTCTCGCGGTGGCGAATCTCCACGTTGAGCACGCCCGACAAAGACCTAAGTTCGAGCTCGAAATCTTCTTCAGTCGGCGACATCATCGGTGGTTCGACCCCTTCTTCTCATAGAGCCGGGCGTCCGCAATTCGAAACAGTTCCGCCGGGTCCGTCGAGTCGCGCGGCGACGAGGCGGTGCCGATGGTGAAGTTGACCAGTTCCCGGGCCGAGCCGAGGTGACTGCGGAGACGATCGGTGAAGCCCGCGGACTCGTTCCCGTCGGCGTTAGAGAGGATCACGCCGAACTCGTCGCCGCCGATGCGGGCGGCCAGGTCGCCGCTGCGCACGGATCGGCGCATGGCCAGGCCAAACTGGCGCAGGAGGTCGTCGCCGAAGGCGTGGCCCAAACTGTCGTTGATCGCCTTGAAGCCGTTGAGGTCGGCCAGCACCAGGGTAAAGGCCCAGCCGTAGCGCGCGCTGCGCACCGAGGCGGCCAGCAGCGCCGCGTCAAAGGTGCGACGGTTGGCGATGTTGGTGAGCGAGTCGTGGGCCGCGCTGAAGCGTGCCAGGTGCATCGAGAGGGCCAGTTGACAGGCCGTACGCACCGCGTCGCGCTCGACCTGGGGTACGACGTCGGGCTCGCAGTAGACGCCGGGGGCGGAGCCCAGGGAGGAGGCCTGGTCGAGGGTCAGGGCCGCGCCGCCGGCCCGGAACATCTGGGTGCCGAAGGACTCGTGCGCCAGCACCACCACGGCGTCACTCAAGGCGTAGCGCTCCACCAAGAGGTCGAGCACGCTGTAGATAAAGCCGATGCCGAGCTCGCTGACCGCCAGCTCGTCGAGCATCGTTTGAAAAAGCCAGGGTTCGTACTCCGAACCCGAGCTTCCCGCGTCACCGGACGCTCCTTCGATGGCTGGGGTCAAAATGTCGTACTCGCTAGTCCTAGGGTGAGCTTCGCCGGGTGCAGCAACGATAGTGGAACGCGACCGACGCTCAGCATCGGCTTGAGATCTTCCGGGCTGACGGGGCGCGAGATCAGGTATCCCTGGCCCCGGTGACAGCCCAGCAACAGGAGTTCGTCGATGATGTCGCTGCGCTCGATGCCTTCGGCGGTGACCCCTAGGTGGAGTACGTCGCCCAGGCGGATGATGGACTCGACGATGGCCCGGTCGTAGGCGTCGGTCGTGATGCCCGTGACGAAGCTCATGTCGAGCTTCAAGAGATCGACCGGCAAGTGCTTCAGTTCGGTCATGGAGGCGAAGCCCGTGCCGAAGTCGTCGATGGCCACTTCCACGCCGATCTCTTGGAAGCCGCGCAGAATGGCCGCCGTCTTCTCCGGCTCGTCGACCACCGCGTACTCCGTGATCTCGATGCAGAGACGCTCACCGGGAATGTCGTTGACCAGGAGACAGTTCTCGACGAACTCGACCAAGTCGGTCGCCGCGAACTCGGCCGGAGACATATTGACGCGCACCACCAGCGCCAAGTCCGGGTACTCGCGACGCCACGCCGAGAGCTGGCGACAAGCTTCGGCGAAGACCCAGCGACCAATCACAAGCACCAGGCCCGTCTCTTCGGCCACGGTGATGAAGTCGGCCGCTGCCAGGAGGCCCTTGGTGGGGTGCTGCCAGCGCACCAGCGCTTCGACCGAGAGCAGCCGACCGGTGCGAAGGTCGACCTCGGGCTGGAAGTGCAAGCGAAGTTCGCCTTGATCGAGCGCGTCGCGCAGCATCAACTCCATGCGTGAGCGCTCCTCCAGGGCGGCGCGCATCGTCTCATCCAGCATGACCGCCTTGTTGCGTCCGCGAGCCTTGGCCACGTACATGGCCCCGTCGGCGGCGGCCAGAATGTCGGAGTCGGACTGCGTGGAGCCGGCTTCGGCGATGGCGATACCGATGCTCGCGGTGTGACTCACCAGCTGTCCCCCGAGGTCGACCGGCGCGGCCACCAGTTCGAGGAGGCGGTAGGCGCTGGCGAGAACTTCCATCTCGCTGTGGGCTTCGTCGAGCAGGACCACGAACTCATCGCCACCGAGTCGCGCGCAGTAGTCGTTCACGCGAATGCTGGTGCGGATGCGATCGGCGATGGTGATAAGGAGTCGGTCGCCGTTGGCGTGACCGAGGAAGTCGTTCATGACCTTGAAGCGGTCAAGGTCGATGATGAGGACGGCCGTGTCGCGTCGCGCAGCGCGTCGAGCCTTGAGTTCGCGCAGCAGGGCCCGGCGATTGGGCAGGTCCGTCAGATCGTCGTGAAGGGCGATGTAGGCCGTGCGTTCTTCGGCGTCGATGCGTGCTTGGAGCTGCACCAACATAGAGGCGACGGCTTGAAGAGCGTTGATCTCGGCCGGCTTCCACGAACGCAGTTCGAAGTGTATGAAACCGAGCACGCCCCAGGTGGTGTCGCCGAGTAAGAGGGGCACGGCGGCCCCCGCCACGAGCGGTTCGCCCGCCTGTTCCAAGCGGTCTAAGTACTGTTCGGTGGCGTCCTCGAGTCCTGGCATGTAGGGCTCGCGCAGGTCCTTCGTCGCCATAAATATCGGATCCGAGTCGAAGCGGACTTCGGCAAAGGGGTCAGGCCCATCGAAGCCTTCGCGCGGTGGCCAGTTCGCCTCGAGGATGCTGAGTCCGCGCACGTGGTCGTTGCGACGCAAGAAGGCGACGTCGGAGTCAAGAAACTCAGCCAGCACTCGCGTCGTCCAGGTCAGCACCTCTTGGCGGGTGGCGGCCGTCGCCGACATCAGTCGTTCGGCCACTTGCGAGACCAGTTCGTCAAGACGCCGCTGGTGAAGAAGGATTCCCTCGCGCGTGGTCTGGGAGGCGACCTTGCCAAAGAGTCCACCGAACGCTCGCACAATGGAAATCTCGCGCTGCGACCACACTCGCCCGTGACGTGCGACAATCAACGCACCGACAATTTTCCCGTCGAGCAGCTCGATCGGCTCCACGAGTACGCCCCACTCAGTTTTGGCGATGGTCCAGGTAAAGGAACCCAACGGCTCCTTGCCACCGAGTTGGCTCTGTACTCGCTCACGAATGAGGTCAAAGGCCCCATGAGAACTCTCGCCAATTAGGGGCTCAATATCGAATCCCGGGATGGGACGATCGGAGTTGGTGACGACCGCCACGACCTCGGCGCGGGGCGTGACATGGTGCAGCGTCTCGACGACGAGTCGAGCCTCATCCCCCACTTTCAGAGGGTCTGAGTACGTGAGATCTCCCACGGGCTAACCGCCTTCACCAATAAATAGGCCTGATTCACAAGAATAGCAGGGCAATTTCGATGGCGAAAGAGGTCAAAACGCCCTAAAACGTCTCCAAAAACAACGGGCTAACACGTGAAGATCAATTTTCTCACACGGCGTGCGCGTCAGTGTGCACGTTCACGTCCTCGGAGGCTCGGCGGTAGGTGAGCACATCGGCCAGAGGACGTCGGATGCTGTGGACCGACGGAGGCGGCGCATGAATGACCCGCATAACCATGGCCATCGTCTCGCCCTCTTCGAGGTCCCACGCCTTGTTGAATCGTTGGGAGAGTTCGTACATCTCGTCGAGGTGCCGCTCGCCTCCGAGGCTCACCAGATCGGCCTCGTCGGTGGCGTAGAGGAAGAGTGGCGCGACCGGCTGGAGGGACAAGCCGTGTAGCTCGGCACTGAGCCAGAACCGCTCCACGGCCGCGCCACCGCGGACGTACCACGACGGGTCCGCGCGCGGCACCGTAATGAGAGCTAACGCCGAACTCGAGTTCACGATCGCCTGAGTTCTCATCCCCAACACCTGGCCGCCGCGCCAGTCCACCAGGTGTTCCATCACGTCCGGCCGGCGCAAGAGTTCGAGCGTACCGAGTCCGCTCGGATCCAACTCCAGCGTGCGAACGTCCATGCCCTCAACCAGGGAGTCACGACCGGGCCAGCGAAGTTCGCCCAGCATCTCTTGGTGGATGTGGGGTATCAGAAAACGCAGTCGGTCCGACTCGGCCAGTATCTTCGAGCATCGTTCGACGTCGTCGCGCTCGGTCACGAAGCGAAGTCGAGCACCCTCTCTCTCCACTCCGCGACTCAGCATCAAGATGGTGGACGTGTCGATGGGCGTGGGGCGACCCGGACGGCGGTTCACCGCTCGCAAGCGCACCGACGGGTGAAGTCGCGCGAGGCCCGCGTCCATCTGGTCCCCGAGGTACAGCGTCGCGACGTGATCGGAGTTCACGCCTTCGGGAAAGAGTTTGACCGAGCCGAGCTGGCGCAGCGACGCCGCCGCGACGCGGGCGTTTAACAGCGCGGCGCCGAGAGCCACGTAACTTCCGCGAAGTCGTACGTCCATCGAGGACCCGCTGCGCTCCGGTACTACGTAGAAGCGAATCTCCTCGGTATCGGCCTCGAAACGCCAGGGCTGGACGTTTCCGCCCGACGGCGCGCGCCGCGCCGCGTCGACGATGATCTCGATCGGATCATCGCTCTCGACGGCGGGATCCTCGGGCGCGGGTGTGCGCAGCCCTTCGGCGAGATCGTTCGAGACGTCCACGGGAGCCAGACCAGAGATGGCTTCTTCGACGTCGAAGTGAATCCGACCGGACGGCAAGTACCCGTCGAGGCCGAAGCGACGAACCGCGGTCGCCACCGTCACGGCGCCGAGCGTTACCTCACTGGCCAGTTGCGGCCAGCCGGTCACGGTCTGTCCGAGTTCGAATAACGACGCCGCCCCACGCGAGGAGACCTCACTCGCCCCCAACATGCGAAGAACAAAGGGTCCTTTCTCCGCCAGCGAGAGGCCGGCCAACGTGGAAGAATCCATGTCGCCGAGCAGCCCGTGAAAGATGGGGCGATCGGGCTCGAGGTCGTAGCGCTCCACGTCGAGCACTCCGCGGTCACTGGTCTCCATCACGACCGGTATGCCCTTCTCGCGGGCCACCTCTCGAACGAGAAACTTCACGTCGAGCGAGTCGCACTCCTCAATGACCAGGTCGAGACCGTCGAGGAACGACTCGAGGTTCTCTCGCTGAATCCCGGCTGTCTCGACGACGACGTCCAGGTACGGATCGATCTCGGCGATGCGCCGGGCGGCCACTACAGCCTTGTTCACGCCGAGTTCTAGGACGCCTGCGGGAATACGGTTGAGATTGGAGAGATCAACCGCGTCAAAATCGGCAAGGCGAAGCTCGCCGACCAGCCCTTCCATCGCCAAGACGTGCGCAATGGAGTGGCCGGCGCTGACGCCCACCACGCCGATCTTGAGGGTTCGAAGCTTGGCCTGCTCCTGGCGCGTCACCTTGTTGTGGTTGCGATCGAGGCGAAGGGCGCAGAAGGCTCGAGGGCCGAGGAGGCGGACCACGGCACGGCGCCACGGGTAGTAGACCCACCTCTGCCCTTCCTCAACGAGAGCGCGATCGGGGGTCGGGACCAGTTGGGAGAGTTGTTCGCGCTGCTCTTCAAAGCGATCCACGATCTGCAGCGCCGGATCTTCTCGCAGGATCCGAAGCACTTCGCGCTCAGCCCGCTCACTCACGTCAAGAACGAGGGGTCGCCGCGACTGCATGGCGACCGAGTCGTCCTCGACCACTCCCGCGCCTAGTGACTGTGGTCCGCGAGCGAGTTGCTCGCCTTCGAGGCGAAGGGCCTGTTGATTCTCGGGCGTACTCAGTTCGTAACTGAGCGCACGACGAAACGTCATGAGGACCGTCCGCTCTCCTTCTTCGGGCCACCCAGGGAGCGCCTGGCCGAACTGCTTTGAGCCGGTGAGATCGCCGATTGGCTTCAATCGATCGGAGACCGCCGCGAAGGCGAACTCGGCGCCCAGCCAGTTCATGGCGTGGATGAAGCAGCGCGACATGGCCACGGCCAGTCGCTGGCCGGCGACCGACGCGCCCTTCGACCACGCACCTTTGCTTTCGAGCACCCCTAGGCGCGCCTCGTGATCGATCAAGTTCGCGATCTCGTCAATATCGGGTGATGCGGCCATCTCTTCAATGACGTGAGCCTGGTGACTGCCTTCGAGCGGTCCGTGGAATCGGACGCCGGCCACCACCTCACCATCGGGGGCGTAACCCAAGAAGAACAGATGTACGCCCTCGCCGCTCTCGAAGTCCCAACGGCGAAAGGCTCGCTCGAAGCCGTAACTGCGATACACGACTTCGGCGCCGTCGAGGTAGATCTGCCACAAGTCAGGTCGCTCCAAGGGGTGATGCCCTTCGAAACGAATGCCGGAGGCCTGGTCGATGAAACTTGCGCCATATCTGTATCTGCGCCCGACGACGTTACCCACTCACGACCCTCTCGATTTTTCGAAGTTGTGCTCTATCGATCGGAACTCTTCGAACCTGTGCAAACTATAATTTGGCCACTTACGAAATTGGGGGAGCCTCGCGTTCAGATCTGACGTTGAAGGTGGTTATGAACCAATTCGTTGCCCTCGATTCACGTTCACGTAACGTCGCTTCGCGTACGCGCGTCGTCGAGTTTCTCGGCATTCTGATGTTTCAACGGGGGAGGGTCACGTGTTAGCGCTGCTCATCGTGGTATGCGCTTTTATCGGCCTCTGCGTCGGATCATTCTTGAACGTCGTCATCTACCGCGTTCCACTTCACGAGTCGGTGGTGTCACCGCGTTCACACTGTCCTTCGTGCAACAGTCCAATTCGTGATCGCGACAACATTCCCGTTCTCTCCTGGCTACTTCTTCGAGGACGCTGTCGGGACTGTCAGGCTCCTATCTCACCTCGCTACATCCTGGTGGAGGTCGCTACCGGAGCGCTGTTTGCCGGGGCGGCCGCGCGACTGGGGTTTAACTGGGACCTCCCGGCCTTTCTCGTCCTGCTCGCCGGTCTCTTGGCGCTCGCCTGCATTGACTTAGAGCGACTGATTCTTCCTAAGTCAATCGTGTACATAACGCTCGCCCTGGTCGTCGGTCTGCTCCTCCTGGACGCGGCTGTCACTGGTCAGTGGAAGAAACTCCTCGTAGCGGCGATCTGCTCATCGGCTTGGTTCGCGCTGTTCTTCCTTATGAATCTGGCCAGCCCTCGCATTCTCGGCTTCGGCGACGTACGCCTCGCCCTCGTGCTGGGCTTTGGGCTTGGCTGGCTGGGATGGCGGTACGTGGTGCTCGCCTTCTTCGCCAGCAACCTGATCGGCTTGGTGATCAGCGTGGTACTCCTTGCGGGAAAGAAGATTCGCCGTGATCAACCCGTTCCTTTTGGCGTCTTCTTGGCGTTCGGCACCGCGCTGGCGATCTACGCCGGTCCGGAGATACTGCAACCTCTACAGAATCTGCGGTAGCGGAACTAGTAGACGATCTCCATACGGAGTCCCTGGCTGTCCCACTCTCCGTCAGTAGGGATTCGCTTGGCCGAGCGAGTGAAGACCCGCCGGGCCGTTGCCAATAAGGCGCAGGCGTCCAAGAGATTTTGGCGGCGCACTCGTGGCAAGTTCGCGTCGAGCGCCGTGGCGATGTTCGGCAGCTTCTCCCGCAATATTGCCTCGCGCTCCATGCGACCTTCGTAGATCTTCTTCGAACGTCGAAGTGGCTTGTTGCCATTGAGAAAGTAAAAACTCAACTCGGGGTTACCCTCGTACACCTGACGCTGTCGAAACGGCGACATCTCTTTTCCTATCTCGGCGTACGCCTTCAACAAGTGTGCGGTAATCGCGTCGAGGTGATCTTCGGGCGTCGAGGTACCTCGAAGGACGGTGGACAACAAAGGAGCGTTGTGGATAAACCGGCCTCGGGCTCCTAAGAGTTTTCTCGCCTCGAGCTCGCAGGTTCGCGGGCCCTGATCCAGCGTGTCGCGAAAGCCGATCGGCGCGTTGACGACGATGGAGGCGAAGGAGGGCCGTTCGTCCAGCACGTCGTTAAACGTCTCGTACACCTTGGGCGGCTCGGGGGCGAACGTCGAGCCCTGCACTTTGGCGCTCGCCACCAGCCACCGCGACGCCGACGGGGTAACAGCGGCCACTACCGAATAGGGAAGATCGGGACCTCGTCGGGGACTCACCTATCCCCTCAGCCCTTTGCGCGAGTAATTTCCATTTGTTCGAGTGTACGTATCAATTCCTTGGGGTGCGCGCACACGCTCATGGCGTCTTCGTAGGTCACGATTCCGTCGCTGATGAGTTCGGCCAAGCTGCTCTCCAGGGTCTGCATCATTTCCTTGGTATTGGTGAACATCACGTTGGCCAACTGGTTGGACCGACCTTCTCGGATGAGGTTGCGCACCGGGTTGGTGGCGATCAGTACCTCATACGCCGCGACCATGCCGCCGCCGATCTTAGGAATCAGGCGCTGGGCGATGATCGCACTGAGGGACGAGGCCAGCTGGACTCGGGTCTGCTCCTGGCGCCAGGCCGGGAACACGTCAATGATGCGGTCGATGGCCTGGGGCGCGTCGTTGGTGTGCAGGGTGGCAAAGACGAGGTGACCGGTCTCGGCCATCGTGAGGGCAATCTGAATCGAGTCGATGTCGCGCATCTCACCAATCAAGAGGACGTCGGGGTCTTCGCGAAGAGCCGAGCGGAGGGCTCGGTCGAAGGACGGACTATCGAGCCCCACCTCGCGCTGGGAGACAGCCGAGGTCTTGTGATTGTGGACGTACTCCACCGGGTCCTCAATGGTCAAGATGTGGGCCGCACGGGTCTCGTTGATCTTGTTGATAATGGCGGCCAAGGTGGTGGACTTTCCCGAACCAGTAGGACCGGTCACCAACACGAAGCCGCGGGGCTGCTCAGAGACCCAGGTCGCTGCCGCCGGAAGGCCCAGATCCTCGAAGTTCGGTATACGGGCGGGAATGACACGCAGCGCCAACGCCGTCTGACCGCGCTGGGTGAAAATACTGCCTCGGATGCGGGCGCGGTCTCGCCAGGAGAAAGCGAAGTCCACGTCCAGCATCTCTGCGAAGACCTCAAGTTGGCCGGGGGTCAACAAAGGGAAGGCGACGTCATTGATCTGCTCTCCCGTGAGCACCGGCGCGCCCTCGAGGGGACGAAGCTTGCCGTCCACGCGAATACGAGGGGCGGATCCGCCCGAGAGGAGGAGGTCCGTACCACCCTGCTCCCATAGCCGGTCCAGCCACGGGTCGATCGCTGACGTAGGGCTCATCATGCTCATAACTTCATCCCTCCACTATGTGGTCTTTGAGAAGTTGCCACCGTTGCTGACCTCGGTCCATTTGCGAACCCCTTCTAATTGATCGTACTGGGGCAGGAACTTGGTCCTGAGTAGGTGGCGAAGGTACTTGTGGGTGTCACCGCGTCCGCGGGAGATGTCGCCACGAGTAGGGCGCCGCTGGTGCTGACCGAGTAGGCGTAGTGGGGCAGGTTGTTGGGCCACGACGATATATACGGACCGCCGTCCTGTGTGCCCAACAGGAGGTTCTCAGCCGAGCCGGCGGCAATCGCCGCCTGCGCCGCGAAGACGCCCGGGAACTCGTTGTTGAGGTCGGTGATGGCTGTGGTGACCGTCTGGCCATCCTGTTGGCACGCCGCCTGCGCACTCTTAGAAGTAACTCCGCTCAAGGCGATCAGGACGACGACCCCGAGGATGCCAAGTACGACGATCACGATGAGTAGCTCGATCAGGGTGAACCCGCTCGAATCGCTCTCCAAAGGGTTGAAGAACCACGAAGCCCCCTTAAGGCCATCGGGATCCAGTCTCTCCGGCGTTCCCGTCACGTGGCTACCTTCTCAAACTCGGGCCAGCGCCGTTGCCCGCGTCGCGACCCTGTTTCGAGGCGTCGAGCCTGTTCCTGCCATCGAAAAAGCGCAGGCGGGGGTGGAAGAGCCCTCGCCATTGCCATCTTCAGATATCACTTCGCGGAGTCTCCCCGGCTTCACTTGGGTTAATAAGTCGAAGTGCCCGGCACGAATGCCGGGCACTTCGACTAACAGAACGCTTGTGGCTTACGCGACGCCAGCGCAGCTGCTAGGTCCGGTGTAGGCGGCACCTGCACCACCCGCGGCGGAACCGACGTACGAGCCGGTGCCGGTAGGAGTGGCGAAGGTCGCGGTGGGTACCCACGCGGTTCCTGCGGCGGGGCCAGGGACCTGCAGGCCGAGCACGCCGCTGTAGAGCGCGAAGGCGTAGTGCGTGGGGTTCGACGGCCAGGAGCTGATGTACGGACCACCGTCAGCCGATCCCAACAGAAGTCCCTGCTCGACGGCAGGGGTACCTACCAGCAGGCCAGGATTCTGTGCGTTAAATGCGGACATGGCTGTCGACACCGTGGCGCCGTCAGCTTGACACGCCGCAACGGCGCTCTTGCCCGTAATACCACCAAGGGCGAAGATCACGACTGCGGCGAGGATGCCGAGGACGACGATCACGATGAGAAGTTCGATCAAGGTGAAACCGTTGATCTCCCCAGCGTCCCTACGTCGCTTCAGCCTTTGGTACGTACTAATCATTGTGTTGCCCTTTCGTCCATGGAGCGCCGACACTCGGAACTGCCCTGTTCTGGTAACTTGACAAATTATACGAGGTAAGAATCGCGTAAATGACTATGGTGTAACTACATTTACGCTATTTTTGGACAATCATGCGTGGGGATAATTCTCTAAGAACTTCATCACTATCAGGTATTTCACCGGATGGGTTCGACGTCGCTGATCTGGCCGGTCGAGAGTAAGAACGGCTTTCGCCATCCCTACACTCGTTTGCGGCTCGCGCCAAACTACTCACAAGGCCTCTCGCGTTAGCGAAGAGGGATGGATCTGAGCAGGGTGGCATCGTGCGCTGTCGAAGATTCATTCCCATCTCGAGCGAGCGACCAACGCCATAAGAACCACGGCGCGGGGCTCACCTCGCCGAACTTAAACCCCTCACCAAAGGCCTGCCATGTCAACGAGTAACGCGCCTCTCGGGCCTGCAACGAGCCCAGACGGGCCCTCCGGTAGCGCTGAGTTCGCACTGAAGAGCGGGCGTGACGTCGTTACCGGTGATCCCCACGGATTTATCGCCTGGTGCCAGTCACACTTTTGGCCGATACTCGGAATGCTCGTGATTCTCGTGAGTGGCATGGCCTTCTCGTTTTGGTGGAATCAGATCGTCCATGGCGTCCACGTCTGGGCGACACCGCCTGACCTGTGGGCCACCTTTCGCGACGCCCACTACATCATCTGGAACGGCGAGGGCCGGGTCTACAACGCCAGCACCAGTTTCGTCACCTTTCCCGGCATCGCCGTGCTCTTCGCCCCTTTGGCGGAGATTCAGTCCCACTTCAATCTGACCGAAAGCTTCCCGGTCTACCTAACCCATCCATCGGCGTGGTACGTCCTGGGACCAATCGACATGATCTGCGGTGGCGTCTTACTCTTCCCCCT
This sequence comes from uncultured Acidimicrobiaceae bacterium, assembly GCA_963849705.1. GTDB lineage: Bacteria > Actinomycetota > Acidimicrobiia > Acidimicrobiales > RAAP-2 > RAAP-2. Next base: position 385,763 of record CAWKII010000009.1, on the reverse strand, counting down.
CGACGCCCTCGCTCGTCGACTGTCGGTGAGCGCGAAGCGGAGGATCGTACTTACCTGCGTAGAGACCGTACTCATCTGGCCCACGGTGGCGTTGTGGGGTCACCCCGAAGATACGCTGGCCCTGGCCTTTGCCTTTACCGGATTGATGGCCTCGTTCGATCGCCGGTGGGTTCACGCCGCGGCCTTTTTTGCGCTCGCCGTCGCGTTCCAGCCCCTGGTCCTCTTGGTGTTACCCATCGTCCTCTCCTACGTACCGGTACGGAAGTGGCCCACCCTCGCCGCGATCGTAGCGCTTCCCTCAGCGCTCCTCCTGCTTCCTCCCCTCATCCAGGAGTGGGGTCCGACCACCTTTGCCCTGCTCAAACAGCCGAACTATCCCGCCCTTAACCATCCCACCCCCTGGATGGCCTTCGCCCCGGTACTGAAGAAACGTGGCTACGGCACCACCGGTGAGTTTCGCTTTGTCACTTCGCAGGGTCACCGAATTCTGGAGTACGGACCCGTCAGGATTCTGGAGGGCGAGATCGTGGCCGCAGGCCCGGGGCGAGTCATCGCCCTGGTTCTCGCGTGCGCGATCGGTGTGTGGGTGGCCAAGAAAAAGCCCCCGCTCCTCGAGGTGGTGTGGTGGGCGGCCGTCGCGCTCTCACTGCGGTGCGTCTTTGAGTGCGTGATGGATCCCTACTACCTCTTACCGGCGCTCTCCCTCGCCGTGATCGTCGCCTTCAAACTCTCTACGACGAGACTGACCCTGGCGGTACTGGCCACGGCGTTCTGCACCTGGCTGAGCTACTGGCACACCGGTGAGTGGACCTACTACTCACTGGTCATCGGCCTTTTGCTACTTGTGCTGGCGTTCACGTGGCCCGGCCGGAGCGCCCAGTCTTCATCCCTTTTGCCCCGCGAGGATTCAGGTCTGAGCACCCTCGAGCAGGCTCCCTCGACGGCCGTGTGAGCATCGTGAAGTCCCCGAGAGACTCGCACCTCGCTAGCGCGACTCACAAACCCGAAAGGGAAGCGACTTCACGACACTCCTCTTTTGAAGGACTCACGAAACGCAGGGAGTTGACCGAGCGGGACAAGTCAGCGCTGTTCCGAGGTCTTTGGGCGATTGCGGGAACCGCCACGGTGTTCATGGCGCTGCGCCTGTACATGAACTTCAAAGGAGTGGTACCGGAGACGATCATGGGCGAAGGTGGGGACTTCTATTCGTTCTTGACGGCGGCGCGACAGATTGCCACGGGACATAGCCCCTACAGCGTTGCTCTTGTCCACAAGGGCTACGGCTACGTCTACTCCCCTTTCATTGCTCTGGTGCTCGTGCCGGTCCGCCACCTCTCGGTCAAACTCCTGTGGCGCTCATGGACGGTCCTATCCATTGCGGCGCTCGTAGTGGGCGGCGGATTCATGGCGCGGTACGGGTCACCGCAGCTTCGACGCTGGCACCGGCCGGTCTTCTTCGCCTTCCTCGCCCTCACCGCGTTGGACTTCGGGCCGACGAAATGGGAGCTCTACAACGGTCAGACCGACACCTTCGTTCTGCTACTGCTGATCGTCTCGTCACTCTGCGCCGAGGTTGATCGACCAGCGCTCTCAGGGGTCCTCATCGGGGCCGGCGCCGTTCTCAAATCGTGGCCCGGGGCCGTGGGACTGGCGTTGCTTCGACGAGGGCAACGCCATCGGCGACGGGCCGTCGCGGGATTTCTCGCGGCGACGCTGATGGCTCCCGTTCTGGTACTGATATTCGAGGGCGTGTCGGGACTAGTGACGTTCGTGAAAGTGACGTTCGCAGGCAGTTCTCAGCCCGACCCGAGCTACTCCGTGTGGGGAACTCCCAAGGTTCTTTTCAGTGCGTCCCGGCTCGCCCGCCCGCTCGTTGTCTCCGACGCACTTCGCTACGGCTCGACCGTGGTGTTGGTACTCATCGTGGTCGTACTCCTGTGGCTCGCCCTTCGATCGTCTCACGACTCTCTGCTCGGTTATTGGAACATCGTGGGTGGCGTGGTGGTGCTCCTTCCCGTCTCGCACCTCGCCTACACCTTGTATTTCCTGCCACTCCTGTGGATCTGGATGTTGCGGGCCCTCTCCTCGCCTTCCCTCGATCGCACCAGTCTTTCGATGACGATTCTGATGCTCGTCTGGTGGTGCTTCATGTATCGCTACGGGTGGGTGGAGTGGCCCTCAGAATCAGCACTCCACTACATGTCGCCGTTCTTTGCCGACCTTGCAATCTTCGCCGCGTCGACGCTGTGCAACCGGGGAGGCCGAAGGCCCAAGGAAGTGTCTATCGACCCCACTGTGGACGCGGTGCCTCTCGCCACCCAGTGAACAGGAGCGGTCGCGGTTCTACTCGGGAGCGGCCGCGATCGAGGCGAATCTAGAAGTTTGCCTTCGGCGATCCCACTTCGGTGACGTTCGTCGTGGCGCAGGCGGTGTTGCTGGCCGTGCTGGTCGCCGAGGCACTCGGGGTCCAGGTGAGGGTCGTCGTGGTGTTGGTCGGGTTCAGCGCCGTCACCGTGCCGCTGATCAGCGTTCCGAGGGTTATCGTCACGACGGAGTCTCCGCTCACCGTTGACATCACCATGGTGGCGTTGAAATAAGCCGTGCTGTTGTTCGCCAGGTAGTAGTGCCCTCCAGAGCCATCGCCCATGTTGACGCTGCCGAGATTGACCGGTGAGTTGCACGACGTGCCACTGGTGCAGACCTGCCAAACCGTGGTCGAAGATCCGAAACCCCTTGACAACTGGACGTACACGGCGGTGGAGGCACCAGTGAATCCGCTTAACAAGGATCCCGCGTTCATGGTCTGGTTGTAGGTGTACTGCATGGAGTCACCGTTGTTGGGATAGCCGTTCTGAGGACTGGCCACTCCCTGGATATTGGAGCCCGCCGGGGCGTAGATGGCGACGGTGAAGTTCTGTTGCACCTGGGCCGCGGCGGAATAATCGGTGTTGCCAGGATCGTTGAAGTCGAGAGTGCAACTGCCATTGCCGGGGAAGGAGACAACGCCAGACGAGACCGTACAGACGCTCGACGTGGCCGAGGTGACCACGACGGTGTCGCCCGAGGTGGCGCTTGAGACCGTCGTGTACGTGCTACCGCTCTCGGTGGGGTTTGACGGAGTCGAGGTCACTTGAATGGTATTGGCGAGCGGCCCCACCACCATGGTTTGCGTCTGCTGGATGGCGGCTGAGTAGTTGGCGTTCCCGGCGTCGTTGAAATCGATCGTGCAGGTTCCGTCCGCCACGAAACTGACCTTGGTGCCCGAGACGGTGCAGATTGAGCTGGTCGCCGAGCTCACGACCACCGTGTCACCGGACGTGGCGCCCGACACCGTCGTATAGCTTCCGCCCACGAGGGGTATCGCCGGAGGCGTTGAGGTGATCGAGATCGAGTTGGCAATGGGACTCGAGAGCCCGGCCACCGACGACCAGTCCCAGCTCATGAGGGTGGCGCCCTCCCCACAGTATTTTGAACACGGGCCGCTCAGCGGCGAACTCCCGCCCGGCGGATAGTCATTGAAGACGACGATGGCTTGTAGAAGGGGGGGTGTTGAACCGGCGGTGCAGGCACTGCTCGAGTAACTGCTGAGACAGGCGTCAATGGTGACCACTCGCGTGTCGTCGCTCCCTAGGTTCATGAGGGTACTGCACCAGGTATCGATGTCGTAGCCGTCGGTCGTCAACGACGAGGTACCTGTCGTTCCCCAACAGTCGTAGACCTCATTGAGAGTCTGCGATTTGCCACTTCCTGTTCCGACCAAGGGCGTGTAGCGGATGCTGTTAATGGCGACTTCCATGGCGCTCGTGGCTGCGTAGTCCGTGTTTCGTACCGAGGTGAACTTTGACGTGCTGTTGAGGTCACCCGAAGCCCAGGTTGCCAGAGCCGCCACCACCACGCTGACCACAATGATGTAGGCCATGGCTAGGATCAAAATGGCACCGCGTTCGTCAGCACCGTCACGAGAGCCCCGCCCGCCTTTGTTCCGGCGAGACCGCCTGCGATCTTCTCTGAATGGGCCCTTGCTGTGCGGCATCTCTTCTCGTCGTTTCATATAACTAAGACGTTGTCGGTCCCGTGGCCGGGGTAGTAGCGGCCGAAGCGAGGTAGCCCGTTGAGGCACTGGCGGTCACGGTAACCCAGTAAGAAGTGAAGTTGGCGAGGCCAGTGATCGTGTTGCCTGAGGCGACGGTCTGCGTCACACAACCCGAAGTCATCCCCGAGTTGGTGCAAGCCTTCACCGAGTAGAGCTGTCCTCCTGGCGCGTTCGAGGAGGCCGCGTAGGTGACCTTCAGAGCGTTCGATCCACTCGCGGTAACCGTGGGAGTTCCCGGCGTATTGAGTTGCTCGGTGGCCGTCGCGATAGCTGACACGCTGGAGGTGGAGGCTAGCCAGCCGGTCGAGGCGACGGCCGTAACCGTCACGTAGTAACCCGTACCGGCCGTGAGCCCGGTGATCTGTGCGCCGGAGGTAACGGTGGCCGGACCGACGCAGCCCGTGTTCATCGCCGCATTCGTGCAGGCGAGGGCCGTGTACGTCTGGCCGCTGGCCTTCGTCGTCGGGGCGCCGAAGGTAACGGTGAGCGATCCGGACGTCGTGCTCGTTCCGTTGCCCAGCGTGGGAGTGCCCACCGCACTGATCTGGGTGGTTGCCAGCGTGGCCGCAGAAATCGCCGTCGCCTGTGACGCGTAGCCCGTCGGCCCCACCGCGGTTATCTGCACGTAGTAACTCGTGCCCGCGGCGAGCCCCGTGATCTGAGTTCCCGACGTGTAGTTCGTCTGGGTGAAGCACGTCCCGGTCATCGTGGAACCAGTGCACTCCTTCGCGGTGTACGACGAGGGCGCCGTGCCGGTCGGCGCGCCAAACGTCGCCGTGATGGCGCCAGCCGTCGTAGTTGACGAGGCGGTGGAGTAACCGGTAGGCGCGCCCACCTGACTCTCTTCCGCCTGAGGTCCGGCGTACGCCGAGGTGCTGGCGAGGTAGCCGGTCGAGGCCACCGCCGTAATGGTCACGTAGTAGTTGGTGCCAACGGTGCCCGGCGTGAAGGCCAGACTGGTGATCTGACCACCGGTGACGACCGCGGCGGGGCCTACACATCCGGTGTTCATGGCTGAGTTCGTACAAGCGAGCGCCGTGTAGGTCTGGGTACCCGGCACCGGCGTCGGTGCAGTAAAGGTCACGGTCAGTGACCCCCCAGTTGTTCCGTACGCCAGGGCCACGTTGCTCACCGGGTTCAGCTGGATGGTCGCACTCGCGGGGCCGGCCTCAGTCGTCGTCGCGGAGAGATATCCCGTGGGCGGGTTGGCGGTGATGGTCACGTAGTAGGGAGTGCCGGCCGTAAGTCCCGTGATCTGAGCACCGGAGGTGTAGCCGGTCTGGGTGACGCATCCGGAAGACATCCCCGAGTTGGTGCAGGCGGTCGCCGTGTACGAACTCGGCGCCGTGCCCGTCGAGGCGGTGAAGGTGGCGGTGATCGCTCCGGCGGTGGTTGTCGAGGAGGCGGGAGTGACGCCGGTCGGTGCGTTGACCTGACTGGTGGCGTTCTGGGGTCCGACGTCCGTCGAGGTGCTCGCGAGGTAGCCGGTCGAGGCGACGGCCGTGACGGTCACGTAGTACGCAGTGCCCGCCGAGCCCTGCGGCGCGGTCAGAGTGGTGATCTGGCCGCCCGAGGTGATCGACTGCGGTCCGACGCACGAGGTCGTCATGCCGGCGTTGGTGCAGGCGTATGCCGTGTAGGTCTGACCGCCCGGGGCGTTCGACGGAGCGCTGAAGGTCACCTTGATCGAGCCCGAGACCGTGCCGTAGGCCAGGGAGACGCTGGTCGGCGGCGTGAGTTGGGTCGTTGCCGTCTCTGGTCCCGCGACCGTTGATGGGGCCGAGGCGAGGTATCCGATCGAAGCCGAGGCTGACACCGTGACGTAATACGGCGTGCCACCCGTGAGTCCCGTCAGCTGACTGCCTGACGTGATCGTCGTCGGGCCGACACAGCCAGAGGTCATCGTGTTATTCGTGCAGGCCGTAGCCTTGTACACCTGGCCTCCAGCGGCGTTTGAAGAGCCGGTGAAGTTGACAGTGATACCGCCCGCCGAACTGCCATTACCCAGCGTCACCGCCGTCGGAGCAGTCAGCTGGATGGTCGCACTCGCGGGGCCGGCCTCAGTCGTCGTCGCGGAGAGATATCCCGTGGGCGGGTTGGCGGTGATGGTCACGTAGTAGGGAGTGCCGGCCGTAAGTCCCGTGATCTGAGCACCGGAGGTGTAGCCGGTCTGGGTGACGCATCCGGAAGACATCCCCGAGTTGGTGCAGGCGGTCGCCGTGTACGAACTCGGCGCCGTGCCCGTCGAGGCGGTGAAGGTGGCGGTGATCGCTCCGGCGGTGGTTGTCGAGGAGGCGGGAGTGACGCCGGTCGGTGCGTTGACCTGACTGGTGGCGTTCTGGGGTCCGACGTCCGTCGAGGTGCTCGCGAGGTAGCCGGTCGAGGCGACGGCCGTGACGGTCACGTAGTACGCAGTGCCCGCCGAGCCCTGCGGCGCGGTCAGAGTGGTGATCTGGCCGCCCGAGGTGATCGACTGCGGTCCGACGCACGAGGTCGTCATGCCGGCGTTGGTGCAGGCGTATGCCGTGTAGGTCTGACCGCCCGGGGCGTTCGACGGAGCGCTGAAGGTCACCTTGATCGAGCCCGAGACCGTGCCGTAGGCCAGGGAGACGCTGGTCGGAGGCGTGAGTTGAACGGTCGACGTAGTCGGACCGGCGACGCCGGACGCCGGAGAGGCTAGATAGCCGCTTGACGCAGTCGCCGTCACCGTGACGTAATACGGCGTGCCACCCGTGAGGCCGGTGATCTGGCCACCGGTCACAACTGACGCCGGGCCAACGCAGCCAACCGACATACCGGAGTTGGTACAGGCCAGTGACGTGTACGCCTGACCACCAGGGGCGTTTGACGGCGCCGAGAACGTGACTGTCAATGATCCCGCGGTGGTGCCCGCGGACAGGGAGACGTTGGTGGGCATCGAAAGCTGAATCGTCGCCGGGGACGGACCCCCCACATTGGACGTTGCAGATACATAGCCGGCGGGCGGGTTGGCGGTGATGGTCACGTAGTAGGGAGTGCCGGCCATCAGTCCGGTGATCTGAGTCCCCGAGGTGTAGCCGCTCTGCGTAACACAGTTACTGGTCATGCCCAGGTTGGTGCAGGCGGTCGCCGTGTACGAACTCGGCGCCGTGCCCGTCGAGGCGGTGAAGGTGGCGGTGATCGCTCCGGCGGTGGTTGTCGAGGAGGCGGGAGTGACGCCGGTCGGTGCGTTGACCTGACTGGTGGCGTTCTGGGGTCCGACGTCCGTCGAGGTGCTCGCGAGGTAGCCGGTCGAGGCGACGGCCGTGACGGTCACGTAGTACGCAGTGCCCGCCGAGCCCTGCGGCGCGGTCAGAGTGGTGATCTGGCCGCCCGAGGTGATCGACTGCGGTCCGACGCACGAGGTCGTCATGCCGGCGTTGGTGCAGGCGTATGCCGTGTAGGTCTGACCGCCCGGGGCGTTCGACGGAGCGCTGAAGGTCACCTTGATCGAGCCCGAGACCGTGCCGTAGGCCAGGGAGACGCTGGTCGGCGGCGTGAGTTGAACGGTCGACGTGGTCGGACCGGCGACGCCGGACGTGGCCGAGACGTATCCGCTCGGAGGATTAGCTGTCACGGTAATGAAGTACGGCGTGCCGGCGGTGAGTCCCGTGATCTGGCCACCCGACGTGATAGCCGACGGACCGACGCAGTTCGTTGTCATCCCGAGGTCGGTGCAAGCCGTTGCGCTGTACGAGACGGGCGCGGTGCCGGTGGACGCCGTGAAGGTGATGTTGACGGCACCGGCGGTCGTGGTCGAGGCGGCGGTCGTCACGTTGGTCGGTGCGTACACCTGGCTTGTGTCATTTTGCGGTCCGACGTCGTTCGATGTCGATGCGAGATAGCCAGTCGAGGCGACAGCCGTGACGGTCACGTAGTAGGGGATACCCGCGCTGCCTTGCACGAAGGTGAGGCCGGTGATCTGGCCACCCGAGGTCACGGTCGCCGGTCCCACGCATCCGGTGGACATCCCGGCGTTGAGACACGCCAGTGCCGTGTACGTCTGGCCGGCCGGAGCGTTGGTAGGGGCGGTGAAGGAAACGCCCAGCGATCCCGCAGTGGTGCCGTAACTCAGGTTGATACCGGTCGTCGGTGCCAGCTGGGTAGCGAAAGAAACCTGAGGTTGCTGGGCAATGGCCACGCTGTCTGTCGAGTCCGTCGCCGTGAACGTCACGATCTCGCGGTTCGTATCGGTCGCCGTAAACGTGGCGACCCCGCTGGCGTTGGTCGTTGGCGACACCGGAGTGATCACCGAGCCGGTCGCGCCCTGGGTGATCGCGATCGACTTCCCGGAGATGGGGTTGGTGTACGCGTCTTCCAAGGTGGCCGTCAAACTCGTCGACGTCGTGCCGTTGTCCACCACGATCAGTGGGTTGGCCGTGAAGCTGGAGTTGGTGGGAGACGCCGGGCCCGGACCGGTCGGTGAAAAGGCGGTGCTCGATACCGTCGAGAGTCCGGGAGAGGTAGCCGTGAGTTGATAGGACGAGGCCACCAAACCGCCAAAGCCACAGTTCGAGAACTGCGTGACGCCCTCAACGGCCGAGAGCGAGGAGCACGAAAGAAGCGTTCCGCCGTTGGTACTCACCAAGGTCACGATGGCGTTCGACGTCGTGACGTTGCCGGCCGAGTCTTCGATCGAGATGACGGGTTGCGTGGCGAATAGTGACCCGGCGAGACTCGGTACCGGCTCGGTAGTAAAGACGAGCTGCGTGGGCGTGCCAGCGGCCGTCGGAGAGAAGAATCCACTCGTCGCCGTCAGGTTGGTGGGCGTGTCAACTTGGGTGGCGGTGAGCGTGTACGGAGTTCCCACGATGCCGGCGAAGTCGCAGGTGGCGACGTCGACGACGCCTTCGTAGGGAGTCAAACCGGTGCACAGGGACAGGGAACCCGAGGAGGGTGAGGCCGTCAGGGAGATCGCGGTCGACGACGCCGTGACTGTATTTCCGCTGGCGTCTTCGACCGTAATAACGGGCTGCTTGACGAAGTCGGCGCCGGACACGCCAGCGACCGGCTGGGTGGTGAAGATGAGTTGGGAGGCGACTCCCGTGATATTGAAACTGGCACTCGTAGTTGAGGAGAGTCCGGGCGACGACGCGGTCAGCGTGAGTCCGTTGCCATACGCGCTTCCCTGGCAAGAGCTAAAGGACGCGGCGCCGCCCGACGCGGCTAGCGGATTTGTGGCACAGGAGAGCGAACCAGAGCTGATGGCCAAGGTCACGTTGGCGCTCGACGTGTTGACGATGTTGCCGAAGGAGTCTTCAATGGTGACCACGGGTTGAGTCACGAAGGGTGTCGCCGCCGACGTGCCCGCCGCCCCGGTGGGCTGGGTCGAGAAGACCAACTGGTTGGCCGAACCAGGACCGGTGACGCCGAAGGCCGAACTGGTGACCGGACTGGTGGCGACCGAGTTCGAGGCCGACGCGGTCAAGGTGTACGGCGTCGCCAGGTAGACCTGAGAGATCGGGTTGTAGTAGTAGGCACCGGCGAATTTGCAGCTGGTGAAGGTACCGACCCCATTGGTCACGGCGATGGCTGAGCAGTTCGTGAGGCTGCCGCCAGACGAACTGAGGGTGATCGTCCCCGACCAGTGCGAGTCGAACCCACTACCGTTGTACGCCTCGACGACCGGCTGCGTGGCCATGAGCGCCCCCGAGGCACCGGCGGCGGGCTGCGTACTGAAGACCAGGTAGTCCGTTGATGCACTGACACTGAAGGAGCTACTCGCCCACGAGCCGCTGAGATTCCCGTCGGTGGCGGTAATCGTGTAGGTTCCCGCGGTATTGACGGTGCAGCCCGTGAAGGTGACGACGCCTTCCGTTTCCGTTCCGGCGCAGCCGGTGAGAGCGGCGTTGGGGTTGGTCTGAACTCCGGGTCCACTCAACGTCAAGAGAACCGGCGAGAGGTCGTCGGCGACCGTGTTCCCGCTGGAGTCCTCGACGGTGACCACGGGCTGGGTGGCCAGCTGTTCTCCGGTAGAGCCACCGACCGGTTCGGTCGTAAAGACCAGTTGGGCCGCGGCTCCGTAGACCCCGCCGCCGCCGCTGCCAGCTGTCACGTTGTCGAGCGGTGAGTCCACCACAAAACTGTTGGTGAACTGTTCGTGGTCAGTGTTGTCGACGATGGTGATGGTGATCTGTTGTGGCTGACCCGCCTCACACGTATTCGTGAACTGCTCGGTCGCCGGGTTCCAGTACTCGACGGCTGCCGTGACCGGTGACGAATAGGAAGTGGCGAAGCCGGCCGAGTAGTTCGAAGGAGCGGTAAACGTTACGTCACTGGTGTAGTTGGAGTACACCTCGGGACAGGTGAAGAGCGTGGGATTCGCTTGGATCTCCGAGATGACCTGCTGGGAAACGGCGTCGAGGACGATGCCCGACGCCGACAGTTGACGGTGATCGGCCGAAGCGGAAATGGACGTGCCAAATGCGATGAGAAGGGCAACGGACGCCATGCCGAGCACCACGACCGAGAGCAGTACCTCGACCAGTGTGTCACCCGCCTCAGAACGTCGCTCACGCTTCGGTGTCGTGGTTCGCGACGTCGGCTCAATTTCGCGCCGTCGATTCCGCGTCATCCGAGCCAACTTCGTACGAGGCCAATAGATGCCGCTCGAGCAAGACCAGAGGTGACCGTGTAATTCGTCATCACTGCGCGAGTTCGAACGGCGCAGCGCATCAGAACAACAGTCCTATGGAGATGCCTTCGAGACCAGTTCCCACTAGTTGGATGGTCATCGTGTTGGGCTGAGACGCCTCGACCATCAAGGTGCCAGTCTTGACACCGTTCGAGATTCCCTGGCACTCGATCGTGGTGCTGCCGTTTCCGGGTGTCAGGACACTCTGAGGGGTGACGCCCGTGGCTGAGTTGCAGGCGTTACCGATGGGGTCTCCCGGCGTATCGACGGACTGGTTATTGGGGATGACGTAGAGATCTTGATTCGAGGTCCACGTAAGTGACTCACCACTGTCCGTCGACTCCGCGTCGGCGCTGACGAACTCCCAGCCCGTTGCGGGGTTCCCATCAGGGGCAATGACGTCAATATCGCTGATGGTGATGGTCGTGACACCACCCCACGTGTTGTTCACGGTGGCTCCGTCAACGACGCACGTGCTCGATCCTCCCTCGCACGATTGGTACAGAGCGGCGTCGCCCGGCACGTCAGAGTAAAAGGGGACTCCGTTAATGCTGTTCCCGAGAAATCCATCGGTCCAGGTGGGCAGGGCGTACGGGGCCACAGGGGCACCGGTAATACCGATGCAGAAGTACATGGTTGACCCGCCGGGCAGGGGAACCGACAGTTCGACGCACCCTTGACGGGCTGCCACCATCAGCGCACCGTTGTTGGCAGCGAGGGCGGAAAAGTCGACGAGGCACAGCGACGACGCGTAGGTGCCCGATCCTGTCGCGGCGTAACCGCACCCGGCGTTCGTGGTCGAGGTGATCGGGCCTCCGGTGTCGGAACTGGAGGCGCTGGTCGGGGGGCTGGCCGTCAGCGTGTAGGTGTAGGAGCTGCTGCCTTGGGGCTCAGTTATTGGGAATGAGACGTTCGTGACGCCCGTCGTGAGCACCCAGCCGGTCGACGCGGACGTCGCGGCACTCGTCGGAAGAATGGTGGGCGTCAGTTCGCTCGCCGCCAGGTTCGCAGCGAGGTTGGACGAAATGGTGGCTGACGACGTCACCGGTTCGATGTTGGTGGCGGGAGTCACCACGTTGGTGCACTCCTGGCGCACCAGGGAGTAGGTCGTCTTGGTTCCGTTGACGACCGGAACGCTGACGTAGGAGACGACGGTCTGGTAGAGGTGAGTCGTCGGATTGAAATTCCATTCGAGCCCGAGAACCTGATAACCGGTCCCACACTCAGGAGCGTTCGGATCCGCCGACGTGTTCGACGCCGTCGTGATCTGCTGCGCGCTCTGCACGTCGTTTCTGTAACTGGCTTGCACGATCTGAGAGTCCTCAGAGTTCGACAGCCGACTGGTGACTCCTTGTTGCAGGGAGAGCATCGAGATGAGTCCGGCCGCCAGGCTGCCAATGATGATCGGCGTGACGACGACGACGATCAGAAGCTCGATCAGCGTGAAGCCCTCGTCGCCGTGACGAGGCGGGCGGAGCACACTTCTGGTGCCCCGCCTCGTTTCACTGCGACCCGAGGGTCCTGGAGTTTTTCGCCGCAGCGAAGGATTCGTCAAGTGACCTTTACCTGGTTGTAGATGCCGTACATCGCCGAGATCAAGGCCACGGCCACGAAGCCAACCACCACGCCCATGAAAATGATGATGGCGGGTTCGAAAAGCGCGGTGGCGCGCTCGAGCTTCGTCTCCAACTCGCGGTTGTAGTACTCCGCCGCGACGTCGAGTTGTTGGTCCAGGGTTCCCGTCTCTTCACCCACGCGGAACATCTGGCGAGCCGCTCCCGGGAATAGTCCGCTTCGCGCAATGGGACCCGCCAGTCCCTGGCCCTCCATCATCGCCTCTCGGATTTCGTTTAGGGCCTTGGAGTAGACGGCGTTGTTGGCGGAGTCTGCAGTCACGGCCATCGAACGGGGGAGATCTACGCCCGCTTTCAGCATGGACGAAAGGATCCGACAGGTCCTTTCGAGAATGGCTGTCTGCGTGAGGTCGCCGACGACCGGCAGCTTCAACATGACGGCGTCCAACCGGGCACGGCCCGTCGGCGAACGGCGCATGGCGATAAAAGTCCCAACGACGATGATGACAAGGGCTGCTTCGGCGTACCACCAGTGCAAGACGAATGACGAGGCGTTCATCATCATGATGGTGATCAAAGGAAGCTTGGCGTTGAGGGACTTAAAGAACACCGTAAAGCGCGGCAGCACGAAGACCGTGAGAACCAGAACGGTAACGACCGACATACAAGCCACCACGGCCGGGTAGATCAAAGCCGCGGTGATTTTGGCGCGGGCCTTGGTGTCTCGTTCGATGTAGTCCGCCAACTGGTTTAACACCTGGTCGAGGTTTCCGGTCAGTTCGGCCGATTCCAAAATGCCCACGTAGAAGTTAGGAAACGCCTCGGGGTGAGCGGCAGCCGCCGTTGCGAATGTGTCGCCGGCCCGCAGGCTGTCAATGACCTCCCTGATAATTCCGCGCAGCAACTTGTTTTGGGTCTCTTCGACGATGACCTCGAGGGCTTCCATGATGGGAATACCAGCCTTCATGAACACCGCAAGTTGGCGCGTGAAGTTCATGACGTCGGTACGCGGGACCTTCTTCTTGGTGATCTCGAACTTCAGAACGTTGGTTCGAGTCGTGACTTCCAAGGGCTGGAGCCCTCGTTCGAGCAGAGCCATGTGGACGGCACCGCTGGAGAGCCCCGTCTCTACCCCCGACACCTTCTTCCCGTTGGCGTCAAGGGCGCTGTATTTAAAGGCGAGGCTGCCGTCTTTATTGCTCATAGGGCGTACACGCTTCGGATGACTTCGGCCACGGTCGTGATGTCTTGGGTCACCAGACTGATGGCCTCTTGTCGCAGGGTGCGCATTCCTTGTTTCATTGCCATGTTGTGCAGCTCCTCTTGGGTTGCCCATCCAACGATGAGTCGCTTGATTTCGGGGGTCATGATCAGAAGTTCGTAGACACCGATGCGGTCTTTGTAGCCCGTGTCGCTGCAGAAGTTGCAGCCCGAGCCGTAATAGAACGTCGCCTTGGGCGGCCCACCGCTCTCTTCGTAGAACTCCCGCTCGTCATCGCTCAGTTCGTACGTCGTGCGACACGAGGGGCAGATGCGACGAAGGAGGCGCTGACCGACGATGGCGAGGACCGAGGAGGCCACCAAGAACGACTCGATGCCCATGTCCAAGAAACGGTGCAGTGCCGATACCGAGTCAGTGGCGTGCATCGAAGAGATGACGAAGTGGCCGGTAAGAGCCGACTGCACCGCCACGCGGGTCGTTTCGACGTCGCGGATCTCACCCACCAGGATGACGTCGGGGTCTTGTCGAAGGATCGACTTCAGTCCGGTCGCGAAGTTGAGGCCGGCCTGCTCGTTGGTCTGGATCTGATTGATCGTCGGAAACACGTACTCGACAGGGTCCTCAATGGTCATGACGTTGAGGGTCGGGTTACTGACCTCACTCAAGGTGGCGTACAAGGTGGTTGTCTTGCCGCTACCGGTCGGTCCAGCGCAGAGCACCATGCCGAAGGGAGAGCGGACCACCTTGGAGTAGGTCGCGTGCGTGTCGTGGGGCATACCGAGATCGTTCAGTTTGAACACGGAGCGCTTCTTGTCCAGAATTCGCATGACGCAGTTCTCGCCCATAATCGTTGACACCGTGGCCACACGGACGTCTACTTCATTTCCGTCGATGTTGATGGTGAGCTGACCGTCCTGGGGACGGCGTCGCTCGACGATGTTCATGTTGGCCATGATCTTGATGCGGCTCACTAAACCCGGGCCGATCGTGACGGGGAGTTGCAAGATCTCCTTCAGCGCACCGTCAATACGAAAGCGCACTCTTACGAAGTCCTCAGAGGGCTCGATGTGTACGTCCGAGGCGCGGTCGCGCATTGCCTGAGTGAGTATGCGGTCGACGACCTGAACGACCGGCGCGTCGTCGGTGGTGACGTCGACGTCCTGACTTGACGACGTCTTCCTTTGGCGAGCCCCTTCCACTGCTTCAAACGCCTGCACCAGCTTTCCGACGCTGCCGATGGCGCGATAGTTGGTGTCGAGCGCCCAGGTGATGTCGCTCATCGGCGCGATCATGAGGTGCACTGGTCGGTTGGTCGTCTTCGCTAGTAGTGCGCGAAGTTCGTCGCTCGGCTCGGCCACCGCGACGTAGAGGCCATCGGCTTCGGAGCGCACCGGGATCGCCAACTGCTCGCGCGCCATCGACTCGGGTACCAGCGTGATGACTTCGGAGTCGACATTCTCACGTCGAAGATCGACCACCACGAGTCCGAAGTAAGTGGCGAGTGCAGCGGCGAGGGCGTGCGGGTCGAGCATGTTCATGGAGACGAGCAGTTCGCCGAGCTTGCCGCCGTTCTCTTTCTGCTCGGCCAGAACGAGGTCCAGCTGCTCAGGCGTGATGAGGCCCTTCTCAATGAGAAGGTCACCGAGTCGTCCTTTGTACGGACCACTGACTATTTTCGAGGAGGTCGCGATATTTCCCGCGCCGTTCGAGTTGGTTCCGCCACCGCCCGTGGTCGTGGCCGGCGGCCCCTGCTCTACTTTGTGTGCCTCACTCACCAGTGTCGAGACAGAGGCCGCCTGGGCGTCACTCTCGTCTCCTCGACCGGGGTGAGGAGATTTTTCGGTCTTCCTCTTGAACGCCACAGTCACCTCACTGAATTCCGACAAAACTAGACGTCTTGAATATTAATGGTGACCCTTCATAGAAAATGGTCTTGATTTTCACACTTCGCTCACAACGCATAGTGAGGCCCCATCAAAATAACGCTGCACATTTAGTGTCATCTCCATAGCTTCCGACAGCGTCCGACAAGCGCTCCGCACGTTTGTATGGACCAATAAGTGACATCCCCAGCAAGAAGAGTAGTTTGGCGAATCTTCGACTCTTGTCATTTCACGCAATGAATTTGATAACAAGTTGAAGAAAAAGATGCGGTGCGGCGTGGCGACAGTCCGTTGATCGTCGTCAAATTTGCACACGTACGCGACGCGTCGCGCAAAATGTTTTGCGAATTCATTACGCGTGCGAACCGATCGGAAAACCAGCAATTACAGGATGACGGTCTACACCGTCCTCGCCCACGAAGGCGAACGGCGTCACGGCTGTCACCGTTTGCCCCGTAATTCCCACCTTCATTGTTCGACGGCGTACACGTTCATTTTCACAACACGCGTTGACATACTTGGGTTCTTACGCTTGTTGTTGTTTTCCCCCGATGTACGATCGAGCGCTCAAGTAACGCCTAGTGGAGAGCGTTTGGCCGTCCATAGAGGTAACCCTGGCCGAGCATGCCACCTTCACCGAGTGGCACACCGAGGTCGCGCAACGTACTCGCCTCGGACTCCGTTTCAATACCCTCGGCGATAAGCGTGGTACCGCTCTGCGAGGCGAAGTGACACATACCCGCGATCATGGCCTGGCGCGCGGCGTTGGTGTCGACGTCTCGCACGAGAGAGATATCAAGTTTCACGAAGTCGGGATGAAGTTCCAGAATGTGATTCAAACTCGTGTAGCCCGCACCGGCGTCATCGACCGCAAGTTGACAGTTACCCATCGACGCGAGCGCCCGCCGAATAGCGGCGTAGTTCTTTATCTGCGCGTGCTCGGTCACTTCAATGACGAGTTGTCGCTCGACACCGCGCACCACGTTGGCCGCGTGCCCGTCGATGAGAGCCGAGGGAGAGAAGTTAACGCTCAGCCAGATGTCTTTCGGCAACTCCTTCGCCGCGTCGAGTGCGCTGAGTGCGCAGAGCGACTCCAACTCGCTCCCGAGCCCCACGCTGTGGGCTTGCATGAATCGATGTTCGGGTCTCACGCCATCGTCGAATCTCGTGAGCGCCTCGTAGCCCACAACGCGTCCCGACTTGAGATCGACGAAGGGTTGGAAGACGGGATGGAATTTGCGTTGATCCATGATCGCTTGAACGTCGTTACGGAGCGACTGCCGTTTCGTAAACACTTCCGCTTCCGCGCCGAAGAGCGCACCGGCGTAAGAGCCCAGTTCTTCGAACACCGGGAGCCTCGAACTCATCCACTCGGGTCCGTCAGGAGCCTTCGAGGCGAGAGCGAGGATGCCGACTAACTGCCCCTCCCAACGAATCGGCACG
Source organism: uncultured Acidimicrobiaceae bacterium (assembly GCA_963849705.1). Classification (GTDB taxonomy): domain Bacteria; phylum Actinomycetota; class Acidimicrobiia; order Acidimicrobiales; family RAAP-2; genus RAAP-2. The sequence goes on along the minus strand of CAWKII010000009.1, from coordinate 368,896 downwards.
TTGCCAATCGCGGTGACCCCACCATCAATCATCCGGGCGGTCAACTCGTCGTTGACGCGCGTCTCGGGCGAGGTGAGATCGAGCCACCACGCTCCCGCACGGGTTCTCTCGATCAGCCGCTCCGGGCGGGGAAAGTCGAGCGTCGCGCCGCTGGTCGCACCACCAAGGCTCTCACCGCCCGTACCGATCGTGAGTAGCGTGCCGTCGCTTTGGATGAGCACCATGAGAGCCGAATCGATCGAGGCCAAGTTGGTGGCCGCCCGGCAGAAGTCCTCGGCGGTGGTGTGAAGGGACTCGCCGCGACGGACCACCTGGATGATGTCCAGGACGTCGAGGCGGTCTTTTTGCTCCCTCGTTCGAATCGTCTCCAGGCGCCTCTCGACCGTGAGGTCGCGCTTCACCGCGACGTAGGCACTGAGTCGTCCTTCGGCGTCATGGATGGGGGAGATTGTGGTGTCTTCTTCGTACAGTTCACCGTTCTTCCGTCGGTTGATGAGGGTGCCGTGCCAGGCCTCGCCCCCGACGAGATGCGCCCACATCATCGAAAAGAACGTCGCGTCATGCAGCCCGGAGCGAAACAGGCGAGGGTTCTGGCCCAGCACCTCTTCGAGCAAGTAGCCGCTCGTACGCTCCACCGACGAGTTGGCGTAGACAATGGCGCCCGTGGGGTCGGTAACGACGATCGACTCGCTGGCCTGGTCGATGGCCTTGCTAAGAAGGGTTTGATCATTGAGCGATTTCAAGAGAAGTTCGCGATCACGCAGCCGCTTGAGACCAAAACCCAACTCACTGGCCAGGTTCTTCAAGACGTCCACCACGTGCTGGTCAAAGGCCGTCGGCTCGGCGGCGTAGAGCTGCCAGCAACCATCGATGACGCCGTCCACCTGTACCGGCAGCGTGATGGACGAGCGAAACCCGTGTTCGGCCCAGGACTTTCGCCACGGGGCAAAGTGATCGCCGTTCAGAAGGTCGTCCTGGACCACCACGTTCCCGGTGCGCATTCCACTACCGATGGAGCCCATTCCCCGCGGTCCCGAGCCCCAATCGACCTTGATGGACTCGACATACCCGCGATGCTCGATGCTGGAAGCGACCTTTTCGACGCTGTGACGGGCGTCGTCGACGCGGCGGGCGTACCACGCGAGTAAGTAGCCTCCCTCGTCCACCGCCGCCTGGCACATCTCGAAGAGGAGGTCCTCTTCGCGCTCTGAGCGCACCAGCACCTGACTGCCGGCCGCCAGCGTGTTGGCCGCTCGCTGGGCGATCACCTCGCTCTGACAGTCCCGCAGGCCGATGATGCCCCCCGCCACTTCGCCGTCGGGTCCGTAGGCCGGCTGGGCTCGAAGGTCCATCCATCTCACGTCGCCGCGAGCGGTCTTGGTGCGAAGCTGGACGGAGCCGATTTTCTCGCCTTCGTGAACGCGTTGGCGCCACAAATTCGCCTTTTCCAGGTCCGCCGCCACCACCAAGTCGTTGGTCATGGTGCCGATCAGGAAACTGGGCTCCCACCCGAGCACTTCGCGAACCGATGGGGATACCCACTGGATCGACCCGTGAAGGTTTGTCTCAATCACCACGTCAAGCGAGTTCTCCGCGAGGAGTCGAAAGTGGGCCTCCGAGGCCATGAGCGACGTACGCGTCGCCACCTCGTCGTCGACGCTGCGTAGCCCAATAATTAGAGTGGCGGCCCGACCCGAACCATCGAGCGTCCCGCGCGTCGATTTGGACATCCAGTGATACGTGTCGTCGGCCGAGCGGTACCGAACCTCGAGCGGTTCCGGGGTGTCGCCTCTCAGCGCCGGATCTCGGTTCGCCAGCACCATGTGAAGGTCGTCGGGGTGGATCAGGTCAAACGAGTTAGTGCCCAGCAGCTCGTCGGGGCACCATTTCAAGAGTCCTCCCACCGAGGGCGAAATCCAGCGGATGACGCCCTGCGGGTCCGTCTCGTAGACGACGTCCGACGCGTTCTCCGCCAACAGTCGGAAGTGCTCGATGAGTTCCACTCGCTCGGTCACGTCGCGCCAGGTGTAACTGAGACCGTCGCCCACCTTTTGGGCCCGCACGTCGCAGTGGCGTAGCGACCCCCAGATCTCGTTGTAGTAGACGGAGTCGTCGAGGATCATGGGCTCACCGGTCTCTAGCGCGTGCACGTAGGTGGCGAAGACGCCAGAGCGCTTGTGACCAGGTAGTATGTCGAGAAGTCGCGCGCCGATCATGGCCTCTCGCGTCGAGTGGTTATAGGCAATCGCCGCGTCATTGGCGTCGGCAAAGACGAAGTCAACGACGGTGCCCGAGCGGTCTCGAACAGCCTCAAACATGACGTGAGGGTCCATTAGAGAGTCCAGCGTGGCGCTCAGGCGCGCTCGCTCGAGTTTCAGTTGATCGAGAAGGTCCTCAAGAGATTCGGGCTGTGGCCAGGTCTTTTCGTCGCCCCTGGAGAGAGAGTCAGGGCCTAAACCTTTAAGTTTCTGTTGATGCTTTGCCACGCAACCCCCTAAAAAGCCGAAAATCTGCTCAGAGTTGCCCTGTCGCGATCATAGGCATCATGTTCGGGCTAGCGCAACGGACTTTAATAGCTTGGCGTTTCGGACTCCGAATACGCCGTATTTTTGAGGGGACCCCCGTAAGGTCCAAGAATGGAATCTCTGGGAACCTCCTTACGTTGAGGTCTGCCCGGCTCAATCCAAGACTTCTCATTCGAGAGACTTTGTTTACGATCAGGTGCTATGTACCAGGTGGCTCGATCGAACCGAGATTCGAGACCGAAGGTTCCGTCGCACCGGAGGGACCTTGTCCAAACTGCCGAAAAATATTGTTGGTGATTTTCGTAAGTTTCGGCGCCGCGCAGTTGGTCGTCCCCGGACCGCACGGCCTAAGATCAGCGATCCACACATTGTTACCGGTGTCGATGACCCCCGCCTTACTGGTGGGATTAGTGAAATAGACCATGTCAGAGTAACTCTCCCCTCCCCAAACGCCTCCGCTGATCGTCCCAGAAGCCACAGAAATGGGCGAGTGCGCCAAAATCTCGATATTGGGGGGTGTCGCGGCACTCGGTATCACGTGATCTATGTCCGACGCGATGACCCCGGGCAGAGACGAGCCGTCGCGAAGACCCGTGCCGCGAAAAACCCAGGACGACGAGTCGGTAATGACCATGGGTGCGGTGTTGCCCGGCGAAAGGTAGCCACTGTACTCTTCGCCAATCTGAGCCACCGGTGACCAGTCGGCCGGTGGCGACTCCCACGTGTTGCCGGTCACTTCCGCGGGCGGTCCCACTCCGTTGAGCGGATCCTCGTAGGAGTCGCGATAGTCGACCTCTTCGCGGTTCGCTCCGAGCGGTGAGGGCTCGAGGCGAACGTGACGGACCATGGCCGCCGCACCGAAGTAGGCCACGTTGACCCCGTGATTGACCGCGTCCTCGACCGCCACTCGCTCGGCGTAGGTCCAGGACTCGTCGTGATCCAAAGAGAGCAGTGCGCGATGGTTCAACAAGAGCTCGGGGTGCTCGTCCAGGGTCACGTCGGTGATATAGGTCACGTCGAGACCTTCTCGTTCGCACAGTTGGACGAGGGGAAACTCGTTCGTCAAGAAGTCCGACGCGCCGTCGCCCAGGTCGTAGGGGCGGTCAAAGGAAACAACGCGGGCGCGATTGCACGGCGGATACGAGACCTGGTCCAAGATGCACGGCCCTTGGCCGGAGTAAAACGAAAAACCCCCGTACGTGTTCCACCCCTGTTCGACGAGGGACCGGTTCATGATCACGTAGGTGGCACTGCTGGCAGGATCCCAGATCGTCAGCGGCACGTAACTAGCCGCGCGCGACCCCACTTCCAGTTTGATCAGATAGTCGCCCGGTGTGAAGGCCGAGGTGATGGGCAGGGAGAACGAGAGCTTCCAGTTGGCGCAACTCACCATATTGGTCGTCGGCGCAACGGAGCAAGCCGGCTGGTCTATTCCCGGCTCAGGTGGGGAGGCCCAGATCTCTCGAGCGCCGAGGCCTTGATACCAACCCATGCGATAGGCCACCGCGCGGTAACTCTGCGCAGCGGTCGTGACGTAGAAGTCAACGACCTGGCCTATCGTCGCGGCCGTCAGGTCGGCGAAACCCTGCACCACGTGGGTCGCCACGTGGCCCTCTATGCGCCAGCTCGAGGTACCGGTGAGTCGGTTCTCCGCGACAATCTCCGACGACACCACGCCGTTCGGACTCGGATACGTCGTGGGGGGAACGACGACGGGCGTGGTCGTTGTCGTGGTCGTCGTTGTCGTGGTCGTCGTTGTCGTGGTCGTCGACGTCGTCGTTGTCGTCGTCGTGGTTGTCGTCGTGGTGCTCGCGGACGCCATTGCCGGAACTAGCGCCAGCATCAAGGCGATCCCGGCGACCGGCGCGAAGACGGCACGGGTCACGTGCGATCGCTTCGGGTCGTCATAGTCACCCTGCCCCCACGCTGTCGCAAACCAGTGCGGCATCGTGAGTGTACCGAGAACGTGATCGTGAGTGGGCCCGCGAACCTTCGGGGCCACTCCTCTACCAACATATTCCTTGACGACCCACGTAACGACACGTACAGTGCCGATTACGCGTTCGTGGTGGAGGTGAGTGATGATGGCTCTGCTGGTCTCGGACATCTTCATGGAAACGGCGGTGTGGGCCGCCCCCAAGGGCTCCTTGCCCCGCCAGTAGCATCGGGTCACCCGAGCAGGAAGGTGTACCTCATCGTGATGGCCCCCTCCGTTTCATGACGAACACTGTGCCGCCCGACGCCACCATCACCCTCACCAACCTGACCAAGTCCTACGGCGAGGTCCGCGCGGTGAGAGGCATCAACCTCACCATCACGCGCGGGGAGACCCTCGCCCTGCTCGGTCCGAACGGCGCGGGCAAGTCGACCACTCTCGACATGGTCCTCGGGCTCACCCGGCCCGACGCGGGCACCGTGTCCCTCTTTGGTTCGTCACCGCGCGACGCCGTGCACGCCGGTTCTATCGGCGGCATGCTCCAGACCGGATCGACGGTTGAGTTCCTCAGCGTTCGAGAGCTGATCACCATGGTCGCCTCTCTCTATCCCCACCCTCTCGACGTCGAGGAGGTTCTTCGTCTCACCGGCATCTCCGATCTCGCCGATCGCATGACCACCAAGCTCTCCGGGGGCCAGACGCAGCGGGTTCGCATGGCCATCGCGCTGGTGTCCAACTCGGAGTTACTCGTCCTCGACGAGCCGACCGCGGCCCTTGACGTCGAAGGTCGCCGGGACTTCTGGCTGGCCATGCGGGCCGTCGCCGCCAAGGGCACGACGATCATCTTCGCCACGCACTACCTCGAAGAGGCCGACGCCTACGCCGATCGCATCGTCTTGATGGCGCGCGGTCGCGTGGTCGCGGACGGCCCGCCGACCGAGATCAAGGCCAAGGTCGGAGGACGGACGATTCGCGTCACGCTCAACAGCGCCACCAGCGACGAACTGTCGGCGATCGAGGGAGTCACCAACGTGGTCCAACACGGGGGATCTTTTACTTTGCACTGTCCGAACTCCGACTCGGTGCTGCGCACCCTCCTCGCTCGCTACCCTGACGCCCGGGACATCGAGGTCCGCGGCGCGGGGCTGGAAGAAGCGTTCTTGGACTTGACCGGTGAGGATGACGTTGATGGAGCGACGACGTGAAGCGCCTCACCTATATCCACTACGAGATCCTGCGCACCGTGCGCAACCGACGGTTCTTGATCTTCTCTCTTATCTTTCCCTTGGTCTTGTACTTAACGATCGCCGGCGAGCACCGCCACGCCACCTTGGATGGCATCGGTTTTCCCCTCTACTTCATGACGGGCCAGGCGGCCTGGGGATCGATGACGGCCATCGTCTCCATCGGAGGGCGGATCGCCCAGGAACGCCAGGTCGGCTGGACCCGACAGATGCGCATTACGCCTCTAAAGACCAGCACCTACTTCGAGGCCAAGATTCTCACCGCCTACATGACGGCGATCTTTAGCATCTTCGTGCTGTCGCTCGCCGGAACGGCGTACGGGGTGCGCCTGGACGCCGCGCAGTGGCTGACCATGCTGGGGCTCCTACTGGTCGGCCTCATACCCTTCGTGCTGATGGGCATCGCGCTCGGTCACCTGATCTCGGTCGACTCGCTCGGCCCGGTCCTGGGAGGCGGGACGTCGCTGTTCGCGTTGCTGGGCGGGGCCTTTGGTCCGTTGGCCAACGCCGGTGTTCTCTTTAAGATCGTGAAGCTCTTGCCGTCCTACTGGCTGGTCCAAGCGGGCAAGTCCGCTCTCCTGGGAGCGCACGTATGGACGGCCGAGGCCTGGATCGTGATCGCCGTCTGGTCCGTTGTCATGTTGCGCCTGACGATGTTGGTCGTTCGCCGCGACACCTCTCGCGTCTAGTTCAGTCCCGACAACTGGCGAATCGGTCGGGCCAAGGCGGAGTTGTCGTCGTCGCCGTGTCCTTGCGCGATGAGACCGTCTTCGAAGACGGCGGCGAGCGCCGTGACGGGCAACGCGGCGCCGACGCTCTTCGCCAGTTCCAGACCGATCCCCACGTCCTTACGATGCAGCGAGATCTTAAAGCCCAAGGGATAGTCGTCGTTAATCATTCGTGAACTTCGATTCTCCAAGACCCACGACCCGGCCGCTCCCCCCTTGATCGCCGAGATCACTTTTTCGACGTCGAGACCGGCCTTCAGTCCCAGGGTCACCCCCTCGGCCACCCCGAGGTAGACGCCCGACAAGATGACCTGGTTGATGGCCTTGGCCCACTGACCGGAGCCGACCGGCCCCAGGTGAGTGACCGTGGTGCCCATGGCGCCGAGCACGCCGTGGGCGCGCGCGACACTCTCGTCATCACCGCCCACCATGATCGAGAGCGTGGCGTTTTTGGCCCCTTCCGAGCCCCCGGACACTGGTGCGTCCAACATGGCGACACCACGAGCGCTCAGTTGCTCGGCGAACTCGATCGCCTTCAGAGGACTCAGCGTCGAGCAGTCAATGAACAGCGATCCCTCGCTGAATCCCCCGTCGAGTCCCCCGGGACCAAAGAGCACGGACTCCACCTGAGGGGAGTCGGTGAGACAGGCGACCACGATATCGCTCGCCCTCGCCACATCGGCCGGCGTCGCCGCCTCGGTCGCGCCCAGGGCCACCAGAGCGTCCGCGCGCTGGGCCGTGCGATTCCACACGGTGAGAGGGAATCCGGCTCGCACGAGATTAGCGGCCATGAAGTGACCCATGGTGCCCAGTCCTACGAAGCCGACTCGCTCTTTGGTCGATGCACTCTGCGTCTGCGAAGCACTCACGAGAATTCCTTTTCCACTCAACGTCGCCGAGGTGGGGCCACGATGAGAGCAGTGTACCGAGGCGAGGGTGCGCCCCTCGTTAGTGCGTCTCGCGCCGCGCGGCCGACAGCGCGCCCGCGCGCAAGAGCGCGGAGTCCGAGGCGACGGAGACGAAGGTGAAGCCCTGTTGGTAGAGCGCGTCGACTCGCTCGGGGTCCGGAGTCAGAATGCCCGGCGCCACGTTGACCTTGCGTGCCGCGTCGACGACCTGGTCGAGCGCGTCGAGGAACTCCGGCGCGTCGAACTGGCCCGGAATGCCCATCGACGCCGAGAGGTCAGAGGGGCCCACGAAGAGCACATCCACGCCGGGGATCGCCGCGATGCTCGAGACGTTCTCTACGGCGGTCTTGCTTTCAATCTGGATGATGCCGAGGATCGAGTCGTTGACGTCGGTGGTCGTAAGACCGTCGCCGCCGAAGCGCCGCGCGCGGTTGTAGCCCGCCACACCCCGGTCACCCTTGGGGGGATACCAGAGGTGGTTCACCGCCTCACGCACTTCCTCGGGGGTGTTGAGTCGCGGGAACATCACTCCTTGCGCTCCGAGGTCGAGGACGTGACCGACACGGATGCGCTCTGACGACTCGACGCGCACGAGAACGGGCACCTCGTGGGCGGCGCCGGCCAGCAACTGGCCAATCAGCGCCTCCTCACTTCGCACGCCGTGTTCGAGGTCAACGAGGAGCCACTCGAATCCACTGAGAGCCAACACCTCGGCGACCAGCGGCGAGCCCAGGTTGAGAAACGTCCCCTTGAGGAGGGTGCCGTCGTGCACGCGGTCACGGAAGTTCGCTCGCACGCTCAGCGGCTCCGCTCTCCCACGCCCACGCAACAACGCCGCGAGGGAAAAAAGGTCATGCGTTAGTCTTCCACCACGGGTAACGAGTCGCAATTCGCCAACCGACTTCCAACGACGGTGGATCCAGAGACGATGAACGCCACGCGAATCACGAACGTCAGGATCACGCCCGTTGCCTTTGCTGACCCTCCACTCTTGAACGCCGTCGGCGTGCACCAACCCTTTGCCGTGCGCTCGATTCTCGAAGTGGAGACCAGCGACGGCGTGACGGGCCTCGGCGAGTCCTACGGCGACGCGCCGCACCTGGCACGACTTCGCCTCGCCGCGGAGGCGCTTCGTGGTGTCGACGTCTTCGCCACCAACGAGATGTTGGAGATTGTCGCCGCCTCGCTCGGCGGTACCGTCGGTGCCGACCGCCACGGACTCACCGGCCAGATCAGTGCTCGCGGGACCATTCTTCGCACCTTCGCTGGCTTTGAGGTCGCGGCCTTGGACATCCAAGGCCAGCTATTAGGGCGACCGGTCAGCGATCTTCTCGGGGGCGCAGTCCGCTCGTCGGTGCCCTTTTCGGCCTACCTCTTCTATAAGTGGGCCTCACACCCCGGGAGCGCCCCCGATAAGTACGGAGCCGCCCTTGACGCGCGAGGCATCGTCGATCAGGCCAGGTGGATGCTCCAGACCTACGGGTTCAAAGCCATCAAACTCAAGGGCGGCGTGCTCGAACCAGACGAGGAGATCGAGACGATCGTCGCGCTGCGCGACGCCTTTCCCGACGTACCGCTGCGCCTCGACCCCAACACGGCGTGGAGCGTGGCGACATCGATACGAGTGGGCCACGCACTGGCGGGAGTGCTTGAGTATCTAGAAGACCCCACCCCGGGGATCGAGGGAATGTCGCGCGTGGCTCGCGAGGTCTCGATGCCTCTCGCCACCAACATGTGCGTGGTCGGCTTTGAAGACATCGCCCCCGCGGTCGCCCAGCGAGCGGTCGGGGTCATTCTCTCGGACCATCACTACTGGGGAGGACTTCAGAAGGTTCAAAGCCTGGCGGCCATCTGTGAGACCTTCGACCTGGGACTCTCCATGCACTCCAACTCCCACCTCGGCATCAGCCTCGCGGCCATGACGCACGTCGCCTCCGCCGTTCCCAACCTCACCTACGCCCTCGACACACACTGGCCCTGGAAGAGCGAGGACGTCATCGAGAGCGGCGTGCTGGAGTTTCACGAGGGCGAGGTCAGCGTTCCCACGACTCCGGGGCTCGGCGTGAGCCTGGACCCCGACCAACTAGCCCGACTCCACGAGCAGTACCGGGCCTGTGGCATCACCGAACGGAGCGACACCTCGTACATGCAGTCCTTTCACCCCTCCTTCGACGCGAAACTTCCACGCTGGTGAGGGCCATCGGCTACGCCTTCCCCTGGGACTTCTTGGACACTTACGACGCCGCCCTTAGGGCGGCCGAGCTCGGCGTGGACGTCGTCGCGCTGGCCGCGACCTATCACGCGGCGCGAGTCCCCACTCCGCTGCATCCCACTCGTCGCGTTCTTGACGTTCCCCGATCCGCCATGTACCTCCCGGTGCGGGTCGGTCCCTGGAAGGGACATCGCCTGATTCCCACGTCTCCGGACTGGCTGGAGGAGAACGACGCCTTTGGCGTCGCGCAACGTTCCCTCGCCCAGGTGGGCCTCGACGTCGACGCGTGGGTTGTCCTCACTCACCACGACGAACTCGGCTACGCGCACCCCGAGCTCGTCGTGCGCAACGCCTTCGGCGAGCCGTATCCCTACGCGCTGTGCCCCAGCCACCCCGACGTTCGCGAGTACTGCGCCACCTTGATCGACGAAACCTTGAAGCTGAGCGAGTGCCGCGGCGTGGTCTTAGAGGCGTGCGGAGCGATGGGCCTCGATCACGCTGGCGTGCACGACAAACTCGAGTTCGCCAACTTCACCCGTGTCGATGAGGACCTCCTCTCCCTCTGTTTCTGCGAGGGATGCCGCCACGGGCTCAGCCTCCTCGACGTGGACGCAGCCGACCTCGCCCGCCGAGTGCGCGACGCCGTGGGTACCCACGCGCCGTCGCTCGAAGAGGCCCTCGGCGAGGAGGTCAGTGAACGGTTTGCCGCGTATCGTGGAGCCCTCTCCAGCGAACTTCGCCAAGAACTCGTCGAGCACGTCAAGGCAGCCCAGCCCGCAGCCCGGGTCACCGTGCACACCTCGGCACGGCGCTGGGCGACCGGCTCCTTCCCCGCCCTCGGCCAGGCCACGCCTCTCTCCGGTGTCGCGGGCGTGGTGGCCAACTGCTGGAGTCCCTCGTTCGCGGACGCGGAGCTGCGCGCGCTGCGCCAGGCCGTCCCCGCCCGCCTCGACGTGGGAGCGTACCTACGACTCGATCGCGGTTGGTCGAACGAGCCCCTGGTCACGGCGACCCTTCGCCGTTACGCCGAGTACGGGGTGAGCGAGCTGCACCTCTATCACCTGGGCATGCTGTCGGGCGCAGGGCTGACCGCCGCGCGCTCGGTCCTCGAGACCTGGCGAAGCGAGTAGTTGAGATGCCCCCTCGCCCAAGTGCCGAGCTCGACGTGGCACAGCGCCACGAGATCCTCATAACGGGCGCCAACGGCCAAATCGGATCGCTTCTGCGTCGATCTCTTCAACGACCCGACCGCCGCCTTCGCCTCCTCGACCTCGATCCACAGAGCGACCTCGAGCCGGGCGAAGCAGCCACTTTGATCGTGGGATCGTTCCTCGACGACGAGACCATGAGCGAGGCCGTTCACGGCGTGGAGGCGATCATCCACCTCGGCGGACTCTCGAAGGGGGGATATGAGTGGCGCGAGTATCTCGAGGTCAACATCGACGGCACCCGCGAAGTGCTCGAAGCGGCGCGGCGACAGGGGGTTCCCCGAGTTATCTTCGCCAGTAGTAATCACGCGGTGGGCTACTACCGCGTCGACGACGATCCGGTGGCGGACTATCTCTTCCCTCGGCCCGACACCCTCTACGGCGTCTCGAAGGCCGCGGGCGAATCCCTGTGCAGCCTCTATCACGATCGCTACGGCCTCGAGGCGATCTGTCTTCGAATCGGGTCGTTTCGCGAGCGACCGATTGATTCGCGAATGTTGTGGAGTTGGCTCTCTCCCGGTGACTGCACTCGCCTCTTCGAGGCCGCCCTCACTGTCGCGTCGCCGGGGTTTCGAGTGGTGTGGGGAGTGTCGGCGAACACGCGGAGCGTTCTCTCCCTGGGCGAGGCCCAGGACATTGGATACTTTCCCGTCGACGACGCCGAGGACTACGCGCAGGACCTAACGAGCGATGATGACCTATCGTCCCGGCCGAGCGGCCCGTTGGGCGGGCCGTACGCCGCGCCGGACTTCGAGTAGCAGAGACAATCAGCCCCACTCCAGGGTGATCCGCGACGACGACGGGGATAACCTGACCATGAAAGGAAGCGTCATGCCACCAGAGTCCGAGCCCGTACACCTCAACAACCACCATCGCGACACGCTGGCCAAGATCTTTCAGCACCCCGTGAGTCACAACCTGGAGTGGAACGACGCGATCTCTCTTCTGAGCGCCGTGGCCACGGTGCAGGAGAAGCACGACGGAAAGTTCGACATAACCCTCGGGTCGGAAACTCACAGTTTCGATCGCCCCAAGCACAAGGACCTCGCCGTGCAAGAGGTCCTCGACCTTCGCCGGATGTTGAGTGAGGCCGGCTTTACGGCGCCCTCGTAGCCACCAGCCACCGTGCGGCGTAACGCTACGAGGCCCAGCCCCTAAGGTTGGAGTCGATGTTCATCCATAGGCAGATACACGTGATTCGCTTCGGGCCTCCCGGCAACTTCGGGGGTGCGGGGCACGCTATTTTCGGCCTTATCTTCTTTCTCGTCATCGTGGCGTTCATCGTCTGGGCGCTGATTACGATCTCTCGCCACGTCAACCACGACCACTCTCACCAAGGCGGTCCGGCGAGGTCGGCCGCGACCTCGGGAACGTCCGGCGCGCTCAAGATTCTCAACGAGCGTTTTGCGCGCGGAGAGATCGACGCCGAGGAGTTCACGAAGCGCCGGGACCTCTTACTGCAAACGCCTTAAAGCTCGCTCACCACGACTTGGGCAACTCGGCTTCGATCGCTTGTGCGATGAAGGAGTACCCCGCGTCGTTCGGGTGATCGTCCGGTCCAAAGGGCGTGGGATAACACATCCAGGTCAGTTCACAGGCCTTTTCCACGTTGAGGGGAATAGTCCCAACGTTCGCCACGTCGACACTCGTGTTGTCCTCCGTCTGAAACATTCCCGGCACGTTGGCGACCGGCACCCCGGCGGTGTTAAAGGCCTTCACCAGGGCGGCGTTGACACTGTTGATGGCGTCTAACGTCTCGGTGGCGACCGCCGGGCCGTCGGGGCCGTCGAGGTAATAGGCCAAGAAGGGGTCGTTGTAGTCGACGCCGACGAAGTGGACGTTCGCGCCGGCGGCGGCTTTTAGGTCGGCGATGATCTTGGGCATGTCGACCCCAATCGCGGCGACGCCGGCTGCGACGCACGCCTCGTTGACACCCCCGGGGGCCATGCAGAGACGAATGTTGTTAAAGCCCAAGTCAATGGTCACCACGCCCGGCTCGGCCTGATTGGCCTGGAGGATACGAATAGCATTGGACATCTGGGTCTCGGGAAGTTTGTAGCAGTTGTCGGCCTCGTTGGGGTTCAGGATCGATTGCACCGTCTCGCCGGGACAGCCGATCTGGTACAGGGTGAGTTCGGCTCCCTTCAGCCGCTCGAGAAAGAGCAGGTCGTTGGCGTACCCCGTATCGGTGCGCCGACCATTGTGATTCACGATTCCCGTGGGCTGAAAGCCGAGAGAGTCCGAGGCGCCGATGTCGATGTAGAAGCCCGTGAGCTTGGTCGGGGTGGACGTCGTGGTGGATGTCCGTGGCTGCGAGGCGTTCGAGCGACCCACCAGGTAGGCGCTGAAAGAAGCGAGGATCACCGCCATCGCGATCACCATGTAGCCCGCTCTTCTACGCATTCACTTCCTTGGAGCTTCCTCGCTTCGTCCCCTCGTCGAAACGACAGCGTCGCCACGCTAGTTCATCGACGAAACGACGTTGATTCATTGGCGCCGTTCACATAGAATTTTAACTACCCTGATCTGGGCAACTACCCTCTGAGACGTTTTTCAGTTGTTCCACTCCGCGCTATCGAGGTATCCGGGGGCTAGAGAGAAGTTCACACTCGCCACGCTGACCGTGGTCGGTAGTTCAAAGACGACGCAGCCGCTGGTCGTCGTATCGGAGCCCTCAATCTGGAACGTACCCACCGTGAAGTTCGTGCACTCCGTCACGGCGCCAATCTCCGCCGCGTAGGTCTTGCCGTCGGTGCCCACCACGGTCGTTGAGTAGTTGGCGTCACCAGCGATCGAACCGCCACTTACGTCGACCAGACTCACCGCGACGGCCACGAAGCGCGTGCCCGCGTCGGGCAACCCGGACCCATTCGCCGCGGTCGCCGGGTCGTAGATCTGACTGGCGGTGACCGACAGTTCGTCGTCGGTGAAGTCGTGCACGGTGGCTGGCGATCCGATCGATGTCGGCGTGGGCGTCGCCGCGATCGGACCGGTGATCACCTGGGAGAGCCCGAGGTCCGTGCGCACGTGGGCGTCGGCTTCGATCTCCGCGTTGTCGGCGCCCTGGACCGCGACGGCCACGGCCGGCGCCGCGGCGGCGCTGCCCTCGTAGAGGTCGACGGTGTCAACCGACACTTCGTTCTCGTCCGTCACCACGCTGGCGATGTCGCCGCGTGCGTTAGCGGGCCACTCGTCCGACTTGAGCGTCGAGGAAAAGTCGCGGTAGGCACTGCTCAAGACCTTCAGATCCTTGGTCAGTGAGGCGTTGGGGTTGGCCTCGATGGCGTTGTCGATCGCCACGAAGTCGGTGGCGACGGCGTCATTGAGGCGCGAGACCGCCGAGAGATAGTTCGTGCCCGCACGGGGAATCCTCACGGAGTTCGAGGGCGAGGAACTAGCCCCCGTGCCCACCGCGCTTCGCGCTGCCACGGTGAAGCGGTACGAGGTGCCGGGCTTTAGATGCGCGACGTCGCAGGTGGTGGTCGCGGAGACGCAGGTTCTCCCGAAGGGGTGTGAGGTAACGAGGTAGCTCTTGATCGCAGCGGTACCGCTGGAGGAGGGACGCGACCACGAGACGAGAGCCTCCCCGGCGTCGCTGCGCGCGTGCACGCCCTGTGGTGCACTCGGCGCGGACGCCGCGCCGGCCGGCGTCGATGTCAGGACCGCAATGACGATGGCGGTAACGGCCGTCGCGAGAAGCCCCGGACCTCGAACGGGTCGTTTCATTGCCGAACCTTCTTTCACCGTCCAGGGTATCGAACGGGTTCTTCCGGAGGGTTCTAGCCCACTCGGTAGAATTCTCCACGGAGGCGTCATGGAGAGCGAACACTGGCAGTTGGATCCGGACGAGCACGACTATCCCGCGGCCGCCAACTATCTCGGGTTGATCTGCGAGCCCGCGCTCGCGGCCAAGATCGTCAAGCTGCTCAAGAGCGCGCCCATGTCGACCCACGAAGCCAAAGATCTGCTGCGAGCCAGCCAACTTCCGATGCTAGAGCGGGAAAATGAGCACGTGGCGAGCGATCTGGCCAAGGTCAAGTCCGGCCTGAAACTCTCGCCGATCCTGCTGGTGCGCGGTCGACTCGACAAGAATCGCAGCCTGGTGGTGGCCGACGGGTATCACCGCATTTGCGCGAGCTACTACATCGACGAGAACTCGGCGATTCCCTGTCGTCTCGTCGACCTCCCCTCGAAGTAGATCCCGCCTCGTTCGGCCTGGCCCGTGGCTCATTCCAGAAACGTTTACACTTCTCACGTGCGTCGCCTCATTCCCTTCACCATCGTGGCCGTCTTGATCGTTTTATCCCTCGTCACCCTTCGACTCTCCTACGATCAGTCCCGCACCCACCCCCAGGGAGTGAGCATCACCTACAGCTGCTCGAAGAAGATGGGACAGAAACCCGCCGAGTACGTCCTCTTCTGTGCCGACGCGAACGCCGAGTTCACGCACCTCTCCTGGCAGGACTGGGGTGACGTCACGGCCTACGGCACGGGAATCGCGCGCTGGAACGACTGCACTCCGAACTGCGCGGCGGGCACGTGGAAGAGCGAACCGGTGACCGTGTGGGCGTGGCGCATTCGCGATCACCACTACACGCGTCTCTCCAGTAGTGACTCGAAGCTTCTGTCGACCATGGTGGTAAAGAGCTACCCCTCGTAAGAATCTCCTAAAGCGCGCGCCCCGCACCCGACGGCACTTTCGTGCTTCCTTATACTGAGGACCGGACTGCGCCGCGCGGAGATCACCTCGACGCGTCGGGTGAGTGTCGTCACGCTGGCACTAGAACGTTCGTGAAACTGGAGTATGACCGATGAAGTGGGCACGCACCACCCTCGTGGCGACCACCATGGTCACCGTGGGATTCGCGTTGCCCGCGGGGGCGACCCTGCCCGCGTGGAGTAGCGCCAAACTGGTGGCCTTGCCGAGCGGCGCCAAGGGCATCCCCGATGGCTTCTTGCCCTCGCTCACCTGCGTCTCGTCCGGTAACTGTGAGGCCGGGGGCTCCTACACCGACGCGAAGGGTCGAGTGGAGGGATTGATTCTCAACGAGTCCCACGGGGTTTGGTCGGCGCCGTCGACGCTGATAGCGCCCGTGGGCGCGGCGGGCGACCCCGGCGTCACCGTGTACGCCTTGTCGTGTGGAGCGCTCGGTTCCTGCAGCGCGGCCGGAAACTACGAGAGTTCGACGGGCAACACCCTGGCCTTCTACGCCGACGAGGTGGACGGAAAGTGGACTCCGGCGCGCCAGGTGCAGCTCCCCGCGAACGCGCTCGGTATGGGACAGGACGCGTCCATTCGTTCGATCGACTGTCCGAGCGCCGGAAACTGCAGCGCCGTGGGTGACTACGACGACAACAACTCGGTCGCCTCTCGAGACGAAGGCTTCGTCGACCTCGAGATCAATGGCGTGTGGCACCGCGCCACGGAGATCACGATCGAAGGAGGCGTTAACTTCAACCCCTTCGTCTCCATGGGACAGGTGGCCTGCGCGTCCAATGGACGCTGCGCGGCCGTCGGTTCCTACATTGACGCGAACGACGTCACCGAGGCACTAGTGGTTGATGAGAACGGCAATACCTGGAGTCGAGGTCAGGCTCTCGCACTGCCGGCGAACGCCAGCGCCTTCGCGGGGGCCACGTTGAGCGAAGTGACCTGCGTGAAGGACTCCTCGTGCGCGGTCTTTGGCTCGTACTACCAGCGAGGCGGCGCGATCGAGGCCCTGAGTGCTGGCGAGCGGCACGGCGTGTGGGGGCGAGCGGTCGAACTCGCCATGCCGGCGAACGCCGACGTGAACCCGCACGTCTTTCTGTACGGCTTCGGCGGCATCGCGTGTGCCTCGAGCGGCAACTGCAGCGTCGGGGGGCAGTACCAAGCGGGTAACGGCGAGTACGAGGGTTTCCTCGCGAACGAGAACGGCGGAGTATGGGAGGTCGCCCAAGAACTCGCGCTGCCCAGCGGCGCGCTCTCGGCCGGAAAGAACGGCGGCGTGGTGGCGATCGCCTGCCCCGCGGTGGGCAACTGTCGCGCCAGCGGCGCGTACCTCGACGCGTCCAATCAGTATCAGGCCGTCGTGGTGAGCGAGACCAACGGACAGTGGGCCCCGGGCGTCAAAGTCATCCTCCCGAACAACGCGGCCTCGGTCGGCGTGGACGGCGGCATCTACTCACTGATCTGCACCAGCCCCTCGTCGTGCCTCGGGGCGGGCAGTTATCTAGAGGGTGGCTCCACCTACCAGGGTTTTACGCTGGCGACCTGATCCCAACGCCCCACCAGGCCAACCTCAAGTTTTGGCCACGGTTGCAAGGTTTCATCTCCTGACCATCTAGGAGTACCCCAGCTTTCACCTTGCGGTAACCCTGGGTTCTTACGGTGTCTTCGTGGCACGTAAACGAACTCAATGCCCCCTTGAAGATGCCGTTCGTGCCGCACCTCGCCCCTTGACGATCCGAGACCACCTCTCATGAGCGCCCTCGTTGACCTTCAAGGACGCAACACCATCATGATTGTGGAGGACGAAGAGAGTTACCAAGACGCTCTCAACGTAGGCCTCAGCGTCGAAGGCTTCGTGGTGGTAGGCGCCACCAACATCGCCGAAGCGAGAGCGCTGCTGCTCACCTCCAAGCCCGATCTCGTTCTGCTGGACGTGATGCTGCCCGATGGTTCTGGCATCGACTACTGCCGCGAACTCCACGACACCACGCACATTCCCGTCATCATGGTTACCGCACGCACCAGCGAGGTCGACGTCGTACTCGGCCTAGAAATAGGTGCGGCGGACTACGTGACCAAGCCGTACCGCCTGCGCGAGCTCGTCGCGAGGATCCGCGCGGTGCTGCGACGTCCGGTCACCGCCGAAGATGACGAGGTCATCACCTTCGGCGACCTGCGCATCGACTTCAGTCGTCGCACGGTCACCCGAAAGAACCAGGAAGTCGAGCTCAGCCGCAAAGAGTTCGATCTCCTGGCGCTCTTCGCCACGCGCCTCGGGCAGGTCGTCACCCGCGAGGTCTGCCTCGACACCCTCTGGTGGGGGCTAGAGCTGTCCGACACGCGCACGCTCGACACGCACGTCAAGCGCCTGCGACAGAAGATCGAAGATGACCCGGCTAACCCCCGCCACCTCATCACCATTCGCGGCGTGGGCTTCCGACTGGACGCATAGCCTCTTTTGGTGCGAAAAAACGACTCGGCCTACGACTTTACCTTGGTCGATCAACGAGGCGACGAACGAACGCTCTCCACGATGTTGGCCGAGGGACCGGTCGTCCTCTTTTTCTATCCCGCCGCCATGAGCGCTGGCTGCACCAAAGAGTCGTGCCACTTTCGCGATCTCCAGCAGGAGTTCCACGAACTTGGCGCCCAGCCCGTCGGCATCTCCATGGACCACGCTGAGTTACAGGCCGAGTTCGCGCGAAAGCACGGTATCGACTACCCCCTCCTCGCCGACGTCGATGGCACCGTCGCTCGCCACTACAACGTGAAGCGCTCTCTCAACCTTCTAAAGGTGAAGCGCGCCACCTTCGTCATCAATCAAGACCTCACCGTGCGCGAAGTGATCCACAGCGAGATCAGCATGAACGCTCACGCCGATCACGCCCTGGCGGCGCTTCGCGCTAGCTAGCCGGCGATAATCGCGGCGGCGGGGTCTTCGAGGAAGCCCTTCACGTGGCCCAGCACGCGTGAGGCCAGGGCTCCATCGATTTGGCGGTGATCGAACGACAGGGCGATCTCCACCACGTGGCGGACGACGACCACGTCGTCGACCACCCAGGGCGCTTTGGCGATCTGACCGACGGCCAGGATGGCACCAGTCCCGGGCGGAAGGATCGGCATAGCCGCGTCGACGCCGAAGGGGCCCACGTTGGTGATGGTGAGGGTCGTGCCGATCATCTCATTTGGCGTGGTGGTGCCGTTGCGCGCCTTGTCCACCAGTACGTTGAGCGCCTGGGCCATGTCCACCAACCCCAACTCATCGGCGCCCTTGATGTTCGGCACGATGAGACCGCGAGGAGTATCGGCCGCGATCCCGAGGTTGACACTCCGTCGAACCACCACTTCGGCCGCTGGCGCGTCGAAGCTCGAGTTGAGGCCCGGGTAGTGCCGGGCCGCGTCACAGAGGGCCAGCGCCACGATGGTGAGGGGCGAGAGTCGCAGTGACGCGAGACGGGGCTGCTTCTTTAGCGACGCCAATAGCTCGACGGTCTTGGTCGCGTCGAGTCGAACCCAGACCGCGGCGTGAGGGGCGCTAAAAGCACTTTGCACCATGGCGTCGGACATGGAGCGAAGCACGCCCTTCACGGGGATGCGTTCTTCCTTGGCACCGGTCGACCACGAGTCGATCTCGCGACCCACGAACCGTGACGTCGTCGTGGGGCCCGTGCTCGGCGGCGCGCTGCGCGGTACAAGCCCAACGTCGCTCGCGGGCGCACCGCTCAGGGCGCGCTCGACGTCGTCGCGCGTGATCAGTCCGTCGCGGCCGGTACCGGCGAGAGTAGAGAGGTCGACGCCGTGTTGCTTGGCGTAGAGACGAACCGGCGGGGTACAGCGCGGAGCCAGCGACGACACGGAACTCACGGTCGCCACGGGTGGAGGCGCGACCGGTGGTGACGGTGGCGCCGGAGGAGTGGGACGCGAACCCTGACGACGGTGCTTTCGGGTGGCGACGCCGTCTTCATTAGCGACGCCGTAGCCGACGAGGACCGCTTGGCGACCCTCCCCGTGTGACTCGGGCGCCGCCTCCGCCTCAGGCTCACTGGCCTCGGCCGTCGCGGCGCTCGGCGCAGACCCACCGACCTCAAAGGTGATGAGGGGTTTGTGCACTTCCATCACGTCGCCGACGTTGCCGTGAAGTTTCACCACCGTGCCCGCGTAGGGGCTCGGCAACTCGACGGTGGCTTTGGCGGTCTCGATGTCGACGAGCGGCTGGTTCAGCGTGACCTGGTCGCCGACGTTGACCTTCCACGTCACGATCTCGGCCTCGACGAGACCTTCTCCGACGTCCGGTAGTAAGAAGACCTCTTCGCTCAACTCTCGAATCCCATCACGCGGTCGACGGCGTCGAGAATGCGATCGACGGTCGGTCGGTAGTCCTCTTCCAGTCGAGTCGGCGGGTAGGGCACGTGATAGCCGCTCACCCGCAGGCCCGGCGCGCGAAGTGAGTAGAAGCAGCGCTCACTCAGTTCGGCCACCATCTCTGAACCGATGGACGCCATATGGGGTGCCTCTTGGACGACGACCAGTCGGCCCGTTTTCTCCACCGACTTCACCATGGTCTCGATGTCGAGTGGCGCCAGCGATCGCGCGTCGACCACCTCGATGGAGGTCCCCTCGACGGCGGCGGTGTCGGCGGCGCGCAGAATGGTCTTGAGCGACGCGCCATAGCCAATCACCGTGACGTCGCTGCCGTCGCGACGAACGGCCGCCTCGAAGAGCCCGGCGGGCGGGTTCTCCGTGTCAACCTCACCCTTCTCCCAGTAGCGGCTCTTGGGCTCACAGAAGATAATGGGGTCGTCGTGCTCGATGGACTGTTGGATCATCCAGTACGCGTCGTTGGGGGTCGAGGGAGAGACGACGCGCAGTCCCGCGGTGGCGGCGAAGTAGGCCTCGGGACTCTCGGAGTGGTGCTCGATCGCGCCGATACCGCCTTGGAAGGGAATGCGGATGACGAGCGCCATCTTGTACACGCCGTCGGAGCGCTTGTGCAACTTGGCCACCTGTGAGACGATCTGGTCGAAGGCCGGGTAGACGAAGCCGTCGAACTGGATCTCGCACACCGTGCGGTATCCCCGAATAGCGAGACCCACGGCCGTACCGACGATGGCCGACTCGGCCAAGGGCGAGTCGATGACGCGGTCCTCGCCGAAGTCCTTCTGCAGACCGTCGGTGATGCGAAAGACGCCACCGAGCTTGCCCACGTCCTCACCCATGATGAGAACCTTCTTGTTCTTCTCCATGGCTTTGCGCAGTCCCTCGTTGAGGGCCTTGGCCATGGTCATCGAGGTCGTCGCCATCAGTGCGATCCTCCACTCACGCCCAGCTCGATCATCTCGCGACGACCCTCGTCCACCAGGGGGTGCGGCGCGGCGTAGGCGTTATCGAACATGGTGATGGGGTCGGGTCGGTCCATGGCGAGAACGTCCTCTCGAAGTTGCAGCGCCATCTTCTCGGCCTCCTCTTTGACCTCGTCAAACTTGTTGGTCTTCACGTGGTACTCGCGCACCAGCAGCGACTTGACGCGCTCGATGGGATCACGGTGCTTCCAGACTTCCACCTCGGCGTCGATGCGATATCGAGTCGGATCGTCGGAGGTGGTGTGCGCGCCCAGTCGGTAGGTGTAGGCCTCAATCAACGTCGGCCCACCGCCCTCGCGCGCGTGCTCGAGTGCGCGCTTGGTTACTTCGTAGACCGCCAAAACGTCATTGCCGTCCACCCGCACGCCGGGAAAGCCAAAGCCGTGCGCGCGGTGATAGAGAGGTATCTTCGACTGGATCGACATCGGCGTCGAGATGCCCCACTGGTTGTTCTGACAGAAGAAGACCACGGGTGCCTGGAACGACGAGGCCCAGACGAAGCCTTCGAGCACGTCGCCCTGGCTGGAGGCCCCGTCGCCGAAGAACGTCATGACGGCCTCTTCGGCCCCGTCGCGCTGCACGCCCATGGCGTAACCGACGGCGTTCAAGACCTGGTTGCCGAGGACGATGGTGGGGACGGAGTGGCGGTACTTCTGGGGGTCCCATCCGCCGTTGGACGTCGCTCGAAAGAGACGCAGCATGTCCTTGGCCGGCACCCCTCGACACCAGGCGATACCGTGCTCGCGATACGTGGGGAAGGTGAAGTCCATGGGCTGCAGTGCCCGCCCCGCCCCGATCTGCGCCGCTTCTTGTCCTTGGATCGGGGCCCACAGGGCGAGTTGGCCCTGACGCTGTAGTGAGGTCGACTCGTTGCACAGTCTTCGAACGATGACCATGTCGCGATAGAGACCAAAGATCTCTTCGCCGCTGAGCGTCGACTCGTACTCGGGGGTCGCCACGCGCTCACCTTCTGGTGTGAGCAGCTGGACTAACTCTTCGCCGATCATCGACACTCCTCCAGTCACAACCCCCGGCGCACACCTTACCCTCGTAGCATTACGAGGTGCCCCGGCTCCTCGTCGACGTAACACCGTTGCGCACGAGTCGAAACTTTCGACTGCTCTTTCTCGGCCAATTCGTCTCGATACTTGGCAGTAACCTCACCATCGTCGCGGTGGCCTATCAGGTGTACGAACGCACCGGCTCCAGCCTGTGGGTCGGACTGGTCAGCTTCATCCAGCTGCCCCTCCTCATCATCGGCTCTCTGTGGGGCGGGGCTCTCGGTGACCGCTTCGATCGACGAACGCTGCTCATCGTGGTCTCGCTGGTCCTCGGAGCGTTGAGTTGCGGACTCGGCGCAAACGCGTTGCTCACTCACCCCAGCTTCGTCGTCTTGGTGGCGTTGCCCGCTCTCTCGGCGGGGTGCGCCGGCCTGGCCGGTCCACTTCGCACGGCCGCCATTCCGACGATGGTGGCGCCCGAGGAGCTGGTGGCGGCCTACTCGCTCAACCAAGTCATCATGAATACCGGCACCCTGGTGGGACCGGCCAGCGCGGGCGTACTACTCGCGACGGCGGGGCTGTCGTGGTGTTACTTCATCGACGGCTCCACGTTCTTTGCGTTGGTGGTCGCCACGTTCTTGATGTCCGCGATGAAGCCGGTCGGCCAGCACGACGAAGAGAAACTCTTTCGCGCCATCGCCCAGGGATTCCGCTACGTTCGCTCCCACGCGGTGGTTCAAGCGGTCTATCTGGTCGATCTCAACGCCATGGTCTTTGGGTTGCCCCGCGCACTCTTTCCCGCCGTCACCAAGCACATCTACCACGCCGGCCCTGAAGTGCTGGGGCTCCTCTACGCCGCCCCGGGAGCTGGCGCCTTCGTGATGGCCATCTTCACGGGGTGGATGGACCGCGTTCGCCGCCGCGGACGCCTCGTGGTCGTGGTGGTGATCACCTGGGGAGTGGTGATGGCCATCTTTGGGCTGGTGCACGTGTTGTGGATCGGACTCGCCTGCTTGGCGGTGGCCGGAGCGGCGGACGTGATCTCGACGGTCTTGCGCAACACCATCCTTCAGACCTCCATCACCGACGACTTCCGTAGCCGCCTCTCCGCGATCCAGATGGCCGTGGTGACGGGCGGTCCACGCCTGGGCGATCTCGAGTCGGGCACCGTCGCCAACTTCACCTCGACGGAGTTCTCCATTGTCTCGGGCGGCGTGATGTGCGTGCTCGGTGTGCTGGCGCTCGTTCGCTGGCGTCCGACCTTCTGGCGCGAGAGATACCTCGACGCGGCCGACTGAGCTACGCGCTGCGCACAGGAATCGAGCGTCGCTTCGCGTTGGTCACCGTCGCGAGCTGTCCGCACGCGGCCGCGATGGAGCGTCCGCGCGTGTTGCGCACAGTGGCGTTGACGCCTCGGCGAAGCAGCCCGTCTCGAAACTCGCCCACCCGCTCGGCACTCGAGCCGCGAACGAGATAGCCCGGCGTCGGATTGAGGGGGATCAGATTGACGTGCGCGTTCAGTGAGTTCGCGTAGTGAGCCAACTCGAGCATCGCCTGGTCGGTGTCGTTGACGCCGTCGATGAGGGCCCACTCGAAACTCAGTCGCCGACCGGTCTCCTCGAGCCAGGTCGCACAGGCCTGGTGCAGTCGCTCCAGCGGGTAGCGGCGGTTAAGGGGCACCAGGTCGTTGCGGGTCTCGTCGTTCGCCGCGTGCAACGATACGGCCAACGTGAGGGGCAGGCCCTCTCGCGCTAGTCGCTCGATCGCCGGAGCCACCCCGACCGTCGAGACCGTCAGGTGGCGAGCCGAGAGTCCCCGGTACTCGTGAAGTCGTCGAAGTACGTCCACCGTGACGGCGTAGTTGGCCAACGGCTCACCCATACCCATGAAGACGACGTTGGAGAGTCGAAGGGGCGCGGCCGCGCGGGTGGCGAACATCACCTGTTCGAGCACCTGGCCCACACTGAGCTGTCCGCTGAACCCGGCCTGCCCGGTCGCGCAGAACGTGCAGCCCATCGCACAGCCCGCCTGAGACGACACACACACGGTGACCCGGTTGTCGTAGCGCATCAAGACCGTTTCGATGGTGGACGCGTTCTGAAGACGAAAGACCCACTTACGCGTCGCCCCGTGATCGCTGTGCACGTCGTTCGCCACCTCGAGCGCCGAGGGAAACTCTTCTCGCAACGCGGCCCGCAACGCCGCGGGGATGGTGGTGATGTTCTCGATCTCCAGTCCGTCGACCCACAGGCCGTGCCAGAGCTGATCGACGCGATAACGCGGCTGACCTTCTAGATGCGACGCCAGTTCTTCTTTGGAGTACTGGTAGATCGACGTCACTGCACCACGCTAGAGGAGTTGTCGGCACCAGCGAATTGCTGAGTTTCGTCGAGTTACCAAAAAAATATTGCTAAACAACATCAAAGTAAGTTAAATTGGCGTTCCGCATCTTTGATGGGGACATTGACCAAGGACGAGTTCGGAATCGTACACATGGCAAGCAAGGGCACCGTAGTAAACCAACTAGAACCTCACGTGCGTATCGTCACGCTCGAGGGCGACTCGAGCGACAAGCGTCGATTCCCCGACGACGCCGCCACCATGCGATCGTGGCTCTACGACTACGTGGCGAAACCCAATCCCGAGATCGGCCGCAAAGGTCCGGTCTGCCCGTTCATGCCGCCCGCCCTGAGGGCCGACGCCGTGGACTACGCCTACCGCTACGACCTCACGGGTAACAGCGAGGAAGACCTCTTCAGCGAGTTGCTCGGTGAGTTCGAGGACTTCGATCGAACGGCCGAGCCGGCCAGTCTGACGCGGACCTCGCTCGCTTCGCGCCTGGTGGTACTGCCCTACGGGGACGCCACGACGTGGCTCGCCATTGACAATATTTATGAGTCGCTCAAGGACGCCGCCGTCATGCGCGGGCTCATGGTGGCACAGTTCCACCCCCACTGCGACGTGCGGGCCGTGCGTAACGAGGCCTTTCGCATCGCTCGCTCGCCGATTGCGGCGATCGCGATTCGTCGCATGGCGCCGCACGACATACTTTTTCTCACCAACAGCTCGCAGCGATTTCAGCAGTACGAAGACCGCTTTGATCATCACTACGCACACGGTCGCATTCACGATCCACTGTTGATACGGCTCTACGCCGACACGCAGGCCAAGTTCGAAACGACCTCTCGCTAAGAATTCCGAGAGTGCGTCGCACTCCGCAGGACGTTTGTCGCACGCTTCACGAGCGCATCACCAAGAGGACACGCGAGTATGCGGTGCACGCTTTCCTTCAAAGACAACTCACAGTCAGTTCTTACGTGCTTCTTGGCAACTTCCTGACGAAGGCTTCACGTCTCGGTACAAGATGAACCCATCGAAAGGGCTACCGACATGTTGACAGTAAGTTTCTCCGTCGCAGTGGTTTGTCTAGGTGTTACCTCCGCCGTGTGCCTCCCCCGCCTCGGACGACACCTGAAGGACCGCGGACAACTGAAGCGAGCGCACGAGGCCGAACTCCTCCGTCAACGCGAGATCATCGCCGACTATGAAGCGACGATCCATGCGTATCGCCAGTTTGTGCAAAGCGACCCGGAACTGTCCCTGACTGCTCGATAGGTAGCCCGGTGGCGGGGTCGGCCGACCGGCCCCGCCACCGGCCCTGCTGAACTCTGATTGAATCGTCGTGATCGATTCAACGAACGAGGAGCAGCATGGAACTCACTAACACTTCGGCCGTCGTCACGGGCGGCGCCTCGGGCCTGGGCGAGGCGACGGCCCGTCGTCTCGCCTCGCGCGGCGTCCAAGTCGTCGTAGTCGACCTCAACGACGACGCGGGAACGGCGCTCGCGAAGGAGATCGGTGGCGCGTACTCGCACTGTGACGTCACCAACACCGACGAGGTCATCGCCGCGATCGAAACGGCCAAGGCCCTGGCCCCGCTCTGGAGCACCGTGAACTGCGCCGGGGTCGGCTGGGCCACGCGCACCATCGGCAAGGACGGCGAGTACGCCTCGGCTCACGATCTCGACGTCTACCGCAAGGTCATTGAGATCAACTTGATCGGCACCTACAACGTCTGTCGACTGGCGGCAACGGCGATGAGTCACAACACGCCCGACGTCGACAGCTCGCGCGGCTCGATCTTGAACACCGCCTCCGTGGCCGCCGAGGACGGCCAGATCGGCCAGGCCGCCTACTCTTCGTCCAAGGGGGGCATCGTCGGGCTGACCTTGCCCTTGGCGCGCGACCTGGCGCCGATCGGGGTGCGCGTGAACTGCATCTTGCCGGGACTGATCGATACCCCTATCTACGGCACCGGTCCGGCATCGGATGAGTTCAAGGCCCGCCTCGGGGCGGGTGTGCTCTTTCCCAAGCGACTGGGCTACGCCGACGAGTTCGCCTCGCTGGCCGTCGAACTCTTGACCAACAACTACATGAACGCCGAGTCCGTGCGACTCGACGCCGGCATTCGCATGCAGCCGAAATAGTGGAGGAATAGTGAGGCCGTTACGCCTCTGAGCGACAACGCCCCTCTACCCTTGCTGTCATGAGTTGGGTCGATCTGATCATTGTCGTACTGGTGGCCCTCTCGGCGCTACGCGGCTTCGCCGAGGGCGCGATTCGTCAGATTCTCGGCCTGGCCGGCCTGGTCGGCGGGTTCCTTATCGGCACGGCCATCGCGCCGTCCCTCTCCACTCACATCACCCACGCCCACTGGCGGCCAATCCTGGCGCTCGGCATCATCCTGGCCATGTCGGTGATTGGCAGTGCGCTGGGTGGACTGCTGGGATCGGTGGTGGCAAAGTTCGCCCACGCTTTCATGCTCGGCCCAATAGACCGCGTGGCCGGCGTGGTCGTGGGAGGCGTCGTGGCCCTGGTCTTGTGTTGGCTCGTCGCGGGGATTCTCGCGTCGGTGACCTGGGGATCGCTCGCCTCGCAGATCCAAGACTCGAGCATCCTCTCGGCGCTGGACGGCGTGATGCCGCCGGTGCCCTCTATCGACGCCAAGGTCGCGGCCCTCTTTCCGGGCGCGGAGTTCCCCAGCATCTTCGACAAGCTCGTCCAGCCCGCATTGCGTCCCTACGTGACACCCGACGACCTTCCTCCGCTGGTGAACTCTCTTTCTGGGCCGACCAACATCGTCAAGGTCTTGGCCTCGGGCAACTGCACCGCGGAGTCTGAGAGTGAAGGCACCGCGTTCTACGTCGCGCCCCACGAGGTTCTCACCAACGCCCACGTGCTCGCCGGTCACACGACCTTCAGCGTCAACGGCCATCCGGCCGAGGTCGCCCTCTATGACCCCGAGAACGACCTCGCGGTGCTACGCGTTCCCTCGCAGAGCGCCACACCGTACTCCTTCGTCAACGGTCTCCCCGCTACCAATACCAAGATCCAAGTGATTGGGTTTCCCCTGAACGGCACCCGCACTCGCGCGGTCGGTTACGTGGAGGGTGAGCTCAAAGGCCAGGGACGTGACATCTATAACCAAAAGGTGATCGCCAAGACGGTGATCGCCCTGGAAGTTAACATCAATCCCGGCAATTCTGGCAGTCCGGTTCTCGCCAACGGACAAGTAGTTGGCGTCATCGACTTAAAGTCCCTCACGTTCGCGAGCACGGCCTACGCCATTCCCAACAGCATCGTTCAGTCCGATCTCGCCAAGGTTCGCGCTAAGGGCACGGTCTCCACCCAGGGCTGCCTCCCCTAAGGCCATCGAGGTTGACTCGTTAGATGTCGCGCGCGTCGGCCACGTTGTCGAAGCGCGCGAACTCCCCGCGCCACGTGAGGTGTGCGGTGCGAGTCGGGCCGTTACGGTTCTTGCCCACGATGATCTCGGCGTCGGCCTTCATGTCGTTGGAGACGTCGCCGTAGATCTCGGGACGGTAGAGGAACAAGACGACGTCGGCGTCTTGTTCCAACGATCCCGACTCGCGCAGGTCCGACATCATCGGCCGCTTGTCGGCTCGCTCTTCGAGTTTTCTCGAGAGCTGCGAGAGTGCCACCACGGGACACTCGAGCTCGCGCGCCAGGATCTTCAGCGATCGGCTCATCTCGGAGACTTCGACCTGGCGGTTTTCCGCGCGACCGCGGCTACTCATGAGCTGTAGGTAGTCGATGATGATGACACCCAGGTCACCGTTTTGTTGCTTGATGCGCCGAGCCCGAGCGCGCACGTCCATGATGGTCAAGCTCGGATTGTCGTCGATGAAGACCTTGGCCGACTGCAAGTAACTGAACGCCTCGTGCGCCCGGTTCCAGTCGGCTTCGCTCAAGTCGCCGGTGCGTAGTTTGGATGAGTCGATGCGCGCGGTGGAGGCGAGGATGCGCTCGGCTAGCTCTTGACGACTCATCTCCAGGGAGAAGAAGAGAGCCGGACGATTCACCACCGCGCCCACGTGGATCAAGATCCCGAGCGCGAACGCCGTCTTACCGGTGGCCGGGCGAGCACCCACGATGGTCATCGAACTCTTTTGTAGACCCTGCAGGATGACGTCCAGCGACCGATACCCCGTCTCCAGTCCGTTCAGTTGTCCGCGCGTCTCGCCGCGCTGCTCGAGAATGTCGGCCTCGCTGAGAAGAAGGCGCTGGAGGGGCGACACCGAGTCGGCGCGGCGATCGTCGGCGATGGCGTTGATCTTGCGCTCCGCCTCGTCGATGAGGCCAATGACGTCATCGGTGGCCACATAGGCGTCGTCGACGATCTCCCCGGCGACCGAGATGAGGCGACGCTGCTGGGCCTTCTCTCGCACCAGTTCGGCGTAGTGCTGTGCGTTGGCGGCGGAAGGCGTGTTGAGTTGTAACGACGACAGGACGGCGAGTTCGACCGCGACGGCACCGCGTTCTTGGAGCTTCGCCTGGACCGTGACGTAGTCCACCGGCTCACCGGCGTGGGCCAGCGCGATGATCGCACTAAAGATCTGACCGTGCAACGGGCGGTAGAAATCCTCGGCCTGGACGTTCTCGTACGCGATGCTGACCGCCTCGGCTGACAGCAGCATGGCGCCGATCAAGGACTCTTCCGCTTCAATGACACTCGGCGGGACTCGACCGCCCTGCGCCGACCGTGGGCGCTCGATTTCAATCTGTGTCATAAGACCTCAACGGTTGTCGATTTAGGGTGTGCGTCGCTAGAACAACAACGTGGGGAAATACCTGTGCAGAACTTCTCAACTTGAAAACACTCTCAGAGTGGTGTAACACGACGAATCGCCGAGGCGAAACCCCGGCGATCGTCAACAGATGAACAACTGTCCGTGATGAGGTGCTACTTAGCGACAACCTCAATGTTGACCGTGGCCACTACACCGTCGAACAGCGTCGCTGTAGCGCTGGCCGTACCGACCTCTTTCAAGTGCTCGGCGAGAGAGATCGCGTGACGATCCAAGGAGATGCCGGTCGCCGTGCGAATGGCGTTCACGATGTCGGACTCGCCGATCGAACCGAACAGTCGACCGTTGGCCGCGGCGCGCGCTTCGATGGTCAGCGTCGACTGCTCGATGAGTGCTTTCTGCGTTTCGGCGGCCTCGCGGCTCTTCGCGTCCAGGATGTCACGAGACTTGCGCATCGAGGTGGCCTGCTTCTCGGTTTCGGCGCTCGCTATCAGCGCCGCTCCTGAGGGCAACAAGAAGTTGCGCGCGTAGCCGGACTTCACGACGACGATGTCGCCGCGACGGCCGAGTCCGCGAACGTCGCTTCGAAGAAGAACCTTCATTCGCTGACCTCCTCAGTGACCGCGGCCCCCTCGAAGGTCGCGGCGGCCTCGCTCGCGTCCTCTAAGAGGTCGCCCTCAACGGCGGGGTCGTCGATCACGGCCACTGCCTCGACGGCGTCACGACTGGGGCGTGGCGTGCGCGGACCGCGGTCGTCGCGGCCCTCTCGACCGCGACCACCGCGACGCTCGGTGACCGTGCGCTGGGTGTAGGGCAGCAAGGCCAGTTCCCGAGCCGTCTTGATGGCGTCGCTCACGTCACGCTGGTGCTGCTGGCAGTTGCCCGAGACCTTGCGGCCGCGAATCTTGCCACGGTCGGAGATGTACTTGCGAAGCTGCGCTAAGTCCTTGTAGTCAACGCGGTCCACGCCGTGCTGACAGAAGGAGCAGGGCTTCTTCTTCACTCCGCGGCGTACGTCGATCTTCGGCGCGCGCTTGGGCGGTTTGGGGTTATTAATACGTGGCATTAGAAGGGCTCCTCGTCAAAGGCGTAGCTACTGGGTTCGTTGTTGCGCGGGGCCGGTCGATCGTTCGACTGGAAGTTGGACCCCTCCGCGCGGGGGGTACGGGTAACGACCGCGGTCGCGAAACGAAGCGACGGCGCAATCTCATCGGCGTTGATCTCGACAATGGAACGCTTGTCGCCGTTCTCGGTCTCCCAGCTGCGCTGCTCCAGGCGACCGGTCACCAGCACGCGAGTTCCCTTGGTGAGTGAGTTCGCGGCGTTTTCAGCCATGGAGCCGTACCCCGCGACCTCGAAGTACGAGACGCGCTCTTCCCACTCCTGGGTCTGGCGGTTCTGCCAGCGGCGGTTCACCGCGATCGAGAGCCGA
Organism: uncultured Acidimicrobiaceae bacterium; assembly: GCA_963849705.1. GTDB lineage: Bacteria > Actinomycetota > Acidimicrobiia > Acidimicrobiales > RAAP-2 > RAAP-2. The sequence continues at coordinate 338,522 of CAWKII010000009.1, read as the reverse complement.
ACGGCGGCCTGACCGCTGTTCAAGAACTTGAGTTCGGGGTCGCGGGTGATGTTGCCCACGACGGTGATGGTGTTATCGGGCATGGTCTCTCCTTAGTTTCGCGTCCGGAACCTACGCCTGAGCCGTGACACGGCCCGACGGAGTGGTTCGCGCGTGGCGACGAAGAATCTTGAAGCGCAGCACTTCGTCCGAGAGCGTCAAGATACGGTCCAGCTCGTCGACGGTGGTCGACTCGCCGCTGAACTCGACGAGGACGTAGTAGCCCTCCTTACGCTTGTTGATCTCGTACGCCAAGGGACGCTTGCCCCAACGGTCGATGTTCCCGGGCGTTCCGCCGTTACTTCGGATGGTCTCGAGCGCGCGGTCCAGGGCAATCTGAATCGCCTGCGCGTCGACGGTCGTGTCGAACACGATCATGGTCTCATAGGGCCTCATGGCCGTTTTCCTTTCCCTCTGGTCCGGCTCGCCGGGCTCTGCGGAAAACAGAGCAGGGTTATTGGGTACTTCCCCACGCTTGCGGGAACGAAAGTCTACCGTCTTACGGCGAAAACCGCTATTCGGCCAACTCTTCGGGGTTGGCGTAGACCTCGTCGGGCCCGGGGAACTCCCCGTTTCGCACGTCGCTCGCGAAGTGGCGCAGCGCCTCGGTGATGACTGGGCCGAGCTGGGCGTACTCGCGAACGAACTTGGCCGGCTTGCCCTTGGTCAGTCCGAGGAGGTCGTGAAAGACCAATACCTGTCCGTCCGTGTCGGGTCCGGCGCCGATGCCGATGGTCGGGATCTCCAACGCCTCGGTGACCCGGCTGCCCACCACGCTGGGCACGCCCTCGATCACGACGGCAAACACGCCTTCGTCTTGGAGGACCTTGGCGTCCAGCAACAGTTGCTGGGCCGCTTCGCGGGTCTTGGCCTGTACCCGAAAGCCACCGAAGGCGAGGACGCTCTGGGGAGTCAGACCGAGGTGTCCCATCACCGGTATCTCGGCGTCGAGGATGGCGCGCACGACCTCGCGGCGAACTCGTCCGCCTTCGAGTTTTACGCTGTCGGCGCCGCTACGAATCAGTGCGGCCGCGTTGCGCACGCTGTCCGCGACGCTCAAGTGGTAACTCAGCCACGGCATGTCGGCCACCACATGGACGTCGGGCTTGGCCGCCGCGACCGCTCTTACGTGGTGACACATCTCGTCGACGGTGACGTGCAGGGTGTCCTCATGGCCAAGCACCACGTTGGCGAGCGAGTCGCCCACCAAGATCACGTCGACGCCGGCGGCACTGGCGAAACGAGCGCCCGGCTCGTCGTAGGCGGTCACCATCACCAGCGGGGTGGAACCGCCGCGCCGCTTACGCGCGCGAATCGCTGGCGCCGAGAGCTTCACTCGCCGACTTCTTTTATGAAGCCTGCGCTGCGTCGCGCCCGATGACCTCCCGCGATCCACTTACGCACCAGGTGATGAAACGAACAGGCCACGCACACTTCAACCGCGTAGCACTGCACGGGGTCTTCACGTCGCTCCAGCTTCAAAAGCTCGGCGCGCGACGTGGGGCACGTCCCGCCGGAGGGAAGCCGTGCCCCGAAGACGTAGGTGACTTCGACCAGTTCGGCCTCGGAACAGACGGGGCAGGTCTCGCCCGTTCTGCGTCCAATGTTGCGCCCGGCGCGAAGGAGTTCCGGGTGAGCATCGCAGACGTCTTCGTGGCGCAGGACCCCGGCTGCGAGTTTGGCCAGCAGCGCGTGGCGGACGAGACCGAACTCAACGACCGCTCCATCAGCAGTGCTCGTACGGAATCGCTTATCCATTACCGGCGACTCTACCCCCCTGAATTTGATTGAGGTTGCAGGGACCGTCTCGTTCGTTATATCGAAGTGATATGATTGATCGCGTGTTAGACATTGCCATCTTGGGGCTCCTCATGGACCGAGATCACCACGGTTATGAGATTCGCACTCAGCTGCGTGATCGGCTCGGCGTGTGGGCCAATGTCTCCTTTGGTTCTATCTATCCCGCTCTCGCGCGCCTCGAACGACACGGCTACGTCGAAGCGGTGACCCCCGTGTCTCCTCGTTCGAGCGCTCTCTCGACGGGTTCTCTCTCGGGTGAGCGCGCCTCGCTTCGCTCACTGAGAGCCACCTCAGGACTGGGGCGACGTGGGCGCAAGGTCTATCGCATTACCGATCGCGGCCGCCAAGAGTTCGTGACCCTGTTGGGCGACCCTGCGACGCTCGACGATAGCAAGAACTTCTCGTTGCGCATGGCGCTCGCCAAGTACCTGACGCCCAACCTGCGCGTACGTCTCTTAGAGCGTCGACGCAGCGACTTAGAAGAGCGCCTGGCCGAAGTGCGGGCCGGCTCGCGCAACGAAGAGCTCGACGACTACGCCCGCGGCGTGATGGAACACGCGGCGAGGGGCGTCGAACTGGATCTCGTGTGGATTGACGATCTGTTGTCCACCGAACGTAGTAATCAACAGACCTTCGCGAACGATGCGAAGTAGGAAAGGAATCTCGTGAAGAAGATTCGCGTGGCTATTGCGGGCGTGGGCAACTGCGCCAGCTCACTTGTTCAGGGCGTGACCTATTACCGTGACGCCAAAGACGGCGACCATGTACCCGGCCTCATGCACGTCATGCTCGGTGACTATCACGTCAGTGATTTGGAGTTCGTGGCCGCCTTTGACGTCGACGCCTCCAAAGTGGGCAGCGACCTCGGTAAGGCCATCGAGGGTGGTCAGAACAACACCCTCAAGTTTGCCGATGTTCCCTCGCTCGGGGTGACCGTCATGCGCGGACCCACCATGGACGGCCTTAACAAGTACTACCGAGCCGTCATCGAAGAGTCCCCCCTCGAACCCGTCGACGTGGCCCAGGTCCTTCGCGACGTGCAGGCTGAGGTCCTAGTCTCCTACCTCCCCGTCGGGTCCGAAGAGGCACAGCGCTACTACGCCCAGGCCGCTCTTGACGCCGGCGTGGCCTTCGTCAACGCCATCCCCGTGTTTATCGCGTCCGACCCCGTGTGGGCCAAGAAGTTCGCCGACGCCGGGGTGCCCATCATCGGCGACGACATCAAGAGTCAGGTGGGCGCCACGATTGTGCACCGCGTCCTGACGCGCCTCTTCGAGGACCGCGGTTTGACCCTCGACCACACCTACCAACTCAACGTCGGCGGCAACATGGACTTTAAGAACATGCTCGACCGCGAGCGCTTGGAGTCAAAGAAGGTCTCCAAGACCCAGGCCGTCACCTCGCAGCTCGAGCTGAACGACATGGACCCTGACGACGTGCACATAGGACCGAGCGACCACGTGCCGTGGCTGAAGGACCGCAAGTGGGCCTACATCCGCATGGAAGGCCGTAACTTCGGTGACGCGCCACTCAATATCGAACTCAAGCTCGAAGTTTGGGACTCACCCAACTCGGCCGGCGTCATCATCGACGCCGTTCGCTGCGCCAAGATCGCCCTCGATCGCGGCATCGGCGGACCACTGGTCGGGCCGTCGGCCTACTTCATGAAGTCACCGCCCGTTCAGTACCACGACGACGAGGCCTACGAACTCATCGAGGCCTTCGCCGCCGGTGGCGAGACGCCCGAGTGGCACCCCTGGTCGAAGTAACTAGGGCTGCTGCTCCCACCACGCCCGAAGTCGCGTCGCGGCCACGTCGGGGCTGATCTCGCCTTCGTCGAGCCGTATCTCCATCAAGAAGTCGAGCGCCTGGCCCACGGCGCGGCTGGGAGCGATGCCGAGCAGGTTCATGACCGCCACGCCGTCGAGCGCGGGTCGCAGCCGACTGAGATCTTCCTGCTCACGCAGGACGGCGATGCGCTCTTCGAGTTCGTCCATGCGCGTAGCGAGGTCGGCGGCCTTGCGCGCGTTGCGCGTCGTGCAGTCACAGCGCGTCAACTCGTTCAGTTCCTCTAGAAGCGCTCCGGCGTCTCGCACGTAGCGCCGCACTGCCTTGTCACTCCAGCCCAGCTTGTAGGTGTGGAAGCGCAGGTGAAGTTCCACCAGCGTCGACACATCGTCGATCATCTCTTGGGAGTACTTCAACTCGGTCATTCGCTTGCGCGTCATCTTGGCGCCGACCACGTCGTGAAAGCGGAAGCTGACGCCATCCTCGTCGAAGGCGCGGGTGGCCGGTTTGCCCACGTCGTGAAAGAGAGCAGCCAGGCGCAGCGCCAGGGACGGCGACGTCTTATCGACCACGGCCAGCGTGTGCTTGAGTACGTCTTTGTGCTGATGGACGGGGTCCTGTTCCAGCTGCAGTTTGGGCAACTCCGGCAAGAAGTACTCGGCCAAGTTGGTGCGCACGATGAAGTCGAGTCCGAGAGAAGGTCGCTCCGTCAGTAGCAAGAGGTCCAGCTCGCCACGAATGCGCTCCGCGGAGACCTTGGTGAGCTGCTCGGCCATGGCCGTGGCCGCCGCTTCGATTAAGGGATCGATGGTCATGTCAAATCGTGCGGCAAAGCGCGCGGCGCGCAACATTCGCAGCGGATCGTCGCGAAAGAGGATCTCCGGGTCGATCGGCGTGCGAAGCACTCGGTCCTGAAGATCATGAAAGCCGTTGTAGAAATCAAAGAGCGTCTGCACACCGGGCGTCTCTTCGTTCAGCGCAACGACGTCCAGGGCCAGCGCGTTAATCGTGAAGTCGCGCCGCGAGAGATCGGCCTGGAGAGAGTCGCCCCACTCCACGGCCGGCTTACGGGAGTGATCGACGTAGGTTTCTGAGCGAAACGTCGTGACTTCCACCTTGATGTCGCTTTCGCGCAAGGTGCCGCCCAGGGTGCCAAAGGCCCGACCCTGGTGCCAGGTGGCGGTGCAGAGCGGGTTCATCAGTCGCTCGATGTCGTCCGGTCGCGCGTCGGTAGTGAAATCGATTTCGAAGTCGTCGACGCGCTGATCACCAAGGAGAGCGTCACGTACCGAGCCACCCACGGCGTAGAGAGAGAAGCCGGCGCGAGAGAACGCGTCACTGAGCGGACGCGACACACGTGCGAGATCGTTGAGTCGATCGTGGGCCTCGGTGAAGGATGTCACTTCGAACGAGGGTAGTGGGCACACGAAGTTGCAGCCCCGCGAAGGTAGCCTAGGTAAGCAATGTCCCACCGATTTACGACCTGGTGGCGGGCGCTCAGCGTCGTACTCCTCAGCCTCGCAACGGTGACGTGGCCTTCGGCCGCGCGGGCTGACACGACCGCCACCTTCGTGGTCGTCCATCAAGGCTCCGTGGCCACCCTGTCCTCGCGAGGGGTCTCACGATTTTCGACCACGCTGCGACTCGACAGCGCCTCCCCCGCCCGCGTCAGCGTGACCCTGTATCCCGCTCTCATTACCCAAGGGGCACTCGAGGCGATCGTCGACGGCGACGGCGCCTCCACCAAGCCCCTCTCGACCACCGCCTTCGCCCTTAACTGTGAGCACGCGGGCGAAGCGACGTTCAGCGTCACGCTCCACACGCACGGCCTCTCCTCGCCACCGGAGACCTGCAACGACGCGACCCCGGCACTTCGCCTCATCTGCACCGCGGCCTGTGCGGGGGTGTACCCGCTTCGCTACCGCGTCGACGTCAACGACACCACCACCGAGAAGTGGTCCCTGATCGCCGTGCAGACGTCGAGCGTCGCTCAGCCCCTCAACGTGTCGCTCGTCGAGACCCTCTCTCCTAAAGCGCTCCATCACGCCAAACGCTCACTCGCCGTTCTCGACACCATGGGACACTTCGCCTCCTCACCGCTGACCCTGGGCGCCGACTACCAGTCACTGGCGGACGTCCAACTCAATCCCACCGGTGACGCCCCCTGGGTCACCGCCGTGTCGAAGGCCCTGGCCAGTCCGCTCCATCGCGCCATCGACGCGCCACCTCGATCGACCGACTTCGCCGGACTCGCCGCGCACCATCTCACGACTCAAATCGGCGAGCAACTCACCCTGTCCCAGGAGATCTTGACGGCGTTGACCGGCCGTTACGTCGACGATCCCGTCCTGCTGAGCGGACCACAGGCCGCTGAAGGGCTGTTCGCGCTCGCCCGTCTCGGTATCGGCGACGTCGTCTTACCCGAGAGCGATCTCTCGGTGGCGCCCTCCAGCACCCTCACTTGGGGTGCTCCGTTTCATGTGGTGGGGGCCGGATCGTTGACCGCTCTCAGCGTGGACGGCCCACTCTCGACTTTGGTAGGCAACGCGTCCATCGAACCCGGGCGTCGCGCGGCCATGACCCTCGCCTGGCTAGCCTTCTTGCACTTCGAGGCTCCGAACGCTCCCTCGCTGCGCGACGTCGTGATCGAGACCTCCGTCGACTCTTCGTCGAGCACCTTCTTGAACGACCTCTTAAGCGGCTTCGCCGGGAATCCCTTCAGTCGCCTGTCTCCCCTCACCCCGCTCTTCGACCACTCGCTGATCGGCACCGACGGGGCGCCCGTCGATCGTTCCCTAAGCGCGACACCGATCGTCTCGACCTGGTCGTCGCACAACGTCTCCTCACTGCTCAGCGTCATTAGTGGCGTGAACTCGTACGCCCAGGGCGTGAAGTCCGGCGACGTCGCCACCGCCCTGCGCGTGGCGGTGGCCCAGTCTGAGGAGTTGGGAGACCCCAGTAAGCGACAGGGCGCCATCGACGCCGCACAGAATCTGCTCAATTACCAACTGAAGCTCTTCTCGGTCGACGCCAGCGCCATCACCCTGGCCGGCCCGGGGACCTCGCTGCCGATCACCATCATCTCGCACGCTCCCTACACCGTGGACGCGGTCGTCCACCTCCTCACCAACGGCATTACCTTTCCCAAGGGCGACGCGTTGCCCGTCTCGATGAACTCGCCCACAAAGTCCCTTCGTGTGCCGACATCCAACCCCCGGGGCAGTTCCCTCACCCTGCAGGTGATCCTCACGACACCCAATGACCAAGTCGTCCTGGCCCGAACGGCCATTCAAGTACGCATCGCCGGCACGTCGGTGGTGGGTTATCTCTTGACGTTCGCGTCGTTGCTCGTGCTGGCCATCTGGTGGTGGCGTACCAACCGACGGCGTTCGCGCGGTCGCCACGCCCGATGAGCCTCGCCTCGAGCCACTCGTCGCGCGTCGTCTCGATGGCCGGCGGAACGCTGGTCTCTCGGGTCACCGGTCTCTTTCGCGTCCTGGTGCTGGCGTGGGTTCTCGGCTTCACGCCCCTGGCCGACGCCTTCAACCTCGCCAACACCGTCCCCAACATGCTCTTCGACCTGGTGCTCGGTGGCATCGCGACCGCCACATTCATCCCCGTCTTCGTCGAACGTCTCGCCCTGGACGGTGAACGAAGAGCCTGGAAGTCCATCTCCAACATCGTGACCGGGGCGGTCGTGATTCTCGTGGCGGCGTCCCTGGCCTCGTGGTTCCTGGCGCCCTACATCATCGACGGCTTCACCTTCTTGCAGCGCACCTCCTCGACACATTCCGCCTCCGTGCTCGCCCACCAGAAGCTCCTGGTGATGCAGCAACGTCAGGTGGCTACCGATCTGCTGCGCTACTTCGTGCCGCAGATCTTCTTCTACGGCATCATTGGCGTGGCCACCGCCCTTCTCAACATTCGCCATCGCTTCGGGATCGCCACGTGGGTGCCCGTCGCCAACAACGTGGTGTGCATCGGCGTGCTCGTCTGGTTTCACTTAGTCGACCCCAACCCCGTGCTCGGAGCCTTGAATGGGTCACGCGACTTGCTCTGGTTAGGCCTCGGGACCACGGCCGGCGTCGCGGTGCAGTTTCTCTGCCTGGTGCCGTCTCTGGCCCGTAGCGAGCTCTGGCGACTCAGCTTTCGTTTCGACTATCGCGACCCGGCCGTCAGGACGGTCGCGCGTCTCGGCAGCTGGACGCTCGGCGTGGTGGTGGCCAATCAACTCTCTTTGTACGTGGTCTTGGCGTACGCCTTCGGCATCGGGGGCAACGGGCCGGTCAGCGCCTACACCTACGGCTGGTCCTTCATGCAGATGCCCTACGCCGTCGTGGTCGTGTCCGTGTTAGGTGCTCTTACTCCCCAACTTGCGGGATTCGCCACGGCTGAGGACTTCGAGGGACTCACGGAGCGACTCCGCTTTGGACTTCGCCAATCACTCGTCATCATCATTCCCTGCACCTTGGTGCTCATCGTCCTGGCCCAGCCCATCGTGGCGATCTTGTTGCATCACCTGAACGGCACGCGCAAATTACCCGTCGGCACCGTGCTCGCCGTCCTCGCGGCGGGACTGCCGGGCTTCACCGTCTTTCAACTGGCGGTGCGCGGGCTCCAAGCCATGCAGCGTGCTCGCGACGTCTTTCTTCTCTATGTCGTCGAGAACGCGCTAACGATCGCGCTCTGCATTGCACTCGGTCGACACTCGTTAGCCGGTCTCACGGCGAGCGTGTCACTGGGCTACACCATTACCGCGGTCGCGGCCCTCGCCGTCCTGAGTCGCTACCACGTCAACATCACTACCGGTGTCTGGAGCGTCCACGTGCGCCGCAGCCTGTGGGCGTCACTGATCGCGGCCGCGGTGATGGCGGCGGTCTACGCCGTTCCTTCGTGGACTCGGGGACTCGGCTTGGTCTCGCGGTTCGTGGGAGCCGTCGTGGTGGGCGTGGTGGCCTACGGCGTCGTGGTGGTGCTGTTGCGGCGTCACATTAGACGCGCCGCATTCAAAGGTGTAAGGCTGGACTGATGGCCCGAGTTCGAGTAGTAACTGACAGCGCGAGTGACCTGCCCGAAGAGTACGCCCAGCGCTTACAGATCGACGTGGTCTCACTCTCCATACGCTTCGGTGACGAGGAGTTCACCGATCGAGTCGATCTGACGCCCGACGCCTTCTGGGCCAAGTGCAAGAGTTCGAAGACCCTGCCCGAAACCTCGGCCCCGTCGGCCGGCGCGTTTCAGGCCGCGTACGAACGCGCCAAGGCCGACGGGTGCGACGGCGTGATCGTGCTCACGCTGTCCTCGATGCTCTCGGCGAGCAACCAAGCGGCCGCCCTCGCCGCCGAAGCGGTGAAGAGCGAGATCGATGTTCGCGTGGTCGATACGTTGAACGTGTCGATGGGACAGGGGCTCATCGCCATCGAGGTCGCCGAGTTGGCCGCCACCGGCGCGAGCCTCGACGAACTGGTCACGCGCACGCGCGAGGTGATGGCCAAGGCCGGCGTCGTCGCGGCGATCGACACGCTCGAGCACCTCATTAAGGGCGGCCGAATTGGCGGAGCCAGGGCTCTACTCGGACAGGTGCTCTCCATCAAACCGCTCGTCGAACTAAAGGGAGGAGTCGTCGCGGAGGCCGGACGTCAGCGCACGCGCGCGAAGGCCCTCGCCGCCGTGGCCCAGGTCGCCGCCGCCCACGCACCCCTTCGCCGATTGGCCCTCATTCACGGGGCCTGCACCCCGGCCGACGTCGCGACGCTGGAGTCGCTGATTAAGGACATCGCGGTGGAGTTCCCCGTCGTCGTGACCGACATTGGACCAGTCGTTGGCACCCACGGCGGCCCCGGCATCATTGGGCTGACATGGATCAGCCAGTGACGTCGTCCACTATGTTCATATCGTGACTGACGCCAGCGAACCGCGCGATCCCGACCTGGTCGACAAGCTCTTAGGCTTCATCGACCACTGGCTCGACGTGGTGCACGACCGCGTTCTACGCCCGATTATTCTGGCGGCCCGGGTAGCGGCGTACGGACTGATCATCGCGCTGGCCGCGCTCGTCTTCGTGGTGGTGTTGGTGGTCGGATTCGTTCGACTACTGGACATCTACGCCTTTCACGGCCGAGTGTGGATCAGCTATCTGGCGGTGGGTGGCCTCTCATTCATCGCCGGTTTGGTTATTTGGCGTCGCCGCCGCCCCCTTACCGTAAGGAAGTAATGACCGAGCACACTCGGGTCCTCGTGATCGGATCAGGTCCGGCCGGGCTGACGGCCGCCATCTACACCGCTCGCGCCCAACTCAAACCGATCGTCATTGAAGGCGAACCCTCCTCCACCACCGACCAGCCGGGCGGTCAGTTGATGCTCACGACGGACGTCGAGAACTACCCCGGTTTCCCCGAAGCCATCAGCGGCCCGGATCTCATGATGCGCATGCGCGAACAGGCCATGCGTTTCGGCGCCGATCTGCGCATAGAAAAGGTGCACAAGCTCGACACCACTCAACGACCCTTTCGCGCGTGGCTTAGCGGCGACGTGGAGCCGAGTATCACGGCGGACGCCGTCATCCTGGCCACGGGGGCGCGCTCGTTGATGTTGAACGTCCCCGGTGAGGAGAAGTATTTGAGCCACGGCCTGTCGACCTGTGCGACCTGTGACGGTTTCTTCTTCCGAGGGCAAGACATCGCGGTGATCGGTGGAGGAGACTCGGCCCTGGAAGAAGCCCTCTTTCTCACTCGATTTGCCAAGACCGTCACGGTCATTCACCGTCGAGACAAACTGCGTGCCTCCAAGATCATGCGCGAGCGGGCCTTCGCCCACGAGAAGATCCGCTTCGAGTGGAACACCCAAGTGACTGAAGTCTTCGGCGACGACAAGGTCATGGGTCTTAAGGTCCGCGACACGGTGACCGGCGAAGAGCGCGTGCAGCTCGTGACGGGCGTTTTCGTCGCCATCGGTCACGTTCCCAACACCACGCTGGTCACGGGACAGGTGGACCTGCACGAAAACGGCTACGTGCGAACCGGGCTGGGCTCGTACACCAATATCGACGGCCTCTTCGCCGCCGGTGACGTGCAAGACGATATCTATCGCCAAGCGGTGACCTCCGCGGGCTCCGGCTGCATCGCCGCCATCGACGCCGAGAGGTGGCTCGAAGCGCAGGGAATGTAGCCGTTTGTCGCTAGGGTGGTTGCCTACGCCGTCGCTGGCGTCCTAGGAGGTAGCTATGAGCGCGAACATCACGACCCTGACTGACGCGACCTTTGACGAGGTCATTGGGGCATCAGAAAAGCCCATTCTCGTTGACTTTTGGGCCGAGTGGTGCGGACCGTGCAAGATGATCGCGCCGATCCTCGAAGAGTTCGCCCTCGAGCAGTCCGACAAGTTTGCCATCGGCAAGCTCGACGTGGACACGAACGTGGCGACGGCCACCAAGTTCTCGGTCATGAGTATCCCCACGCTGTTGCTCTTTAGAGACGGCGAAGTGATTGCGCGACTGGTGGGCGCCAAGCCCAAGGGCGCGCTGTTGCAAGAGATCACCTCGAACCTGTAGTTCACCTGACCTTCGAACCCCTGCGCCCCGGCGACACGGGATCACGTGTGCGCGAACTGCATGAACGCTTGGCGGCGCTCGCCTTCATTCCGGCCCTCCAGCCCGGTGATACCTACGACGGGGAAACCGTGGCCTACGTTGAAGCCTTTCAGCGCTCACGGGGACTCCCGCTGACGGGTGTCGTCGACGCCAACACCTGGGAACGCCTGGGGGAAGCACGCTGGAAGCTCGGTCAGCGACTGCTCTACGACACCAGGCCGCCGTTGCGCGGTGACGACGTGGCGGAACTACAAGTTCGTCTCGCCCAGCTCGGCTTCAACCCCGGTCGCATCGACGGCATCTTCGGTTCGGCCACCGGCACCGCCCTCGGAGAGTTCCAACGCAACTGTGCGTTGGAGGCGAGTGGCACGGTGACGAAGGAGACCCTGCAGGCTCTCCAACGCGTGCGAGCGACGAACGCCACGCGAAGCCTGGTCATGGATGCGCGTGACGTGGCTGGGTTCGACCGCGCCATCGGAGGCTCGGTCCTGCTCTGTGGCGACGGTCTACTCGTTCACGCCTTGGCCGATCGGTATCTTGACAGCGAGCTCGTCCGGGTTATCACCGACACCACGCAGGAGTTGGCGGCCCAGGCCGCCAACTCTCAGGGCGCCGCACTCGTTCTCTCCTTCCAGACCCTCGAGCACGTCGAGGGCATCCACCTGCACTACTGGGCTAGCTATCGCTCCCACTCTCACCGAGGCGAACTGGTGGCCAGTTCCCTGGCCTCGCGCCTCGTGCACCTTCCCGACGTCCCGAGGGTTGAGGTAACGGGAATGGCCCTTCCGATTCTGCGTGAAACCAAGATGACGACCGTCCACACTGAACACGACAACATCTCTGAGCAGGTACTTCACCAAGCCATCACCGCTTTTGAGGGTGTGGTGGATCAGGTTATCCACAGATCCGAGTAGGAATGGCACTCCAAAACCGGTGAAATGGAGGGCAAAAACCTTGAAATTTAGCCATATTCGAAGTAACCCACAACTTCATCCACAACTTGGGGAAAACTTCAACAAGAGGGTTAGGTTTAAGGTTGAAGGTTACTTAGGCTTCGCAATAGCGCTGTAGAGGCGTTCGAGGTCATCGAGGTCCGCAAAGTCAATGATTATGCGGCCATTGCGCCCTTTTAGGTCCACGTGTACGCGCGTGTCGAGGTAGCTCTCCAGGAGTTCTTCGAGTTCGGCCACGCTGGCGTCGGGAACGGGTCGAAGCCGAGGAGCTCCGTCCGGGGCCTTGACCGCCGCCTCGGGCGGATGAATGGGCTTGGGTTCCAGGTGGAGCTTGACGGCCTCCTCCGTCGCGCGCACGGAAAGTTCGTTCTTGATCACCCGGGCTACCAGGGTGGATTGGGCGTTGGGATCGCTCACCGCCAGTAGTGCTCGAGCGTGTCCCGCCGTGATCTGTCCTGACGCCAGCGCACTCTGGGCTGTGTCACCTAACTGGAGAAGTCGTAACGTATTCGTAACATAAGCACGACTCTTACCAACTCTCTGCGCCACCTGATCGTGCGTTAGATCGAAATCGTCTACCAGTTGTTGGTAGGCCGCCGCCTCTTCCAGAGCGTGCAGGTCGACTCGGTGAAGGTTCTCCACTACCGCTTGCTCCAGCGACAAGCGATCGTTGACGTCATCCTGCAGCAGAACCGGCACTACTTCAAGGCCGGCGATGGTTGCAGCGCGCCAACGTCGTTCGCCGGCGATCAGCTCGTACTTGTCGGGCTCCCCTTCCACCGGCCGCACGATAATGGGCTGGAGAACTCCCAGCTCCGCCAGCGAGGCAGCCAAAGTCTTTAGGCTGTCGTCGTTGAAGGTTTTGCGCGGTTGGAATTGATTGGGTCGAATCGACTCCACGGGCACCATTCGAAGCGGGCTGGAGGCAACTGCTTCCGAGGGGGCCTCCGAAGGGGTCGTGACGTTATCGGGGATGAGGGCCCCGAGCCCTTTTCCTAATCCCGGTTTTCTAGCCATTCATGATCTCCTCTGCTAGCGCTTTGTACGCCATGGCGCCTTTGGACGTCGGATCGAACACAGTGATCGGTTGCCCGAAGGACGGAGCCTCGGCCAACCGCACGGTGCGCGGGATAACAGTTTGACAAAGCTCGGCCTCGAAATGCTTTTTTACTTCCTTGGCCACATCGATCGAGAGAGTGTTGCGAGAGTCATACATCGTGAGTACGACTTTGGTGATGCGAAGGGTCGGGTTAAGGTTCTTCTGGACCAGGTCAACGATCCGCTGCAGTTGGGTAAGACCCTCCAGGGCGTAAAACTCCGTCTGAACGGGCACCATAATCTCCGTGGCCGCAGCAAAAGCGTTGATGGTGATGAGGCCCAGCGACGGGGGACAGTCGATGAAGATATAGTCGAACTCCCCTTCAACCGACGTTAAGGCCCTTTTCAGACGGAGTTCCCGTGAGATAACCGACGTCAGCTCCTGCTCGACACCTGCAAGATCCAAGGTAGCGGGAGCGACGAAGAGATTGTTAAAGCCAGTGGGCTCCACGATATCGACCATGGGAATGTCGTTTAACAGGACGTCGTACACCGACCGTTCGAACTGGCGCCCATCGACCCCAAGGCCCGTCGTGGCGTTTCCCTGGGGGTCTAAATCGACTACTAGGACTCGTCGTCCCCGCTCAGCAAGCGCTGCGCCCAGGGAAGTTGTGGTGGTGGTCTTGCCAACGCCCCCTTTTTGGTTGGCTACAGCAAATATCCTCATCGTGCTGGCGTCAGCCATGAGCCTCTTTCCGACCGTGGGTATTTACCGACACTCCGTCGAACCACTGCCATTCAACTCTCTTTTCTGTGACTCGTCAAGTACCAATGTTTCACGTGAAACATTACCTCTGAATCGAGCGTCTATGTTTCACGTGAAACAACTCAGCCGGTAAACGGCTAAATCAACGGTGTTTCACGTGAAACATTCGAAGGAGCTCGTCACGGGCGGCCCACCATGTTTCACGTGAAACATCAAAACAGAGGCTTCTTCTTCGGAGTTCCCACGGGCCGCGGGAACTGCTTATCTGTGGGCCGCACCTTCACTAGAACCTCGTACCCGGCGCCATAGCGCGACCGGCCCTGAGCCTTCAGGCCCAGTATTCCTAATCCCGAGGGATTCCACCGATCTTCAGTTCGCTCACTGGGCGGTTCCGAAACGATTAGCACTCCCCCAACGCTCAAAAAACGAACGGCACACTCGGCGGTCACGGCAGGGGGACCGAAGGATCGGGCTGTGACCAGGTCAAACTGGCCGTCCATCTCTGGCCACCGAGCCGCCTCTTCAGCCCTCGCATTTACGACTTCACAGTTCTGGGGTGCTTCGGGCCACAGTAATGCTTCGCCCAGGAAGGTGCTTCTCTTGGTCATAGAGTCGAGGAATACGCCGGAACACCCCCAGCGTTCGACCAAAACCAGCCCCGGAAGTCCTCCTCCACTGCCCAAATCAAGCAGTCGAGCCGGCGGAGTCTCACGTATCGCTTCCCAGCACTTGGCGAAGCCCTCCGCGTGAATGATTTGGGGCTCGATCGGTTGTGGTCCCAAAAAGCCCCGCGCCCTCGATTCCTCGAGGGCGCGGGACAGCCAATCACTAGTCACGGAGCAATTATGCCGGAGAAACCACCACGAAGCGGCGAGGGTCTTCCCCTTCGGATCGCGTAGCTACCCCTTCGTTTTCCGAAAGAGCATCATGCACTGCTTTACGGTCGGCCGCGGACATGGGCTCCAGGGCACGCTCTTCTCCCGTCTCAATGACTTCTTGGGCCACTTGCTGAGCAAAACGCCCGAGCGCAGCCACCCGTCGCTCGCGGTACTGAGCGACGTCGACGAGAATTCGGTCCGTCCGGCTGGGACTCTTCGACTGAACCACCGTCCGGGTCACTTCCTGGAGGGCCTGAAGGGTAGTGCCGCGCGGTCCCACCAAGATACCCAGCTCCGTGGGCGGATCCGCGTTGACCGCCAACTCCACGGTTTCCTCGTCCAATTCCTTGATTGAAACTTCAGCCTTAATGTCCATCGACGAGAGGAGCCCTACGAGGAACTCCTTCGCTATGGCGCCTTGCTCGGCCAGCGAAATTCCCTCGGCCATACTGTCCTCCTTTAGTGGAACCTTCTTCGGCTTCTCAACACGCGCCGCGCTGCTTCGCGGAGCGGACTTTGCACCCTCCCGGCGCGCTTCACGCTCAGGTTTCTTTTCGCTCGGCGTTCGCTCGGCGCGAGAACCCGTGCGAGGCCGATCGTTGCGCTCCCCAGAACGTCGTGAGCGCTTGGGACGCGGACCGCTCGGGCGCACCCGAGCTCGAACTCGAGCTTCGCCTCGCACCCGGCCGAACAGGCCGGCTTTGGGCTCTTCTAATACTTCAACTTCTGCGTCGTCCCGATGGACCCCTAGGTGTGCCAAGGCACGGTCCATTGCTTCGTCGACGGTCTTACCGGTGGTCTCTACCCATTCCATGGGTTAACGCGCCTTTCTCTTACGCTTCGCCTTCGACCGAGGTTGGCTCGGCTTGGGGGCGGGACGTGTTTGATTCCTCGATCGGTTATTTGTATTCCCCTTGGGTGCGGGCTTCGGTGCTGGTTTCACAGGAGCCGGCTTGATCGCTGGCCGCTCCACCACTTCGCTCTCGCCTTCGATGGGGGCCGCCGCAGCCAGGGCGGCGCCTTTGTTCGGATTCGAGACTCCCGTACGGAACATGATGTCTTGAGTAATTATGCGAATGCCTGTAGAAATAATCATGTAGAGCACCACTGCGGCCGGAATCACCATATAGAAATATGCGAAAATCACCGGCAGCACGCGCTGCATCATCAACTGCTGACTCTGGAGCGGTTGGCCACGTTTGCGCGTCAGGTTGTTCATCTGGGCCATCTGGAGGTACTGAAGTCCGACCGCCACCGCCGCAAAGGCGAAGAAAGGAAGCGCCCCCACCCAGCCACCGTGGACGCTGATCGGAAAGGGTCGAAGGCTCAGGTCCATGCCCCAGACCTTGATGTGGCCTCCCGAGGCCACCAGGTTGTCGTACATCTTGGTGTGGTGGGGGATGTAGCGAGGGTGCGACGTGACGACGCCGAGTTTCGAGGTGGTGGTGTAGGCCAGACCCTTGATGGTGCTGTAGAGGATGAAGAGGAAGGGCATCTGGATGAGCATGGGCAAGCACCCGCCGATGGGGTTGACGCCCTCTTCTTTGTAGAGCTTCATCATCTCTTCGTTGAGTTGTTGACGATTCTCGGGACCCTTGTACTTCAACTGCAGCTTCTTAATTTCAGGTTGAAGCCGCTGCATGGCCATCATCGAGCGGGTGCTCTTGACGGTGAAGGGGGTGAGGATGCCCATGATGACGACCGTGAGCAGGGCGATGGCGATGGCGTAGTTGGGGACGATGTGGTCGTAGATGAAGGCCAACATCCACCCGATCAGGTGGAAAATGGGCTGGAAGACGCCACCAACGAAGTGGCTTATCGAGTGCATGACCGGGGGCTCCTAGTTAGTGGGGACTCGGGAACGAGATCGACGCCGTGCGGGCCGAAGGGGCGACAACGCAAGAGCCGGCGAAGAGTGAGCCAGGATCCCCGGAGGGCTCCGTGCACCTCCAGCGCCTCCAGGGCGTAACTCGAGCACGAGGGGACGAAACGACAAGGGGAGAGACGACCGGCAAAAAGCTGTTGATAGCCACGAACGAGAGTGGTGAGAGCCCGAACGGGCAGCGACTTAGGAGTGGGCTCGTTCAAGGGCTTTTCTGAGGTGAGTATGAAGTTCGTCATATGAGAGGGTTCCTGTCTCAAAACCACACCTGATCAGGTACATACCAGGCATTGGTTGAGGGTTAAGGTCGTCTAGCAGTGCCCGAAGTCGGCGGCGAATCCGGTTTCTAGCAACCGCATTACCCACCTTCCGGCTAATCGCGTAGGCCACATCCACAGACGAGTTCTCCGGCGAGCCCTCCACGAAACTAATTCGTAGCGGCCCACTTTGACCTCGTCCCGTGGGTGTCGCGAAAAGCGCGAACTGCCGGCGGGTGCGGACCCGACCGGGCACCCTAACTAGACCGTCAATTGGTGACGGCCCTTGTTGCGACGAGCCTTCAGAACGGCGCGGCCGGCACGGGTGCGCATACGGGCGCGGAATCCGTGGGTTTTAGCCCGTTTCCTCTGGTTTGGCTGGTACGTACGCTTCACGAAAACCTCTTCTCAAAATATGCTCTGCGCTTCGCGGTACCCCCTGGGGGTCGCTGGCGCGCTACAGCGGACAATCTTACCCTAGGAAGTAACCGGCCCCGGCGGGCGAGCGGAATTGGGTGTAACGTGTCTCTCCCTGTCAGGGATTCAAGGGTTTTGCGTGAGAACCGCTTGTGGATAATGTCAGAAGTGATCTGTGGAGGACGACAGTGCAGAGCGGCGAAGAAATATGGATGGCCCTTCGAGACTCCTTACGCGGCAACGCTTCTGAGGCTGTTTGGGCCGCGGGACTCAGCACACTTCGCCTTGTGGATTACCACGACAATCAACTCACCATCTCCGCGCCCAATCAAATACAACTGCTGCGCGTGCAACAGCGCTACTTGCCCTTCATTACCGAACAGGCGCAGAAGCTCGTCGGCAGTCCCGTGCAGATTTCTCTCACCGTCACCGACACCGCGAGCGCGCCACTCAACGAACCGGTGACCGACGAGCCCGCGCCGACGGTACCGGCCGTCACCTTCGCGTCAAGCGTCGACCAACCGGCTCGCCTCGACCCACGCATGACCTTTGACTCCTTCGTCCCGGGGCCATCGAACCGGCTCGCGTTCGCAGCCGCCCAGTCCGTCGCCGAGACGCCCGGCCGGGCCTACAACCCCCTGATGATCTACGGGAATTCGGGTCTCGGCAAGACCCACCTTCTGCACGCCATCGGCAACTACGTCCAGGAGAACTACCGCGGACGAAAGGTGCTCTACGTCTCCACCGAGACGTTCTTGAATGACTTCATCCGCGCCATTCAAACGCGCACGCAGCTCTCCCTACACGAGCGCTATCGCGAGAACGACGTGTTGCTCATCGACGATATTCAGTTCATGGAGACGCGCGGCGAAACCTTTCACGAAGAGATCTTTCACACCTATAACGCTCTGCACGGCGAAGGTAAGCAGATCGTCTTGACGTCAGACCGTTCTCCACGCGACCTCGCAGGACTACAGGAACGTTTTCGCAGTCGCTTGTTACAGGGACTCGTTACCGAGATCGACCAACCGGACTTAGAAACTCGCATCGCGATCTTGCGTTCTAAGTCCGAACGCGAGGGCATCGCGCTTCCTGACGATGTGGCCGAGTGGATCGCCCAACGCGTGCGTGACAACATCCGAGAGCTCGAGGGCTCGATCACTATGCTGCGCGCCTTCGCCAACCTTCGCCAAGAGCCGATCACCTTGGAGCTGGCCAAGGCCCATCTCACCAACCTCGGTCAAGAGCAAGTGATCTTGAAGCCGGAAACGATTCTCTCGGTGGTCGCCGATTTCTACGGGCTCTCAGTGGAGGAGGTGCGGGGCTCGAAGAGGCTGCGTCCATTGGTCCACGCCCGACACGTAGCGATGTACCTGATCCGAGACCTTTTGAACAACTACTCCTACCCGATGATTGCTCGTATTTTCGATGGACGAAACCACACCACGGTGATCAGTGGTGTCGAGAAGATCAAGGAGCAGCTCACGTCAAATCCAGAAATGCTGTCGCAGATCAATCAGTTAAAACGGCGTCTTCAAGGAGAAAGTTAGCAAGAGTCGGTGTGCGCAACCTTGGGGTGAGCCTGTTGATTACAGGTTGGAAACCAACGAGTAACCCACATCATGGTCTGCTTGAGCCCTGAGGGTTGAAGGAGTTAGTCACAGGACTGTGGTAAGTGTGCAACCCTCAAAACATCAATTCACCAGGGTGATTCATCCACCAGCGAATTACCCACACCACTACTACTACTAAGACTTCTTTATATTGAAATCCACACCGTATCCTCAGTAGCAAAGGAAAGGTACTCCTATGAAGTTCAAATCAGAGCGCGACATACTCGTCGAGGCGTTGACCGCGGCGAGCCGGGTCGCGGCTACGCGACTCATCGGCGCGTCCTCTGGCGTCCTCCTGACCTTGAGTGGCAATCAACTGGTGGTTACCGGCACCGATCTCGACATCACCGCACGCACGACGGTTGACGTCATCGGGATCGAAGACGGTTCGACCGTTGTTCCGGCACGACTAATCGTGGACGCTGTTCGCTCCCTCGAAGCAGGAGCCGTGACGGTGAGTAGCGGTGAGGACAACGTGGAGATCTCCCTTGGTCGAGCCAAGTTCTCCCTACGAACCTTTCCCGTGAGCGATTACCCGAAGCTGCCACCAGTGAGCGGTCCGGTGACGTCCATTGCGGCGCTCGATCTCATTCAAGGACTGAATCAAGTCGTGCGAGCGGCCGCCAACGACGACGCCCGGCCGCTTCTTACCGGCGTGCTCTTTACGACCGAGAACGGCACCTTGCGGCTCTTCGCAACGGACTCGTATCGCTTGGCGGTTCGTGACGTACCGGGCGTGAAGGGGATCAGTGAGAGCGAAGACCTTCTCGTGCCCGCGCGAGCCCTCCAAGAGCTACAGCGGGCGGCCTCGACGTTGGCGGCGGACGCCGAAATCGGGGTAACCCTGAGCGACGCGGAGATCTGCTTCATGGTGGGCAACACCAGCATCGCGTCACGACTGATCGACGGGAACTACCCCTCGGTCCTGCAGCTCATCCCGGCCACCTTTCCCAACCAGTTGCGTATAGCGAAGGACACTCTCTTGACCTCGCTCAAGCGAGCGAAGTTGCTGGCGAAGGACTCGACTTCGTCGGTGCGCCTCACCATGAAGGAGAGGAACCTTGAGATCCGCACGCAGAGCCACGACGCCGGCGACGTCGAGGACAACGTCGACGCGGACTACAACGGCGAGGAGATGACCATCGCCTTCAACCCGGGCTTTCTCATCGACGGGATCGAAGCGGTGATCGGTGATGAGGTGGTGCTGGAAATGTCGGACTCGGTGCGCGCGGCGATGGTGCACGGCGTGGAGGACGAACGATTCCGCTACCTCCTAATGCCCGTGCGAGTGCAGTAGTCGACGGTTCCCTCGTGGGGCTCCACGAACTCACACTTCGCGATTTTCGGCTGTTCAAAGAGTTCTCTTTCGAGCCCGACCCCGACGCCGTCACCGTCTTCCTGTCGCCGAACGGCACCGGCAAGACGTCGGTCCTCGAAGCGGTCTACGCCCTAGCGACCGCGTCCTCGTTTCGAACCGGTGCGGCCAGCGACATGATTCGCAACGGCGAGGGTGTCGCCGAAGTTCACGGCGTGTTGTTTCAACGTGAGAGACGGGTTCAGATTGATCTAACCCTCACACGAGGTGCTCGCAACACGACCAAACGAATGTTGGTGAACGGCCAACGCCCGCGCTCGCGCGCCGATGTATCCGAGGTCATGCCCCTGACGGTGTTCACGCCCGAAGGTGTCGACGTTGTGCGGGGGAGCCCCGAGCACCGCCGTAACTACTTGACGAATCTGTTGACCGACGTCGAGCCCCTCACCGGCGACGTGATCGAGCGTTTCGCGCGGGTGCTCAGTCAACGAAACGCCCAACTGAGATCGCTCGAGGGCCATAGACCCTCGAGCACCCAACAGGCCGAGTTGGACCTGTGGACAAGCGAGTTTTGCGAGGCGAGCGAAGAGCTACTCACCCACCGCATCGCCCTCGTCAACTCGCTCGAACCGCTGGTGTCTCGCTACTACCGAGCTCTCGCCGACGACGAGAGCGACGTGGGCCTCACTTACGAAAAGTCCTGGACGGATCCTTTGAGCGAGGCGCTACAACGCTCAAGTGAGGACGACCGCTATAGGGGCTATACGACGGTAGGCCCCCATCGAGACGACCTTGAACTCTCACTCGAGGGTCGAGACGCTCGCCGCCAAGCGTCCCAAGGAGAGCAGCGCTCTCTCGCTCTCGCCCTTCGTCTCGCGGGGCACGAACTCGTTCAGCAACGCCGCGGCGTCGACCCCCTCCTGCTCCTCGATGACGTCTTCAGCGAACTCGACCCCCTGCGAAGCCACCGCCTTCTCGGGCTCTTGCCGGTGGGTCAGACACTGGTGACGACCGCCTCACCGCTTCCGGGAGGGCTGACTCCGGGTGCGCTGATCGACCTCTCCCGGGTGCTGTCGTGACGTATCGCGACGATCAACCGACGGAACTCTCTGCGCTCCTTGACACGCTCGCGGGTCGACTTCGACGAGTGGATCTTCGTCTCATCGATCGGGCGCGAGAGCTGTGGCCGACCGTGGTGAAGGGTCCACTCGCAGAGCACTGCCGAGTGGAGCTCATCAAAGACGGGGTCCTCGTTGTCAGCGTTCCCTCGGGTGCTTTTGCGCAGCAGATCGTGGCCAAAAGCCCCTCCATTGTGAAGGGGTTTTCGTCACTGGGTAAGGGCGCGCCGACGAGTGTGCGAACAGTCCTGCGATAGGCCAAAAAACCTTGTCGAATCAGGCGTAAAGAGCGCTGTTTTGGGTTAAAAGTTACAGCGTGTCGGGTAGGATGGAAGAGTCATTTTGATGACGTCGCGGGCAGAGAAAATGCCCCCCAATTGTGTACTTGAAAGGACTTCTTTAGTGGCCGATGAGACTAAGGGATCGGCCGACTACGGCGCGGGCGATATCACCGTTCTCGAAGGACTCGAGCCCGTGCGAGTTCGCCCCGGAATGTACATCGGCTCCACCGGTCCGGCCGGACTTCACCACCTGGTTTGGGAGGTGGTGGACAACTCGGTAGACGAAGCCATGGCGGGATACGGCGCACGAATCGACGTGACCTTATTGGCCGACGGGAGCTGTCGCGTGGTGGACGAAGGTCGGGGCATCCCGGTGGAAGAGCACCCGCAGTACAAAGGGAAGTCAGCGGCCGAGGTGGCCCTCACCATGCTCCACGCCGGAGGAAAGTTCGGGGGCGCCGGCTACAAAGTCTCAGGTGGCCTCCACGGCGTCGGCGTGTCGGTGGTCAACGCGCTCTCCACCCGGTTGTTACTGGAGGTCGATCGCAACGGCAAGCACTACGAGCTGCTCTTTAAGGACGGTGGGAAGCCTCAAGGGAAACTCAAAGAGACCGGCCCGGCCCCGCGCGGCCGCACCGGCACGACCATCACCTTCACCCCGGACCCGACGATCTTCGAAGACGTCGAGTTTCGAGCCCAGACGGTGATCGAACGTTTGCAGATCAAGGCCTTTTTGAACCGGGGTCTCGAGATTCGCTTCGTGGATGAGCGACCTGGGCACCAAGCGAAGGAGACGTTCAAGTACAACGGCGGTATCGCGGACTACGTGCGCCACCTCAACAACACCAAAGAATCACTGTTTCGCAAAGTCGGCTTCTACGAACAGTCCGAAGACGACCAGCAGGTGGAGGTCGCCTTCCAGTGGAACACGGGGTACTACGAAAATATCTACTCCTTCGCGAACGGCATCTCCACCATTGAAGGCGGCATGCACGAAGAAGGGTTTCGTAAAGCCATCACCAACGTGATCAACCGGTACGCCAGAAAGCGCAACCTCCTAAAAGAAAAGGAAGAGAATCTCAAAGGCGAGGACATCCGCGAGGGCCTGACGGCCATTGTCTCGGTGCTGCTACGCGAGCCGCAGTTCGAGGGTCAGACCAAGGGAAAGCTCGGTAACGTCTCCATTCGCTCGCTGGTCGAGCGTGCGACCAACGAAAAGTTGGCCGACTGGCTCGAGGAGAATCCCCGCGAGGGCGGACAGATCGTGGCCAAAGCGATTCAGGCCTCCCGGGCCCGCATGGCGGCCCAGGGTGCGCGCGACCTCACGCGTCGAAAGAGTGCGCTCGACGGCGCCGGCCTCCCGGGCAAGTTGGTGGACTGCTCGTCCAACGAGCCGCGCGAGTGCGAACTCTTCATTGTCGAGGGCAACTCTGCGGGCGGATCGGCCAAGGACGCTCGAGACCCTCGCAACCAGGCGATCCTGCCCATTCGCGGAAAGATCCTCAACGTCGAAAAGGCGCGTTCCGACAAAATCTTGAAGAACACCGAGATCCAGGCGCTGGTGTCCGCCATCGGGGCCGGCGTCGAGGGCGACTTCGATCTCTCGAAGATCCGCTACGACAAGATCATCCTGCTGGCCGACGCCGACGTCGACGGCAGCCATATCCGAACGCTCTTGCTGACATTCTTCTTCCGTCAGATGACCGAGTTGGTGAACAACGGCCACGTCTACGTGGCCCAGCCGCCGCTGTACTCCACTCTGGTGGGCAAGGAGAAGGTCTACCTTCGCGATGACGCCGCCAAGGCCATCTTCTTAGAGGAGCACCCTGACCACAAGAACGATTTCCAGCGCCTGAAGGGTCTGGGTGAGATGGACTTCGACGAACTTCGTGACACCACCATGGACGCCACCAAGCGCGCCCTGTTGCAGATCACGGTGGAGCAGGCGGCTCTCGCCGACGAGGTCTGCTCCATCCTCATGGGCGACGACGTTCCTCAGCGCCGGCACTTCATTCAAACGAACGCCAAAGACGTTCGCTTCCTAGACATCTAGTAGTAGAGGATCATGGCACCAAGAAAAAGCGGTTCTGACGGGACACCACCGCCGAGTGACGACTCGGTGATTGGCTACATCGAGCCGATCGAAATCAACCTCGAAATGGAGCGTTCGTTCCTCGAGTACTCCATGTCCGTCATCGTGTCGCGCGCACTGCCCGACGTGCGTGACGGCCTGAAGCCGGTGCACCGTCGCATCCTCTACTCCATGTTCGACCAAGGCCTTCGACCGGATCGACCCTTCGCCAAGTGCGCCAAGGTCGTGGGTGACGTGATGGGTACGTATCACCCACACGGCGACACCGCCATCTACGACGCCATGGTCCGCATGGTGGTGGACTTCTCGATGCGCCACCCGCTCATCAGCGGTCACGGCAACTTCGGAGGCACGGGACCCGACGAGGGCGCCGCCGCGATGCGCTACACCGAGTGTCGTTTGGCGCCACTGGCCCTCGAGATGCTCGACTCCATCGACGAAGAGACCGTCGACTTCGAGGCGAACTACGACAACTCGACGCAGCAGCCCGTCGTCCTGCCGTCGCGTTTTCCCAACCTCCTGGTCAACGGTTCACAGGGCATCGCCGTCGGGATGGCCACAAAGATCCCCCCGCACAACCTCGGCGAAGTGATCGACGCCACGCTGTACCTGCTGGCCAACAGCGACGCCACGCCCGATGACCTCATGAAGTTTGTGAAGGGACCCGACTTTCCCACCAGAGCGCAGATTCTCGGTCGACAGGGCATCTTGGACGCCTATCGCACCGGCCGCGGTTCGATCAAACTACGGGCCGTCGCCGAGATCGAAGAGACCAGCCGCGACACGCGTATCGTCGTCACCGAGTTCCCCTACGAGGTGTCGGTCGAGTCGATCGAAGAGAAGATCTACGACCTCGTGAAGAACGGCGAGCTCGACGGCATCGCCGCCGTGCAGAACGACTCGGCCGGCCGACAGGCCCGACTGGTCATTCGCTTAAAGCGCGACGCCAACGCCAACGTGGTGCTGAACAAGCTCTACAAGAACACGTCGTTGCAGACCACCTTCTCGGTGAACATGTTGGCCTTGGTCGACGGGGTGCCGCGAACCCTCAAACTGACCGAGGTCCTGAAGTACTACATCGAGCACCAAGTCGACGTCGTCACGCGTCGTACCGCTTTTCGCTTGCGCAAGGCCGAGGCCCGCGCCCACATCGTCGAGGGGCTGCTCAAAGCCATCGACATGCTCGATCAAGTGATCGCGACCATTCGCGGCTCCGACGACCGACCGGCCGCTCGCGCCGCGCTCATGTCGACGCCCTTCGACTTCTCCGAAGAGCAGGCCAACCACATTCTGGACATGACGCTGGGTCGGCTCACCCGACTCGGTCGCAGCGAACTCGAAGAGGAGATGGCCAAGCTTCGCGAGACCATCGCGGAACTGCAATCGATTCTCGCCAACGACACGAAGTTGCGTGGCGTGATCGCTCAAGAGCTGACCGCGCTGCGCGATAAGTACGCCGACGAGCGGGTGACGCAGATCGTGAACGATCCGGGCGAGCTGGGCGTCGAGGATCTCATTCAAGACGAAGAGATCGTCCTCACCATGACGCGCGCCGGTTACGTGAAGTCAGTGGCCGCCGACGCGTTTCGCACACAGGGCCGCGGGGGACGCGGCGTGCAAGGCGCGAAACTGCGCGACGAGGACTTCGTCGATCAGATCATTCACACCACGACGCTGTCGCACCTGTTGTTGTTCTCCAACCGCGGACGGGTCTTTCGCCTGCGTGGGCACGAGATTCCCATGAAGGATCGCACCGCCAAGGGCACAGCGGTGGTCAACCTCTTGAACCTTCTGCCGAGTGAGTCGATTCAGGCCATCGTCACGACCGATGACTTTCCGGAGGACAAGTTCCTCGTCTTCGCCACGGCCAACGGGACGGTGAAGAAAACGGCCTTCAGCGAGTACGACAAGTCCCGACGGGAAGGGTGGATCGCCATCAACCTTCGAGACGGCGACGAGGTGGTGCGAGTCGTACCCACCGGTGGCGACGACGATCTCATGATGGTGACCTATCGCGGCATGGCCATTCGATTCAAGGAAGATGAAGTGCGCGAGATGGGTCGTGACGCCACGGGCGTTCGCGGCATCAAATTGAAGGCCGACGACCGCGCGATCTCACTCGACGTGGTGCGCGAGAGCGCCGACCTCTTCGTCGTGACCGACACGGGCTTCGGCAAGCGCGTGAAGACCGATCGATTCAATACTCAAGGTCGCGGGGGTCAAGGGGTTCGGGCCATCAAGCTCACCGCCGCCCGCGGGTTCGTCGTGGCCGCCTTCATGGTTCATCTGGACGATGAGGTCCTGCTCGCGTCGAGTGGCGGCGTGCTCATACGAACTCCGGTCCGCGAGGTTTCGTCACAGGGACGCGATGCGACCGGGGTGCGAGTGATGAACCTCGACGAGGGTCACGCCGTAGCCGCCGTGGCCGTCGTTCCCTCTGAACAAGAGGACTAGGCGTCCTGGCGCTGCCAGGCCCGGCGCAGCACGTCGGCGATCTTGTCGGTTCCCTGCGCGCCGAGAACCATGAACTTGTGGTCCATCATCATCGCCGGCACGCCGGTGATCCCTCGCTCCAGCGCCTCGGCCTCGTCCGCGCGAACCTCCTCGGCGAACGCGTCGCTGGTCCACAGGTCTGACGCACCCTCCACGCCCACCTCGTGGGCGAGGGCGTTCAACACCTCGTGGTCGCTGATGAGAAGGCCTTCGGAGAAGTATCCAGAGAAGAGACGTTGGGTCATGGCGTCGCCTCGTCCCTGGGTGGAGCTCAAAGCGATCAGTCGATGGGCGTCAAAGGAGTTCGCCGCTTGCGCGTCGGCGAAGGACCACGTCATGTCGAAGGCGGCGGCCTGAACTTCTAGCCGGTGATGGAGCTCGCGCGAGCGTTCGACCGGTATTTGGTACTTCTGCGCGACCAACTCTACGAGTGGGCGGCCCAGCACGGCGGGCGTGGCCGGGTCCAGTTCGAAGGCACGATGGCGCAGAACCACCTCGTCGCGGTGCTCGAAGGTCTCCAGCGCGGCGGCCAGTTGACGCGAGCCCAGATAGCAAAAGGGGCAGACCACGTCGCTCCAGACGTCAATAACGAAGGAGCCGGACACGCTCCCTAGAATAGATGGGTGCAATCGCGAGAACTACGTGAGACGACGACGTCACGCCGCTCCTTCGGGCGCGCCAGGACACGTCTCGTCGTCGCCGCGATCGCCGCGCCCGTCGAGTCACCGGGGCGCTAAATGTTGATCGTCAGGGATTTAGGGATCGAGATCGGCCCGCGCCGCCTCCTAGAGCCCGTCTCTTTCACCGTGGGCAACGGCGAGAAGGTGGGCCTCGTCGGTCGTAACGGCGCGGGGAAGTCGACCTTGTTGTCGGTGCTTCTCGGCTATCACCCCGAGCACCTTCGCATCACGGGATCCGTGTCCCACCAGGGGACCTTGGCCCACTTGCCCCAAGAGCCGGTCCTCGGGGGACTCGGCGTCGAGCCCATCGGACTGTCCCACGTCCTGTCGGCCCGGGGAATCGACAGTCTCGACGCGGACATGCAGCGCGCCCGCCACGCCCTGGCGGCCGATCCGACCGATGAGACCATCTCTCGCTTCACCTCCCTCGAGGAGGAGTTCCGCGAACGGGGCGGCTACGAGGCCGAGTCCGAGGTGGCCCGCCTCGCCGACGGTCTGGGACTGAAGGAGGATCTCCTGCTCGAGGACCTCGCGTCGCTCTCCGGTGGGCAGCGCCGCCGCGTCGACCTGATGCGCGTCCTCTACGAGCAGCCCGAGACGATGGTGCTCGACGAGCCGACCAATCACTTGGACAAGGCGGCCAAACGCTGGCTCTTCGACGAGCTCGAGGCCTTTCGCGGCACGGTCCTGGTCATCAGTCACGACCTGCCCCTGTTGGACCGCTCCATCGATCGGGTCCTGGCGCTGCGCGACGGCCAGTTGCGCGAGTATCGCGGGAACTACACGAAGTTCTTGGCCTTGGAAGAAGAGCGCCGACTCTCCGAGGAGAAGATCGCCGCGCATCAGGACGCCAAGATCGAACAGTTCTCGACGCTGGCCGACTCCATGCGTGGCCAGACGGCCAAGCGCGCCCGCCTGGCCAAGGTGCTCGACCGGCGTGTCGAGAAGCTCAAAGACAGTCGCATCGAGGTCACGAAGAAGGAGAAGAAGGTCGTCTTTCGACTTCCCGTCCCGCCGCGCAGCGGTGACGTGCCGATGACGGTGGAGCACGTGGCCGTTCGCTACGGCCAGCTCGACGTGCTGCGCGACGTGAACGTCATCACCCGTCGAGGCGACCGCATCGTCATCGTGGGCCGTAACGGTGCGGGCAAGTCGTCGTTGCTGCGCTGCCTGGCCGGGACCCAGGACGCCCAGGGCGGCGTCGTCAAGTTCGGCGCCAACGTCACGGTGGGCTACTTCGCCCAGGAGAACGAGCAACTGGATTTCACCAAGACGGTACTGGGCAACCTGGACAACTCGACGGTTGAGTCCGACGTGCAGCGCCGCTCGATGCTGGGAGCCTTCGGTCTGAAGGGATCGGCCGCGCACCAGATGCCGGCCACGCTCTCGGGTGGGGAACGAGCGAAGCTGGCGCTCGCTATCTTGGCGTCGTCGAACGCCAATC
This sequence comes from uncultured Acidimicrobiaceae bacterium, assembly GCA_963849705.1. Classification (GTDB taxonomy): domain Bacteria; phylum Actinomycetota; class Acidimicrobiia; order Acidimicrobiales; family RAAP-2; genus RAAP-2. Next base: position 310,080 of record CAWKII010000009.1, on the reverse strand, counting down.
TCCTGCTGCTGGACGAGCCGACCAACAACTTAGACCCGGCCAGCGTGGAGGCCCTGGGCGAGATGATGCGTCAGTGGAAGGGCACCATCGTCGCGGTGAGCCACGAGCGGGGATTCGTCGAGGCCCTGGAGCCGACGCACGCGGTGCTGTTGCCCGAGGAATACTTCGATATCTGGGATGAGGAGTACATGGACCTCATCGAGCAGCGCTAGGTCAGTTGAGGTGACGCTCCGAGGCCCAGTGCGTCAACTGGTGGCGGTTGGAGAGCTGGAGTTTTCGTAGCACCGACGACACGTGACTCTCGACGGTCTTGGTGGAGATCTCTAGCTCGCTCGCGATGTCGCGGTAGGAGTAGCCGCGCGCGATGAGGCGCAGCACCTGGCGCTCACGGGGCGTGAGCAAGTCGAGATCGGGGTCGACGTCGCTCGCCTCCAGCGTCTTTCCGTCGAGGGAGAACGCGTCGAGCACGAATCCCGCTAGGCGAGGCGAGAAGACCGCGTCGCCCGCGGCGACTCGGTAGATGGAGTCCAAGAGCTCGGGTCCCGAGATGTTCTTCGTGACGTACCCACGGGCCCCGGCGCGAATGATGCCGATCACGTCGTCCGCGGCGTCCGAGACGGACAGGGCGAGAAAGCGAACGGACGGCACGGAGCCGTTGAGCGCTCGCAACACCGCGAGCCCTCCGCCGTGGGGCATGTGGACGTCGAGGAGCACCACGTCCGGGAGGCGCTCTCGAATCATCTCAATGGCCGCCTCCACCTCGTCGGCCTCGCCGACCAGATCGACCTGGCCCGCCAACTCGCTGCGGATACCCGAGCGGATCAGCTCATGGTCGTCGACGAGAAAGACGCGCGGTTGGGCCATCGCTAGGTGCCGTGGGGCAGGGTCAGTTCGACCTCGGTGCCCGCGCCCAGGATGCTCTTGACGGTGGCGTTGCCGCCGTGGTGCTCCATCCGTTGGTGAATCGAGAGGGCGATACCGCGTCGGTCCGACGGGACGGCGTCCACGTTGAAGCCCCGCCCCAGGTCTCGCACGAAGAGGGTCAGGGTGTCGCCCTCGACCTCGCCGTAGATGGAGACCGTCGAGGCGTTCGACCACTGGGCGGCGTTGATGGCCGCCTCCCGGGCCGCCGCCACGAGGGCGAGCACCCGGTCGTCGGCGTCGACATCGCCCACGGTGACGAGTTCGACGGTGACGCCGTAGTCGTTCTCAATCTCGCCTTGAAGGGCACGCAACAACGACGCGTACGTGGTGGGCGCGTCGGCGCGAGTACTTTGCGGGTCAAAGAGCCACGCCCTCAGTTCCCGCTCTTGATTTCGAGCCAGTCGAATGACGGCCGCCTCGTCACCGGCGGAGCGTTCAATGAGCGTCAGCGTCTGAAGGACGGAGTCGTGCAAGTGCGCGGCGACGTTGGCGCGCTCTTCGACACGCATTCGAGCGCGGCGTTCGCCCGAGAGGTCGTCGAGCGTGGTGAGCCACCACGGGGCCAGCAGGATCAAGACGCCGATGAGCAAGACCAGCGTGCCGAAGAGCGCCGGCGCGGCGAAGCCCCACGCGCCGCCGAAGTGGCGAAGAAGGCGAAGACCGAAGTACACCAAGATGGCGCCGAGCGCGAGGCGCAGCCAGAAGTTGCGCCGGTCGCGAGAGGCGGCCTTGCCGATCAGCGGCGCGGCCTTGAGGAGCTCCTCGAGGTGGCGACGCTCGTCGGGCGACGCCCCTTTGACGACACCGAAGAGGGCGAAGAGACTCAGCCACAAGGGCCACGTGAAGACCCCGAGATTGGGCACGCCCAGGGAGGCGAGGAACCAGGCGACGGCGGCGATGACCAGCAAGCCGAGCAGGATGTGTCGAATCTTGCGGCGCTTTCCCACAAGACGGTGGGCGATGGACTGACTCTCCCCGGCACGCGGCACGGTCAGCCAGAAGAGCATGTAGAGCAGGAGTCCCACGCCGGAGATGAGGGCCAAGAGAGAGAAGACGACGCGTACGGTGCGCTCCTTAACGCCCAGGCGAATGGCCAGTCCTCCGCACACGCCGCCCAGAATCGCGTTGTCGACGCCTCGGCGATAAGGCCGAATCGGTGTTCCTATGATCGCGCGAGGTGGTGTGGTCGTCGTCACGTCACTCTCCTCAAAAATCGACAGTTTCATCCTTTTAGTCTCCCACCGGTTTAGCGGTGTTGTCCTCAGGGGAAACCCTGAGTGGAGATGGCCGTCTCGGGCCGATCTGGGGGTTCGCCCCGATGGGCTGAGCGAAGTCCACCACGTACGTTGGTGGCATGAGCGACGTCCCCAACCCATCACAGAACGAAAACGAAACCCCCCCCGAGAGCGAGGCCAAGCCCGCCACGACCACGCTTCACCGCAGCCGCACCACCAAGGTGTTTGGCGGGGTCGCCGGTGGGATCGGGGAGCGTTTCGACGTTGACGCCAACATCGTTCGCGTGGTCTTCGTGGTCCTGGCCCTGGTCTACGGACTCGGAATCGCGATCTACCTGGCCCTCTGGGCGCTGCTGCCCCGCACGCCCGCCGAGGGTGACGAGGTGATCGCCGAGGAACCGGTCAGCGCCAAGCGCCGCCGTCGCTGGCTCGGCTACGCCGTGCTGGTGGGCGTGGCTGCGCTCTTCGTCATTTTTCTCACGAACCTGCAAGGTCATCACGTCGTTGGCCCGGGACTCGGCAAGGGTGCGGCCGTGCTCTGGCTGGTGTTCCTGGCGATCCTCGCCGTCATCGCTCTTCGCAACTCCTCCCAAGGCTTCACCTTCGCCCGACTCCTGGCACTCGGCTTCTTTGGAGTCATTACGTTCCTCATCCTGTCGATCGGCGCCGTCTTGATCGTGCTGCAGATACTCGGGGTTCCCATCGAAGGGGGCAGTGGCCAGAAGAACTGGAGCCCCACCTCCGTGGCGCAAGTGCAGCGCTACTACCACGGCGCGTACGGGTCGTCGACCATCGACTTAGCTGACGTTCCATTCAGCGCCGGGACGTGGACGATTACCGCAACCCAAGGCGTGGGCGTGCTCACCGTCGACGTCCCGCGCGACGCCGTGGTGGCACTGCGCACCCACGTGGGCATCGGCAGCGTCGGTGGCTACGACTGGGGACCGACCTATCTGACTCCCTTCACGTCGCAAAGCTCCGCGGCGACAGGGAAGAACGCGCCGCACCTCGACCTCAACCTCCAAGTGGGCATCGGGCGGATCAACGTGAATCGACTACCGAAGGATCTTCCTGCCCAGCCGTAACGACGCCTAGGGCGTGGTGCTGGCGACGCCGGGGTTGAGCGTGACGTAGGAAGGTTCGATGGCCAACTCGTTCCAGGTCCCCGTCGAGGCCACGCCACTGGTTCCCGTGAAGGTGCCCTGGTAGTGGAAGATGGGGAGGAACCACCACGACCCATCGGTGAGTTCGTAAGTCCCCAACGAGAGAGCGTCGCTGTTGAGCGCCACGTTGAGCACGGGTGGACCGGACGTCGCGCTAGCGCCGCCGCCGGTCGTAGCGAACTCGGCTTTCTGGGCGGCGTTCAGTTGGGCGACGCCGGCCACGGGCGCCTCTAAGGGATAGCGGTACGACGGCCCGACGTCAAAGGCCGGACCCGAGGCGTAGGCCAGCACGTTGTCCTGGCCCACCGAGAAACTGACGGTCTGGTCCGTGCTCAGCCCGCCGATGATCACCGTGTAGGTCACGTCCTCGGTACTCGACGTCACTTGGCTCGACCCGTTGATGGCCACCGACGATGTCGTCGAGGTGCTGAAGTTGGGCGACGCCACGCCGTAGTCGAATCCGAGTAGAGCCAGGTAACGCTGGACGTCGGCCGCCACGGTGGCCTGGCTGGGCAGAGGATTCACCGGCGTCGACGACTTGGTGGCGGGGGCAATCGCCGGGGAGGTCGATGAGTAGTACCACTGCGGCACGCCGGAGTTCTCGTAGTCGAGTGCGCTGCCGGTGGCGCTCTTCACCATCCAGTCGCTGTGGGCAGAGCTCGAACTCCGCGCCGATCCCTCCACCCCAAAGACCGACGCGATGTGCGAGGCCTCTTTGGCGCCGTCGCGCGGAAGGCTAAGACGGTACGAGAGCGAGCTGGGGGCGTTCGTCGACAGGGCGTCACCACTGAAGTTGTACTCGGCGTAGGGCTGCAGCGGTCCGGCCGCGGGAGCCTCGGCGGACACCGAGAACTGTGCGCCCTTGACGCTCGCCAAGGCCAAGGTCGGCAGCGTGGGAGCGGCGCCCTGCACCAGGGCCACCGTGGCGGCCGCCACCAGGGACCCGGCGATGAGGGTGCCCGCGACCTTCAACTCGATGTTGCGCCACAGACGTCGAGGGGTGTGGCGGGGCTCGGCCGTGATCTTCGAGATGAGGGCGTCCAGGTTCCGGTGCTGGTACGGCTGCCCGGCCGCGGGGTCTAGTGCGGCTAGACGATCATCAAAGTCACCCACGGCGCTCCTTCGTCCTCTTCCTCAGTAGTGTCATGGGCCGGCTCAAACTTTCAGTGAACTTCCGTCGCGCTCAAGAGCTCGCGGAACCGACGCTGCGCGCGCGACAGTCGTACCGCCGCGGCGTTGGTGCTGATGGAGAAGTACACGCCCAAGGCGTGAGTATCGAGTCCATCCCAGGCGTTCAACAGCACGATCTCGCGCTCGTCGTCGTCCAGCCCGGCTAGGGCCTCACGCACACTCGTGTCGGCGATGACCGAGTCTTCGGCGGACGCCTCGTTCTTCGCAGGCGACAGTGTCGCTTCAAAGGCGGAGCGACGGTTCTTTGATCGGCGTGCGTTACGCAGAACGTTGCGCGCCACTCCCAGCATCCACGGGAGCTCCGCGTCGGCGGGCACGCTATCGAGGCGACGCCAGACGACGATCATGGTCTCTTCGACGAGGTCGTCGAGATCCGACGTGGTCAAGGGGTAGAGCCGACGGCGCAGGTAGTTTCCGACGGCCGGGGTGTGGTCGTGAACGAGGCGTGCGAATCGATCCTCGTCTTCGGAGCCCATGATCCCCTTCTGTCCGTCGGACCTTGATTCTTACCGACGCTCAGCTCGCCAACAGTCGCGACTCTTCCTCGGGCGTGAGCCACTGCTCGGGCCACGCGCGATCACCCCACCACTCGAGCACGTCGTCGACGGTGCTCTCGAGAGGTCGTAGGTCCAGACCCTGGGAGAGGGCGAGCGCGCTGTCGAGGGCGAGGACGTTCTCGCTGGTCGGTGACCAGAGAGGAAACTTTCCGCCGAGTCGCTGCGCGCGTCCGACCGTCACCTGGTGCAACGTCGTGCCGACGGGAGCGACGTGCGCGGCGACGGCTTCGATGACGTCACGGAAGCTCGTCGGCGGCGGGGGACCAGCGACGTGAAAGGCGCCGCGCAGAGCGTCGTCGGCCACGCGCACCACGAAGTTGGCGAGGTCGCGCGCGTCGACGTACTGCAGGGCGATGTCGCTCGGCGACGGTACGGCCACCTCGCCGCCGCGGCGCAGACGTTCCACCCAGTAGGGGAAGCGCAAGGTGCTGTCAAAAGACCCCACTACGTAGGTGGGGCGAATCATCGTGGCGTCCTGGCCGAAGAACGTCAGTCCCGCTCGCTCGCTCGCGGCCTTCAAGGGACCGTACGTCTCGGCCGTGATGGGACCCTCGGGGTCGACACTCCCCGCGGGCCAGAGCGACGCGGTCTCCTCGGTCGCTCCTTCTCTCGCAGGATCCTCGTAGGCCGAGATCGAGGAGATCTGAACGTAGTGCCCGCCCCGTCCGCCCAGGGCGAGAGCGAGACGCTCCACGTCACCCGGCCGATAGGCGGTTACGTCGATGGTGACGTCGAAGGTCCGATCAGCCAGCGCCGAGAGGTCTCCCTGTCGATCGCCCCGTAGTCGTTCCACGCTCTCGGGCAGATCGTTCGGAGTGATCCCGCGATTGAGCACGGCGATCTCGTGACCGTGGTGCCACGCCGACCACGAGATCGCTCGACCCACGAACGACGTTCCGCCCACGATGAGAACCTTCACGACATCTCCCCGGTTGTGTCACCACGTTAGAGGTCGATTAGAGGGTTCCGCGATGGGTACGTCGCAATATTCGCTGGCTCTATTTCCACGGCGCCATATTTGTGGCACGATGTCGCAGGTTGTTTCCAGGGAGGTCCCTATGTTTGACGGGTCCAAGGCACTGTTGGCCGGTCGATCCCGCGTCGTCGTCACCCTCGCGGTGATCGTCGTGGTGTTGGTCACGTGCGTGGCCAACATCTCCAAAGCCGTGACCGCTGGCGCGGCCTCGAGTGCCCCGTTGGGCTGTGGGACGACGACTCCCGGTACCACCACGCTGAGTCTCAGCGTGAACGGGTTCACCCGCACGGTCTACGTCCACATTCCCTTAGAGCAGGGGGACTCCTCGCCCCTGGCGTTGGTGCTGAATCTTCACGGCAGTGGCGCTACCGCGGTCGATCAGGCGGAGTTCACGGGCATGAACTTTGCCAGCGACGCCGATGACTTCATCGTGGCCTATCCCCAGGGACTCATCCCCGACGGGACCGGGTACGACTGGAACGTGCCGAACGTTCCCCTGACCGGTGGGCGGGAAGTTCCCAAGGGGGCCGCGAACGACGTGAGTTTTCTCACCAAGTTGGTGGGCATCCTCGAAGCGAAATACTGCGTCAACCCCAAGATGGTCTACGCCACGGGATTCTCGGGCGGAGCGCGAATGGTCAGCCAGCTGGCCTGTGACGCCTCTACGGTCTTCGCCGCGGTGGCGCCGGTGAGCGGACTGCGTCGGCCGACTCCCTGCCCGACCAAGCGCGCCGTACCGATCATTGCCTTTCACGGATCCGACGACCAGGTCGATCCCTTCGCGGGAAACGGCGAGGCCTACTGGACCTACTCCGTGAGTACGGCGGCCAAGGACTGGGCCAAACAGGATAAGTGCAAGTCCAAGGCCACCACGTCGGCTCCCGCCGCGGGCGTCACCGAGTTCAGTTACTCGGGCTGCAAGGGCGGTTCCGCGGTGGAACTGTACGAAGTGTTGGGCGAAGGACACGAGTGGCCCGGTGGTCCGACCATGCCGGCCACTCTGGTGGGCGAACTGGGTCCGCAGTCAAATGCGATCAACGCCGACAAGGTGATGTGGTCGTTCTTCCAATCCCACCCATTGTCCTAGGAGTGTCGGATCAGAGGAAGCCGAGTCGAGAGAGCGGCCAGATTCGTAAAAACGCCTTACCGATGATGCTCGAGCGCGGCACCGTTCCCCAGTACCGGCTGTCGCAGGAGTCGGACTCGTTGTCGCCCATCATGAAGTAGTGATTCTTTCGCACCGTGACGTTTCCAATGGGCTTGCCGAGAGGTTCGTAGTGGGACCAGGGCTGTTTGAGCGCCGACCCGTTCACGTAGATGGTGTTGCCCTTAGAGGTGAGGTGGTCGCCCGGCAGGCCGATGACGCGCTTCACCAGATCGGCCACGTCGTCGCCGCACTGGGTGCGAACGGCGGCCGGCGCGCGAAAGACGAGGATGTCGCCAATATGGATCGTGCCAAACTCCACGCTCAACTTCGAAACGACAATGCGATCGCCCAGCTGGAGGGTGGGTTCCATGGAACCGGAAGGAATGAAGAACGTCTGAAAGACGTACGTGCGAATGAGAAGTGAGACCAAGACGGCGACGATCACAACAACCACCCACTCGATCACCGATCGAGAGCGGGGTCTTACGTGGGGAGGGGCGACCTCGTCGAGAGGGGCTTCAGCGTCGGGGGCGGACTGGTCCAAGGACACCTAGCAACAGTACTGGTCGAGCCGAGGACCAGAAGTGGCGGCCCACGTTGCTCGAGATGTTCAAGGGACTCGACGCTTCCTCTCCGTCCCCACGACCCGCCAGTTCTAATATCGCTTCGTGAATCACGCGGAGCACTGCGACTACTTAGAGGTCGAAGTTGAACGCTTCGCGAGGGCCGTCGAGACGACGAACGACGCCGTGGCGGTGCCGTCGTGTCCCGGGTGGACCGTTCACGACCTCAGTGAGCACCTCGGCACGATTCATCGCTGGGCCGAGCATCTCGTGCGCGTGGAAGCCCCGACGAGAGTTCCCTCGCAGGAGATGGGTCTCGAGCTCTCTCCGGTGGACGCGCCCTGGATACGCCGCGGGGGAGCGGAGCTGGTCGCCACCTTGCGCGCGAGCAACCCCGACGCGCCCATGTGGGCCTGGGGCGTCGATCAGCACGTTCGCTTCTGGTCGCGCCGACAGCTTCACGAGACCATGGTCCATCGCATCGATCTGGAGCTGGCCGCCGGTTGGGAACCCTGGGTCGAGCGCGACGTGGCGAGCGACGCGATCGATGAGTTTCTCGTAAATCTCAAAGGGGCGAGCTACTTCTCTCCCAAGGTGAAAGAGATCCGCGGCGAGCATCGCACTCTTCGCTTCACGGCGACCGATGGCGAGGAAGCGTGGACGATCGAGATCGGGGATGACGGCTTTCTCGTCACGCGGGACCAACGCCCGGCGGACGCCGAACTGTCGGGCCGTGCTCGCGATCTCTTGATGGTTCTCTACCGTCGCACCGACCTCGAGGGCAGCGGCGTGGAGGCGCGCGGCGACCCTCGATTGCTCGACTTGTGGCTAACTAACTCCGCACTCGAGTAACGGCATCTACTAGGGCACCAGGATTCGCTGAAAGCGTCGCGCGGCCAGGGTGAGCCCCGCGCCCGCGAGGGCGAGCAAGTAGCCCACGCGCATGATCATGATCCAGTGGAACTGCCCGAGGGCGAGACCGCGCAAGAGCGCGGCGGACTGATAGAGCGGCGAGAAGGCCACGATGGCGCCGAGCCAGTGGGGATAGAGGGAGATGGGAAAGAACGTGGCCGAGAACAAGAACAGGGGCAATTGGACCAGGGCCACCGTGTCGAAGTCCTGCCACGAACGAATGTAGGTACACGCCGCCAGTCCGAGGCAGCTAAAGGTCAGGCTGGTGAGAATGGCGGCCGGCCAGCACAGGACGACCCAGGAGCTGCCCGCGTCGCCGAGCAGCACCATGCAGATGATGAAGGACGCCGCGTAGGCCGCCGCTCGGGTGAGCGCCCACCACACCTCGCCCAGGGCGACGTCGGTGACGTCGAGGGGCGTGGAGAGCACGGCCTCGTAGGCGTGGGAGATCTTGAGCCGAAAAAAGGTGTTGAAGATGGAGTCGATCACCGCCCCGTTCATGGCCGAGGTGGCCAGCATCCCCGGTGCCACGAAGGTGGCGTAGCTTACGACGCGGCCGCCGACCGAGAGATTGCCCACCAAGTGGTTGAGCCCGATGCCGATGCTGAGCAGGTAAAAGAGCGGCTCGAAGAAGCCCGACACGAGCATGATCCACTGCGCGCGGTAGACCATGAAGTTGCGTTCGAAGACGTGCAGGGACCGTCGCGAGCCAAATCGCGGAAGAGTGCGCAGCACCATCAGTCCACCAACCGTCGACGCATGGTCCGTCGTCCCCAGATCACGCCGACGACCGCCATCACGATCAAGAACGCGAGGTGGCAGAGAAGGGCTCCCCACGCCCCCTGACCAAACGCGGCGGCCCGCGCCAGGGCCACCCCGTGGTAGAGCGGAACGAGCTGGACGACGGGCCGCAGGTATCCGGGGTACGCCGTCAAGGGGTAGAAGGTCGCCGAGAAGAGAAACATCGGCACGAAGGCGAAGCGGTAGATGGTCATGAACGAGCCGTCCGACTGCACCGTCGCGGCGTAGGCGACGAGTGGTGCCGCGAAGGCCAGCGTGATGAGAGCGGCGATGAGGGGCAGCGTCAACGACCACCAGGACTGCAGTGCGCCGAAGCACGCGATGACGATGGTGTACACGACCCCGGTCGCGAACGATCGGGTGACGACCCAGGTGATCTTGCCCGCGTAGATGTCTTCGGGTTCGAGCGGCGTGGCCGCAGCGGCGTGGTAGTTGCGGATCCACTTGACCGCCGCGAGCACCGGCCAGAGCGACTCACCTTCGCCGAGCTGCATCGCCGTGGTGGCGAGGAGGCTTGGGGCGATGAAGTGCAAGTACGTCTGTCCTTGGACGAGGCCCGTGTGCTTGCTCACCAAGTGGCCCACCCCCACGCCGAGCGCGGCGAGGTAGAAGATCGGAAAGAAGACCGTGCTCGCGAAGGACCCGCGCCAGGTATGGGCGTAGGTCTTCGCGTGGTACCACCAGCTGCGACGCCAGCGGGGCCAGCCCAGATGAGGATCGAGAGTGTCCGTCACGATTAGTCCACCAAGGTTCGGCCCGTGAGACGCAAGAAGACGTCCTCTAAGGAACTGCGCCGAACGAGCGCGCTGGTGGGGACGACTCCCACCGCGTGCAGTTGGCGGAGCGTGTCGTCACCTTCATCGACGTAGAGCAACACGCGATCGGGCAGGACCTCGATTCGTTGCGCGTAGGGCGAGAGTTGATCGTGACGACCGTCGTGTGAGTCGGTGCCGAAGCGCAGTTCGACGACTTCGCGCGTGGAGTGTCGCGAAATAAGATCGCGGGGCGGTCCCTCCGCGACGATGGTGCCGTGATCCATCACCACTAGACGATCGCAGAGTTGCTCGGCCTCGTCCATGTAGTGCGTGGTGATGATCTGAGTGACGCCCTCGCGCTTCAGGCGGTAGAGCCTCTCCCACAACAAGTGTCGCGCTTGCGGGTCGAGCCCGGTGGTCGGCTCGTCGAGAATCAACAGCTCGGGACGGTTGATGAGGGCGCGAGCGATGGTGAGTCGACGCTTCATGCCCCCCGACAGATCGTCCACCTTGTCGTTGGCCCGCTCGGACAGTTGGGCGAAGTCGAGTAACTCCGAGGCGCGTTCTCGAAGGAGGCTGCGCGGCAGGTCGAAGTAGCGGCCGAACATCTCGAGGTTTTGGCGAACGGAGAGCTCAAGTTCCAGCGTGTCCTCTTGAGGTACGACACCCAGGCGGGCGCGAATGTCGGGACCGTTCGTTCGAGGGTCGAGGCCGAAGATGCTGAGCGATCCCGAGCTGGGCTGGGACACGGCGGAAATCATGCGCATGGTGCTCGTCTTGCCCGCGCCGTTGGGGCCGAGAAAGCCGAAGCTTTCGCCACGCTCGATCGAAAAAGAGACGCCTTTGACCGCGCTGAGTTCGCCGAAACGCTTAACGAGGTCGTGGGCTTCGAGGATGTGGTTGTTGGTCATCGGTTCACCGAGTTCTGGGGCGTGAGGAAGAGAAGTGGGTATACAGCGCACATGGATGAACCCCTCCTTCGTCTACGAAGCGCCTCGAGATCGAAGCCCCGGCCTCGACAACTCCATTCGAGGGCGCCGGATCAGTGCGTCTCGGGCCAGAGACCGCCTTGAGAATCTAGGCGATGGCAGTGACACGCGGTTTTACATTTTCATGACTGTTTGCTCGACGTTTCCGCCGCCCCGAGGCTCGACGCCGAGAGATCACGTTGGTGGGCGAGGCGGGACTTGAACCCGCACATCCTTTCGAATACAGGCACCTGAAGCCTGCGCGTCTGCCAATTTCGCCACTCGCCCCGAGACCTTGCAACATTACTCGAAGCGATTCGCCGGCCCTCTGGCACCTCCGTGGTTACGGTGCCTGCCGGTACAGTTGTGAGTGCCATGGCTCTGAAAAATGTTGAAAACCGCCTCGAGCGGCTCTTCGAGCGCACCTTTTCGCGGCCCTTTAAGAACGCGCTACAACCGATCGAAATCGGCACCCGGATCGTACGCGAGGTGGATCTCACGCGACGACTGTCCAGCCAGGGTCCGATCTCTCCGAACACCATCCGGGTGTGGCTCGGTCCGGCGGACGCGCAGCGATTTGAGGGTTTTCAAAAGGCGCTCGTTAGCGAGCTCGAAGAGACGGTGCGCCAACACGCCCTCGCGGAGGGCTACGCCTTCGTCGGACCCGTCAAGGTGGAGATCTTCATTGACGATGACCTCAAAGCCGGTCAAGTAGAGGTCAAGACGGAGTTCGAGGGCGGCGATAGCCAGCCTCGCCTTATCTCCAGTGACGGGCGGACCTTCACGGTCGGCGACCTGCCGCTCATCATCGGCCGCAGCCCCGACGTGGAGGTGGTCTTAAATGACGCCAAGGTCTCGCGCCAGCACGCCGAAGTGTGGCGAACCAGCGAAGGCGTGGCTATTCGCGACTTGCAGTCGACCAACGGAACCTACGTCAACGGGCACCGGATATCGGCCGTCTCCTTGTCACCCCGCGACGACGTGACCATCGGCACGTTCCACTTTCGGATTGAGCTCGCTTGAGTCTTGTCGCTGCGTCGACAAACTACGCGGCGATCATTCGTCCGCTTCAGGTACTGGTGATAGTGGTCGCGGTGCTCTTCTTCTTGCGCGTCATGCGCGTGATGACCGTGCAGTCTCGTCCCGTCGACTTCGAGAGAAAAGTTCGACGCCGACGCGGCACCTTGGCGCTCGAGTTCATTGAACCGGTGGATCGAAGCGGAGAGCGCGTGGAGGTGAACACTGGTGTGACGGTGGGCAGAAGTATCGAGTGTGATCTCAGCCTCCAAGACACGTACCTGTCCTCACGCCACGCCCGCTTCTCCAACGATGAGGGGGACCTCTCGATCGAGGATCTCGGCTCGACCAACGGCTCGTACGTCAATCAGGAGTTAGTAAAGGGCAGGGTTCGACTGGAACGAGGTGACGTCATACAGGTCGGCGGCGTGCTCTTTGAGGTTGTTCGTTGACGCGTTGGCGTTACGCCGCAGCCACCGACACGGGACTGGTACGCCAGACGAACCAGGACGCCGTCTACGTCGACGATACGTTGGCCATCATCGCCGACGGCATGGGGGGGCACGCGGCCGGTGAAGTGGCCGCGGCCATGGCGATCGACGCCGTGCGACGGGGATACCAAGAGAACGCCACGGTCGAGGGCTTGGTGGAGTCGATTCAGTACGCCAATCGTGTGGTGGTCGCCGACGCGCGGGAGAATCCCGAACACTTCGGAATGGGTACCACCATCATCGCGGTGGGGCTGACCACGGACCTGGACGGGCGAGTCTCCCCGACGCTCTTACACGTGGGCGACTCTCGGGTGTATCAGCTTCGCGACGGAGCCCTTCGACAGCTGAGTGAGGATCACAGCGTCGCCGAAGAGTGGGTGCGGATGGGCCGACTGACCCCGGAAGAGGCGGCGGTGCACCCGCGACGTCACCAACTGACGCGCGGGGTGGGCGTGGAGGACACCATCTCGATCGACGTCTCGTCCATTGTCGCGGCGCCGGGAGATCGGCTTCTTCTCTGCAGTGACGGACTCTCTAACGAGCTCGACGCCGACACGCTGGCGCGCATCGCCAGCGCCCCCAACGGTTTGGAGATGGCGGTGGAGCAACTGGTGGCCGCGGCCCGGGTGGCCGGAGGGCGCGACAACATCTCGGTGATACTCCTGGAGTTCGACGAGGTGAACGTGGCGTCGTCTCCCGTTCGACGAACGATGAGCACCGCGCCCCCGCCGGTCTCTAAGCCCACGAAAACCTCGCGGGTTCGTCGCCGACGGGTGCCCACCTGGCGCGCGTGGGCCTTCGTGCTCCTCTTTTTGGCCGTCATCGCGGGAGGGGTGGGAATCCTTCGCTGGTACGCGTACTCGACCTACTACCTCGGTGAGGACGGAAACACCATCGCGGTCTACGAAGGTCAGCCGCGGGGTGTCCTCTGGTTCAAGCCCGAGATCGTGACGGATACCAACATCTTGGTGAGGCAGCTCCAGCCCGACGACCGAGCGGACTTGGCCGCCACCATCAGTGAGCCCAATCTCACCGAAGCACTCTCCGAAGCGACGTATCTTCACCAACTCTGGCAGATGGGTCAGACGACGACCACGACGACCACGACCCCGGGGTCAACGACCTCGACGACCGTCACGAGCGCGGGTTAGTCGTGACGAACGCAGCTGTCCCCTCAGAGGCCAAAGCGTAGGCTTGTCGCAGTATGGAACCCGTAGACGACCCCCGGTTGTACTCGAATCGCTACCAGGTAACGCACTTAATTGCCCGTGGGGGCATGGCCATGGTCTATCGGGCCAAGGACACACTGCTCAATCGCGCCGTGGCGCTCAAGATCCTCTATCCGGAACTGAGCGCCGATCCGCTGTTCGTGGAGAGATTCCGTCGCGAAGCGCAAGCGGCCGCCAATCTGTCGCACCCCAATATTGTGCCGGTCTTTGACTGGGGTGAGGACGACGGCACCTACTTCATCGTGATGGAGTTGGTCGAGGGGACGTCACTCGCCGACATGCTGCGCGGCGGCGCCACCATCTCGGCGGCTCGCTCGGCCCAGATCGTGGCGCAGGTAGCCGCCGCACTCGGGTACGCGCACCGCAGTGGTGTCGTGCACCGTGACGTCAAGCCGGGCAACATCTTGATCACGCGCGATGGTCAGGTCAAGGTCACCGACTTTGGCATCGCCCAGGCCGTGTCGAGCGAGGATCATCTCGCCGAGGCCGGGTCGGTCATGGGCACGGCCACCTACTTCTCCCCCGAGCAGGCGAGCGGTGAAGCCGTCGACGGCAGAAGCGACGTCTACGCCCTCGGCGTGGTGCTCTACGAGATGCTGGTGGGGCGTCCGCCCTTCGTGGGCGACACGCCCGTGGATGTCTCGAGCCAGCACGTCAACGCCGCGGTTCCGGCCATGTCCAAGTTCTCGGACGCTGTGCCGAAAGACTTAGAAGCAATCGTCACGGAGGCACTGCGAAAATCCCCTGATCAACGCTATCAAACGGCCGATGAACTACGAGCCGACCTGATCCGTTTCAGCGAAGGTCAACCGGTGCAGGCCTCCCATCGAGACGTGGCGTTCTTCGGCGCTGACGCCACCCGGGCGGTGGCGGCCGTGCCCGGCGAGAAGACGCGTTCGGTGCCCATCATGTCGGGTCCGCGTACCGATATCCGTCGACGGCGCACCAACTACGCCTTCCCGATCACCGTGGCGGTCCTCGTTTTGCTGTTGATCGGGGGAGGCATCGGCGCCTATGAGTACGTCCAACACAACAAGGCGACGATCACCAACATGCCCGACCTGATCGGCGAGACGGCCTCGACGGCGACCAAGACGTTAAAGGCCGACGGCTTCAGCGTCAACACCTCGTACGTTCAGTCGAAGGAGGCCAAGTACAACGTCGTGGCGACGGAGCCCAAGGCGAATACGCATGTCGTGAAGGGTCAGACCATCACCCTTGAGTTAAGTGAGGGCATCACCACGACTCCAGTCACGGTGAGGGACTACGTCGGGATGACCCTGGCGAACGCGGAGAGCGAGTTGACGTCTCAGAAGCTGGGATACCGGCCGCTCTACGTGGAGACTGCTCCGTCGGGCAACCCGGTTCCCGATCAGGTGCTCAATCAGTCGCCGCCCGCGGGAACGAAAGA
The DNA here is from genome assembly GCA_963849705.1 of uncultured Acidimicrobiaceae bacterium. Classification (GTDB taxonomy): domain Bacteria; phylum Actinomycetota; class Acidimicrobiia; order Acidimicrobiales; family RAAP-2; genus RAAP-2. Next base: position 294,740 of record CAWKII010000009.1, on the reverse strand, counting down.
TCAGTCGGGCGACGTCGTGGTGTTAACGGTGCTGGCTCCCAGCGCGAAGTATCAACTCACCGATGTCGATGGGGAGACGACAGTAGGGGCGACGTCGGCGCTCGACGCACAGGGATTGGCGGTGAACCCGGCCATCGGTTCCGCGTGTTCTAACACCGTGAAGTCGGGCCTCGTCTTATCGACGGTGCCCGTCGCGGGGTCGATGGTCACGCAGGGTTCAAGCGTCAAGCTCATCGTGTCTAATGGCCCCTGCCAAGTCGTCGTGCCGAGCGTGTTGGGCGACACCGAAGCGGCCGCGTCGGCTGCGGTGTCGGCGCCCAACGTGGGCCTCCAGCCTTCGTACTCCATCAATCCAGCCGACCTCTGCACGGGCTCGCAGCCCGTCGTTGACGCCCAGAGCGATGCGCCGGGCTCGTCGGCGACCTACGGTTCGACTATTGACCTCTCGCTGTGCATGGAGACCACGCCCTAGCGAGCGGAGGGAATAGCATCAACACCTATGGCAAAACCCCCGGCCAAGCAGAACCCCAAGAAATCGACCGGACGCTACGTCAATGCCGAAACACGTGGCCGGGTGACGAAACGTCGTCCGGTCGGCGCCGACCGCAGCCCACACTGGTACGGCTGGCTTCTCATAGACCTGCTGCTCTTCGGGATGATCGTCATCGTCTTGAACTACCTGCAGGTTCTGCCCGGGTCGGCGTCACCCTGGTATCTGGCGCTCGGCCTGGCGACCATGTTCAGCGGCTTCTACCTCGCGACGCGCTACCGTTAGCGAAGCTTCGACTCGGCTATCCCAGGCGTTCGATGATGGTGGCGTTCGCCAGCCCACCGCCCTCGCACATCGTGAGCAGCCCGTAGCGACCACCGGTGCGCTCGAGTTCGTTGAGTAACGTGGCGCAGAGTTTTGCGCCCGACGCGCCGAGTGGGTGACCGAGCGCGATCGCCCCGCCGTTCACGTTGACCTTGTCCATGTCGACCTTGTGCTCTTTTTGCCAGGCCAGCACGACCGAGGCAAACGCCTCGTTGATTTCAATGAGGTCGATGTCGTCGAGCGTGAGTCCGGCTCGGTTCAGCACTTTCGTGGTGGCCGGTATCGGCCCCGTCAGCATCGTCACCGGATCGACGCCCGCCAAAGCAAAGGCGACGAACCGGGCCCGCGGGGTGTAGCCGAGTTCCCTCGCCTTCTCTTCACTCATGATGAGCACGGCCGACGCGCCGTCGGTGATCTGCGAGGAGTTGCCGGCCGTGACTTTTCCGTCGTCCTTGAAGGCGGGCTTTAGTTTGGCCAACGCCTCGACGCTGGAGTCGGCGCGAATACCTTCGTCGCTCGTGACGAGCTCCTCGGTCGCGTTGCCGTCGTCGTCTCGAACGTGAACGGGCACCAGCTCGTGCTCGAAGCGGCCCTCGGCGGTGGCCCGGGCGGCACGACGATGACTCTCCACCGAAAACTCATCGAGCTCCTCACGTGAGATGCCCCACATGTCGGCGATCATCTCCGCGCCGATGCCCTGATTCTTCAGTCCGCCGACCGGTTCGTAGCGCGCGGCGACTCGCGGCCCAAAGGGCCAACCGGAGTCCTTGCCGATGGATGATCCCATGGCGACACGCGACATCGACTCGACACCGGCCGCGACCACGATGTCGTAGGCGCCGGACATCACGCCTTGGGCCGCGAAGTGAAGCGCCTGCTGCGAGGAGCCGCACTGACGATCGATGGTGGTCGCGGGCACCGACTCGGGCCAGCCCGCGGCCAGCACGGCGTTGCGTCCGACGTTAAAGGCCTGCTCGCCGACCTGAGAGACGCAGCCCATGATCACGTCATCAATCAAAGCGGGATCGAGGTTGTTACGCTCGGCCAGAGCTCGAAGGGCCTCCGAGGCGAGGTCCACCGCGTGCCAGTTCTTTAGCTTTCCGTTGCGCTTCCCTCCGGGGGTGCGGACGGCGTCAACAATGACGGCAGTTGGCATGGCTCTCCTTTATTCGGGGTGAGTACAACTCACGGCGCGAAGCCTAGAGGTCTGCGCGCTGTATCGTCACGGACGTGGACACGGCACCTAAGAACATGGATCGGTGGCTCGGCGACGGCGGTATGTCGCTCATTGGCGCGGTAGGAGCAGTCTTCGAAAGCTACGGCGTAGACGGCGAAGACTTGGGGTGGGTGCGTGGCTCGTTGGTGCCGAGCGAGCTGGCGTGCAATCCTCACGGGACGGTACAGGCGGGCGTGCACGCGTTGTTACTGGATGCGGCCATGAACTTCGCCATCAACGCGGCCCTGCGGGGCCGTGATCGAACGCAGGGCACAATTGAGATGTCGACGGAGCTCCTTCGTCCCGCACTGCGCGGCGAGACGTACGCGTTTCGAGGTGAGGTCGTGCGACTGACCCGTCAGATCGGGTTCGGGGAAGCCAGCGTGACCAACTCGGAGGGAAAACTGGTCAGCCGTTCGACCGCCACCTTTCTCCTCCAGAGGGAAGAGAAGATCTAGCCGGCAAGCCTTAGTTGCCGTACTCCTCGCGCCGGCGTTCGTTCTCGATCATCTGCGCGCGCGCCTCATCGTCTTCAGGGTTCGCCTCGACGCGCAGTTCCTCCGCGGCGATATCCTTGTCGGCCGGGCCTTTGAAGGCGAGAGCCCCGGGATCGAGTGGCGAGGTGGCGGTTTCTCGCATCTCCGCGGCCTCTTCGGCCGGTTGGTCCGCTTCGTGACGATGCTGACGTCGAAAGAGCCTCATTCGCGAAACTTATCGCACCTCAGCGCTGGCGATTCTGGCCCATCGATGAGGCGGCCCGAAGTGTCAGTATAGATTGACATATCGAGACTGTCAGTTTATACTGACGGTATGGACATTGAGAAGATCAATGAGAGTCTCTCGTCAGACGACCCGGCACTGGGGCTTCGTGCTTCATTGGCGCTGCATCGCCTGGCCGAGAGGGTCGAAGCGAACCAGGTCGCGTCGGCCCGGAATAAAGGCTGGTCGTGGCAGCAGATCGGAGACGCCTTGGGCGTCACCCGCCAGTCCGTACACACCAAATACAACAAGGAGTCCTCATGACCACCGAATCCGCTGCGCCAGAGATGCTTCACGGCTGGGCCCTTTGTCTGCGGGCCAGTGAAGAGGCTCGCCGCCGAGGTGATCGCCGATACGGTACCGATCACCTCTTGCTCGCGCTGTTAGAGGATCCTGCGATCGAAGTTCTGTTGGGCGTGAGCCTGCAGCAGGCTCGCCAGGCCCTGGACTCACTCGATCACGAAGCCCTCGGCATCCTCGGCCTGGCATCTCACGCCGACGCCCCCACGCTGCCGATGCGCGCGGTGCCGAAGAAGCCGAGGTTGAGAGACGTCGCGCGTAAGGATCGCCTGCGCATTACGCCCGCGGCCAAGAAGGTGTTGGAGCGAGCGGCGAAACTCAACCGTCGCGGGGCCTGGGTCACGGCTCAGCAGGTGTTAGCTCAAATCCTCACTCTCCAACCACCCGATCCCGCGGCGGTGTTGCTGGGTGCCCTAAGCGTGGACACGGCGGAGGTTCGGCGACTATTGGATGCGGTCGCGCCCGAGAGTTAAGTCCCTAGCGACGCCATGGCTTCGAGCGAGTCTCCGCGTTCGGCGCCGAAGGCCGCGCACGAATCACGAGCGCCGGTACTTGGCGAGCGTTTCTCATGCCCGCAGCTACGTCACGTGGTGGGGCTAGTAAGAATCGAACTTACGACCTCGTCATTATCAGTGACGCGCTCTAACCGACTGAGCTATAGCCCCGCAGGGGTACTAATCTACCTCATCGATTGTGGCACTCTAGGCGGCGGGTGGGACCCAGAGTCTCGACGACATGGACTGACTCGCGGTGCCGAGCAGTATGCCGTTGCGACTCCATAGATACGCCGTGCCTTGCGAGAATCCGCCGGCGAGGGCGTGCATGTGAATCTCGACCAGGACCCATTCGGTTGGTTCGAGGTTGGCCGCCCGAATCGTGTTGTCAAGGCTCTGTCCGAAGGTGTTTCGTCCCATCGGTTGGCTCACCCCACCGGCCACGAGATCGCCAAAGATGGCGAGCGTCGCCGCCGACGGGTCGAGATGACTGGGCATCCGAGCCCAGAGCGCGGACACAGGCTCCCCGGGTGTGCCGTCCAACTCTTCGAAGGGACGTCCGATCGCGATGCGCGTCTCGACGTGATCGAAGATCGACGCGTCAAAGATGTGCGGCATGACGCGCACTTGACACTCCTCCGGCGGCGGCACGACGGGCATCGCGAGCCACGGGGTGGGAGAGTCGAGTTCGCTTCGCCCCAGGGCGGAGTTCACGGTCAAGACCTCGCGCCCTTCAGAAGTGGCCGTCGCGCGCGCCTGCGTCACACGTTTCCCCACGACGGCGAGATCGACCGTGAGGTCCACCACGCTGCCCAGCTGGGCGAAAGAGAGATAGTGCGCCGCCGCGTAGACGGTTGGTCGCCCACTCGCCGCTTCTAGCGCCACGATTCCCGCGGCGAGGCCGCAACCGCCGAAAAGAAACTTGCCCGGTGTGGTGAGACGCTGGTCGACGTCAAAGCGCCAGGTGGACTCGTCGACTCGGTGCACTCCCAGAAACTCGATGATGTCCACGACGTGTGAGGCTACCGGAAGGCGCAACGCCGACCGCGCGGGCCAGGTCGTTGATCGCCAGAACAGGCAGACTTGTCCCGTGATTGACCCTCGGTTTATTTACCTGGCGGTGTTGCTGGCCGGCGTTGGTGGGTCGTCGTACGTGCGCGATACGTGGCGGGGCATCACGTCGCCGAATCGCGTCACCTGGTCCTTGTGGGGTCTCGAGGGCGTTCTGGCGTTTGGCGTAGAGCTTCAACAGCACGTCGGTCTCGCGTCGCTCATGACCCTGATGCTCGGCCTCGTTCCCCTCGTGGTCGTGGCGGCCTCGTTCAAGAATCCCCACAGCGTGTGGCGACTCGGTCCCTTCGACATCGTGTGCGGGGTCATCTCCCTGGCCGGACTCGCGTTCTGGGCGTTCGTTCACGAGCCCACGGTTGCCTTGGTGTCCTTCGTCGGCGCCGATCAGGTGGCCGGGCTGCCCACGGTGCGCAAGTCGTGGCTTGCGCCCTCGACCGAGTCGCCACGAGTTTTTATCTTGGGCTGCTTTAACTGCACCATCACACTTCTGACCCTGAAGGTCTTCACCACGGCGGGCGCTCTCTTTCCGGGCTGCGTGATCGTGACCGACACACTTCTGACCCTGAAGGTCTTCACCACGGCGGGCGCTCTCTTTCCGGGCTGCGTGATCGTGACCGACACACTGATGGCCGTGCTCATAGTCGGGCGTCTCGGGCCTCGTTTTCGCCACGAACCCGACGTCGTCAAGGAAGCCACGGCCTAGAAAGATTTGTTGGACGTGGCCCAGGGAGGGAGTTACGTTTTGGGCGTGGCCGCGATACTGCCCTTCCATTTGCATCTGGTGGTGTTGATCGTGATCGTGGCCGCCGGCGTAGCGCATCACCTCAGCGTCTCCTCGGCGCGTCAACGTCGCCTGGCACGCTACGGACTGCTCGCGTTGCTGGTCGTGACCATGTGGCCCATCGGCGACATAGCGGCGTCGGTCTCTCTCAGCGTGGCGACGGTGCAGCGCCTGGTCATCATGCTGCTGGTGGCGCCCCTTCTCCTTCTCAGCATGCCCACCGATCTGCTGAGTCACCTCACGCGGCCGGCGCCGGTCGACTTTTTCGTACGAAGAGTGGCGGAACCAGGTGTGGCCTTGGCCGTCGTGACCGTGGTGGGGACACTGACGTTGAGCTCGCCGGTCGTGGACTGGGGAGCGCGCTCGAGCGTCGGACGGGGGCTCGTCATCCTCACCGTCCTCCTCGTGGGGTTTTTGTTGTGGATTCCGGCCTTGGCCGTTCTCCCGGGCACGCACCGCCTGTCACCGGCTGCGCGCGCGGGCTACATCTTCGCCTCCGCGCTCGTTGTCACGAGCCTGTCGTTCGTGTGGATCTTCTCACGCCATCCGCTCTATCCCGGGCTGCATCACCAGAGAGCCCTGCTGCATCTCTCGCCACTCTTCGACCAACAGTTGGCGGGGTTCATCGCGAAACTCGGCTGCTACATCCCCATGTGGTGGGTAGCCTTCGTCATCTTTTTTCACGCCGAAGACAAAGGCACACCCGTCGAGGAGACGCCCTTGCACTGGGCGGACGTTGAACGCGAACTGCTGCGCATCGATCGTCAACGAGCGCGCACGCTACGCCATCACCGACCCACCTAGCGGGCTCTTTGGTAGAATTGTCCCTCACGGGGACGTAGCTCAGTTGGTAGAGCGCGGGCTTTGCAAGCCTGAGGTCGTGGGTTCGATCCCCATCGTCTCCACAAATGCCCCACCCGCTTCGTGGGAGAACTTACGAAAAGTGATCGGCGTCGGGTGAGAGCAAGAAGGCCACGGCGTCGCCAATCGACGTCACCACGACGTCGGGCCTGAATGTCGTCGGCGTCCACTCCCGGCCTCGGCTCATCCAGATGGTGGAAAGACCACACCGCAGAGCCCCCGCGATGTCGGCGCTCGGAGAGTCGCCGATCATCCAACCCGAGAGTTCGCGGTCACACCGTCTGGCGGCTTCGCGAAAGATCCCCGCGTCGGGCTTACTCACGCCCGCTTCTTCCGAGACCACGACCGCGTCGACGACGCTGCGCAACTCCGACTGACGCAGCTTGGCCAACTGTTGCTCGGTGGGGCCGTTGGTCACGACCCCCACGGTCCAGCCGGCGGTCTTGAGGGCGGCGAGGGCGTCGATTGAAGCCCCCTCGCGTTCGAAGCACTCGATGTAGCTCGTCGCGTACCACGCCACGAGTTCATCGACGCTGACGTCCAGGTCGAACTCCTCGATGGCTCCGCGTAACAGAACGGGTCGCGGCGTAACTCCGTCGCCGTCGAGGCTGTGCAGCCACGCGGTGGCCTCCGGACCCAAGCCATAGCGCGAGATAAATATCCCGGTCCACTTCTCGAAGGCCGCCGTGCGATCGATGAGCGTGTTGTCGAGATCGAACAAGGCGAGGGGCACGCTCCATTGTGCCTCGAAGTGCGAGACCCGCGTCACGCGGCGCTACGGATGCAGTCCCTCTTCGTGATCTTCGTGGGTAGCGGGTTCGAGCTGAAAGGTGGCGTGCGCGATGGCGAAGTGTTCGTCGAGACAGGCCTGGAGGGCGTCGAGAATCTGCGGCGCATCGCCACTGTTAAAGCAGCCGTCGTCCACCACCACGTGCGCCGACAGCGTGGGAAGGTCCGACGACACCGTCCAGGCGTGCAGGTCGTGAACGTCGAGTACGTGACTCACGCGCGCCAAGTGAGCGCGAACGTCATCGAGATCGAGATTGTCGGGGGCCCCTTGAAGCAAGACCTTCCCCGCGTCGCGTAACAGCGACCACGCAGATCGCAGCATCAGGGCCACCACGAACAGCGAAGCGATCGAGTCCGCTCGCTGCCAACCCGTCAGCACGATCACGAGACCGGCGATCGCCGTGCCGATGAAGGCGTAGAGGTCCGTCAGCACGTGCAAGTAGGCGCCGCGAACGTTGAGATTCTTGCGGTTGGCGCGAGATAGAACGAGCGTCGCCGCGACGTTTACCGCGGCCCCCACGAGAGCCACCACCAGCACGAGTTCGCCCTTAACGTGATGGGGCGACACCAGCCGCGTCACCGCCTCTACCGCAATGATCAGCGCGATGGCAACGAGCGTCACGCCGTTGGCCGCGGCACTCAATATCTCTGCCCGCCGCAGTCCGAACGTCCAACGACCCTGCGCCGGTCGCTTCGCCAACTGCAGGGCCCAGGCGCTGACGGCGAGGGCGACCACGTCGGTCAGAAGATGTCCGGCGTCTGCGAGCAAGGCCAGCGACGAGCCGACGAAAGCGGCCGTCACCTCGACAATGAGAAAGAGCGTGATGAGAACGAGCGCGCCAAGGACGTAGCGACTGTCGCTCTCGGGCGAGGGCCGGTGCGCGTGATCGTTCGACCCGACGAAAGGATTCACCGGTGCCATCCGTTGGCGGTGAGCATCACGTCATTGTCCCACGGCGGTGGTTCGGCCGAGCTAGGCCGGCTCGGGGGCGAGCTCAGTGCTCGTCGTCATCGACCGGGCGGTCCTCGCCGTGCCCGGAACGCGATCACGGGCGCACTGGCGAAGATTGAACTGCGTGACTCCGATGGTGAGAGCCACGGCGCCAAAGGCGTGGATCTCCACGAGCCAACCGGGCAGATGGGTCAGGTACTGCGTCACGCCGATCGCCGCCTGCACGAGTGAAACGAAGACGAGACGTCGCACCCCCAGGATCAAGGCACTCGGAGCGCCGCTATGCCATATGGCAATGAGTAAGCCGGTCACGAGTCCAATGAACAAAACGGCCGCCAGCGAGTGGACCCAGGCGGCAGACGACAGCGCGAAGGGGAGGCGGCGCGCCACGAGCTGGCCCTGCGACGATCCCGCGTGCGGACCGGAGCCGGTGGTCGCGGTGCCGGTGAGGACGAGCACGAAGAAGGGCAGCCACAACCATCGCGCTACGTTGCGAAAGTACGGATCGCGCACGTCAGCGCGGGCCTGGGGTCCGTAGACGTACTTCGAGTGGTGATAGAGCATCGCTCCCAGAGCAACCATCGCCAAACTCAAGACGAGATGCAGCGACACCAAGTACGGGTTGAGTTTGGAGTACACCACGAAGGCGCCGAGCACGGCGTTGGCCACGACGCCGAGAACGAGGCCTCCCGAGAGCCAGAGAAGATCGCGACGGCGATGCTCGCTCCACCACGCCGCCAGGAACGTGACCCCGACGATCACCACGAGGAGCAGGGTGACGAGCCGGTTGCCGAACTCGATTTTCGAGTGAATGCTCGACGAGGCGACAACCTGATGCTGAAAGCAGGTGGGCCAGTCGGGACAGCCCAAACCCGAACTCGTGAGACGAACGGCCTCTCCCGTGAGGACGATGAGGATCATGGACAGGAAGGAAGCCAGCGCGAACCAGCGAAAGACGGGTCCAGTAACGCGTCGTCGCGTCGTAGCAGGCACCTACCTAGCCTACGGATTTGGCGGACTCCTAGGATATGGGCCGTGACCACATCCGCCACCGCCACGTTTTCCACCAGTGACGTACTGCGCGGTTACGTAGCCCTTACCAAGCCGCGGATTATTGAGCTGCTGTTGGTGACGACCGTTCCCACCATGATCGTGGCGGACAACGGATTTCCCAGGCTGTGGCTGATCCTCGCGACCCTGATCGGCGGGACGCTCGCCGCCGGGGGCGCCAACGCTTTCAATATGGTCATCGATCGCGACATCGACGCGATTATGGAGCGAACGAAGAAGCGGCCCCTCGTCACCGGCGTGATGTCGCCTCGGTCGGCCACTCTCTTCGCGGTCACCCTGGAGGTCGCCGCGTTCGCCGTACTCGCGATCTGGGTCAATCAGCTCTCGGCCTGGTTGGCCCTCTCGGCCACCGCGTTTTACGTGGTCGTCTACACCCTGATCTTGAAACGGCGGAGCAAGCAGAACATCGTCATCGGTGGCGCGGCTGGTGCGGTGCCTGTCTTGGTCGGCTGGGCCGCGGTGACGAACTCGCTCTCCTGGACGCCGGTGCTGTTGTTTCTCGTTGTCTTTCTCTGGACGCCGCCGCACTTTTGGGCGCTCGCCGTTCGCTACCGCGACGACTACGAAGCGGCCCATGTCCCGATGATGCCGGTCGTCGCTTCACTGCGACGAACGACCTTAGAGATACTCATCTACACCGTCATCTTGTGGGCGTTGACCTTGCTCATTGGTTCGACGGCCCATCTCGGTTGGGTCTACGCCATCTCGGCGACCGTGCTGGGCGCACTCTTCACCTTCTACGCGCTGCGTCTGTACCGTCACGCGAGAGACGACCGCGCCGACGTGGCCGAAGCCATGCGCCTCTTTCACTTCTCGATCACCTACCTCTCGGCGCTCTTCATCTTGATGGCGGTAGACGTTCTTGTCCGACACCACTGAGGTATCTCGGCGGCGTCCCTCTCGTCGCCTCCTGATCGCGGTGGGATCGGTGGTGATCGTGGCCGTGATCGCCGTGGTGTCGGTGCTCACGGGAGGCCACGTGAAAACTCAGAACGGCCAAGCCATCTCGCCACTGGTGGGCACCAGGATCAAAGTGATCAGGGCGCAGGGCGTGACGACCAAGAACGTGGTGTCGCCGTGGGCCAGTGGACATCCGACCGTGATGATCTTCTTCGGCAGTTGGTGCACCATCTGTCACAGCGAGATGCCCAAGATCGCCAGCTACCTTCGATCTCACGACGTGGCCCCGGTGTCGGTGTTCGGCGACGACAACAACGAGCCCTTGAGCGACGCACAGACCTTCGTGAAGGAACTCGGCCTGAACTTTCCGGTGGCCTCTGATCCGAACAACTCCATATCGGTGGGCGTCTTCGGCTTCTCCTTCGGCGACCCCGAGACGGTGTTCCTTAACAAACACGGTGTGGTGAAGGAAGTGCACCTCGGCGCTATTTCGATTAGCGAACTTCGTCGCGGCATCGATGCCTTGAGGGCCGCTTAGTCGAATCGAAAGGTCCGCGACGCGAGCAGGGGAGCCGCCACCGCCCAGAGCGCGAGGGAGATCCAGTCAGCTGTGGTCGGCGCGAGCCCTCGGCCGAGGATGCGGTGCAGCGCGTCGGCCATGGCGCCCGACGGCAGTGCCACGGCCGCGTGGCGAACGAACGACGGCAGCGACGACAGCGGAATCACAATTCCCGAGAGCAGTAGCAGCACGAGGTAGAGGCCGTTGGTGGCGGCTAAGTTCACTTCGGCCCGCAACCAGCCGGCCAGCGCCAGACCGATGCCGGCGCAGCCCGCCGATCCCAGCACGAGCACGAGCGCCACGGCCAGTGCACCGAGTGCTCCTCCGCGGGGCCGCCACGTCAGGGTGAGGGCCACGAGAGCGATGACGACGATCTGGATCACCTCGGTGACCAGCACCGCCGAGATCTTCGAACCGATCAAGCGCCGCTGTCCGAGCGGCGTGACCCACAGACGTCGCAGTACACCGGACGACCGTTCAAAGCCGGTCGAGATGGATAGCGCTACCAGTGAGGTGGAGAGCACGCACAGGGCCAGAATTCCTGGCGCGATGAAGTTCACGCGGTGCGTCTGCGGAGTGGACGTGACGCGCGTCAAGGAGAAGAAGAGAAGAAGCAGCACCGGGATGCCCACGGTGAGAAGCAGCGTCTCACCTCGGCGAATCGTCATGGTGACTTCGGCCCGGGTCTGAGCCCACCACGCGCTCACCTGGGCACGCCGTCGCGCTCGTCGGCGATGAGGGCGAGGTAGCGCTCCTCGAGTGTGGCCCGCGTGCGTAGTGACACCATGGAGAGCCCGAGGCTGGCCAAGTAGTTCGTGATGAGGGCGATACGTTCGGGAGATGAGGCCGTCGCACAGCGAAAATGCAGGGGACCATCCAGGGTGACGTCGCAGTGCAGCAGCGCCGCGAGAGGCGTCGGATCGACGGGACCAGTCGATTGAACGATCATCTCGGGGGTGCCGGCGAGTTCGTCCAGAGTTCCTTGCGCCAGCACGCGACCGTCATGGAGAATGACCACTCGATCGGCTAGCCGCTCGGCCTCGGCCAACTCGTGCGTGGTGAGGAAGAGGGCGCACCCTCGTGAGCGTTCCGAGAGCACGATGTCGCGGATGACCTGGCGTCCTTCAGGATCGACGGATGTGGTGGGCTCATCGAGAATGAGCGCCCGAGGCCGACCCAACAAGGCCAGCGCCAGAAGGGTGCGCTGCTGTTCGCCACCGCTCAATCGCCGCCAGGGCGTCGTGGCACACGAGGTGAGGTTCAGTACCGAGAGCAGTTCGCTGGTGTCGCGCGGCGCGTCGTAGTAGGTGGCGGTGAGGCGAAGAACGTCGCGCGGCGACATCGGTGCCCACACGCCCCCACGCTGAAGAAGGGCTCCGGTACGGACCACGACTTCGCGATGATCTCGTCGCGGATTCAGTCCGTGAAGATGGACCGAGCCGGCCGTCGGTTCGCGAAAGCCGAGCAAGGTCTCGACGAGGGTCGTTTTCCCCGCGCCGTTGGGACCGAGGAGCGCCACGATCTCGCCGTAGCTGACGTTCAGCGTCACGTCGTTCACGGCGCGCAGCTCGCCGAAGGTGACGTCGAGATGATTGACGGCGACGGCGAAGCTCACGTCTAACGAAACTAGACGGTTCGAGGAAGGCTGCGATTGCGCCTCAGTAGGATTGCTCCATGATTGACCTGGCTCAGCTCCGCCGTGAACCCGACGTCGTGAAGGGCGCTCTGGCGCGTCGCGGTGTCCCGTCTTCAACGGTGGAGGAGATCGAAGCGCTGGACGTAGAACACCGTCGTCTTCTCCAGGAAGCCGAAGCTCTGCGAGCCCAAGTCAAAGAGCTCTCTCGTCGAGTGGGAGACGCACGGCGCGGCGGCGACGCGACCATCGCCGCTGCGTTGACCGAGAAGAGCCGACTCCTTGGTGATGAGGAGCGGCTGGCGAGCGACGCCACCGACGCCGTGGGGCGCAAACTGCACTCGATGTTGCTCATGATCCCCAATCTGCCCGATTCGAGGGTGCCCGATGGTGACGACGAGAACGACAACGTGGAACTTCGCCGCTGGTGGGTCGGCATGGACGAGGGCGCACCGTTTCCGACCTACGAGGAGCACCAGCGCGTGCCGCACTGGGAGATCGGCGCTGAACTGGGCATCTTGGACATGGAGTCAGGAGCCAAGATCGCTGGCTCGATGTTTCCCCTCTTTCGCGGTGCGGGCTCCAAGTTGCTGCGAGCGCTGAGCTCACTTTCGCTCGACAAGACTGCGGGCGCGTACGAGGAGATCCGTCCTCCCACCTTCGCCTTGACCGAGACCATGATGTCCACCGGGCACTTGCCGAAGTCGGCGGACGACATGTACGCGATCGAACGCGACGGCCTCTGGGCCATTCCCACCGCCGAGGTACCGCTGACCTCGCTGCGCCGAGGCGACATCCTCGACGCTTCGGAGCTGCCTCTTCGGCTCTGCGCCCTCACCGCCTGCTTTCGTCGCGAGGCCGGGGCGGCGGGCAAGGACACGCGGGGACTCCTCCGGGTGCACGAGTTTGACAAGGTGGAGCTCTTCGCGTACTGCCTGCCCGAGCAGGCCGACGAGGCCTTCGCCGATATTCTTCAGCGTGCCGAAGCCGTGCTGCAGGCGCTCGGGTTGACCTATCAACTGCTCGTGTTGTGTACGGGGGACCTGGGTACCGCCTCCGCCTACACCATCGACCTCAACGTCTACAGTCCCGGCGTCGATCGTTGGCTCGAAGTCTCGTCGGTCAGCTGGTTCCGCGACTTTCAGTCGCGTCGTGCCAACGTCCGCTATCGCACGAGCGAAGGGTCGACCGCCCTCGTTCACACGGTGAATGGGTCGGCGCTCGGGTGGCCACGGGTGTGGGCCGCGGTGGTGGAGACCTATCGCCAGGCGGACGGCTCCGTGAAACTGCCCGAGTCGCTCGCGCCGTACTTTGGCGGCGAGACCGCGATTCGCCCTACGGCTTAGCGACCTCGTAGCGATAGCCCACTCCACGCACCGTGGTGATGTGCGTGGGGCTCTTCGGATCCTCTTCAATCAGCGTGCGAAGACGTTTGATATGCACGTCAAGCGTCTTCGTGTCGCCGACGTAGTCGTTGCCCCACACGCGATCGATCAACACTTCACGGGTGAGGACCCGACCGGGATTTTCGAGCAACAGCCGAAGGAGGGCGAACTCTTTCTTTCGCAGCTTGATCTCCTCACCGTTGACGTAGCACCGTCGCGCGTCGATGTCCATGCGGACGTTACCCAAGGAGATCAACTCGTCGGCCTCGAACTGCTCGTGCGCGCTGCGGCGACGCAACACGGCTCGAATACGCGCCACGAGTTCACGAAGGCGATACGGCTTCGTGACATAGTCGTCGGCCCCGATCTCGAGCATCAGAACCATGTCGACCTCTTCTCCCTTGGCGCTCACCACGATGATCGGGACGCCACTCGTCGCACGGATCGATCGACAGACGTCGAGGCCCGACATCTTGGGCAACATCAGATCGAGCAGGACGATGTCGAAGTGGCCCTTGGAAAACGAGGTCAAGGCCGCCTGTCCGTCGCGGGCGATGGTGACGTCGAAACCCTCGCGATCGAGGCCGATGGTGAGGGCGTCGATGAAGGACTCCTCATCCTCAACAACGAGCACGCTGACGCGCTGTTCAGGTGTCTTCTTCGCCATTACTGGTTCAACGGGAGCTCGAGGGTGAAGGTTGACCCTTCGCCTTCGCGGGAGTCGACGAGTATCGCGCCGCCGTGGTTCTGTGCGACGTGGCGAACGATACTGAGTCCCAGGCCGGTCCCGCCGGTCTCGCGAGCGCGACCGGGATCGACGCGATAGAACCGTTCGAAGATTCGCTCCAAGTCCTTGGCGGGAATACCCACGCCGTGGTCTTGAATTTCGATTCGCACGCAGGGACCGCCAGTCTCCCCCTCGTGATTCACCGGCGCGTCAACGCGGTTGATCCGAATCTCGACGGTGCCGTCTTGGGGCGAGTACACGACCGCGTTTTCCAAGAGAGCGTGCAGCGCGGAGGTGAGTTGGCGCCGGTCGCCAAAGACGACCTGGTTGGTCTCCGGTTCGTCAAAGGTGATCTTGACCTCGTGTTGTTCGGCCGCGGTGCGAATTCGCTCGATGGCGTCGGCGACGATGAGAGACACCGCGATGGGCTCGCGACTCGGCGAGCCCTCGCCTTCGATACGCGATAGGTCGAGCAGGTCCTCAATAATGCGATTCACGCGAAAAGCCTCAGAGTTAATGCGTTCGGCTAAGCGCTGTGCGACGGCGGGGTCCCGTTCGAACTGCAGCGTCTCGGCCAGGAGTCCGAGCGCCCCCATCGGAGTCTTCAACTCGTGACTCACGTTCGCGATGAAGTCGCGTCGAATGTCCTCGAGTCGACGGCGCTCGGAGACGTCTTCGATGACGGCGAGGACGCCGAGCGAACGGCGCCCGTCGTCGATGACCGTCGCGCGGATGGTGAGAGTGCGTCGGGGTGGGCCGTAGATATCGATCGTGCGCTCCGCGACTCCGCTCGACCACCCTTCGGCTAGCACGTCGGTCACCGCCTGCGCGGCGATGGCGTCGCCGTAGCGACTGGCCATTAGGTTCTCGGCCTGCGTGTTGCGGAAGATAACGCCTCCAGCCTCATCGCACAGCACTAAGCCGAGCGGCAGCGTGTCGAGGGACCGGCGTAACCGCACGGTCTCGGCGCTCGATTCGCTGACGGCGTTGTGGGCGTCACCCGTGACTTCCTCTAAGTAGCTGAGCGCGGTCTCGACCTTCCCGCTGTCCGAGTGTGGCTCCACGGCGAGACGGGACGCGAGAGCCGAAAGCCGTTGAGCGATCGCTCGGTGTCCGCGCTGGCGATAGGCCAGAACGCCGATCAGTATTCCGATAATCAGAACGCCGGCGGCGGCCCCGTAGAGGGCGGCGGGGGGCCACAGCGAGATCAGGTTCTTGGTCGCAGCGACGAGCACCGGTCCATTCTCGCAGAAGTGCCGACTCGGAGTGCGATGGCGACCGTTGGGGGCTCCTTATCGAAAGTGAGCCTGCGATGTTACTCGCCAATGTGACTCTTACTCCCTCCACCTCCGATCTTCCTGGTAGTGCCGCGTTGCAGCAGATTGCCGACGGTCTCGCTTCGTGGGCACTGATCGGTGCTCTCGTGGCCCTGTTGCTGGGCGCCGCCCTCTGGGCGGTCGGCAGCCATACCCAGAACATGCATCACTCCACGCAAGGTCGCCGCGCGGTACTGACCTCTTTGGTGGCCGCCATTGTCATCGGCGCGGCGCCCACCCTCATTAACTTCTTCTTCAACGCGGGACTCAGCGTCCACTAGTGAGCCACTTTCTCTGTCTTTTCTCGCCGAGCACCTGCGCTACCTCACTGGCGAAGTCGACGTTCAACGATCTCTTCAACGCGCTCACTAGCTGGATTCTCTCCAGCGTGCAGTGGCTCCTGAGCGCCGTCGGGCACGTGCTAATGGCAACGAGCGATCCCTCCGTCGTTCTCCAGGGTTCAAAGAGTGAGTTCAACGCGCTGCTGGTGATGGCTCCAGCGATCTTGCTGATCGGTCTTCTGGTGTCGACGCTGCAAGCGCTTCGCCACGGCGAGGCGTCGGCCCTCTGGAGGGTCTATCTGGGGGTCGCACCGGCCTGCGTCGCCGGCGTGGCACTGGCCCGTCCCGTGGCGTCACTCGTGCTCGAAGCGATCAATCAGATGTCGTCGAGTGCGGCGGCGGGAGTGGCTCCGCACGAGGTTCTTCTCGCGCAGAGTCTTAACAACTTGGCGCCGACGACGCCCGGCTTCGGCGTCTTTCTGCTCGCGTTGGGGGTGATTGTCGGCACGATGTTGCTGTGGTGCGAGCTGATCGTGCGAAACGTTGCCTTGACCTTGCTGCTGGTCCTCGTGCCGGTGGTGGTGCCCATGGCGAGTTTCCCGGCCGCCCGGCGCATCGGGTGGCGTCTCGCGGAGACATTTCTCTGCGTTGCGGCCAGCAAGTTCGTCATCGTGGTGACTCTGGTTTTGGGTCTCGGAGAACTTCAGGGTTCGTCGGCAACAGAAGTGGTCACCGGCGCCGTAACGCTCCTCCTCGCCACGTGCACGCCGTTTCTTCTACTGCGAATCGTGCCGTTCTTGGAGCAGTCGGCCTTACATAACCTCGAGGGGCTTCGCACCCGTGCAACGCGGGCCGCCACGAACGCTCCGTCGTCACCGGTCGGTGTGCTCGCTCGCTCGATGACTCCCGACGTGCCCGAACCGCTGCCGCCGAGTAGGCCTGATGATCTTGGACTCGGTACTTGGCCAGGCGTGCCCGAGTCGCCGATGCCGCCCCACGACGGCGAACCGCCACCTCCACCGATTGGTCAGCCTCGCTTGCGAGGAGGGCACGTGGTCTATCGCCACGACGACGTCGGTCCGATTGTCGGGTGGCACTTTGACGAGTGATCCAGTGGGTCTCGGCGAGTCGGACGCCGACGCTCGCTGGGTCGGCATTCGCCGCCATCAGGCTGTGCTGCTGGTCGGGAGCGTCGTTCTTCTTGGCGAAGGGGTTGTCGCGCCGCACGTCCGGGTCGGAGCGCTCGCGGCGGGGATGGCCTTACTACTGGGCGCCATGCCGACCCACGACGGACGAACTCTCGGCGAGCAGTTCAGCATCGCGCTGCACTTCGCGCTGCGCCCACACTGGCGTGCACTTAACGCACGAGAGCTCGGTGGCGACATCGTCTTGTGGTGTGGCGGCGAAGTCGCCTTTCGAGCGTACGAACTCGTTCACCGGGGTCGCTTGGATCTTTCCGGTCGCGACGCGGCCATCGCTCAATCTCTCGCGGAGGTCGCTGACGCGGCCAGCGCCGCTAGCGGTGGACAGCATTTTTCGATTCACGTCGGATGTGGGAGGGAGGGCACGCCAACTTTTCTTGCACTGGCGGTCGATGCGCCCGCGCCCGACGGCTGGACGCCCAAGAACGAGGGGGCGCTGGAGACTCTGCTGGGGCTCGGCGAAGGGTCGTCTACCCGGTATCTGGAGCGTCTTTCCTACGTACGAACACCGAGAGAGTTGGTACGGATCTATCGAGTGCGCGATTTCTCCTTTGTGCCGCAGAAGCGAACTCTTCTCGAGCAGCTCCTGCGCTACTCGGGTCCTCTCGACGTAACCCTTCACGTCGATGTCGTGAGCGGCGCGACGGCGCAGCGTGTGGCGTCGCGGGCGGTACATCGGGTTGGAAGTGACGAATCGACGTCGAGGTCGGCCGGCTTTCGGCGCACGGCGCGCTCGTCGAGAATCTTTGAGCGCATGGCCCAGCGTGAGCGCTACGTGGCGAGCGGCCGGGCGCTGCTGCGCGTCGCTGTCTATGTGCGGGTACGCGCCGACAGTTTTCATGAGCTCCAACAGCGGGGCGCTCGGGTGTGGCGTCACGCTCACGACGCGGGACTGCGACTTGACTCCGGGCGCGGACTCCAGGCGGAGTGGTATCGATCCTCGCTACCGGGTGGGCCGGGCTGGTGAGAAGACCGTGGACACACTGGGCCACGTCGGTTGATCTCGACGCCTTACGATTGCCCGCTCACGACGCTGGCACCGGGCTCGCGGGTTCCAGCCTCGGCGAGTCGCAGTACGGTTCCTCCTTCGTTCTTGATGTCTTTGACGCCTACAGCGCGGGCCTGGTGTCCAACCCCAACGTCGTCGTCGCGGGCTCCATCGGTGCCGGCAAGAGCACCGTTGTCAAAATGCAACTCGAGCGCTCGCTGCAGCGTGGCCGACGAGCCGTGGTGATCGATCCGAAAGGGGAGTACGCCGTGCTGGCCGCGTTGCACGGCGCGCGGCCCATCGCCCTCGGACGCGACGGCTGGTGCGATCCGTTTTCGAGTGACGACCGTGAGGGCGTCGCTCTGTTGCGTGCGTTGCTGGCCAGCGCTCAGGGCTCGCCACTCAGCGCGGATCAGCACTTTGCCCTCGACGAAGCGTGGCGCCAACTCGACTCTCCGCGGCCGGCGCGCGTTCTGTGGTCCCTGTTTCAACACCTTTCGGCTCACCTGGACTCGCCGTCGAACGACGCACGGCGTTCCTTGGCCCTCCTTCTGTATAGATTCATTTACGGCGATCTGGCGGGTCTCTTTGACGGCGGTGGTCATCCCCTTCGTTTTGAGGGCAACCCGGTGGTCCTTGATCTCTCGGCGCAGTGGTCGTCGAACTCGCTGCCGGTCGCCGTTCTCAGCGCGGTGGCCGCCGCCCAGCAGGTGGTCGGCCAATCGGGGGAACTGGGCTACCTCGTGATTGACGAAGCGTGGGCGCTCCTCAGCGACCACGAAGCGCTCCGTTGGCTGCAAGGATCGTGGAAACTGGCCCGCGCGCGAGGACTCGCGCACGTGTTAGTGCTGCACCGCTGGAGTGACGTGGCCGCCGTGGGAGACGCCGGCAGCGCGCAGCGCGAACGTGCAGCGGGACTACTGCGCGAGTGCGAAACCGCGTGGCTGTTTCGCCAGCCACCCGACGAAGCGCGCGACATGGCTCGCGCCGTAGGCCTGAGTGCTCGCGAAGAGAGTTATCTGACGGCGTTGCCCAAAGGCGTCGCCCTCGTGCGCTTCGGAGCTTTTCGGTCCATTGTTCGCGTACGTCCCGATGAGAGCGATTCGCGCTTCATCGACACTGACGCCTCGATGCGCGAGACGCCGTGAACGATCGACCGGTGCTCGGACGGCGGTGCTGGAACGGCCTGGCGTTCGGACCGTCCGTGACCCTCGACAGTGGCAGTTCGCTGTTGGTCGTCGGTCCGACGCAGGCCGGGAAGACGTCGTCCATCGTGGTGCCGGCGCTCCTTCGCTGGAGTGACGCGCTGGTGGTGACGAGCGTCAAAAACGACGTGATTGCCACGACTCGTCAGTGGCGCGAAACCTTGGGTGAGGTGCAGATACTAGAACCGGGTCGCGACGGAGGGATGACCTGGGATCCCTTGGAGGGCGTCACCACACTGCGTCACGCGCACCGCGTGGCTCGGGATCTCACCATCGGCTCGAGCGATCGGGGCGACACCGAGTTTTGGAACTCCCTCGCCGGGAGGTTCGTCGCTGGTCTCATGGTGGTAGCGAAGGATCGCCGCGGATCGATATTCGACGTAGCCGACGTGGTAGAACGTCGCGACGTGCGCGCTTGGTTGGGGGAGACCAAGTCTCCGGCCGGCGCGATCGTCCAGAGCTTCCTCGACTACGACCACAAGACCTTCGAGGGTGTGTTGACGACGGCGGAGACGATGTTGATGCCGTGGCGATTTCCACAACCCTTGGCGCAGGTTCGTCGCGTGGTGGCCGGGGCCAACACGTTGTACCTCTGCAGTCCTCGAGGAGAACAACGCCACTACGAACCCCTCTTTCGGGGGGCTCTACGCATGGTCCTGGAAGAACAACAGAGTCGCGTTGACGTCCAGGGGCATCGGCGAGTCCTGATGGTGCTGGACGAAGCGGCCACCGTGGCCTCGTTAGAAGAGTTGGATCAACTCGCGGCCACGGTGAGCGGACTTGGTGTCACGCTCGTCACCGTGGTGCAGGACTTCGCGCAGTTGGTGGCGCGCTGGGGACCCCGCGCCGCGACCATCGTCAATAACCACGCCACGAGGGTCGTACTCGCCGGGCTGGCCGACTCAACGGTGGGCCGCTACCTGCCCGAGCTCGTGGATGAGAGACCCGATACGAAGAGCGTGCCGCTACGACTTCGCCCGCGCGGAACGGCGAGCGTCGTTGCCGGGGGACGTCGTGTTTTCCACGTCCGTCTTAGGCCGTGGTGGAAAGACCGACGCCTCCGTATCCGAGGAGCGCGTGGATGATAACTACGATTTACGGGTGGCCTACCAGTCCCTGTTGATCCAAGAGCAGATCTTCGCGATCGATATCGGGGCGACCAATATCAAGTTCTCCCACGTGAATGAGCTCGGCGTGTTGGTGCGCGGGGTGCGGCGACGTCCGACGCCCTATCCCTGCTCGCCCGCGCGCCTGGTGGAGTTCTTAGAAGAGCGCATCGTACGCAGCGGGTGCCGGCGGGTAGGCGTCGGCTTTCCCGGGGAGTTTCGCGACGGTCACGTGATTCGTCCCGGGAACCTGTCGCGGCCCGGCGGTATTGGCACCGAGAAGGATCCTGAGTTAGACGCCCTGTGGCGCGGGTACCCCCTCCAGGACAGGCTCCGCGAAAAGTGCGGCCGCGACGTACGAGTGGTCAACGACGCCACCATGGCGGCACTCGGGTGCATCGAAGGGACAGGCATCGAGTTGGTTTTGACGTTGGGAACAGGCCTCGGCCTCGCCCTGGCGGTCGACGGGAAGCTTCAGAAGGTACGCGACGTCGGGGCCGAGATATTTCGCGACGGCAAGACCTACGACCAGACCATCGGCGAGCGCGCTCGATCACTCGATGACGAAAACTGGAACCCCACCCTGGTACTCATCGTGGAGAACTTCGCTAAGGAGTTCTCGGCAACGACGGTGCACCTGGCTGGCGGGAACGCCCGTCGAGCGCTACCGAGTGAGTTCGAGAACATGCCCTTTCGCGTCGTCATTAACGGCAACGAAGCGCCGATGCGCGGGGCGGCGCGACTCTTCACGGCCTCGTAGGTCGAGTGGCGAGCGGCGGGGAGTCCGACGCTTTGCTGATCATTGGCGCTAACCGCTCATACCCGCTATCACGCGACAGGCCTAATCCGTTAATCGCAAAAGTGGCCGACTGGACTAAGATGGTGGGCCAGCAACAACGCGGCTGTAGCTCAGCGGATTAGAGCATCGGTCTACGGAACCGAGGGTCGGGGGTTCGAATCCCTCCAGCCGCACTTCACATTTCGTCGAACGATACTTTCGTCACGGCTCAACGGAGTCAGGCGTCCGCGTGAGGCCTGTAGCGACGACAGATGCCGGAGTCCTCGGTCTGCGCCGAGCGCCTACACTTGGTCGGCCGAGAGTTTGACGGAGGGGCGAAAGTTCTGAAGTGCCCTCAACGTCGGGACGAACGCCAACAAATCCAGGCGAAGGACTTAGCGTGCGAAGCATGATCCCTCTCTCAGTACTGGACCACGCCACAGTGGCTACGGGCTCAACACCGGCCCAGGCGCTCGAAGAGACCACTGAAATGTCGCGGATCGTGGAGCGGCTCGGGTTCCACCGACTCTGGGTCGCGGAGTATCACAGCATGTCAGCCATCGCTAGTTCGGCTCCCGCCGTGCTTATCGCCCACCTCGCCAACGCCACTTCGACCATGAGAATTGGCGCGGGTGGAGTGATATTGCCCAATCACTCACCTCTCGTCGTGGCCGAGCAGTTCGGAACCCTTGAAGCTCTGCATCCCGGCCGGATCGATTTGGGACTAGGCCGAGCGCCCGGCACTGATCACCAAACGGCGCGAGCCCTGGGACGCACCCTCGAGGCCCCCGTCCGCGGGGCCGACACTTTCCCCAATGATGTGGTGGAACTGATCGGCTACCTTCAGCCTCGTGAAGGTCGCCCATCGTACCCCTTCGCCACCCCGGGCAGTGGCTACCTCCCCGAAGTGTGGTGGCTCGGTTCGTCTGCCTTCAGTGCCCAACTGGCCGGGAGTCTTGGACTGCCCTTCGCCTTCGCCTACCACCTCGCTCCCAGACTCCTCGACTCCGCGCTCAGCGTCTACCGATCAGCGTTTCAACCATCCCTCTTGCTTGAAAAACCTCGGGTCATGGTCGCCGTCTCCGTGCTTTGCGCGCCTACCGCCGACGAAGCTCAGTGGCTCACGGGCTCGACGGCGCTGAGCATCCTCCAGCGCCGTTCAGACCACGTTGACCTGCTGCCGTCGCCGGAAGAGGCCGAGGCGTATCGCTTCACTTGGGAGGAGAAGACGATCATCGACAAAGAACTGGCAACCCACGTGATCGGAGATCCCCAGGCTGTTTGCGAAGGGCTCGACCTCCTTCAGCGACGAACCCAGGCGGACGAGCTAATGCTTTCAACACGCACCCATTCGCACCAAGCGCGAGAGCGCTCGTTCACGTTGGTGGCCCAGTCGTGGGGACTCGTTCCGCTCAGGAGCTAAGGCGCCGAATCAACGGGCGCGACCACCAAATCGCATCACCGGAGGCGACGTCCGCGCTCGGGAGCTAGGCAACTATTGGATCGACGGCGGCAGCGACCAGTAGCCAAGCCGCGGTGATCATGTAGCAAGTATTGGTCACGATGGCCGCCGCTGCGATATAGAGACCGACCAGATTCCCTGAGATGAAGAGGGCCGCGCCGACCATCTCGGTCAAGTGCAGGGAGCTTCCGCCCACTACGCGTGAGAGTCGCAGGCCGGTACCTCTTTTGATGGCGTTGGCGTAACCCTTGACAAAAACGGCTAGCGAAACGCCAGAGACTACGAGCAGTTCCGTCCCGATATCTCCGTGGCTCTGCCCGCCCATCAGTACGAGCGCGCATCGCAGGAAGACCAGCGACAGTCCGGTCAGGGTGTTGATCGCTCGGTTCCGATACGTCGCGTCGACCGCGATGACCCTGAGATTGAGTGACATCGCTACAAAAACCAGGCCGGTGAGCGTCGCCGCACCAGTGCCGACTAGAACAAAAAAATCCGTCCACTGCCCAGGCCTGAAGATAGTGGCCGCGATCACGACCTGATACTAACTGTGGTCAAACAGTGCTCGGCTCGTTAAGGTCACTAGTGAGATCGCAGTCGGGGCCGCACCATAGAGATCACGCGGTGGTGGCTTCGACTGCGAACTTGACGACACCGAGTGTGCGTCGCCTACCAAAGGAGCCGCCATGGCCGGGAAAATTCCGAACCAACACAATGTGAAGAAGGTTGGCAAGTCGCTGAAGGAAAAGCGAAACGAAAAGCACGCCAAGAAGGACTCGAAAAAGGCGCTTCTACCCGAGTAGTAGTGAGCCACCTCTCTTACGAGCCATGACCAGTCCGCGAGTACCCGGGGGAGCGGTGCACGCCCTTCCGAAAGATTTGAGAGAGGCGTTGATCGCGAACCCTGCGGCGCTTGGCGCCTGGAAGGACATCACGCCCTTGGCCCGCAACGAGTTCATCTGTTGGGTGGTGGATGCGAAGAAAGAACCGACTCGCGAGCGTCGCATCCGACGAACTCAGGAGGAGTTGGAGGACGGGATGCGGCGGCCCTGTTGCTGGCCAGGCTGTGCACATCGTGAGAAGCTCGGGAAGCGAAACAGCGGCTGATGGCCAAAGCCACCAGCCGCTGGTTCGCTTCGAAAGCGCTCTTACGAACCGGTGTATCCACCCGAGGCGAGGCCGATGACGGCCGCGTCGTACGCCGCGTAGGCGAGGGCAATGTTCGCGGAGAGAATCTGGTGATTCGCGTTCACGAAGACGTGCGTGTCACCGGGCCAGTCTGACGGCACCTGGGCCAGAACGTTGGCCTGAATATTCACGATCCGAGTTGACCAGTTCGAGATACGCGCCACGTAGTTGTTGTAGTGATTCAGGGCGGTCTGATAACCGGCCATGCCCACGAGGGACGCGACCTCTGTCTGGAGAGTCGCCTCGTTGCCTTGCATCGTCGTTAATTGCTCCACGACCAAAGAGGCTTCGATCATCTCGAACACCTGCGGAGACATCACGGCGTACACGCGGTTGTCCTTGTACATCGCGGCACGATCGGCGTCAAGCTCGGCAAACGTGGTGTCGGTGGGAACCTTGGCCACGAGCGTGTTGATGCTCGCCGCCTCTGTCGATAGACGGGCCTGGAGTGTTAAGGAGGTGCTCGCGCTCAGCGAGGTGGCTCCGGTCACGTCGGCGGTGAGGTGCGTAAGGCGTGTTACACGTGCGGCGAGTTCGGCTTCTAACTTTTGTTGTGCCGCCACGAAACTCGCACTCGGCGCCGTCGTGGTGGTGGTGGAACCGGCGGACGCCACGGTGGCGAGGCCGAATCCCATAGCTGCGACCAGCGCAAACACTGCGATGGATCGGATGGTTAACTGTTTCATTTTGCTCTCCCTTCAAAGAACTGATCTCACAGTACGAATCAGCATTGTGAGAGTCATGTGAAGGGACTGTCGGATTGTTGAGAGATAGTTTCCAAAACCTTTAGAAGAAAAGTCGGCGCGCCGGGGATGACGATGGCCACCTCTGGGGCTAGGCAAGTCTGGGTGGAAAATCCGATGTGGGAGTATTCGACGGTGAGAGTGAGTGCGTTGGCGTCGAAGGAGGACCAGTCGACATGATGTCGAACGAGAACCATGACCGTCCGGCCACGTCGCTGCTGCACGGCGACGAGAACTCGCGCGGCGGCGCGGTGGTCCCCGCGATCGTGCAGGCGTCGACGTTCGCGGCGGACTCTAGCGAGGAGTTTCTCGACACCGCCACCAAGAGTTTCTCCGATAGCTTTTACGTCCGCTACGGGAACCCCAACCACACTCAGGTCGCCGACGTCGTGGCGACTCTTGAAGGCGCCGAACGGGCCCTGGTGACGGCCAGCGGCATGGGTGCTGTTTCCACGCTGGCCCTCGCCCTCTTAAACGCGGGTGACCACGTGGTGGTGCAGCGTTCCGTGTACCCCGGGACGACTACCCTCACGACCGATCTGTTAGCTCGCTTCGGGGTGAGTGCGGACGTCGTGAGCCAGAGTTCCTTCGGCGATCTGGAGTCGCTTCTTCGTTCCTCGACCCGACTGGTCTTCGTGGAGACGCCTAGTAACCCTCACCTGGCCATTACGGATCTGCGTCGATTTGCCGACATCGCACATGGTGCCGGCGCCCTACTGATCGCCGACAACACGGTGGCCACGCCCATCAACCAGCGCCCCCTTTCCCTCGGCGCCGACGTAGTGTGGCACAGCGCGACGAAGTACTTGGCCGGTCACTCGGACGTGTCCGCTGGCGTTATCGCCGGTTCCCAGGAGTTGATGGAGCAGGTCTGGCGCACCCATCTCACCGTGGGTTCGGTCCTGGGGCCTTTTGACGCGTGGCTGATGTTGCGCGGGCTTCGCACTCTCGACGTGAGAATGACGCGGCATAACGAAAACGGCCTCGCCCTAGCCCGATTTCTAGAGAGCCACCCGGACGTGGAGTCTGTGTACTATCCAGGCTTAGAGTCAAATCCTCACTACGAACTGGCGGCTCGCCAAATGTCGGGCTTCAGTGGACTCCTTTCCTTCGTGGCACGCGGTGGTGCGCGGCGTGCCGATCGTCTGCTCGATACACTTCGTCTCACAACTCGTGCGGCCAGTCTCGGATCCGTGCACTCCTTGGCCAATCGTCCCGCCGCCATGTGGAGCGGACGCCGCCCCGACCAGGCCACTCATGACGTTGACGATGCCTTGATCCGACTCTCAGTAGGGATTGAGGCGAAAGAGGACCTGCTGGAGGATTTTGAGCGAGCTCTCGCCGCGACGTCCGAGGTCCACTAGGAGCCTCGACGGGTCGTTACGCACAACACTTTGGTGAGAAGCAATCCTTCGTCGCGTCTTGTGAGTACAGTCGGCCCATGGATGGATTCAAGAAAGTCACGGCCGTCAATGACGTGGAGAAGGACGTGCACTACCTCTCCCAGGGCACACCGGACACGACCCTGTGTGGCTTGAAGAGCGCGGGGACGGCGACGGGAACGGTGACGTGCTATCGCTGCCATCAGTTCGCCGTAGGCGATATCTAGATTCGCGTTCTCGAATTGGTATTGCCGAGAGGTCTTGTGCTGAGATGGTGGCGCGAGCGGCTGTAGCTCAGCGGAATAGAGCACCGGTCTTCGGAACCGGGTGTCGGGGGTTCGAATCCCTCCAGCCGCACTGAACCCGGAGAGGACGCAATGCGTGGAAAAAACTCGACGACGCGGAAGAGCCCACGCCTGAGTCGATCTCACCGGTGACCGACGCGGTGCGGAGCGACCCGGTGGAGACCTGCGACGCGCTGGTCATCGGGGGAGGAATCGCGGGCGTCTCCCTCGCCTACGAGTTGGCGGCGGATCGTAGGGTGGTTCTGTTGGAGGCAGAGCCCACTCTCGCCTTTCACACCACCGGCCGGTCGGCGGCGACGCTGATCGAAACATACGGGAATCTCCCGATTCGCGCGTTGACCAGCGCGGGGAGAAGTTTTTTCACCGAACCCAGTGACCTTTTCGAGACTCCGCTGGCTGCGACGAGAGGCGTTCTTCACGTAGCGGCCGCTCAAGATTCCGAAGCGGCGCGACGACTTTTCGATGACGTTCGAGCGCTCTCTCCTCAGGTGGAGTTAATCGACGGTAAGGACGCCGAACGTTTGAATCCACTCCTTCGCCCGGGATACACGGAGACGGCAGTTTTCGAACCCGGTGCACTCGATCTCGACGTGAGCGAACTTCATCAAGGTTACGTGCGCGGCTTCCTAAGGCACGGTGGCGCCATAGTCCGATCAGCGCGAGTGGTGAGTGCGCATCGACGCGGCGACTCGTGGGAGGTGGTGGACGGCAACGCGAGCCGCTACGCCACACCGTTGGTGGTGAATGCGGCGGGGGCTTGGTGCGATGAGGTGGCGATTCATTTCGGTGTGGAACCGATTGGTATTCTGCCGCTGCGTCGCACGATCTTTACGGTGCCGGCTCTGGATGAGACGGGAGGAGCGCTGCCCTGGATGATTGACGTTGGTCGCTCCTTCTACCTCAAGCCCGAGAACTTTCAATACTTGTGCTCGCCCGGCGACGAGACGCTGCAACCTCCCGGCGACGCAAGCCCCGACCCTCTCGATGTGGCCAGGGGACTCGACCTCATTAATAGCGCCACGATCATCAACGCGAAACACGTCCGCACGTCGTGGGCCGGACTTCGGAGTTTTGTCGGTGATCGAACGCCCGTAGTTGGATTCGATGACTCTAACGATGGATTCTTTTGGATGGCCGCGCAGGGTGGGTACGGTATCCAAATTTCCCCGAGCCTGGCGCGGTTTGCCGCCTCGGTCGTGCGTGGAGAGTCCGTGCCGATCGAACTGGTCGAGCGCGGCTTTGAGCCGTCCGCTCTCAGCCCTACCCGCCTGCATCCCTCCGCGTAGGGCTCGCGCAGTCTCCGATGACTCGAGAACGTCGATGGGACAAGTCCGAGAGCCGACACGACCGGTCAGACTTGTCGTTCGCCGTCCTCTGAGTTCCAGCGCCGCCGCACTCGCAATAACGAGGTGACGAGAAGTAGTAACAAGGCGGTCAGAACAATCAGCACGGCGAACGCCGCCGACGATGACGATGCGTTCCTGATGGCGGACGCTAGGGCCACGTATCCGTGCTGCGAAGGATCGGCGACGGCGTACACGCGGGATCCGGGCGAGGCGAAAGTGGTCATAGAGGAGATGATCTCGTTGTACTTCACTCCATCGAGGGTGTACGTGCCGCGACAGACGTAGCCCGCCACGTTGCTGCCGCTGCCGCCCATGTTTCCCACACAAGTGGTGACGACGACGGTGACGGGAACTCCGTGAGCTCTCATGCGATCGACGCGAGAGTGATCATTCAGTGTGGAGGCAAAACTCAGCGCTAGGGCTAGCGCAAAGATAACCAGTCCCAGGGTGGCTGCACGCAGCCAGAATCGTCGCCCCAAACTGGCGGCCTGCGCTCCTCGAAGGGAGGCGACGCGATCACCGGACGCGGCGCCTCGCGACGAAGCGGGTTCTGTTGACGGGGACGGTGAGGCGCTGTCGTCGTTCATGACAAGAAAGTGCGATCAAGGGAGGGTTGGCTGCGCCGCGGTACTCGCGGCGAGGACACCAAGGACGATCCTCAGATCACTTCGATTCTTTCGATTCAAACGGTGGAATGTCGGGGTGGTGCTCGATGATGTGATCGAGCTTGGCGTGCAGTTCGGCCGTGCCGGCGGTGATGTGACGTTTGATGAAGGTCTCCACCGCCTTACGTAGAGGAGGATAGAAAATGGTCGTGGCGATGGCCGCCAAGATCACCCAGATGAGGGTGGCCACAACATCGCCGGGGATGCCACCCGAGCCTCCCGCGGGCCAGACCCAGCGGTCGAAGAAGGTGCTTGCGATCATTCGACTCCTTTGTTCATGTGTTCGTGCATCGCGGGGTGCTTCTTCTTATGGAGTTCTCGTAGCGAGTCGTGCTGCTCTTCGGTGGTGTGCTTGTGACACGTTTCATAGTGTGTGCCCTCCACGCGGCCGAGGCCACCTTTGAGAGCGGGGCGCCAGCACGACTGGCACTTGTGGCGGCGATAGAGACCGATAATGCTCAGAAAAATGGCGCCTTCGGTAAAGTCGGCGCCAAAACCGCTCCAGAACGCGTACCACTTGCCCGATTCGTTGTCGGTGCCCGTGACCTGGAGAAACCAGTGCCAGACGGCCATTATTGGACTCCGCCGTTCCCCCAGAAAATTCGTAACACGTTGTTCAGTGTAAGCCTCGCTTGGCGGACCTCGTTGGAATGGCCTTTAGGGACGAGTTCGGCTCTCACCATTCACGGTTGTCAAAACCCGGGGAAGACCGCGCGAAGTTCGTCGAGGTGTTCTGCTCCGACGATGTCAGCTGGCGTATGATCGGCGTCGAGCCGTCCATAGACCAGTCGGATGAACGCCTCGGCGGGTAGCTCGAGGTCAGCGGGGCTGCGGTCGTCACCGACAGCCGTGGTCACCGAGTCAGACGTGATGGTTATCGCGAAGGTCGCGACGGGGTTCGACGTGCGAACAACGTACGTTCGTTCGGCGCCACTGGGCTTGGCGGCGAACCGCGCTACGAATCCCAGGTGATCAAGCACGGCCGCGACGGCCTCGGAGGGAAGGACGGCGTCGCTGTTGAATGCGACCTCGACGTCCCAGGTGTGCAAGACGTGTTCATTGAGTCGCAGCCCGAGATACTGGTCGAAGGTCACGGTGAATGGTCCCATGGGAAGAGTGACGCTCTCCACGTCGTCGGGCGTAAGTTCGGCGAGTCGAGCGACGAGAACCTCGTCAGTGGCGAGCAGCCCCGCGGCCTGTTCTTCCGGAGTTCGGGCGTCCCAGTCGTCCCACACCGAGCGAGAGAAGTCAGACGGCGTGGTCTCGTCGCTCAGCGCATCGTTCACTTGACGCACGAAGATGGTCGCTCCCGAGCCGAGGTGGGAGAGAACATCGGCGATGGTCCACTCTTTCGGATACGCCGGGGCGCGCAACTGTTCGGCGTCGAGGGGTTCGACGAGGGCGCGCAGTCGTACGGTGGACTCTTGCAGCGCTGCTTTGGCATCGGACATGAGTGCTCTCCATTCGGGGGGATGCTTGATACTAGGCACCCGCCGTGAGTGTCGAGCACTTACCGGGTCTCGTCGTGCTTGGCGCGTGAGCCGTGCGGATTTGGTGCGAGTGGGCCGCTTTAGTCGGTGAGGAAAAGTTTGACGCCTACCGCGAGCATGACGAGGCAGATGATGATGGGCGTAAGGACCGGCCCGATCCAGGTGACGGGGATAAGAAAGAACACGTCGCGGGTGAAGAGGCTTTTGGGCCAGTCGTCGATGATGCGCAAAAAGAGGTAGTAGGCGAGATCCCAGGTGGCGAAGCCGATGAGGAACGCGCCCACCCGCTGTCGAGTTCGTGTGGCCGCAAGAAAAGAGACGCACACCAGCATGACGATGGTGGACGTCTCTCTCGCGATCTCCACGTCGCTCACCCGGTGATTGAGGAGCAACGAGTGGCTGGGCGACACGAAGGTGATCACGCCAAGATTCAAGAGCACCTTGTAGTGCGAGATGGAGTAGTTCTGACGAAAGTGAATGAGGTTTCGCAGGTAAAACACCACCGCCGCTTCGACGAAGCCGAAAGCCACGCCGAAGAGGAGGAGGAAGAAAAGGTCTCGTTGCCGAGAAGTAACTCGTTGTCTGAGGCGACCCACCTACTCGAACTTTGCGCCACAGCCCATGCAGAAGTTCTGCCCGGGGAGGCGTAACTTGCCGCAGGAAGGACAGACCGACGATGACGACGTCACGCTGGCTTCGGTAATGGTCGGGACCGTTCCTGCACGGTCCGGGGCATAGGGATTGTTCACGAGCTTGCTCCGAAGACACAGCAGCACGACGAGCCACGGCCAGATGAGCCCGGTGAGGATCCACCACGCGGACCGGCCCGTGTCGTGTAGACGACGCACCGCGACGGCGAGGCCCGGCAGGAGAAGAGCGAGCGCCCACACCACCCGAAGAGCCACCACCCCCGTGATCGCGAAAATAAGACTGCCCACGAACTCAAAGAGGACAAACCACCAGTACTCGGGACGAGTGGCGACACCGGTGAATGTTGCATACTTCTTAAGACACGTGCGTACGGCGGTGGCGAAACTCAAGGGCACTCCCTCTTTGCGCGACTCTACGCCGCGAGCGAATTTCTCTCACCCTATACCGAGAGCCCCAAGCCCTCACGGATTGACCCGAGTTGAAGCCGGGAAAAAAGTGCACGACGTCGGCGAGCCAAAATCGTGCTCAGAATGAAGACGGTGACGCGCGTTGCACACAAGGGAAACGTGACAGTGATCGGATCGTTGGTAGTGTTGAGAGACGCGTAGCCCCCGTTGTGGTGGGCTTGTCTGCTGGCGGGCAGCCGTCTTCGCACTGAAGTGGTAGGAGTATTTATGAAGGTATTGGTTCTCGGTGGTGACGGCTTTTGCGGATGGCCGACATCGCTACATCTTTCGGATAACGGCTACGACGTCACCATTGTCGATAATCTCAGCCGCCGAGAAATCGACCTCGAACTTGAAGTTGAGTCTTTGACACCGATTCGCCCCATTGGCGAACGATTGCGCGCGTGGAAGCAACTGACCGGCAAGGACATCGACTTCGTCCACCTCGACTTGGCTGAAGAGTATGACCGTCTCGCTGCGTTGCTGATCGAGCGAAAGCCCGACGCGATTGTTCACTTCGGTGAACAACGGGCCGCCCCCTACTCCATGCGCAACTCTGTAGCGAAGCGTTACACCGTCGACAACAACGTGCGCGCCACGCACAACGTCCTAGTCGCCATCGCCTCGAGCGGGCTCGACATCGCTCTTGTGCACCTCGGCACCATGGGGGTCTACGGTTACGGCTGGTCCGGTTCGGCACCCATCCCCGAGGGCTACCTCAAGGTGAAGGTACCCACCCCCGATGGCGACATTGAGCGAGAGATTCTCCACCCGGCGAACCCCGGCTCGGTGTACCACATGACCAAGACACTCGATCAGCTGCTCTTCGCCTTCTACTGCGCGAACGACCAACTGCGCATTACCGACCTGCACCAAGGCATTGTGTGGGGTACCCAGACTCCCCAAACCGTCATCGACGAGCGCCTGATCAACCGTTTCGACTACGACGGCGACTACGGCACGGTCTTGAACCGCTTTTTAATGCAAGCGGCTATCGGCCATCCCCTCACCGTGCACGGCACCGGCGGTCAGACGCGCGCCTTCATCCACATTCGTGACACGGTGCGTTGCATTCAGATCGCGCTCGAAAATCCACCGCAACGCGGCGACAAGCCGCTCGTCTTCAACCAAGTCACCGAGACGCATCGACTGCGTGAGTTGGCCGAGATGATTTCGAAGTTCTCCGGCGTCGACGTCGCGTACTTGCCCAACCCTCGACGAGAAGCTGCCGAGAACGAACTCAACGTCAGTCGAGAGAAGTTCCTGGCGCTGGGACTGAACCCGACGAAGCTCTCGGAAGGTCTTTTGGAAGAGGCGCGCGACATCGCCATGCGTTACAAGGATCGCGCCGACACCACCAAAATCATCGCGCGTTCAACCTGGCGACCGGGCATGGAGACATCGGCTGACTTAGTCAAAGGCTAAGTATCGTCGTAATTCCCCCGGGTCGGGTTCTCTCGGTGTGAGAATCCGAACATGTCAAAAATCTATGAATACATCCGCCATCCGCGGGCGGCAGAACTCGCTCGCCTCGGCCACCCCATTACGACCAACGACTTGCGTAGAACGAAGTCCAAAAATTTTTTTGTTCGCTTCAACGCCAAATTTGGCTTGCGCATCACGCTGGTGGTCGGCACCATGTGGTGCGCCTACATATTTACGATTTTGGCCCTGTTCGCCTTGCCGTCGGCGATCAAGCAGGGTACGTACTTCATCATTGTGTGGCTGTCGAGCAGCTTTTTGCAGTTGGTACTGCTGCCCATCATCATCGTGGGTCAAAACATCCAGGCCGCCGCATCGGACAAGCGCGCCGAAGAGACCTACAAGGACGCGGAGGCCGTCTTACGAGAGTCCGAAGAGATCCAAAAGCATCTCCTCGCTCAGGACGAGGTCATCTCCGCGATTATGGCCCGTCTGGAGGCGATGGTCGGCGGGGACCCGACGACGCCGAGCCCCTAGAAGCCTCGCGTCTCCACCAGTTCGAGAATCTGTTGGCACATCTCGCGCCAGGTCGGAACGCAGTCCTTTAAGACCGCGCGACGAAAAGGCTCCGCGAACTGATTGAAGTCGTTGGTCTGCATCGAAGGAGTAACCGTGGAGAGAAAGGTGATACCGATGGTGACGAAGACGATGGAACGGATGAGATAGCGAAGATGATCCTTCTCGTCCTCACTGATATTGACGAGCAGGGGAATGACCGCCTCTAGTTCTCTGACCTGACCGAGGATGGCAATACCCAGTTTTTCGCTATGGGTGGCCGCGAGCGCGGTCTCCAGGGTGAAACTCTGTCGCACGGCGTTCGCCTCACTGGCCGACGCGTTAAGGAGTTGAGTCAGGGAGCCTTCTTCGAGTACGTCGATGAAGTTCGAGGCGTTCATCCACCGCGCCCGCATGAGATCGTGAAAGGCCGCGATCACCAGGTCTTCTTTGGAGGGATAGAGCTTGTAGATCGCACCCGGTGAGCAGTTGGCTCGCCGGGCGATACGCGAAATGGTGGCGCGCGTGTAGCCGCTCTTGCCCACCACGCCGAAGGTGGCGAAGGCGAGTTGCGTTCGCAGGTCGTCGCCTGGAGCCAGGGTGATGCGCTCGTCGGGCAGGCGTAACTCGACTTCGTTGACGTCGCGCGGGTCAGTCTCGAGCGTCTCGAGCAACAGCTTCTCGAGAACGTCTTGAAAGTCGCGGTCCCCGCCGTAGATCGCGTCGGCGAAGATCTGCACGAACATCATGGCGAACAGGGTGAGGCCACGGGCGAAGGTCGCGCTCTTGGTGTGCGACGGGCCCGATTCGCGTTCGAGGTAGTCGTGAATGAAGGGCTCCACCTCTTCGTGGAGGGCGGGGATGCGACGTGCGGTCAAGAGGACCTGGACGCAGGCAACGTCGGCCGGCGAGTTGTCGCGAATGAAGTCAAAAAGGGCGCCCACCGAACGAGTACTGGGCAGTTCCGCGGCGCTCATACAGAGCTCAAACATGGCGATGGCCCGTTGGCAGAGTACCGAGTTCCAGAGGTCGACCAGCAGTTCGTCCACGTCTTCGTAGCGCGCGTAGGTGGCGCCGTGGGTCAGGCCCGCTTGGTGGCCGACGTCGCGTAATGACACGTGATCGACGCCCACTCGTAGCACTTCGCTCACGGCGGCTTCTCGAATTGCCGCGTCGTTGGCGACGGCGCGCGCGCTCCGCGTGCGCTGACTCCTAGGCATAAACAACCTTAACTTAAAATATTCGCGATTATCAACTAATGACCGGCGTGATCGCCACATTTGAGTCGCTCTGGCACGTGCGAGATTAGAGAGGTGGAGTTACGCCGGTGAGTCGATGGATGGTGGGCGCTTCCAGCACGCTGGCTAACGTGCACCACGGCGCCGTCCTCCCCGAGGGTCGCATCGTGGTCATCGCGGTGCCTCTCGCCGCTCTGATCTACTACTACTTCGTCGTTCGCCGGCACCGCGATCGCTAGTGGCTACGACCCCTTCGTACGTCCCCCTCGACCCGCGAGGGTGGCGACTGGCCATGGGCATGCGGCCGCTCGACGAGTCGGCCTGGCTCGAGGTCGACGATCAGTATGAGGCTGAGTTAGCCCTCAAGGCATCGCTGCTTAAGGCGAACTACGGCGACGTTGTCGCGACGAGTCCCCCGGGCGATGAGGGGAGTCGCGAACTGCTCGATGACGTGGTGGAGTTCCTTTCTCGATACCACCCCGCCCTGTTGAGATCGACGACGCCCGACGAGCATCCCATCGTGCAGGCCAGCCGACTCGTACAAGAGGACCTCTGCGTGTTGGTCAAGGACGACGCCTGGCGCCTTCGCGCGGCGTGCGTCTGTTTTCCTTCGCGCTGGCTCCTGGCCCGCAAGATCAACGCCACTCTCGACGATATTCATGCTCCCGTGCCTGGTTACGACCGTGAACTGGCCCGTCCCACCAACGGCTTTTTCGATCGGCTGACGCCGGGACGGTCGTTCTGGCGTCTCAACTGGACGCTGCTTGACAACCCGGCCCTCTTTCAGCCCACCGCCACCCGCACCGCGCCCAGCGGCGACTTGGCCGACTGGTACTTTCGCGTCGAGCGCCAGACGTTACGCCAGCTTCCTAGAAGTCGGGCCGTCGTCTTCACTATTCGCACCTACGTGACCTCGGCCGCCGCGCTGAGCGAGCGCGACGATCAGTTCGTGGCGACGCTGTTGCACGCATTGGACACGGCCCCGTCGTCGACGCAGGCGTACAAGGGGTGGACCGGCGTGGCGGAGCAACTCCGCGACGCGTTAGCGAAGTAGATCCTTCGCGATCGCCACCACCTGCATCTCGTCGGTGCCGGCGTAGATGCGCAGCACCCGGGCGTCTCGGCTCAACTGCTCGACGCGGTACTCCGCGATGTAGCCGTTTCCGCCCAGTACCTGAATCGCGTCGTCGGCAACCTGGCAGGCGGCCTGAGCGGCGTAGAGCTTCATGGCCGACGCCTCGGCGAAACTCGTGTCGGCACCGTGTTGGGAGCGCTCAATGTAAGAAAAGACCAGGTTGCGCACGTTGACCCGCGCCACCTCCATCTGAGCCAGTTTGAGCTGAATGAGCTGAAACTCTCCGATGGGCCGTTCCCACAGCGTCCGGTTTCGGGCGTAGTCGATGGCGATGCGGGAGCACTCTTCGATGATGCCCAGCGACATGGCCGCGACGCCGGCGCGTTCGGCGACGAAGTTGTCACGCGCGCTTTGACGGCCGCCGCCGTGGGCCCGTTCGCTCTCGCCGAGGAGACGATCGCGGCCCACGCGAACGTCGCTCAGAAAGACGTCGCCGGTCGGCGAGGCGTGCTGGCCCATCTTTCGCAGGGGAGCGGACTGCGTGAGTCCGTCCATTCCCTTGTCGAGGACGAAGGTGAGCACCGGCCGCTCACGGATTGGAGAGTTCGAACCGTCGTCGAGCTTGGCGTACAGGACAATCGTGTC
Source organism: uncultured Acidimicrobiaceae bacterium (assembly GCA_963849705.1). GTDB lineage: Bacteria > Actinomycetota > Acidimicrobiia > Acidimicrobiales > RAAP-2 > RAAP-2. Next base: position 258,942 of record CAWKII010000009.1, on the reverse strand, counting down.
GGCGTACGGACCGTTCGTTATCCAGGTCTTTTGACCGTTGAGGACATACTCCTCGCCCTCGCGTCGCGCACTCGTGCGCATGCCCCCGAAGGCGTCCGAACCGGAGTCCGGTTCGGTGATGGCCCACGCGCCGATCTTCTCTAAGGTCATGAGCTCGAGCGCCCAGCGCCGCATCTGCTCGGGTGTGCCGAGCTTGTTGATCGTCCCGGCCGCCAGGCCCGTCGAGACGCCAAGCGAGGTCACGAGCCCCGGACTGACTCGACACAGTTCGATGGTCGGGATGATGGTGAGGGCCGGGTCGCTGGTGCGACCTCCCGTCGGCTCGTCGCGGCCTTGGATCTTTCGATCCAACTGGCGCTGGAAGCTCTCTCGCGCCAACGAAGCGAGTCCGAAGACCTCGAACATCTTGCGCAGTACCTCGTAGGGCGCGACGTCGTGGTGTTCCAGATCGTCCAGGTGCGGGCGAATCTCTTCGTCCACGAAGCGTCGAACGACGTCAATGATTGTTTGGTGTTCCTCGGACCACTCGTACATCGCTACACCCCCACGGAGCCGCCGATCGACGAGAACGGCCTCATCCTAGGAGGCGTCGTCGGGCGCGGCGGAGGGACCGTTCAGCTGATCAATCAGCGCACCGAACCAGGTCGACTCGACGTAGGCGACGATCACGGGACCTAAGCAGAGCCACAGGTCGTTGCGCGATGCCACGGTGAAGATAGCGAGAAGCATGACCTCGGACGCGATGCGCCACACCTGATGTCGTCCGAGACGGTGGGTGACGAGCGCACTCGCCACGAAAAGGTTGGCGCCCGGCAGGAACGCGACGGGCGACCAGTGGCCCTCGAGCTCTTTGACCCCGAAGGCACAGACCACCGAGCCGACGAGCAAGAGCGCCACGGCCACACTGCTCGCGGACACGGCAAACCACCACGGAGCGGGATGGGCGGTGCCGGGCCAGTGCGCGAGCACGCTCACCAGGAGGCCAAGCCCGCCGAGGACTCCCACGACGCCCAGGGTGAACACGAGCCGAAGGGCTTGAACGAGGCGGAAACTTCCGGCGAAACGCGAACTCCTCGCGGGATCTCCGTAGGAGCGGGTGACCTCAGACCACTCCTCGCCGGTCCACACCCGCCACTCCCGCGACCCGCCCGGGTCGGGATACCAACCCGGCGGAATCGCGTTCGAGGAAGAGAAACTCATAGAGGTAGCCTCCCATAACAACGATGAAGGGTGGAACCGTGAGCGAGCTTCGTGGAGCCGTGGCGCCCGTGTCAACCACATCGCCCGATGCGGCGTTTGACCCGAGCGAACTTGACCAAGCCGTGCGCGACGTGGCGGAGAGGGCGCTGGACTGGTCGAGAACGACGGCGCGCGAGCGCGCGAAACTACTCGAACGCGTGGTCGACGACACCTTCGCTGTCTCCCAGGAGTGGTGCGCGGCCGCCTGCGCGGCCAAGGGATACGACCCGCAGAGTACCGAAGGGGGAGAGGAGCTCTTCTCGGGTGTGGGAACCTTGGTCCGTTTGGCGCAGACACTGCGACAGTCCTTGCTCGACATCGATCGCGCCGGACGTCCCCAGTATCCCGGACCGGTGCGCCACAAGAGTGGTGGGCGAGTGGCCGTTCAAGTGGCGCCGGCGAGTCTCTTCGACAGGATTCTTTATAGCGGGGTGACGGCAGAAGTATGGATGGAGCCGGGCGTCGACGAAGACGAGGTGAAGGCCACGCAGGCCCTGGCCTACCAGTCGCCCCACGAGCACACCGGGGTGTCGCTGGTGCTCGGGGCGGGCAACGTCGCCTCGCTCGGCCCTCGCGACGTGCTGGACAAACTCTTCGTCGAAGGGAAGGTCGTCGTCCTAAAGGCCAACCCCGTGAACGACTACCTCGTGCCGTACTGGCGTCGAGCGCTGGCGGCGCTCATTGACGCGGGCTATCTGCGCGTGGTGAGCGGGGGTACCGCGGCCGGAGTGTATTTGACCGATCACGAACTCGTCGGCGACGTGCACGTGACAGGCTCGGATAAGACCTTCGACGCCATCGTCTTCGGCACGGGGGAGGAGGGCGCCGCCCGGAAGAAGAGAAACGAGCCACGTCTCTCGAAGCCGGTGAGTGGCGAGCTCGGCAACGTCTCGCCGGTAGTCGTCGTACCCGGTGAGTGGAGTGCCAGCGAGATTAATTTCCAAGCGCGGCACGTCGCCACCATGATTGTCAATAACGCCGGCTTCAACTGTCTGACGCCTCGCGTCATCATCACTCACGAGGCGTGGGCCCAGCGCGGCGAGTTTCTCGATGCGCTGAGTTCGGTACTCGCCTCACTGCCGACGCGACGCGACTACTACCCCGGAGCACGCGAGCGCCGCGCGACCTTTCTCGCCCAGCATCCCGACGCCGACGAACTCGGGTCCACGACGAAGGACACGGCGCCCTGGACGTTGCTGCGTAACGTAGACGCGAGGAATGTGGGCGACGTGGCCTTCAACGTGGAAGCGTTTTGTGCTCTCACGGCCGAAACGGCGTTGGAAGCGAGCTCGCCGGCTGATTTTCTCCGGCGGGCCACGGAGTTCTGCAACGACGTGGTGTGGGGGTCGTTGTCGATGACCGTGCTCTGCGATCCGCGATCGATGAAGGACGCAGAGACGGGCGCCGCCCTTAACGAGGCGATCGCCAACCTTCGTTACGGCTCGATCGGCGTCAACCTGTGGCACGCGCTGAGTTTCGCCTTGGGCACGACGGTGTGGGGCGCCTACCCGGGGCACGCGGTGAACGACATCCAATCCGGACGGGGGTTCGTCGGCAACGCCTACATGTTCGCGCGTCCCCAGAAGTCCGTGGTGCGGGGCCCCTTTGTCGTGCGACCCGCCCCGGCGTGGTTCGCGACGAACAAAAACGGCGCGGCCGTCATGGGACGGCTCTTGGACTTCGAAGTCAAGCCCTCCTGGGCGAAACTGCCCGGTCTCTTTCGTGCCGCGTTAAAGGGTTGAGGGAAGACTCAGCACCGTCGTTACGGCGATCGCCGCGCAGACCCGAGGGCCGCAGGCCACGCCCAGCAGCGGTGTCGGAACGTAGCGAAGTGACACGTTGGTCACGACCTTGCCCTGCACCCGGGCGAGCCAGCCGTCGTCGTTCGAGCGTTGACCCGCCACGAAGCATGACGAGAACGTCGTGCAGGCGATGGCGTTCGCCCGATCGGCCAGAGAGACGCTCGACCACGCTCGAGTAAAGGTCGTCGAGCGCACGAGGGCCGAGGTGCTTCCCTCACTCGCCAGCGCCACGCAACGCCGGGCCTGGCACGAAAGGGAGCGAAGAGACGTCCACGAGCTGGGCGTGGAACGTGTCGACCAGGTGCTGCCCCCGTCCTGCGTGACGCGCAGGACGAACTGATGCGTGGATGAGAGCGTGCCTACCGCGCACGCGAGGGACGTCCCGCACGACAACGCGGTAATTGCCTCACCCTTGGCCCACGGCAGCGAAAGGGGTGCGGCCCAGCTCTGTCCACCATCGCTACTCAAGCTCAGTCGTGGAACATCGCCTTGGACACCCGTATCGATGAGCGCGCAGGTCAGGTCGTTGCACGCGAGGGACTCGATGCCGATGCCGCCCGGGGGCGCCGTCACGGCGTCCACCGTGTCGCCCGTGGCGCTAAAGAGCCACAAGAGATCGCTCCCCGGGCCCGATCCGCCGAGCAGACAGGTCGTGTTCGAGCACGCCACGGCGTCGATGTCGGGTGACGGTGACGTCGGCAAGGTGAGGTCGGACCAGCGGCCATTAGGCGTCGAGTACTCTCCCACGGCGTCCGGTGCGACGCTCACGCCCGACGTGCCGACTGCGATGCAGACGTCACTACGAGTGCAGCCCACGTTCGTCAGGGGCACCGAGATGCTAAAGGCCGGCGTCCCGTGCGCTCGCGGCACGCTCACCGGGGCCGTGGCGCAGCTGGCCAGCACCAGGGCTCCTCCCGTCAGGACGGCTACGGCGAGCGACGTTGAGCGACCGCGAGCTATGGCCAGGCGCAAGCGCATCGAGTGAACGGGGGTCTAACGAACGGAACGAACCGCGGCGCCGAGAACGTCGAGCCCGTCTGCCAGTTGCTCATCGCTGATAACGAGCGGCGGCAGAAGGCGAATGACGTTGCCGTAGGTGCCGGCGGTCAGGGCGATGACGCCGTTCTGCTGACAGAACGCCACGATCTCCTTGGTGGCCGTCGGGTTCGGCGTCTTGGTCCCCGGTGCCACGAGTTCGAAGGCGATCATGGCGCCGCGCCCGCGCACGTCACCGATGATGGCCACGTCTTGTTGCAAGGACCGAAGGTTCGCGAGCACCATGTCACCGATCTCGCGCGCTCGGGCCGCCAGGTTTCGCTCGCGCAGCGTTTTGATAGTGGCCAGTGCCGCGACGGCCGCTACGGGGTTGCCCCCGTAGGTACCACCCAGCCCACCTTCGTGCACCGCGTTCATCAACTCGGCTCGCCCCGTCACCCCCGCGAGGGGCATGCCGCCCGCGAGTCCCTTTGCCGTGGTGACGAGGTCCGGCACCACGCCCTCGTGCTCCACCGCGAACCAGTCGCCGGTGCGACAGAAGCCGCTTTGAATCTCGTCCGCGATGAAGACGGCGCCGTTGTCAGTCGTCCACTTTGAGAGTGTGGGGAGGAATCCCTCGGCGGGCACGATGAAGCCACCCTCACCTTGGATGGGCTCGATCAATAGGGCCGCGACGTTCTTCGCGCCGATGTCGGTCTCGACCATCTTGAGGGCCAGCGCCGCGGCCTCGGGACCGCTCAACCCATCGCGGTACGGATAGCTCATGGGAACGCGATACACCTCGGGCGCGAACGGGCCAAAGCGATCCTTGTACGGCATGTTTTTGGCGGTGAGGGCCATGGTTAAGTTCGTGCGCCCGTGGTAGGCGTGTTCGAAGACCACGATGGCGCTTCGCCCGGTGGCGAGACGCGCGATCTTCACGGCGTTCTCGATCGCCTCGGCGCCGGAGTTAAACAGGGCGGACGTCTTTGCGTGGGATCCCGGCGTGAGTTGAGCCAACTCCTCGCAGACCTCGACGTAACTGTCGTAGGGGGTGACCATGAAGCAGGTGTGCGTGAACTTGGCGACCTGTTCGCTCACGGCATCGACGAGGGCCGGCACGGCGTGACCGATGGTGGTCACGGCGATGCCCGAGCCCAGATCTAAAAACTGATTGCCGTCGACGTCGACCACGATGGCGCCTTCGGCACGATCAACGTAAATGGGGAATCCGACCGTCAACCCGGCGCTGACGACCGCTTTGCGCCGCTCGTGGAGGGCGCGTGACTTGGGGCCGGGAATCTCAGTCACCAGCTTTCGTTCGGTGCCGACCGACGAATCAATTGACGAAACCATGATGTTCTCCTGGACAGTTCGACTCTTCAACGTCCAGCGTACTGGCGCTGTCCTCGCGGAGTCTGAGAGAAAAACGGGTGACCGAAGTCACCCGTTTCGCTCTGGCGGAGGAGGTGGGATTTGAACCCACGGTGCCCGTAGACACAGCAGTTTTCGAGACTGCCCGATTCGGCCGCTCTCGCACCCCTCCGTGGAGGAGTCTACAACTCGACTCGACGAGGTCCGAAGGCGACGTGGTCGGTGTCCTACGCTTCGACGTCATGGAGAGTGACGACGAACGGTTCATGTCGAGGGCCTTGGAGGAAGCGCGGCGGTCGTTAGGACACGGCGACGTACCCGTGGGGTGCGCGATCGTAGCGAACGGTCAGGTGATCGCGGTGGGGGAAAATCGTCGCGAAGTCGACCACGACCCCACGGCTCACGCGGAGATCGTGGCGCTGCGGGCCGCTGCTCGCCAGCGCGGACGCTGGCGCCTCGACGATGTCACGGTCTACGTCACCCTGGAACCGTGCGTCATGTGCGCGGGGGCTCTGTTGAACGCCCGCGTCGCGCGGCTCGTCATCGGCGCCCTTGACGAGAAAGCGGGTGCGGTCGGGTCGCGCTATAACCTCCTCAGCGATCCGCGTCTGCTGCACGAAGTCGCGCTGAGCTACGACGTCCTGGGTGTTGAGTCGGCGGCGATCTTGCGCGACTTCTTTCTCGAGCGACGCGTCGAGTAATCGAGGAAGCGGTGTCAGTGCTGACACCAAGTGGTCACGCGAGCGCAACGTCGCGGTCCTAGGTTGGACGATGGTGTTCGACGAACTAGAGCAGAGCCTGGCGGGCCAGCGCACGGTCGTCGTGGGAGCGGGCATCCTCGGCACCACCCACGCGCTCTTTGCGCTCGCCCGGGGCGCCCACGTAGTGCACCTCGAACGCGACGCCACGCCCTACGGCGCCACGGTGCGAAACTTTGGACTTATTTGGGTGAGTGGTCGGGCCTCTGGTCCGGAGTTGGCGCTGGCGCTGCGCGCGCGCTCTCTGTGGGAAGAGATCGCCGCCTTCGTGCCGCAGGTCGGTTTTCGCGCCAACGGATCGCTGACATTAATCGACAGTGAGGACGAGCTTCTGGTGGCCCAGCGGGCTCTGGCGCGCGGCGACGCGGACGCGCGCGGATTTGAGCTGTTGAGTCATGACGAGGTGCTGAGCCGCAATCCCGCGCTCAAGGGCAGCTTCGAGGTCGGGCTCTTCTGTGGACGAGACGCCGCCGTGGAGTCGCGCGTGGCGCTCGGGGCGCTTCGTCGTTGGATGACCTCGACCGGTCGCTACGAGTACCTGGCCGGACGTGAACTCGTCGGCGTTGCTGACTACGAAGCGATCGATCACCGCGGCGCTCATCACCGGGCCGACCAGGTGTGGCTGTGCGTGGGCGCGACACTCAGCGGCTTCTGTGCGGAACTCTTCGAAGGTGAGCCGCTGCGACGGGTGCGACTCAACATGGCTGAGACCGAACCCTTTGAGTCGACACTCACCACGTCGATCGCGAACGGCGACTCCTTTCGCTACTACCCGAACTTCCGCGACGACGCGGCGGAGTTATTGAATGAGCAAGAGTCCTTGGCGCAGCGCTACGCCGTTCAGCTTCTCTGCCAGCAACGCCTTCACGGTGGTCTCACCATCGGCGATACGCACGAGGCCGATGAGCCGGGGGTATTCGAGACGCAGGACCGCCCCATGGATCTAATCGTCCAAGCGGCCCGCCATCTCATCGGAGACCACCTGCCAGCGATTGAGCGACGCTGGAGTGGCGTGTATCACCAGGTGGATCCGTCCGCCCGCGAGATCTACTACCGCAAAGAGGTCGTCACCGGCGTCACGGCGGTGACGGGCGCCGGGGGCCGAGGAATGACGTTGTCACCCGCAATAGCTGAGGAGAGTTATTAATGACTATCGAACTGATCTGTTTCGACATGGCGGGCACCACGGTGAATGACCACGGGCTGGTCTTGGAGGCCTTTCGGCGCACCATCGAGGAACTCGACGTAGTGGGAGACGAAGCGGCCAGGGCCGAGTCCTACGTCGTCGAAACCATGGGCCAGTCCAAGATCGAAGTCTTCAGCGTCCTCTTCGACGACCGCGCGGAGCAGGCCAACGAGGCCTTTGAGCGCCACTTCATCAAGGCGGCCCACGAGGTCGGAGTGAGCGAAGTCCCCGGAGCGCGCGAGGCGATCGAGACCCTTAAGGGTCGGGGAATTGCCGTGGCCTTCACCACGGGATTCTCGCCCTCGACGCGTGAAGCCTTGATTGAACTGTTGGGTTGGTCGGATCTGGTCAACTTTCGCGTGTCGCCCGCGGACGCGGGCCGCGGTCGGCCCGCGCCGGACATGGTGCTGCTCTGCGCCCTGAAGACACGAGTCAGCGCGGTGCAGACCATCATGGTGGTGGGCGACACGGCGTCGGACATGCAGTCCGGTCGTCGGGCTGGAGTGGGCCAGTGCGTGGGCGTTCTCACGGGAACGGACGACCACGCCCGTCTGATGGCCAGCGGCGCGGACCTCGTCGTGAACTCCGTCGCGGACCTACCGAAGCTCGACACTCTCGTCGCGTAATAGTCACCTAACGCACTCGAGAATTTTCACGAGTGCGCACAGAGAGTGCGTTCTCACGTCACGTTGCGCTTACTCGTGACTCTTACTGTTCGGGCGAGCCACCAACGAGGTGCTCACTTTTTAGGAGGCTGTAGGCGTGATTTCAAACAAACTAAGGATCGCCTTCGCGGCCGCCCTGGTAGGGGGAGTCATTTCGACACTCGCTGTCACCGGCGGAGCGAACGCGTCGACGATGAAGGTCAATTGGTCGAAAGTGACCTCAGCTAAGGCCGGCGGCGGTATGAGCGCCTTGATCAAGGCGGCGAAAAAGGAGGGCCACGTCAACGTGATCACCATTCCTCTTTCGGGCTGGGCCAACTACGGCGCCATCATGAAGGACTTCACCAAGAAGTATGGAATCAAGATCAACGACCAGAACCCCAATGGTTCGAGCGCGCAAGAGATCACGGCCATCAACACCCAAAAGGGTCGCGCCGACGAGCCTGACGTGGTGGACGTGGGAACGAGTTACGCGACCGGTAACGAGCAGCTGTGGGCTCCCTACAAGGTGGCCACCTGGTCCGACATTCCCAGCTCGGCCAAGGACGCCAGCGGACGTTGGTACGACGACTACGGCGGCTACGTGGCGATTGGCTGTGACACCAAGATCGTCACCACCTGCCCCACGTCCTTCGCTGCTCTGACGAATCCGATGTACAAGGGCGAGGTCGCCATCAACAACGACCCGACCCAGGCGTCGGCGGCGTTCTACGCCGTCTGGGCGGCGGCCATTGCCAACGGCGGGTCGTTCTCCAACATTCAGCCCGGCATCAACTTCTTCGCCACCCTCAACAAGGACGGCAACTTCGTACCCGGTGGTACGGCGGCCACGGCTGCCTCGGGTGCGACGCCGATTCTCGTCTGGTGGGACTACCTCCAGAACGGTGTGGCGGCGAGTGTTCCTGGTTGGAAGTCAGTCATTCCCTCGGACGGCACCATTGCCGCGTACTACACCCAGGCCATCGTGAAGAACGCTCCCGACCCGGCGGCGGCTCGCCTCTGGGAGGAGTATCTGTACTCGGCCACGGGTCAGAACCTCTTCCTCCAGGGCTACGCACGGCCCATCGAGTTGGCGGCGATGACGGCAAACGGAACGGTCAACCAGACCTGGCTGGCGGCGCTACCGCCGGCTCCCGCGGGCGGGCTCTCGTTGCCCACGGAGGCTGAAGTCACCGCAGCGGGCGCCACGGTCGACGCCAACTGGGCCTCTGCAGTCAGCGGCAGCTAGCAATAAGTTTCCAGCATGACGGTTCTCTCTGACCCCGACACTCCGGCGTCGCTCCCCGACGTCGCGAGTTCAAGGGGTGAGAGAGGGTCGGGGCGCTTGGGAGCGCTGGTTCGTAGTGTGCGAACCAGCGCTCCCGTGTTCCCCTTTATGGCGTACGTCATCCTGGTGCTCGGCGTGCCGACGGCCATCATCGTGATTTACGCGTTTCGCTCCAACGCGGGCCACTTCACCTTCTCGAACATCCACACGATCTTGGCCACGCAAACCAAGGCCAACCCGACGGGCGGTCAGTACCGCGCAGGGTTCATTAACAGTCTCAAACTGGCCCTAGTGACGGCGATCGGCGCGGCGGTGCTCGGCACCTTTATCGCGTACGCCCTGTCCACCTCCGAGCACGCGGCCTTCAAGCGAATCACCTCCGCCACGGCGGGCGTTCTCGCGCAGTTTGGTGGCGTCAACTTGGCCTTCATGTTCATCGCGTCCTTTGCCTTGACCAACGGCATCGTCACCCTGTGGTTGAAGGCCATCGGTCTAGACCCGTGGAACTTCGGATGGAGCCTCTACAAGTTTTGGGGTGTGGCGTTCGTCTACATGTACTTCCAAATTCCCCTCATGGTGCTCATCATCACCCCCGCCTTCGCTGGTCTCAAACCCGCCTGGCGCGAGGCGGCGGAGAACCTGGGCGCGTCGCGGTGGCGCTTCTGGCGCAGTGTCGGCGTGCCCGTGCTGACACCCGCCATCCTCGGCAGCACGTTTTTGCTCTTCGGGAGCGGATTCTCGGCCTACGCCACCGCGGAGGCGTTGACCGGCGGCACCATCGCCATTACGCCTATTCAGATTGGCGCAATCTTGCAGGGTAACGTCATCGCGAATCAGCAGAACATCGCGTACGCCCTCGCCTTCGCCATGATCGTCATTCTGCTCGTCACCGTTATCTTCTACGTGCTCTTGCGAGCCAGGACGTCGCGATGGCTTCGCTAGAGCTCGGCGCTCTCGTCGCCGATCCCTCAGAGGTCGACGCGCCGTTTCAAAAAGACATCCCGGCTAATCGACGGCGCAGACATTTCCGCTGGGGACGCGGCACCATCCTCATGCTCGCCGCGGCGTACTTCATCGTTCCGTTCTACGCCGCGATGGCCTTCTCGCTGCAAAAGCCGACCGGCGGCTTCTCGCTGCAGCCGCTAACCCAGATCGCCTCCGCGCCCGGGTTTCTCTCGGCACTGTGGCTCTCGACGCAGCTGGCGATCATCACCATGATCCTGGTGATGCTCTTGATGGTGCCGACGGTCATTTACGTACATCTGCGAATGCCCCGATTTCGACGGGTGATGGAAGTGATTACCATCCTGCCCATCATCATCCCGCCCATCGCGTACTCGGTGGGCGTGCTGGAGGCGGCGCCCGCCTGGTTGCGCTCGTCGCAGTACCTGCTGGCCATTGTGTACGTCATCTTGGCGATGCCCTACGTGTATCGTTCGCTCGACTCGGGCTTGGGGGCGTTGGATCTCAAAACGTTGGTGGAGGCGTCACGGTCGCTCGGCTCGGGCTGGATCTCCACCATCTGGCGGGTCCTCGTGCCCAACCTGCGCTCGGCGCTCATGTCCGCGTCGGTCCTGACCATAGCGTTGGTGTTTGGTGAGTTCACCATTGCCAACGTTGACAATTGGACCACCATCCCGGTGTGGATCTACCTGGCTCCGACCGACAACCCCCGGGTCAACACGTTGGTCGCGATGATCGCCTTGCTCGCGACGTGCGCAGTGCTTACGCTCATCGTGTCGTTGGATCGCTCACAGTCTCGAAACTCCAGGAGGAGCTAATGGCCTTGGCAACTGACCCACTGACGACAGTTGGCTCTCCGAGTCAGACCCGAAGCGGAGCTCCCGTGGTGTTTGATCACGTGACCCGTCGCTTTGGTTCGACGACCGCCCTCGATCAACTCTCCCTCGACATCGCCCCCGGGGAGTTGGTGGCGTTGCTCGGTCCCTCGGGATGTGGAAAGACCACCGCGTTGCGCGTGCTGGCGGGCTTCGAACGTCCTGACATCGGCCACGTGATGGTGGATGGAAAGGACGTCTCCCACGTACCGGCCCAGCGGCGCGACATGGGCATGGTCTTTCAGAGCTACTCCCTCTTTCCCAATATGAACGCGCGCGACAACGTGGCCTTCGGCCTCCAGATTCGTCATGAACGCTCCTCGCAGCGGCGCGCCAAGGCCGGCGAGCTACTCGACCTCGTGGGTCTGGCCGATCAGGTGACGAAATATCCCCACCAGATGTCCGGTGGCCAGCAACAGCGCGTCGCGTTGGCGCGAGCCCTCGCGATCGAGCCCCGTGTGCTCCTTTTAGACGAGCCCCTGTCGGCCTTGGACGCGAAGGTTCGGGCCGAACTGCGCGATCAGATTCGCTCTCTGCAGCAGCGTCTCGCGATCACCACGGTCTTCGTGACTCACGACCAGGAGGAGGCCATGTCCATGGCCGACCGAGTGTGCGTGATGTTCCAGGGGCGAGTAGAGCAGGTGGCGACGCCGTCGATTCTGTACTCACAGCCGGCCACCGCCTTTGTCGGACAGTTCGTGGGTATCTCGAGTCGCGTGGCGGCCACTCGTCACGGGGACCAGGTCGAAATATTGGGACGCGATGTTCCGATCCGCGGAGACCTCGCGGCAGTACCCGCGGGCGATCTGGTGGCGCTGTTGCGCCCCGAGGACATTGACGTGGTGGTCAACCCCGTCGGGATGGGCGTCGTGACCGAGCGGAGTTTCCTCGGCGCGATCACGCGAGTCGGGGTCGGCATCGCCGGGGCGAATATTCGCGCCGACGTGCGCAGCACTCACGCGGAGGATCTGCAACTCGGCACGCGCGTCGACGTGAGCGTTAACGCACGTGATGTTCTGGTGACCACGCCGCAGCCAGCGAATTGACGGCCTCAACATAGTCCTCGAACTCTCCCACCTCGAGGCCCTCGACTTTGCCTTCGTCGTCCCAGGTGCGAAGGTTGAGCGCGTCGGCGAAACCGGGCTGCTCTTCGAAGCGCTCGCACTCCTCGTCGCTCAGTGGTCCCCCTTGGGCGCGCAGCGTGGCGCGCGACGCAGGGGAGAGTCGCTCAAAGTAGTCGGGCTCTCGGGCACAGCGCCACCGCTTGGCGGTGACGTGTAGTGCGACGGGTCGAGCGACGGCCGGCCCCAGGAGCGGGGAGAGAACTCTCGCGCCGATGGCTTCGTGATCGTCGTCATCTTCATCGAGTACGAAGTCCGGGTCGTTCTGCACCTCGACCACCAGATGCCCGACATCGTGAAAGAGAGCGGCGATGACCAACTCGTCACTGGCACCCGCGGCCCGGGCCAGTGCGGCGCACTGGAGCGCGTGCTCACTCTGGGTGACCGACTCGCCGTAGAACTCGTCGCCCTTGTCTCGATACAGGGCGAAGAGTTCATCCACGCTACGAGGTACGTTCACGGCCTTCTCCTACGTTCTCGGTGTAGGTCAATGCTACGAGTGAGGGTTGAGAGTTCGATGACGTCTCGTCAACCGTTGGGTGAATCTTGGGACTTTGAAGGTGGTCGATTTCAACGAGCCTGCAGCGTCGTGATGTGGAAGACCTTGGCGATGAACTGTCCGAACTGGTACCCGCCCGACACGTGCGTCGAACCCGTCTCCGCGTCCAGCGCGTCGTAGTGGCGAATAGTGACCAATCCACAACCTCCCGGATCGGCGACGACCACCGCGTAGGGCGTGGGGGCGCCCGCCCGGTAGAAGCGCAGAGTGAGCGACGCGCCGAAATCGGCCGGGCATGAGTACACCCCCGAGAGGGCGGGCGGCAAGTCGTTGACCCTCGAGATGAGTTCGTCGATCGTCGCGTTGCTGGTGGTTGAGTAGGTGGACACTCGATCGTGGGTGGCGTTGGTGCCTCGATTAAGGACGATCACGACCTTGACCGCACCACGCGCGACGATGGAGTAGATCGATTTGCGCGCCACGTAGGAGACGAGGGCGTCGACGCGAACCTCCAGGCGGTGCTGAGGCACGGGTAACAGGGAGTACTCGAGCACGCGCTGCTGTAACACGGACGTCGCCGCAAAAGAAAAGGAGACTTCACTCTCGTTACCGCTCCCGGGGCCGCCGGACGTTCCCCAACTGGAGTGAGCGTGTCCGTCAACTTTCACATCGTGGAACCAGGCGAGCGACCGAGCGGCGTTGGCGACGAGGTAGAACTTGGTGAAATCGACCTGGTCACGTCCCGCGGGCAGGCTCATCGGACCAGAGAGCTCCTGGCCGTCGGCGGCGATCCACGTGGCGATCGGTGTCGATCCCGGCGGGACGGGGGCTAGCGCCAGAAGCGCTTTCGCGCTCACCTTCGCCGTGGCGGCGCGCTGTACGTTGGATGGTCCCAGTGAGCCGGCTGACGCCGCCGACGTCATCACCCCCGCGCACACCAGAGTGAGCGCGGCACTGGCTAGTAGGCGGGTGAGACGGTACAGCGAGCGAACCCGTGGTTGATGACTGTTCATACTTACTACGTGTCCTCGCTCGCGGGATCCTTACCGAACGATTGCGACGGTCGGTCGAGTGCCGATGTCCTGTGGTTAGCGAGGCCAGCCTTCGTTCGGCGGCGGCTTAGGGACTCGAAACTCGAGTTGGTACCACTGCTCGAGCTCGGTAGCGGCGCTCACGGCGCTCGGGTGCAGCCACACGCCGTTCATCAACTGCGCGTCGCGCCGGTAGGACGGGACGGCGATAGTGCTCGAGAGTTCCGCCTTCGAACGCTGCGCTTTACGAGAGGAGTTGCGTGCCACGTTGCGACGTTACGAGGGCCCTATAAGAATCGGGTGACCGTTCTGCACCCTCGCGGAGCCAATCGCGGAAATCTTTGGCGGGGAGTCACCGAGCCACTTCTGCGTCCGAAATCGGAACGCACTCGCGCCGATTCGTCAATAGATTACGAACTGTGAGTGAACTCGATGAAGCCAGATGGCGAAGTGTCGCCGAGCGGGACGCGAGCCTGAGCGGGTGTTTTGTCTACGCGGTGACGTCCACGAAGATCTACTGCCGCCCGGGCTGCGGATCTCGGCGCCCGATGCGAAAGAATGTCGAGTTCTTCGCGACCTCGAGTGAGGCAGTCGTTGCTGGTTATCGAGCTTGTCGGCGATGCCGCCCCGATGACGTCACGGTGAGCGATCCTTCGCTGGAGGCCATCATCGCGACCTGTCGACAACTCGAGCGACCGGACAATAAGGAGAGCGCCTCCGTGATCGCCAGGCGACTGGGCTACAGCGAGCGACACTTGCGCCGCCGGTTTCGTGAGGTCGTCGGCGTCACCATGAGCAGCTACGAACGCGCGCAGAAGCACCAGCGCGCTCGAGAGAGTCTTCGACAGGGCAAGCCCGTCATGAGCGCGGTTATTGACGCGGGCTACGGATCGACGCGCGCCTTTTACGAACACGGTGCGCCCCGACTGGGCATGTCGCCGGGTCGTTACCGCAACGGTGCAGAAGGTGAACGCATTCGCTACACCGTCCGGGGGACGACGTTGGGCACCGTGGTGGTGGCCGCGACCGATCGGGGGGTCTGTTCGGTGAAGTTGGGACCCGACGGTGTCGACCTGGTCAAAGCCCTGAGAGAGGAGTATTCCTTGGCGCTCATGGTGCGAGACGATGAGGGGCTGTCCGAGGTGGCAGCGGTCCTCGAGGGCGCGACGCGCGGGGAAGGGAGCGCCACGCAGTTACCGCTCGATCTCGCGGGGACCGCCTTTCAGATTCGCGTGTGGGAGGCCCTGCGGGAGATTCCCCTCGGGCAGACGCGCACGTATAGCCAGATTGCCGAGGAGATCGGAGCCCCCCGCGCGGTTCGGGCCGTCGCTTCGGCGTGCGCGGCTAACGAGGTGGCCCTAGCGATTCCCTGTCACCGCGTCATTCGTCGAGACGGTTCACTCGGCGGTTATCGGTGGGGATTGGGGACGAAAGAGGCGCTTCTTGATGCCGAGGGCGGTCGTTCGTAACCCTCGATCTGAGAGACGTCGTGCCGTCTCGCGAGTTGGCGGAGGAGGTGGGATTTGAACCCACGGAAGGTTTCCCTTCACACGATTTCCAATCGTGCCGATTCGGCCGCTCTCGCACTCCTCCACGGAGATCCACGTTGAAATGAATACCGGCTAGCAAGGCTACTTGAGTCCCGCGACGATCAATTAGAGGGCGGTGTTCCAGTACCGGCGTAGGGCGATGCCCGACCAGATGATCTCCACCACCCCAAAGGGCCACGCGCCCGAGAGAAAGCCGTAGGCGCTCGACAGGAGGCAGCCGAGCGAAAACCCCAGCAGGAATCTTCGATGACGCCGTTCGAGCGCGTACATCGACATCATGAAAGTCAGCGCGCAGACCCCATAGATCGTGACCGTGGTACTCGCCATTTCCCTAGTCAAGCAGCGAACTGCCACCCGCTCAGTCGCGAGGGGGTGATCGCCACGCCCTCTGGCTCGTCGAAGGGATTCTCCGGTAGCCTTTTGACGCCGAGGTTGAAAGCGGTGGCCGGGTCCCGTGCGACAGCCTTTCGTGAACCGAGTCAGGGGTGGAAGCCAGCAGCTCTCAGCGAACTGTGCTGGGTGCCACGGATCGCCTGGCCACTGCTTTGGACCTCGGCACCGTACGGGCCACCGTTAGCATCGGTGCATGCCTGACGCGAAAGCAACCCCCACGTCCGTTGAGGGCGTCACGTCGCTCTATCGCCGTTTTCGACCGGCCCGATTCGCGGAACTTCGGGGTCAAGACCACGTCGTTCGCGCCCTGCAGGGTGCGGTGAAAAACAACCGAATCTCTCACGCCTACCTCTTCTCGGGACCTCGCGGTACTGGCAAAACCACCACGGCGCGGATCCTCGCGAAGGCCCTCAACTGCGAGCATCCCGTGGACGGTGACGCCTGCGCGGTCTGCACCAGCTGTCTGGCCATCGCCAAAGGCACCTCGCTGGACGTGATCGAACTCGACGCCGCGTCGAACAACGGAGTCGACGACATTCGCGACATCATCGCCGGGGCCTGGCACGGTACACCGGGCCGTTGGAAGGTCTACATCTTCGACGAGGTACACCAACTATCAAAGGCGGCCTCGGCGGCCCTTCTCAAGACACTGGAGGAGCCACCACCCCACGTCGTGTTTGTGTTGGCGACGACGGATCCCCACAAAGTGCTGCCGACTATTCGTTCGCGCACCCAGCACTTGGAGTTTCGCTTGTTCGGCGCCGACACGATGGCGACGTTGCTGCATGACGTGAAGAGGGCCGCGGGCCTCGGTGCGGATGACGCGACGATTGACGCGGCGGTGCGCCTAGGACGGGGGTCGGCCCGTGACGCGCTGAGTGCCTTGGACCAACTACTGGCGACGGGGTCCCTCGATGAAGCGCAGCCCTTGTTCGACGAGCTGTTCTCGGCGCTGGCCGGCGACGACGCGGTGGGAGCCCTGCGATCCTTGGCGGTGCTCTCTCGCGAAGGGTGGGACCCGGAGCAACTCGCCGAACACTTCGCCGCGGAGGTTCGTCAGGTCTTCTTGCTCCAGGTAGCCCCCGACGTGGCCGACGCCGTCGACGCGGACCGGGAGCGGCTGGTGAAGTGGGGAGAGGTACTCGGACTGGCGAAGAGCGTGCGGATCCTCGAGACCGTAGGACGAGCGATCCGAGAGATGAAGAGCGCCCCCGAAAAGATCGTCATGCTGGAGGTCGCCATGGTGCGACTGACGAAACCAGAACTCGACCTCTCCTTTGAGTCTCTCGATGAGCGCCTGACTCGTCTCGAACGGGGCCCGACGCGGAGTGTCCCCGCCACGGCGCCGCCGGCTCGCGCCCTTCGACCCATTGGATCAAGCGTCGCCGCGACGGCACCCGCGCCGGCGGCTTCCATGCCGACTGCGACCCCGACGCCCCCACCACCGTCAGCGGCCGACCCCGCGCCCTCGCGCGAGGCCGCGGCGGCCGAAGGGCCACCTTCGCTGTCACTGGAGGACGTTCGCGCGCGCTTTGTCGAACGAGTGGTGCCTCGCACCTCGAGATCGGCGCAACTACTGCTGCGATCGGCGATGATCGAATCGGTAGAGGGCCTGCTCATCACCATCGCCGTGCAGAGTGAAGAGATGCGTCAGAACACTGAGCTGATCTCACAAGGTCTGAAGGGCGCTCTCGAACACGAGTTCAAGGCGCCGCTCACCATTTTTTGGACCGTTGACCCCTCACTGAGCTCTCCGGCCCCCGAACGTCGAGAAACATCGAAGCCTGTTCCGATGGAGGAGGAGTTTGAGGGAGGCGAGGAGACGGTTCTTTTGGTCGACTCCGCGGCCGATCACCTTATTGCGGAGATGTTTCCTGGCTCCGAGGAGATTTCGTGAACTACCCTCCCGCCCTGCAGGCGGTCGTCGACGAGCTCGGACGTTTTCCGGGCGTCGGCCCCAAGTCGGCTCAGCGTATCGCTTTTTGGCTGATGCGCCAGCCCAGTGAAGACGTGGAGCGTCTGGCCGCTTCGCTGGGTGAGATGAAGACCAAGTTGTCGTTCTGCGAGCGGTGCTGCAACATCGCTGAGACCGGGGGACTGTGCGCGATCTGCGCCGACACTCGTCGCGATCAGACGACCATCTGTGTCGTCGAGAGTCCGCCCGACGTGGTCGCCGTCGAACGGTCAGGAGCTTTTCACGGCACGTACCACGTTCTTCATGGCGTGTTGAATCCGCTGGAAGGCGTCACGCCCGATCGACTGAAGATCCAGGAGTTGATTCAGCGACTTCACGGACCGGTGAAAGAGGTCATTCTCTGTTTCAACTCCAATGTCGAAGGCGATCACACCGCGATGTACCTAAGTCGCCTGTTGCAGGTGCCGGGACTCGTGGTGTCCCAACCGGCCAGCGGACTGCCGGTCGGGGGTGACTTGGAGTTCGCCGACGACCTCACTTTGGGACGGGCCCTTGACGGCCGACGAGTGTTGAGCGACTAGTTCGTCGCTAATCAGGCGAAGCGCACGACGCATAGCGCCCCGGCCACGAGACAGTAGATGGCGAAGGGCGTCAGCGTCTTCGTCTGGAACCAGCGGGTGAGAAATCGAACGGCCACGTAGGCGCTGACCATGGCGAAGATCGCCCCGACCAACGTCTGTAGTCGCACACCGTCGCCGAGAGCCCCAAAGAGCTCGGGCAACTTATAGAGCCCCGCCATCAAGATGACGGGGGTCGCCAGAAGAAAAGCGAAGTTGGCGGCCTGCTCGTGGTCCAGTCCGTACAGTAGGCCCGCCACCATGGTGACACCGCTGCGCGAGATGCCGGCCAGCAGGGCGAAGACCTGCGCGCTCCCGACGCCGAGCGCGCTCGTCGCCGTGAGGTCATCGAGCGTCTTATGCGCGGCGTGGCGCCCCCGGCCGCGACGGAGCATCTCGCCCCCGAGCAAGATCACGCCGTTGAGCGTTAAGAAGATGGCCGCGTCGAGCGGCTTGGCGAAGAGGACGCGCAGCTTGCTCTCGAGAAGTACGCCGACGACGCCCACCGGGATCGACCCGATGGCGAGCAGCACGAGCAGTCGGTAGCGGGCGTCGACGCCGTCGTCATGGAGCCGCCACAACGACGAGAGGCCGTTGTCGCGCGTGCGGCCGAGTTGGTGAAAGAGACCGCGAAAGAGGTCGAGCCAGGTGGCGCGGTAGTAGACCAGGAGCCCGATCGCCGTTCCCACGTGCAGACCCACTAAGAAGACGAGGAAGAAGGACTGCTTGACGCTCTGGCTGCTGACCAGGTTGTGCCAGCCAAACAACGCCGGGACGAGAACCCCGTGTCCGAGACTCGAGACGGGGAAGAGCTCCGTGATTCCCTGAACCAGACCCATGACGATGGCCTGAAAGTAACTGAGCGAGGCGTGCACTCTTCCACGCTAAACCAGAGGTCGGTTCCTTTGAGGCCAACGGGTGCGAGAGACTAGGGCCGTGCGGTACCTCACCATTGTTCGACACGCTAAAGCCGAGCGGGGCGCCAGGGACCTCAGTGACTTCGACCGGCGACTCAACGATCGCGGTCGGCGCCAGTGCGAGGTCTTGCGCTCCTGGGCCAAGAACAAGAAGGAACTGGGACGCTACGGTCCGACCACCGCCCTGGTCAGCGCCGCGACGCGCACCCGAGAGACATTTGAGCGCGCCTTTGACGGGACACCTTTCGTGTCGACTCGCGTCTTTAGCGAGCTGATCTACAACGGAGTGCACAACGTCACGGCCGAGGACGTCTTGATCGATCTGGCAGCGGTCGATCCCGTGACCACGTCGCTTCTCGTGGTGGGACACAACCCCACCGTGCTGGACCTGCTCGGGACCTTGGTCGATGACCTTCCCCCGGCGTTGCGCGAGGGCTACCCCCTCGCGGGCGCCTACGTTCTCGCGCTGTCCGACGACCAACAGGTCGGACAGGGACCGTACCCGCTCGTGGCGAGCTACGTGCCCGACTAAAGAGAGCGCAGAATCGCGGCGTCGCCCTGTCCGCCGCCGCCGCACAGCGCCACGGCGGCCACACCACCACCGCGGCGACGAAGCTCCAGTAGGGCCGTGAGGGCCAGTCTCGTGCCCGACATGCCCACAGGATGACCGAGTGCGACGGCTCCCCCGTTGACGTTGAGCTTCGACTCGTCAAGACCGAGGTCGTCGGCCGAGGCCAGCCCGACGGCGGCGAACGCTTCGTTGATCTCGAAGAGGTCGAGTCCCTTCACGTCCAGGCCGGCCTTCTTGGCGGCCTGCAGGATGGCCCGGGAGGGTTGGGTGAGAAGAGAGGTGTCCGGACCGGCGACCTGGCCGTAGCTCACCAGTTCGCCGAGCGGCGTGAGTCCCCACTGCTGGGCGCGCTCCTCGGACATGACGAGCACGGCGGCGGCACCGTCAGAGATCTGTGACGCGTTACCCGCGGTGATGGTGCCGTCTTTTTCGAAGGCCGGGCGAAGCTGGCCCAGCGACTGCGCCGTCGTATCGCCGCGCACGCCTTCGTCAACGGAGACGATGATCGGGTCTCCCTTGCGCTGCGGCACGGCCACCCCCACGATCTCCTCCGCGAAGGCGCCCGAGGCGGTAGCCGCCGCGGCTAGTTGGTGGCTCCGCGCGGAGAACTCGTCCTGGCGCGCCCGCGTGATCTGGCCGTGGTTGTAACGCTCGGTGGCGAGACCCATGGCACAGTGGTCGAAACTGCAGGTGAGTCCGTCGAACATCATGGAGTCCACGACACTCTGATCGCCGATGCGATAACCCGCGCGGGCGCCCGGCAAGAGGTAGGGCGCGTTCGTCATCGACTCCATGCCGCCGGCCACGATGACGTCGGCTTCGCCGGCGCGAATCATCAGGTCCGCCAGGTAGATGGTCTGCAGTCCAGACAGGCAGACCTTATTGATGGTCGTGGCGGGCACGGTCATCGGGATGCCCGCCTTGACGGCAGCTTGACGAGCGGTGATCTGTCCTTGACCGGCCAGGATCACCTGACCCATCAAGACGGCGTTGACGCTCGCGGGGTCGACGCCCGTCTTGTCCAACACGTCCTTGATGGCGGCGCCGCCCAAGTCCTGGGCGCTGAGCGTGGCGAAGGCTCCCGAGAGTTTGCCAATGGCGGTACGGCTGCCGGCGACGATGACGCTACGTGACATGGTGACTCCTCGACTACGTGTTCCATAGGGAACACGTCAAACGTTAGACGCTGTCTCGTTGAGTCTCCGCGGGCAGGCTGAACGGCCGTCGCCTCCCAGCCCACTAGCCTCGCGCAGATGAGTGAACTTCTAGACGCCGCTGTTGCGGGCGCCTCGGGCGAGACGCTGGCGGAGATTCCCCTGCCGAGCACCACGCGGGCGGCGTTCGTGCGCCGCGAAGACCAAGACATGTTCGAAGGCCTGGAGAGCCGCGACAAGGACCCTCGGCGCAGTCTGCATGTCGACGAGGTGCCGGTGCCCGACCTGGCGCCCGACGAGGCGTACGTGGCCGTGATGGCGTCGTCGATCAACTTCAACACTGTGTGGACGAGCATCTTCGAGCCACTTCCCACCTTTGGCTTTCTCGATCGCTTGGGGAAAGAGTCGATCTGGGGACGTCGACACGCCCTCGACTATCACGTGGTGGGTTCGGACGCGGCCGGGGTGGTCTTGCGGGTGGGCTCGCTGGTGCGCAACTGGAAAGCGGGTGACGAGGTCACGGTCCACTGCAACTACGTCGACGACCAAGATCCGAGCAGCCACGACGACTCGATGCTGGCGAGCAATCAACGTATCTGGGGATTCGAGACGAACTTTGGCGGTCTCGCGGACATCGCGGTCGTGAAGGCCAACCAACTGATGCCCAAGCCTGCCCACCTCACCTGGGAAGAGTCGGCGGTCAACGCGCTGTGCAACTCCACGGCCTATCGCATGCTCGTCTCGCACAACGGCGCACCCGTGAGCGAAGGCGACAAGGTTCTCATCTGGGGGGCCACTGGGGGACTCGGGTCCTTCGCCGTGCAGCACGTCCTTAACGCCGGCGGCGTGCCCGTGGGCGTTGTCTCGAGCGCGTCGAAGGCGGCCGTTCTGAACGAGCTCGGCTGTGAACACGTGATCAATCGCCACGAGAAGCAGTACCGTTTCTGGCAAGACGACCACACCCAAGACGAGAGCGAGTGGCGACGACTGGGCAAGGACATTCGCTCTCTCGTGGGGAGCGATCCCGACATTGTCTTTGAACACCCGGGCCGCGAAACTATGGGGGCCAGCGTGTTCGTGGCCAAGCGCGGCGGCACCATCGTGACCTGCGCGGCCACGAGCGGCTACATGATCGAGTACGACAACCGCCACCTGTGGATGAGGCTGAAGACCATCAAGGGCTCGCACTTTTCCAACTACCGCGAAGCCTGGTCGGCCAACCAAGCCATCATCGACGGGCGCGTCGTTCCGCCGCTTTCGGCGGTCTTTCCCCTGGAAGAGACGGGCGAGGCCGCGTTCGAGGTGCAACACAACCGCCACGAGGGAAAGATCGGCGTTCTCTGCCTGGCGCCGCGCGAGGGGCTCGGCGTCAGCGACCCCGCGATGCGCGCGGCAGTCGGGGAAGAGCGACTCACCATCTTTCGCCACCCCGAGGAGCTCTCATGACATCGCTGCTAACAGAAATTGATCACGTGGCAATTGCCGTTGTCGATCTCGAGGCGGCGATCGCCTGGTACGCCGACGTATTCGGCGCGACGGTGGAGCATCGAGAGATCGTGGAGTCCGATGGCGTGGAAGAAGCCTTGGTGCGGGTGGCCGACTCGTACGTGCAGTTACTGACGCCCACCCGCGAGGACTCGCCCGTGGCGAAGTACCTCCAGAAGAGAGGTGAGGGCCTTCACCACGTGGCCTATCGCGTGGACGACTGCGCTCGCGCTCTTGACGCCGTGAAGGAGTCGGGCCACCGAGTCATCGATGAGGTGCCTCGTCCCGGTTCGCGCGGAACGACCGTTGCCTTCATTCATCCCACCGCGTCCTTTGGCACCCTGATCGAACTCGTCGAGGTCGGGCCGTAGCACTACGTCGGTCGTAGAGTTACTCGCGAGTTAGAAATCTCTACTTACGAGTAACGAGAAATTCCTACTTCGCGGTAACGCAGGCAACGTCACCAAGATGATCGAAATGGCGCGGCGCGGGTCGGTTCTCCCTCGAAAAGGCGCGTGCGTCCTGGCTAGCCTGACGCTATGGAACACTCGATGGCCGAACGACTGAAGGAACTCGAAGCCCTCAAAGCCGAAGCACTGGTGGCCGGCGGTGAGAAGGCGATTGAGCGTCATCGCGCGAAAGGTCGAATGACCGCGCGAGAACGTCTGGAGTATCTCCTGGACGAAGACTCCTTCCAAGAACTCGACATGTTGAATCGACACGTCGCCTCGGGCATGGGGCTTGAAGACTCGCGTCCTTTTACCGACGGCGTGATCACTGGCTATGGCAAGATCGACGGCCGCAAGGTGTGCGTGTACTCCCAGGACTTCACCGTCTTCGGGGGCGCGCTCGGCGAGACGCACGGCGAGAAGATTCACAAGATCATGGACCTGGCCACGACCATGGGTCTGCCCATCATTGGCCTCAACGACGGGGCGGGCGCTCGCATCCAAGAGGGTGTCGCGGGTCTGAACGCCTACGGCGGCATCTTTCGCCGCAACGCCCGTGCGTCAGGCGTGGTACCCCAGATCTCGGTGATTCTGGGACCGTGCGCCGGTGGGGCGGTGTACTCCCCGGCGCTGACGGACTTCATCTTCATGGTGAAGGACTCGAGCCACATGTTCATCACCGGTCCCGACGTGGTCAAGTCCGTGACCGGCGAAGACGTAACCCTTGAGGAACTGGGCGGCGCCCAGACGCACGCCACGAAGTCCGGCGTTGCCCATTTTGTGCTGCCCGACGAGAAGAGCGTGCTCGACGAAGTTCGCTACCTCCTCTCCTTCCTTCCCTCGAACAACATGGAAGAGCCACCGCGCATCTTGACTGGCGACGACCCGAATCGACTCTGCGAGGACTTGCGCGAACTCTTGCCCGACTCGCCCAACCAGCCCTACGACATGAAGAAGGTCATCGCCTCGGTGGTGGATGGCGGCGACTACATGGAGGTGCACGCCACCTACGCGCAGCAGGTGACGTGCGGTTTCGCGCGCATCGACGGCCACACCATCGGTCTGATCTCCAACCAGCCCCAGATCTTGGCGGGCGTGCTGGACATCGACTCGAGCGAGAAGGCGGCGCGCTTCGTGCGCACCTGTGACGCCTTCAACGTACCGATCGTCACCTTCGTCGACGTGCCGGGTTTCATGCCGGGCGTCGAACAAGAGTACGGCGGCATTATTCGCCACGGGGCCAAGTTGCTGTACGCGTTCTGCGAAGCCACGGTGCCGCGCATCTCGGTGATCACGCGAAAGGCCTACGGCGGGGCCTACGTGGTCATGAACTCCAAGTCCATCGGCGCCGACCTGGCCTTCGCCTGGCCGACGGCCGAACTGGCGGTGATGGGGGCGGCGGGCGCCGTGGGCATCGTCCATCGCCGCGACCTCGCCGACTCCGAGGATCCCGAGATGTTGCGCGAGCAACTGGTCGACGACTACGAAGAGCGCTACGCCACTCCCTACATCGCGGCCGAACGTGGCTTCATCGACGACGTGATCGATCCGGCCGAGACGCGCCAGATCCTCGCGCGCTCCCTCGATCTCTTGAGGGGCAAGCGCGAAGAGCTGCCCAAGCGCAAGCACGGGAACGTGCCGCTATGAACTACGGACTTACCCCGCGACCGTCCTTACCGCCCGAGGAGATGGCCGCTCTCATCGCCGCGGCCGAGGAGCTGCTCAAGACCGAGCGACCTCGCGTGAAGGACACGTCGCCGACGTGGCGCTTCTCGGGACGTTGGTTCAACCCCGGCCCTTACGCCAACCGCCGCCCCCACGTTTTGAACTAGACGTTTTCGATCAGCGTTAAGAGGTCGTCCATGATCGCGGCGAGCGAGTAGTCCTTGGGCGTGTAGACCGCTGCCACCCCGAGCTCGCGCAGTGTGAGCGCGTCGTCGTCTGGCACAATGCCACCCACCACCACCTTGGCCTCCACCCCTGCGGACGCGAGGCCCTCTACGACCCGAGGAACCAAGGCCAAATGAGAGCCGGACAAGATTGACAGTCCCACCACGTCCACGTCCTCATCGCGCGCGGCGGCGACGATCTCCTCGGGGGAGAGTCGAATGCCCTCGTAGATGACTTCGAAGCCCGCGTCGCGCGCGGCCACGGCGATCTGCTCCGCGCCGTTCGAGTGTCCGTCGAGCCCGGGCTTGGCCACGAGAAGTTTCGGCGGCGCGCCCCGTCTGTCGTAGATCGCTCGAGACCGAGCCACGAGGCCCGCGAAATCCGTGCTGCGACCACCCAGTCCGCCCTGCACACCGGTCGGCGCGCGGTACTCGCCAAAGACGTCGCGCAGGGCACCCGCCCACTCGCCCGTGGTGCCTCCGGCCTTGGCCAGGGCGATGGTGGGCACCATGACGTTGTCGTGGACGTCGTCGCTCTGCACGACGCGGCGCAGTTCTTCGAGTGCTGCTCGTACGGCTTCCTCGTCGCGCGACGCTCGCCAGGCGCGCACGTCCTCGATGAGCTCCTGTTCGACGGCGGGATCCACCGTCAAGATCGACGACAGCGACTCGTCACCGGTGAGAGGGGAGGGCGCCGTCTCCGTAAAACGATTGACGCCGACGACGATCTGCTCTCCCGTTTCAATACGTTCCACTCGTGCGGACTGGCTGGCCACGAGTCGGCTCTTCAACTCGTCGATCGCGCGAAAGGCGCCGCCGAGGGCGAGGACGTCGTCGAGTTCGCCTTGGGCCGCGGTGGTGAGGTCGTGAACGATCGCCTCCATGACGCGAGAGCCGGCGAAGATATCCGGGTACTCCAGGAGGTCGCTCTCGTAGGCCAGCACCTGTTGGATGCGAAGGCTCCACTGCTGATCCCAGGGGCGCGGTAGTCCGAGTGCCTCGTTCCACGCCGGCAGTTGCACCGCGCGCGCCCTGGCGTCCGCACTCAAGGTCACGCCGAGCATCTCCAAGACAATGCGTTGCACGTTATTTTCGGGCTGTTGCTCGGTGAGCCCTAGCGAGTTCACCTGGACTCCGTAACGAAAACGGCGAAGGGAAGGGTCCTCCACCCCGTAGCGGGTGCGACAGATGTCGTCCCACATCGCGGTGAACGTGCGCATCTTGGCGACCTCTTCGATGAAGCGAACACCGGCGTTGACAAAGAAGGAGATTCGCCCAACCACTTCGGGCATCAGGCGCGCTTCGACCTTGCCGGAGTCGCGCACAGCGTCCAGCACGTCGATCGCGGTGGCCAGGGCGTACGCGATCTCCTGGGCCGGCGTGGCTCCGGCCTCTTGAAGGTGATAACTGCAGACGTTGATTGGGTTCCACTTGGTGGCGTGGTGAATGCCGAAGGCGATCATGTCCGCGATGAGTCGCTTGGACGGCTCGGGCGCGAAGATGTACGTGCCGCGACTCAGGTACTCCTTCACGATGTCGTTCTGCGTGGTGCCCTGGAGATCGTTCAGGTCCACACCCTCTTCCTCGGCCAAGGCCAAGTAGAGACCCCACAGCCACGCCGCCGTCGAGTTGATGGTCATCGACGTGTTCATCTCACGTAAGGGCAAGTCGCGAAAGAGCTCGCGCATGTGGCCGAGGTGCACCACGGGCACACCGACTTTGCCCACCTCGCCCGCGGCCGCGGGATCGTCGGGGTCGTAGCCGGTCTGCGTGGGTAGGTCGAAAGCGATGGAGAGTCCGGTCTGGCCCTTGGCCAGATTGCTGCGGTAGAGCTCGTTGGAGGCCTTGGCGCTGGAGTGGCCCGAGTAGGTCCTCATGACCCAGGGCTTCGAGCGCTCCTTCATCCGTCTACTTTCGATACTGGTAGAAGCCGGCGCCGGACTTTCGACCGAGTTGTCCCGCACTCACCATGCGTCGCAGCAACGGCACAGGGGCGTAGTTCGAGTCGGCGTACTCCGCGTAGAGCGCGTCGAGAATGGCGAGGGACGTATCGAGCCCCACCAGGTCGAGCAGGGCGAAGGGGCCCATCGGGAATCCGCATCCGCCCTTCATCGCGGTGTCGATGCCCTCCTTCGTGGCCACGCCTTGTTCCAGGAGACGAACGGCGTTATTGAGATAGGGAAAAAGCAGGGCGTTCACGATGAAGCCGGCCTGGTCCTTCACTTCGATGGGCTCTTTGTTACAGGCCAGCACGAACTCGGTGACGGCCGCCATGGTCTCATCGCTGGCCGTTAAGGGTCGAACCACTTCGACCAGCGACATGGCGTGCACGGGATTAAAGAAGTGAACGCCGCAGACTCGTTCTGGTGAAGAAACTTGCATCGCCAGATCGATGATGGGCAGGGTCGAGGTGCACGTGGCGATAATGGCGCGTGGCCCGACCACGTCGCCGAGCGCTCGGAAGAGCTCCATCTTGACCGCGAGGTCCTCCACCACGGTCTCGATGATGAGCTCGCTGTCGGCCAAGTCAGCGAGATCAGTGGTCACCCGAACGCGCCGGCGTAGCTCGGCCGCTTCCTCGACGTCGCGCGTACCTTTTTCGACCTGCTTGGCGAGGGACTGGTCAATCGCTACCAGGACGGCGTCGCCGCTCGCGATCGAGCGCGAGCGCACGATGACCTGCGCCCCCGTTCCGGCGGCGGCTTCGGCCACGCCGCTGCCCATGATCCCAGAACCGACGACACCGATCTTCGCGAAACTCATAAGGGAAGATTACCGTTACCGACCAGTAGGCCCGAGTGGGATACTCGTGACGTGCCCGAGACGATCGCCGTGGGATCCGCTAGCGCTCTTCGTGACGTCCTCGAGTTGGGTGAACCGTTCCGGGTGTCTTCGCAGAGCGACGTCGTCATCGTGCCGACGGCGGCCGCCTTCACCGGGGCCACGCAGTCGGCCATCGAGCTCTCTTTGTTGTTCGAAGAGTCCGACGCCCAAGTGGAGGCGCTGATGAACATCGATCGCACGTCGAGCGACGAACCGTACTTCGCGACGCGCATTCTCGAAGCGGACCTGGTGGTGCTGAGCGATGGATCGCCACTGCACGCGAAGAGCGTGTGGCACGCCTCTTCGATCGGCGAAGCGATTCGCGACGCGTCGCGCATCATCGCTCTCGGGTCGGTCGCCTCGGTGCTCGGTGACGTGATGATCGATCCGCGCGGCGGGGCTCCCACGACCGGACTCGGGTATCGCGGTGGACTGGTTCTCTCGGTGAGCGCCAGCGAGGAGCAGCTCCACCGCACGCGTTCCCTACTGGGTGGGGACGTACTCTTGGCGGTGCTCGGAGAAAGCGGCGCCGTCTACGGCGACGGCGACAACTGGAGAGTGCTCCGCGGCGACGTGGTCGTCACGCGTGAACACGAGGTCGTGACGCTCTAGACCTCGGTGATGGTGACCGACTCGATGACGACGTCTTCACGCGGTTTGCCCGACGGCGTACCGATGTCGTTGATCGTCGACACGACGTCAAGACCCTTGACCACTTTTCCAAAGAGGGAGTAGAGCGGCGGTAGACGAACGCCGTCGGGGCCTGAGATGATGAAGAACTGGGAGCCGTTGGTGTGAGGCCCGGCGTTGGCCATGGCCAGCGAGCCGACCTCGTAGCGCCCGGGCTTGGGCAACTCGTCGTTGAAGCGATAGCCCGGTCCCCCGGCGCCACTGCCGGTGGGGTCGCCACCCTGGAGAACGAAGCCCGGAATAACACGGTGAAAGACGATGCCGTCAAAGTAGTGCCAGCGCGCGAGATACACGAAGCTGTTCACGGTGACGGGCGCGGCGAGAGGGTCGAGCAGGATCTCCATCGTGCCCTTGGACGTCACCATGGTGGCGGTGTAGGTCTTCGAGGGGTCGATGATCATCTCGGGCGCCTCTGAGAACTTCTGACGCGGAGGGCTCGATCCGTCGGGGTTGGGTAGGTTGTCGCTCATAGCTATAGGGCGTTGATCTTAATGTTCAAGATTCGATAGGTGATTCCCGGTGGTACGCCCGAGGAGCTGGCGCTGCCGGCGTCTTGAATAGTGTTCACTGCCTCAAAGCCACTGATCACTTTTCCGAAGAGCGAGTATGTGTTCGGTAGTGTCTCACCTTCCGCGCCGGTGACGATGAAGAACTGACTGCCACCGGTGTGCGGCGAGCCCGTGTTGGCCATGGCGATGGAGTACTGCGGGTACGTCGGATTCCCGGCCTTGGGGTACTCGTCGGCGATGGTATAGCCAGGGCCACCGGTTCCCGTTCCCGTCGGGTCGCCGCTTTGGATCATGAAGCCTGAGATCACGCGGTGAAAGATGACGCACTTGTAGAAGTTGTGCTCGGCCAAGAAGACGAAGTTGTTGGTCGTCACGGGAGCGGTCTTGGCGTCAAGCGCTACGACGAAGGTACCGGCCGTGGTGTCGAAGGTGGCGTAGTACTTGTCCGCCTTGTTGATGGTGAGCGGCGGCGCGGTCTTCCACGACATGGTGTTCACCCGCGTCGCGGTCGACGTGGGACAGCCGTAGGCGACGGCCTTGGCGTTGGACTGCGCCTGGGAGATGGAGTACTCGGGCAGCGTGGTCGTGGTCGTCGTGCTGGCGCTCGACGCGATGGTCGTCGTGGTCGTGGTCGACGGCTTCTTCGATCCGGAGAAGAGGAAGGCGCCGGTGCCGACCACGAGGACGGCGATGATCGCCACGATGACGCCGCGGCGAATGTTCTTACGACGCTTCTCGTAGCGCTGTTGGCGCTCGAGTTTCTCGCGGCGGGCCGCCTTCTGCCGTTCACGTTTGGAAGTTGCCATGGTTGCGACTTTAGTTGACCCCCTTAAGGCCCTAATTCGCTCAACTATCCTTGTTGCGCATGGCGCTCATCGTGCAAAAATTTGGAGGCACGTCGGTGGGCAACGCCGAGCGCATCCGGGCCGTGGCCCAGCACGTGGCTCGCACTCGACGGCAAGGCGACGAGGTCGTGGTCGTCGTGTCGGCGATGGGCCAGTTCACCGACGATCTCATTCTTCTGGCCGACGAGGTCTCGCCGAACCGTCCGGCCCGCGAAATGGACATGCTCTTGACCGCGGGAGAGCGGATTTCCATGGCGCTCGTGAGTATGGCCCTCAGTACCGTGGGCGTGGAGTCGGCCTCCTTTACCGGCAGCCAGGCCGGGATCATCACCGATACGTCGCACACGCGGGCCAAAATCCTAGAGATGCGGCCCGACCGCATCCGCGAAGCCCTCGACGATGGCCTCGTGCCGGTCGTGGCTGGTTTTCAAGGTGTGTCGACGGAACGCGACATCACCACGCTCGGACGCGGTGGCTCCGACGTCACGGCCGTGGCGCTGGCGGCGGCTCTCAAGGCCGATGTCTGTGAGATCTACACGGACGTCACGGGCGTCTTCTCGGCCGACCCGCGCGTCGTGCCCAAGGCCCGTCGTCTTGATCGCGTCTCCTTCGACGAGATGATGGAGATCTCGGCCACGGGCGGGCGAGTGTTGATGCTGCGCTCAGTGGAGTTTGCCCGGCGCCATCACGTGCCGATGCACGTTCGTTCAAGCTTTACCTGGGAGCCAGGCACCTGGATCGTGGAGGAGGACCCCACTATGGAAGAGGCCATCGTTTCGGCCATCACCGATGACACGTCGGAGGCCAAGATCACCGTGGCCGGGGTGCCCGATCGGCCCGGTGTGGCGGCCACCCTCTTTCGCGAACTGGCCAACGACAACATCAACGTCGACATGATCGTGCAGAACACCAGTGCGCACAACGTCACCGACATCTCCTTTACCGTCGCCAAAACTGATCTGGACGCGGCAACGGCGGCGTGTAACAAGGTGCAAGAGGCGATCGGCGCCGACCAGGTCACCAGTGACGACAACATCGGTCGAGTCACGATCGTCGGCGCGGGCATGAAATCGAGCCCGGGCGTCACGGCCTTGATGTTCGAAACGCTGTACAACCACGGCATCAACATCGAAATGATCTCGACCAGCTCCATTCGCATCTCCTGCGTGCTGCGGGCCGAGAAAGTGGCCGACGCCGTTCGATACCTCCACACGGCGTTCGGTCTCGACGCCGAGTGACCTAAACTTTCGCCATGCGCGTCGCCATCGTTGGAGCCACCGGTCAAGTCGGCACGGTGATGCGCGCGATACTGCTTGAGCGCAACTTTCCCGTCGAGGAGATTCGCTTCTTCGCGTCCTCGCGCTCGGCCGGATCGACGATCGAGTGGAAGGGTCGAGCCGTCGAGGTGGAGGACAGCGCTACGGCCGACTTTTCTGGCCTGGACATCGTGCTCATGTCATCGGGCGCCGCCTCGTCCAAGGTCCTAGCCCCGCGCTTCGCCGAAGCGGGGGCGACCGTTATCGACAACTCCTCGGCGTGGCGGATGGACCCCGATGTTCCACTCGTAGTACCCGAAGTCAACGAACACGCTCTGATCACCATTCCCAAAGGGATCGTGGCCAATCCCAACTGCACGACGATGGTGGCCATGCCGGTTCTCAAGCCGCTGCACTTGGCCGCCGGCCTTACCTCCATGGTGGCCTCGACGTACCAGGCCGTGAGTGGCTCGGGACGTGAGGGGGTCAATGAGCTGGCCGACCAACTGGAGAAGACTCGTGATCACGATGTGCGCGTGCTGACATTCGACGGACGAGCGTTTCCGCTGGACGAAGGCGTCAAGTTTCCCGCGACTATCGCCCACAACGTCATCCCGCTGGCCGGGACGATCGTGGACGACGGATCCTTCGAGACCAACGAAGAGCAGAAGCTGCGCGACGAGAGTCGCAAGATTCTAGAGATCGCCAACCTCCAGGTCAGCGCGACCTGTGTGCGGGTTCCCGTCTTCACGGGCCACTCGCTAGCGCTGACCTTGAGCTTCGAACGACCACTGACTCCCGAGCACGCCACGGAGATTCTCGAAAAGGCTCGCGGCGTGGTGGTGAGTGAGCTCCCCACTCCTCGTCTGGTGACCGGAACGGACCCCTGTTACGTCGGCCGGATTCGCCGGGCCGAAGCGTTGGAGAATGGTCTCTCACTTTTCGTCAGTGGCGACAACCTTCGCAAAGGCGCGGCCCTCAACGCGGTGCAGATCGCCGAAGCGCTGCTCGAGATTCGCTAGTCGGCGCCGTCGCGCCCCACCTGGCGACGAGCCAAGTTGACGCAGTGATCGCCGAACCTCTCGTAGAAGCGCGCTATCAGAGCGACTTCCACCGCGACTGGCACACTCATCGACCCCGAGGTCAGCTCCGCCGTCAACGACACATGCAGGTCGTCGAGTTCATCGTCGATATCTTCGATCGCGCCCCAGGCTTCGGCTCGTCCGTCGATGATCACGTCGGTCGCCTCGCGCCAAATGGTGGAGGCGACTTCCCCCATTCGTTCGATGAGGCCACGAGACCGCGGTGACATCTCACTGCCGAGTCCGCGTGCCGCGCGTCGGGCAATGTGTTCGGCCAGGTCGCCGTTTCGTTCCACCTCGGGAAGGATTCGCAGAAGAATGAGTAGGTCCCGGCGGCCCTCCACGTCTAAAGCATCGCTGGCGAGCAGTCGCCCTTCGGCCGCCGAGACGAGTTCGTTCACGAGTTCGTCGATGATGATGTCCTGTTCCACCAGGCGTTTGGCCAGTTCACGGTCGTTCGCGAGAAGGGCGTGCGTCGCTCCGGCGATTGCCTCTCCGACCAAGGCGAAGATTCGCACCGTCTGGGGACGTAGGTCTTGACTCGCGAGGACGAGGGGCGTGGTGATCTGCGACTCGGACGAGGAGGATCGAAACAGCCGGCTCACGTAGCGAAGGTTAGTGGCGCGTGACACTGCGTCTCTAGGGTGGGAAGAGGAGTGGGAAGGGAGTGACATGGTCGCGGTACTTACGGGCGTTCTAGGACTCGTCCTTGGCGCAACCCTGGCGTGGTCTCTGGCGCAGCGACGCACGCACTCCAACGGTGACGCCCTGAGTGAAACGAAAGCGCAGCTCGCCGTGCGCACCTCAGAACTGGCGGCCGCGAGCAGCGAGTTGGCGAGAGTTCGACTCGAACACGAGGAGGCTCTCGCCAATATGGGAGGGGTCTTTGAGAACCTGTCGAACCGGGTGCTCCAACAGACGGTCCACCAGTTCAATCAGTCTCAGGAGCAGGCCATGAAAGAGCGCGAGAACACGCTCGATCGCACGCTCAAACCATTAGCGGACCTGCTTGACGAGTACAAGCGCAACCTGGCGGAGTTTGACAAGCAGCACGTGGGCGCGCTGGGTGAAGTGAAGAGCCGCGCCGATGAGCTTCTGAACGAACAGCGCAAGAGTCAAGAGGAGACTCGCCGACTCAATCAACTCCTCGGGCGTAGTGACCACCGCGGCCGGTGGGGGGAGGTGCAACTCGCCAATGTCCTCGAAGCCTCGGGCCTGCATCAACACATCGACTACGAGTTGCAGGTATCGGCTACGAGCGACGCGGGTCGCTCGCAGCGCCCGGACTGCGTGGTGAACATGCCCAACGGGTCGCGGGTCGCCATTGACGCGAAGTTTCCCTTCGACGCGTTTGAGGCGGCCCTCGCGAGCGAGAGCACCGAGGAGACGAAGACACTCGAGCTCAAGCACGCGAAGGACCTGCGCGCCCACGTGAAGACGCTGCGCGACAAGGCCTACTGGGAGTCCATCTCGCCCGCGCCGGAGTTCGTTGTGTGCTTCGTGCCGAGCGATGTCGCCGTCAGCGTCGCCTTTGACGCCGACCCCGAGCTCTTGCAGTTCGCGGCGAACGAGAGGGTGCTGATCGTCGGGCCCACCAACCTCTTGTCGTTGCTGTGGTCGGTGGCCATGATGGTGCGCCAGCAGCAACTCGCTACGAACGCGGACGAGATCTACAAAGTCGCGGAGTTGATCTTCGAGCGGATTCGCTTGGTCGCAGAACCGGTAGCGAGCATGGGACGGGCGCTGGACACGCAGGTGAAGGAGTACAACAAGATGATCGCCTCCTTCGAAACACGGCTCATCGTAAGCGCCCGAGGACTGCAGAACCTGGGCGGTGTGCCGCGAGCCAAGGAGCTTCCGGAGCTGAACCGGGTCGATCGCCTGACCGCTCGGCTCGATGAGGTGAAGTGGGGCGTCGACGGTCAGCCCGTGCTCGACGGCATGGCCGAGATCCTCGAGATAGAAGGAGTCGAGGACCAAGACTAAAAATCAGGGACGAGTAAGTTCTTTCAAGTGGCTCGTACTCGCGCGCAACGTCGTCGACGCACGTTGCTCATCTCCCTCGCCCTCGTCGTCACCCTGATTATTCTGGTCTTCGCCCGGGACGTTTCGCGCTCAGCGCACGGCGCGGTGACGGCGCGGCGCAGCGAGAATCGTAGTTTCGCCGCGCTAGCCAACGCGCTCATCCTCCAGGAAAACGCCTTTGACGGGCGCCTCTATCGGCTCCTCTCACAGGGCGGCACCCTCGGTCGCGACGTCTTCGCCGCACGTCTTTACCAACTCGATGAGCAGCTTCCCGGCTGGGCGACGGCCGCCGACCTTCTTCACCAGCCCCGCCTCTCGCACGACGTCGACAACGAGCTCGATCTGCTCACCCAGGAGCGAGTAGAGGCCTACCAAACCCTGCTCGGCGACGTGGCCCACGATCTACAACTCCCGTGGAGCGTCAAGTTTTCGACGACGATCACGAATCCCGCGGCCTCACTTATCGAGACGAGCAAGAGCTGGAACGTCGAGCGCTTCGCCCTCAGAAGAGAGCCCGGCACGGTACGCCTCGACGCGACGAGCGCTGAGAGCGCTCAGTACGTCGTGACGAACGGGATGCACGCCCTGCGCTCGACGTCACTGGCTCTGGTGCGGGCCGTCGACATTGCCGCGGTGCGCGTCAATCCGTCTCCTCTGCCGTCACCGGCGGGCGTGCTGCTACTCCCTCCGGTTACCTCGGTGCAGATCGGCGTCTCCGTGGTCAACGACAGCTACGACAACCAACCAATCACCTTTACGGTCCAGGTGACTCCGCTCAATCACCTCGGCGTCGCCTTCTCGCAACGAATGACCACCACCCTCGGCCCCCTGGGCGCCTACGCCTTCGTTCCGAAAGCCCTGACGACCACCCCGAGCGAACAGGCCCGGATCATCGTGCACGTCATCGGGGCCCGTGCGGCCCGCGGAAAACTCACCACCGAGATCTTCCGCCTTGAGATGTCACCCTCGGGAAACACAGCGCCGAGTTGAGTTACTGGCCAGTTCGCCTACGATGGGCACGCCCTTAAATTTGAATCGAGGAACTGTGACGCAGTCCATTACCGTGACCGATAACCGAACCGGCGAGTCGCGCGAGATCCCCATCGTTGACGGGGGAGTCGCGGCGAGTGAGTGGTCGAAGGTGCTGCCCGGCGTCTGGTTTTACGATCCGGGATTCATGACGACGGCCATGGCCGAATCGTCCATCACCTACATCGACGGCGACGCCGGCATCTTGCGATACCGCGGCTACCCCATCGAGCAGCTCGCCGAAAAATCGACCTACGTCGAAGTGGCTTATCTCCTCTTGCACGGCGAGCTTCCCAACGCGCGAACAGGCGGCCGCGTGGGAGAAAGAGATCACGTATCACACCTACATTCACGAGAACGTCCGCAAGCGCTTCCTGGAGGGCTTCAACTACGACGCACACCCGATGGGCATGCTGGTCTCGGCGATCGCGGCCCTCTCGACGTACTACAAGGAAGCGAAGATCCTCGACGACCCCGAGATCCTCGACAAGCAGATCGTCCGTCTTATCGCCAAGATGCCCACCCTGGCCGCGGCGGCCCATCGTTTCAGCGTCGGCATGCCCTTTGTCTACCCCGACAACTCACTGAGCTACGCCCAGAACTTCCTCTCGATGATGTGGAAGGTGGCCGAGCCGACCTACGAGCCCAATCCCATTCTGGCCCACGCCCTCGACGTCCTCTTCATTTTGCACGCCGATCACGAACAGAACTGCGGGACGACGGCGATGCGCGTCGCCGGGTCCTCGCACGCCGATCCGTACTCCGCCACCGCCGCCGCCACCGCCGCGCTCTACGGACCACGTCACGGCGGAGCGAACGAAGCGGTACTGCGCATGCTGGTAAA
This sequence comes from uncultured Acidimicrobiaceae bacterium, assembly GCA_963849705.1. Classification (GTDB taxonomy): domain Bacteria; phylum Actinomycetota; class Acidimicrobiia; order Acidimicrobiales; family RAAP-2; genus RAAP-2. Next base: position 223,144 of record CAWKII010000009.1, on the reverse strand, counting down.
GATCGGCAGCGTCGAGAACGTTCCGGCGTACGTGGAGACCGTGAAGCAGGGCAAGACGTTGCTCGAAGGCTTTGGTCACCGCGTGTACAAGAACTTCGACCCTCGGGCGATGATCATTAAGAAGATCGCCGACGACGTCTTTAGTGTGACGGGCAAGAATCCGCTGCTGGATATCGCTCTTAAGCTCGAAGAGGTCGCCCTCGCCGACGACTACTTCATCTCGCGCAAGCTGTACCCGAACGTTGACTTCTACTCGGGTCTGATCTACCAGGCCATGGGCTTTCCCCCCGAGATGTTCACCGTGCTCTTCGCTATCCCACGCACCTCGGGTTGGCTGGCTCACTATCAGGAGTTGCTCTCTCAGGACACGAAGATCGCCCGTCCCCGCCAGCTCTACATCGGGCGCGACGCGCGCGACTTCGTGCCCATGAGCGAGCGAAGTTAGTCCCGTCCTCTACGCCTTCTTGTAGGTCGGCGAGGTGATGCGCGTCAGGCCCTCTTGGACCATGGACACCTTGAGTTCTCCGTCGCGGGAAAAGAGAAATCCACGGGCCAGGCCGCGCCCGCCGGTGGCAATCGGCGACTCGGTGTCGTAGAGCAGCCACTCGTCGGCGCGAAGATCGCGATGGAACCACATGCAGTGATCAAGGCTGGCCACCATGAAGCCCCCGTCGTCCCACTTGATGGAGTGAGGTTTCAAAACGGCGTCGATGAGACTCATGTCGCTGGCGTAGGTCACCACGCACGCGTGCAACAGCGGATCGTCGGGCAAGACCCCGTCGGCCTTGATCCACAGTCGCTGGTAGGGGTCCGTGGAGCGGGTCGGGCTCCACGGGAGTTCACCGATGAAACGCTGATCGATCGGGTGCTGGCGCTCGAACCACTCGTCTACTTCGCCGAACTCGCTCTTTAGTCGCTCCGTGATCGTGGGAATCGTCTCCGGAGCGGGCACGTCGGGCATGGCGATCTGGTGCTCCACCCCCAACTCCGCGTTGTGAAAGCTGGCCTGCATGTTGTAGATCGCTTTGCCGTGCTGGATGGCGACCACCCGTCGGGTGGTGAAACTCTTCCCGTCGCGGATGGCGTCGACCTCGTAGAGAATCGGGGTGGACGTGTCGCCGGGGCGCAGGAAGTACGAGTGCAGCGAGTGGACGCGAGCGCCGCTGACGGTGCGGCCCGCCGCCATGAGAGCCTGGGCCGCGACCTGTCCGCCGAAGGTCCGTTGGCGCTCCTCGGTGGGGTGTGTTCCCCGATAGACGTTGACCTCGATTGTTTCGAGGTCAAGCAATCGCAGCAGAAAGTCGAGGGCTTCGGACATCCGTCCATTGTTGCACCTGGGGTTCGGCGGCCCCGGGGCCCACCGGTAGACTCGACAGGGTGATTCAACGCTTCCGCTCTCTTATTGCGTGGTCGCATACTCACCAAGGTAAGAAGATGACGCGGTACGTGCTCGGATCGGTTGTCACCACCGCTGTCTCGTTCACCTCCATTGCCATCCTCTACGGGTTCCGCATCATCCCGGGCGTCATCTGGGCCACGCTCGCGGGGAACCTGATCGCCACCCTGCCCGCGTATCACCTCAATCGAACCTGGACCTGGGGAAAGCGAGGGCGCAGCCACTTTCGCCGCGAGATCGTCCCCTTTTGGTGCATGTCCTTTCTCAGCATCGCCTTTTCGCAGATCGGTGCCTTCTGGGCCCGTCACGAAGTGCACTCGCACTCTTGGAGTCACTTGGCGGACACCGCGCTCGTCACCGGGACGAACCTTCTCTGCTTCGCCATCTTCTTCGTGCTGAAGTTGATGGTGTTCAACCGCATCTTCCACGTCAACAAGCTCGAACGGCTCGAGGAGCACTTGACCTTGGAAGAGAAGGGTGCGATTGAACCGTCGTACCCGCTCCAGAGCACCGACTAGTCGATGAGGTACTCACCCTCCGCGCTGCTGGCCTGGTCGCGCACGCACGAGGGCAAGAAACTCATTCGCTACACCACCGCATCCGCGATCACCACGATCGTGTCGCTCGGCGCGGTGGCGGCGTTCTACGGCTTTCGCTGGATTCCGAGCGTGGTCTTCGCCACGCTGGCGGGCAACATCGTGGGCGTCATTCCGGCGTACCAACTCAATCGCCGCTGGACCTGGGGTAAGCGGGGACGCAGCGAGTTTCGTCGCGAGGTCGTACCGTTCCTCAGCGTCTCGGTCCTCGGCATTGCCTTCTCGCAGTTGGGCGCGTGGTGGGCCAAGCACGAGGTGAACACGCACCACTGGAGCCACGGCGCCAACACGGCGCTCGTGGCCGGGGCCAACCTCCTCTGCTTCGGCGTCTTCTGGGTACTCAAGTTGATTATCTTCAACCGCATTTTCAAGGTCGATCCACTCACCTTGATGGACGAACATCTGCGCGTCGAAGAAGCGGAGACCGCCTAGGTCGTTTCTAGTCGCGGAAGTTCGTGAACTGAAGGGGCGCGTCGAGGTCGGCCTCTTTGAAGACGGCGATGGCTTTTTGGAGATCGTCGCGTTGCTTGCCGGTCACCCGCACGTGATCACCCTGAATCGAGGAGCTGAGGTTCTTCACGCCCATCTCCTTCACCAGCTTGTTGATCTGCTTGCCCACGTCCTGGCTGATCCCCGCCTTCAGGGCCACCTTTTGGCGAGCGGCGTTATGACTGGCTTCTTCGATCTTGCCCGGGTCCAGCGTCTTCAGCGACACCGAGCGCTTCACCAGTTTCTCTTCCAGGAGTTGGTAGAGGGCGCGCAAGCGATCCTCGGTGGACGCCTTGAGGGTCAGCTCCTTATCGGAGAACTCGATTTCGGCGTCGGTGCCCTTGAAGTCGAAACGGTTGGACGCTTCGCGGTTGGCTTGATCGACGGCGTTGCGGACCTCTTGGAGGTCGATCTCTGAGACCACGTCAAAAGTTGGCATGACGGAATGCTAGAGGTTCGCCTCGTTTGGTACTGGTGGAGCGACGGGCGGTAGAATTCTCGACGGGTCAGTGCCCGAGTGGCCAATGGGATCTGGCTGTAAACCAGACGGCTTAGCCTACGGGGGTTCAAATCCCTCCTGGCCCACCACGGTCAATCCTCTCGTCACGGATTGACCACGCCCCGTGGCGAGTTGCCAGGGGGCGAAGTACCGTGTCACTTGCGTGGCGAGAGGAGTTTCGTGAGTCGAGTGAACTCGTGGGCGAGGGCCGTACGGCGAGCCTACGAGCGCGTGGCCACTCGCTTCGAGTCCGGCGTGCAACTTCTCGAGCAGCGATACACCCCGCTCGGCCGTTTCACCCCGGGACCCTTCGAGGGCTGGGCCTTCCTCTGGCAACCCGCCGTCCTCGGCTTCGCGGCGCTGACCTCGGTGGTGGCGGGCGCGTCCTTTACCAACTCGCCGTTCAAGCTCGATATGGCCAACACGTGGTTCTTCGGCGAACCGGTGTCGGGTTCGGGCGGGCCGAGCGTGACCAAGTACATCGTTTCGGTCGTTCTGGTGTACGGCGGGCTGTTGTTGCTGATGCGGGTGTGGCTTCGACTCTCGGAGGTGATGAAGCTCCACGTGGGGGCCCCGGTCAAGAAGCTCTGGTGGATTTTTGCGCTCTGGTCCGTGCCGATGATCGTGGCTCCGCCGCTCTTTTCCCGCGACGTCTTCAGCTACGCGGCTCAGGGCGAGATGACGGCTCACAACATCAGCCCCTACCTCTACGGTCCCTACACCTTGGGGGGAGCGAGTAACAGCTACACCTTGCCGGTCGATCCCTTGTGGAGTAACACCCCCGCGCCTTACGGTCCTGGATTTCTCTCCATCGATGGCTTCATCGACAAGATCACGTTCCACCACGAGCTCTGGACCGTGGTGGGGCTGCGCGTCTTAGAAGTCATCGCCGTGGTTCTGATTGGGGTGGGCGTGACGATGCTGGCCAAGGGTCTTCACCGCGATCCGGGCGAAGCGTTTGTCTTGGCCGCCATGAATCCCCTGGTGCTGCTGACGTTGATTGGCGGGGCGCACAACGATGCGTTGATGACGGGCTTCTTGGTGATTGGCCTGGCCCTGGCCGTCCAACGCCATCCGGTCTGGGCCCTCTTCTTCGTGGCCTTGGCCACGTCCATCAAGGCCCCCGCCGCGATCGGGCTCGCCTTCATCGCCTGGAACTGGCACGGACCGAACGCCACGTTCAAGCAGAGAGTTCGGCCCTTCGCGATTGGCGCAGTGGTGACGGCGGCGGTGTTGGGCGTGACCACACTGCTGGCCGGTTTTGGCTTCGGATGGGTCGACAATCTTCTCAGCAACGGAACGGTTCGTTCGTGGGCCGCCCCGGCAACGGGCGCGGGCATGGCGATCACCAACACGCTTCACGCCTTCGGTGCTCACTCGATCCAACTGGCCTCGGTGCTGTCGGTGACGAGATTCCTGGGTCTGGTCACGGCCGTCCTGATCACCCTGTGGCTGCTCTGGCACTCGGAGAAGCGCGGCTGGGTGCGCTCGCTCGGCCTGGCCTTGTTGCTCTTCGTGGTTTTGGGTCCCGTGGTGCAGCCCTGGTACCTGGCCTGGGGGTTGGTGGTGCTGGCCGCGAGTTACCAGGGCCGCGAGCACTTCTGGCTCTTGCTCCTCACCATCACCGGACCGTTCATCGGCATGCCGGGTGGTCGCCAACTCCTGTCGGGCCTTGTTCACTCGAACCCCTTGCTCATCGCCCTGGCCGTCGCCATCTTGGGGGGAGTACTGCTCGTGCCCATGGGTCGTTGGACGCAGTGGTCCTGGCCCGAGAAAGAGCTCGAAGCGAGCGAACCTACGGCCGGGGTGGCGTAGAGGACACCACGTACTGGTACTCCACGACGTCGTGCCAGCGCCCGTGCTTGCGCCCGACTTCGATCTCGGTGCCGACCAGCGTGAAGCCGCACTTCTCGTGGAGGCGTATGGAGCTGGCGTTCTCGCCCACGATGCGCGCGATGATCGAGTGATAGCCGGACTTTTCGGCCGCGGCGAGGAGGTCGCGCAGCAGTCGCTCACCGACCCCGCGGCCCCGAGCGTCGCGATGGACGTAGACGGAGTTCTCGACCGTGGTGGCGTAGGCCGGCTTGTCGCGAAAGGCGGAGAGGGAAGCAAAGCCAAGGATCTGGTCGCCTCGGGCTCCCATCTCACCGACCTCGTCCTCCTCGTTGATCGCCACCAGGCAGACGTACGAGGTCCGGTGTTCGAGGATCCAGGAGCGTTGTTCCTCTAGCGATTTGGGTACCAGGTCCAACGAGACGACCAGCTCGACGATCTCGGGGTTCCAGATGGTCAAAAGAGCCTGCGCGTCCTCCACCTCGGCTAGACGCGTTCTCATAGGCGTCCAGGGTACCCCCGAGGGCTGGAACGCGGGCTCTCTCAAGGAGTAGAATTCCTCCTCGCGACATTTTTATCGCGACTGCCCTCTTAGCTCAGTGGTAGAGCACTTCCATGGTAAGGAAGGGGTCGTCGGTTCAATCCCGACAGAGGGCTCGCCAGGCGGCGTAGCTCAGGTGGTCAGAGCACACGGCTCATAATCGTGTTGTCGCGGGTTCGAGTCCCGCCGCCGCTACCAGGCACAGATGGGCCCACGTTGTACCAAGGAGAGAAGAATGGCAAAGAACGAGAAGCGCATCCAGGTCACCCTGGCCTGCGAGGACTGCAAGCGGCGTAACTACATCACCATGAAGAACAAGATCAACGACCGTGAGCGTATTGAGATGAAGAAGTACTGCCAGTGGGAGCGCAAGCACACGCTGCACAAAGAGACCCGCTAGGAGACATCGCCAGGGCGTCTGGTAAGATTGACGTCCCTAGGGACACGTCCACTTTTGGCGTGCCCTCGAAGGGCAGTGGCTCAATTGGTAGAGCACCGGTCTCCAAAACCGGTGGTTGGGGGTTCGAGTCCCTCCTGCCCTGCTCGAAGATGTTTTTCGACGAAGTGACGAAGTGCGAACGAGAGACGTGAGATGAATCGCGAACAGAAGCGACTAATGCAGCGACAGGGACAGGTGGGCGCCGACGGCGCGCCCGCGTCGCGTCGCACCTCCGTTCAAGACGTGCAGCGACGCCGCCGCGATCGGGCCACCCCCCGGGAGTTCGTGCGTCAGATTCGCGAAGAGATGCGCCAGGTCTCTTGGCCCACGCGCCCCGAAGTCATCAACTACACCTCCATCGTGTTCTGCGTGTTGGTCTTTATGACCTCCCTGATCTTTGGACTGGGCTTTGGTTTCTCTAAGTTCGTTACCTTTCTCTTTATCAAGTAGGCCTGCATGAGTGATCTCGAAACACCCCTTACTTCCAGCGATGTGCTCGACGACGAGATCCTGGACGTCACCATCATCGACGAGGACGACGAGCCCGTTGTCGAGAGCGCCTACGACCGTCCCGGTCGCTGGTACATCGTGCACACCTTCGCCGGCCACGAGCAGAAGGTCATCGGGGCTCTCAACAACATCATCAAGTCTCGCGAACTGAGCGAGTCGATCTACGAGATCTACCTGCCCGAAGAGGACGTCACCGAGTTCAAGTCCGGCAAGAAGGTCACCGTCTCGAAGCGCATGTTCCCGAGCTACCTGTTGATCCGGTGCGAACCGGACCCCGAGATCTTCTACGTGATCGGCTCGACCCCGGGCGTGACCGGATTCGTCGGCGCCGAGAAGACCAAGCCGACCGCCCTGACGCGCCGCGAAGTCGACAACATCATTCACCCCCACGTCGAAGGCGTCGAGCAGCCCACGGCCAAGCGCCGCATGCCGACCCACGAGTTCGAGGTCAACGACACGGTGCAGATCAAGACCGGTCCCTTCGCCACCTTTTCGGGCCACGTGGCTGAGATCAACGAAGACCAGCTAAAGGTCAAGGTGTTGGTCGACATCTTCGGCCGTGAGACCCCGGTGGAGCTCGACTTCACGCAGGTCACCAAGCTCTAAAGAACGAATCAAGGAGAACGGCCATGGCCAAGAACGTTGTCGCAGTAGTGAAGATCCAACTCGAGGCGGGTGGCGCCACGCCCGCGCCGCCGGTCGGTACCGCGCTCGGGCCACACGGGGTGCAGACGATGGAGTTCTGCAAGCAGTACAACGCCGCGACCGAGTCGATGCGCGGCACGGTCATCCCGGTTGAGATCTCGATCTACGAAGACCGCACCTTCACCTTCGTCCTGAAGACGCCCCCGACGCCGGTGCTGTTGCGCCAGGCCGCCGGCATCGCCAAGGGCGCCAAGCTCGCCGGCCGAGAGACGGTGGCGACGGTCACGATGGATCAGGTCGAAGAGATCGCCAAGACCAAACTGAAGGACCTCAACACCGACGACGTCGAGATGGCCAAGCTCCAGGTAGCGGGTACGGCTCGCTCGATGGGCATTACGGTCGCGGGCTAGGAGAGAACATGAAGCACGGTAAGAACTACAAGAACGCCCTCGCGCAGGTCGACCGCGAAGAGTTGCTGACGGTCCCCGAGGCCCTCGAGAAGGTGAAGAGCCTGTCGAGCGCCAAGTTCGACGAGACCGTCGAGCTGGCCGTTCGCCTGGGCGTCGACCCTCGCAAGGCCGAGCAGATCGTGCGCGGCACGATCTCTCTTCCCTCGGGCACCGGCAAGACGAACCGCGTCGCGGTCTTCGCGTCGGGCGAGGCGGCGCAGGCGGCTCGCGACGCGGGCGCCGATGAAGTTGGTGCCGAGGACCTGGTGGCCAAAGTGGCCGGTGGGTTCCTCGACTTCGACGTGGCGATCGCCACCCCTGACCTCATGGGTCAGGTCGGTGGTCTCGGTCGGGTGCTCGGACCGCGTGGACTCATGCCGAACCCCAAGACCGGCACCGTCACCATGGACGTCGCCAAGGCCGTCACCGAGTTCAAGGGCGGGCGAGTCGAGTACCGCACCGACAAGATCGGCAACGTGCAACTGCGCGTGGGCAAGGTGAGTTTTTCCCGCGACGACCTGGTGAAGAACGTGGTGGCCGTCGTTGACGAGTTGGTCCGCGTGAAGCCGGCCAGCGCCAAGGGCCGCTACCTGATGAGCGTGACGGTCTCTTCGACGATGGGACCCGGGGTCAAGATCGACCCCACGCGCATCCACGACCACGACGAGGCGCTCGCCTCCGCCTAGGTCGGTTTGACGTTGTTGAGAGAAGAAAGTACGCTGTAAGTCCGCACGACGTCAGTGCCACAGTTTTGTAAGAACGCCGAAGACATCCGGTGCACGCGAGTGCCTAAGGGACGAAAGTCCGCCTGACGAGGAGTTCGAGTCTGGTGAGACTCGTTCGCTTGGATGTTGGAGGCCCGATGACCGGGCGCCATCCGGTGAAGGAGTCACCATGAACAAGGTTCGCACAGCCAAGGTCGCGACCGTTGACGAGCTCAAGGCGAAGGTCGACGGCACGTCGACGGCCGTCGTCACGGAGTACCGCGGCATGACCGTGGCCCAGATCTCCACCCTTCGCCGCCAGCTGCGCACGCTCGACGCCGACTACAAGGTCTTTAAGAACACGCTGGTGCGTCGCGCCATCGAAGGCACGGCCGTCGCGCCCTTGGAGGAGTTCCTGGTGGGCCCGACCGCCATTGCCTTCGTGAACGGCGACATCTCGGCCGTGGCGAAAGCCCTGCGCGACTTCGCCAAAGCGACGCCGACCCTGGTGGTTAAAGGTGGCGTCCTGGACGGCAAGGCCCTCAACCTGAGCGACCTGACCGCGTTGGCCGATCTTCCGTCGCGCGACGTCCTGCTGGCCCGTTTCGCGGGTCTGTTGGCCTCGCCGCTGTCGACGATGGCGGGCCTCTTGAAGGCCATCCCACAAAACTTCGCCTACGGCCTCTCGGCCTTGATCGACTCCAAGGGCGGCGCTCCCGCCCCGGCAGCGGTCGAGGACGTGGCGGCTGCCGAGACTCCGGCCGGGGTCGAGGAAGCTGGTTCGCCAGCGAGCGACGACGACGCGACCGAGGTCGTGGTCGTTGCGGACGAGACCCCCGAGGCCCCGTCCGAACCCGAGCCCGAGGCGTCCCACGACGCTGAGACACCGGCCGAATAACCCGACTAGTTAGAAGAAAGAAAGGAATCACCATGGCTGCAACCCTGACCAAGGAGCAGATTCTCGACGGCATCGCGGAGCTGTCCGTCATTGAACTGAGCGAACTCCTAAAGGAGTTCGAAGAGAAGTTCGGTGTCACGGCCGCCGCACCTATGGCCGTCGCCGCGGCTCCCGCCGCCGGTGGCGGTGGCGAGGCGGAAGCCGCCGAAGAGAAGAGCGACTTCGACGTCATTTTGACGAGCGGTGGCGACAAGAAGATTCAGGTCATCAAGGAAGTACGTACCTTGACCAGTTTGGGTCTAAAGGAAGCCAAGGACCTCGTCGACTCGGCGCCCAAGCCCGTCTTGGAGAAGGTCTCCAAGGCCGACGCCGAGAAGGCCAAGGCTGCCCTCGAGGCCGCCGGCGCGACCGTAGAAGTCAAGTAATTTAAGGATTTTTTGAAGGTCCCCGGCCGCCTCGGCGGCCGGGGCAACTTTCTAAGGATTGAAACTTGACCTGGGTGGTGAACGCTGCCTAGGGTAAGCCCAACCGTTTTGAACGGCCGCGTATCTCTTCGGAGAGCGCCAGTTGCGCATTCTTCGGCGGAACCACTAGAGTGGTTAGACCGTGTTCCTGCCCTCAACTTCGTCATCTCTTGACGCCGTTTTTCGCTTAGACCCGGCACGTATCTGTAGCCACCCACTCACACGGAGGATGACCGTTGACGTCTCGGTCCACTAGCCCAGAGCGCTTTAATTTCTCGGCACTGGGTGAAGCACACCCCCTGCCCAACCTGCTGGAGATCCAGCGCGACAGCTTCGATCTCTTCATGAAGCAAGGCCTGCGTGAGGCCTTTGAGGCGATCTCGCCGATCACCGACTTCACCGGTCGTCTCTCGCTCGAACTCGAGTTCGACCCCGACGACGCGGACCTAAAGAGTCCCCCAAGTTCACCGTGGAAGAGTGCCGTCAGCGCGCCACCACGTACTCCCAGCCCATCTTCGTGCGCGCACGTTTCTTGAACTCCGAGACCGGTGAGATCAAAGAGCAGACCGTCTTCATGGGCGACTTCCCGATCATGACCGAGCAGGGGACCTTCATCATCAACGGCACCGAGCGGGTCGTGGTCTCTCAGCTGGTTCGTTCGCCCGGCGTTCTCTTTCAGCCCGGCAAGGACGAGAAGGTCGCCTTCGAAGGCACCATTCACCCCAGCCGCGGTGAGTGGCTGCAGGTGGACCTCGAAGAGAAGAAGAACAAGTCGGCCAACGCCGGTGCGCGTATCGCGCGCAAGCGTCGCATCTCCATCTTCACCCTGCTGCGCGCCCTCGACACCTCGATGGACGAGAAGTTCTTCGAGAAGTTCGTCGCGCACTTCGACTTCTTAGAGGACCAGTTCCACCTGGACTGGAAGAAGGCTCACCTCGAGATCTCCAAGCACATGGAGAAGTTCAATATTGACGACACGCCGGAGAACTTCCTGCGCGCCAGCCAAGAGACGGCCTGGCTCGAGATCTATCGCCGGGCCCGTCCGGGCGAAGTGCAGACCGTCGAAGCCGCTCGCCAGTACTTCGAGGGTGCCTTCTTCTCCGAGAAGCGCTACGACCTCTCGCGCGTCGGTCGCTACAAGCTGGACCGCAAGCTGGGTAGCGAAGTGGCGAAGAACGTCGAGCTCTTCGGCAATCTGCTCGAGCTCCCGAACCCCGAACTGCACGTACTCTCCAAGGCTGAAGTGCTGGCGACGGCCACGTACCTGTTGAACCTGGCGCGGGATCGCACCGCCAAGGAGACGACGTATCACATCGACGATCAGGACCACTTCGCGAACCGTCGTATTCGCTCGGTGGGCGAGCTCATTCAAAACGCGCTGCGCACCGGTCTGTCTCGAATGGAGCGCGTCGTTCGTGAGCGCATGAACACCCAGGACGTGGAGGCGATTGCCCCCCAGACGCTCATCAACATCCGCCCGGTCATGTCGGCGATCAAAGAGTTCTTCGCCACCTCACAGCTCAGCCAGTTCATGGACCAGAACAACCCCCTCTCGGGCCTCACCCACAAGCGTCGCTTGTCCGCGCTCGGGCCGGGCGGTCTGTCGCGGGAGCGAGCCGGGCTCGAAGTGCGCGACGTGCACTCCTCGCACTACGGACGCATGTGTCCCATCGAGACTCCGGAAGGTCCGAACGTGGGCCTCATTGGCTACTTGGCCACCTACGCGCGCATCAACGAGTACGGCTTCATTGAGACGCCCTATCGCGTGGTCGCCGGCGGCAAGGTCACCGGCGAGATCCGTTACTTCACCGCCGACGAGGAAGAGCGCTACGTCATCGCCCAGGCCAACACCGAGGTCGACGAGCTCGGCACCATCAAGGCCGACCGCGTGCTCGTTCGTCGCGGACCGGTCGGCACCGGTCTTCGCGTGGGATCGTCGAACAAGTCGTCCTCGACGACCAGTGAGATTGACTTCGTCAAGCCCGACGAGGTCGAGCTGATGGACGTCTCTACCAAGCAGATCATCTCGGTGGCGACGTCGCTCATTCCCTTCGTCGAGCACGACGACGCGCAGCGCGCCCTCATGGGTGCGAACATGCAGAAGCAGGCCGTCCCCCTCATCATGCCCGAGGCGCCCTTCGTGGGTACCGGCATGGAGGCCCGTGCGGCCCTGGACTCTGGTGACGTGTTGATCGCCGAAGGCACCGGGGTCGTGAAGTCGGTGTCGGGCGATCGCATCGTGGTCGAGTACGAAAAAGACGCCACCGACCGCTACGGCAAGGCCTTTGGCCGTAAGACCTACAACTTGAATAAGTTCCGTCGTTCGAACCAGGACACCTCGATCAACCAGAAGCCCCTCGTTTTCGGCGGCGAAGAGGTGAAAGCCGGCGACCTCTTGGCCGACGGCACCAGCACCAGCAACGGCGAGTTGGCTCTGGGCAAGAACTTGCTCGTGGCCTACATGCCCTGGGAGGGCTACAACTACGAAGACGCCATCATCTTGAATGAGCGTCTGGTGCGTGACGACGTCTTGACGTCGATCCACGTGAAGGAGTACGAGATCGACGCGCGCGACACCAAGCTCGGCGCCGAAGAGATCACCCGCGACATCCCGAACCTGCCCGACGACATCTTGGCGGACTTAGACGACCTCGGCATCGTGCGCATCGGCGCCGAAGTCGAGCCCGGCGACATCCTCGTCGGCAAGGTCACTCCGAAAGGTGAGACCGAGCAGAGCCCCGAAGAGCGACTGCTGCGGGCCATCTTCGGCGAGAAGGCGCGCGAAGTTCGCGACACCTCGCTCAAGGTTCCCCACGGCGAGTCCGGCAAGGTCATCGACGTCAAGGTCTACAGCCGCGACGAGGACCACGAGATGCAGCCCGGCGTCAACCAGTTGGTCAAGGTCTACGTCGCCCAGAAGCGCAAGATCTCCGAAGGCGACAAGCTCGCCGGACGACACGGCAACAAGGGCGTCATCTCGAAGATCCTGCCCGAAGAGGACATGCCGTTCTTAGAGGACGGCACGCCGATCGACATCATCTTGAGCCCGCTCGGTGTACCGAGTCGAATGAACGTGGGACAGGTCCTAGAGAGTCACCTGGGCTACGCCGCTCGACACGGCTGGGCCGGCCTAGAAGTGAACTCGGCCGTCGGTACCTCTGGTCACGACGACCAGCAGGACCCCGCGACCCGCCCCTACCGCAAGACCCGTCCGCGCACCGAGCCGGCCGTCTACGTCGCCACCCCGTCCTTTGACGGCGCGCACTGGGACGAGACCGAACGGGCCAAGGACAAGCCGACGATCCAACAGACCTTCGAGACCTTGAACGTCGACGGACAGAACGGCAAGCGCATGCTGGCCGGGGACAACGACGGAAAGGTCACGCTCTACAACGGTCGCACCGGCGAGGCGTACGACAGCCCGATCTCGGTGGGCTACGCCTACATCTTGAAGCTCGCTCACATGGTGGACGACAAGATTCACGCCCGCTCGACCGGTCCGTACTCGATGATCACCGCCCAGCCCCTCGGGGGCAAGGCCCAGTTCGGTGGCCAGCGCTTCGGCGAGATGGAAGTGTGGGCCCTCGAGGCCTACGGCGCGGCCTACGCGCTACAGGAGCTCTTGACCGTCAAGTCCGACGACATGAAGGGTCGCGAGCGCGCCTACGAGGCGATCGTCAAGGGCCAGAACCTGCCCGAGCCGGGAATACCCGAGTCGTTCAAGGTGCTCATCAAAGAAATGCAGTCTCTCTGTTTGAACGTGGAAGTGCGCGACAAGGTTGGCGCCCACGTTGATCTGGCGGACACCGAAGAGGACTTCTTCTCGGTCACGCGCGAACTCGGCATCGACATCTCTCGACCCGAGCGTGGCAGTGACGAAGAGGACGCTCGACGCGCCGCCGAAAGGAAGTTGTCATGAGTCCACTCGACGTCAACCAGTTCGACGAGATCTCCATCGGTCTCGCCACCGCGCAGAACATTCGCAGTTGGTCCTCGGGAGAGGTAAAGAAGCCCGAGACGATCAACTATCGAACGCTGCGCCCCGAGAAGGACGGCCTGTTCTGCGAGAAGATCTTTGGTCCCCAAAAGGCGTGGGAGTGCGCCTGTGGGAAGTACAAGCGCGTTCGCTTTAAGGGCATCGTCTGCGAGCGCTGTGGAGTAGAAGTCACGAGTGACAAGGTGCGCCGCGAGCGCATGGGTCACATCGCGCTCTCCGCGCCGGTCGTGCACATCTGGTACCTGCGCGGGACGCGTTCGTGGCTGGCCTACCTCTTGATGGGCACCGCGCCCAAGGAAGAGTTGAAGGCCAAGCAACTCGAGAAGGTCATCTACTTCGCCGCGCACATGGTCACCTACGTCGATGAGGCGCGTCGTCACGACGACCTGGCCGAGTTGCGCGTCGGGCTGAACGACGAGATCTTAGAGATCGCCGAGCGCGAAGTGAAAGCGCTCGACAACAAGCTCAAAGAGATCGAAGCACGAGCCGCCAAGCTCGAGGCCGACGGCGCGAAGGAGTCCGAGCTGCGGGCCCTGCAGCGCGGCACCGAAAAGGAACTCGACGGCGTGCGGTCCCGTTTCGCCGAAGAGCGCGAACTGGCTAAGCAGGCCTTTGACACGTTCGAGGGTCTGCACTCACGTCAGATCATCGAAGACGAAGTGCTGTATCGCGAGATGGAGTTCCGCTACGGTGACTACTTCGAAGGCGGCATGGGAGCCGACGCCATCCTTCAGCTGATCGACCGGATGAACCTGGACGACGAAGAGAAGGTCATGCGCGAGATGATTGACGCGAAGGACGGTCGCAAGCCGCTCAGCGCGCAGCGTCACGCCAAGTTCTTAAAGCGCCTGGCCATCGTGCAGTCCTTTAACCGTCGCGACGAGCACGGTCATCGACTGAACGACCCCCGGGCCATGATCTTGGAAGCGGTGCCGGTCATCCCGCCCGACCTTCGCCCCATGGTGCAGCTCGACGGTGGTCGTTTTGCCACCTCGGACTTGAACGACCTCTACCGTCGCGTGATCAACCGCAACAACCGACTCAAGCGTCTGCTCGACCTCGGCGCGCCGGACATCATCGTGAACAACGAAAAGCGCATGCTCCAAGAGGCGGTCGACGCCCTCTTTGACAACGGACGTCGCGGACGCCCGGTGGCCGGACAGAGTGGTCGTCCGCTCAAGAGTCTCTCGGACATGTTGAAGGGCAAGCAGGGCCGCTTCCGCCAGAACCTGCTCGGCAAGCGCGTGGACTACTCGGGCCGCTCGGTCATCGTGGTCGGTCCGCAGCTGAAGTTGCACCAGTGTGGTCTGCCCAAGATGATGGCCCTGGAACTCTTCAAGCCCTTCGTCATGAAGCGCTTGATCGAAACCCAGATGGCTCAGAACATCAAGAGCGCCAAGCGCATGGTCGAACGTCGCAAGACGGTCGTGTGGGACGTGCTCGAAGAAGTCATTCGCGAACACCCCGTGCTGCTCAACCGCGCTCCGACGTTGCACCGACTGGGCATCCAGGCCTTCGAGCCGATCCTGGTCGACGGCAAGGCCATTCAGATTCACCCGCTCGTGTGCAAGGCGTTCAACGCCGACTTCGACGGTGACCAGATGGCCGTGCACGTGCCGTTGTCGGCGGAGTCGCAGGCCGAGGCGCGCATCTTGATGCTCTCGACCAACAACATCTTCACCCCGGCGACCGGTCGTCCTATTACGGAACCGGCCCAGGACATGGTCTTTGGCGCCTACTACTTGACGCTGCCGTCCGAGGAAGAAGTCGAGCACCCGAAGGTCTACCGTCACGTCTACGAGATCGAGAACGCGGTCGCCGACGGCTTGATCGGGCTTCGTGCGCCGATTCAGATTCGTCCGCTCGAGGGTTCGTCCCTCGACACGCGTCTCGAAGCGGCGGGCATTGACGTCGCGGGCGCGGGACGTTCACTCGTCACCACGCCCGGTCGCGTTCTCTTCAACGAGGCACTGCCCTTCGGTTTCCGCTACGTCAATGAGCTCATTGGCAAGAACGCGGTGCCGATCGGCACGATCGTCGAGGAGATCTCGGCTAGCTACTCGCGCCAGGAGGTCGCGGAGTCCCTCGACGCCATTAAGTCGTTGGGCTTTCGCTTCGCCACCAAGTCGGGTCTGACGATCTCGATTGACGACATCATCACCACGCCGGAGAAGGCCGCGATTCTGAACAAGTACGAGGAGCAGGCCGCCAAGGTCGAGACCAACTACCGACGCGGCGTCATCGTCGACGACGAGCGCCGTCAGCAAGAGATCGAGATCTGGACCAACGCGAACAAGGAGGTCGGTGACGCCACCGACCGCGCCATGAACGCGATCCCCGACAACCCGATCCGCCAGATGGTCGACTCCGGGGCTCGTGGTAACTCCCAGCAGATTCGCCAGATCGCCGCGATGAAGGGCCTCGTGTCCAACCCTCGCGGTGAGATGATCCCTCGTCCGATCAAGTCCTCGTTCCGCGAGGGTCTCTCGGTCTTGGAGTACTTCATCTCCACCCACGGCACCCGCAAGGGACTCGGTGACACGGCCCTTCGTACGGCCGACTCGGGGTACTTGACCCGTCGACTGGTCGACGTGGCCCAGGAGCTGATCGTCAAGGAGTTCGACTGCCAGACCGCTCGCGGTATGTGGATCGAGCACGTGGCTCCCGACACCCGTGCCCAGCGCGCCCACCTAGAGACCAAGCTCTGGGGTCGCGTGGTGGCCGAAGACGTCGCCCTGAGCGACGGCTCCACCATCGAGGCGGGCACCATGTTGTTGATGGACGACGTGGAGCGCTTGCGCGACGACCCGTCCGTCACCCGCGTGCGGGTTCGCACCACGTTGACCTGTGACGCCATTCAGGGAGTCTGCGCGGCGTGCTACGGCCTGTCGCTCGCTACCCACCAACTGGTCGAACTCGGTGAAGCGGTTGGTGTCATCGCGGCCCAGTCGATTGGTGAGCCGGGAACCCAGCTCACTATGCGTACCTTCCACTCCGGTGGTGTGACCGAGAGTGACATCACCCACGGTCTGCCCCGCGTGGTCGAGCTCTTCGAAGCCCGTACCCCCAAGGGTGCGGCGGCGGTGGCCGAGTTCTCCGGTTCGGTTCGCGTCGAACTGATTGGTCGCGAGCGCAAGGTCACCATCGTCGGTGACGAGGGCCAGATCCAAGAAGAGTCGATCTCCATCGCTCGCCACCTCCTCGTCGAAGACGGTCAAGAGGTCGAAGTCGGCACGCCGTTGCACGACGGACCGCTGGACCCCAAGTTGATGATGAAGTTCCGCGGCACGCGTGAGACCCAGCAGTACCTCGTCGAAGAGGTGCAGAACGTCTACCGCGACCAGGGTGTGTCGATTCACGACAAGCACATCGAGTTGATCGTCCGTCAGATGACCCGCCGCGTGCAGATCGTCGACGCGGGCACCTCCAACTGGCTGCCCGGGGCGCTCATCGACGTCAAGCTCTTCAACGACACCAACGACGAGTTGGAGGCCTCCGGCGAGGAAGTGGCCGACGGTCGGGCCCAGTTGATGGGCATCACCAAGGCCTCGCTCGCGACCGACTCGTGGCTCTCGGCCGCCTCCTTCCAGGAGACGACCCGGGTGCTGACCGAGGCTGCTATCGAAGGCAAGCGCGACAACTTGGTCGGTCTCAAAGAGAACATCATCATCGGTAAATTGATTCCCGCCGGTTCGGGCCTGGAGTACTACAACCAGCGCGAACTGCGACTCGACATGCCCGACGCCGAACTGCTGCCCGCCTGGGCCCAGGTCAGCGACGACGACCTCGACCTGGCGAGCTTGCTCGGCGAGTTGAGCAGTGATGACTCCTTCAGCGCCGACTTGAGTGCCTTCCAGAACATCGGCACGGCCACCTACGACGAGTCCGCGCTGCCCGAGAACGACGCCATCAACCCCGAAGATCAACTCGGCCGCGAGGCGCTCTAACGCGTAGGCCCACCGCCGCTCTCGCCGGGCGGTGGTGGGCTTGCCGTACCAAGGAAGTTTGTCGTAGGATTGACAGTCCGCGCTCCGGCTTTTCGCCGTAGCGCCTCAGAGTTACCAACAAGAGAGGTTCCGCGTGCCCACAATCGCACAGTTGGTCCGAAAGGGCCGACAGGACAAGGTTTCAAAGACGAAGACGCCGGCCCTGAAGGGGGCCCCGCAGCGCCGCGGCGTGTGCACCCGCGTGCACACCGTCACGCCCAAGAAGCCGAACTCCGCACTGCGTAAGGTGGCGCGCGTGCGCCTCACCTCGGGCGTCGAAGTCACCGCCTACATCCCGGGCGTCGGCCACAACCTCCAAGAGCACTCCATTGTGCTGGTCCGTGGCGGTCGCGTGAAGGACCTGCCCGGTGTTCGCTACAAGATCATTCGCGGCGCGCTCGACACCTCGGGTGTGCGCGACCGCAAGCAGGCCCGTAGCCGCTACGGCGCCAAGAGGGAGAAATAATGCCTCGCAAAGGCCCCGCCGTTCGTCGTGACATCCCGGTCGACCCGATCTACAAGTCGGTTCTCGTCACCCAGGTCACCAACAAGATCCTCGAGCGCGGCAAGCGCACCATCGCCGAGCGCATCGTCTACTCGGCCCTCGAGCAGGTCGAACAGAAGACCGGCACTGACCCGGTGGCCACCTTGAAGCGCGCCTTAGAGAACGTTCGGCCCGAGTTGGAAGTGCGTTCGCGCCGCGTCGGCGGTACGACCTATCAAGTCCCGGTGGAGGTTCGCCCGCGTCGTTCGACGACTCTGGCTATAAGATGGTTGACCGACTTCGCGAAAAAGCGCCGTGAGAAGACCATGGCCGATCGCCTCGCGAACGAGATCATCGACGCCAGCAACGGCGTGGGCGCGGCCGTGAAACGCCGCGAGGACATGGCCAAAATGGCCGAGTCCAACAAAGCCTTTGCCCACTACCGCTGGTAAGTAAAGAGAGTTTGCACCAACATGACGGCACGCGAGTACCCCCTCGACAAAGTTCGCAACATTGGCATCATGGCCCACATCGACGCGGGCAAAACCACGACCACCGAGCGCATCCTCTTCTACACCGGTAAGAACTACAAGATCGGTGAGGTCCACGAAGGGGCCGCCACCATGGACTGGATGGTCCAAGAGCAAGAGCGCGGTATCACCATCACCTCCGCCGCCACCACCTGCTACTGGAACGGCAACCGCATCAACATCATCGACACCCCGGGCCACGTGGACTTCACCGTGGAAGTGGAGCGCTCGCTGCGCGTCCTAGACGGCGCGGTCGCGGTCTTTGACGCCGTCGCCGGGGTCGAGCCCCAGACCGAGACGGTCTGGCGCCAGGCCAACAAGTACCACGTCCCGCGCATCTGCTTCGTGAACAAGATGGACCGCATCGGGGCGGACTTCTTTCGCTGTGTGGACATGATCGAGGACCGACTCAACTGCGTGCCGGCCGTGATCCAGCTGCCCGTGGGCGCCGAGGGCAACTACGCGGGCATCGTCGATCTCACCACCATGAAGGCGATTCTCTACCACGACGACAGGGGCGAGACCTTCGACACCGTCGAGATCCCCGACAACTTAAAGGAGTTGGCCGACGAGTACCACGCCAAGCTGCTCGACGTGCTCACCACCTTCGATGACAACTTGATGGAGAAGGTCCTCGGTGACGAGGACGTCTCGGCCGAGGACATTCGCCGCGCCCTTCGCCGCGGCACCTTGGAGAACCACTGCGTGCCGATCCTCAACGGCTCGGCCTTTAAGAACAAGGGCGTCCAGCCCATGCTCGACGCGGTCGTCGACTTTCTGCCCTCTCCCGTTGACCTGCCACCGACCCAAGGCACCAAGCCCGGCAAGGACGAGGTCCTAGAGCGCAAGCCCGACGACGCCGAGCCCTTCTCCGCGCTGGCCTTCAAGATCATGACCGACCCCTACGTCGGCAAGCTCACCTACCTTCGCGTCTACTCCGGCACCCTGGAGAAGGGCGACACGGTCATCAACACGACCAAGGGCATGAAGCGCGAACGCCTCGGGCGACTCCTCCTCATGCACGCGAACAACCGCGAAGACTTAGACACCATTCGCACCGGCGACATCGTCGCGGCGGTCGGACTCAAGCAGGTCACGACCGGGGACACCCTGTCGGACCCCAACCAGCCGATCCAACTCGAGACCCTGACCTTCCCCGAGCCCGTCATCCACGTGGCCGTCGAGCCGAAGACCAAGGCCGACCAGGAGAAGCTGGGTAAGGCCCTCTACGCCCTCTCCGAGGAGGACCCCACCTTCCGCGTGCGCACCGACCAAGAGACCGGCCAGACCGTCATCTCGGGCATGGGTGAGCTGCACCTCGAGGTGCTGGTGGACCGCATGCTGCGCGAGTTCTCCGTCGACGCCAACGTCGGCAAGCCCCAGGTGGCCTACCGCGAGACCATTCGCAAGAAGGTCGAGAAGGTCGAAGAGAAGTACGTGCGCCAGACCGGCGGTAAGGGTCAGTACGGCCACGTGGTCATCACCGTCGAGCCGACCGGTCCCGGCGGGGGATACGAGTTCCTCGACGAGATCAGTGGTGGCGTGATCCCCAAGGAGTACATCCAGCCGGTCAACCAGGGCATCGTGGAGGCGCTCACCTCGGGCGTCCTGGCCGGGTACCCCATGGTCGACCTGCGGGTGCGCCTCACCTTCGGTAGCTATCACGACGTCGACTCCTCGGAGATGGCCTTCAAGATCGCTGGTTCCATCGCGGTGAAGAAGGCGACCCGCCTCGCCAGCCCGGTGTTGTTGGAGCCGGTGATGAGCGTGGAGGTCGTCACCCCCGAGGACTACATGGGCGACGTCATCGGTGACTTGTCCTCGCGACGCGGTCGCATCGAGGGTATGGAAGCGGTCGGCAATAACCAGGTAATTAAGGCCCTTGTGCCGTTGGCCGACATGTTCGGCTACGCTACTGACCTGCGTTCTCGCACTCAAGGGCGAGCGACGTACACCATGCAGTTTCATTCGTACGCAGAAGTGCCTGACGCGATCGCCAAGGAGATCGTCGCCAAGGCCACCGGCGCGTAAGGAGCTGGGAAACCAGCGAAATAGGTCCAAACCGTCGTCGGGGAGGGCCAAACAAACCAGAGCGTTTCACGCAAACGCTCACGAGAAAGAAAGTTAGTCCCCGACAATGGCAAAGCAGAAGTTCGAGCGCACTAAGCCGCACGTCAACATTGGAACCATGGGTCACATCGACCACGGCAAGACCACTCTTACCGCGGCGATCACCAAGGTCCTCTCCGAGCGCGTCGGCGGCTCCGCCTTCACGCCCTTCGACCAGATCGACAAGGCGCCCGAAGAGCGTCAGCGCGGTATCACCATCTCCATTGCTCACGTGGAGTACGAGACGAAGAACCGTCACTACGCCCACGTGGACATGCCCGGCCACGCCGACTACGTGAAGAACATGATCACCGGCGCCGCCCAGGTAGACGGAGCGATCCTCGTGGTCTCGGCCACCGACGGTCCCATGCCCCAGACCCGCGAGCACGTCCTGTTGGCGCGTCAGGTCGGCGTGCCCTACATCGTGGTGGCCCTCAACAAGTCCGACATGGTCGACGACGAGGAGCTCTTAGAGTTGGTCGAACTGGAAGTTCGTGAGCTGTTGACCTCCTACGACTTTCCGGGCGATGACACGCCGATCGTTCGCGTCTCCGCCCTGAAGGCCTTAGAGGGCGACGCCGCCGCGGGCGACCAGATCATGGCGCTCATGGAAGCCGTGGACGAGTGGATCCCCGAGCCCATCCGCGCCACCGACAAGCCCTTCCTCATGTCGATTGAAGACGTCATGTCCATCACCGGCCGTGGCACGGTGGTCACCGGCAAGGTGGAGCAGGGCATCGTCAAGGTCGGCGACGAGGTCGAGATCGTGGGACTTCGTCCGACGCAGAAGACCGTCGTTACCGGCATCGAGATGTTCCGCAAGCTCCTCGACGAGGGTCGCGCGGGCGACAACTTGGGCGCATTGTTGCGCGGTACCAAGAAGGAAGAGGTCGAGCGCGGTCAGGTTCTCTGCAAGCCCGGCACGATCACCCCTCACACCAACTTCGAGGCCGCGGTCTACGTCTTGACCAAGGAAGAGGGTGGCCGTCACAAGCCGTTCTTCGCCAACTACCGTCCCCAGTTCTACTTCCGCACGACCGACGTGACCGGCACCATCGAGCTGCCCTCGGGCACCGAGATGGTGATGCCCGGTGACAACACCGACATGACCGTGACCCTGGGCAAGCCGATCGCCATGGAAGAGGGTCTTACCTTCTCCATTCGCGAAGGTGGCCGCACCGTTGGTTCCGGCCGTGTCACGAAGATCCTGAAGTAGGTTGGGATATGGCCGACAAGCAGATGATCCGAATCCGGTTGAAGGCCTTCGATCACGGCGTCCTGGACCAGTCCACCGCGAAGATCGTCCAAACGGTCGAGCGGACGAACGCCCGTGTGCAGGGACCCGTGCCGCTGCCCACCGAGAAGCACCGCTACACGGTGGTTCGCGGTCCCCACAAGCACAAGGACTCTCGCGAGCACTTCGAGATGCGCGTGCACAAGCGACTGTTGGACATCGTGGACCACACCGCTAAGACGGTGGACTCGCTCCAGCGTCTCGATCTGCCGGCCGGCGTGGACATCGAGATCAAGATCCGCCAAAGCTAAGTCCCCGGACCCGGCGGCCTTTGCGCTGCCGGGGATCGGTGATGTAGAGTAGGTAGCCCCGGTTTTTACGGTCGGGACCAAAAACGAAGTGTTCGGTTGCCATTCGTGGAACGCCGAACCAACCAGTCGAGCGCTCCGTTCGGGTTTTATGGCCCGGCGGAGCGTCTGTATGTCGGCCCTGGTCGACGTAGAGAAATAAAGAGGAAGAGGAAAACGTGGCGGCCAAAGCGATCGTCGGCGAGAAAGTGGGCATGACCCAGGTCTGGGACGACCAGAACCGGGCGATCCCGGTCACGGTGGTCCGGGTCAGCCCCGCACGCGTCGTCCAGGTGAAAACGCCCGAAAAAGAGGGGTACTCCGCCGTCCAGGTGACCTGGGGCACCCGTCGCACCTCGACGCTCACCAAGCCCGAACTGGGCCACTTCGAAAAAGCTGGCGTCACCCCGGGCAAGAAGCTCGTGGAGTTGCGCCTCGACGACGTGTCGGGCTACAGCGTCGGCCAAGAGATTCTCGTGGACTCCTTCGAAAAGGGCGAGATGATTGACGCCACGGCCGTGTCCAAGGGAAAGGGCTTCGCCGGTGGCATGAAGCGCCACAACTTCTCCGGTCAGGGGGCCGCGCACGGTAACCACAAGCACCACCGCGCGCCTGGCTCCATTGGCGCCTGCGCCACGCCCGGACGAGTGTTCAAGGGCACCAAGATGGCCGGCCGCATGGGTGGCTCGCAGGTCACCACCACGAACCTAGAAGTCATCTCCGTTGACGCCGAGCGTCAACTGGTGTTGGTCAAGGGCGCCGTTCCGGGTCCCCGCGGTGGCGTCGTGGTGCTGCGCACGAGCGTCAAGAACCCGATGAAGGCCGGAGGCAGCCGATGAGCGACACCTTTACTCTGCGCGGTCCGGTCAAGAAGGAACGACCCGAGTTGGTCAAGCACACCGTCGAGCGCAAGTCCCTCGCCGGCGTGGTCCTCGGCACCGTCGAGTTAGAGCCCGCCTTCTTTGGCGTCACGCCCAACATGGCGGTGCTGCACCAAGTGATCAAGGCGCAAC
Organism: uncultured Acidimicrobiaceae bacterium; assembly: GCA_963849705.1. Taxonomy (GTDB): domain Bacteria; phylum Actinomycetota; class Acidimicrobiia; order Acidimicrobiales; family RAAP-2; genus RAAP-2. The sequence goes on along the minus strand of CAWKII010000009.1, from coordinate 199,981 downwards.
TGGCCGCCAAGCGCTCCGGGACGCAGTCCACCAAGACCCGCAAAGAAGTGCGCGGTGGTGGCAAGAAGCCCTTCAACCAAAAGGGCACGGGCGGCGCTCGTCAGGGAACCATTCGTGCTCCGCACTACCCGGGCGGTGGCATTGCGCTCGGCCCCAAGCCGCGCAAGTACGACCAAAAGACGCCCAAGAAGATGATTCGCCTGGCCCTCTACTCGGCGCTGTCGGACCGCGCGTCGATGTCACGCGTGGCGGTGGTTGACGGCTTCGACAACTGGACCGAGCCCAAGACCAAAGACGCTGTCTTAGCGATGACGACCCTCGGTCTCGAAGGCAAGATCTTGATCGTCCTGGGTCGCGACGACGAGACGGCCTTTCGCTCGTTCCGCAACCTCATGAACGTCAAGACCATCGACGCCGGCGAACTCAACGCCTACGACGTCCTCGACTGCGACTGGCTGCTCTTCACCGACGCCACGCTGCCCACCGCCAAGGAGAACGACTGATGCGCGACGCGATGAGCATTCTGATTCGACCGGTGGTCTCGGAGAAGACCTACGCGCTGATGGACGCGGGCACCTACGTGTTCGTGGTCGACCCTCGCGCCACCAAGATCGACGTGCGCCACGCCGTCGAGCAGGCCTTCAACGTCACGGTCACCAACGTCAACACCTTGAACCGCAAGGGCAAGAACACCCGCAACCGCCGCACCGGCGTGCGAGGCTCCAAGCCCGGCACCAAGCGAGCCATCGTCACCTTGAAATCGGGCGACACGATCAACCTCTTCGAGAACTAAGGACTTCCATGGCACTCCGTCATCGCAAACCGACCAGCCCCGGTCGCCGCTTCCAGACGGTCTCGGACTTCGCGGAGCTCACTACCTCGGTACCCGAGAAGTCGCTGCTCTCGGCCAAGCCCAAGACCGGTGGACGCAACAGCTACGGTCGCAAGACCTCGCGTCACCGCGGCGGCGGCCACAAGCAGCAGTACCGTCTCGTCGACTTCAAGCGCAACAAGGACCACATCCCGGCCAAGGTCGCCACGATTGAGTACGACCCCAACCGTTCGTGTCGCATCGCGCTGTTGCACTACGCGGACGGTGAGAAGCGCTACATCTTGGCGCCCCAAGGTCTGAGCGTGGGCGACTACGTCGAGTCCGGCCCCAAGGCCGACATCCGCACCGGCAACTCCTTGCCGATGCGTTTCATCCCGACCGGTTCCACCGTGCACAACGTGGAGCTTCGCCCTGGCGGTGGCGGCAAGATGGCCCGCAGCGCCGGCATGAGCGTGCAGCTCGTGGCCAAAGACGGAGGGTTCGCCACGCTGCGTCTGCCCTCGACGGAGATGCGCCGCGTGCCGATCGACTGTCGCGCCACGCTCGGGACGGTCGGCAACTCCGAGCACGAGCTCATCAAGATCGGTAAGGCCGGTCGCAACCGCTGGAAGGGTGTTCGCCCCCAGACCCGTGGTGTGGCGATGAACCCGGTCGACCACCCCCTCGGTGGTGGCGAAGGCAAGACCTCGGGTGGTCGCCACCCGGTCTCGCCCTGGGGTCAGCCCGAAGGCCGTACGCGTCTGCCAAAGACGTCAGACGCGCTCATTATTCGACGTCGCCGTGGACGCGGCGCGCGGAGGTAGGTAGACAATGTCACGCAGCCTGAAAAAGGGTCCCTTCATCGACACCCATCTGTTGAAGAAGGTGGACGCCATGAACGCGGCCAACGAGAAGAAGGTCATCAAGACCTGGAGCCGTCGTTCGACGGTCATCCCCGACATGGTCGGTCACACTTTCGCGGTGCACGACGGTCGTCGTCACGTGCCGGTCTTCGTCAACGAGTCCATGGTCGGTCACAAGCTGGGCGAGTTCGCCCCGACGCGCACCTTTAAGTTCCACGCCGGTCAAGAGAAGACGGGTCGTCGCTAATGACCGCCTCGAAGACCAACGAACGTCCCGGCACCCGCGCCACGCTGCGCGGTTTTCCCATGTCGGCCAGCAAGGCGCGCGTCGTGCTGAACAACATCCGCGGCCTGGACGTCAACACCGCGCGCGAGATCCTCGCCGGTACCACCCGTGAGGCCGCCGACGTGATCGGAAAGGTCCTCGCCTCGGCCGTCGCCAACGCCGTCAACAACGACGGCATGGTCGCCGAAGAGCTCTACGTCTCGGCGGCCTTCGCCGACGAGGGCATCACCATGAAGCGCTTCTCGCCTCGCGCGCGAGGTCGCGCCGGGAAGATCTTCAAGCGTTCGACGCACATCACGGTGATCGTCTCTCGCATGGACGAAGAGCGCCTCGAGATGATGCGCAGCGCCCGTAACGCCCAGGCCGCCGCCAGTCGCTCGCGCCGCGTCGCCTCGTCGCGTCGCCGGGCCGACCAGACGGCCAGCTTGAACAAGCGCGAGACCGCGCACGCCGCGGAGGCCGCCCAGGCCGAGCTCGACGCCGCCAACGAGGACACCGGCGTGGCCGAGTCGGAGAACGAGTTGGTGACCGGCGTGGCCGAGCCCGCTAACGAGAACGTCTCGACCGGCGTCGCCGAGTCGGAGAGTGAAGTACCGAATGGCGTGGCCGAGTCCGAGAGCGAGGGCGTCACGGCGGTGGCCGAGTCGGCCGAAGAAGAGGGCGGAACGGGCGTGGCCGAGACCGAGCCCACGACCGTCAAAAAGACCAGAGCAAAGCGGTCCAAGACCGGCGCGAACGATGAGACGGTGTCCGAGGACACCACGGAGGAGACCAACTAATGGGCCAGAAGGTAAACCCCTACGGTTTCCGTCTCGGCATTACGACGGACTGGAAGTCACGCTGGTTCAAAGAGCGCGGCTACAAGGACCTCGTCATCGAGGACTGGAAGATCCGCGACTACCTGACGAAGCAACTCGAAAGTGCGGCCGTGAGCCGCATCGAGATCGAGCGCAACTCTGACCGCGTGCGCGTCGATATTCACACCGCCCGTCCGGGCATCGTGATCGGCCGTCGTGGCGCCGAGGCCGAGCGCCTGAAGAAGGACTTAGAGAAGATCACCGGACAGAAGAACAAGATCTCCCTCAACATCCAAGAGATCAAGCAGCCCGAGTTGGACGCCGCCTTGATCGCCCAAGGCATCTGCGACCAGTTATTGCGCCGCGTGGCGTTCCGTCGCGCGATGAAGCGCGGCATTCAGACCGTCCAGAAGGCCGGCGCCCTGGGCGTGCGCATCCAGGCCTCCGGGCGCCTCGGGGGCGCGGAGATGTCGCGTCGCGAGTCCTACCGCGAAGGCCGCGTGCCGCTGCACACGCTGCGCGCCGACATCGACTACGGCTTTCGCGAGGCTCGCACCTCGACCGGGCGCATCGGGGTCAAGGTATGGATCTACAAGGGTGACATCTTGCCCTACCAGTTGACCAACGACGAGAAGATCGTTCGCGAGGCCGCCATGGCGGCCGGCGACGCGATGCCCGTCGGTGCCTCGCCGACCGCGCCCAAGGGCGTGGTGCGCGCCGGTGGCGGACGTCGCCGCGTGGAAGTTCAACCCGACGAGGAGTTCACCGACACCGAGATCCAAGGGATGGTGGGCAGTGTCTCTGACAAGGCGGCCGAGGACGCGCGTATCCCCGAGAGTCAACTGCTCGACGAGGCCCACGACGAAGCGGTGGCCGACGAGGCCGACTCCACCGATGTGCCCGTGGCCGACCTCTTGGCGTCGAACCCCGAGGTCGAAGCGCAGTTGAGCGTGGAAGAGGAGATCGAGCGCCGCACGGCAACCGATCACACCGACACGCCGCACTTTCGAAAGGACGCGGAGTAACCATGTTGATGCCTCGCAAAGTGAAGCACCGCAAGCAGATGCGGGGACGTCGCGGCGGAATGGCCAAGGGCGGCGTTGAGCTCAACTTCGGCGACTTCGGTATCCAGGCCCTCGAGTCGGGCTGGGTCACCGCTCGCCAGATCGAAGCGGCTCGAATTGCCATGACCCGTCACGTCAAGCGCGGCGGCAAGGTCTGGATTCGTGTCTTCCCCGACAAGCCCGTCACGCAGAAGCCGGCGGAGACCCGCATGGGTTCCGGTAAGGGCAACCCGGAGTTCTGGGTCGCCGTGGTGAAGCCGGGACGCGTGCTCTTCGAGCTCGGTGGCGTTGATGAGACCCTGGCCCGCGCCGCCATGGAGCGCGCGATTCAAAAGCTCCCCATCAAGGCCAAATTCATTGTTCGTCCCGGAACTCACGGGACGCCGGAGGTAACGATCTAATGGCGAAGACGAAAGACCACGTCGCCGAGCTTCGGCGCTTGGGTGACGGTGAACTGCTCGGACGCCTCGGTGAGGCGCGACGCGAGTTGTTCAACCTGCGCTTCCAACTGGCGACGGGCCAGCTCGACAACTCCGCTCGACTGGGCGCCGTGAAGAAAGACATCGCCCGACTCTCGACGTTCCTGCGCGAACGCGAGATCGCCGCTGCGGAACTACAAGAAAGTGAGCAGTCATGAGCGACGCCACCGACAACGAAACGCGCGCCAATCCGCGCAAGGTCCGCGAAGGCATCGTCGTCTCGGACAAGATGAACTCGACGCTCGTCGTCGCGGTGAACGAACGTGTCAGCCACGCCCGCTACGGCAAGACCGTGCAGCGCACCAAGAAGCTCTACGTGCACGACGAGAAGAACGAAGCGAAGATCGGCGACCGGGTGCGAGTCCAAGAGACCCGTCCGCTCTCGAAGCTCAAGCGCTGGCGCCTGACCGAAGTCGTGGAGCGTGCGCGATGATTCAACAAGAGAGTCGCCTCAAGGTGGCCGATAACTCGGGAGCCAAAGAGGTTCTGTGCATCCGCGTCCTCGGTGGATCGCGCCGTCGCTACGCCTCGATCGGAGACGTCTTCATCGCCACGGTGAAGGACGCCATTCCCGGAGCCGCGGTGAAGAAGGGTGACGTCGTTCGCTGCGTCGTCGTTCGCACCGCGAAGGAGAAGCGCCGTCCTGACGGCTCCTACATCAAGTTTGACGAGAACGCCGCGGTGCTGATCAACGATCAGCTGCAGCCGCGCGGGACGCGCATCTTTGGTCCCGTCGGCCGCGAGCTGCGCGACAAGAAGTTCATGCGAATCATTTCGCTCGCCCCGGAGGTGTTGTAATGAAGATTCACAAGGGAGACGACGTGATCGTGCTCTCGGGCAAGTTCCGCGGCGAGCGGGCCAACGTCGAAGAGGCCCTGCCGACCTCGAACAAGGTGATCCTGGACGGGCTGAACATCGCCAAGCGGGCCACCAAGCAGACGGGCTCCACCATGCAGGCCGGCATCATCGACAAGCTCATGCCCCTGCACGCCTCAAACGTCGCGCTCTGGTGCCCAAAGCACAAGGGCCCGGCCAAGGTGGGCTACGAGATCCAAGACGAGAAGAAGATTCGCGTCTGTCGCAAGTGCGGAGAGGTCCTATGACGACGACTACCCGTCCACGCCTCAAGGTTCGCTACGACGAGCAGATTCGTCCGGCTCTTAAAGAGGAACTGGGACTCGACAACATCATGCAGGTGCCCCGCCTCGAGAAGATCGTTCTTAACTCCGGGGTGGGCCGTGCCACGCAACAGGCTTCGCTGCTCGAAGGCGCTCAGCGTGACCTTGAGCTCATCACCGGTCAAAAGCCCGTGGTGACGCGCGCCAAGAAGTCGATCGCCAGCTTCAAGTTGCGTGAAGAGCAGCCCATCGGCGTCAAGGTCACCCTCCGCGGGGATCGCGCCTGGGAGTTCTTCGACCGACTCCTCAGTCTCGCGATTCCGCGAATCCGCGACTTCCGGGGGCTGTCGGCGAAGTCCTTCGACGGACACGGCAACTACACCTTCGGGGTGAACGACCAACTGATCTTCCCCGAGATCGACTACGACAAGATCGACGCGCCGCGTGGCTTTGACATCACCATTGTGACGTCGGCGAAGACCGATGAGCAGGGGCGCGCGTTCTTGCGCGCTTACGGCTTCCCCTTCAAGCAGGAGAATCGATAGGTATGGCGAAGAAAGCTCTTCGAATCAAGCAGAAGCAGACACCCAAGTTCTCGACGCGTGCTTACACGCGCTGTGAGCGCTGCGGTCGACCGCGATCGGTCTATCGCAAGTTCGGGTTGTGCCGCATCTGTTTGCGCATGATGGTTCACGCTGGCGAGATCCCCGGCGTCACGAAAGCAAGTTGGTAGGAGGACAGCGATGACGATGACTGACCCCATAGCCGACATGCTCACGCGAATTCGCAACGCCAACGCCGCGATGTTCGACTCGGTGAAGATGCCCAGCTCGAAGCTGAAGGAGAACCTGGCCAAGGTCCTCCAGAAAGAGGGTTTCATCGCGGGATACACCGTGACGAAGCTGGAGAACAAGCCCGGCGCGCAGCTCGAGATCAACTTGAAGTACTCCGAAGACCGCAAGAAGACGATCATCGGCATCAAGCGCATCTCGAAGCCGGGACTTCGCATCTACAAGAAGTCCGACCAGATGCCCAAGGTCTTGGGAGGTGTCGGGGTGGCCGTGGTCTCGACCAGTCACGGCCTCATGACCGACCGCGAAGCACGTAAGGCCAAATTAGGCGGCGAGGTGCTCTGTTATGTGTGGTAGTTCACGCACGTCAACGAGGAAGGTTCTCTAATGTCACGAATCGGACGTAACCCCATCACGGTGCCCGCGGGCGTGACCGTGAGCGTCTCCGGCGACGTGGTCACCGTCACGGGTCCCCACGCCACCATGACGCGCAACATCCCTGACGGCATCACCTTGGCTCAAGAGGGCGACACCTTGGTCATCGACCGACGGAGCGACGAGACGACCTACAAGGCGTTGCACGGCCTGACTCGCACGCTGGTCTCCAACATGGTGACGGGCGTCACCGACGGCTGGAGCAAGGAGCTCGAGATTATCGGCGTCGGTTACCGCGCCGCCGCCTCGGGGCCGGGCGCGATCGACCTGGCGCTCGGCTTTAGTCATCCGGTCAAGTTCACCGCCCCCGACGGCGTGACCTTTGAAGTGCCGACGCCAACCCGCGTCATCATCAAGGGTCCCGACAAAGAGATCGTCGGCCAGGTCGCGGCGAACATTCGCAAACTTCGTAAGCCCGAGCCCTACAAAGGCAAGGGCGTGCGCTACCTCGGTGAGCGAGTGGCGCGCAAGGCAGGAAAGGCCGCTAAGTAATGGCACGCACCACCAGAGAACTTCGTCAGCGACGTCACCGTCGACTGCGCAAGACGTTGACCGGCACGCCGGAGCGTCCTCGCGTGGCGGTCTCGCGCACCAACAAGCACATCTCGGCCCAGATCATCGACGACACCGCCGGGCGCACGCTCGTTGCGGCCTCCTCGGTCGAAGCCGCGTTGAAGGGCACCACCGGCGGCAACGTCGAGGGCGCCAAGGCCGTCGCGCAACTGCTGGCCAGTCGCGCGAAAGAGGCTCACATCACCACCGTGGTCTTTGACCGCGGTGGCTTCGACTACCACGGCCGAGTGGCGGCGTTCGCCGACGCCCTTCGCGCCGATGGACTGGAGTTTTAATGGCTGACGTAGAACAGTATGAAGAGCGCACCATCAAGGTGAACCGCGTCTCGAAGGTCGTCAAGGGTGGACGGCGCTTCTCCTTCACCGCCCTGATGGTGATCGGGGATGGCAAGGGCCGCGTGGGCCTCGGATACGGCAAGGCCAAAGAGGCCGGTCTCGCGGTGCAAAAGGGCATCGAAGAGGCTCGAAAGAACCTCTTCGACGTGCCCCTCGCCGGCTCGACCATTGTCTATCCCGTCATCGGCAGTTCCGGCGCCGGTCGCGTCCTCATGAAGCCGGCCGCGCCCGGTACCGGCGTCATCGCCGGGGGAGCGGCCCGGGCCATTTTGGAGATGGCCGGCGTGAAGGACATCATCGCCAAGTCGCTCGGCTCGTCGAACGGCATCAACGTAGCCCACGCCACCATCGAAGGTCTGAAGCAGTTGCGTCGACCCGAAGAGTTGGCCGCGTTGCGCGATCGGCCGGCCGACGAGATCATTCCCTCAGGGACGCTGCGCGCCTACCGCGAGCGCCAGCGCGAGGGCGACCTCTTCAAGGTCGCGGAAGGTTAACCATGGCGCTAAAGGTCACCCAGATTCGCTCGTCCATCGCCACGAAGCCCAAGCACCGCGGAACCCTTCGCGCGCTCGGACTTCGCGGGATCGGACAGTCCAACGTGCTGCCCGACCGTCCCGAGATTCACGGGATGATCGCTCGCGTGCCGCACCTGATCAAAGTGGAAGAGGTCTAGAGATGAAGCTGCACGATCTCAAATCACCGGAAGGCTCGACCCACCGTAAGAAGATCGTCGGACGAGGCATCGGCGGCCGAGGGGGCAAGACGGCCGGCCGCGGCACCAAGGGCCAGAAGGCCCGTCGCCAGATTCCCCAAGGCTTCGAGGGCGGACAGTTGCCGCTGATCCAGCGCATCCCCAAGCTGAAGGGATTCACCAACCCCTTCCGCGTGGAGTACACCCCCGTCAACCTCGACGCCCTCTCCGCCCTCGGCGTCGCCGAGATCAACCCCGACGTGCTGGTCGCCAAGGGATTGATGCGAAAGAAGGGCCTGGTCAAGGTGCTCGGACGTGGCGAGGTGCGCGGGGCGTTGCACGTCTCGGCGCACGGCTTCTCGGAGTCGGCCAAGACCGCCATTGAGGGAGCCGGGGGCACCGTCACGGTCTTAGATCTGCCGTTCTCGGTTCGCCCGCCCGCCTCCGGTAACCAACACCAGAACCGTTAGGGTCGTAGGGTGCTGCGACGACTTGGGAATATCTTTCGTGTTCCGGACCTTCGCAACAAGGTCCTGTTCACGATCGGCATCATCTGCCTCTACCAGGCGGGGGCGAACATCCCCATCCCTGGTGTCAGCTGGTCCCAGGTCCACGTCCTCCAGGCCAAGGCCGGCGCCAGCGGCGTCCTCGGCTTCTTAAACCTCTTCTCGGGCGGGGCGCTCACCCGTCTCGCCGTCTTCGGACTGGGCGTCATGCCCTATATCACGAGTTCCATCGTGATCCAGCTGCTCACGACCGTCATACCCAAGCTCACCGAGTGGCGGGACCAGGGAGCCGTCGGCCAGAAGAAGATCACCCAGACGACGCGGTACCTGACCATCGGACTCGCGCTCTTGCAGTCGACCGGTCTGATCTACGCCTTCCACGGACACGACGAGGCGCTGCTCGGCTTCGACATCAACCTGATTCCCCGGTTCACCCTGTGGCTCGGTCTCTTCATGGTGCTGATTTTGACCGCCGGAACGGCGTTCGTCATGTGGTTGGCCGAACTCATCACCCAGCGAGGCATCGGCCAGGGCATGTCGCTGCTCATCTTCGCCAACGTGGTGGCGGGGCTTCCCTCGGGCGGCAAAGCGGTGTGGCAAGAAGGGGGGCCGGTCAAGTTCTGGGTCATCTTCTTGGTGTCGATTGGGTTGCTGGTCTTGATTGTCTTCGTCGACAACGGTCAGCGGCGCATACCGGTCACCTTCGCTCGTCGGGTGGTGGGAAGACGGGAGATGGGTGGCAACTCCACCTACATACCGCTCAAAGTGAACCAGTCCGGCGTGATTCCGATCATCTTCGCGTCCTCGGTCCTCTACATCCCGGTCTTGATGTCGAACATCGTGCCCTGGGCCAGCTTTCAGAACTTCGTGCGCAACACCTTCCAACCGACGAACTTTCTCTATATCGCCTCGGACTTCATCTTGATCCTGGCCTTCACGTTCTTCTACGTCTATATCGCCTTCGAGCCCCATCAACAGGCCGAGATGCTGCGCCAACAGGGCGGCTTCGTGCCGGGCATACGCCCGGGCATGCCCACCGAGAAGTACTTCGCCCGCATGCTCTCGCGCATCACGGTGGTCGGCGCCCTCTTTCTCGCCTCGGTCGCAGTGACGCCGAGTATCTTGATGGCGCTGTGGAGCATCAACCGCTTCCCCTACTACGGCACGACGCTGCTCATCGCGGTGGGCGTCTCGCTCGAGACGATGCGTCAGATCGACAGCCAGCTCATGATGCGTAACTACGAAGGCTTCTTGAAGCGCTAGTCATGACCGGCCAACTGAATCTCGTCGTGCTGGGCAAGCAGGGTGCGGGCAAGGGCACCCAGAGCCAGTTGCTCTGTGAGCGCTACGGCCTCATCCACGTCTCGACCGGCGACATTCTTCGCGCCGCGGTGCAGAACGGCACGCCGCTCGGGCTTCAGGTGAAGTCCATTCTCGACGCCGGTCAACTGGTCTCGGACGATCTGGTCAATCAGCTCGTGGAGGATCGCTTCAAAGAGCCCGACGCCCAGCGCGGAGGCGTGCTCGACGGGTTTCCCCGCAACATCGGCCAGGCTCAGGCGCTCGAGCGAATCCTCGGCGAGGGGGGCATCACGCTCTGCATCTACATCGACCTGCCCAACGAACTGGTTCTGCGGCGACTCTCCTCTCGACGGGTCTGTCAAGAGTGCGGCACCACCTACGTCGACACCGACGTCGCCGCCATCTCGGGAACGTGCGAGGTGTGCGGAGGTGACGTGGTGCAACGCAGCGACGACAAGCCCGAGGCCATCCAGCGGCGCTTGGAGACCTTCGAGCGCGACACCTTCCCCCTGCTCTCCTTCTACGAGCAGCGCAACCTGCTGGTGAAGGTGAACGGCGACCAGAGCGTCGAGAAGGTCGAGAGCGACATCGACGCGCTCATCGCCGGGCGGGGCATCACGTGATTCGCTCGAAGGAAGAGCTCGACAAGATGCGACGGGCCGGCAAGGTCGTCGCCGAGATCCACGAAGCGACGCGCGCCGCGATCCGTCCGGGCGTCACTACGCGGGAGTTGAACGAAGTGGCGGCCGAGGTGTTGGCCAAGCGCAACGCCCGATCGAACTTTCTGAACTATCACGGCTTTCCCGCCGTGATCTGCACCAGCCCTAACGACATGATCGTGCACGGCATCCCGGGCGAGTACGTCTTGGAAGAGGGCGACATCATCTCGGTCGACGCCGGCGCGATCGTCGAGGGATATCACGGCGACGCCGCCTACACCGCCCCGGTCGGCGAGGTCAGCGCCACGGCGAAGCGTCTCATTGAAGTGACCGAGCGCTCGCTCTGGGCGGGCATCGACAAGCTTGTGGTGGGCGGACGTCTCCACGAGGTGGGCCGCGCGATTCAAGAGGTGGCCGAAGCGGCGGGCTACGCCGTGGTGCGCGAGTACGTGGGACACGCCATCGGGACTGAGATGCACGAGAGCCCCCAGGTGCCCAACTACTGGCCCGGCAACGCCGGCCCCACCTTGAAGGCGGGCATGGTCTTCGCGGTCGAGCCGATGGTCAACGTCGGGACGTACGACACGTACGTGCTGGACGACGAGTGGAGCGTGATGACCGAAGACGGCACGCTCTCGGCGCACTTCGAGCACACCATCGCCGTGACCGAGGACGGACCCGAGGTCTTCACCATTCTCTAGGCCCGGGTCCGTTGTCAAGGGCCTGTGGGAAAAGCGATGAGAATGTGTTCTCGCTCGGGCCGCCGCACGAACACTGCCGTCTTGACGAGGACTTTCGCGACGACTCGGCACTCGGTAAGTTGGCGAAAACCTTGTGCCTAAACACCTAATATTTTTCCCTTTTCGGCGGTCCTTCACGGGTTATCGTGACGACAGGACGTCCAGACCCCGCATCCTTTGTGCACTGACATTTTGTTAAGGAAAGGCGCGGCGTGGCTCATCGACACCCATACTTTTGTGGCCTTCGCTCGACGCTCCTGTTCGCCATTTCGCACGACGTCAAAGGGCCTCGCAACCGACGCCAGGGCATCGATCGCCGGGCGCGAGCAGCGTGAACCATGTACGTCGATAACCCATTGGCGGTCCCCGTTGCGGATAGCCCGGATCGTTCGTCGGCGGGGATCGGAGGCCCCTTCCAGAACCCCGCCGACGACGATGACATCGACGTCCCCGACGCCGACATCATCGAACTAGAAGACGGGTTCTCCTTCGGGCGCGAGACGCCGCGAAGCGACAACTTCCGACCAGGCGAGGTCTTTGGGAGTGAGGCGCTGGTGGAGTTCTCGACGGTCGAGGCGACTCGATCGTTCTTAGAGAGAAGCTGGCTCGTCGCCTTGGGCGAAAACTAGACCTCCCACTCCGCGAGGCTGATCGCTTCGGAGCAACGAGGGACCTACTATCCACGTAACGGAAAGGGTCTCGTCATGCGTCGAGCGCTCCTAGGATTCGCGCTCCCGGGGATGTTGCTCGCCCTACTCGTGGTCGTTCCGCAGGGCGTCGCGGGTTCAACGGGGGGAACTCCGGCGAGCACCATACCGACCACCACGACGACCACCACGACGACCACCACGACGACCACCACGACGCCGACCCCGCCCACGCACAACCCCGACAATCCCTTCACCTCGCCGGTGTTGGCGGCCTATCTTCGACATCGCACGAACAACGTCACGGCCGCCGTGTACGACGTCAAGTCGGGCGAGACCTTTACCTACAGGAACGGCGTTCGCGAGCGAACGGCGTCCATCGTGAAGGTCGACATCTTGGCGGACTTGCTCTATGAGTCCCAGCAACACGACGCGCCACTCAGTGCACGCCAACAGTCACTCGCGTACAGCATGATTGTGGACTCCAACGACCGGGCCGCCACGCTGCTCTGGGCGCAGATAGGAGGTCGTGACGCCATCGACGCGTTCAACCAGTTGGTCGGGTTCAAAGAGACCATTCCGAGCTGGTCCTGGGGCGACATTGAAACAACGCCCCTCGACCAGGTGCAGTTGCTGAAAGTGATCGCTCTACCGAACGCGATCTTGGACAACGCTTCGCGCCTGTACGAAGCGAGCCTCATGGACAAGGTGATCTCGAGCGAACGCTTTGGTCTCGGGTGGGGCTCACCGCCCGGCGCCACGGTGGCGGTGAAGGACGGCTACTACTTTGAATCAACGACGGGTTGGCAGCTGAATACCACCGGATTCGTCCAGTTCCATGGGCGCTTCTACCTGGCAACGATCATGTGTGCGAGCAGCCCCGACGAGGATTACGGAATCTCCACTCTCACCACGATCTCGAGCGACATCTGGAAATACTTAAAGCCCTGAGGCGCCGAGGTGGGGCAATCATCCTCTGATCAGGTTCAACTCGCCGACTCGCCGGCGATTAACCGTGGTATCGCGAGATAGCGGCCCCGGAAAGACTGCGGGGCATCGTTCCACGGGTCGACGGTAGACCGAGCCCGCTTTCCCGCTAGAATTTCTCTCGGACTTCTGGTCCAGCGCACCCGCGGTGGACCTCGGAAATTTGGCCTGTTTTTGCGTTTTTCAGAATTTCCGGTAGAATAGAAAGCCGACCTCAGAGCGAGTCTTTGAGGTCTTTCCGTGCGGGAGTCCTGCTCTCGCACGCCCCGTAGTGCAGAAATAAGGAGAGAGAACCTGAGCAAGCCAAAGGAAGACGCGTTCACCGTTGAGGGAACCGTCGTCGAGCCCCTACCGAACGCCATGTTTCGTGTTGAGCTGGAGAACGGTTACACCGTTCTCGCCCACAGTTCGGGAAAGATGCGCATGCACCGCATCCGTATTCTTCCCGGTGACAAGGTCCAAGTAGAGATCACGCCCTACGACATGACTCGCGGACGCATCACCTACCGCTATCGATGACTCAGATTCTTCGAATTCGAGAGAGCAAGTAAATGAAAGTTCGCGCAAGCGTGAAACCCATCTGTGAAAAGTGCAAGGTCATTCGCCGGGCCGGGGTAGTGCGCGTGATCTGTGAAGCGAACCCGCGCCACAAGCAGCGTCAGGGTTAGGGAGACAACGATGGCTCGTATTGCTGGTGTTGACATTCCGCGCGACAAGCGCGTGGTGATTGCACTCACCTATATCTTCGGCGTTGGTCCCACCAAGGCTCAACAGATCACTGCCGCGACGGGGATCAACGAGTCCACTCGCGTCAAGGACTTGACCGAATCGGAAGTCAACGCTCTGCGTACGTACATCGACCAGAACATCACCGTCGAAGGTGACCTTCGTCGCGACGTGGCCCAGGACATCAAGCGCAAGATGGAGATCAACTCCCTGCAGGGAATTCGTCACCGCAAGGGCCTGCCCGTTCGCGGCCAGCGCACCCGCACCAACGCCCGCACCCGCAAAGGCCCGAAGCGCACCGTCGCGGGCAAGAAGAAGGTAACGAAGTAATGGCTAAGCCCACGGCGGTTCGCAAGACCCGCAAGAAGGAACGCAAGAACGTGGCCTTCGGGGTCGCGCATATCAAGAGTTCCTTCAACAACACGATCGTCTCCATCACGGACCCTGAGGGCAACGTTCTCTCCTGGGCCTCGTCGGGTCAGGTCGGTTTCAAGGGATCGCGAAAGTCCACGCCCTACGCCGCGCAGCTGGCCGCCGAGAAGTGCGCGCGTGCCGCGATGGAGCACGGGGTGAAGAAGGTCGACGTCTTGGTGCGCGGACCTGGTTCGGGACGCGAGACCGCCATTCGATCGATCGCCGCTGCGGGTATCGAAGTAGTAGCCATCAAGGACGTCACCCCACTGCCGCACAACGGATGTCGCCCCAAGAAGCGTCGTCGGGGTTAAGGAACAGTTATGGCTCGATACACCGGACCCGTCTGTCGACTCTGTCGACGTGAGCGCACCAAGCTCTACTTAAAGGGCGAGCGCTGCTTCACCCTCAAGTGCCCCGTGGCTGAGAACTCCGATCGACGCATCCGCGCCTTCCCGCCGGGCATGCACGGTCGCGACCGTCAACGTCAAGGCTCGGAGTACTTGACCCAGTTGCGTGAGAAGCAGAAGGCGCGCCGTATCTATGGCGTGTTGGAAAAGCAGTTCCGCAACCTCTACGAAGAGGCGAGTCGCCGCCCCGGCATGACCGGCACGAATCTCTTGCAGTTCCTGGAGACCCGACTAGACAACGTGACCTACCGGGCCGGCTGGGGCGCGAGTCGCGCCCAGGCCCGCCAGTTGGTGCGCCACGGGCACGTCAGTGTCGACGGCAAGCGTGTCGACATCCCGTCGTACCGCGTTCGCCCCGGGGAAGTCGTGACCCTCAAGTCCGCGACCCGCGAGAACTTCAACGTCAAGCGAAACCTTGATGTTCTGGACCGTTCGGTGCCCGGATGGCTCGAAAAGGGCGAGAACGGCTTTAGCGTGACAGTACGCGTCGTGCCCCAGCGCGAGCAGATCGACGAGTCGATCCAAGAGCAACTCATCGTCGAGTTGTACTCCAAGTAACCAATCTTTTTACATACCCCTAGGAGTTCCTATGTTGATTATCCAGCGACCCACCATCGAAGCCCTCGGTGACGAGGTCAACAACCGTCAGTCCTTTGGCATTGGCCCGCTCGACCCCGGCTTCGGCCACACGCTGGGCAACTCGCTTCGTCGCACGTTGCTCTCCTCGATCCCGGGCGCCGCGGCCACGCGCGTCAAGTTCGACGCCGTGCTCCACGAGTTCGGCGTCATTGAAGGCGTCAAGGAAGACGTCCAGGACATCACGCTCAACTTAAAGGACCTCCTCCTTCGCGTGCACTCCGACGAGCCCGTCACGCTTCGTCTCGACAAGCGAGGCGAAGGCCCGGCGTTGGCGTCGGACCTGTCGACGACGGCTGACGTCGAGATCCTGAACGGTGACCTGCACCTCGCGTACCTCACCTCGCCCCGGAGCGTCTTGACCTTCGAACTCACGGTGGAGCGCGGCAAGGGATACGTGGGCGCCGAAGGCAATAAGGGTTCCTCGACCATTGGTGTCATTCCCTTGGATGCGATCTTCTCGCCGGTTCGCCGCGTGAGTTTCGAGATCGAGCCGGTTCGCGTGGAGCAGAGCAAGGACTTCGACCGCCTGGTACTCGATATCGAGACCGACGGCTCCATCTCGCCTCGCGAAGCACTGGCCTCGGCCGGCAAGACCCTGGGTTCGCTGGTGGAGCTCATCGCCAGCTTCGACGAGGAGGCTCCCTCGCTCGAACTTGGTGACGTGGGCAGCGCCCAGGCCGCCGCAAGTGAGCTGGACATTCGTATTGAAGAGTTGGGTCTCACCGAGCGCTCACGCAACTGCCTGAAGCGAGCCGGCATCAACACCATCGCTCAGCTCGTGAACGCCACCGAGCGCGACCTCACGTCGATCACCAACTTCGGCGCCACCTCGCTGAAGGACGTGAACGATCGACTAGAAGAGCGCGGTCTCTCACTGCGCGCCGAGGACTAAGCATGCGCGGGGCTCCCACCAAAGGAAAGCGCTTCGGCGGAAACGCGGCTCACCAAAAGGCCATGATGGGCAACCTCGTCGCGTCGATGATCGCCGCGGAGTCCATCGTGACCACGGAGGCCAAGGCCAAGGCGCTGCGTCCCATCGTGGAGAAGGTCGTCACGGCCGCCAAGAACTCCCCCGAGGGCTCGGTGCACGCGCAGCGTCGCGTGGTCGCCTTCATCCGCGACAAGGACATGACGCACAAGCTCTTCACCGAGATTGCGCCGCGCTACACCGACCGCCCCGGCGGCTATACCCGCATCTTGAAGTTGGGACCGCGTCAGGGCGACAACGCCCCGATGGCGCGCATTGAATTCGTCTGATCAACGTAGCGCCACCCAACGCTGGCGCCTAGACCTGGCCTACGACGGTCAGGCCTTTAGCGGCTTCGCCTACCAGCCCAACCACAACACCGTGGTGGGGGCCTTGCGCGAGACACTGGCGAAAACGCTGCGCCTGGATCACGAGCTGGTCATCGTAGGCGCGGGTCGTACCGACGCCGGGGTACACGCCTTCAACCAGGTCGTTCACGTCGACCTGCCGGTCGTGACCAAAGTGCGGAGCCTGGAAGCGGAGCGACTGCGCAACTCGCTCAACAAGCAACTTCGCGGTCGGGTGCAGATCTTGAGAGTCGAGCCGGTCGGCGATGAGTTTCACGCCCGGTTCTCCGCAACCTGGCGCGAGTACCGCTATCTGGTCCTAGAGACGAGTGAACCGGGACTGAACTCCACGAACACCTGGGCCTGGTCGGTGGAAGGCCCCCTTGACCTAAAGGCCATGAGCCGCGCCACCAAGTCGGTCCTCGGCACCCACGACTTTCGCGCGTTCTGTCTCCGCCCCGCCAACGCCACCGCGGACGATCCGCTGCTGCGACGCGTGATCTCTGCTCGCTGGGAGCGCCTGGAGGACGTCTGGGTGATGAGTCCTCGCCACGAACCCGCGCTGCGTCTGACGATTCGCGCGCAGTCCTTCTGTCACAACATGGTGCGTAGTCTGGTCTCCACCATGGTGGCCATCGGACAGGGAAAGTTGCCGCTCAGCACCATCGACGAGCGGCTCAAGAGTCTCAGTCGTTATCAACTTCCACAGCCGGCACCGGC
Source organism: uncultured Acidimicrobiaceae bacterium (assembly GCA_963849705.1). GTDB lineage: Bacteria > Actinomycetota > Acidimicrobiia > Acidimicrobiales > RAAP-2 > RAAP-2. Next base: position 182,677 of record CAWKII010000009.1, on the reverse strand, counting down.
CGGGGGTCTCGCTCTCATCGCCGTAGGCTACGACTCGGACACCCCGGGCAGGTCTGAAAGCAACTCGAAAACGGCTCGATAGGCTAGCCGCCATGGTAGAGGGCCCCTTGAAGTCAGGATTTTCGCTCGACGAGCTCAGCGAGACGGTTCGAGCGCAAGATGATCTCTTTTTGTACGTCAATGAGTCGTGGATAGAGCGCACTCCCATCCCGGCGGACCGATCGAGCTACGGCGCGTTCGAGATCCTGCGCGAGAAGTCTGAAGAGGCGATTCGCGCCATCGTCGAAGAGGCACAGTCGGCCACCAGTGGCGAGCCTAAGAAGTTCGGCGACCTCTACACCAGTTTCATGGACGAAGAGCGAGTGGAGTCACTCGGCGGCGAGCCGCTTCGCGCGACGTTGGACACGGTCGACGCCATCGACTCGGTGGACTCACTCTTGCGCACCATCGGCGATCTGCAACACCAGGGCCAAGCGGGCTTCTACTCGGTATTCGTCGACAACGACCCCGGCAACCCAGAGCGCTACCTCGCCTTCTTTGAACAAGGTGGACTGTCGCTACCCGATGAGAGCTACTACCGAGAAGAGCAGTTCGCGTCGGTACGCGACGCCTACGTCACGCACGTCCAAAGGATGCTCGACCTCGCCGGGATCGGCGACTCCGAGGAGCGAGCGAAGCGGATCTTCGACCTCGAGACCGAGATCGCTCGCACCCACTGGGACAAAGTCACCTCGCGCGACAGTGAGAAGACCTACAACCCGAGGACCTGGGCGGAGGCCTCAGAACTCTTCGGCCCGCGTCTCGACCTGTGGCGCGCGGGGTTTGACGGTCCCGAGCACGCCTTCGACGAAGTGGTGCTGCGCCAGCCCAGTTTCACAGAAGGTATCGCCGCGCTCTTCGTGGAGTCGCGCGTACCGGCGTGGAAAGACTGGCTGAGCTGGCGCGTGATCCGCGGCTACGCGCCGTATCTTTCGAAGGCCTTCACCGAAGAGCTCTTCGACTTCTACGGCCGCACTCTTACCGGCGCGCAGGAACAGCGCGAGCGCTGGAAGCGAGGCGTCTCACTGGTCGAAGGAACAATGGGCGAGGCCGTGGGCAAGATCTACGTGGAGGGTCATTTTCCTCCGACGGCGAAGGCGCGCATGGATGTGCTCGTGGAGAATCTGGTCAAGGCCTACCACGACAGCATCTCCACCCTCGAGTGGATGGGACCACAGACGCGCGAGCGCGCCCTAGAAAAGCTGGCCGCCTTCACGCCCAAGATTGGCTATCCCGTGAAGTGGCGCGACTACAGCACGCTCGAGATCAGCCCGACCGACCTGATCGCCAACGTCCGCGCGGCCAGTGCCTTCGAGTTCAATCGCGAGTTGGCGAAGATCGGTGCACCCATTGACCGCGACGAGTGGTTCATGTATCCCCAGACGGTTAACGCGTACTACAACCCCGGGTTCAACGAGATCGTCTTCCCCGCGGCCATCCTCCAGTGGCCGTTCTTCGACGAGAGCCGCGACGACGCCGCGAACTACGGCGCCATCGGCGCCGTGATTGGACACGAGATCGGCCACGGCTTCGACGACCAGGGATCGAAGTTCGACGGCACCGGTCGTCTCACCGATTGGTGGGAGGCGGCGGATCGGGCGGCCTTCGAAGAACGCACGCGCGCACTCATCGAGCAGTACAACGCCCTCTCACCCCGACTGACCCCCGAGTTGCACGTCAATGGCGCTCTCACCATCGGCGAGAACATTGGCGACCTCGGAGGGCTGGGCATCGCCTGGAAGGCCTACCTGATCTCACTGGACGGCCACGAGCCACCGGTCATCGATGGACTGACCGGGGCCGAGCGGTTCTTCCTGGCCTGGGCCCTCGCGTGGCAGGACAAGTCACGGCCGGAAGAGGTCGAGCGCCGACTCGCGATCGACCCACACTCGCCGGATGAGTTTCGCTGCAACCAGATCGTGCGCAATATCGATGAGTTCTACCGGGCCTTCGACGTCCAAGATGGCGACGCGCTGTGGCTGGAGCCCTCCGCTCGCGTCACGATCTGGTAGTTCTCGCGGTACTGACATCTCGAGCAAAGCGGCGAGCCCGCTCGGTCGAGGATGTGGGCCAATTAAGGTCTAATCCGCGGAACTTGCCCCTGGGGGCTGAAATTTCGTAAGATGGAGAGTCCCCTCGGACCCTGATGGGGCTTCCGAAGAATTCGCTGAAGGAACAACCTTGAAGACGTACTCACCAAAACCGGCCGAGTTGACCCGCGACTGGGTGGTCATCGACGCCGAGGGCCTCGTCCTCGGACGCGTCGCCACCGTGGCGGCCTCTCTGCTGCGAGGGAAGCACCGGACGTTCTTCGCTCCCCACGTCGATACCGGCGACTACGTCATCATCGTCAACGCCGACAAGGTCGTCGTGACGGCCAACAAAGCCGCCCAGAACTTCCACTACCACCACTCCGGCTACCCCGGCGGACTGCGCGCCACCTCCTGGCAGACCCTCATGGACACCGACCCGCAGAGACTCGTGGCCGACGCCGTGCGCGGCATGGTGCCGAAGAATCGATTGGGTCGAGCGCAGATGGACAAGCTGTTCGTCTACGCCGGCGCCGAACATCCCCACGCGGCCCAAAAGCCCATCAGTTTTGACACCTCGGCGATTCGCCGCGGTTAAGGAGCGACGTTGACCACACCCCTGACCCAAACGACCGGACGACGAAAAGAGGCCGTTGCGCGCGTTCGCCTTCGCCCGGGCACCGGCACCATCACCATCAACTCGCGCGCCTTTGACAACTACTTCACCTCGGCCACCCATCGCCAGATGGTGATGGAGCCCCTTCGCCTGATCGACGCGCAGCAGACCTACGACATCGACGCCACCATCGAGGGCGGCGGCGTCGCCGGCCAGGCCGGAGCGTTGCGACTGGGAATCTCGCGCTCGCTGCTGAAGATTGACGAGGGTGTTCGACCGGCGCTCAAGAAGGCCGGTCTTCTTACCCGTGACTCGCGCAAGAAGGAGACCAAAAAATACGGTCTCAAGAAGGCGCGCAAGGCTCCTCAGTACTCCAAGCGTTAATGGCCATTCCCGTGCGATTCGGCACGGACGGCATTCGAGGGCGCGCGAGCGACGAGATAACCGTCGACCTGGCGTACCGCCTCGGTCGCGCCGTCGCGAGCGTCTTCTCGGTTCCGGTCTACGTCGGTTACGACACCCGCGAGAGCTCACCCCCCCTGGCGGCCGCGGTCCTGGCCGGTCTTCGCGACGGCGGGGCGACCGGTGTCAACCTCGGCTACTTCACCACCCCGGGGGTCGCGGTGATAGCGCTCCAGCGCGGAGGAGCGGGCATCGTGGTGTCGGCCTCGCACAACCCCTACTACGACAACGGTCTCAAGGTCCTGGGTATCGGGGGTTCGAAACTGGATCACGCGACCGAAGCGGCCGTCGAGAGCGCTCTCAACGTCGCCGAGAGCCCCGCGACCACCGAGTTCGAGACCGTCGCCATTGACGAGACGGCGGAACGTGATTACATCAACCACCTGCGCTACTTAGCGCCCGTCGATCTGTCGTCGCTCTCGCTCGTGGTCGACTGCGCGAACGGGGCGGCGTCGCACGTCGCGCGCGAACTCTTCGCGCGGACCGGCGCCGAGGTGACGATGATGCACGACCAGCCGGACGGTCGCAACATCAACGTCGACTCCGGTTCGACGCACGTCGAGAGTCTCGTGCAGGCCGTGCGCCAGAGTGGCGCCGACGTGGGCTTCGCCTTCGACGGCGACGCCGACCGGCTCATCGCGGTGGACGGCGAGGGAACGGTCCGTGATGGTGACGATCTCATGGTGCTCTTCGCCCTCGACCGTCAAGAGCGTGACGCTCTCTGTGGTGGCGTGGTCGTGACCTCCATGAGCAACCTCGGCCTGTACCGGGCGCTGGACGCGGCCAAGGTGGAGATCGAAGAGACCGACGTGGGAGACCGTAACGTTCTCTTGGCCCTCGAAGAGAAGTCCTGGATCTTAGGCGGCGAACAGTCGGGACACGTCATCTTTCGCGACTTGGCTCCAACCGGAGACGGACTCCTCACGGCGCTTCTTTTGGGAGATCTCATCGTACGGCGCGGACCGCTCGCGGAGTTGGCAGGCGCCGCGTGGCGCCGCGTGCCCCAAGAGCTCTTCAGCGTCTCGGTGGAGCACTTCAGTGACGAGGTGGTACAGGACCTCTTCAACGAACTGCTGGTGGTCTACGCGGTGAGCCGCGACGACGTGCGGCTCCTCATTCGCCCGTCCGGAACGGAGCCGTTGGTTCGCGTCATGATCGAGGCGCTCAACGCGGAGTTCGTGGAGGTATTCGCCGAGCGTCTGAAGTCGCTGTACGGCGCGTAAGCCTCGGCGGGCCCCTAAAAGGCCGCGAGTAGGCTGACTTTATGTGCGGCATTATCGGGGTCGTAGGATCCTCCGACACCCTGGGCACACTGCTCGAGGGGCTGGCACGACTGGAGTACCGCGGGTACGACTCGGCCGGTATCGCCCTGGTACGTCCGGGAGAGACCTGGCGGGCCCGCATCGCCGTGGGCACCGAGTCGGTCCGGGCCCTCAGAATAGAGTGCGAACACGCTCCCTCGGGATTCGCCTCGGGCATCGGTCACACCCGTTGGGCCACGCACGGAGCGCCCGAAGCGATGAACGCCCACCCCCACCTCGACTGCTCGGGCAATATCGCCATCATTCACAACGGCATCATCGAGAACCACACCGAACTCCAGGAGCAACTCGAGGCCCGGGGACACCTCTTTAGTTCTCTCACCGACTCCGAGGTCCTGGCTCACCTAATTGAAGAGTCGCGGGCCAAGGGATTAGAACTCATCGAGGCGGTCCGCGAAAGCCTGCTCCTCGTGCGCGGAGCCTTCGCCGTCGCGGCCATGGACGCGACCGAAGCCGACGTCATCGTCGCCGCGCGCCGCATCTCGCCGCTCATCGTCGGCACCGCGCCCGGGGTCACGTACTTAGCGAGCGACATCCCAGCGATCCTGGATCGAGCGACCGCCTTTTACGCGGTCAACGACGACGAGGTCGTGCGTCTGGGACCCGAAGGGTTTCGGGCCATCGATCTGGAAGGCGCGCCGGTGCGACTGCACCAACTCTCCATCGATTGGGACCTAGAGACGGCCGAAAAAGGCGGTCACGAGGACTTCATGACCAAGGAGATCAACGAACAACCCGAAGCGATTCGTGCGACGCTGCTTGATCGTCGCCGCAAAGACGGCACGATCACCTTTGACGAGCTGCGCATCTCCGACGACGAGTTGCGTGACGTCAAGCGCGTGGTGATCGTGGCCGCCGGAACGTCGCATCACGCCGGACAGGTAGCGAAGTACGCGATCGAGCGCTGGGCCAAGGTCGGCGTCGACGTCGATATCTCGAGTGAGTACCGCTACCGCGATCCCATCGTGGAAGTCGGGACCTTGGTCATCGGCGTCTCGCAGAGCGGTGAGACGATCGACACCATCCAGGCCATTCGAGAGGCGAAGCGCCGAGGCGCACGGGTGGTCGGTGTCTCTAACATTGTTGGATCGTCGCTGGCTCGAGAGTCCGACGCGGTCATCTACACCCGCGCCGGACTCGAGGTCTCGGTCGCCTCGACCAAGGCCTTTGTCGCTCAGGTGGCCGCGCTCGAAGTGCTGGCCCTACGACTGGCCCAACTGCGCGAGACGCTGCCGCCGAGGGACGTGGATGCCCTTTTCAAGGGGCTGAACGCCGTCGCCCAGCAAGTGGGCACGGCACTCGAGCGTCGCGCCAGCGTGGAGGACGTGGCGAAACAGCTGCTAGGAGCGCGTGACTTCTTCTTCATCGGACGCCACGTCGGATTTCCCACGTCGCTCGAAGGGGCGCTTAAGTTAAAGGAGCTCTCGTATCTGCACGCCGAGGGCTACCCGGCCGGTGAACTCAAACACGGGCCGCTCGCACTCATCGAGCCGGGCGTGGTGGTGGTAGCCGTGGCTACTGATCTCCTTCTGCACGAGAAGATGCTGTCGAACCTGGCCGAAGTGAAAGCGCGAGGCGCCACCGTTGTGGCGGTGGCCTGTGACGATGATGAGACGATCGACGCGTTAGCGGACTACGTGTTGCGCGTGCCAGCCACGGAGCCCCTCTTCACCCCGATGGTGGACGTTGTGCCGCTGCAGATCTTCGCGTACTCCATGGCCAAAGGTCTGGGTCGCAACGTCGATCGTCCTCGCAACCTGGCGAAGACCGTGACGGTGGAGTAGTGGCCACCGAAGGAATCGGCATCGACCTCGTCGACGTCGGGCGCTTCGACGCGGCGCTGCGGCGTCGACCCCGTTTGGCCCAGCGCCTCTTCACTGACGGCGAGCGCCGCGACGCGCACGGTCGCCCGGAACGGCTCGCCGCCCGCTTCGCGGCTAAAGAGGCCGTTCTCAAGACCTTCGGTGTTGGCCTCGGGGCGGCCCCGTGGCGATCGATTGAAGTAGTGCTGAGTGAGTCCGGCGCGCCAAGCGTGCTGCTCCACGGTGGCGCGAGGGATTTGGCCAAGTTGGCGGGGGTCACGACGTTGCACCTTTCGCTCACTCACACCAGTGAGTTAGCGGCGGCCTTCGTTATCGGCACGTCGGAAGAAGAGCTCGGTGCCCGCTGAGAGCGGGCACCGTCCGACGTGGGCGGAGATATCACAGTCCGCCATCACTCACAACGTTCGCGCCTTGAAAACGGTCATGGGTGAGACGTCCCTCTGTGCGGTCGTGAAGGCTGATGCCTACACGCACGGGGCGCTGACCGTCGCCACGGCCGCCCTCGCGGGCGGTGCCGACTCCTTTGGCGTGGCGACCGTCGACGAGGGCATCGAACTTCGTCGAGGCGGAATAGAGAACGACATTCTCGTCTTGGCCGAGGTCTCAGCGCCCGAGATTTCCGACGCACTCGCCAGCGACCTGACCTTGACCGTCGGCTCGCTGGAGGGAGCACGGGCGGTGATGGCGATCGCAGAGGAGCTCGGGGGAGTTCACCGCGTACACGTCAAAGTCGACACCGGCATGCACCGTATGGGTGTGGAGCCCGCCTCGCTGGACATGGTTCTCGACGTGCTGGGTTCGTCGCCGGCGATTGACGTGGAAGGCCTGTTCACTCACTTCTCCGTGGCCGAGGGAGTGAGCGCGGCCGACCGCGCCTTCACGCGCCTTCAGATTGATCGCTTTGACGACATTGTAGATCGGCTCACCTACCGCGGCGTGGTGCCGAGGGTGCTGCATCTGTCGAACTCGGCGGGTGCACTCGGCTATCCCAACGCCCGGAGATCGATGGTGCGAACCGGCCTCGCCCTCTACGGCTACCTTCCCGAGAGTTGGCTGGGCGGCGCGCTAGAAGAAAAGGGCGAGCACCTGGAGCCCGTTCTCACCTTGCGCTCTCGAATCTCGGCGGTCCGCCGGGTGTCGGCGGGAGAGCGGCCGAGTTACGGGCGACGCCGGGCCCTCGAGCGCGACTCCACCATCGTGACGGTGCCCATCGGCTATGCCGACGGCTACCCCCGGGCGATCTTCGAAGGCGGCGGGGAGGTTCTGATCAACGCGAGGCGTTACCCGCTCGCGGGCAACGTCACCATGGACCAGTTGGTCGTCGACGTCGGGGACGACGAGGTCCGCCTCGGCGACGGCGTCGTGCTCCTCGGACGCGACGGCGACGAGGTCATCAGTGCTGACGAGTGGGCACGCTGGGCAAGCAGTATCTCCTGGGAGGTCCTCGGCCGTCTCGGGCCTCGCGTCCCTCGTGTTGTGGTGGACTAATCGACGTGACGGATTTTGAGGGGCTGTCTACCTGCACGCGCTGCGACCTATCACTGACGCGTCAACGGGTGGTGATTGGATCGGGCCCCCTGACGGCGCGACTCATGATCGTGGGCGAAGCACCTGGGCGAACCGAGGATGAGGGCGGTGCCCCGTTCATCGGACAGAGCGGGCGGCTGTTCTTTACCCTCCTCGAGGAGGAGGTCGGACTGAGGCGCGAGGAGTGCTACGTCACCAACGTCGTCAAGTGTCGTCCGCCGGCCAATCGCACGCCGACTCCCAAGGAGATCGAGACCTGTCGCCCCTGGCTCATCGAGCAACTCGACACGGTCGCGCCCCCGTTCATCTTGACGCTCGGTAACACCGCCGGACGCGCGATCTTCAACTATCCCACCGGCATCGGACGCGTCCACGGACACGTCTTTCGTTCAGGGGCCATCCGGGGGCTCCCCACGTATCACCCGGCGGCGGCGCTGCGTGGGGGACCGAGCGTCGTCGAGGTGATGCGCGACGACCTGCGAGTGCTGCGACGATTACTGGAGAGCGAGTGAGCTGGCGGCGCTACTGCGTCGACGCGGAGGCGACCCAGCGAGCGGGCGAAGCGTTCGCGCGGGTGTTACGACCGGGAGACGTCGTGCTCCTCATGGGTCAACTCGGAGCGGGCAAAACGACGTTCACGCAAGGTGTTGGTCGCGGCCTAGGGGTCGCCGATCGCGTGACGAGCCCGACCTTCACCATGGTTCGCCAGCACGAGAGCGTGAACGACCTCGGCATCACGACGCTGCATCACGCCGACGTATATCGCGTGGACACCCTCGACGAAGTCATCGACCTGGCCTTAGGCGAGTTGGTCGAAGAGTCAGCCGTCGCGCTGGTGGAGTGGGGAGATATCGCCACGTCGGTGTTCGGGCGCGACGTGATGACGGTGACGTTTCTTCTCGGCGACGACGACGCGCGCACGGTGGTGGTCGACGGAGAACTCACCGAGAGCCGGCGCGAGGCGCTCGATGAGTGGGCCGCGCCATGAACATCGTCGCGATCGAAACGGCGACGCCCGCGTGCGCGATGGCGCTGCGAACCTCACACGGCGTGGAGCGATCGCTCGTGATCTCCGACGAACGCCATCACACTGAGGCTCTCACGCCGGGCCTTCGTGAGCTTCTCCGCGACGCCCATTTGGCCGCCAAGAACATCGATCGAGTAGTGGTCGATCGGGGACCGGGGCTGTTCACCGGTCTTCGCGTGGGCCTGGCCACCGCGGTCGGTCTGGCTCTCGGGGCGAACTGCGAGTTGGTGGGCGTGACTTCGCTCGAGGTCCTCGCCCACGGCGCGAGGTCCGCGGGCGTGGGTGGCGTCCTGCTCTGCGCCGTGGACGCTCGCCGCGGGGAGATCTTCGTGCAGAGCTTCAACCTCGAGAACGGCGTCGTGGCGCTCGACGAGCCCGCCGTGGCCCTACCCCAGACCGTGCTCGACACGTGGTCGAACGCCACGCCCCTCACGTTGACGGGCGACGGCATCGCCCGCTACCAGGCGGCCTTTCGCAGCCTCCCGGCGGCCACCGTCTACGAGCAACTGGTGCCCTCTCCGATCGAAGCGCTCCGCCTGGGTGCGACTCGGTCCCCCGGGGGTGTGGTCACGCCGCTCTATCTGAGAGAGGCGGACGCCGTGGCCAACTTCTCGACGCGAGAGCGACTCGCGTGAGTGAGAGCTGGACCATTCGCGCGGCGGAGCGTCGCGACGTGCCAGAACTTCTCGAGATCGAGGTCGCCCAGTTTCCCGAGCCCTGGACTCGCTCGATGTTGTTGGACGAGATCTCCAACGCGGAGACTCGCCGCTACACCGTGGCCGTCGAGGGCAAGACGATCATCGGGTACCTGGGCGTCATGTTCGTCATGGACGAGCTACACGTGAACACCCTGGGCACGCTGCCCGGTCACGAAGGGCGTGGCGTAGCGACCTCGCTGATGAACGACGCCTGGGTGGTCGCCAAAGAACGAGGCGTGCACCGGGCCACGTTGGAGGTGGCGGCCTCCAACACGCGCGCCCAGGAGCTCTACTTTCGATTCGGGTTTGCGCCGGTCGGGATCCGCAAGAACTACTACGAACGCACCCGTGAGGACGCCCTCATCCTCTGGGCCGAACTCGACTGACCCGACGGCCCTCACCGTACGCTGGTCAGGTGGCTTTGGTCCTCGGCATAGAGACGAGTTGTGACGACACGGCGGCGGCCGTCCTCGATGAGAACTTCCACGTTCACTCGTCGGTCGTCGAGTCGTCTTTAGAACAGCACCAAGCTTTCGGCGGGGTGGTACCCGAGTTGGCGGGACGGGCTCACGTTACGACCATCGCACCGGTCATCCGCCGTGCGCTGTTGGACGCGGGCCTTGATCCGAGGGCCCCGCGACTCAGTGGCCTGGCCGTCACCAGTGGCCCGGGCCTCATCGGTTCGCTCCTCGTCGGACTGTCGACCGCCAAGGCCTTGGCTCTCGCCTGGGACCTTCCCTACGTCGGGGTGAATCACCTCGAGGGACACCTTTTCGCACCACTTCTCGAGGCTCGCGACCTCGAGTGGCCTCTGATGACGCTTCTCGTGTCGGGTGGTCACAGTCTCATTGTCTTTCAACGAGGACTAGGAGAGCACGAAGTTCTGGGCGAGACCATCGACGACGCGGCCGGTGAGGCCTACGACAAGGTGGCCCGATGGCTCGGACTGGGCTATCCCGGCGGTCCCGAGATCGACCGGCTGGCGGGAGAAGGATCGCCTGACGCCTTGAAGTTGCCGGTGTCGATGATCGGCGACGGCTACGACCTTTCCTTTTCGGGGTTGAAGACGGCCGTCGTGCGCGCCACGCAAGCGCACCAGGAGGTGGCCCTCGCCGACGTGGCGGCGTCGTTTCAAGAGGCACTCTCCGAGCAACTCCTGCGGAAGCTTCGTTCCTCGCTCGAGCACTACGACGTTAAGGGAGTCGCCCTCGCTGGCGGCGTCGCCGCCAACTCGGCCCTGCGCGCCGGAGTCGCCCAGTTGGCTCGCGAGTTCGGACTGGTTGCTCATCTGCCGACGATGGCCATGTGCACCGATAACGCCGCGATGATCGCCGCCGCGGGGGTCTATCGACTGGGACGGGGCGACGCGAGCGAGTTGACGTTGTCGGCCCAACCGAACTGGCGCTTGGCGGACGTGTCGTGAGCGACCGCTGGACTCCTCTCGACGTGGAGGACGTCGACGACAGTCCCTTCGAGCAGTTCCGGCTTTGGTTCGACCAGGCCTCCGGGCTGATGGAGGAGCGCGAAGCGGTGGCGTTGGCGACGGCGTCGCGCGAGGGCGAGCCCAGTGTGCGAATGGTGCTGCTGCGCCATCACGACGGGCGCTCGTTCGGTTGGTACACCAACTACGACTCGCGCAAGGGGAGCGAGTTAGAAGCCAATCCCCGTGCGGCGCTGCTCTGGTACTGCGAGCCTCTGGGACGACAGATTCGCATTGAGGGAGTCGTGGAGAAGATGAGCGAGGCCGAGTCGGACGCGTACTTCTCCACGCGACCGCGGGGGAGCCAACTCGGGGCTCACGCCAGCCGGCAGAGTCAACCCTTGACGAGTCGAGGAGAGCTCGAAGAGAGGGTGGAAGAGTTCGACGCCCTCTACCGGGGGCGCGACGTTCCACGGCCGAGCTTCTGGGGCGGCTATCTGCTCACGCCGACGCGCTTTGAGTTCTGGCAGCACCGAGGGGACCGACTGCACGACCGCGTCGTCTACCTGCCCGACGGCCGACGATGGCGTCGGGAGCGTCAATCCCCCTGACACTCGGGCACTGTGGTCCTTCGCGCGTGACCGCGGACCCACCGGGGCCTAGCGCGGGCGGCAACGGACAAGAAGACGTCCACCGCCCTTGATCAGGCAGATTGAGACGCCCCGTACGATGACGCCCCGCAAAAGGGCCGAGAGCCGCCGGTCGAGACCCTGCAGTGCGCCAAGGGATCACGCGTCAGGCGAGGGCGGCGGCCGCTGGCGTTGGCACTCGGGTCCGCTGGCTGCTAAATTGGCAGTCGCAAGTATCGAGTGCTAATTGCTCAGGAGGCAAGAAGAATGAAGTTGCACCCACTAGAAGACCGCATCGTCGTTCGTCCCAACAGCGCCGAGGCCACGACGGCTTCTGGCCTGGTGATTCCCGACACCGCGAAGGAGAAGCCCCAGCAGGGTGAGGTGCTCGCTACCGGTCCCGGTCGTCGCACCGACGCCACCGGCGAGATCATCCCGACCGGCGTCTCCGTCGGCGACACCGTCGTGTACTCCAAGTACGGCGGCACCGAGATCACCGTTGACGGTGAGGACCTCTTGATCCTCTCCGGTCGCGACGTACTCGCCACCGTTACCAAGTAGCCCGTGACGGGTTCGACCCGTCACCTCATCTAGAGACGAAAGAAGACTCATGTCAAAACTATTGAAGTTCGACGAGGACGCGCGCCGCGGCCTCGAAGCGGGCGTGGACAAGTTGGCCGACGCGGTCAAAGTCACGCTCGGGCCTAAGGGGCGCAACGTCGTCTTGGGCAAGAAGTTTGGCGCGCCCACCATTACCAACGACGGCGTCTCCATCGCTCGAGAGATCGAGTTGGAGGATCCCTTTGAGAACATGGGTGCTCAGCTGGTGAAGGAAGTGGCCACCAAGACCAACGACGTCGCCGGTGACGGCACGACGACGGCCACGGTGCTGGCCCAAGCCCTCATCAAGGAAGGCCTGCGTAACGTCGCGGCCGGCGCCAGCCCTTCGGGCCTCAAGCGCGGCATCGAGATGGCCGTCAAGACGGCCGTGGAGTCGATCGCCACGCAGAGCCAAGAAGTGGTGGGCAAAACCCAGATCGCGCAGGTCGCCACGATCTCAGCGGCCGACTCCGCTATTGGTGACGTCATCGCCGACGCCATCGACAAGGTGGGCAAGGACGGCACGGTCACGGTCGAAGAGTCGAACACCTTCGGCATCGAGCTCGAGCTCACCGAAGGTATGCAGTTCGACAAGGGCTACCTGTCGCCGTACTTCGTCACCGACCCCGAGCGCCAGGAGGCGGTCCTCGAAGACGCGCTGATTCTCTTCACCAGCAACAAGATCTCGGCCGTGCACGATCTGGTCCCGGTCTTGGAGAAGGTCATGCAGGCCGGTCGACCACTGTTGATCGTCGCCGAAGACGTCGAGGGCGAGGCCCTCGCCACGCTGGTCGTGAATAAGATTCGCGGCACGTTCACCTCGGTGGCCGTGAAGGCCCCGGGCTTTGGCGAACGTCGTAAGGCGATGCTGCAGGACATGGCGATCTTGACGGGCGGCACGGTGATCTCTGACGAGATCGGCCTCAAGCTTGACAGCGCGACCGTGGACCTGCTCGGTAAGGCGCGACGTATCGTCGTGACCAAGGACGCCACGACGCTGGTCGACGGTGACGGTTCGAAGGAAGATGTCGCCGGTCGCGTGGCGCAGCTCAAGCGCGAGATCGAAGACACCGACTCCGACTGGGACCGCGAGAAGCTTCAAGAGCGCCTGGCGAAGTTGGCCGGTGGTGTGGCCGTGGTCAAGGTGGGGGCCGCGACCGAAGTCGAGCTCAAAGAGAAGAAGCACCGTATCGAGGACGCGCTGAGTGCTACCCGCGCGGCGATCGACGAAGGCATCGTGGCCGGAGGCGGTACCGCGCTCGTTCGCGCCCGCGCCTCGGTCGACAAGCTCGTCGAGAGTTTGAGCGGCGACGAGGCCACGGGTGCGCGTATCGTCGCGAACTCCCTGGAGTCGCCGCTTCGACACATCGCGCAGAACGCAGGTTACGAGGGCGCCGTCAAGGTGCGAGAAGTGGCTGACGCCAAGGGTTCGATCGGCCTCAACGCCGCGACCGGGGTCTTGGAAGACCTGGTGAAGGCTGGCGTCATCGACCCCGCGAAGGTGACACGCTCCGCGTTGCAGAACGCTGCCTCCATTGCGGCTCTCCTGCTCACGACCGAGGCCATTGTGGCCGACAAGCCGGAGCCTCCCAGCGCGCCGATGGGCGACGGTGGCATGGGTGGCATGGGCGGCATGATGTAGTCGTCGGTCGTACCGACCTTCGGAACAGCCGGGCCTGGTGCCCGGCTGTTCTGCTTTCTCAGTGCCGACGAGACGCGACCTTCAATCACTCGTGTTTGAATGTGACCGATGAGGCGACGCGAAGGCCGATGGGCGCCCGCGGTGGCGCTGTACCTCCTGTGCTTCGGGGTCACTGTCGGCGTCGAGGCTCCGGCGCAAGCGAACTCAACGACGAACGAGAGCCGTTCGTACTTCTACGAAGCGGAGATCCTGTGGGAGAGCGAGGCCGAAGTTGTTTCGGGGGCACTGCAGAATGTGCCACTCGTTGCGGCGATGGCCGACCTCGAACGCGGTCTTCACGCCGGTCACGGCGACACCACCGGATACGCGAGCGCGATCGCGACGATCCGCGACTTCGAGGACATCCCACTGACCTCGGAGTCACCGTCGCAGATGAAAGATGCCAGGCGCGACTGGTCTCGGCTCAACGCGTTCTTCAAGATCGGTCCGGCTCAGGCGGCCGTCTTGATGGATGACGGTCCTCTCGGCGCGTACTACGACATGGCGCGGAAAGCCTTTAGGGGCGAGCCTCAGCGGAACCGTGACGGCGTCGACTCCACACTGTTGAAGCTGGCCGTCTCCGACTTACAGGACGAGGAGTTGAAACAGCCCACTCGCGTTGTTGTGTACGTGGCTGCTATCGACGATCTCGAGAACCTTGAAGGAGCGAGCGCGAGCGAGATCGCCTCGAGTGCGTCCGGTTTGGATAATCCATACGGCCAGGACATTCTCTACCTGAATGTCTTTTTCAAGACCACTCGCCTTACCGGGACGAGTAGCACCTACATGGCGAAGGCGGCAAAATAGCGCTCGGATTGGCGCGACGTTCCGGCTCCTGGGGTGGACCCTACAATCTGCTCTATGCGACTGGTCTCGTTCAAGCGAAGTTCCCTGTGCGCCGCCGCCCTGATACTGATGGCCACGTCGGGCGTCGAGATCGCCTCGGCCGCCTCCTCGCCCCGAGTCACGTCGGCCAGCGAGTTCGACGCTCCCTCGGGACTGGCCTTTGGCGGGGGGCACCTTTGGGTCACCAACGAAGCGGGCAACTCCGTGACCGAGATCGATCCTACGAGCGGTGATTGGCTTGGCACCTTTGCTCGTTCCGCGAGTTATCGCTTCAATCGGCCAACTGCGATTACGCAGTCGGGCGCGAACCTCTTCGTTGCCAACGCTGGCAACTCGGTGAGCGAGATTCGTGCGAGCAACGGCGCGGCGCTTCGTACTATCTCGGGTTCGACCTTTCACTTCGCTGATCCCGTGGCTATCGGCGCGGCGGGCAAGACGATTCTCGTTCTCAACGCCGGTCGACCGAACGCCTCGCCCGTGGTGTTTGGTTCGATTACCGAGATCAACGCCACCACCGGTGCGCTGCGCCGAGTCGTGGCGGGCGCGCCGTTCGCCTTTCGCGATCCGGTCGCCCTCGCCGTCGCGGGTCCCGACGTCTTTGTCGCCGACGAGGGCGGCAACTCGGTGACCGAAGTGAATATTGGGACCGGTCGCTTGGTGCGGGTCGTGTCGCAACAGGGCCTCGACGCACCCGACGGCATTGGCGTGGAAGACGGTCAAGTGTGGGTGGCCGACAGCGCCAGCGATTCCGCCACCGACATCGACGAGGCGACGGGTGCGGTCGTAGCGACGGAAACCGACTCCGACGGACAGTACGGCTTTGGCCAACCGTCCGTGGTCATCGGTGCCGGTGGATCGGTGTACATCGCCAGTCCATTTGGAACTAGTCCCATGGTCACCAACGTGACCGCGACCACGGGCGCGGCAAACTGGTACATGTGCAACACCAATGGTCCCTACTACTTCTCGCTGCTATCTGCGTTCGCCGTGTCGGGTGACGACCTCTGGGTAGCCAGCGGCTCGGGGGCTAACAGTCCGACGCCGGGTGCCGCGACGGGGTCTCTCACCGAGCTGAACACGAGCAGCGGAGCTTTGATCGCGACTGTGCCGGCCCCGTCACCGTCGTCAACGACAACGTCAACCACCACCACCACGGTCCCTTAGAAAGAGCGTCTCTCTGTATTCGGCGCGGTCGATCCGCTCGCGCTGGTCCGTTCGAGACAGCTGTCCGAACGCACCCTTTCCGCTGGCCAAATCTACTCAGCTGACTTAAGTTGCCACCGGTTGCGACGGGTGTGGACCTGCGGTAGGTTCCGCAGTGGAGCGACAGCACGGCTCGTTCACTCGAACGCTAGATCGGTCCGTCGCCAGGGAGAGAAGATGCCGCAGTTCATGGATTACCACGATGACCTGAAGTTGCCCGACGAAGCCGTGGCCCAGATCACACAAGAGGCCAAGGATCACAAGACCGACGAGTTTGGCGTTCGCCAACTCGAGTTGTTCCACAACGCCGATGGCAAGGTGTATTGCTTATTAGAGGCTCCGAACGCGGAAGCAGTTCGAGATCACCACGCCGCGTTGGGGGTGCCGTGCGGAGAGGTCCACCAGGTTTCGGGAATCCTCTAAAGAGTCGTCGCTAGCTATCTCGTAGGACGAGGAGGGCCGTCGACACCGGGCGCTCCGTCGTCGTCCTGGGATATATAAGGTGGCCATCGGCATAGAGGCTGGTAGAACCTCCTCCGTCGAGATCAAGTGCGGTGACGACGTTCTGTGACAGCAACAGTGTGACCAGTTGATACATGGTGGCGCCCGACTTGGTATCGGTTCCGCCGACGCTCATGATCAGCGTCTCTCCCGACGCTGTCCAGCCAACAACGGTGCGTGCGCAGGGAGTGGCCATGTAGGTATCAGCGCGGTTGATGGGTCCGACAACGCCGTTGTTGAGAAGAATCGGGTGTCCGCCGATGTTGTTGCAACCGGCCGTTGACGTGGTCGTCATAGAGATCGCGTCGCCGATGCTGAGCTCGGCGAGTGCCGTGCTCAGGGGGGCGGAGATATCGATGTGGTCGGGCGACACCCTCACCGGCTTTGGCGTTTCGGCGACGAGTTCCAGTTCCGATGTCGTATTGATGGCCGTGGAACTCGCGGAGCCGCCGTCGCGGACGAACTCGTAGTTGACCCGATTTGGCGCAGACGGCGTCGAGAGGGCGTACTGCGCGGTGTAGAGCAGGGTCCCCGCGAGCGGGACGTCGACGTTGAGGTACGACATCGGAAGCTCCTGATTGATCTCGCTGATTGCCACACTGGTGCCATCGACGTCGAGCGTGGCGTTCCAGTTCAGGCCATTCGTTACTGTTCCGTCGTTGAGATTCACTTGCTCGTGGGCTACTTCGGGGGTGTGGAGGAGCACGCAGTTTTGGATGATGCCGCCGACCTCGTCGCCCGCGTCGGGTAGGTCGCGATCGGTGACGTCAAAAAAGTCACCGTTGACGGCCGCTACGCACCTCGCGGTTGCCCGGCACATCGAACTCGTGGTCTGCTCGCCGTCGTCGATGGCGTGGTGGGCGAGACCGATGGCGAGATGAAACTCAGAACCGTCGAAGGTGAGGACGTGGATTGGGGTGTACACCCCGAAGGTGGCGCCGTTGATGGTGTACATGTGCACTCCGCCGTCGTCGGACCGCGCCGACCGAGGCGCGAGAACTCGTGAGTGAGGGGAGAGCGGAGAGCCAGACGCCGTCGCGCACATAGCGATCGCGACGCTGACCGTGATGACGTTGACGGCAACGACTCGTGATCGCTGAATGAGCCGCAGCACCGAACATCGCTCAAGGGGGAGCGATAGCTTCACCTCAAAAGGATAGGACTGCCCCCTCTGATAACTGCCGTCAGGACACCACCACGAACTCGTGAATGCCGAGAACTATCCTCCGAACATGACCGACCCACGTGCCGTCTCCCAGGAAGAGGCCAGTCGCGCGAAGGACTCGCTCATGGCGAAAATGACATTCGAGCAGATCTTCGGACCTCCTGGTTTGATCAACGGTCGGCATTTGAGAAAAAGTGTCGGTGTCACCGCTGACCCGCCCGAGTACGCGGACTACTACATCAAAATCATCGCGCCGGTGTCGATTGACGTGTCGCACGTTCCGGCGTCGTATGACGGAGTACGGATCGTAGTGGTCCATGAAGATCTACCCGGGTTCCGCCTTCTTGGAACGCAGTTGCCGAGGGGTCGTCAGCAAGCCCCTAGCGGCTTTTACTCGGTGTCCGTGTTCCTTTCGGACTACCGCTCGTCGGTGACGCCGGGCGAGTGGCCCACGCCCTGCCGGTCTTCGCTCTCCAACGGCCGACGCCCCTCGCGTGCGAGTGGCTATCACTTGGTGGTCGTCAGCTTGGGATCGTCGTCACGTTCAAAGTGCCAGAACGACTCTTGGCAGATGCTTCGTAAGGCGGGCGTGACGGTACAGGAGACCACGACGCTTCCGTTGGCGCCAACTTGACCGCTCGTGAGTTTCACAGTTCCGGCCCAATACACGAGTCCGAGCGCCCTGTAGCGCCCTCCGGACGGAGTGGCCGAACCCCTCACGCCCGCGGGATCCACGAACGTGGCCAGTGATGTTCCAACCTTCAGGACTTCTTCACCGCTCGGGCGCCGGCAATTCGTACGGGCGTCGGGATAGCCCAAGGACGAGTAGAGCGCCTTCGCTCGAGCGAAGAAGGGACAGGTCTGGTCGAGAATGCAGTCGGCGCACGCGGGACTCCAATCGGCGTTGATCGCCTGAAGGTCTCGATCGTTGTCGAGGTAGACGCCGGAGTATTTAATCGACTCACTCTTGGGAAAGATCGTGACGCCCCCGTTACCGTCGGCGCCGTAGTAGGCGGAGCAGCGCCAATCCCTAGGTCCCAGGACCGTCTGCAGTTCGGCCCTGTCGGTGTATACGGCTACCGACGAGGCCCGTTTCAGAGAGAGGGACACCTCTACAGTTCGAGGAATCTTCGCCACGTCGGTCGATCGCGGCATACCGAACTTTGTGGGACAGACGACGAGGGGGACTGTGCTCTGGTTGGTTACGCCCGTTGCCGCGCCGCCGTGAAGGGCCGTCATGAGACCACTAAGGACCAGCATCGCCAGGACCGCTCGGGACCTTGGGGAGTAGTTGGAGGCATTCGATGGCTTCGATTTGATGATTGCCCCGCCTCCCATGTCGCTGCGATCCTACGACTCGCTTCTCCGCGGGAAGTGTTCGTAACTCTCGACAGGGTCCTAGCCCGCGCGCAAGACCGCGAGGAGCTGCTCTTTCGGCACGGCGAAGTGAATGAAGTTGTCGGGCATCGCCGGTGAGTTGAGCGATATATCGAAACTGTCAGTGAACCCTCCGGGCATCGTCCCGACTCCGTAGGGCTGAAAATTGTCCGAGGTGATCACGATGTAGTTCGGGGTGACGGCGTCAACGAAGGCAATGTGGTTGCTGTTCCACTGGGCGACGGAGCCCACGGCGGGCGTTTGGTTGACGACTTCACCGTTACTTGCCGCCTCGCTCGCCCAGTTGAAGGCGTTGGCGCTCCACGAGAGGGTGATGCCGCTCTCTTGCAAGAGGTAGGCCACGTACAGGGTGCAGTTGTGCGGGCCGTAGGCGTTGTGGCTGGGGTAGGAGCCGCCGTAGAAACTCCACGCCCAGCCGCTTGGGTGCGTGAGCCAGTCCGCGTACCCGCCGACCGTACAGGCGTACCCCGGTGAGATGGCGGCACAGCGAGGGGACTGCGAGACGCCGGCTTCGCCGGTCCACGGCAGTTCGTGGAACGACTCACTGACGGTGGCGTTGGCCACTCCCGCGAGCGACAACTGCGACCCGACAACGAGAGTGAGAGCGGTCAAGAGAAGCGCCAAAATCCTTACTGGCGCGTAACTCCACGTGAAGTGCCCTATCCGATGCCCCCTCATTGGGTATCAACGCTTACAGTTGGCGCGAGGGGCACGCAAATCGTGGGCGTTTTCCCTTTGAAACACTGGTGATTACATCGCTGTAATTTACCGGGGACGAGGGTCCGAAGAAGGTTGCCCCGAGGGTCCGATGTTCGAACCGGCTAGGTCGTAGACCGGTCCGATCTTCTCCGGGGCTCTCCACACGATGGGCAGTAGCGAGCCGACGTTTCGTTCTCGCGGCCGCACGCACATGGCGCCTCGGCCGCAACTTGGCTTCGCCACGTTGACCTCAACCGCGCGTCGCGACGGGAACCACTACTAGCCAAGAGAATCAATATGGCCGTCGGCGCAAGGGCCACACCGATAAGGAACGTCACGGCGCCCGTTATGGCTCCGAGGAGAACGACCACTCCTACCGCGGTGGCAACGAGTGAAGATCCGAGACGATCACTTCGATATTGACGGCCCAAGAGATAGGCGACTGTGAGGGCCAAGACGAGAGCGACGATCGGGATCCAGAGAATGCCCAGGCCGTTATTTTGCGTAAGAGTTATCCATCGCTGGACGCTCTGGCTGCGCAGTTGGGAGGCGGATCTCTGAGGATTCGCAATGGGAAGAAGTAGGGCCGCGGGAATGAGGGCGGCTGACCACGCGACGGCAGCAGTGACCTGAAGCCGTACGGTTCGATCAATCATCGCAGTCTCGTCGCTCGAGGCGTCACGCGCGGACGATCTCGATCTCAGAGAGCCGAGGGAACGGATCGGCGGGCATGCTGCTTACTTGTCGAGCTCGGCTAACACTTCACCGATGATCTTGGTCATCTTGTGCGCCGGGAGTGGTTCGCCGCCTTCGGCCGCCGCCACTTCTTCGGAGAACGCTTCGACGGAGTGAGTCCCTCCGATCAGCACGTGTCGCAGCGCCTCGCCACTCGCTTCAGAGTCGCTCACGTCCTTGAGCGCGTTGGCAACGTCGTGGTCGGACGACTCGGCGAGGGCGTGCACGACGATCATCGCCTCTTCTCGTCCGCTGGCCGTCGATACGGCGGGTGCGCGATCGGGGTTTTGTTGAAGGTCCCACTCCGCCAACGCCTCGCTGTAGCCACCCTCGCCAGGGTGCAAAAGTCGTGTGGTCGCGGCCGCAACGGGCTCAACGCCACCTTCCGTCGAATCGGCCGCGGCGTCATCGCTGTCGTGGTGTCGAACTTCTGGGAGAGGCACCACCAGACTTCCGTCGGGATTTCGGATGATCTCCATATCGCCACTCCTTATTGGGAACGCCTGCGCACCCGTCACTCCCAACCTAAAGGCTCTGCGGAGCCACACTCCAGAAAGCGGTGAGGACTTGCTTCTATACGGTCAAGAGCCCTTCACGATTACGTCGCGAACAGGCGATTCGATCGGTGTAGCCTCCGCCCAACGCCAACAAAGGAGACTCCATGTCCGTACTTGTCAGAATTTCCGCTCCCGGACTCGAAGCTGCGACTTACGACGAGATGAGCCCGGCTCTTCACCCACTTTTGAAGGAGCAGCCGGGCTTTATCATGCACGTGGCGTATCCCGTTCCCGGCGGCTTCGCCGTTGGCGAAGTGTGGGAGAGCCGTGCCCAGCAAGAGGCGTGGTACAACGAGTTCGTGAAGCCCAACCTGCCCGATCCCGACGCGATGTCCTCTGAGTACTTCGAAATTCACTCCATGGTGCAGCCCTAAGTCAACCGCGGAGGTCATACGGGCCGACGGAAGGAACAACGATCGCCGGCCCCGTGGAGTGAAGGCGGGCGAGCAGCACGGGGTGTCTCGCTAGGAGTTGACCGCTTCGTCAGCCCAAGTTGAAGACCACCGTCACGGTGGTCGACACGGTCTTGCGAATGGTGGTGGTGTCGTAGACGCCGCCGCTGGACACCTCGACAGAACCCACGGCGTTGACCTGGAATGGCCCGCTCTTCGCACTGCGAACTGACCCGACCGACCCACCCGTGGCGGAGGTCAGCGCGATGGCCCTCGTCTTCGCGTCGCGAACGGCCGCGGCGATGAGCCGAGGTCGGAGTTTTTGCAGGGTGCTCACGTAGTACTGCGGTCCCGAGGAGTTGATGTTCGCGCCGGTCTCTAGAACTTGGCCGATGCCCTGGCTGAGCTTCTGAATGAGGTAGACGTTATTTGAGTTCACCGTGACGTTGCGGCTCGCCTCATAGTTGAGGATCTTGCCGGTCGGATTGCCGTTGATGTACTGCTCGTTGTTTGACGTCGACACACCACTCAGCACCAGTTTCGAGACGTCAATCCCCCCACTCTTGAGGTACGCGCTCAAGGACTTCACGTCAGCGGCCACCATCGAGACTGCCTCTTGCGCGGTGGGGGCGATCTCCTGTGCCGTCAGCGTCCAGATGACTTGGTTGGCCGAGACGGCCGCCGACGCTTCGCCCGTAATCGTGATGCCGGTGTCGCTGCCGCGAACCGAAAACCCCCGACCGACCGCAACCAATCCGATCACGAGCGCGACAGCGATAAGAAGTGAGCTGATCATCAGCGCAACGCCGGTTGGCACGCCTCGTTTCCCGTCCATCATGTCGTCAGACTACGCCAGCCCGAGACACTCGGGGCGAGCGTTGTCGATTGGGAATATGGTGGGCCGATGAGACTGCTCCGTGTAGCGAGCCTGGCCGTTGTTCTGACGCTCGTCTGCGGTGGGGTAGCGCAGGCGAATCCGCGAGTTGTTCGCACCGCTCCTCCCTTTGTCGGGGGCTTTTACTCCGAGCAAGGTACGGCCAAGGGAGTCGCCGACATCGAGTTCTTCGTCAGCGCCAACGGGAAGGAGATTCTTGGAGGGCATAAGTCATCGGGTGGCTGCTACGCGAGCGCAGCCCTCGTGGGCGAGGGTGTCCTGAGCTACGCACCCGTCACCTTCTACTTTCCCCAGTCCATACCTATCTCACCGAGCGGTGCTTTTTCGGCCACGGAGACTGTCACGATGACCCCTTACGAGACACAGTCACCCGTCGGGGGTAGCGGTACCGTGACCATCAGTGGTCACTTCGTTAAAGGGAAGATAGTTTCGTACCGCACCAACGCGGTGATCGGTACGTTCAATTCTCCCAGCGTCTGCGCAGCGACCACTCCAACGCGCGTGGTGATGCAGTGGGACATTAACGACCTCTAAACGATCGTGCCATCGCGCGTGCTTCCCGCGTCGCAACGCCGCGATTCGCAGGAGACCCGGCCGCCTGGTGAGAGATAAGTCGTGAGTCCACTCCCGCCAGTGATCGGCGAAGGACCTTCTCTTACTCCGTAGCTTCCACGGCAACGTGCGGCACAATGCGGTCCAGCCACCGAGGCATCCACCAGTTGGCTTTCCCGATGAAGTGCATGAGCGAAGGCACGAGCACCGTACGAATGACGAACGCGTCTAGCAGGACAGCACCAGCGAGCCCAATGCCGAACTCAGCGATGATGCGTTCTCCGCCGACCGCGAAGGAGAGAAAGACGCAGATCATGACGAGCGCGGCGGCGCTGATCACTCGTCCAGTGTTGGCCTGCCCACGAATGATGGCTTCCTCGTTGTCCTTGGTATTGAGCCACTCCTCGTGCATTCGCGAGACCAAGAACACCTGGTAGTCCATCGAGAGTCCGAAGAGGATGGCGATCATGATGATCGGCAAAAAGGACTCGATAGGCCCCGTGCCGGCCCCGAGCAGGGATGAGCCCCATCCCCACTGAAAGACGGCGACGACGAGACCGAACGATGCCCCCACGGCGAGAAGATTCATGACCGCGGCCACGATCGGCACGAGCACGCTTCGAAAAGCGATCATCAGCAAGAGACAGCCGAGCAGCACGATGACGCCCACGAAGAGGGGCAACTTGCTGGTGAGGACGTTGGCGAAGTCTACGAAGATAGCGGTGATGCCGCCGACAAATATTGCGGTGTGCGAGGTCGTAGTGGCGGTCGGAATATATCGGTCGCGGATCGTCGAGATGAGGGTCGCGGTCGCGGCGTCTTGCGGACTGGACTTCGGGATCACGTTAATGATGCCCACCGTGCCCGCGGGATTGGTGACGAGCGGCTGCACGGCGGCGATGTCAGGCTTGCCCTTGAGTGACGCGGCGAGAGCGTTCATGGCGGCCTTGTCCTTGGGACCGTGGATAGCGCCCACGATGGTGAGGGGCCCGTTGAAGCCGGGACCGAATCCCTGGGCCAACAGGTCGTAGGCCTGGCGGGTCGTGGAGCCGGCCGGATCCGAGCCCTGATCGGAGCTGCCGAGCTGGAGAGAGAAGAAGGGAATGATGAAGGCGATGATGACGACCAGCGCGGCGACGGTGAGAGCGCGGGGATGACGAGAGACGAAGTTGGCCCAGCGCTGCCAGGGCCCACTCACCACGACGGGGCCCGGCCCAACCTTTTCCAGCGCTCGACGCTCCCGGCGGCTCAGGACGTGTTGCTTTTGGAAGGCGAGAAGGGCGGGAAGAAGTGAAATCGAGGCCAGCATGGTGATGAGCACTGTCAGCGACGCGGTCACGGCCACACCATTCAAGAACGACAGCCCCAGAATCAGCATGCCGAGCAGCGCCACGCACACGGTCGATCCGGCGAAGAGCACCGCTCGTCCCGATGTGTTCAGCGAGGTGACGACGGCCTCTTCCACGGTGGCACCTCGCTTCAGTTCCTGGCGCGACCTCGTGACGATGAAGAGGGCGTAGTCAATGCCGACGCCAAGACCGATGAGCGACCCCAGGATCGGCGCGAACTGGGCGATCGCCAGAACGTGACTCAGCAGCTCTCCGGCCGCGAGAGCGATGCCGAGGGCAAAGAGCGCCACGCCGAGGGGCAAGAGCATGGCGAAGAACGACCCGAAGGCCAACACGAGAACGATGGCCGTGGCGATGAGTCCGAGGCCTTCGTAGGGACTGCCCGTCGGTGAGGTGAGATTACCGAAGGCGTTACCGCCGAACTCGACCTCCAGGGACTTCGAGCGCAGCGTGACGGTCGCGTTCTCGACGGCCTGCACGTGCGCGTTGGAGAGCTGGTTGGCGGTCTGGGAGAAGTGGACGACGGCGTAAGCGATGGTCCCGCTCTTCGATATCTGCGAGGAACCAAGGCAGGTGCCGTTGGGTAGCGTCTCACTCGTCGCGAATCGGCCGCTGCAGAAGGGGGACGTGACGCTTCCAACCTCGGGAAGCTTCGCGACCGTCGACAGGGCCTTCTGGATCGAGGCCTCGTGGGTCTTCACCGTGGCGCCGTAAGACCGAAATACGATTTGGTCGACGTCGCCGGACTGCCCCTTGAAGCCCTGGGCGAGGAGCGACTCGGCGTGGGTGGAGTTGGTACCGGGAAGGCTGAACGCGTTGGAGTAGGCCGAACCCTCGGCGTGGGAGAGCGCATTGACGAGGACGATGAGGACGATCCAGGCGATGAGCACGTACCAACGGTGGCGAACACAGAAGCGAGCGAGGGATTTCAAGGGGGCTCCAGGGAGAGTGACGGATCGTCTGCGTTACCGTACGTACGTCAAGCGAAACGCCAGTCTAGAGGAATGACCATGACCCACCGGGGTGAACGACCCGAACGCTTCGCCGGTCATCGGTTCCCTCAGACGATCCCCGAACCGCTCGACATCAAGGTCGGCCGTCCCGCGCCGTGGTCCTCGCTTTCGATGTCCTCACGACGGGGACTGACGCTCGACACCGTACGAGAGCGGTTGGCGGGGGCGCATCGACTCCTCGCCGATAGCGCCCCTCCGGACGAGCCCCAGGAACTGAGCGTGGTGGCCGACGACACGCCCGTGCCCATTACCCAACGCTCGGCGGTGTTGGCCGCACTGTTTGAGGAAGACGGCGAGGCGCAACTGGTGTTGACCCGTCGGGCGATGTCGCTTCGTTTCCATCGAGGTGAGATCGCACTTCCCGGGGGACGGTGCGACCCCGATGAGACGCCCACCCAGACCGCCCTGCGTGAGGCGCGCGAAGAGATCGGTTTAGAGCCGTCGACGGTGACGCCGTTCGCCTGGCTAAGCCCGATCGTGACCTTCGCCTCGGGCTCTTCCATCTGGCCGATCGTCGGCGAACTCGCGGGTCGCCCCACGTTCACCCTCGAGACCGCCGAAGTCGATCGGGCCTTCACGGTCTCCCTGAGCGACCTCGCCGCCGACGGAGCGTTCCTCGAAGAGCGGTGGCGTCGCCTCGAGGCGCGTCCCGGCGCGGGAGACGACGGCTACTTTCCCATCTACTTTTTCAGAGTGCCCGGCGAGGTCATCTGGGGGGCGACGGCTCGAGTCGTCGCCGAACTGCTGGCCCTCGTGACGGGCGCGCAGAGGCCACTCGGTTCGGACTAATCGACCAGTCCTCCTAGTAGATTGTGGGGAACACACTTTCATTTTTGGGGTGGTTTCAATCGGAGGACTTCATGGCGGAAGTTGAGATCGGCATCTTCAAATCGGCTCGTCAGGCGTACGGCTTTGACGACATCGCGATCGTGCCGTCACGGCGCACCCGCGACCCCGAGGACGTCGATATCTCGTGGCAGATAGACGCCTATAAGTTCGAACTGCCCGTTCTTGGCTCGGCCATGGACGGCGCCATGTCCCCACTCACCGCCATCGAGCTGGGTCGACTGGGCGGACTGGGCGTCTTGAACCTGGAGGGGCTCTGGACCCGGTACGAAGATCCCATGCCGCTCTTCGAAGAGATTCGCGAACTCGACGACGACAAGGCCACGGCTCGCATGCAACAGATGTACCTAGAGCCCATCAAGCTCGAGCTGGTCGCCGAGCGAATCAAGCAGATGAAAGAGGGTGGCGTCATCACCTCGGCATCGGTCACGCCCGCGCGCACCGATTGGATGTCCAAAACCATCATCGACTCCGGCCTCGACATTTTGGTGATTCAAGGCACCGTCGTGTCGGCCGAACACGTCTCGAAGACCGCGGAGCCGCTCAACTTGAAGAAGTTCATTCGAGGCTTTGAGATTCCCGTCATCGTCGGGGGATGCGCCAGCTACCAAGCGGCCCTGCACTTGATGCGTACCGGCGCCGCCGGCGTGCTCGTGGGCGTCGGGCCCGGAAACGCCTGCACGTCACGCGCCGTTCTCGGAATCGGCGTTCCTCAGGCGACGGCGATTGCTGACGTGGCCGGGGCGCGCATGCGCCACCTCGACGAGACGGGCGTGTACGTGCACGTGATTGCCGACGGTGGCATGAGCAAGGGCGGCGACATCGCCAAGGCCGTGGCCTGTGGCGCCGACGCCGTCATGATCGGCTCGCCACTCACCAGCGCGGTCGAAGCGCCCGCGCGCGGCTTTCACTGGGGCATGGCTACCTTCCACCCCACCCTGCCCCGCGGCACGCGCGTTCGCACGCAAGTGCGCGGCACCTTGAAAGAGATCCTGCTCGGACCGGCGCACGAAAATGACGGACGACTCAACCTCTTCGGTGCGCTGCGCACGTCGATGGCAACGTGCGGTTACGAGACCCTCAAAGAGTTCCAGAAGGCCGAGATCATGTTGGCTCCCTCCTTGCAAACCGAAGGAAAGCAGATGCAGCGCTCCCAGGGCGTGGGCATGGGACATTGAACGACACCGTTCTCGTTGTCGACTTCGGGGCGCAGTACGCCCAGCTCATTGCTCGTCGCGTCAGAGAGGCGCACGTCTTCTCCGAGATCGTGCCGAACACGATCACCGCGGAGGAAGTGAAGCGCCGCGCGCCGAGGGCGATCATTCTCTCCGGTGGTCCTAAGTCCGTGTACGAAGTGCCGGCGCCTTCGATGGACCCCGCGATCTACGACCTGGGGATACCGATTCTCGGTATCTGCTACGGGGCACAACTCATGGCCCAGCAGTTGGGGGGCGTCGTCGCCAACACGGGCGTCGGCGAGTACGGTCGCACGACGCTGACACGTCATGGTCCGACGGTGCTGATGACCGACTGGCCGAGCACAAGCACGGCGTGGATGAGTCACGGCGACGCCATTGCCGTCGCCCCCGAGGGCTTCGTGGTGACGGCGTCGTCGCCCGAGGCGCCGGTCGCGGTGATGGAAGACGTGCCCCGTCGCCTGCACGCGGTTCAGTTTCATCCCGAGGTAGTGCACACCGAGCGAGGCCAGGAGCTGCTGCGCAACTTCCTTCACCACGTCGCGGTCATTCCTCTCACCTGGACGAACTCCTCGATCATCGAAGACCAGGTGGCGAGCATTCGCGAACAGGTTGGCTCCGAGAGGGTGCTCTGCGCGCTCTCGGGGGGGGTCGACTCCGCGGTCGCGGCCGCGCTCGTCACCAAAGCCGTCGGCACCCAGTTGACGTGCGTCTTCGTCGACACCGGGCTGATGCGCAAAGACGAGGGTGAACAGATCGAAGAGACGTTCACCCGACAGTTCGGGGTCGAGTTGATCCACGTGAAGGCGCAGGACCGGTTCTTTGAGGCGCTCGCCGGGGTGACCGATCCCGAAGCGAAGCGCAAGATCATCGGCGAGCTCTTCATTCGCGAGTTCGAGGCCGTGGCGCGCGACTTGGCCCGAGACGGCGATGGGCCTCGTTTCTTGGTGCAGGGCACGCTGTATCCCGACGTCATCGAGTCCGGCTCGGGGCACGCCGCCAATATCAAGAGTCACCACAACGTGGGTGGTCTCCCCGAGGACCTGTCCTTCGAGCTGGTTGAGCCGCTACGGACGCTGTTCAAGGACGAAGTGCGACACGTGGGCGAAGAGTTGGGCTTGCCCCCCGAGATCGTCTGGCGTCAGCCCTTCCCCGGCCCGGGCCTGGGCGTACGCATCATCGGCGAGGTGACGCGCGAGCGGGCCGAAATCCTTCGCAACGCCGACTACGTGGTGGTCGACGAGATCAAGAAGGCCGGGCTCTATCGCGAACTCTGGCAGAGTTTCGCCGTGTTACCGGCCGTGCGTACTGTGGGCGTCATGGGAGATGGACGGACCTACGCGTACCCCATCGTCATCCGGGCCGTGACGAGTGACGACGCCATGACCGCCGACTGGGCCCGACTGCCCTACGAGGTGATCGAGAACATCGCCAATCGACTGATCCGCGAAGTCGACGGCGTCAATCGCGTCGCGCTTGACGTGACGAGCAAGCCGCCGGGCACCATTGAGTGGGAGTGACGCGCGGCTCATTCTCTGATGAGTCGCTCTGGGGCAACCCGGGCGCGTCAGCGTCGAACCTCGATCCCACATCGCTGCTCGAAGGACTGACGGCCCCGCAACGAGAAGCAGTCCTCCAGCGCGGCGGGCCGCTCCTGGTCATCGCCGGCGCCGGGTCGGGTAAGACGAGGGTCCTCACTCGTCGCGTCGCCCACTTGATCGCCACGGGAGACGCTCGGCCCTACGAGATCATGGCCATCACCTTCACCAATAAAGCGGCCGACGAGATGCGCCGCCGCGTCGTGGACCTGGTCGGCGTGGCCGCCGACCAGATGTGGGTCTCCACGTTCCACTCGGCCTGTCTTCGCATGCTGCGCGCACACGCCGACGTGCTGGGCTACCAGCGGGGCTTCACCATTTATGACGCCGGCGACGCCGAGACGGCGGTGGAGCGCATTATGAAAGAGCTCAACCTCGATACGAAGCGACTGAGCCCGCGCAGCGTCTCCGCGGCGATCTCCGCGGCCAAGAACGAGATGCTCTCTCCCGAGGCCTACTTCGACACGTACGGCGACGACCCTCAGCGCCGGCGCATCGCCGAGATCTACCAGCTCTACGCGCAGCGCCTGAAGGTGGCGAACGCCATGGACTTCGACGATCTGCTCCTCAACGCGGTGGCCATGATGCGCGCCGATGACTTTGTCCTTCGCTCGTACCAACAGCGCTTTCGCTACTTGTTGGTGGATGAGTTTCAAGACACCAACGGTGTGCAGAACGAGCTGGTCCTGATGCTCGCGGCCGAGCATCGCAACCTCTGCGTGGTCGGGGACTCCGATCAATCCATCTATCGATTCCGGGCGGCCGACGTGCGCAACATCTTGCAGTTCGAGATGCGTTTTCCCGACGCGCGCGTCATCCTTCTCGAACAGAACTTCCGCTCCACGCAAACTATTCTCGACGCGGCGAACGCCGTCATCGCGAAGAACGCCAATCGCCACCCGAAGAACCTCTTCACCGACGGCGCCCAGGGGGAGAAGATCCGGCTCTATCGGGCGGGCGACGAGTACGACGAAGGCCGCTGGGTGGCCAGTGAGGTTCGTCGACTCCGCTCCGAGCACGGCATCGGCTGGAACGACGTGGCCGTCTTCTACCGGACCAACGCCCAGAGTCGCGTGTTGGAAGAAGAGATGCTGCGGGCCAACGTTCCCTATCGCGTGGTCTCGGGGATGCGATTCTACGATCGCAAGGAGATCAAGAACGCGCTGGCGTACGCGCGACTACTCGTCAATCCCCGCGATGAGGCCTCCGCTCGGCGAGTAATCAACGATCCCAAGCGCGGCGTCGGCGAAGCGGCCCAGGCCAAGCTCGGAGCCTACGGGGCCGAACACGGCCTCTCCTTCGCCGAAGCGGCGCACTACGGCGCCGCGGCCGGACTGACGGGCCGGGCTCTCTCGGGCGCGGCGAAGTTCTCCTTCATGCTGGACGAACTGCGCGCGCTCTCGAACGACCTCAGCCCTCGAGAGATCATCGACGCCATCGTGCGCGAGTCGGGCATGGGCGACGCCCTGCGGGCCGAAGACACCGACGAGGCGTACTCGAGGTTGGAGAACCTCGGCGAGCTCGCCTCGGCCGCCGCGCAGTACGACACGTTGATGGACTTCGTGGAACGGATGGCCTTGGTCGCCGACTCCGACCAGCTCGGCAGCGGAGAGGGAGCCATCTCACTCATGACCCTGCACGTGGCGAAAGGCCTCGAGTACCCCGCCGTGATCGTCACCGGCATGGAGGAGACTGTCTTTCCACACCGGCGAGCCCTTTCGGACGACGACGAACTCGAAGAGGAGCGTCGACTGTTCTACGTGGGCGTGACGCGCGCCATGCGCTACCTGGCGCTCACGCACGCGTGGAGTCGCACCTTGTGGGGGCAACGAGTGGAAGCCATCGCCAGCCGCTTCCTTCAGGAGATTCCCCCAGGGTTGATGCTCGATCTCACCACCACGCTGCCCACGCGGCGATCGAGTTTCTCGCTGGAGGACGACGGCTTCCTGGGACGAACGACGGACTTCACGTCCGGACGGGCCTTCGGCGCGGGCGCCGCCCCTCCCGCGCGCTCTACCGGCGCGGAGAAACTCGGTCTCGTCGTGGGCGACCACGTGGTACACGATCGCTACGGTCCCGGGGTCGTGGTGCGCACCGAAGGCGAGGGCTCACACGCCCGAGCGGCGGTCAACTTCGATGAACACGGGGTGAAGCAACTCGTTCTCGCGATGACGCCGCTGCACCGGGCCTAGCGCTCGGCCACTCTGCGCCAGAGGAGTGTAGGCAGGAGGCGCACGAGGAGCGAGACGTAGCGAAGGATCGGCGGACTCCAGATCACCAGTTCGTTACTAGCGAGGCCGCGCAGCACGTTGTCGGCCACTTCATTGGGCCCCGTGGTGAAAGGCGGTTGCTCCATTCCGACGGTCATTTTGGTGCGCACGACGCCGGGACGGAGCAGCTGGAGGCGCACGCCGGTGCCCTCCAAGGACCTCGCCAGTCCGACGCAGATTCGATCCAGCCCGGCTTTGGAGCCTGAGTAGAGGTAGTTCACTCGACGTACCCGCAGCGACGCCATCGAACTCATGACGAGAATGCGCCCGCTGCCCTGTTCGACGAGTCGACGGCGGATCTCCGCCAGCGCCGCGACCGGCCAGGTCACGTTCACGGTTACCATCCGCGCGGCCCCCTCGGCGTCGTTTTCGTCTTCTCTCTGCTGACCGAGGGTGCCCACGGCCATCACGACGAGGTCGATGCGATCACCCACCTTCTCGAAGGCGTCGCTGACCACCTGCGCCGCCGTCGAGGGGTCCGTCGCGTCGAACACCACGGTGTCGGTCTTGGTCGCGCCGTACTCTTCGGCCTCGGTGACGGCATCATCGAGGAGCTTTTGATCCCGCCCGGCCAGGATCACCGTATGGGTGCGCACCAGGCAGAGTTTCTTGGTGAGGGCTCGAGCGATGTCGGAGGTTCCGCCCAAGACCACCACGTTCTGGGGTTGGCCGACGTCGTTCTCCATCCACCTTTTTTACCTGCTGGTAGCGCCCGTCACGAGTCGCTGAGCAAATAAGACCTCTTCGTGGGACCTCTATGCTGAATGACTGATGGAGCGCACGTACCGAGTCGTGGTGGCCAAACCCGGACTCGATGGTCATGACAGGGGCGCCAAAGTGATTGCCCGCACGCTGCGCGACGCCGGCTTCGAGGTGGTCTATACCGGATTGCACCAGACCCCCGAGCAGATCGTCCAGGCCGTCATCCAAGAGGACGCCGACGCGCTCGGCCTCTCCCTACTGTCCGGCGCACACCTGGTTCTCGTGCCGCGCGTCGTGGACCTCCTGAAGAGCCACGGCCGCGAGGACGTGTTGCTCATGGTCGGCGGCATTATTCCTGAAGATGACATTCCTTCCTTGGAAAAGGACGGCGTGTCGCGCGTCTTTACCCCCGGCGCGTCGCTCGACGAGATTGGCACGTGGCTCGAGGCCACCCTCGACGCCCGCGACGCCTCACTCGACTGACGCAGCATTTATTTTGACCCCCAACCAGAAAGAAGAAGTGAATGGACCTCTTTGAGTACCAGGGCAAGCAGTACTTCGCGCGCTACGGCATTGCCGTCTCGCCGGGGGACGTGGCCGACACCGTCGAGGAGGCGCTGGCCGTGGCCGAGCGCATCGGCTATCCGGTCGTCATCAAGGCTCAAGTAAAGGTCGGAGGACGAGGCAAGGCCGGTGGCGTCAAGCTCGCCAACAACGCCGACGAGGTGTCTCTGCACGCCGGCAACATACTGGGACTCGATATCAAGGGTCACGTCGTGAAGCGGCTCTGGGTGGAGCGTTCGAGCGATATCGACAAGGAGTACTACGCCTCGTTCACCCTGGATCGTCCCAATAAGACCCACCTGGGGATGTTGAGCGCCCAAGGGGGCGTAGAGATCGAAGTCGTCGCCCAAGAGAACCCCGACGCCATCTCGTTTCTCTCCATTGACCCCGTGCGGGGCCTCGATCTTGAGACGGCTCGACGCTGGGTCGCCGAGGCGGAGCTCGATGACGTGGCGCGCGAGCAGGCCGCGGAACTGCTGGTGAAGCTCTATGAGTGCTACACGAAGGGCGACTGCGACTTGGCCGAGATCAACCCGTTGATCTTGACACCCGAGCACACGGTGCACGCCCTCGACGCGAAGGTCACCCTCGACGAGAACGCTTCGTACCGACACCCCGAGTGGGAAGAGTTCCGCGCCGACGAGTTTGAAGACCCTCGCGAGAAGATGGCCAAAGAGCGGGGCCTCAACTACATCGGCTTGGACGGCACGGTGGGCATCATCGCCAACGGCGCGGGCCTGGCCATGTCCACGCTCGACGTGGTGAATCAGGTGGGCGGCGCGGCCGCCAACTTTCTCGATATCGGCGGCGGCGCGAACGCCGACGTGATGGCCGCGGCGCTCGAGGTCATCAACGCCGATCCCAAGGTGAAGTCCATCTTCGTCAATATCTTCGGCGGCATCACTCGGGTCGACGAAGTGGCGAACGGCGTGCTCGAGGCCCTGCAGCGCGTGACGATCTCCTCGCCCATCGTGCTGCGTCTCGACGGCACCAACGCCATCGAGGGCCGAGCCATCCTCGCCCCGCACTTGAACGACCACTTGATCACCGAACCCACCATGCTGGACGCCGCTCGCCGCGTCGTGGCGCTGGCGAACTGAGGACCCATGAGCATTTTTGTAGACGAAAACACCAAGGTCATCGTCCAAGGTCTCACGGGCGGCCAGGGGCGATTCCACGGCCTTCGCAATCGCGACTACGGCACCAAAGTCGTGGCCGGCGTCACGCCGGGAAAGGGGGGCAGCGACGTCGACGGCGTCCCCGTCTTTAACTCGGTGCGAGAGGCCGTCGAGGCGACCGGAGCGAGTGCCTCCTTTGTGAGCGTGCCGCCCAAGTTCGCGTCTGACGCGATCATCGAAGCGGCCGAAGGAGGCATCACCTTCATCGTGTGCATCACCGAGGGCATCCCGGCCCACGACGAGGCCGTCACGTTCAATCGGCTGGTCGAGGACTTTCCCGGCGTGCGACTACTAGGACCCAACTGTCCGGGCATCATCAGTCCCGGAAAGTGCAACATCGGCATCACCTCCGGTGACATCGCCCTGGCCGGGGGACCGGTGGGCATCGTGTCACGGTCGGGCACGTTGACCTATCAGGCGCTTCACGAACTGAGCGTTCAAGGGGTCGGCCAGACCACGTGCGTGGGTATCGGTGGCGACCCCGTCCCCGGGACCAACTTCATCGACTGTCTCAGAGCGTTCCAAGACGACCCGGAGACGAAGGCCGTCATGATGATCGGTGAGATCGGGGGCTCGGAGGAAGAGCGTGCCGCCGAGTGGATCAAGCACAACATGACCAAGCCGGTGGTGGCGTACGTGGCCGGGGTCACGGCCCCCCCGGGTCGAAAGATGGGTCACGCCGGGGCCATCATCTCCGGCTCGAAGGGGACGGCGCAGGCCAAGATGGAGGCCCTCGCCGAAGCCGGCGTTCACGTCTGTCTCAACCCCACCGAAGCCGGCGCGAAGATGGTCGAAATCGTCAAGGCGATGTAGCGCTTGAGTCAGGTTCGTCTCTGTGTGTTGGTGTCTGGTTCGGGCACCATCTTGGAAGCAATGCTGGCAGCGGGGGTGGACGTGGCTCTCGTGGCGTCGGACCGCCCCTGTCGCGGGCTCGACGTGGCCGCTCAGGCGAACGTCGAAGCCCTGTTGGTCGATCGCGCGCGCTACGGCGGGTTTCGCCAGACCTTTGACCGCGACGCCTACAGCGTCGCGCTGGCCGAGGCGCTGAGCGCCGAGCGGATCGATCTCGTCGCGATGGCCGGCTTCGGCACCATCGTCACCGACTCCTTTCACCGCGCCTTTCCGGGGCGAGTACTGAACACGCATCCCAGCTTGTTGCCCGAGTTCAAGGGCTGGCACGCGGTGAAGGCCACGTTGGAGGCGGGTGTTAGTGAGTCGGGTTGCACGGTTCACGTCGCGACCGAGGCACTGGACGACGGGCCGATCCTGGCGCAGCGTCGCGTACCGGTGTACCCCGGGGACACCGAGGAGACGTTGCACGAGCGCATCAAGAGCGTGGAGCGAACGCTCTACCCCGACGTCGTCACTAGGGTGATGGCGTCGCTTGCCCGGGGTGAAGAACCCGTGAGTGTGGTGGTCACCGTGGAGGAGAGTTAGATGCGCGCGCTGATGAGTGTCTGGGACAAGCACGGCCTCATCGACTTCGCCCGCGGCCTCAGTGCTCTCGAGGTGGAGATCGTCGCTTCTGGTGGCACCGCGAGCGCCCTGGAGGAGGCGGGCATCGCGCATCTGGACGTGGCGGAGGTGACGGGTTTTCCCGAGATGCTCGACGGACGCGTGAAGACCTTGCATCCGCGCCTTCACGCCGGAATCCTGGCCGACTTAGAAAAGAGTGAACACCGCGACGCTCTGGCCAACCACGACATCACGCCGATCGATCTCGTGGTGTGCAATCTCTATCCCTTTCTCTCAGAGCCTTCGATTGAGCTCATCGACATTGGCGGACCCTCGATGGTGCGCGCCGCGGCGAAGAATCACGCCCGGGTCGGCGTCGTGACCAGCCCGACCCAGTACGACGACGTGCTGGGCGAACTGACCAGGACCGGCACGCTCTCGGACGCCACCCGCCACGCCCTGGCCGCCGCGGCCTTTGCTCACACCTCGGCCTACGATGCCGCGGTCGCCGCCTGGTTCGACGGCGGTGGCGTGCTCGGGGAGGCGCCGGACGCAACCGACGCCGTGGTGCCTCGCCACCTCCATCTGGTTCTTGATCGCGCCGAGGTCACGCGCTACGGGGAGAACCCCCACCAGATCGCCGCGCGCTACCGCGTGGCGGGGACGACGCCCTGGTGGGACCGCGTGAGCCAACTCTCGGGCAGTGCGCTGTCATACCTCAACTACTTCGACGCCGACGCCGCGTGGCGACTGGTCCACGAGCTGGTCAGTGACGCACCGGGCCTCGAGGCCGTCGCCATCATCAAACACGCGAACGCCTCGGGTGCGGCTGTGGCGCCGACGCTGGGCCAGGCCTTCACCAAGGCGCTCGCCGCCGACGTGCAGAGCGCCTTCGGGGGAGTGATCTCCGTGGGGGGAGACGTGGACGGCGAGTTGGCCGACCTGATCGCGGCCGGTCCCCAGGCTGACGTGATCATCGCCAGTGGTTTCTCTGACGAGGCGGTCGTCACGCTGAAAGGGCGGCGCAAGTCGACCAGGCTCTTAGCCGCCCCCTGGCCGGAGCCGCTCGGTCTCTCTATCCGGACCTTCGGTGACACGGCCCTGGTACAGAACGCCGACGAGTTGGTGACGCCCCTCGCGCAGTGGCGCGTAGTGACCGAGGCCCAACCCAACGCGCGACAGCTCCAAGACCTGGCCGTCGCGTGGCGCGTGTGCGCGCGCACCACGTCGAACGCCATCGTCATCGCCCATGAGGGGGTGGCCGTCGGCATCGGGGCCGGTCAACAGTCCCGCGTCGTGGCGGCCGACATCGCGGTCAACAAAGCCGGCGCCGCGGCGAAGGGCGGTGCCGCCGCGTCGGACGCCTTCTTCCCCTTCGCTGACGGACTCGAGGCACTCACTGCGGCCGGCGTCACGTCGGTGGTGCAGCCCGGAGGATCGGTACGCGACGCCGAAGTCATTGAGGCCGCCAACGCGGCCGGAATCGTCATGATGCTCACGGGAGAGCGTCACTTTCGCCACTAGGAGAACTATGAGCGCAGTACTACTGGACGGGGACAAACTCGCCGGGCAGATCAAGATGGAGTTGAGCGAGCGGGTCGCGCGTCTCGTGGGTATGGGGCGCACGCCGGGGCTCGGGACGTTGTTGGTGGGAGAGGACCCTTCCAGCGCGCGCTACGTGGAGATGAAGATCGAAGAGTGCGCGGAGATCGGTGTGCGGTCCTTCGACGTGCACCTGCCCCCGAGCGCCACGCAGGCCGAGATCGAAGCCGTGGTAGACCGATTCAACGCCGATGAGAACATCCACTCGATTTTGGTACAGCTACCCCTGCCGGTGGGCGTCAACGAAGAAGAGGTCTTGCTGCGCGTTCGTCCCGAAAAGGATGTCGACGGTCTGCATCCGACCAATCTGGGTCGCCTCGTCATGGGCGCACCGGGCCCGCTGCCCTGCACGCCCGCCGGCATCGTGGAGCTTCTGGCGGCCTACGGCGTTCCCGTCGAGGGCAAACACGTGGTCATCATCGGGCGCGGCCTCACGATCGGACGGCCGCTCGCCCTGCTGCTGGCCATGCGTCGACCTCACTGCAACGCCGCGGTCACTGTCGTACACACCGGTGTTGAGAACCTGGCCGAACTCGTCCGCAGCGCGGACGTCATCGTGGCGGCGGCCGGTCGAGCGGGGCTCGTCACGCGCGACATGGTGAAACCTGGTGCCGCCGTCGTGGGCGCCGGCACCAGCTTCTCTGGTCGCAAACTCCTCAGCGACGTCGACGCCGACGTCGCGGAGGTCGCGGGGTGGATCACGCCGCGCCTCGGCGGGGTCGGTCCGATGACCCGTGCCATGCTGTTGCGTAACGCCGTACTAGCCGCGGAGAAGGTGCGATGACCACGACAGATAGCAAAGGACGCGAGTACGACGAGAGGCCCTGGGGCTCGTTCACCGTGCTCGACGACGAACTCTTCGACCACAAGGTGAAGCGGCTCGTGGTGGCACCCGGCAAGCGACTGAGCTACCAGCGTCACTCGAAGCGGGCCGAGCACTGGTTCGTGGTGAGTGGTGTCGCCACCGTCACGCTGGACGGCGTGGAGTACGAGGTGCCCGAGGGACAGGCGATCGACATCGGACTCGGCCAGGCTCATCGCTGCGAAAACCGAGGCACCACGCCCGTGGTGTTGATAGAGGTACAGCACGGCACCTACTTCGGCGAGGACGACATCGTGCGACTCGAAGACGACTTCGGTCGCGCCAACTAACACCGTGCGCGTCGACGAACTTATCCAGAACGGTGGTACGCGTTCTTTCGAGTTCTTTCCTCCCAAGTCCGACGAAGAGAGCGCCGTTCTGGCGCGCTCGCTCGAGGTGATCGACGCACTGGAGCCTTCGTTTGTCTCGGTGACCTACCGGGGGGGAACCGCCTCGCGTCAGCGCACGTTCGACCTGGTGACCGAGATCCAAAGCGCGGGACGGGTGACCGCGATGGCGCACCTCATCTGCGTGGGGCATCGCCGCAGTGAGATGCGCGACGCCTTGAAGAACTACGCCGACTCCGGGGTGAACAACGTCATGGCGCTCGGCGGCGACCTGCCGGAAGACCCTACGCTGGCCGCCTCGGAGTTCACGTACGCGCTGGAGTTGGTGGAACTGATTCGCGAGACGGGGGACTTCTGCGTCGGTGTCGGCGCGCATCCCCAGGGACACCCCCGTTCGCCCGACCTGGCCTCGGATCGACGTCACCTCGCTAGAAAGCTGGACGCGGCCGATTTCGCCGTCACGCAGTTCTTCTTCGAGGCCCACGAGTGGACTCGCCTGCGAGACGACGTCGCCGCCCTCGGGGTGGAGAAGCCGATCGTGCCCGGCATCATGCCGGTCACGACCTTGAATGGCGTGGCGCGCATGGCCTCCATGGGGGCCGAAGTGCCTCCGGTGTTGTTGGAACGTCTCGAAAAGGCCGAGATGCACGGCGGAGCGAGGGCGGTGAGACAAGAGGGCATCGAAGCGGCGATCGAACTCTGCCAAGAGCTCTTAGAGGCGGGCGTACCGGGCCTGCACTTTTACACGCTCAATCGTTCGAACGCCACGAGCGAGATCCATCACGCGCTCTTCACCTAGGCGCGACCCCAAAAAAGCACGCTCGCGCCGCGCCGTAGGATGGGGCCATGCCCGAGAAAATCACTATGAGCGCCGATGGCGTTCTCCACGTCCCCGACAACCCGATCATCCCCTTCATCGAAGGCGACGGCATCGGGGTTGACATCTGGCCGGCCGCCCAACTGGTGTTGGACGCGGCCGCCAAGAAACACGGCAAGTCCATCGCCTGGAAAGAGGTTCTCGCGGGACAGAAGGCGTTCGACGAGACCGGTGACTGGCTCCCGGAACAGACGGTGATCGACTTTCGCGACTATCTCATTGGCATCAAAGGTCCGCTCACCACTCCCATTGGCGGCGGGTTTCGATCACTGAACGTGGCGCTGCGACAGATTCTCGATCTCTACGTCTGCCTTCGTCCCGTGCGCTGGTTCCAGGGTGTGCCCTCTCCCGTCAAGCGACCGGAAGAGGTCGACATGGTGATCTTCCGAGAGAACACCGAAGACGTCTACGCTGGCCTCGAACTCGAAGCCGGCACTCCCGACGCGGAGAAGATGCGAGCCTTCGTGAAGGACGCCTACGGGTGGGACGTTCGCGAGATGAGCGGGTTGGGCCTCAAGCCGATCTCGGAGTTCGGATCGAAGCGGCTCATCCGCGCGGCCCTTAACTACGCGCTCACCCACGGGCGTGACTCGGTCACCCTCGTGCACAAGGGCAACATTCAAAAGTTCACCGAAGGCGCCTTCATGAAGTGGGGATACGAACTGGTGAAGGAAGAGTTCGACGACGTGGCCGTGAGCTGGAACGACTGCGACGGCAAGCCCGGATCGAAGTTGCTGGTGAAAGACGTCATCGCCGACATTGCGCTCCAACAGGTTCTCACCCGACCGAAAGAGTTCGACCTCATCGCGACCATGAACCTGAACGGTGACTACATCTCCGACGCCCTGGCGGCACAGGTCGGCGGCATCGGTATCGCACCCGGCGCCAACATCAACTACGTCTCGGGACACGGCATCTTTGAGGCCACTCACGGCACGGCGCCGAAGTACGCCGGACTGGACAAGGTGAACCCCGGATCGGTCCTGCTCTCGGGGGTCTTGATGTTCGAACACCTCGGCTGGCAAGACGCGGCCGATGACATCGTCACGGCACTCGAGGCCACTATCGCGCAGAAGATCGTGACCTACGACTTCGCCCGC
Source organism: uncultured Acidimicrobiaceae bacterium (assembly GCA_963849705.1). Classification (GTDB taxonomy): domain Bacteria; phylum Actinomycetota; class Acidimicrobiia; order Acidimicrobiales; family RAAP-2; genus RAAP-2. Next base: position 142,901 of record CAWKII010000009.1, on the reverse strand, counting down.
CTCATGGAGGGTGCGACCGAAGTGAAGTGTTCGGAGTTCGCCGCCGCCATCGTCGAGCGTTTGTAAGAGTTAGAGGAGCACCATGACCACCCCCGTCAACGTGACCGTGACCGGCGCCGCCGGCCAGATCGGTTACTCGCTGCTGTTTCGCATCGCCTCGGGACAACTGCTCGGTCCGGAGACACCCGTGGCCCTGCGTCTCCTCGAGATCGAGTCGGCCATGAAGAGCCTGCACGGCGTCGTGATGGAACTCGACGACTGTGCTTTCCCGCTGCTGGCCAGCGTCGAAGCCACCAGCAATCTCCCTCACGCCTTTGACGGCACCAACTGGGCCCTGTTGGTGGGCTCAGTGCCGCGCAAGGCCGGCATGGAACGTGGCGACCTGCTCAACATCAACGGGGGAATCTTCAAGCCCCAGGGACAGGCCATCGCCGAACACGCGGCGAGCGACGTGCGAGTTCTCGTCGTGGGCAACCCGTGCAACACCAACTGTCTGATCGCTCGCTCGCACGCGACCGACGTTCCCGACGACCGTTGGTTCGCCATGACGCGTCTCGACCAGAACCGGGCCGTGGCGCAGTTGGCCCAGGCGGCGGGCGCGCCGGTGAAGGACGTGAAGAACCTGGCGATCTGGGGCAACCACTCCTCGACGCAGTTCCCGGACTTTGCTAACTCCACCATTGGTGGCAAGAGGACGACCGACGTGATCGACGATGAGCAGTGGCTCAAAGGCGAGTTCATTACCACTGTGCAAAAGCGCGGGGCGGCCATCATTGAAGCCCGCGGCCTGAGCTCAGCGGCGTCCGCCGCCAACGCGGCGATCGACACCGTGGCGAGTCTCGTGGCGACGACCCCGGCCGACACGTGCACCTCCGTCGCGGTGACCAGTCACGGCGAGTACGACGTGCCGGAGGGTCTCACCTTTGGTTTCCCGATTCTCTCCGGTGGCGACGGATCGTGGAAAGTGAAGGAGGGCTTCGAGCTGGACGGCTTTGCCCTGGAACGTCTCAAGATCACGACGGACGAACTCATTAGTGAGCGCGACGAGGTTCGCTCGCTCGGACTGATTTAACTGCTTCGCTCGCGACCATGGCGAGTTCTTGGAGTGGCGTTAAGGGTCGTGCGGTGTCCCTCTTGATTACACTTCGGCGATGAAAGAATCGACTAGGCCGAGTCTTCAATTTCGAGCGGATCCTCCTGGCCCCCAGCGAAGGGTGACGGTCCTCTTTCGATTGGTTCTCGTCATTCCGCAGTTGGCGATCGCCCTGGTCTACTACGGCGTCGCCCTCGGGACCTTCTTCGGTTGGTTCGCCGCGGTCTTTACGGGACGCAATCCCTTCGATCGTTTTACGATCAGTTTTCTGGCGTGGTACGGCCGGCTCAACGGCTACCTGCTCTTTCTGACGGACGCCTACCCGCCCTTGTCGCTCAACAGTGACGTGGCCTACCCCGTTCAGGTGGCGCTGGCGACGGGGAGGTTGCGGCGAACGACGGTGGCGTTTCGTCTGATCCTCCTAATCCCGGCTCTGGTGGTGGTGGAGATTCTCGGGTTCGGACTGTGGATCGCGTCGGTGGTGGCCTGGCTCATCACGTTGATCCTGGGACGGTTACCGGCCACGATGCACACGGCGTTCGAAGCGTCGATGCGGTTCAACCTTCGCTTCTTGGCCTACGCGCTCCTCGCCCAAGAGCCCTACCCTCGGCATCTTTTCGGCGACGTGCTGTCTCGCGCGAGCGACGTCGCGGAACTCGACGCCAGCGCGGCGTCGTTGCCCATCAACGAGGTCGAGTCGGTGTACGAGCTCGGTGATGTGGGCCAGAGCTCTGAACTGGCCACCGCGTTCGCCGATCCGTCCCTCGAGTACGCCCCGAGCCCGGTCGAGTCGGTCGACGCCCTGGCGCCGGTGCCTAGTCCCGCAGCGGGCGAGCGCGATAGCGCCACCGCGTCGTGGGCCCTTGTGGTTAACAAGAGCTCGAAGGTGTTGATCGGGCTACTGATGGTGGTGGGACTTGGTGGCTTCGTCCTCTACACGACCGGGGTTCGGCCCCACGTCCACAATGACGCGGCCGAGGTGGCGTGGTCGTCGCTGTACTCGAACGACATCTCGGCGATCACCCAGGCGGTGTCGGTGGCGCAACCCGACTTCGACGCCTCGACGTTGCGCTGGCACGCCATCGCGGTCGACTGCTCGAACATCAACGCCACGCTGGTCTCACTCGGGGGCGTGGCACAGTATCCCGTGAAGAGCCAGGACCAGTTGCTCCTCAGCGGGGTCGACCAGGTGTCAAGCGGGGTGCGGGCGTGCCTGGAGACGGTCGTGCCCAAGTTTGACGCCGCGGACGAGTCCGTCATGGCGAAGGACTTCGCGAGCGGTGAGCGAGAACTCACTGCGTTCCTCAGCGCGATACCCGTTCGCTCCTTCGCCGCCTAACCTTCAAAGGCTCGCCTAGGCGACTCTCGCGACTCACTTACTGGCGAGGAGCCACCCGAGCAGCGGGACCAACCCGTGAATGTCACCACGGACCTTGAGTCGTCCTTCCCGCAGAGCGTCGGCGCTGTCGAGAGATCCCTCCGTGAGAGCCTCGGCGTCGCGGTAGGAGAGGCGAATCACGGCGTCCGCGGCGAGGTGGTCGCCCGCCTCCGCCACCGCGCCCTCGGCGCTGACGCTGAAGGTGAGGGCGTGGGGCAGCGCGCTCGGACCGTCGCTGAACTCAAAGACGAAGCGAACGGTGCTCTCGGGACTCTCGAGCGGCGGCGGTCCCGCAGCGTCGAGAGTGTCGTTGAGCGCGGCCAACCACTCGGCGCTCAGAAAGGCGGCCACCTCGTTACGGGGAGGGCTGCACGTCGGCGGCTGCGGCCGACGTCTTGGGCTTGCGGCGAATCTTTCGCCCGAGCCACGCCACGGGATCGTAGTGGGCGTCCACGATCCTTTCCTTTAACGGGATGATCGCGTTGTCGGTGATCTTGATATGTTCCGGACAGACCTCGGTGCAGCACTTCGTGATGTTGCAGTAACCCAGGCCCGCCTCTTCGCGGATGAAGTCGCGACGGTCGTTCTGATCGAGCGGATGCATCTCGAGCTCGGCGTAGCGGATGAAGAACCGCGGTCCGGCGTAGTGCTGTTTATTGTCCTCGTGATCGCGAATGACGTGGCAGACGTCCTGGCACATGAAGCACTCGATGCACTTGCGGAACTCTTGGCCGCGCTCGACGTCTTCTTGGAACATGCGATATCCGCCTTCGGGCATGGGCGGCGGCATGAGAGCGGGAACCTTCGCCGCCTGGACGAAGTTAAAGGACACGTCGGTAACCAGGTCGCGGATGATCGGGAAGGTCTTCATGGGCGCCACGGTCACCGGGCCGGTGGGAAGAGTGTCCATGCGCGTCATGCACATGAGACGGGGTTTGCCGTTCACCTCGGCCGAGCACGACCCGCACTTGCCGGCCTTGCAGTTCCAGCGACAGGCGAGGTCGGGCGCCTCTGTCGCCTGGATGCGATGGATGACGTCCAAGACCACCTCGCCGTCGTTCTGCTCTAAGACGAAGTCCTCGAAGACGCCGCCGCTCGCGTCGCCGCGCCAGACCCGCATGGTCACCTCGGCCATTACTTCGCCTCCTCGAGAAGCGCCTTGAGCTCGGGCGGGAGAATCAGAATCGGTGACTCCTCCACGGTGACCGGGCTGTCCCAGTGACCACCGTCAGAGCTCTGGGCGAAGTTGATCTTGCCTAACTCGGGGTCCGGGTTGGGGAAGTCCTCGCGGGTGTGTCCGCCGCGCGACTCCTTGCGCAGGGTGGCGCCAACGGTGACGCTGCGACAGACCGTCATCATCGCGGGCAGGTCGGTGGCCAGATTCCAACCCGGGTTGTAGGCCCGGCCGCCCTTGACGGCGATGTGCTTGATGCGTTCGGTGAACTCGTCCAGCTTCGTGCTGGCCTCTTCGAGTTCGACGGCGTTGCGAATGATTCCCACGTCGGCCTGCATCATCTCTTGCAGCTCGTGGTGAACGGTGTAGGGGTTTTCGCCCTCGGTTCGCTCGAGGGGCGCCAGCGCCTCTGCGATCGCGGCGTCCACCTCGTCGCGGTTAAAGGACGTGGCGGCGTTGCCGGCGGCGATGTAGTCCGCGGCGCCGAGACCCGCGCGACGACCGAAGACGACGAGGTCCGACAAGGAGTTGCCGCCGAGCCGGTTGGCGCCGTGCATCCCGCCCGCCACTTCCCCGGCGGCGAAGAGCCCCGGGACGACGGTCTCTTCGGTGTCGGCGTCGACCTGCACGCCGCCCATGATGTAGTGACACGTCGGGCCGATCTCCATGGCCTCTCGCGTGATGTCGACACCGGCGAGCTCCATGAACTGGTGGTACATCGAGGGCAGGCGACGACGAATGAACTCGGGCGTGCGTCGCGAGGCGATGTCGAGGAAGACGCCGCCGTGGGGGCTGCCCCGCCCGGCCTTGACTTCGGTGTTAATGGCGCGCGCGACTTCGTCGCGGGGCAGGAGTTCTGGGGGACGTCGTCCGGCGCTGTGGTCGTCGTACCACTTGTCGCCCTCTTCTTCGGAGTCGGCCGTCTCGGCGCGAAACATGTCGGCCACGTAGTTGAACATGAAGCGTTCGCCGAGTGAGTTGCGCAACACCCCGCCGTCGCCGCGCACGCTCTCGGTGACCAGTAGTCCCCGCACGCTGAGCGGCCAGACCATCCCGGTCGGGTGGAACTGGATGCACTCCATGTCGATCAATTTGGCGCCGGCCCACAGGGCCATGGCGTGGCCGTCGCCGGTTCCCTCCCAGGAGTTCGAGGTGATCTTCCACGACTTGCCGACGCCACCCGTGGCGACGATGACGGCCTTGGCTTGAAAGGTCACGAACTCACCGGTCGCGCGCCAGTACCCCACGCAGCCTGCGATACGGCCCTCGTCATCGTGGACGAGCTTTAACACCTTGCACTCCATGAAGACGTCGATCCCCATCGAGACGATTTTTTGCTGCAGCGTGCGAATGAGCTCCAGCCCCGTGCGGTCGCCGACGTGGGCCAGGCGCGCGTAGCGGTGTCCGCCGAAGTCGCGCTGGGAGATCTTTCCCTCCTTGGTGCGATCGAAGAGCGCACCCCACTGCTCGAGCTCCCAGACGCGATCAGGAGCTTCCTTGGCGTGGAGCTCGGCCATGCGGTAGTTGTTGAGGTACTTACCACCGCGCATGGTGTCGCGAAAGTGGACCATCCAGTTGTCTTCGGGGTAGACGTTGCCCATCGAGGCGGCCATGCCGCCCTCGGCCATGACGGTGTGAGCCTTGCCGAGCAGCGACTTGGTGATGATGCCGACCTTGAGGCCTCGCTGCTTGGCTTCGATGGCCGCGCGCAGTCCCGCACCGCCGGCACCGATGATCAGTACGTCGTACTCGTGGTGTTCGTACGTTGGCTCGCTCACAAAAACGTCCTTAAACCTAGAAGAGCTTGTAGTCGGTGAGAACGCCCGAGGCGACCAGGCGCACGTAGACGTCGGCGAGGGCTACCACGAACAAGGAGGCCCAGGCGAAGTTCATGTGCTTGGCGTTGAGCGGGGTCACGAACTTCCAGAAGCGATAGCGCAACGGGTGGGCCTTGAAGCTCTTCACCTGACCACCGCAGAGGTGACGACAGGCGTGACACGAGAGTGAGTAGAGCCACAGCAAGGTGGCGTTCAGCGTCAACACGAGGGTGCCCACGGTCACGCCCCAGCCGAGGCCGGGCTGGTGAAAGGCCAGAACGGCGTCGTAGGTGAGCAGGACGTTGAAGACGAGTCCGGCGTAAAAGAAGTAGCGGTGCGCGTTCTGTATCAGGAGCGGGAATCGCGTCTCCCCGGAGTACGAGCCGTGGGCGTCGGCCACGGCGCAACTGGGCGGTGACCACCAGAACGCGCGGTAGTAGCTGCGTCGGTAGTAGTAACAGGTCAGTCGAAAGCCCAAAGGGAAGATCAAGATCAGCAACGCCGGCGAGAGCGTCCAGGCGCTCCAGGTGAAGGCGAACTTGGCGCCGGGCACGCAACTCCCGCCGATGCAGGGCGAGTAGAAGGGTGAGATCAAGTCTCGATGGACGTTGGCGCCGACGAAGTAGTACTTATTTTGAAAGGCCGCCCAGGTGGAGTAGATCACGAAGGCCGTCAGGATCGACACCGTGACGACGGGCTGGATCCACCAGCGATCTTGACGAAGGGTCGCCTTGTCGGGTCCCCCGCGCGTGCCCCCTAGTTGAACTTTCGTCGAACTCTCTAGGGCCGTCACTGACTCTCCTTGTTGTAGTTCCCCCGGTACCGCAGATCCATACTAGGCAGGCTCGTCATAGCGCCTCAGACGATCGACGCGCGAGGTCACCCGCTTCTCCGACGGCGCTCGAACTCATCGAGCGGAGCTAGTGCTTACCGCCACGGCGGCCTTCGGCGGTACCCCCGAAGAGCGCCCAGCCCACCAGTCCCAGACCCGGGACTAAGAACCACACGCCGAAGACCAGCGCGAGCACCACGAAGAAAGCACCCATGCCGAGCGTAAAGGGCCAGATCGACGTGCCGGGAAACGTGCCGATGACTCCCGCGCCTGAGGCTTGCGTGGCCTTGGGGTCGTCTTCGGCGCGGGGTCTCATGCGGCGGCTCCACCAGAAGTAGTAGCTGCCCGGGAGAAAGCAGAGCAGCATGCCGGCGAACATCATGACGCTGCCGCCTTGTTCCTTCGACCAGAGCCAGTAGACGAGACACATCAAGCCGAAGAACGTTCCTAGGCCGATGAGCATCCTCGCTTCGTTCTTCACGAGTTCACGTCGCTCTCGACCAACGCGTGGGCCACGTGTCCGTGGGCCGCAGCCTGGTGACCGGGGTGGTTGTAGTCCCAGGTCGGGCGTTCCGAGCGAATCTGGGGAAGTCGGTAGAAGTTGTGGTGCGGGGGAGGCGAGGTGGTAAACCACTCCAGTGTGTGACCATCCCAGGGGTTGTCACCGGCCGGGTACTTCTTCCAGCTGTAAGCGATGTTCACCAAGAAGGCGACCGTCGAGAGACCGATCAGCACGGCGCCGATGGAGGCCCAGTCGTTCAAGTACTTCCACGCGGGGTGCAGGGGATAGACCGCGATGCGTCGGGGCATACCGCGCAGACCCAAGATGTACATCGGGAACGTGAAGACCTGGGTGCCGATGAAGAGCAACCAGAACTGGATCTTGCCAATCCTCTCGTTCAAGAGGTAGCCGGTGATCTTGGGTCCCCAGTAGTACAGGGCACCCATCGCGCCCATGAACAGGGCCATCACCACCGAGTGGAAGTGGGCCACCACGAAGTAGGTGTCGTGGGTGAAGAAGTCGAGCGGAGGGCTGGCCAAGTAGATGCCGGTGATGCCGCCCACGAGGAACGTGAAGAGAAAGCCGATGGCCATCAGCATCGCGGTCGAGAACCACACTTCCCCTCGCCACATCGTGCCGATCCAGTTGAACATCTTGATGCCGGTGGGCACGGCGATGAGAAGGCTCATGATCGAGAAGAAGGGAAGAAGAACAACCCCCGTTGTAAACATGTGGTGCGCCCACACGCCGAGCGAGAGGGCGCCGATGGTGAGGGTGGCGAAGACCATGCCCTTGTAGCCAAAGACGGGCTTACGCGAGAAGACGGCGATGATCTCGGTGACCATGCCGAAGACCGGCAGGGCCAAGATATAGACCTCGGGATGGCCCCAGAACCAGAAAATATTCTGCCAGAGCACGGGCACACCACCTCCCGCGACAGAGAAGATATGTGTCCCGAAGTGTCGGTCGCAGTACAGCATGATGAGACCGGCGGTCAAGACGGGGAAGGCCAGCAAGATCAAGATCGCCGTGATCAAAAGGTTCCAGGTGAAAATCGGCATGCGGAACATGGTCATGCCCGGGGCGCGCAGATAGAAGATCGTGGCCGTGAGATTGACGCCGGTGAAGATCGCGGAGAATCCCGTCAAGAGAAGTCCGCCGATCCACAGGTCGGCCCCCGCTCCGGGAGTATTGACCGAGTTCGACAACGGCGCGTAGGCCACCCAGCCGAAGTTCGCCGCCCCACCGGAAACGAAGAATCCCGAGAGCATCGTGATGGATCCGGTGAGGTAGAGCCAGTAGCTCAAGGCGTTGAGGCGCGGAAAGGCCATGTCCGGGGCCCCGATTTGAATCGGCACGATGATGTTGGCCAGCGCTCCGAAGGCGAAAGGCCCCATGAAGAGGTAGATCATGACCGAGCCGTGCATGGTGAAGAGTTCGTTGTACTGCGCGAGCGAGACGAGGCTGTTGTTGGGCGTCGTGAGCTGGGCGCGAATGATCTCGGCGAAGGCGCCGCCGATGACCAGCATGATCACCGAGGTGATCGTGTAGGACATGCCAATGACCTTGTGGTCGGTGGAGGTCATCCACTTCAAGATGCCCGTCGGGCCGTGGTGCTCCTCGTGCTCGGGTTCGTGCGACTCGTGGGCGACGGGGGGATCGAGTACGTCGGTCATCAGTTGTTCCCTTCGCTCTTGTAGATCTTCGTGGGGACGATCGACGACGTCTGCTGGCTCAAGGCGGCCTGGGCCGCGCTGTACGCCTGGGGGTTGTAGTGGGCCGTCAGCCACGACGCGTACTGCGACTTCGAGACGACCTTCACCCGAAAGACCATGAGCGAGTGATACAGGCCGCAGAGCTGCGTGCACTGCCCGTGATACGTGCCGAGATCGACGGCTCGCAGCGTGAACTGGTTCAAGACGCCCGGTAGGGCGTAGCGCGAGAAGTTAAACGATCGCACGTAGAAGCCGTGAATGACGTCGGACGAGGTGAGATCGACGTGCACGTTCTCGTCAATCGGCATCACCATGACCGGGTCCTGGGTGGTTTGGCCCACCACCACGACTTCCTTGCCCGGGTAGATGAACTTCCATCCCCACTGGAAGGCGTTGACCTCGATGGTGACGTTCGTCTTCGGGAGGGCCACCTCTTTGTTTTCGACCACCATCGTGGCGACGAAGAGACCGAGCACCACCAAGATGGGAATAATCGTGTACGTCCACTCCAAGGGAAGGTTGTACTGGCTCTGCTTGGGGATGTTGTCACCCTTGCGGCGATAGAAGACAACGGCCCACACGATCAAGACGGTGGTGATGCCACCGACGATCATGGCTCCCACGGTAAATCCTTGCCACAGACGAAACACCGATTTAGAGCTGGTGGTGGCTCCCGGAGACGCGCCAAAACTGGGGACACATCCCGCCAGTACGAGGGCGGCGAGGGGGAGTACCGCAATTCCGCCCACGCGGCGCCATCGCCGAGAACGTTTCGAGACTCCCTGAGGGGGCAGGGCTGGTGGTTCCACTCTCGAAACCTTACTCAAATTTTACGGTCACTTATCCCGCTCTGACCACGGGGCACAGCGTTTTCACGTCCACGAAACAGTGTCCCTAAAACTCGTCGCCGGTCGTCTCTCGTTCGGCCCAATGAAAGACCCCGCGCGACATCGTCGAGGTCGCGTTCGACGCCAAGATGTGAAAGACGCGCTGGCGTACCCCGCGCACACCTTCGTCCTCGGGGCTGGCGAGCCAGGCCATTTCGGCGAGATGCCCGGCTAGTCGAAGGGCCTCGTCAGAGCCCTCTTCGAGGAGTGCTTCGGCCCGCGAGGCGAGCACGCTCGACCCGCCCGCGAGTTCGCACAGCTCCCTCGCCACGCGTCGATCGTTGGCCGGTCGCAGCGTGGCGGGGTTGCCGTCCCACCACCCTCCATAGAGGCGCCAGATGTTGCGCACAATGAACTCAGGCTCGTCGTAGAACGGCTGGAGATACGGACGATCGGCCAGATGACTTGGCACAGACACGCTCGAGAGCGTGTCGCTCAGACGCGCGCCCTCATTCATGAGGGCCAACGTCTGTTCGACGAGGCTTTCGAGATACTCGGCGGTCTCGCTCAGTGCCTGATGGATGCGATCTCTCCCGAAGATGGGCAGACCGTGGCCGGGCAAGAGATACTGCGCGTCGAGGGCCACCATGCGTCGAAGTGCCGCGGCCCACTCGAGGGGGTAGCGCTGCACCTTTTGCGGGTTGCCGGCGTTGGGGCTGTTCCAGATGAAGAGGTCACCGGAGCAGAGGACGGACTGTTCTTCGAACCAGGTGACGGTGGCGTCGTCGGTCTCGCCCTTTTCGTGTTGTAAGTGAAACGCGCTCGATCCGACGTTGAAGTCGTGCGTGAGCTCGTACGTCTCATCGGGGAAGCGATACTCTCGGGGCCACTCGAGGTTCGACACCGCGAACTGGCGTCGGTTGATGACCTGGTTGTAGCCGGCCGTCAGTAGGTAGCGCTCGAAGCGGCGTGGCAGGTGGCGATGGGCGATGACGTGGGGAGACGGCCACTTGTTGGTGCGGGCCTCTTCGTCGAAGGGTCCCACGCCAAAGACGTGATCGATGTGTCCGTGAGAGAAGATCGCGCTGTGCAGCGGCTTGGGGCTCCACGAGCGAATCTCCTCGTGCACTTTTTGCGCGGTGAAGATCGAGCCCGTATCGACCATGACCAGTCCGTCGTCGGTGTCAAAGACACTGCAGTTGCCGAAGTTCGGCAGGAAAGCCACGCCCTCCGTGATCTCGGCGAGATGACCACCCTGACCGAGAGGGCTGGATTTGTGGGACGGTTCCTCACCGCGCCACAGGCGATCGGCGAGTTCAACAATGTCCACGCGCTACTTGTCGGTGTCGGACGCCTTCGTTTCGGTCGTGTCGGAGGTCGAGGCGTTACCCGTCTTGCCTTCCTTTAGACCCTTTTCAAACTCTGTCTTGGCCGAGCCCAGGTTTCGCGCGAGCTTGGGAATGGCGGCACCACCAAAGATGAGCACGGCGACCACGATCACGACGACCACCAGGTCGGGTCCGAAAATATCACCAAAGAACACGGTCTACTCCTTTGACGTGCTTAAGACCAACAGTAGTGCTCTGGTAAGACGTGCGTGACGGCGCCATCACCTCTTCCCATCAGGCTGGGCAAGAATCACTATCGTGACTGACGAGCGCCGCCAGACCGTTCGCGACGCGCTCAGTGTCGCGCTGACCGTCGGTACCTACGGCGTGGCCTTCGGCGCCGCCGGCGTCGCCGCAGGATTCAGCGTCCTGCAGACCTGCCTCTTCTCTCTTCTCACCTTTACCGGCGCCAGCCAGTTCGCCGCGATCGGCGTGATGGCGGCCGGCGGCGGCGCGGCCAGCGCCATCGCCACGGCCTCGCTGCTCGGCACGCGCAACGCCCTCTACGGACTTCAGATGGCTCCCCTGTTGCGAGCCAGGGGGTTGAAGCGCGTCGCGGCCGCTCACATCACCATCGACGAATCGACCGGGGTGGCGCTGGCGCAGTCGCGGCGGGGCGTACACGCCATGCGACTCGGGTTTTGGATCACGGGCTCGGGCGTCTTTCTCTTTTGGAATCTCTTCACCTTGCTCGGCGCGCTCGGTGCCAAGGCCCTCGGGAATCCGGCGTCGTGGGGACTAGACGCCGCGGTGCCCGCCGCCTTTTTGGGACTGTTGTGGCCGCGGCTCACCTCGACCTTTCTGCGCGTGGTGGCGCTGACCTCGATGGCCTTCGCGCTGGTGGTGACGACGTGGTTGCCCGCCGGGCTGCCCATCATCGCCAGCGTGGTCGTGGCGATTGTCTTTGGTTGGGGAGAGCGATGAGCTCGGCGACCGCCTGGATCGTCCTGGGGGCCACGAGCGCCCTGTGCTTCTCGATCAAGATCTTCGGCTACTACGTGCCCGAGAGATGGCTGGCGCACCCTCGTTTGCAGCGGGTCAACGCGCTCATCCCCATCTCGCTGTTGAGCGCGTTGGTGGTAGCGGAGGGACTCGTGCAAAAGACGAGCGTGGTGATCGATCACCGCGCCGCCGGGCTGGCCGTCGCCGTGGGCCTTCTCTTTGCGAAAGCGCCATTTCCTATCGTGGTGGTCGGCGCAGCCTGCGCGTCAGCTCTCGTCTACCACCTGCACTGATCGTCGCGGCTACTTGCCTTGCCAGTTCGGGTCGCGCTTTTCGGCGAAGGCCACGGCACCTTCCATGGCGTCAGCCGTTTGGCCGATCATGCCAAAGGCCGTGTCGTTGGCCGTCCACGCCTGCTCCTCCGTCAGATCGTGCGCCTGACGCATGACGTCCTTCGAGGTGCGCACGGCGAGCGGCGCGTTCTTCGCGATGCGCTCGGCGAGGGCCAGGGCGGTGGGAAGGACGTCGTCACTCGGGACCACGCGATTCACGAGACCGAGTTCGTAGGCCCGATCGGCGTCGATGGGATCGGCCGTCAGGGCCATCTCGTAGGCCACGGCGAGGGGGACTCGTTTGGGCAGTCGAATAAGCCCGCCCGCCCCCGCCACCAGACCCCGCGACGCTTCGGGAATACCGAATTTGGCGTGATCGGCCGCGACCACCATGTCGCAACTGATCATCATCTCGAATCCGCCCGCGAGAGCGGAGCCGTTGGCGGCGGCGATTAGCGGCTTGGGAAAGTTCCGTTTGGTGAGCCCGCCAAATCCTTGCTCGGTGATGGGGAACTCTCCGGCGGCGAAGGCCTTGAGGTCCATTCCGGCCGAAAAGGCTTTGTCGCCGCTGGCCGTCAGGACGACCACCCAGACGTCGTCGTCCTTTTCGCAGTCATCCAGCGCGTCGCCGAGGGCGACGGCCGTCGCGCGGTTGATCGCGTTGCGGGCCTCGGGTCGATTGATGGTGAGGACCTCTACGTGTCCGTGCCGTTCACGGAGTACTTCGTCGGCCATGACTCTCCTCTCACTGCCCAGGGGGCGTCGCTCGAAACGCTAGTGGACCTTGCTACTGCGCGCCCGTGAGAAACTGGCGCGATGAACGAGCGACCTCGACTCTTAGTCACGCTCGAGGGGTACGCCGTCGAAGGCGGATTCGATCGCGTCGCTGAGCCTATGACCTGTTACTCGCCCACCATCGCGCTCGGCCGACACAGCGGTCCAGGAGCAGCCGACGGTCTCTGGCATGACTACGAACGTGCTCTCGACGTCGTACCGTCGCTGGGTTTTGACGGAGTTCGTCTCAGCGTGGAGTGGGCGCGCATCGAGCCTCGCGAGGGCCAGGTTAACGAGAGCGCGCTTCTTCGATACGCAGAGGTGGTGCGTCACGCTCGTTCGCTCGGCCTTTTGGTCACGATCGCCGTGATCGACTCCGTGTGGCCGCTGTGGCTGGGCTTGGAGGCGTGGCTCTTGCCCTGGGTGGTGCCGCACGTCCTTGGCCACGCGCGACGACTGGTCGACACCTTCGGCGATGACGCGACGGGCTTGGTCGCCTTCGCCCAGCCCCGGGACCTAGTGACGAGGGGTTTTCTCCTCGCCACCGCGCCGCCCTGGCGCAGAAGCGCGCTGAAGGACGCGAGCTTCGCCCACGCGCAGATCGCGCGAATCTCCCAGTCGCTGCTCGATGACGACATGGTCGGCCCGCGACTCGTAGCGCGAAGCGCCGTTCTCAACCTCGACGCGTCGACGCAGAGCATCGTGGCGGCGCGACACACGCCAGACGTTGACGAACTCTACGTGCGCTCGCTTCTTCGCGGCAGCGGTCCCACCAGCGTGAGTACCGGACTTCTCTCTCATCGAGCAGGGGAGTGGCGAGTCAGTGCGGATGATGAGTTATTGAGCGCCCTGCGCTGAGTCGCCCTCTTCTTCCTGCAACTTCGCCTCGAGGAGTTTCTCGCCGCGCTTTTTCGCAAAGTGCAGCCCGACGATGACACCCACCACGAGCACGAGGATCGCGGCGCCGGCCCAGCCGGAGTACTTCTCGATGGAGTCAAGGGCGTTGCCCGCGAAGTATCCGAGCAACGTGTAGGTCACGCCCCAGATCAGCCCACCCGAGGCGTTGGCCACGAAGAACCGGCGATAGGACATGGGGCTCATGCCGGCCAAGGCCGGCATGATGGCCCGCAGAAATGCGGTGAAGCGACCGATAAAGACGTAGATCGGTCCGCGTCGACGGAGGCCCTCGAGCGCTCTCTCCACCCCCGCCCTACGTCCACGAATAAGTGGCAGCGTGAGGAGTCGTTCGCCGTAGCGCCGCCCTACCTCGTAGCCGAGCGAGTCCCCGGCGATCGCCGAGGCGACGACCACCGCACACAAGGTGACGACGTTGACGTGACCTTTGCTCGCGACGACTCCCGCCACCAAGACCGCCGTCTCGCCCGGCAAGACGAATCCGACGAAGAGACCCGCTTCGCTAAAGACCAGCAACGCCACCAGGCCGTAGACGAGCCCGCCGGGAAGATCTTGGATCTTTCCCACGAGGAACGACACGACGGAGGCGTTGAGCACTTCTCCATTGTGGTGGATAAATGTTTGGTAAAGGCGACCCGCTGGCGGAGAGTCAACAAAGCGGCTGTGCCACGATGGAACGATGAGCGCCTCCCCCTCTTCTCGCGCGCCACGCCCCGACGGGCGGCGTCTGCCCTTTCACGCGCCCGTTCGAGCGTGGGCGCTCAGTGAGTGGGCTCTGGTGCCTCTGCGGCTGTTCCTGGGGGTGACCTTTCTGTACGCCGGGTTGCAGAAGTTGGCCAATCCCAACTTCTTCAACGCGAAAAGTCCGATCTCCATTCAGGCCCAACTGCTGGGCGCGACGCACACCAGTCCGATCCACGCTCTTCTCTCGCACCTCGAGGGCGCCGCCAAACCGATCGGCCTCGTCATCGCCTTTGGCGAGGTGGCCGTGGGGGTCGGAACGCTCCTCGGACTGTGGACTCGTCTGGCGGCTTTCGGCGGGTTGCTGCTCTCGCTCAGTCTCTTTCTCACCGTGAGCTTTCACTCGTCGCCGTACTTCACTGGCGCCGACATCGTCTTCTTCTTCGCCTGGATGCCACTCGTGATCTCTGGCGGCGGGACACGTCTCTCCCTCGACGCGTGGATCGCCGCTCGAGTGGCGAAGAAAGCCGGGCGGCCGCTACCGGAGTTGGTGCCGATTCCCTTCGCCACGGTGCAAGCCATCTGTGGCCACTACGTGGAGGGCGCCTGCGGAGCCCGAGGGGGCGCACCGTGTGACGCCGCGCTCTGCCCGGTACTGCTCGGAGGGAGGGCTCCGCTGGTGACGCGCGGAGCGGTCGATGACATCGACCGACGGGCGTTGATTTTCGGCGGACTAAGCGCCGCTGCCGCCGGCGCGGGTGTCCTCCTCCTCGGGGGCGCGGTCGCCGACACCGGTCAGATGATCGGCGACGCCCCGAAGCCCCGCTCGCCGCGGGTCCTTACTTCGCCGAGCACCACGACCACAGCGCCGGTGACCACCACCACGACTACCACCACGCCACCCCACACCACCACCACCACGCCCACCACGACGCCCACGACGGCAACATCCACGACTAACCCGCCGTCCACCACGACGACGGCGCCGAAACCCGCGGGCACGTTGATCGGCGCTTCCGACGAAGTGCCCGAGAACTCGTCCGCGGTGTTCACCATTCCTTCGAATAACGACCCGGGAATCGTCATTCACACCCCTAGCGGTCCCTTCGTCGCCTACAACGCGGTCTGTCCGCACATGGGTTGCACCGTCGGGTACTCGAGCGCGACTGAGATCATCGTCTGTCCCTGTCACGGTTCGGAGTTTCAACTCAGTAACGGCGACGTCATCCAAGGCCCTGCGACACGCGGCCTGACCAAGCTAAATATCGTCGAGGGGAGCAACGGTAACCTCTACTTGGAATGAGCGATGAATCTCGCAGGGTGCTCTTTGTAGAAGACGATCACGACCTCGCCGACGCGGTGGCGGGGCTCCTGGTCGATGAGGGGTTCGTGGTCGTCCAGCGCCACGACGGGGACAGCGGCCTCGACGAGGCGCTGCACGGAAACTATGACGTGATCGTCCTCGACATCATGTTGCCCAAGCGCAGTGGCTTTCGCGTGTGCGAGGACCTTCGCGCGGCTGGCGTGCAGACGCCCCTGTTGATGCTCACGGCCAAAGAGGGCGAGTGGGACGAGGTCGAAGGCCTCGACGTGGGCGCCGACGACTTCTTGCGAAAGCCTTTTGAGAGGTCCGTTTTGATGGCTCGCATTCACGCGCTCCTGCGACGCCAAGAGCGGGGCCGGCCCCAGCAACTCACCGTCGGCCCGGTCACACTCGACCCGGTGAGTCGCCACGTCTCTTCGCACGGCCGCGACGTGACCTTGACGCCCCGGGAGTTCTCGCTGCTCGAGTACCTCATGGGCCACCCGAACTCCACGCTCTCCAAGGCCGAGATCCTCTCGGTGGTGTGGGGGAGCGACTTCGACGGGGATGAAAACATCGTGGAGGTCTACGTGGGCTATCTCCGCAAGAAGATTGACATTGCTACCCAGCCGTCCATGATTCGCACGGTGCGAGGTTTTGGATACAGCGCACGCGAAAGCTAATGGCCGAGAAGCGCGAACTCTCGATCAGAGCTCGCCTCACCCTTATCTTCGTCTTGGCGATCGCCGTCATTTTGATCTTCACGGGCATTGCCTTGGTCAATCTGGTGCACCAGTCACTGTTGGGCCAGGCCTCGAATCAGATCGACGCAGTCATGGAGCAGACGCAGACTCGATTCGCCTCGGCCACCAAGCCGGTCTATCGGGTGGTCGTCCTCTCGACCCAGGGCGACATCGTGGTTCAGGTCACCAACGCCGCCGGAACGAGGGTGTGGGCGGCTAGTTCGGCCATCGAAAACGCCCCCGTCTTGGCCCATTCCATCAAGGACGTCACGACCGGCAGCGGGCTCGGACTCAGGTTCATACGAGACGCCAAGACCGACCCGATCCTGGCAGAGCTGAGCAACGGGCAGGTGGCCCCCATCACGACGAGGCGGGGCCCGGGTCTGGTGTTCGGTTTCGTGTACGGCGGACCCATTCAGCACAGCGTGCGGGTGCTGTTGGCGAGCCTTCTCATCTCTTTCCCGCTGCTGCTCTTGATGTCGGGCGGGCTGATCTGGCTCGGCATCGGTCTGGCCCTGGCGCCGGTGGAGGCCATTCGCCGACGAGTCGACGCGATCGCCGCCCAGGACCTCACCCAGCGCGTCCCGGTGACCGGGGGCGATGACGAGATCGCCCGCATGGCGAGAACGGTGAACGAGATGCTCGATCGCCTGGAGGCGGCGTCTCGTTTTCAACAAGAGTTCGTCTCCAACGCCAGCCACGAACTGAGAAGCCCCCTCACCACACTCTTGGCGACGACCGAACGGGCGACGGGCGATCCCGATAGCGCCAACTGGCCCGAGGTGGCCGAGGTCATCATGCGCGAGGGACGCCGACTCGACGGCATCATCGCCGACCTCTTCTGGTTGGCCCGACACGACGAAGATCACCTCGACTCCGAGCGAGTGGAAGTGGACTTCGACGATCTCCTCTACGAGGAGGCCTCGCGCGTGCGTTCGATGAGCGAACTCAGCGTGGACACCTCCGCGGTCCAGCCGACGCGGGTGATCGGCGACCCCACCATGTTCAAGCGCATGATTCGCAACGTGGTCGATAACGCCATGCGCTACGCCCAGAGCGAGTTGCGCTTCGACTCTCACTTCGAGGGCGAGGACGCCGTGGTTCTGGTGAGCGACGACGGCGAAGGTATCGACGTTGCCGACAGTGCTCGATTCTTCGAACGCTTCACGCGAGCGGACTCGGCCCGCTCTCGCCGCTCGGGGGGCACGGGTCTCGGGCTGGCCATCGTGACCGAGATCGTGCTTCGCCACGGCGGCTCGGCGCGCTTCGTCGAAGTGGCGAGCGGTTCGCGCATCGAGCTCCTCGTTCGACGCGACGGTCGACGCCCCGATGCTCCGTCCCCGGCGGACCTAGAGTCATCGATATGAACGCGGGAGAGTCGTCAATCCTAAGCGCCGATCCCATTCAGTGACGTGAGTGACGACGAGCGCCAGGCGTTGGCCGAGGGCACAAGGTTGATGTTCGCGGCGCGGCGAAACCCGGTGCCGGTCGCTCGCTAAGTCCGTGGCCCGTCGCTACGCGTTGCGAAGCACACGCGAACGACTGCTCCTCATCCTCACCCTCGCCGCGATCGCCGAGCTCCTGTGGGTCATCTACCTCGGCTGGACCCTGCCGCGTCACTACGTCGCCAATCACTGGGAGGTGGCGTGGGTGGGTCTCGACGTGGCCGAGATCGCCATGCTCATCGCCACGGCGTGGGCGGCGTGGCGTCAGCGGGCCCTGGTGATTCTCTTTTCTATCGTCCTGGCGACCCTGTTGATTGTCGACGCGTGGTTTGACGTGACGACCGCGCGGCGCGGTGACTTTCTCCAAAGCGTCCTGCTCGCCGCCTTCGCCGAGATACCGCTGGCGGCTCTGTTGTTCTCGATCGCCTGGCGCGCGTCACGCCGACTGGTGGCCACCCACCTCGACCACAGCGTCTCGTTGGTAACGCCGGTACGCCGGGTGACGCTGCTGCCGCCCGAGGACCGTCGAGATCAGTAGTTCACGCCCTCAAGGCTGAGAAGGTAGCGCTTTACGGCGTCGCCCCCGCCGTAACCGCCGAGTCCGGTGGTGGAGACCACCCGGTGGCACGGTACGAAGATGGGCCAGGGGTTGGCGTGATTGGCGTTGCCCACCGCTCGCGACGCTCGGGGGCGATCCACGCTCTCGGCGACTTCTCCGTACGTGCGCACCTCACCGAAGGGAATATCGACGAGTGCCCCCCACACGTTGCGCTGAAACTCCGTCGCCACAACGTCGGCCAAGGGAACGTCGAACTCTCGGCGTTTCCCCGAGAAGTACTCCTCCAGCTGCTTCACCGCGCGCGCCACCGCTCTAGGGGGAGAGCCCTTCGAGGCGCGCCGCGGTTGCGTCGGCAAGTAGACGGCCGTCACGGCGTTCTCGGTCCCTTCCACCGCCCAGCTACCGACGGGCGAGGGGACGTTCGCGATAAATGTTTCCATGACGTTGTTCTAGTGCACCCCTGTACGGTCAGGACCTAGAGTCGTGGGTCGAGTCGACGACGAGCCTTTCAGACGCGCCCGCCGTTACTGATAGAACAATGGGATGCAGATAGCGCTCTTTAAAGAGTCGCGCCCCGGTGAGACCCGCGTCGCTCTTACTCCCGACGCCGTCAAGACCCTGGTCGCCGATGGCTGGTCGCTGAACGTCGAAAAAGACGCGGGGCAGCTCGCGCACTTCGACGACGAGAGCTATCGATCGGCCGGCGCCACCATCGTCGAGAGCGCCACCGGCGACGTGAACCTCCGCGTGAACCCTCCCACTCTCGAGGAAGTCGCTCGGGTGAAGGAAGGGTCTTTGCACCTGTCGTTTCTCTCGCCCCTCCTGTCGCTCGATGTGGTCAAAGCGCTCAACGAGCGAAAAGTGACCATCGCCTCCTTTGACCTCTTGCCGCGGATCTCGCGCGCCCAGTACATGGACGCGCTGTCGTCACAGTCGACGGTGTCGGGATATCGCGCGGCCTTGGCCGGCGCGAGCTACCTCGATCGATTCTTCCCCCTCCTCACCACGGCCGCGGGCACGATCCGCCCGGCCAAGGTGCTGGTCATGGGTGTGGGGGTGGCCGGCTTGCAGGCGATTGCCACGGCCAAGCGCCTCGGTGCGCGCGTGCGGGCCTACGACGTGCGCAGCGCGGCCAAGGAGGAAGCGGAGTCGGCCGGGGCCACCTTCGTGCAACTCGGCGTGACGGCCGACGCCGCGGGGGGCTACGCGCGCGAACTGACCGATGAGGAGCGCCAACAACAACAGGCCGCTTTGTTGAGCGAGGTGGCGAACTCCGACGTCGTCATCACGACAGCCGCCGTGCCCGGTCGAAAGGCACCGATTCTGGTCACGACGGCCATGGTGGAAGCCATGGCCGAGGGATCTCTCATCATCGACATGGCGGCCGACGGCGGAGGCAACGTGGAACTGACCAAGGTTGGTGAGGTCGTGACTCACCAGGGCGTGCGCATCGTAGGTCTGGCCAATCCGCCCGCGGAGATGGGCACGCACGCCAGTTTCCTCTACGCCAACAACGTCTTAAAGCTGCTCGGACTTTTCGGCGCGAAGGGCGAACTGGCCCCGGACTGGAACGACGAGATCGTCCTCGGCGTCACCATCGCGCGCGACGGCGCGATTAGCCACGTGGCCACGGCCGAGGCCCTCGGCCTGGCGCCCACCCCCTTGACGCCCGAGGTAAAGGAGAGTTCGACGTGAACGTCCTACTGCAGTACGCGACGGTGTTGATCCTTACGGCCTTCGTCGGTACCGAGATCATCTCCAAGGTGCCGAGCATCCTGCACACGCCACTCATGAGTGGATCGAACGCCATCCACGGCGTCATCATCGTGGGCTCCATGCTCATCCTCGGCTCGGCCAACACGAACCTGGAGGAGGTGCTGGGCTTCCTGGCCGTCATTCTCGCCACCTTGAACGTGGTGGGCGGCTTCGTGGTGACCGATCGCATGCTGGAGATGTTCAAAGCTCGCAAGCCCAAGGCGCCGGACTCCAAGACAGAGGACGCCGCGTGAGCCGCGAAACGCTGATTGATCTTCTCTACCTCTTTTCGGCGACGACGTTCATCGTTGCCCTCAAGGGGCTCGGCAGCCCCAAGCACGCGCGACGCGGCAACATGGTCGCGGCCTTCGGCATGCTGGTCGCGATCGTGGCGACGTTCTTTAAGTACGTCGACGGCCATCCGTTGCATCACGTCGATCTGATACTGCTCGCCATGTTCATCGGCGCGATCGTGGCCGTGCCCACGGCGCGATTCGTGCAGATGACGGCGATGCCTCAGTTGGTGGCCATCTTCAACGGGGTGGGCGGTGGCGCCGCCTCGCTCGTCTCGATCACCGAGTTCGTACACATCAAATCGACGAACCCGGCGACGTACGTCACCCTGGAGGTCTTGCTCGGAGTCTTGATCGGAACGGTCTCTTTCTCCGGTTCGGCCATCGCCTTCGCCAAGCTGCAAGAACTAATGACCGGTCGACCAGTGACCTACCCCGGTCAACAGATCATCAACGCCCTCATTGGCCTCGTGGCGCTAGGGCTCATTATCACGATTCTGGTGAGCGGCTCCACCGCTCTGCTCTGGGTGCTCTTGGCGGTGTCCTTCGTTCTCGGCATCGCCTTCGTCTTGCCCATCGGCGGCGCCGACGTACCGGTCCTGATCTCGCTGCTGAACTCCTTCACCGGACTCGCCGTCGCGGCCTCGGGCTTCACGCTCGGCTCGAACCTGCTGATCATCGCGGGCACCCTGGTGGGCGCCTCGGGTATCTTGCTCACGCGCCTTATGAGCAAAGCCATGGGTCGCAGCCTCTCGAACGTGCTCTTCTCCGCCTTTGGCTCGAACATCACGGCCACGGGAGCGAGCGCCGTCGAAGGTCGTACCGTGCGCTCGGGCTCCCCCGAGGACGCCGCCGTGCTCTTGACCTACGCCAGCAAAGTGGTCATCATCCCGGGCTACGGCCTGGCGGTTGCTCAGGCCCAGCACGTGTTACGCGAACTCGCCGACGAGCTCGAGAGCAAGGGCATCAAGGTCCTCTACGCCATCCACCCCGTCGCCGGTCGAATGCCGGGACACATGAACGTGCTGTTGGCGGAGGCCAACGTGCCCTACGACGAGCTGGTGGAGATGGACGAGGCGAACTCTGAACTCCAGACGGCCGACGTGGCGCTGGTGGTGGGAGCCAATGACACGGTCAACCCGGCCGCCACGAACGATTCGGCCTCGCCGATCTACGGCATGCCGATCATCCACGCGGACCTGGCCGAGAACGTCCTCTTCTTGAAGCGCTCCATGCGCCCGGGCTTCGCCGGCATCGACAACGAACTTCTCTACAACCCCAAGACGACGCTGATCTTCGGCGACGCGAAAGACACGCTGACCAAGATCGTCGCCGCGGTAAAGGCGTCCTAGATCTACGCGGTGAGCCGGTTGAGTTCTTCGATCTGACCCGGCGTCAAGGTCGTGACAGCTGCCACGTTGGCGCGAATCTGCTCAGCCGAGCTCGCTCCGGCGATCACCGACGAGACCGCCGGGTGGCTGAGGAGCCACGAAAAAGCGATCGAGAGGATCGGGACGTCGATGGCCGCGGCGTACTCGAGCAGGACGCGCACGCGCACCTGGAACTCGTCGCTCAGCCAGTGCGCGCTCCGCTCGGGGGGCATCTTCGAGAGCCTCGTGCCTTCGGGTATCGGCTCACCGGGACGGACCTTTCCGGTCAGTAGTCCGTTGGCGAGAGGGTAGAAGGGGAGAAAACCGATGCCCAGTTCGCTGCACGCGTCGAACACGCCGTCGCGCTCGGGACTGCGGTCCAGCAGCGAGAACTGATTCTGTACCGAGACGAAAGCCGGCCCGTCGCCGGCGGCGCCTTTGGCTGCGCGCAACTGATCTGCGGTGAAGTTAGAGCAGCCGATCTCGCGGACTTTTCCCTCGGCCACGAGTTGCTGTAACGCGCCGAGCGTGTCGGCGATGTCCACCGTGTCGTCGGGGTAGTGGAGTTGGTAGAGGTCGATGTACTCGGTGTTGAGTCGCCGCAGCGAGTCCTCACAGGCCGAACGCACGTACGCAGGACTCGCCCCGAAGTGCGTGTCGTCGATCGGCATGCCGAACTTGGTGGCGATGACCACCTCCGAGCGTCGAGCGCCGAGCGCCCGGCCCAAGAAGACCTCGGAGTTCGTGGCGCCGTAGATGTCGGCCGTGTCGAAGAAGTTGACCCCCGCGTCCAGCGCCCCCTCCACCACCCGCGTCGCGGCCTCCTGGTCGAGACGCGTACCGAAGTTGTTGCAGCCGATCCCCACCTCGGAGACGTCGAGTGAGCCCAGTGTGCGTCGTTCCATCCCTTTCCCCTTCCCGTCACGAGCATAGGCAGGCACCCCGCCAGACTCGAAAAGAAGACGGCTCAACTACCATGAGTACAAAAGGAGCGCCGATGAAAGTGAACGTTGACTTTGACCTCTGTACGTCGAACGCCGTCTGCATGGGTATCGCCCCCGAGGTCTTCGAAGTTCGTGACGACGGCTTCCTCTACGTCATCAATGATCACCCCGGTCCTGAGTTTGACGAGCGGCTGCGCCTCGCGGTCGCTAGTTGCCCCAACGGCGCCATCACCCTTGGGGAGTAACCCGTGAACGGACCGAGAGTCCGATTCGCGCCGTCGCCGACGGGCTTCTTTCATGTCGGCTCGGCGCGAACGGCCCTCTTTAACTGGCTGGTCGCACGCCACGACGCGAGCGGGGTGTTCATCTTGCGCGTCGAAGACACCGACGAAAGCCGCAATCGCGAAGAGTGGGTCCAAGGCATCTACTCGGCCATGGCCTGGCTCGGTTTCACGCTCGATGAAGGGCCGTTTCGACAGAGCGACTCCAAGGACGCGCACCAGTCGGCGGCGGGGGTCCTTCGTCGCAAGGGGTACCTCTACTACTGCGACTGCACTCCCGCGATGGTGGAGGGACGAAAGGGCCCCGGGGCTCCTCCCGGTTACGACGGTTTCTGCCGGGACCGGGGCGTGGAGCGCGCTGGCAATACCGCCCTTCGATTTCGCACGCCTCGTGAGGGCGTTACCGTCGTGCACGACCTCATTCGCGGCGACGTGGAGTTCGAGAATCGACTGATCGAGGACTTCGTGGTCGTCAAGTCCTCCGGCGTCGTGCTCTACGCCCTGGCCAACGTGACCGACGATCGCCACGATCGGATCACCGACGTCATTCGCGGAGAAGAGCACCTGGCCAACGCGCCCAAGCAGATGATGCTGTGGTCGGCTCTTAACGACGCCAGTGGCGACGACGTGCCGCTCCCTCAGTACGCGCACCTCCCGCTGCTGGTGAACGAACAGCGGAAGAAACTCTCCAAGCGAAAGGACCCGGTCGCCACGGAGAGCTACCGCGATCAGGGGTATCTGCCGGACGCCTTCGTGAACTACCTGGCCCTGCTCGGTTGGAGCCCCCGCGGGGACCACGAGATCGTGCCGCTGACGACGCTGATCGAGGAGTTTCGCTTAGAGGACGTGTCGCACTCGCCAGCCTTCTTCGACGTGAAGAAGCTGACCCATATGAACGGGGAGTACATACGAGCGCTCTCCAGCGAGGAGTTTGTGCGACTCAGCGCCCCGTGGGTGCGACCCTGGTCGAGCGCGTGGCGGCCGAGCGACCGAGAACCACCCTGGCGCGAAGACCAGTTCAGTGCCGCCACCTACGAGCGCATCGCACCCTTCATTCAAGAGCGGGTCGCGACGTTCGGAGAGATACCGGCCATGGTGGAGTTCTTTTTCCTCGATGAACCGCGCATTGACGAGGCGAGTTTCACCAAGGTGATTGCCAACGACCCTCTCGGCCGCATGGTCTTAGAGGGTACGGTCGACGCGTTTGAACGCCTCGCCTTGTGGGACTCGACGATCCTGCACGAGACGGTGGCCGCCATCGGCGAGGCCCACGGCCTGGCGCTGCGCAAGGCCCAGGCGCCGATCCGCTGCGCCGTCACGGGAACGCTGGTCGGACCGCCGCTCTTTGAGTCGCTCGAAGTCTTGGGAAGAAAGAGGACCATCCAGCGGCTGCGCGACGCACTCGCGAGAAGCGCGTGATCTGGACGCCACTCAAGTGGACCCTTCGCGTTGTCGCCGCTTTGTTGCTGGTCACCGTTCTCTACTTCGCCGTCACCTTTGTTCAGATCTGGTGGCGCGGCCACCAACACACCGACAGAGACGCTCAGGCGATCTTGGTCTTTGGGACGACGGAGGACAACGGAACGGCGTCGCCGGAGTTGACCGCTCGTCTCGATCAAGCGCTCACGCTCTACCGCGCGGGACGCGCTCCCTGGGTCGCCGTGACCGGGGGACGTCGACCCGGCGACGTGTACACCGAGGCCGGCGTCTCCGCCACGTACCTGGAGAATCACGGCGTACCTTCTGATCGAATCCTGAAGGGTGGTGGATCGGACACGTGGCAGAACGTCGAGACGGTGCTGTTCGAGCTGAAAAAGCACCACATCAGAACGGTCATCACCGTGACCGACCCGTTTCACGAGTATCGCGCCATGGCCATCGCCTCGGCCCAGGGGCTCATCCCGTACCCGTCACCCGTTCGAAACTCTCCGACTATCAAGTTCGAGTTATGGCGCTACTACCTCAAAGAGACTCTCGAAGTCGGCGTCGGGCGCATCGTCGGCTACGGCCGGCTGAGTTCATGGACCACCACGCCACTGAGGCATCACGTCTCGTCTGGCAAGTGAGAAGGGCGCTCCGATAAGATTGCCCAGCCCTTCGGGGGTGGTGTAATTGGCAACACAACTGGTTCTGGTCCAGTTATTCAGGGTTCGAGTCCTTGCCCCCGAGCGAATGAGGTGACAGTAATGTCGTCTCTTTCATGGTCCCATCGTCTAGTGGCCTAGGACATCACCCTCTCAAGGTGGAGACACGGGTTCAAATCCCGTTGGGACTGCTCGGTAGCCTGGTTCGTCTGAGGTCGTAACCTGCAGTGCTACTCGATAGTGGCGTCGCCGCTCTCGCTTTCGAACGGCAGGTCCTCCGCGAACCACGCCATCATGCCTCCCGCCAGATTGACGACGTCAAAGCCGTTCTCCTGGAGGAAGGTGGCGGCCCGGAGCGATCGGCCGCCCGAGCGGCAGGCGCAGATGATGAGACGATCCCTCGGTAGATCGTCAAGACGATCGGGAACCTCGGCGAGAGGGATCAAGGTCGCCATGGGAGCATGTCCGGCGTCCCACTCCGTCTCTTGGCGAACGTCGATGAGGATCGCGTCGCCCTCGAGTAACTCAGACGCTTCGCTCGCACTGACTTCGTTTACGGACATCGCCCACCTATCTTTCCTGCCTCGCCCTCGCGCAACACCGGATCCTCCCTCGAATCTAGGCGCCGCCTCTCGGTCGTAGAAAGGCCGGCGTTCATTGAAGCGCTCCTGGACGGGCCTCTTCTCACCCGCCATGAGACGTGGTCTCGGACCTAGGCTGCGAGGGTGACTTCGACGACGATTCCTCTCATCAGTGGGAGCGATCTGGCGGCCCATCTGGACGACACCGACCTCTTCCTCGTCGACGTTCGCGAACCCGACGAAGTCGCGGAGTGGAGCATTTCCGGGGCTCACAACTTCCCGCTGGAAACCCTGGAGGCAAACGTTGACGGCATTCCTCGCGACAAAGACCTCGTCGTGGTGTGTGCCAAGGGAGTTCGTGCTCGTAGGGGAGCGGAGATCTTGGCCGAGCACGGGATCACCAGTCGCGTGCTGGACGGGGGTATGGGCGCGTGGTCGTCGACCTACGATCACGTCACCGGCAAGTTCGCGGGCGCCACGGTCGTCCAGGTGCGTCGACGCGGCAAAGGGTGTCTGTCCTACGTCATCGGCGCGGGCGAGCGAGCGGTCGTCATTGATCCCTCCCTCGAACTGTCGCAGTATCTCGATGTGGCGAACGCGAACGGTTGGACCATCACCCACGTGCTGGACACTCATCTGCACGCCGACCACGTCAGTGGTGCTCGGGAGTTGGCCGCCGCCACCGGGGCCGCACTCTGGTTGAATCCGGCCGATCCCTTTCGTTTTGAGTTTGAGCCGCTGGTGGACGGAAAGGCCATCGAACTGATGCCTGGAGTCGATCTCACGGTGTCGTCGGTCAGCGTGCCCGGGCACACCGAAGGTTCGACAATGTTTCAGTTAGCCGAGGACGCCATCTTCACCGGCGACACTCTCTTCTTAGAAAGCGTGGGACGGCCCGATCTGGCCGACGAAGCGGTCGACTACGCGCACCACCTGTACCACAGCCTCCACGAGCGGGTCCTTCCTCTCAGCGACGAGATCACTGTGTTTCCCGCTCATTTTGGTCAGGAGGTTGAAGTTCACGGTGGTGAGTTCGTGGCTCGAAAGCTCGGATCGTTACGCAACTCCTTGCCGGCGCTGGCTCTTGACGAGGAGGACTTTGTGGACTGGGCCGTCGCGAACGTCAAGGACCGCCCGGGCAATTACCAGCAGATCGTTCGGATTAACGCAGGTAAAGACCTTGTCAGAGGCGATGTGTCTGAGCTCGAGGCGGGGCCTAATCGCTGCGCGATTTCGTAACGAAGATCAAACTCTCTGCATCATGTTGTTCGGCGGTGCACGTTCTCGCAAACTGGCCGCGTCGCCGCCTCGCATTTATCTGGAGTTCGGGTATCGCTCGATCCGCTCTAAAAGAGTAAGTAGAAAGCCACGTTTATCAGCGCATAAAGCAACGCTTTGCAGCCAGACATCGACGAGACGAGTCGAGGTGACGGCCAAGCGAAAGGCATCAATCTCCTGTTTGGGAGCGGCTTACAATATGGTTACGATTTCCTTGGTTGCGGAATCCCTCCGGGATGTCGAATGAGCGATCCTTTAATTAGCGCTATTGATCAGGAAGTACAAGGTAATACGGACACCGACATGCCTTGCAATGTCGTTGTAAAGTTTCGCGGCACTTCTTCGCCTCGACTTGAGTCCTTACCTATACTTGGTCTTAAGGAAACGGCCGTGTTATGTCACGAGGCCCTACCTTGTGAGCAGTAACGCAGTGCCGCATGATCTGAAAATTAAAGGCCGATCAGAGTTCGGCCCTTATGAATGGAGAGAATTGACCATGAATAATCCACGACGGATACAACGCCACTTGGTAAAGGCACTTGCTGCCGGCGCCTTGCTGGCAGCTGCGGCGTTGCCGTTGGCAATCGCCACGGAGGCGGGTGCTGTGACAGCGCCCCCAACTCTGACGTCGACGCCTTCACGCCTCACGGCAGCACTGCTAATAGTTACGGTTCTGGTACTTCGGGTACTGCAGTTATCATGGGCACCGGATTTGCGGAAGATGGCGGAAACGTCACCATTGCCTCGAGTGCGACTGACCTTACGTTCTCGAGCGTGGTTGAAACTTCAGCCACGACGGCAACGGCATCGTTTGCTGACACCGGAACAGCGGCTGGGACTTACACCGCGACTCTGACGGACGACAACGGAAGCACCGGAGCTGTAGCGGGTGCTGTCATCGTTGACGCGGCTCCCACGATCTCGGGTGTTTCCCCGGGCGCAATCTTTGAAGGTTGCGGCGCGAATGTGATTACGGTCGCTGGTGCACAATTTCAGACCGGCGCGACAGTTTCGATCACGAACTCCAGTGTTACTGGAGGCGCAGTCGATGGTAACGGTACGCCCCTTACGGCGACCGTCACGACAGTAACGTCCGGAACTATCACGCTGAGTGTCACACCGACAAACGCCGTGACCAACGCCACCGCTAGCCCCGGCACCTACTGGGTGACAGTAACCAACCCCGACGGCGGATCGGTCACTGATGGCACCACTGGTACTGGGCCGCTCGTCTTCAATACGGCATTCGGGACGTGAGTCCTTCGGCGTTCCTTTGGTTACGACCGTTGGTTCGACCACGGCTATCACGATTGCAGGTGCCGGATTCGAATAGGCGCGACCGTGAGTGTCACGGGCGCCGTCTGTACGGGAACTACCGCTGGTGACGACTCGGCCTCCATCACGGGCGCACAAGTCACGAGCCAGGGAACCATCACGGCAAATCTCGTTCTAGCCCCCGCGGTAACGACCGATACTGCCGCTCTGTGTGGTCTCTCGGTGCAGAACCCGGCGGTTATAGCTGGTGGTAACGATGCGCTGTACATCCTCGCAGGAGCCATTGGCCTCGGCGAGGCCAGCACGGTTGCTCCAGTCGTCACCGCCTCAAACTCTGGAACTGTTGCCTTGAACGCTGGTGCTGCATCCACATCGGTCACCTTGACTGGTACTGGCTTTAGTTCTTACTCGACTCCGACGGCGGAAACCGCGGGTGTCAACTTCGGCGCGCCGACGGGGAACACGGGCACGACCCTCACCTTCCCGGTGACGGTTGTAGCTGCTGGTGCGACCACGGGTGCTATCGCCGGTGAGGTTGTCAACAATGCCGCCGCAAGCAATGTGCTCATTCCTGCAGCGACAGTCGCTGGTCCTGCGATCACGTCCGCCAGCCCGGCCGCTCTCGCGGTCAATGCTCCGTTCGGCACGACCCTTGCCATTACGGGTACTGGATTCACCAACACCATTACGACGACCACCATTGGTCGCGCTGGTACGGCGTCTTTGGCCGTACTTACCTACGTGAGCGCGACGTCGCTCTACTTCGTGGTCACGACATCGCCGAACGCTGGGACGGAACTTCGCCGTCACAGTAAGATGACGAGTTCGCGGTAGCGTAACAGTGAGTTCACCGCCTTCAGCTTGAAGATTGACGCCGATCCGCTATCGCTGGGGCTCTCACCTACAAGTCAACGCCTGTCCATGACGTGGGTGTCGGTGCAACTGCTCAGACCATTTACATCGCGGTAGCACTTTGCGACGGGCGCGACTGTCGGAAACTTTGTGAACGGTAATGGCGTCGCTGACCCAGATGTTACTGCGACAGTGACCGCGGTTACCCCGACCCAAATCACGGCGACCATTGCGATTGCTGCTGGCGACACGAACACTGAGGATGGATACACCGTTACGAACACTGATGGGGGAAGCGCGTCAAGACGAGTGCGATCATTGGACCCGCTACTTATCGGCGCTGGTCCGACTATCACTTCAATCACGCCCGCCTCTGGCGCCGCAGGTAACGACTACGTCGTTCGCGGTTGCTGGAACTGGCTTTGCGGCTGGCGCTGTTGTGACCTTGACCCCGGCTAACGGAACCTGTGGTGCTGCAACGGTGTCCGCTGCCACGACGTTGGCTGTGACCTGCACCCTGGGTCAGCCTGGCGTGACGTCAACAAGCTTGGTTGTCACCAACCCTGATGGCGGCTCGGTTACGTCGCACTCGGTCTTGCCGCCGCTTCGCCTCCTGCGCCGCCCAAGCCTTCCACGTGAGCGGCGTACACGGTGCTGCGGTTGCTGGCAAGTGGGTCAAGGTATCACATCACTGGTACTGGTTTCTACGGTCGCCGAAGATCACCAGTAACGCTGCGGGCACGAAGTTCGCGGTCAACCATGACACGGGCGGGTACTAACCGTCAAGGTCTGACGAAGGCTGGTCTGCACGGTGAGCACGTTCTCACAGTGCACTTGGCTAACGGCAAGTCTGGCAAGGCTGGATACAACATCAAGGCCTAAGTTACACCATCTAAGAAGTACGTAAGGAAGGCCCCCTCGATGAGGGGGCCTTCCTTATTGGTTCAATGCGGAGAGAAACTAGCGAACAGGAATCTCGTTCAAGAACCCGGGTGTATTGCCTCTGGGTGACCGGCTCCGTGCCAAGAGTCAGTCAGTGACGAGTGACCACGTCGTTCCTTCAGGGCCGTCTTTGACTTCCACTCCCGCTTTGATGAGGGCGTCGCGCAGTTGGTCGGCGATCTGATATTGACCATTCGTTCTCGCGGCGATCCGCGCATCCAACACACCTTCAACGAGGTTGGTCGGGTCTATGTATCCTTCGCCCCCGGTCCTTGCGAGTTGAACCAATTGTGCGAGGGCGCGCAGTCCTGCCTCACCGCCTTCCGCCGCCTCATTCGCCAGG
Source organism: uncultured Acidimicrobiaceae bacterium (assembly GCA_963849705.1). GTDB lineage: Bacteria > Actinomycetota > Acidimicrobiia > Acidimicrobiales > RAAP-2 > RAAP-2. The sequence goes on along the minus strand of CAWKII010000009.1, from coordinate 112,483 downwards.
TCAACCGGAGTGAGACTCGTTGGCAGAGTTTCAGGTGGTCGCGCTTGCGCCACGATCCGCAGAGGTTGCGCGCAAATCCGCAAGACTGGTGATAGTTCCGTTTGATAACTCTTTCGAATCACCGTTGAGCCGCCAGTAAGCGTTTGATCGACCGTGCACGGTGAGCGTATCTTCGTTGAAGTCAAGAACCGCGGCGGTATGTTCGTCGACGCCCAAGGTGGCAACGCCTTCGGGAAGTTGTCGCTCAAGTTCGAGGAGCCGCGGCTCGCCCAGATAGCAGAAGCGAGTGTCGTAGTTTCGCTCCTTCGTTGTTGTCGAAATGGGGAATGACCACGCAGTTAATTCCGAGGCGCCCCAGCACGTTGAGGCCATCCTGCCAGTGGGGATCCTCAATACCCGACCTTGTAGACCTCGTAGATGGGCGCCGTGAACGCTCCGAGCGTGAGAGCGGCCGCAGAGGCAAAGCACAGCGTCCCGTCCCCATCCAGCACGCTGAGCAAGTCCTCGTCGAAGTGGAGGGGAGACCACTGTTTCAAGGCGTAGGTCGGACTTCCCGGGCCCGCAAAGACGTAATTGGCTTGCCGGACCTGCTGTTTGAAGAGGGTGCGCTCCAGTTCGCTTGCGCGCCCGTACGAAGGAGAAGTGAAGCGTAGTCACATCGACGTGGAGTGACTTGTCGAAGTACTCTTCAAGCTTTTCACTCATCTGCGGAACGTTCAGCTGGAAGCCGTAAGCGGTGTCCAGATTTACCGCAGAGATGTCCGGAATACGAGCGAAAATCTTGCGATGGACCTTGGTCATTCCCGGCGCAGTCTCGCCAGAACCGAGAAGAGCGAGGACTCCGCTGGCCATCGACTCAGCGTACCGTCTGGGGCGAACGAGAGACCAGGCTCGTTGGCTAGGTTGGGAGCGTGAACGTGGTGTTCCTCTATCAGAGAGCGCGCCAAGGGCAATGTGTCCTTCCCGATGGTGGCCTGGGCTATCGCGATGACGGTCATCCTCTTCATGTCGATCGTGACTCCTTCGGCGACCGTCACCATTGTGGGTTTTGCTCTGACAGCGTTGCTGGGTATCGTCCTGGGCTGGCGACGGCGGTTTGGGGCCGTCATCGCCGCACCTTTTGTCAGTTGGATGTTCGCCTGGTTTCCGATGGAGATAGCTTCAATGATTCACTTTGGAATCCTGAAGGGCTTTCTTCTCGGACTGCTCATCATTACCTTCGGGTGGATCGGCATTGGGTTTGTTGAGTTCGCCTGGCTGGCCATGGTCTCGCTACTCGTGCGTTCCCTGCGCGGCGCTCCGCGAGAGGAGCCCGTCGTCGTCATCGACCCCGACCACCACCACCACTAAGGGCGTTTCTGCCGAGAAAGACTTACGAGGCGACCTGCTCTTGGGGAGCGCTCAGGATCCGGTACGTGGTTCGCTTCCAGTCAAATTGATTATCCCAGTTAGACGAGAGATCGTGAAGTGCGCGGCTCAGCATCTGGCCCTCGAAGCAGAGCGCCCACTGGTGGCCCGTCAACTCAGATCCTAACAGGCCCCGTTTTACGAGATCGTCGTAGATCGCGTCAATGCGTTCCATGAAGCGGTGGTAGAGATCAAGGAACCCCGGTCGGAGGCTCGGCCGAGAGAGCGCGGTGGCGGAGATGCGAAAGAACATCTGCCGCGGTTGGGTAACGGTCTCCTCTTCATCTGGATTCGTGAGAAGTGCGTACAGCGCGTCGACGAAGGAACTTGTCTCGTGGGCGTTCTCCGCCACGGTCGAAATGTTTGCGACAATTTGGTCGGTGACAATGGCGAACAGGTATAGGAGCGACGCGTCGATCAGACCCTGACGCGATCGAAAGTGGCCGTAGATGACACTCGTGCTGAGGTTCGTCTCTTGGCAGATATCGAGAATACGAAGTTCGCTCTCGTCTACCGTCCAGAGTTTTCGAGAGGTGGCTTCGATGAGAGCGTCGCGCGTAGAGGGTCCCGGGGGAGTTTCGGCCATTCCGCGAAATTACTCGTTGCGTCGAAGCGACGTGAGCTTCGTAATAAGTTTTTTGGTGATTCAGAGAGATTGCGACAAAGTGACGTACGGCGGTTGCAAAACGTCTACGTCGCATTAAGTCCGGCGAGCCGCCGCCACTCGTCGAGCGGCGGTGTGGCCATATCGCTGCCGAGAACCTGTAGGCAGACGTGGTCGGCGCCGGCGTCGCGATGTGCGTTGACGCGGTCACGAACGGCGTTCTCGTCCCCGTGCACGACGAGAGCCTCGCAGAGTCGCTCACTGCCGCCGCGCACGAAGTCGTCTTCACCAAAGCCGAGGCGGCGCCAACTAGCGCGGTAGTTATCAAGACCGGTGTAGATCTCCAGGTGCTCGTGCGCGCGGCGCAGATACTCGTCATGAGTTTGACCGAGAACCACGGCCTGTTCGACAGCGAGGAAGTGATCGCCCAGGGCTTGCCGGGCGAGCGCTGTGTGTTCGGGCGTCACGAGATAGGGGAGTGCGCCGTCGGCGAGGGTGGCGGAGAGTTCGAGCATTTTGGGACCCAGGGCGGCGAGCACGCGAGCCACGCGGGTCTGTCCCTCGTCGGCGAACATCGGCGCCTTGTCCATGGCGAGGAGAAACTCCCGCATGGCACTGAGGGGCGTCGCGTACTCGTGTCCGCGCAGTCGTTCGACCAATGGCTCGTGACTGACGCCGAGGCCTAGAACGAATCGTTGGTCGTAGGCGGCCGTGAGCGTCTTGGCGCCGTTACTCGCAGCGACCGCGTCGCGTCCCCAGATATTGGCGATGCCACTCGCGACGACCAGGGTCGAGGTCGAGGACAACAACAGGCCCGCGTTGGTGAACGCCTCGCGGCCCCAGGCTTCGGGATACCACAGAGCGGCGTACCCCAGGGACTCCATCTCTTGTGCCGCCTCGCCGCTGCGTTGGGGCGCCACCGCGTCGAGGGTCATGGTCCACAGCCCGAGGGTCCCGCGCAGCTTCTCTAGTTCGAGGGGCCAGGGGGACACGAACCTGAGCCTACCGGCGGCCCTTCGAGCGTCACGGTCGTCGCGAGCCGCCAGAATGAAGAGATGGTTTACTTCGTCGCGCTCGCCGGCGCCGCTCTGGTGCTTTCGGCGGCGACAGCCCTGCGCCCCGGGCGACAGGGACTTTTCGCCGCTCTGGCCTACCCCGTCGGGTGGGCGGCCAGCGAACTGGCGGGTCAGGCAATCTTTCTTGAGGCGCTGTTGTTGGGGCTCCTTTGGTGGTGGGGCTGGCCGAGCGCCCGCTGGCTCAGTGTGCTGGTGCTCTGTCTCGCGGGCGTCGTCGTGCTCGAGAACCTTTCTCTGATTCTCATCTCGTTCCGGGCCCGAACTGTCGTTCGTCGCGCCATGGAGCACGCTCCCGATCGGCCACTGCGTATTTCCGCGCCGAGCGAGGACTACTTCGGACGCTGGTGGCGCACCGCTTTGCAGATTCCCCTTCATCCCCGCGACATGCAACTTCGTCGCAACGTGCCCTACGGCCCCCTCGCGCGCCATCGACTCGACGTGTGGAGGCTCTCGACGACGCCGAAGGACGCACCGGTGATCTACTACATCCACGGGGGCGCCTGGACCTTCGGCGACAAACGCGAACAAGGCCGCCCGATGCTGCATGAGTTCCTTCGTCGAGGGTGGATTGTCGTCACCATCAACTACCGCCTGGCGCCGCGCCACCCCTGGCCCGCGCAGATCGAGGACGCGACGAGGGCGCTCGGGTGGATCAAAAAGAACGTCGCGACCTACGGGGGCGACCCCGACCGCGTGGTCGTGGCCGGTGCCTCGGCTGGAGGGCATCTGGCGTCGCTCCTGGCGCTCAGCGCCGACGACCCTCGGTGGCGACCCTCGGAGATGAGCGACGCAGAGGACTGGTCGCTGCGCGGCGCGCTCTCCTTTTACGGAGTGCTCGAGATGACGGGCGACGAGACGCAGTGGCTCGGCCTGGGAAAGGGTCTCCTGCGCCTCTTGGAGCGTCACGTGGTGCAGGTGCCATTGGCCGGGCATGAAGACCTGTATCGATCACTCTCACCGTACGATCGCATCCGAGCCGGACTCGCCTCCCTTCTTCGTGGTCCAGGGCACCAACGACACCTTGGTGGAGGTGAACGTGGCCCGCTCTTTCGTGGCGAAGTTTCGCTCCGTCGCTTTCGCTCCTCTGTACTACGTGGAGTTACCCTTCACGCAGCACGCCTACGACCTCACGGCCAGTCCCCGCACGTCGGCGACGACCAGGGCGGCCGTCGCCTTCGCCGAGTCGGTCGCCACCCCACGGCCCAAACTCTCTCGCGCACTCGTCGCTAGCTATCAGGTCCCGCCGACGCGGCTCAGCGTGCGAGTCGGAAACGACACGTGGCTCGACGTACGCGACGTCACGGGCGACACCGGTCCCTTCTACGTCGTGACCTCTGACAATCCGTTCTCCCGGAACTACGACGAAGGGGCCAACGAGGAGAGGCGAGTGGCGTTCCGTGCGTCATTGACGCGACGCGGCATCGAGTTTGCCGACGCCATCGGTCACGATATCTTCGGAACCTGGCCCGACGAAAAGGGCGTGGCGCTGCACGGAGTGAGCCGCGAGGTGGCCCGCGGTATCGCCCGAGGGTGGGATCAGTTCGCCTTTTACGAGGTCGACGCGGACGGAGTCACCGTGCGCGACGTCGCGTCGAACAGCGTCCTCGTCTAACTCTCGCTGAGAGCGACCTCGACCAGAAGTTCATGAGCGTCCACTACGACGAGCTCTTCGACGTGGCCCGCGGCAACGAGGTCAGCGCCGCTCGCCCGGATGGCGCCGGCGAACTCCTCGGGTCCGCTCACCACGAGGCGTGCCACGCCGGCGCGCTGGGAGACCTTGGCGGTGCTCTTCTCGCGGCGCAGTGCCTCCAGGACCTCACAGACCGGCTCATAGATCGACCCGGGGTCGACACCCAGCGGTCCGAGCTCGTCCAGGGTCGGCCAGGGGGCCAGGTGGACGCTGTCGTCGTGCCACCAGTGCCACACCTCTTCGGTGACGAACGGCAGGAAGGGTGCGAGGAGGCGCTGGAGGACGGTGAGCGCGATGGTGAGGGTGGCGCGCGCCGAGGCCACGGCGGCGTCGTCCCCTTCGCCGTAGGCGCGAGCCTTCACCAGTTCGACGTAGTTGTCACAGAAAGACCAGAAGAATGACTCGGTGCGCTCTAACGCACGCGCGTAGTCGTAGTTCTCGAACGACGTCGTCGCCTCGCTCACTAGAGCGCCGAGCAGCGCGAGGACGTCTAGGTCGAGCGGGGTCGTCACGTCGTGGGGATCGAGCGAGGTCGTCTCGTCGAGTCGACCCAGAACGAACTTCGACGCGTTCAGTACCTTGATGGCGAGGCGACGCCCGATCTTCATCTGGGCCTCGTCCACCGCCGTGTCGGTGCCGGGTCGACCCGAGGCCGCCCAGTAGCGAAGGGCGTCCGCGCCGTACTGCTCGAGCAGTGGCATCGGGGTCGAGGCGGTGCCCGACGATTTGCTCATCTTCTTGCGATTGGGGTCGAGCACCCAGCCCGAGATCAGGACGTTCGAAAAGGGCAGGCTGCGGTGCTGGAGGTGACTGCGCACCACCGTAGAAAAGAGCCAGGTGCGGATGATCTCGTGAGCCTGGAGTCGAACGTCCATGGGAAAGACGCGGCTGAAGAGATCGCTGCCCCACTTCCCCCCGATCTGGGGAGAGAGCGAGCTGGTGGCCCAGGTGTCCATGACGTCGGGGTCGCCCAGAAAACCGTGGGGTACACCGCGCTGACTCTCGACGTAGCCCGTGGGCACGTCGCTCGATGGGTCGACGGGCAGGCGATCGAGCTCGGCCAGCAGGGGACGGTCGAAGTCGACCTCCCCGTGTTCGTCGATGGGGTACCACACGGGGAAGGGGACGCCAAAGAACCTCTGTCGCGAGATATTCCAGTCGAGGTTGAGGCCTTCTACCCAGGAACGGTAGCGGTGCCTCATGTAGTCGGGGTGCCAGCGGAGCTCTTCGCCGCGACGGAGCAGCTCGTCGCGGTGTTCCAAGGTCTTGATGAACCACTGGCGCGAGGTCACGATCTCGAGCGGCCGTTCGCCCTTCTCGTAGAACTTGACCTGGTGGGTGATGTGGCGCGGTTCACCGATGAGATCTCCCGAGGCCCGCAGCGCGTCCACCACGGCGGCGCGCGCCTGAGCGACCGTGGTGCCTTCGATCGCCTCGTACTGGTCGTTGGCTTCGTCCGGCTCGGTGGAGGGAAACTCCGCCGAGGAGAAATCGGCCGGGAGAAAACGCCCGTCGCGACCAATCAGCGCCCGCGTGGGCAGCTGCAGTTCGCGCCACCAGGTGACGTCGGTGGTGTCACCGAACGTGCAGATCATGGCGATGCCTGATCCTTTGTCGGGATCGGCCAGTTCGTGAGCCAGAATCGGGACCTCGACGCGATAGAGAGGCGTGAGGACGTTCGATCCCACGAGGTCGCGGTAGCGCTCGTCCTCGGGATGGGCCACCAGCGCGACGCAGCTCGCCAGCATCTCGGGACGCGTGGTCTCGATCTCGATCGTGCCAAGGCCGTCGGAGCGCTCGAAGGCGACGCGGTGGTAGGTGCCCTGACGTTCGCGGTCTTCGAGCTCGGCCTGGGAGACGGCGGTTCGAAAGTCGATGTCCCAGAGGGTCGGCGCCACGCTGGAGTAGACCTCGTCGCGCGCGAGGTTCTCCAAGAACCCGCGCTGGGACACGGCCCGGGCCAGCGGGGAGATCGTGGTGTACTCCAGGCTCCAGTCGACGCTGATACCGAGGTGGCGCCAGAGGTTCTTAAAGGCCACCTCGTCCAGCGCGGTCAGTAGTTGGCAGAGTTCCACGAAGTTCTGCCTCGAGATCGAGAGTTTCTTCTCGGCCGGCTTCTCGGGGGGAACGAATCCGGGATCGTAGGGGAGGGTGGGATCACAACGCACCCCGTAGAAGTTCTCCACGCGTCGCTCGGTGGGCAATCCGTTGTCGTCCCAGCCCATGGGATAAAAGACGTCACGACCGCGCATGCGCCAAAAGCGCGCCACCACGTCACCTTGGGTGTAGCTAAAGACGTGGCCGATGTGCAATTCTCCCGACACGGTGGGCGGCGGCGTGTCGATGCTGTACACGTTCTCGCGCGTGGCTTCTGGGTTAAAGAGGTACGTCCCCTCGTCGTCCCAACGGGCCGTCCAGAGCGACTCCAACCCGTCGACGGTGGGCTTTTCGGGAACGTGGTGACGACGGGACGTCGAATCGACAGACATGGTTGGCGTAGTTTAGAACAGTGATTCGCCTCTTCGACACGGCGCGCGGCGAGGTGCGAGACCTTTCACTGCGCACTCCCGGCCAGGTCTCGATGTACGTCTGCGGCCCGACGGTCGACAACCTTCCCCACCTCGGCCACGGCCGCTTCACCCTCGTGTGGGATGTGGCCCGACGCTGGTTCACCTTTCAGGGACTGAACGTCCACTACGTCTCTAACATCACCGATATTGACGACAAGATCATCGCGCGAGCGAACGAGGAAGATCGTAGCGAACAAGACGTGGTGAAACAGTATGAGGGTGAGTGGTGGGATGCCATGACTCGTCTCGGGGTGAAAGATCCCGACGACGCGCCTCACGCCACCGAGTACGTGGCGGACATGGTCGAGCTGATCTCGGGGTTTCTCGAGCGCGACGTCGCGTACGCCACGAGTGACGGCGTCTACTTCGACGTCTCGACGGTGCCGGACTACGGCCTGCTCGCCGGCCAACCGCTCGACACCCTTCGAGCCGGGGAACGCGTGGAGGTCAACGACGAGAAGCGCTCTCCCCTCGACTTCGCCCTGTGGAAGAACGCCAAGCCGGGCGAACCACGCTGGCCCGCGCCCTTCGGGGAAGGCCGCCCCGGCTGGCACACCGAGTGCGTGGTGATGTCGCTGGATCTCTTGGGTGAAGGCTTCGACCTTCACTGCGGAGGACTGGATCTCAAGTTCCCACACCACGAGAACGAGCGAGCCCAGGCCGAGGCCGCGCAGGTGCCGTTCGCTCGGCACTGGGGTCACAACGGCTGGGTCCTGGTGAACGGCGTCAAGATGAGCACCTCACTCAACAACTTCACGTCGCTGACCGATCTGTTAGCGCGAACTGACGCTCGCGCGTATCGATTGCTCGTCCTTCGTTCGCACTACCGTTCGCCCATCGAAGTGACACCGTCAACGATCGCTGATGCCGAGCGAGCCCTCGAACGCATTGACACCTTCGCGCGACGATTCTCCCTTCCGGTTCTGGCCGGTCAGAGCTTCGAGGTCGCGGGCGCTCGAACCTGGGAAGACGAGTCGCGTGAACTTTACGAGCGCGTCGTCGCGGCGATGAACGACGATCTCAACACTCCTCTCGCGGTGGCCCAGCTCTTTGACGCGGTCAGTGCGGCCAACGCGGCCGCGGACGAAGGTCACGAGGGATCGGCCCGACGGCTGGCTGCGTCCATTAACTCGTTATTCGGGGCGATGGGACTTTCGTTACACGGTCGTAATGATGCGGTCGACGAGACGAGCGAAGCCCTCGTCGCCGAGCGCGACGCCGCCCGAAACGCGAAGAACTGGGCCGAGGCCGACCGACTGCGTGACGAACTGGTGACGCGTGGCTGGATCGTGGAAGACGGGCCCTCAGGAACGATCATTCGGAAGCAATAATCCCCCTTGTGAGCGCGGCCCCGCACCAAGTAGCGTTGAGGGTGAGGTTGCCGTTGTGGTTCCCTCCCAAAACCGGAGTTCCGGAAGTAAAAGTTATCAAGGAGGCCCACAGTGGCTGCAGGAACCGTCAAGTGGTTCAACGACGAAAAGGGCTGGGGATTCATCGCTGTTGATGGCCAGCCTGACGTCTTTGTTCACTACTCGGAGATTCAAGGTGATGGGCGAAAGACGCTCGTTGAAGGTCAGGCCGTCGAGTTCGATATAGAGCCCGGTGACCGTGGTCCTTTGGCCAAGCGCGTCGTTCTCAACTAACCAGCACTCTTCAGCGAAGAACCGCCGCCCTTGAGGGCGGCGGTTCTTCCTTTTGTGGCACCAACGTGTTCTACGGTACGTTTAGTTACTCGCGAGTAGTTTCTTGACCCCAAGGTGACGTATGACCGACTTTTCGATGGAACTGAACGACGACCAGATCACGCTGCGGGACTGGGTGCACGGATTCGCCGAGAACGAGATGCGCCCCATCGCCGCGGAGTGGGACGAACGAGAAGAGACCCCCTGGCCCTTCATTCAAGAGGCGGCCAAGTTGGGGGTCTACGGCCTCGACTTCATGATGAACGCGATCGCCGACAAGACCGGGCTCTCGATGATGATTGCCCTGGAAGAACTGGCCTGGGGCGACGCCGGTCTGTGCATGTCGCTCATGGGCACGACGCTGGGCGTCGCGGCCATCGTCTCCAATGGCACGCCCGAACAGCAGATGGAGTGGGTGCCTCAGTGCTACGGGACACCCGACGACATCAAGCTCGCGGCCTTCGCCGTCTCCGAGCCGGACGCCGGCAGCGACGTCTCGTCACTGCGCACCAGGGCGGTCTACGACGAGGCCAATGACGAGTGGATCTTGAATGGCACCAAGACGTGGATCACCAACGGCGGCATCGCCAACGTGCACGTGATAGTGGCGTCGGTCGATCCCAAGCTCGGCAGCCGGGGCCAGGCCTCTTTCATTGTGCCCGACAAAACGCCCGGTCTCTCTATGGGACAGAAGTTCAAGAAGATGGGCATTCGTGCGAGTCACACCGCCGAAGTGGTGTTGGAGAACTGTCGCGTTCCCGGGTCATGTCTGCTCGGAGGAAAAGAGAAGTTGGACGAGAAACTGGCTCGCGTTCGCGAAGGCAAGCGTGCGTCCAGCCAAGCGGCGATGGCCACTTTCGAAGCGACGCGTCCGGCGGTGGGAGCCCAGGCCCTTGGTATCGCGCGAGCGGCCTACGAGTACGCGCTGGACTACGCCAAAGAGCGCAAACAGTTCGGTCGCGCGATCATCGAGAACCAGGCCATCGCCTTTAAGTTGGCCAACATGAAGATGAGCGTGGACGCGTCGCGCCTGTTGATTTGGCGTGCCAGTTGGATGGCCGCGAATCGAAAGCCCTTCACCAGCGGTGAGGGTTCCATGTCCAAGCTCTTCGCCGGGGAGACCGCCGTCAAGGTGACCGAAGAGGCTATCCAGATTCTCGGTGGGTACGGCTACGTTCGCGAGTACCCCGTGGAGCGCTGGCACCGAGACTCGAAGATTTACACCATCTTCGAAGGGACCTCGGAGATACAGCGTCTCATAATCGCCCGCGCCGTCTCGGGAGTGCACATTAAGTAGAAGGGTTCGTGGCCCGGGTCGCGGCCTCGCGTTTGCGGCCGATTCGCTAGAGCCGCTATTGGCCTACCTTCTAGTTCGCCGTGGCGGTATGAGGCGCATTTACTGCGCAGGTCATCGCATTAGCGATCAGGCTTCGCTCGGAGCGGCGCATATCACGCGCCGTCGCCCAGGGCTCGTAAGTGGAGGCCCTCCGAGGCTGCAACCGGGCAGTGCCCCGCCAGATCTCAAGCGTATTTCTTGTCGAAAAATAGCCATGATCAGCGTTTATAGTGCCCCTATTTTGGGCGAGCGGCGGGAGTGTGATTCACAACGACATCCCTCGAATTTGACAATTTGCCGCCCAACGACCAGACTTTCAGACTGCAAGGGCCGATCAGGAGAGCAGTATGGCCCATGTCACTCTCGTCGTCGCATCTCGAGAGGCGCGTGCCGAGGGGCATCACGCCGAGATTGAAGCGGGGACGTACTCCTTTCGCTCGCTGCCGACCATTCACCCGAGCACCGTTGCTGGCGTCTCATTAGCGGTCTGACGTTCGAGTGCAGGGGATGGGGAGAGGGGTGACGGCGCATGAAGAGTGAATTTCACCCTGTCCACGTCCCCTGTCGCGTGCGGCCGCCCGTCAACGCCACAGATCGCGGGCACGCGCGCCGCACTCGGGGCGAGGATGAGCGAGGCTTCACGCTGATTGAACTGCTCATCTGCGTCACGATCATCCCGATCATCGCGGGCGCCCTGGCGGCCGGACTGATCACGGTCTTCTCACTCCAAGACGGGGTGTCCAACAGGCTGGGTGACTCCAGTGACGCGCAGATTATTGCCGCAAGTTTCACCAAGGACGTACAAAGCGCCTCCTCCATCACCACCGATCCGACTCTGACCTCTCCCTCACCCCCCACACCGTTTTGTGGATCGGGAACGTTGCTGCTGGGACTGGAGTGGGGCTCGGGAAGCGAAGTCGCTTCCTACGTTGAACAACTCCAGAGTGGCACCACGTACGCGCTCGTGCGAAACGACTGCGCCAACGGACCATGGACGACGCCCACGAGTTCAACCACGCTCTCCTACGACGTCCTCCCGCCGTGTCCTATTGCCGATACCGCCGCCATGTGCACGTCACTCTCGCTTCAGCCCGCTCCGGTCGCCTACGACGGCACGACGGTTATCAACACGTCGACCGGACTCGTCTCGACCATCGGAATGACCTCATTGCAGTTCCCCATTCTCGAACCGAAGAGCTCGTACGCGTACCACCTGTCGGCCACGCCGGCGGAGGGGAGATCTACGCTGCCCACCAACCTGGGGGTACCGACGTCGGGAGCGTCGTGCGGCTTCGCTTTGCCGGGGACCGGACAGTACGCAGCAACGATGTGTTTCATCGGTTTCACGCAAACGGACATTGATAACGCGATGTCGAGCTCCGGTGACACGTGCACGGTAACCGACCCCGGACAACCGGGAACGGACGTCTCGGCCGACGTGCCGGGCGGTTACGTCATGTCGTTTTGTCTCACCGTGACGCCGGGCGAGAGTCAGACGACTTCTCCGCCCCCGCTGGTAGCAGTGCCTACTCCGATCGGTGGCGGGACCTGTAACCCGTCCACCTCTCAAGCCTGCAAGTGGGGCGACCTCAGCAACGGGCAGGGGTTCTTGGGCAACGACAATCAGGTGAACGGCATCGCCACGCCCTTCTACGCGGGCATCGGTTGCCCCGTCTCCACGCCGACCTTGGTGAACAATGTCGTGACATCGTCGTGCATCGATCCCGCAATATTTCAGACCAACAACGGGGGGCATGACGGAGTCACCCTTTCCAATATCGAGGTCTACGATCCCGAAGGCGACCTGGCCACCGGGTATGAGCTCATCACCGCGGACGCGGAAACCATCGACCCGGGTGGTTCCATCACGTGGACGTCGAGCCTGCCGGTCTCTCGACCGCTTCCCTACAATCTGGTGCCCAATTTCTCAAGCTCGGATCTAGGTAACGCCTGCAACAACGTGCCGGCCGCGGACGCTGATAACTCCACGGGATGGAGTATCGACAACGGCGACTCGACCGCCACTATCGGAAGTACGACGTACCCTGGCCTACTGACCGGCCTGGGCACGGCGACGGTCGAATGCACGTCGACGTTCCAGACCCAATCTCCCACGAAAACGTCAGCGGGGCTTCTGCGTACCGGCACGGCCATGCTCGGAATAACGCCCCCCACCGTCAATGGCGGCGCCGCGCCGGTGACCATGAAGGCGCAACTAGTGGGCGAGGGCTACAACGCGGTCGCCTTCGGACTGCTCCTACCATGACGTCTCCCCGCGACAAGCTCATCAACGTCCTGCGACGCCTCGTGCCGGTGTCGCCGGATCGCCCCCGAAGGACTTCGCGCGGTCGCTCGGAGGAGGGTGAAACGCTGGTGGAAGTCCTCCTCTCCGTGATCATCCTGGGCGTTGCCTCGGTGGCCCTGATTGCCGCGTTCGGGACTGACATCTCCGCCTCAGCTGAGCACCGAAGCCTGGCGAACTTTGACACGGCGCTGGCCAGTTCCATCGCGACGACGACCTCGCTCATTCAACAGCAGTACGCCGCCGTGTTCGCGGCGTGTCCCGCCTCTCCCGGATCTCTCGCGGGATATCCGAGTTCAGCCGCGCTCACCACAGCGCTGAACATCTCCGGCTACACGGCGTCAATCCAGGCTTCGGGGTCGCTGCCGGCGGTCGAGTACACGGGCACGAGCGACAGCGGATTCACCACCACCTGCACGCCCAGCAACGTTGGCGACCCTCAACTGATCACCCTGGTCGTCACTGACACTCATACCGGCTACTCCCAAACCAACTCGGTGGTGGTCGACGATCCCACCCCCATCGCGGTGAGCGCGGGGAACAGTTCGGGCGCTACGCAGCTGGTGTTCGCCACCGAACCCGAGGGCGCCACCGCGGGATCAGCGTTTACGACTCAGCCCATACTCGAAGTCTTGGACTCAAATAACCACATCGTGACCACCGACCTGTCGCCCATCACGTTGACTTTGAGCGGCGGCACCAACGGCGCGGCGTTATCGTCGACGTGTTCGGGTGTCGAAACCTCGGGCGTCGTGGTCTACTCGGGATGCAGCATTGATCAAGTCGGCACCGGGTACGTCTTGACCGCGACCGAACCGTCGCCGACGCAACCGGGATCCATCTTGTCCGAGTCGAGCACGCCATTTAGTGTCTACGCCGCCCAACTGGCGACGCCCACCATCGACGCCGTAACTCCCTCGACCACCACGCCGGGAGCCATCAACGTTACGTTCTCTCAGAAAAATCCGCCCCCGGGTCAGACGTACACCATTAAGGCCTGCACGGACTACGCCATGAGCCAAAACTGCACGACGCCCACGGCCTTTACGTCGGGAAGCGACCTCACCGGACTCACTCAGGGAACCTATTACTACGTCGAGATCACCGCCGTCGCGACGCCCAATGACGCGGCCTCCACGTCACCGCCTCCCGCAACGCCCACCATGGCCACCGTCCAGTTGGGCGCTTCGGGCACGCCCACGCTGAGTTACGGCCCCACCGCAGGCTCCCTGTCAGTCTCCTTCGCGCCGCCAACTATCACCGCGCCTAGTCAGACGTACACGGTCTACGCCTGCACCAGCAACGCGTTTAGTGCCAGTTGCGCCAGCGGTTTAACGGACACGACGTCCGCCACTCTCACGGGCCTCACGTTTATCCCGGGCAGCCTCGCTCCGACCTACTACGTGTGGGTCGCCGCGAACGCCTCGCCGGGATACCTCGCGTACACGCCGGCGGGCAAATCGAGCGCCTCTCAGGCGGCGACTAGTCAAGTGGCGACCCCCACGGGACTCTCCGCCGCCCCGTCCTCGTCCCAAGTCGGCGTCATCAGTTCGTCCTTCAGTGAAAACACGCCCCAGGGCGGGACTGCGCCGTCGTCGTTTACCGCGACGGCCTGTCCGGTCGGATCGACCACCGGTTGTGTCACCGTCAACAACTACACCTCGGGCGCTCCGATAAGTGGCCTTACCCCTGGAACCAGTTACACCGTCCAGATAACCGCGGTCACATCGGCCACGGGCTTCGTGTCGGCCACGACTGCGCTCTCTTCCCCCGCAATCGCCACGGTTCAGCTCGCAACGCCCACCGGTGTCACGCTGGGGTACGGCTCGAGCGCTGGCTCGCTGTCAGTCTCCTTCACGCCACCTCCGATGGTCGCGGCCAATCAGACCTACACGGTGGAGGCCTGTACGAACGCTGGGATGTCGCAGGGGTGCGTCACCGACGCGAATTTCACGGGCGGCGATCTCACCAATCTCCCCTTTACCGCAGGTAAAGCCGGTACTACGTACTGGATCGATGTGAGCGCCAATCTCTCCTCGGGCTATCTGGCCTCGTCGCCTTCGTCGCCGGTCAGCCAAGCCGAGACGAGTCAACTGCTTTCGCCCACTGGCGTCAAGCTGGGATACGGCACCGTTGCCAGCACGATATCGGTCTCCTTTACGCCGCCCACGCTGACCGTGTCCCCTCAGACCTACACCGTGGAGGCTTGCACGAACTCTCAGATGACGGGGACGGGCTGCGTTACCAACACAAACTTCACGTCAGGCACCGATCTGACGGGGTTGCAGGCCATCACGGTGGGCAAAGCCGGTACTACGTACTGGATCGATGTGAGCGCCAACGGCTCCTCGGCCTTCGTGTCATCGTCCCCTTCGACGCCGATCAGTCAAGCCGAGACTAGTCAGATTGGTGCTCCGGGTATTCCGGCGCTCTCCCAGCCCTTGCACGGCGTGAAGGGCATAGTTGCCACTTTCACTCTTTCGCCGGGCGCGACACCTCCGAGCAGCTATACCGCGGTGTTCTGCCAGAACAGTTCGATGACTTTGGACTGTGTCACCGCCAACAACTACACCACGGGGAACACGTTCGACACGGGCATCACGTCGGGCGCGACGTACTGGGCTGAGATCACCGCGGTCGGACCCGTGGGCTTCTTGAGTTACACGACGACCGTCTCATCCTCCCAGGTGGCTAAGTAATGGCCAGTTTTTCGAGGAAAGACAGTGCGAGCCGGGCCCGAGGTCGCTCCGACGGTACCCGTCGCGCGCGCGCCGCAGCGTCTGAAGGGTCCCGTGAAGAAGGAGCTATCCTCATCCTGGCCTTCGCCTACCTGGTAGCTATCAGTCTCGTGATTACCCTGCTGTCGAGCTGGGTCACCAATGATCTCAACAACTCGACCAAGTTCACTTCGGCGAACTCACTGACCCTGGCGGCGACCGACATGACGGATGTGGCGATTCAGTACGTTCGCTACAACCCGCTGATCTCGTCTAGTCAAATCGCCGGCACGTCGAGCCCTTTCGTGGCGTGCTGGGGAGGGGAGTCCATCAAGGACATTCCGGTGATCAACGGCAACCAGATCGCGGTGTGGTGTAGCACCCTGTGGAACCCACTGAGCTACCAGACAAGGGTGGTGACGTTTGTGGCCTGCCCCATCTCCGTGTCGGAGATCTCGTGCCAACAGGCGACCCCCGGCGTCGGTCAGCAACCTCCGACGTATACCGACTCACTTCTGACGGTCGTTGTCACGTACGACGACTATCCACCGGCGCCCGCCAAGAGCGCGCCTATTCAGGCTCTGTGCTCCGTCTGGTGCGGAGCCGGCATGACGGTAGGGAGCTGGCAGTGGGGTTCGTCGACGCCCGGAACCGTGACGGGCGTCGCGAGCAGCGCCACATTTTCGACGGAGCCGTCCGATACGAGCGTGGCAGCAGCTACCAACGCCGCGGTGACGGTGCTTGACGCCAGCAACACTCCGGTAGCCGGCGACACCGTCACTCTGTCGGAGTTGAGTGGTCCGAGTACTGGCGGCGGTCCCGGCATTGCCCCCATGACCGCGGTCACCGACTCCTCAGGAATCGCTGAGTTCACGGACATCGTCCCCACCCTTTCTGGTAGCTACACGTTGACTGCGCAAGACGGCACTGCCACGGCCAGCTCGACTAGCTTCACCGTTGCGAAGCAGAGAAGCGTTATTACCGTCACGTCGGTCGATAACAGTGCTACCCAAGGGAAGACCTACACCCCGACCTGGACAACCACCCCCTTGGCGGGCGACACCGTGACTGTTTCCTCGACCGCCGCGAGCCAGAGCGTCTGCACCGTGTCGAAAAACGTGGTCACTTTCGTCGGGGTCGGCACGTGCACGCTGGACTTCAACGATCCCGGTAACGCCACGTACGGGCCCGCGCTGCAGGTGACTCAGACCATCGCAGTGGGCGGGTTGACGGCGACGCAGGTGGGGTTGTCGCTGAGTTCAACGACCCCATTGGCCAGCGGTACGACCAACGACACGATCACCGTGACGCTCGAGAACGCCGTGGGGGCGCAGGTGAACAGTGCCGGAACGACGACGGTCGTGCTGAGCGATATCGGCAACGGAGATTTTTCCACGTCCAAACTGGGAGTGACGGGTGCGGCGACGGTCACGGTGACCTTTCCGCCCAATACGCCCACCGAGAGTGCCTACTTCTACGACGAGAGCGCCGGTCCGGACACCATTTCTGCCGTCAATGGAACCTCGAATTGGGGTTCTGTAAATCTGAACATCCAAAGTGGGCCGGCGACCAAAGTGGCTATTACGCCGAGCAGCACATCGCCGGCCGTATCGTCGACGACCAACACCACCCTCTCCTTTCAACTGGAGGATCAGTATGGCAACTCCGCCACGAGCGTGGGGACCACGACGTTGGGGTTGAGTGACTCGGGCAACGGCTTCTTCTCGACCGTTAACGGGTCAACCGGCACGTCGACCCTCAATGTCACGTTCGCGAACGCGGTCGGGACGGCCAGCGCCTACTTCGGTAACGAGACCTCGGGGTCCGACGTCATCACGGCGGAGAACGGAGCGAGCAGCTGGGGAACGTCGACCCTGTCCATGACGGCGGGCGCCGCGAGCTCGGTCCAGATCTTGTTAAGTCCGACTCCGACGTCAAAGTCCACGAGCACCAAAACGAATACGACGGTGAGCCTGCAGGTGGTTGATCAATACGGGAACGACGTCGCCGCGAACGGAGTGTCGCTGACGTTGAGTAACTCAGGCAGTGGCTTCTTCGACACCAAGTCGGGGGTCACCACGGGGACGGGGTATGGGGGAGGCGCCACTGCGACTTTGACACTTACCACTAGCGCGACCGGTCAGGTAACGGCATATTTCGGCGACGACACCACGCAGTCTGACACCATCACGGTGACGGGCCCGGGCATCTCTGCCACGACGCCACCTTTCAGCGTGTGATCTAGATACGCTCGCGTCAGATCGTCCCCGGGCTTCGACGAGACGTACGTCCGACAAGTTCACTCCAATACGGAGGGCTTCTTCGACAGGCGCCAATAGAAAATGTTTCTTTGCTGGTGGAGGGGATCGCTCGTGCTAAGTGATTGGCCAACCTAGGTGTCCAGGTTCTCTTGAGTTCCACCTGATCAGGTGTTAATCTGCGCCCGGTCAGCGCTAGCCGTTGTCACAAGAATCGGCGTAGAAAGGGTGCCTGAAGAAGTGTCCAAACGTCGCAGTTCCCGTGCGCTTCATAACGACACTTCTATTCGCGACGCGACCATTCAGCTCATTCTGAGCACGGGCATCGATGCCATCTCATTTCGCGACGTCGGACGCGAAGCCGGTCTCACTCACGGAGCGTTGTACGCTCGCTTTGAAGACGTCGAGGAACTGCTGGTCGATCTATGGACCGAGTCGTTGAAGCATCGGGTGGTGACCATGTTCGAAGCCGCGAGGAACGCGGCCGCCGTTCCCAGCGAAGAGTCCGTTGACCTACTTCTCGACGTGGTTCGTGATGCGGAGCCAGCGGACGTCGCTGCCGTCCAGGTGTTGCTCATGTCGCGACGATTCGTGGTTCTCTTCGAGGAAGTGGAGGTGTTCATTCACGACTACCTGGAGTCGGCGGGTGAGTGCTCCTCCGCGGTGCAGTCACGCACCCTGGCTCTCTTTTCACTGGTCACGGTCAAGATTTTTGGCAACTCTGAGTTCGGACTGAATGGGGATCGTCTGGCGTTTCTACGTGGCGTTCTCCTCGACACTCTGACGACGGATCCCCTGGAGGTGTCGCACGTGCCGCTGACGGAACCGGACGATCGCATCATTCCTCTCCCGAGGAACGACCTGCGTTCCCAGCTCTCCTACTACACCTTTCACGCAGTGGGTCGAAGCGGCTACACGCGCGCGACCATCTCTCGTATCTCTCGACGCGCCAGTTGTTCGCCCGGAGCGATCTACAAGCTCTACCCCTCGAAGGAGGACCTCGTCGTTGCCGCCACTCGCAGCATTATGCGCGCGCCCTGGATCACGGCGACGAGTCTGTCTGAAATCTTAAATGAAGGAACGCTGGCACAGCTCATGTACGCAGGGGCGAGTGAACAGAACGCCGTTCGCAAGAACTTTGTCCTGGAACTCTCCATGGCGTCCGCTCACAACGAGAAGCTCCGCGGCGCCCTCGCCGCCCAGTTGCAACTTATCGACAGTGTCGGTCCGCTGATTTCCGACATCACTGACGACGAGCGCGCTCATCTGCAGTACATGGTTCGCGAGATCGTTCTGTTGGTCTTGGGCGTGAGCTTTCTCTCGACAATAACTACCGCTGTGCAAGAGATGGACTTCAACCAGTTCGCCGAGCCGTTTCGTCGCTCACTGCTCGATCGCTATTTTCCATCGTGGCCCGACATCAGCCGTCAGTTGAAAGAGATGGCGTCCGCGATGCCGATGAGACACGCTAGACAGACGTGAGCGGCCGCGACGGAACGTCGAGTTCGCCGCTCAATCTGGTGGCTCTCTGCACCGGGAACGTCGCTCGGTCGGTCATGCTCGGCTATATGTTGAGCGATGTCGCCGAAGCGAACGGCTTCAACTGGCAGGTTCGCACGGCCGGCACTCACGTCACAGAGGGCAGCGCGATGAGCACTCGTACCCGTGACGCCTTACTGCGAGTCGACGGTCTCGGTGAGCACCACTTCGGAACTCATCGAAGTCGCCAGTTGACGGCTGATGATGTTCGTTGGGCCGACGCCCTTCTAGCTAGCGAAGCGAGCCACGTGCGATACGTTCGGGCCAACTACGAGGACGAGACCAAGTCAGTCTCACTCGGGCAGTTTCTCCGTGAAGCGCCACTGGACGTGAGTTTCGACGAGCAAGTGCGCTTCGTAGCGTCGTTAGAGCCACTGGATTACTTCGATGTCGCGGACCCGGCGGGCAAGGATCAAGCCGCCTACGACCAGTGCGCTGCACTCCTCTGGGAGATGGCCCAGGCCTTTGGGACCTTGCTCGCAGATGATCCGGCTTATTAGTCGAGTTCGACGCTGCGCAGTCCGCCCCAGGCGAGGGTGGCGCTACGAGAAGCCAGACGTTCGGCCACGCCTGGAGTCGGCGTCGGCCACCCCTTGCCTTCTTGTTGAATGAGCCACGCGGTAGCGGCACCCTCGGCGATGCCGACGACACCGGCCGCGAGTTGTCGTCGATGGTCGGGCTTGATGCGAACCGCGATGAGTGGTTCTAGAAAGGAGACGAGTCCAAGTTCCACATTGCGAAGGTCGCCCTTGGTCTCACCTTCGTGAGAGTGAATGAAGAGAATGCGAAAGGCGTCCGTCTCGTCGACGACCATCTCGAAGTACACGCGAAAAGCGACCTCGATCTTTGCCCGGGGCGACTCGACCTCTGCTACGGCGCTGCGTAGTGAGCTCAATAGCTTTTCGGCCGTCTGGTTGACGATCTCTCGGTAGAGCTCGGTCTTCGACTCGAAGTACTGATACAAGATGGGCTTGGTGAAACCGGCCTCCTTGGCGATGTCGTCCATGGTGGTCGCTTGAAAACCTCGTTCGGCGAAAATCTTTCGTGCGACGAGAAGGAGTTGATCGCGTCGCTCGCCGTGGGGAGTTCGTTCACTCAGTGGTGATCGCTCGTCAGAAATGACCATCAAAGGAAGCCTAGTTGTCCCTACTTAATTCCCACAGACTCCAAAACCGTGGCGAGCCGACGAGGAAGATCGGCCACGTTGAAGTGCTGAACGGCCAGCGCGGCGTTGAGGTCAAAGTGCTCTTCGCGGGGGTCCTCGAGGAAGCGGTTGATGGCCGCCGCGTCCTCCAAATCGAAGAAACGAAAACCAAAATCGCGGATCTCGCTCAGTACCGGGTAGGGGTAGACAGCGAGGGGACGACGATGGGTCACCGATTCCAACACGGGATTGCCAAACCCCTCCCACGTGGAGGGCATCACCACCAGATCACTCGCGGCGTAGACGTCGTGAATAGTGAAGCCCCGTGGCATGTCACGCACGACGCGAACACTGGAGGTGGTGAGTAGTCGTTCTAACTCATCGTCAAAACCATCTTCGGCCGGACCGAGGAGCCAGAACGTCGCCCCGAGTCTCTCGGCGAGTGCCAGTCCGCCGGCAACGTTCTTTCTGGGGATGGCTCGCGTCGGCATAACGATGACTCGCGTGTCTTCGAGCGCGAGAGATGATCGCGCCGCCGCTCTGCGACCCTGCGGCGGGGCACACTCAAACGAGTTGTACATCGTCGTCGCGTCGATGCCCCGCGCGAGTAACTCTCTCCGAGAGAGATCATTGATCGTGACGTGGCGCCAGGGCGCTTGATCGAGCGGCGCCGGTTCGTGACGCCACTGTTCGCGCTGCCAGGGAAGATCGTGATGGCGAAAGAGAGCTCGCCGTCCATCCAACACGCGATAAAGGGCGTCTCGCGCGCTCACGTTCAGGGGCAGTGAAACAAGGTTCTCTACGACGACCAGGTCGGCGCCCTCAATCGCGCGCGCGAGTTCGTCCAGCGACACCGCTTCGCGCGCAGCGATGGCGAGGGACGGCATGAGGTAATCGGCGTCGCCCTCACCGGCCAGCGTCGTGACGCCGTGTCCGAGATCGCGAAACGCACGTACCCATTTCGCCGCTTCCACGCTGACGCCATCGGTTCCACCGAGGCGAAAACTCACGACGACGAGATGGGCCACGGGCCAAGGCTACGGGGATCGCGTTTCGCGCCCGGAGTAGAGTTATTCGAGGCAGTGACCCTCTGTCGATGCCGACGCAGTGGAGGACCTCTGGTGGCGAAACGCGCTCTCATTACGGGCATCACCGGCCAAGACGGCTCCTACTTGGCCGAGTTGCTGCTGGATCAGGGCTACGAAGTGATCGGCCTCATGCGGCGAAGTTCTACCGTCAACATCGAGCGCATTAGCCACATCCAGGAGCGCCTCACCCTGGTCTCGGGCGACCTGATGGACGAGGTGTCCCTTATTAATGTGCTGCGCGACTACCGGCCGAGTGAGGTATACAACTTGGCGGCCCAGAGCTTCGTGCAGGCCTCCTGGGCTCAACCGGTGTTGACCGGCGAGGCGACCGCTCTGGGCGTCACGCGAATGCTCGACGCCATACGCATCGTCGACCCCGAGATTCGCTTTTACCAAGCGAGCTCCTCGGAGATGTTCGGCAAGGTACGTGCAGTGCCGCAGAACGAGAACACGTTTTTTCACCCGCGCAGTCCCTACGGCGTAGCGAAGGTCTACGGTCACTGGATAACCGTCAACTATCGAGAGAGCTACGACCTTCACGCGTCGAGTGGCATCTTGTTCAACCATGAGTCACCGCGGCGGGGTATTGAGTTCGTGACGCGCAAGGTGACCCACGGCGTCGCGCGCATTAAGGCCGGTCTCGATAAAGACCTGCGCCTCGGCAACTTAGAAGCACAGCGTGACTGGGGTTACGCCGAGGACTACGTCCGAGCCATGTGGTTGATGCTCCAACGCGACACGCCCGACGACTTCGTGATCGCGACCGGAGAGACGCACTCGGTTCGCGAACTCTGCGAGGTGGCCTTCGGCAGAGTCGGACTGAACTACGAAGAGTTTGTCACGATCGACCCCGCCTTCCTTCGGCCGGCCGAAGTGGATCTCTTAGTGGGGGACGCGAGCAAGGCCAAGGAAGAACTGGGCTGGAAGTGCGAGACCGACTTTCACTCGTTGATTGAGATGATGGTGGACGCTGACATCAAAGCGTTGCAGCACTAACTCGCATTGATGAGTAATGCCTCACCGGTGGTGGAACTTCGCGACGCGGTGGTGATGGTGGGAGGGTTTCCCCTGTTGAGTGGCGTCACCCTGGAGATGGCGCCACGTTCCCTCACGGTGGTCACCGGCGCCAATGGGGCCGGTAAGACGAGCCTGCTGCGGCTGCTGGGCGGGCTCGTCTCACTCACCAGCGGGCACGGCGTGGTGAGCGGCGTCGATCTCAAGACGGGGGACCTTCGCGAACTACGTCGCCGCGTCGGTTGGCTTGGTCACGAGGGTTCCTTCTACGACGATCTCACCGCCAAGGAGAACCTCACGTTTGCCGCCAAGGCGCTCGAACGTCCGATCGAAGAGATCGCTACGGTGTTAGAGCGCGTCGGGCTCTCGCGTCGAGCCTCCACCCCCGCCAAGCAGTTAAGCGCCGGGCAGCGCCGTCGACTCGGCCTGGCCTGGCTGCTGTTGCGCCGACCGGAGACGTGGCTCCTCGATGAGCCCTACGCCTCGCTCGACGACGAGGGGCGCACCTTTTTCGACGAGCTCATCGGCGACGTCGTCGCGGGCGGTGCCACGGTAGTAGTGAGCGCCCACGACCCGCTTCGATCCAGCTCTTTGGCCCCGCGAACGCTGACCCTGGCTGGCGGGCTCGTGGTAGGCGACGACGCGTGATTCGCATCGCGCTGCTCGTTGCGGGCAAGGACCTACGCATTGAACGCCGCAGCCGCGTGCTGCTGTGGCAGGTGCTGCCCTTCGGGGTGACGGGACTACTTCTCTGCGGGCTGGCGCTCGGACCCAACCACGCCGGTCACTCCAGCGCGGCACCTGGACTGTTTTATTTGGTGATGCTGCTCGTGGCGCTCCTCATGATTAATCGGAGCCAGGTCATTGAAGGATCGCTCGGCACGAAGACGTCTGTCGCCACACTCGGACTTGACCCCGCGGGAGTCTTCTTGGGCAAAGCTCTGGCTCTCGCCGTGGAACTGTGGGTGACCGGTGCGGTCCTCTTGGCCGGTTCGGTTCTCTTTTTGCACACGGCGTTGTCGGGAGCTCTAAGCGCGCTGCCGAGCGTGGTGGTCATCCTCGGCGCTCTGGCCGCCGCCGGAACGTTGTACGGTGCGCTGAGTGGCGGGGGACAGGGACCGGCGACCTTGCTACCCATGCTCTCGCTGCCAGCGTTCGCGCCGCTTCTCATTGCTGGAGAACGCTCCTTCAGCGCGGCGTTACATCACGGATCGATTTGGCGGTGGTGGATAATTTCCCTCGTCGCTCTGGTTGCCTACCTCGCCTTGGGCATTCTCCTTTACGGTGTTCTGGAGGAATCATGATAAAGCAGCTCTCCCAACGTCTTCTTGGACCCGTGACGCTCATTCTGCTGGCGCTCACATTGTGGCTAGGCCTCTGGGTGACGCCACCGGACAAGATTCAGGGCAATCTCGCTCGACTCCTGTACGTACATCCGGCGATCGCCTGGGTCGCTCTGTACGTCTCGTTTGGCACCGCGGTCATCGCGAGCGCGCTCTATCTCTGGAAGCGCACGAGATCAGAGGTCATGGACCGCATCGCGCACTGCGCGATGGAAGTGAGCAGTGTCTTTATTATCTTGACGTTGATTACGGGCTCCATCTGGGGGCGACCCACCTGGGGTGTGTGGTGGGCCTGGGACGCGCGACTCACCTCAACGGCAATCTTGGGACTCTTCGAGTTGGCCTACCTGGCCCTACGGCGCGCCAATGACGACCCCGAACTGCGGGCTCGTCGCAGCGCCGTGTTCGCCATCATCGCGGCGATCAACGTGCCGATCATCCACTTCTCGGTCGATTGGTGGAACACGCTGCACCAAGGGGCCACGGTCTTCACCGAGAACGGCAATCTGTTGGTGCACGGCGTCATGTTGTGGACGCTGTTTATCAGCCTCTTCGCTTTCACCCTTCTCTTTTTTTGGCTGTTGCGCGCTCGGTATCGACTCGAAGTGTTGCGCGACGAGAAGTATCGCGCGTCACTCGACGAGGCCCTCGCCCAGCGTCGTCGCGAGGGGGTTCACTGATGGGCTACGTCGCGGCGGGATACTCCTTCGCCTTTGGGGGGTTGGCGCTCTACGCGCTGTCTATCTGGTGGCGAGGACGACGTGCCCGACGCTGACGTTGCTCACGACGTAACCCCCGTTGCTGCGCCGCCCATCAGACGCCGGGGGCGGTGGCGATCGATCGGCGTGTTGGTCGTGTTGGCTCTTGCGGTCGTGGCGCTTCTGAGCCAAGGGCTACTGCACTCGCTCAACTACTTCGAGACGATCGATCAGGCCATGGGTTCGCGAGCCAAGCTCGGCACCCAGACGTTTCGCCTGGAGGGCGTGGTCGTGGCCCACTCCATCAATCGCACTTCGAGCGGGGCGTCGTTTTGGATGAGCGGGGGTCACGGCGAGGAGGTCTTCGTGAGCGCCCACGGGACGCCGCCGCAGTTATTCCAGGCCAACATTCCCGTGGTGGTCGAAGGGCACTTCCTCAGCGATACGTCCCATCGGTTTTACGCCACCCAGATCCTCGTCAAGCACACGGCGTCGTACATTGCCGCGCATCCCCGTCGTGTGAGGGCCCCCAACGGGACGGTTCGATGATCTTGACGTGGCTCGGGCGAGTCGCACTCTATATCTGCTTCGCCGGCGCTCTGGGTGGGATCATCGAGCAGGGGTTCGCCCTGCACGCGAAGCGCGCGTCGAACGCGCGCTGGTGGGCCGTCGTCTCCCTCGCCGGCATCGCGGGCGCGGTGGGCGTCATGGAGTACGGACTCATTACCCACGACTTCGCGTTGGCCTACGTCGCCGAGAACAACGCGACGTTCACTCCGCTCCTCTACTCGATCACCGGACTGTGGTCCGCGCTCGAGGGGTCGCTCATGCTCTGGGTCCTCATCCAGTGCTCCATCACACTCGCGGTGCTGCTGTACTACCGACGCTCTCGTGACGACGCGGTGGTCGGCTGGGCGGCCATCGTGCTCTTTGCGATTGGAGCGTTCTTCACCTTTCTCATGATGGGGCCGGCCGATCCCTTTCTTCACAACGCGGCGCACGTTCTCCAGGGTGCCGGGCCTAACGCTCTCCTGCAAGACAATCCCCTGGTGGCCGTGCACCCGCCGCTGCTCTACCTCGGATTCGTCGGCTTTAGCGTTCCCTTCGCCTTCGCGATCGCCATGTTGATCACCGGGCGGGTGCAAGATCGCTGGCCTCTCGAGCAGCGTCGTTGGACCGTGTTGGCGTGGGGCTCACTCTCGCTCGGCATCGTGCTCGGCGCGTGGTGGAGCTATCAGGTACTCGGCTGGGGCGGGTTCTGGGGGTGGGACCCGGTCGAGAACGCCGCGCTCTTACCCTGGCTGACCGCGACGGCCTACATCCACTCCGTGATCGTCCAGGACCGCCGCGGTCTCTTTCGGGTGTGGAACCTCTCGCTCGCGATCGCCACGTTCTCTCTGACCATTCTCGGAACGTTCTTTACCCGTTCGGGAGTGCTGGTGAGCGTGCACGCCTTCTCCTCAAGCACGCTGGGTCCGATTCTCATTGGGTTCTTCTTCGTGGTCGTGGCGCTCGGTGCGGGCCTGCTCGCCTGGCGCGGCGATCGCCTGCGCGCACCGGTGGGTGTTGATCACCCCCTGTCGCGAGAGGGCCTCTTCGTCGCCAACAACATTCTCTTCGTCGGATTCGCCATCGTCGTGTTGCTCGGTACGGTCTTTCCCCTCCTCTACCAGGCGATCAACGGCACGCAGGTCACCGTCGGTACGCCGTACTTCGCCTCCGTCGCGGCCCCGATGAGCGTCGTGCTATTGGTCCTCATGGCGCTCGCGCCGCTCGTCAGCTGGCGTAGCGCCGACGCGGCGGTGCTCTGGCAACGCACGCGCGTGAGCGCCTGGGTGGCGTTGCTCGTGGTCGTCGTCTTGCTCATCGTCGGAGTACGTCGTCCCGCCGAAGTCGTCGCGGTGTTCTTAGCCGTGTTGGCGGCCGGGGCGGCGATACGAACCCTGCGCGGATCCCTCGTCGCGGCCATTCGACGGGGCTCGTGGCGAAGCGTCCTGCGCGCACCCTCGACGGGCGGGATGATCGTGCACCTGGGGGTGGTCGTCCTGGCGCTCGGCATCGTGACCTCGACGACGTACGTGCACCGCAACGAGGTGACCTTGGCGAGGGGGCAGAGCACCGTGGTGGACGGGCAGCTGGTCCGTTTCGCCGGCTTTGAGAACGTCAAGGACGCCCTAGAGACGGCCACCGAGCTGAAGGTCACGGTGGACGGACACCCACTTCGACCGGCCGTCACCACGTTCAACGGTCGAGGCGGCACGACGGTCGGCACCCCGGCCATCGACTCGAACCTGGCGCGCGATGTCTACGTCACCTATGACGCCACGGGGGGCAACGGGTCGGCCTCGGGCGCCTTGGTCCAAAACAATCTTCCGGCCGGGTCCGTTGTCTTGGGTGTGACGGTGGAGCCGTTACTGGCCTGGCTGTGGCTCGGCGGTCTCATCATTGGTCTAGGCAGCGCGCTCTCCTTCTTTCGTCGCCGCTACGGCGAGGACGCCTCGTGAAACGCTCGGTCATGATCTCCTCGCTGGCCGCCCTGGTGGTAGTGGCCGCGCTCTCGCTTTTTCTCGGGCTCCGCCACCCGGTGGGAGATGCGGCCGATGGTCAGAGTCCGCTGCTCGGAAAAACGGCGCCGGCGCTCGTCGGTCCGCGCCTGGGCGGGGGAGCCTCGATCAACTTAAAGAGCCTTCGAGGAAAGATCGTGGTGGTGAACTTCTGGGCCTCTTGGTGCGGGCCCTGTCAGCAGGAGGCTCCCAACCTGTCGACCTTCGCGTGGCAGGAACGTCATCGAGGCGTCGAGCTCGTGGGAGTGGTCTTTGACGATCCCGTGGGCGACGCCGAGGCCTTTGCCGCGCACTACGGCTCGCTCTATCCCTCCATCATCGACCACGGTGGCGTCATCGCGAACAGCTACGGCGTGACGTCCCCACCCACCACCTTCGTCATCAACGCGAAAGGTGTGGTGGAGGCGACGCTGCTGGGACCCGTCAGCACGCGCCAGCTCGAAGAGGTGGTCGCCCAGGTGCGAGCGTGAGAGTTCTTAAGTCCTTTCGCCTCTGGTGCGTCGTCTTCGTCGTCGTCGCGGGGGCGGCCGTGCTGGTTCGCCCGTCGGGCTCGAGTGAAGCGGCGCGCATCGCGCACTTAGAGACGTTGGTGCGCTGTCCCTCGTGTGATGACCTCTCGGTGGCGGTGAGTAACGCCACCTCCGCGATCGCGGTGCGCCACGAGATCTCGACCAAGGTGCACGAAGGTAAGTCCGACGACCAGATTCTGACCTCGCTCGAAGCGGCCTACGGCACGTCGATTCTGCTCAGTCCACCGGCCTCGGGTCTGGGCGTTTTACTCTGGATTGTGCCCCTACTCGGTGTGCTCTTGTTGGTGGCGAGCGCGATGCGACTCGCGAGGCGACGATGAAGCGAAGCGTCAACCAACTCATGGACGAGATCGACTTGCGTGAAGCGTCGCTGGCCGACGCACAGCGCGAACTCGCAGCCGGAGAGCTCACGCCGCTACAGGCCGCCACCATCGAGGCGCGAGAGACCCTCGCGCTGGCGAGGCTGCGTGAAGAGCTCCGCGACCTCAACGCCCACGGTGGTCGCAGCGTGGCCAGCCGGCGGCGGCGACGCTGGCTCTTGGTGTGCGGGCTGCTCTGTTTCTTAGTCGCCCTCATCATCGTGCTGTGGCACTCACTCGAGGTTCGTCAAGCGGGAAACTCCGACACCGGCTCGGTCTCGCTCAGCCGCACTCAACAGGTCCAGCAACTACTCACCGAAGCCCAGGCCGATATCGCCAACGGGAACGTGGTCGCGGGCCTTAGTGCCTACGGCCAGGTGCTCGTTCTCAGCCCGAAGAACGCCACCGCGTTAACGCAGACCGGATGGCTGGACTTCTCGGCGGGGAGTTCCGACGCCAGTCCTTCACTGGTCGCCCTCGGCATCAAGGATCTCCGCATGGCCATCGCCTACTCACCTCGAAACACGGCCGCGAGGCTCTACTACGCCATCGTCGCGGACTCCACGCCCGGGAACGAGGCGCTGGCGAAGAGCGAGTTCAAGGTCTTCCTCTCGCTCGGCCCTTCCAAGGGCCAACTGGCGGTGGCCCGACCGTTCTTAAAGCAACTGCACCTCTCGACGTCCTGAGGCAAGCGGGCGCTTAGAGGAGCGATACTGGTCTGGTGATTCGGCCATGACGTTTCCCAACTACCCCTTGAAGCACGACGGCGCGCCGCTGCTAAAGCCCGAGGATATGTTGCGCGCCTATCTGGGGCGTCCCGACCTCGTCGTCCCGGCCGGCGTGATCTTGGGCTACAGCACGCGGCTGCCCGCGTTCCTGCACGAACGAGGGTTTCACCGCGTGCTGGGCTATCCCTACCCGTGGCACGCCATGTGGCTACGAGACGGCGCCACCAGCGGCACCGGCGTCGGAGTGGTCGAAGGCTTCGGCATCGGCGCGCCCGTGGCAGCGCTCGTCCTCGAAGAGCTCGCGACGCTAGGTGTTCGGGAGTTCATCAACATCGGCATCGCCGGCGCGCTGCCGAGCGACCTCAACTTCGGTGACCTCGTTCTCTGCACCTCCGCCCTTCGCGACGAAGGCCTCTCGCATCACTACCTGCCTCCCGAGAGGTACGCGCACCCGGCGGCGACGCTGACGGCGCGACTTCGAGCCGCGTTAGTAGAGCGCGGGGTGGCGTTTCGTGAGGGTCCGGCGTGGACCGTCGACGCTATCTTTCGCGAGACGCTGGACGAGGCCACGGCCTATCGCGACGAAGGGGTGCTCTGCGTGGAGATGGAGGCCTCGGCCCTCTTCGTCGTCGGCGCCGTGCGCGGCGTGGAGGTGGCCTCCCTCGTGACCATCAGTGATCACCTGCTCGCCGACGAGCACTGGCTTCTCGCGCCCTCGCGCGAGGTGGTGGACGACGGACTTAAACGGGTGCTCGACGTCGCGTTAGCGACCCTGACGAGCTGAGTGGACAGCTACGCGGTGACGCGACAGGCGTCGTCGCCGAGCGCCTTGGAGGTCAACGTCACGGTAGTTCGCTCGGCGCCCAAGCCCTCGAGCATGCCCGCGATCAGTCCACGGTCCACGGCACACAGCACCGGGTGGTGCTTGGCGGCCGTGCCGAAAGGGCAGTTGTCGGACACGACGGAACTGGTGAACTCGTTCTCCTCGGCTCGCGCGTCGAAGCCGTGCGCCGTCAAGAGTCCGGCGATGGAGGCCATGGCCGTCTTGACCGACCTCACGGAGTCACTCGCGCCGACGGACTCGGTGAGGGACCTTCCGTACTCGATCCCCACGTCGCGGGCCATGAGTTCCGAGGCGTCGGGACCGAGGCGCTCGAGGGCCATCTCTAGGAGGGCGACCAACAAGGCGTCGCGACGCATGGCCCCCTCCATGACCGCCGTCTCGTCCACGATGCGATAGCCCTTGGCCGGACGCCCCACGGTCGTCTTTCGCACGTTGTCGAAGGTCACGTATCCGCCTTCGGTCAGTCGCTCTAAGTGGTGGCGAACGACGTTGGCGTGCACGTCGCAGTGGGCGGCCAGTTCCCCGGCCGTGGCGCCGGGGTTTTCGCGAAGGTAGAGATAGACCTTGCGACGAGTGCTATCGCCAAAAGAGTGCGTCAGGCTGGTGATCGTTGCCGTAAAGAGGGCCGGATCGAGTTCGTTCTCGTTGGACGCCGTCACATTTTTGAGTTTACGGGTGTGGCGCTCTTTGGCGCCGGTAACCTCAGAAGGCTCAGTAAAGGACGCCCGTGACGCTTGACCCCGAACTTCGACGTGACCTCGCCGCCATCGGCGAACCTCAGTTGGTACGAACGCTGGGCGAACTGGGATTCCTGGGCGACGTCAGCGACGTTGACGGCGTTCCACGCGTCGAGTTGGTGCTCCCGGTGATCAACTGGCCCCACCTCGAGACGCTGCGCGAGCGCGTCGCAGAGCGAGCCCCGGGCGCCGAGGTCGTCGTTCGCACCATGAACGACGACGAGCGTCTGGCGCTGCGCAACTTCCTGCGCGGGGCCATGACGGCCGATAGCGCCGGACATGGCGATCACGCCGACGCCCCGCCCCGCTTTCTCGACAGGCTCTCCAAGACCCGGGTGCTCGGCATCTCCTCGGGTAAAGGCGGGGTCGGTAAGTCTTCGGTCACGGTCAATCTGGCCATCGCCCTGGCGCAGTCCGGCCACTCCGTGGGCGTACTGGACGCCGACGTCTACGGCTTCTCGCTGCCCAAGATGTTGGGTGCCACCAACGATCCCATTGTCCTCGGCGACACCGTGATTCCCACGCTCGTGCACGGCGTGCGCTGTCTCTCCATGGGGTACTTCGTCGACGACGCCCAGCCCGTCATCTGGCGCGGTCCCATGCTGCACAAGGCCATCGAACAGCTGGTCACCGAGGCCTGGTGGGACGAGCCCGACTTTCTCCTCATCGACATGCCGCCGGGAACCGGTGACGTCGCCCTCACGCTGTCGGAGATCTTGCCGCGCATTGAGATGTACGTGGTGACGACCCCTCAAGCGGCGGCCCAGCGGGTGGCCCAACGCTCCGCCTACGCCGCACGGAAGCTGAAGCTCTCGGTGCGCGGGGTGATCGAGAACATGAGTTGGTTCACCGGCGATGACGGCAAGCGTTACGAGATCTTTGGCTCGGGTGGGGGAGCCACCTTGGCGCGCGAACTCGGTATCAGTCTGCTGGGCCAGATACCTCTGGAGAGCGCGGTGCGAAGCGGTGGCGATAGTGGCGAGCCGGTCGTCGTGACGCTTCGCGACAGTGACGCGGCCAAGGCCTTTATCGAACTGGCCGCGCGCGTGGCCCAGCAGGGTCCCTCGCGGGTCTATCGTCAAGAACTCAAGCTGGTGTGAGGACAACGAGGGGGAAACGTGGAGCTCGAAGGTAAGACCGCGGTCATCACGGGCGGGGCCAGCGGCATCGGACTCGCCACGGCCAAGAAGTTCGCGGCCGCGAAGGCCAATCTCGTCCTGGGCGACATCGAAGAAGGGCCGCTGCAAAGAGCGGTGGAGGACCTTCGCGCCGACGGGGCACACGTCGTCGGCGTGCGCGCCGACGTCACGGTCGAAGACGATGTCATCGCCCTGCGAGAGGCCGCCCTGGCGGAGTTCTCCGGCGCCCACGTGGTCTTTAACAACGCGGGCGTGGCCGCGGGTGCCACCATTGGCACGCCCACCTCGATCTGGAGATGGGTGATCGACGTTGACCTCTACGGCGTGATCTACGGGATCAACGCCTTCATGCCACTCTTCCTCGAACAGAACGAAGGCCACGTCGTGAATACCGCGTCCCTGGCCGGCCTGGGTGGGGCACCGGGAATGGGTCCCTACTGCGCCGCCAAGTTTGCGGTGGTGGGACTCTCGGAGTCGCTCTTTCAAGAGTTGCTGCTGATGAACTCGAACGTCGGGGTGTCGGTGCTCTGTCCGGGATTCGTCAAGACGCGCATCCACGAGTCGAGTCGCAACATGCCCAACGAACTCGTGAGCTACAACGAGAGCCCCACGGCCCAGTTCATCGCCGACGCGGCCACCCAGGCGGTGAACGCCGGTATCGACGCCGCCGACGTGGCGGCCCTCGTCGAAGACGCCGTGACCAACAAGAAGTTTTGGATTTTTCCACACGAGCGCTCGGCCCTGCGCACGACGGAGCTTCGACTGGACTGGATGCGCGGAGGAGAGCCCATGAGGTTCGACCTCATGGGAGCCACCAAGCCCTAGCTAGCGGTCGATTCCGTTCGGAAGTCGGTCGATCGGCCAGTCGAGGAGGGTCACGGCACTACGGCAGGCGAAGCGATCGGTCATGCCGGCCACGTACTCCACGGCGTCATGAAGTGACTGTCGCGAGTTGGCGACGTCGCCGCCGCGCGCCGCGACGTCGGGAATAAGCGACGGATGCGCACTGTAAAACTCGACGAGACCGCGCAGCATTCCCACCACGGCGGACGCCTGGTGGCGCGACGCGTCGCGCAGGTAGATGGTCTCGTAGTTAAAGGCGCGAAAAGCGCCGAGCGCCTCGGCGTGCGGCGTGTCCATCCCCACCACGCCCGTGGCGTGCACCGTATAGATCATCGCCTTGATGAACGAGCCCAGCTGATCGCGGCGACGAACGCCGCAGCGCTCGCGCACGAGCCGGGGAAGCTCCTCAACCTTCACTACCCCGGCGGACACGGCGTCTTCGAAGTCGTGACAGACGTAGGCAATGCGGTCGGCCCAGGAGACCACCTCTCCCTCGGGCGTGCTGGGGGCGGGCCGAGACCACGAGTGATTGCGAATGCCGTCCAGAGTCTCCACGCAGAGATTGAGCGGAACCAACGAGACATCGGCACCCCAGGTGGCGTGGTCAAAGCCCCCGTCGACGAAGGGGTCGAGCGCCTCTTCGCTGGCGTGTCCGCCCGGACCGTGACCGCAGTCGTGCCCGAGGGCGATCGCTTCGGTGAGGGCGACGTTGAGGCCCAGAGGACGGGCAATCCCCGTGGCGACCTGCGCCACCTCGAGGGCGTGCGTGAGCCGGGTTCGCATGTGGTCGTCGGGGAAGATGAAGACCTGGGTCTTGCCCGCCAGCCGTCGAAAGGCGCTGGAGTGGAGGATTCGATCGCGGTCGCGCTCGAAAGAGGTGCGAAACTCGTCGGGCTCCTCGGCGATCGCTCGATGTCCGGCCCCCTCGCTCCTGGTGGCCCCGGGAACGAGCAGCGTCTCTAGTTGCTCCTCGCGCTGGCGCAACGGGGTGTCGTGTGTCGCGTGGTCGGCGGCGACGTGACCAACGGTCGCCGACGAGTTGCGATGAGCCAGGGTGAGGTCGTCGCGCGAGCCCTCGTAGCCGCTCATGGTCTCCGCCCAGCGACGGGAGCGCTCGGAGATGGGGCCAATACTCACGTCTTCCATCTTGCCCCTTCCTCGTAACATGGGGAAGAGCGATCGTTTTAGGAGAGTTGGCATGGAAATTCGAATTGGCATCGTGCAGTCGATGAAGGAGATCGACGTCGAGCTCCCCGAGGACGCCGACCGCGAGAAGGTCATGAAGGAGGTCGAAGCGGCACTCGGGAGCGAGAAGGTTCTCTGGCTCACCGATCGCAAGGGTCGTCGCGTCGGCGTACCCGCGGCGCGCATTGCCTACGTGGAGTTAGGCACTCCCGCCAGTGAGCGCATCGTAGGGTTCGGCGCCGCGTAAAGGCGTGATCGACTATCACGTACATCTGTGGCCCCACTCGGAGTCATCGGTCTGGTTTCGTCTCGACCAAATAGCGCAGTACTGCGAGGAGGCCGAGCGCCACGGCGTCACCGAACTGGCCCTGACCGAGCACGCGCACCGCTTCGTGGATGTGGCCTCCGTGGTCGGGCCGTTCTGGTTGCGATTCGGTCATGAGCCGACCAGCGCCACGATGGCCGAGTACTGGGACTTCAACGCCCATAACTCTCTCGAGGCCTACGTCACGCTGGCCCAAGCGGCCAAGGACGAAGGCTTGCCCGTCAAGATCGGTCTTGAGGTCGACTACTACAAAGACCAGATGGACGAGGTGTCCGAGCTCTTCGCCCAGTACCCCTTTGACGTCTTGATCGGCTCGGTGCACTGGCTGGGCACCTGGCAACTCGACGACATCGACAACGACGTGAACATGCACGAGTGGCGGGTCCGCGACTTGGATCAGTGCTGGAAGAACTACACCATCGCGCTCGATGAACTCTGCGCCACGAACGCCGTCGACGTGCTGGCTCACCCTGATCTCATCAAGGTGGCCGGATTCATCCCGGATGGTCCCGGTGAGTACTGGGACGCGATGGCCGAGTCGGCCGCACGCGTCGACATCTCGCTCGAGTGCTCCTCGGCCGGCTGGAAGAAGCCGGTTGGCGAGCAGTACCCGGCCGAAGGGTTCTTGGACCGACTCGTACCGCGAGGCGTCACCTTCACCACGGCCTCGGACGCCCACCATCTAGAGCGGGTGGGCGAGCGGGCGGACGATCTCGCCACCATGCTCGAGGCGCGCGGCGTGAGCGAACTGGCGACCTATACCGGACGCCAACGCTTGATGACACCGCTGCGAGCTAGCTAGTGGCCACCCTGGCCGAACTCGCGGCCTCACGGACTCATCTCGACGACGCCTCGATCGATCATCTGCTGCGTCTGACGGCGTCGTGGTCTCTGCTCTCGGACCTCTCCTTTTCTGACCTCTTGTTGATGGCCAAGGTCGTAGACGGCAAGCGCGGTGATGAGGATCTCGTGGTTCTGGGTCAGATGCGCCCGAACAACCGCGCGACGTTGATCGAAGAAGATCTCCTAGGAACGACGCATCCCGCGCGCAGTTGGCCCCTGGTGCGTCAATCGTTCGACGGCGCCACGCGGGTGGAGGGCGAACTCGAACTCGACAACGTCGAGGGGGTGGTTCCCGTGTGGTGCGTCCCGGTGCGCTTCCACGGCGCCGTGATCGCCATCATGGTTCGCCTGCAGGGGCCTTTGCGCGGGCCGTCCTCCCTCTACGAAGGGCAGTACCTTTCCGTCTTCAAACGGCTCTGCGACATGGTCTCGGACGCGTCGTTCCCGTACCGTGAAGACGCGGTCGCTGGACCGGGCCTGCCTCGCGTGGGTGACGGCGTGATCTTGATGGACGGCCTCGGTCAGGTCGAGTTCGCGACGCCGAACGCGGTCAACGCGTTACACCGCCTCGGGGTCTACACCTCGGCCGAAGGTCACACCTTCGACGAGTTGGGGGTCAAGGCCAAGGCCATCAGTCGTTCCCTGGAGTTTGGCATCCCTACCCTCGAAGAGATCGACGTTGGTCATGACGTCGCCATCCTCGTACACGGCGTTCCGCTGATCTCGGACCAGAAAGTGACCGGCGTCTTGACCATCGTGCGCGACGTCTCGGACATTCGACACCTCAATCGTGTCGTCTTGAACAAAGAAGCGGCGGTACGAGAGGTCCACCACCGAGTGAAGAACAACCTCCAAACGATCTCGTCGCTGCTGCGCCTTCAGGCCCGTCGCAGCGAGGAGATCGAAACCAAGACCGCCCTGCAAGAGGCCGAGCGCCGCGTTCGCTCCATCGCCGTCGTGCACGAGGTTCTCTCGCGCGAGCCGGGCGAGGACGTGGTCTTCGATGAGATCGTGCGCTCGCTCGTTCTCTTGGTGGAGGACACGGTGCTGGCGCTACACCCGGTGGAGATCGTGGTGAACGGTGAACTGGGCGTACTCTCCACCGATCTAGCGACGCCGCTGGCCGTCGCCTTGGCCGAGCTGCTGACCAACGCCGTGGAACACGCCTTTACCGACTTTGGCGGCCTCGACAACGACCACGTGGGCGTCGTGACATTGAACCTCTATCAGGAGAACGGACAGGCCATCGCCGAGATCCGCGACAACGGCCGGGGGCTGGGGGAGGACTTTTCGCTTGACGTTCCCACGAGCCTGGGTCTCTCGATCGTGCGCGACCTTATCCGCGCGCAGCTCTATGGCGAGATTGTGATGAACTCGGTACCACTTGTCGACGGAGGCGGAACCTTCGTGCGAGTGTCGGTACCCTTAAACGCGCGGCTTTAGCCTTGGCTGGCCGCGCGGCGACGAGCCGCCAGCCACTGCTTACGTAGCTTGCGACGCTCGTCTTCGGTCGTGCCACCCCACACGCCCGACTCCTGGTTCGTGGCCAGGGCAAACTCCAAGCAGGCTTTCTGTGCGTCGCAGTGGTCGCAGACGCGCTTGGCGGACTCGATCTGATCGGTCGCCATGCCCGTCGTGCCGACGGGGAAGAACAGTTCTGGCTCCGTGTCTCGGCACGCGGCGACTGAACGCCACTCCGAGTCGTCCCAGGCATGGGTGCGATTCCAGATCAACGACATGAAAAATCCTTTAACTTTGGGGGGACGTCGCGTGCTTTGTTTGTGAAAACACGCGCGTGGAAGGAAAATTCTAGTGAAAATTTGCCTAAAAAACAAGGGGTTTTTAGGACAATCTCGGCTCGTAAACTCTAAAAATACCTGGTCAAAAGGGAGACAGAGGCCGTGAGCCTGGTCGTCGCCCACCGCGGGGCCCACTTGGTGGCTCGTGAAAATACCCTCGCCGCCTTCGAAGAAGCCGCCTCCATGGGGGTGGACGGAGTCGAGTTGGATGTTCGCCGCAGCGCCGACGGAGCCTTGGTCGTGCACCACGACCCCGTGGCGCAGGGGCGCGTCATTGCCCGCACGGCGGCTCGAGACCTTCCTCGCTACGTCCCCTACTTGGGCGACGCCATGGCGGTACTACGCGGGCTCAGCGTCAACGTGGAGATCAAGAATCTTAAGGACTCCAGTGAGCCGACGTACGACGAGACGGGCGACTTCGCTCGAGAGGTGCTCGAGTCGTTGGCCGACCTGCGCTCTTCGCAGGCGCTCACGTTGTCGTGTTTCGACCTGGCCACCTGCGAGACGCTTCGTTCCTTCGATAGCGAGATCTACATCGGCTGGCTGATCTGGCGCACCCCGCTGTCCTCGGCACTTCGCGGTGCGAGAGAGCGCGGCTTTGATGCGGTGAATCCCCACTTTCGTCTGATGTCACGCGCGACCGCAGAAGAAGCCAGTGAACTGGGCGTCGAACTCAACGTCTGGACGGTCAATCGTTCGAAGGACTTGCGGGCCATGGCCGCGCTCGAGGTGGCGAGCATTATCACTGATCAACCCGCCCTGGCGTTGCGACTACGCGAGGGGAGCGTGAGTTGACCGTCTCGGCGATGACCTAGATTGTGTGCCATGAACATCGCCGTCTGCGTCAAGCAGATCCCCGACCCGGCCGCGCCTCAGTCGTTCGACTCGTCGAACAACCTGAACCGTTCGGGGAAACTCATCCTCGACGAGGCCGACACCTACGGAGTGGAGATGGCTCTCCAACTGGTCGACACCGCTGGCGGCGGCGAAGTGACCGTTGTCTCCATGGGATCGGCCAGCGACGTGGCCGGGCTGCGCAACGCGCTGGCCATGGGCGCCACCAAAGCGGTCATCGTGAGCGACGACTCTCTTCGTGGCAGCGACGCCCTCTCGACGGCGAAGGTGCTGGCCGCCGTGTTGAAGCGTGAGAGTTTTGATCTCGTCCTGGCCGCCACGGAGTCCTCGGACGGCTACACCGGCACGACACCCGTGCAGGTGGCCGAACTACTCGGACTGCCCTCCATCACCTTCGCCAAAGCTGTGCGCGTCGACGGCGCGGGCGTGAAGGTGAGTCGACAGACCGAAGAGGGATATGACGAAGTGGCCGCTCCGCTGCCGGCCCTGGTGACCGTCACGGCCGGCGTCGTCGAGCCTCGCTACGCGTCCTTTAAGGGCATCATGGCCGCCAAGTCCAAGCCGCTCGAGGTGTTGTCCGTCGCGGATCTGGGTCTGGAGGGTCAGGTAGGCGCGGCCGGGGCGAGAGAAGAGATCATCTCGGTACAGGCGGCCGAGAGTCGTCAAGCCGGCGAGAAGTACGTCGACGAGGGCGACGGGGCGCAGAAGGTCGTCGCCTTCCTCGAATCGATCAAGGTCCTCTAGGAGAAACATGACACTGTCCACCCTCTGGGTCTTAGCCGAGCCCTCTAGCGGCTCTTTTAGCTCCACCTCACTCGAACTGCTGAGCCACGCTCGCTCGCTGGCTGACAGCGTCGAGGCCATCACCTGGGGTGAGGGCGGCTCGTGGGCGGCACTCGCCGGGGAGTACGGCGCGACCACCCTCTATGACGTCGGAGACCTGGGCGGGGCCTTGCCCGGCGTGCCGGTGGCCCACGCCATCGAAGGCTTGATCGCGAGCAAGGGCGCGCCCGACGCGATTCTGATTCCGACTAGCTACGACGGTCGCGACGTCGCGGGACGACTGTCGGCCCGACTGGATCGACCGGTCTTGACGAACGTGACCGGTCTCGTCGACGAGGGTGGACTCGTCACCGAGCACCCGGTCTTTGGCGGATCGCAGACGGTGAGAGCCAGGTTCACCGGCGAGGGGCCCGGGCTCATCGTCGTACGGGCCAAGTCCTTCGCCCCCGAGCCCTCGGGCGGACCGGCGGCGACGGTAGTCGTAGCCCCGGTCGGTGACACCGGATCCGCGGGCACGGCAGTGATCGAGACCTCGCACGTGGAAGAGCGAACCGGTCCGAAACTCGAAGACGCGACGGTCGTCGTCTCGGGCGGACGAGGCTTGGGTGAGGCGAGCGCCTACGCGATGATCGAAGAGTTGGCGAAGTTACTGCACGGTGCGGCCGGGGCCAGTCGCGCCATCGTGGACGCCGGATGGGTGCCCTACTCGCACCAGGTCGGCCAGACGGGGAAAACCGTCAAGCCGCTCGTCTATATAGCCTGCGGGATCTCGGGCGCCACGCAGCACATGGTGGGCATGAAGGGCTCTAAGAACATTGTGGCCATAAACAAAGACAGCGACGCGCCGATCTTTCAGATTGCCGACCTCGGGATCGTGGGCGATGTGCACAAGGTCTTGCCGGCACTCATCGACGCGCTCAAAGCGCGCTCGTAACTTCCCGCTGAGCGCGTGGCGGTTTTCGACGACGGACGTACCTCGGCCGTGAACGAAGATGCCACCAACTCCAAGGCGTCAACGAGACCCCCCGACACGGTCGCGCACTCCCGGAGGTGGTGGACGCTGTCCGTGCTCTCCTTGGCCCAACTCATGGTGTTGCTCGACGCCACCATCATCAACATCGCCCTACCCCGCGCTCAGATCGACCTGCACTTCTCGTCGGGGAATCGTCAGTGGATCGTCACCGCGTACGCCCTTTCCTTTGGTTCCCTCTTGCTCTTAGGCGGTCGCCTCAGTGATCTCTGGGGACGACGCACGGCGCTCTACGTGGGCCTCGCGGGCTTTGCCGTGGCCTCGGCGCTCGGGGGATCGGCTCACAGTTTCGCCACGCTGGTCACGGCTCGCGCCATTCAAGGCGCCTTCGGGGCGCTCCTCGCGCCCGCCGCCCTCGCGGCCTTGTCGGTGACCTTTCGCGAACCCCACGAGCGGGCCAAGGCCTTTGCCATCTACGGAGTGATTGGAGGATCCGGCGCCGCCATCGGACTACTCCTCGGTGGCGCCCTCACCCAGTGGGCCTCGTGGCGGTGGTGTCTGTACGTCAACCTCTTCTTCGCCGCCCTCGCCATGGTCGGAGTCACCATTTTCGTCAAGGGTGGACGTAGCGAGCACCACACGCGCCTTGACGTGCTCGGCACGTTGCTCGGGACCGGGGGCCTCTTCTGCGTGGTCTTTGGTTTCAGCCACGCCGTGACCTCGAGTTGGTCGAGCGACGTCACCTGGGGCTCTCTTGTGCTCGGCGTGGCCCTGCTCGTCCTCTTCGTACTGTGGCA
This sequence comes from uncultured Acidimicrobiaceae bacterium, assembly GCA_963849705.1. Classification (GTDB taxonomy): domain Bacteria; phylum Actinomycetota; class Acidimicrobiia; order Acidimicrobiales; family RAAP-2; genus RAAP-2. The sequence continues at coordinate 72,714 of CAWKII010000009.1, read as the reverse complement.
GGCGCGCTCCCAGCACCCTCTCCTTCCCCTGCGCATCCTGACCAATCGCACACGGGCCGGATCGTTGCTGTCCTTGTTGCTCACCAACATGGGTACCTACGCACTGTTTCTCTTCCTCGCCTACTACTTAGAGGAGACCCTGGGCTTTTCTCCCATGCGCGCCGGCGTGGCGTTCTTGCCGATCGTCGTCGCCATCTCGGTGTCGGCCTCCTTCGCCAGCGCCCGATTACTCCCGCGTACCGGACCTCGTCCGCTGGTGCCGACGGGCATGCTGCTCTCGATGATGGGCATGGTGCTCTTTACGCGCCTCACGCTCAGTTCTGACTACGCGGGCCACGTCTTGCCCGGCCTGATCGTGCTGGGGTTGGGACTTGGACTCATCTACTCGCCGGCCATCGCCAGCGCCACGGCCGCGGTTGGCTCGAGGGACGCCGGGGCGGCCTCCGCCCTGGTCAATACCGCCCAGCAGATCGGCGGGTCGATTGGCACGGCGCTACTCAACACCATCGCCGTCACCGTCACCATGCGCGCATTGGCGCACGCGAACGGCAGTGTCGCCTCGGCCTCTCGCGCCGCGACCCTGCACGGCTTCTCGGTGGCCTTTTGGTGGGCGGCCGGATTCTTTGGCGCCGGGGCGATTCTCTCGTTGATGATGCTCGAGTCGGGCACCCTCACCCCCGAAGGCGACCTCGCAGCGTCCGCGTAAGGGCGGCTAGATCAGCGGCCAGGGATAGGGCGGCCAGTCGGACGTCTCGTCGGGCGTCGGGTAGAGGGCGTTCTCGACTAACCCGTGGGCGCGCAGCTGGGCGAGCGCCAATTCGCTGGGGTTGAGCCACTCTCCCACGTGGCCCGTTTCACCGCGGGCGAAGCGGTGGATGCGCTCGAGGAGGTGCTCTTCGACGGCCAGGCCCGCGTACTCCCAGATCACGGTGCGCAGCTTGTCTTCTTCGTGAAAGCACAGCCCGTTGTCGATGGCCCAGAGCCGCGTCTCGTCGAAGAGGACGTGACCGGACTTTCGATCGGCGTTATTCGCCACCACGTCAAAGGCGGCCAGCTTCGAGAACCACTCGCGAAACTCTGCTCGCTCGCGCAAAGTGAAGTAGTGATCCTCCCCGTTGTCCTCGACCCACCACTGGAACGATCCCGGACCGTACGGCCCGTCGTCACGGCCGACGGTTGTCGGCACCAGGTCGGTGCCCAGTTGCACGTCGAGTTCGTAGGCCGCGACCTCGCGACGCCATAGTCCGTCGGGAAAGTCCCAGAGCGGTCGTTCGCCCACTTCCGATTTGTAGCAGGCGAGGCCGCTCAGACCCTCGAAGGTGAGAGAGACCAGCAGCGCTTGGTTGGAGGATCCCGCGACGCGACCTTCGATGTCTATGGCGCCCTGACTGAGCAGGAGTCGTTCCTCGTCGCGGGTCATGTCAGCGAATCGGCGCCCGGTGCCCGTTGGTGCGCGGGCAGTCGTGTCCCCGGGGATCGAGAGGCCCACCGCAGAGTGGACAGAGTGGTCGTCCCGCTTCGACGAGTCGCACGATGGCGATGGCCAGTCCGCCGGCCCACTCACGCGTGAGACGCACATCCAAGGTCGACTCCTCGTCGTCGGACGAGATGGTGAGTTCGATCGCCTGATCCTCTTCGTCGATGGCGACGGCGATCTCGCCCGCGATGAAGTCTGCTTCGTACTCGGGTTCCAGCGAGAAGTCCTCGGGCAGGTGCCCGGGTCGACCGAGTTCGGACAGTACTTGGGAGATCCACTCGGCCAGGGCGGCTAGTTGAATCTTCTCGCACTTGACGATGATGAGACGTCGTCCTTCTCGCACTTGAAAGAGGAAGAGCCGATTGCCGACCTCGCCGCGCACGCCGACCATGATCCTGTCGGGGTTCGAAAACTCGTAGTTCACGCCGGGCTTAAGTCCGCGAGCGAGCCCGTGTTATTCACGCACAGGACGAGGGGAGCGCCGTTGGTGACGACGATGGCGCTCAGGGAACACGGCGAGATCACCGTGCGCTGAAAGAGATCGAGCGGGACGCCCTGGGCGTAGGTGACGGCGGCCTTGATGGGATCGGCGTGACTCACGACCACGACGGTGCGGTTGCGGTGCTTCGCGGCCAGTCGTTCCAGCGTCGACCACACGCGCAGTTGCATCTCACTGAAGGACTCCCCGTCGGGAAAACGGAACGAACTGGGAGAGTGTTGGACACGTCGCCACTCGGCGCGCCTGCGCAACGTCGAGAGCCGCTTGCCGGTCCAGGCGCCGAAGTCACACTCGAGCAGCCCGCGATCAATCTGTGTTTTGAGATGGAGGGCGGCGGCCAGTGGCGCGGCGGTCTCTTTGGTTCGCTCCAGAGGCGAGCAGTAGAGGGCCACGGGTTTCTTCGCCAACTCCTTCAGCCGATCGGCCACGGCCTGGGCCTGGGCGTGCCCCCGCTCAGACAGATGCAGGCCCGGCGCGCGTCCGGGCAAGATCGTTCCCGTGGTTGCGGTGGCGCCGTGGCGCACGAGCAGGATGGTGGTGAAGGTGGGAGAGTTCGCCACGCTCGACTAGCTCGACGTCACGGGCAGGCGTCGAGGACCCGGCGCCGCACTCTCGGGCCAGCGTTTGCGCGAGACCTTGGCCAGTCGTTGCAACAACGCCATGGCCCCCGGGTCATCATCGCCCGGGCGAGTCTCGATGAGGCCCGACTCTTTCATCGCGCCGACGAGCTCGCGACCGAGGTCGGTGCGCACGATGACGAGCGTCCAGTCGGCGAAGGCGCCGATACCGCCGGTCGAGAGGTCGGCGTGCTCGGCCGCGAAGTCGGGGCACTCGGTGCAGCCCTCGCGCGTCCAGGCGTGCGCCTCCTTCAGGGGGATCTCGTGGTAGCCGCCGTCCTTCGTCCAGAGCTGGAAGACGCCTTTGATATTCATCTTCACGATGTCGGCGCGGGCGATGCCGTAGCGCTCTTTGAAGAGTCCTTCGAAGATGGAGTCGTCGAAGGTCTTAGAGCAGAGCAGCCCGATGGTGAGCGAGAGTCGTCGCGCGACCTTGCCGGCCTTTCGCGCCTGCATGGCTCCGGGGGCGGACGCCATGCAGCCCATGCCCACCAGGGCGATACGCTCGGCGCCGCCCTCGACGGCTTCCTCGTAGGCCAGAAGGTTGGCGGAGTAGGTGTAGCGCGACTGGGCCGTTCTTACGACGTCCTCTTTGGTGCGCGCGACCACGGGCTTGGCGACCCAGGTCGAACCGTCGCCTTCGAGGCCACTCACCAACGCGGCGTCGACGAGGTCGTGTTCCAGCGCGTAGATGAGCAGGGCCGAGACGAAGCCGCCGTCCTGACCACCGTCGACCAGTGACTCGTCCGTGGCGCGGGCCAAGATCACGTCGCCGATGCCCCAGACCTCGTCGTCGCTTCGCTCGCGCGCGAAGCGGTGGGTGTCGATCTCGCTCTCCCAGTTGCGAAAGCGCGGACAGGCCCGGGTGCACATGGTGCAACCCCGTTGACCGTGCGTGCAGTCGTCCGGCCCGCCGTCCAGGTCGAGGTGAAAGGGCTTGTAGACGCCGTTATCGGCTTCGTACTCGAGGACCGGATGGGGACAGACAATGACGCAGGCCGCACACCCGGTACAGAGACCCGAGGTCACCACTTCGCTGAAGAGTTCCTTCCACTGCGGTTTATCGGCTGCCATGGACCAACCTTAGTAAGGCGAAGATTTGGGATGTTCGGCGATACGCTCGCACGCGTGCCCGAAATACTGGAGGTTGAGTCGTATCGTCAGTTGGCAGACCGCGTGGTGGGCGCCACGGTTACTCGTGGCTGGGCCGACGGCTACCTCGCCAAGAAACTGACCTCGCCAGCGGCGTGGGCGCGCACCGTACGGAATCTCACCATCACCGGCACCGATCGACGGGGCAAGTTGCTGCTACTGGAGACGAGCGGCCCGAGGCTCGGTGTTCGTTTCGGTATGACCGGTGTTCTCCTGATCGACGGCGACGCCGGCATCGAGGGTCTCTTCTACGGACCTCACGACTTTCGCTCGAAGTGGCTTCGCGGCGGACTGGAGTTCGACGACGGGCGAAAGCTCCTGGTGCACGATCCGCGGCGAATGGCGCGATTCGAAATCGATCCCGATCTCAGCCAGCTCGGTCCTGACGCGCTGAAGCTCACCAGAAAGCAGTTCGATCAGTTCGTGCACATCGAGCGTGGTGACGGTCCCGCGATCAAGGCTCGCTTGCTCGATCAGTCTCGCGTCGCGGGGGTCGGCAATCTTCTCGCCGACGAGATGCTCTTTCGTGCGAGCCTCGACCCGAGAACGCCCACCGGACTCCTCAGTGCCGATGAGAGGGATCGACTCTTCAAAGCCTTCCGCTCTACGATGTCGAGTCTGTCCCAGCGTGGTGGGTCACACCTCGGAGACCACATGGACGCCCGGTTGCCGGGCGGACTCTGCCCCCTTGACGGCGGCGCCATGGTGATCTCCACCATCGGAGGTCGCACCACGTACTGGTGCTCTACGCACCAACGCTGACTCGCGGGGATAGGTTCGTCGCATCGGCAAGAATGGACCGGTGCAGTCCTTTGTTCAGAGCTACGGCTACGTCGCGCTCATCGTTCTTTCCATCGCGGGATCGTGCTGCATTCCCATTCCCTCGGAGATCACCTTCGTCGTGGCCGGGGCCCTCTGTACGAGCGCGGTCACCGGGCACGTGCAGTTCGCGCTGTGGGCGGTCATCGTGGTCGGCACCCTCGGGTCGCTCGTGGGCTCGATCATCGCCTACGAGATCGGGCGTAGCGCCGGGCGCAGCATCGTCGATCGATGGGGCAGGTGGCTGCTGCTCACCCATCACGACCTCGACCGGTCCGAGGTGTGGTTCGATCACTACGGTTCGGCGACGGTGTTGATCGGTCGCGTGATTCCCGTCGTGCGCAGCTTCATCTCCGTGCCGGCCGGCATCGCCGAGATGAAGCGAGTCCGTTTTGACGTCCTGACCGTCATCGGCTCCGCCATCTGGGTCGCCCTCCTCAGTGCTTTGGGCTACGCCGCCGGGAAGAACTGGCATCACGTCTCGAACGACTTCCACGACGCTCAGCTGCCCATCATCATCGTGTTGGTCCTCCTCATCGCCGCGGGCTTTTGGCACCGCCTTCGCTCGGTGCGACGCCAGCGCGCGAGTTAGCTCGACAGCGCGGCGAGAACCTTGGCGGCGTGACCGTCCGCACGCACGTTATAGAAGGCCCGTTGTACGAGGCCCTTCTCGTCGATGATGAAGGTGGAGCGGATGACGCCCTGCACCTTTTTGCCGTAGAGCATCTTCTCGCCGTAGGCGCCGTACTTCTCCATCGTCGTCTTGTTCGGATCGCTGAGTAGAGAGAACTTGAGTCCGTACTTCTTGATGAAGGCCTCGTGCTGGTGCGCGCCGTCGGGCGAGATACCGAAGATCAGCGTGCCCAATTGGCTGAACTGGCTGAGCTCCTCGTTGAACTGGCAGGCCTCTTTCGTGCACCCCGGTGTGTCATCGGCGGGGTAGAAGTAGAGCACCAGACGTGAACCGAGGTAGTCCTTTAACGAGACTTTCTCTCCGTGTTGGTCCTTTAACGTAAAGCCCGGGGCCTTCTCGCCCGGCGAAAGTCGTGTCACCTGTCCTCCCATGCTGCCTGAGTGCTCTGGCTGCCACGTAGACTAGAGGGGAGCTCGATGAGATGGGCTCGGGCCCACTGTTTCGTACGCCGGTTACGGGTCCAACCGAGAAATGACCCGTGTTTACGTGAGTAGTGAAACCCTAGAGTCCGTCGTGTCTGGCGAGGACTCCTACGCCACCAATAAGACTTTCGCTGATCTGGGCGTGTCGAGTGAGTTGGTCGCCGTCTTAAGCGCCCAAGGCATCACGACCGCCTTTCCCATTCAGGCCCTGACGATCGCCGACGCCCTGGCCGGTCGCGACGTGTGCGGAAAGGCGAAGACCGGTTCGGGCAAGACGCTCGGCTTTGGCCTGCCAATGCTGCAGCGCCTCGCCGCGGAAAAGACCAACGGCGTCGGGGACGGCAAGGTCGCTCGACCCCGGGGACTGGTGTTGCTGCCCACGCGCGAACTCGCCGTGCAGGTGTACGAAGTCTTGAAGCCGTTGGGCGCCGCACTGGGACTTCACGTGGCGGCCGTCTACGGCGGTGCCGATATCGAGCGCCAGATCAAGTCTCTGCGCAAAGGCTGTGACGTCATCATCGCTACCCCGGGACGGCTCATCGACTTAGGGGACCGTGGCGAGCTGAACGTGGAGGGACTCGATGTCCTGGTGCTCGACGAAGCGGACCGCATGGCCGATATGGGCTTCATGCCCCAAGTCGAGTGGGTGCTGCGACGGATCGCCACGCGACCGCACCAGACGCTGCTCTTCTCGGCGACACTCGATGGCGCCATCGACCGACTGGTGAAGCGCTACCTGAGCGACCCGGTCTTTCACGAAGTGGCGAGCGACACCCAGACCGTCTCGCGGATGGTGCACCACTTCCTTCAGGTCCACCAAATGGACCGCATCAAAGTGGCGGCCGCGATCTGTAAGTCCTTTGACAAGACCATCATCTTCTGTCGCACCAAGCGCGGCGCCGATCGGCTCGTCGAACAGCTGCAAAAAGAAGGCGTCCAGGCGGCGGCCATCCACGGCGACCTTCGCCAGAGCCAGCGCGAGAAGGCTCTGGCCGACTTTCAGGCCGAAAAGCTACCGGTCTTGGTGGCGACGGATGTCGCGGCGCGAGGCCTGCATATCGACGGCGTCGACTGCGTGATGCACTTTGACCCGCCCGAAGACCAGAAGGCCTACCTGCACCGCTCGGGCCGAACCGCCCGCGCGGGATCGACGGGGGTGGTTGTCTCGCTGCTGCTGTGGAATCAGGCCATCGACGCGGAAGTCATTATGCGCCGACTCAATCTCAAGCGCCCGATTGTGGAGATTTTTTCAAATAACCCTCATTTACAAGATCTCGCGCACTGGGATCCGACGACCGACTGAGCAGGTCAGCGGGCTAAACCGTCCGGGCCGGGCTACGAAAAGCCCCTCAAATAACTGTCATTCACAATTTTTGGCGAACGGGGAGTCAACAATGCAAGACTCTTCAGCGTGAGTAAAAAGGCGCTGCCCGTGTACAAATGGGATAAATCGGTGAAGCGCGCCCTGGTCGTGGTGGCGCACCCCGACGACGTGGACTTTGGGACGGCCGGAACCGTCGCCTACCTGACGAATCGTGGGGTCGATGTCGCCTACTGCCTCGTGACGTCGGGCGACGCCGGGGGGGATGATTCCAACGAAAGTCGCGAAGAGCGCATCGCCATTCGTGAAGAGGAGCAGACCGCCGCGGCCAAGGAAGTGGGCGTGACGGACATCACCTTCTTGCACTGGCCCGACGGACGGGTGGAGACGACCATGGCCCTGCGCCGCGAGATCGCCCGCGTGATTCGTTCGCATCGACCACACCTCGTCATCACCCAGAGTCCTGAACGCAACTATGACCGCATCTTCTCAAGTCATCCCGACCACATGGCGACCGGCGAAGCCACGCTGCGTGCGGTCTACCCCGACGCACGCAACCCGCACGCGTTTCCCGAACTCGTCCGCGAGGGCTTCAAGCCCCACACCGTGGACGAAGTCTGGCTCGGCGGCGTGCAGCCGAACATGGTGGTCGATATCACCAAGACGTTTGACCTGAAGTACGCGGCGCTTCGACGCCACGTCAGCCAAGTCGGATCGCGTAAAGGTCTAAAGAAGATGTTGCGATCGTGGTCGAAAGAGACGGCGCGCCGCGCGGGCATGAAAAAGGGCAAGCTCGCCGAAGGTTTCAGAGTCGTCGCGACGAATTAACGCGCTTTTCACTCGCCGTAGGGTAGTGACGTGGCGGGCACCTCAGTGGACGGAACGAGATCGAGAACCCCCATCGGTCTTCGTCGACCGATCGAGGGAATGCGTCAGATGTTCGACGGCGTCACCCGCCAGAACTTTCCCGGACAACTCCTGGCGGGCCTCACCCTGTTGGCGATCGCCGTCCCCGAACAACTCGCCACGTCCCGCCTAGCGGGGGTACCCGCCTTCGTCGCGCTCATCGCCTTCATCACCGCGACCATTGTTTTCGTCTTCGTCGGTTCGAACCCCATCATGTCGGTGGGAGCCGACTCCACGATCGCCCCCCTCTTTGCCGTGGTGTTGGTTCGCTTCGCGCCGGTCTCGACCGCGCTGTACTTCGAACTCGTCGCCGCGACCGCCGTCGTGACCGGACTGGCGGTGATGGCCGTAGGCCTGTTGAAGCTCGGGTGGATCGCCGACTTCTTGTCTCTACCGATCGTCACCGGTTTCCTCGGTGGTATCGGTGTCATCATCATCGTGCACCAGTTGCCGAGCGCCCTCGGCGTGACGGCCGGAGGTTCTTCGATCTATCAACGCCTCGACGCGTTGTCGCACGCGTTGGGCCACGTGAGTGGTTGGTCGATCGCTCTCTCACTCGGGACGTTGGTGCTGCTCCTGGTGGGCGAGCGTCTCAACCCGCGCATCCCGTGGGCCCTGTGCGCCATTCTCATCGCCACCGTCCTGGTGGGCGCGCTGTCGCTGGCCCAACACGGCGTGGTCGAGCTCGGTACCGTCAGCGCGCAACTCCCGAGGTGGCGCTTGCACTGGCTCTCGTCACGAGAGTGGGGGGCCGTCTGCACCACGTCGATCACCTTGGTGATCGTCATCCTCAGTCAGACCGCCGCCACCTCGAGAACGACGTCGGACGATCTCGGGGTCGACTCCGATATCAGTCGCGACTTCGTCGGCGTCGGGCTGGCCAACGTGGCCGCGGGGCTGGTCGGTGCGTTTCCCGTCAACGCCTCACCGGCTCGCTCGACGGTGTCGCATTTGGCGGGCGGTAAAACGAAGGTGGTCGGACTGAGCGCGGCGGTGCTCGCGATACTGCTCTCCCCGCTCAGCCACTTCGCGCACTCCATTCCCTTGGCGGCCCTCGCGGGAGTGCTGTTCTTCATTGCGTTCCGACTCATCAAACTCCACGCGCTGCACAAGATATGGCGGGTGAGTCGCGTGGAGTGCGTCTTTGCCGTGATTTCGGGACTCGGGGTGATCCTGATCGGCGTCGAGACGGGCCTCGCTATCGCCGTGGGCCTGGCCATTCTCGATCAGACCTGGCGATCCGCCCGCCCCCAGACCTTCGTGTTGGGTCGTCACGCCGGCACGACTAGTTGGGAGCCCCTCAACGGGGACAACGTGACGATGGTCGATCACGTCTTGGTGGTTCTCTTCGATAACGACATCTTCTTCGCCAACGCCGGAGTGTTCCGCCGCCAGGTTCATGAGATGCTGGCGAAGTACCCCGCGACGCGCCACCTCGTCATCGACGCCGTGGCCGTCTCTGACATCGACGTCACCGGCCTGGTGATGCTGAGCCAGGTGGTGGACGACGTCACGAAAGACGGGATTTCGTTCTCGCTGGCGCGCACCAGTGCGAGCGTGAAGGCCACGCTGGCGAAGGCGACCGACGCCAACGTACGGACGCTGGCCTTCTACGACAGCGTCGACGACGCAGTGCTGGCCGCCACCGGCGCGCCCTAGCGGCTAGCTCGCGGCGAGTTGACGCAAGACGAAGTTCAACACCCCGCCGTGGCGGTAGTACTCGGCCTCGGTCGGCGTGTCGATACGCAGCCGCACCTCGAAGTCGAACGTCTCGGCATTGTCACGTGTGACGTGCACAGTGACTCGGGGCACCGTCACGCCCTCGTTGAGTGGTGCCAGTCCCGTGATGTCGTAGACCTCGGTACCGTCGAGCCCCCAGCTCTCCGCGCTCTCGCCCGGAAGGAACTGCAGGGGCAACACGCCCATCCCCACCAGGTTGGAACGGTGGATGCGCTCGAAGCTCTCTACCAGCACGGCGCGCACGCCGAGCAGTTTGGTGCCCTTGGCGGCCCAGTCGCGGCTCGAGCCGGTGCCGTACTCTTTGCCACCGATGACCATCAGAGGAGTGCCTTCTTGGGCGTAGGCCATGGCCGCGTCGAAGATTGACATCGGTTCCGCCTCGGGCAACTTCACCGTCACGCCGCCTTCGGTGCCCGGCGCCATGAGATTACGAATGCGCACGTTAGCGAAGGTCCCGCGCACCATGACTTGGTGGTTGCCTCGCCTCGTCCCGTAACTGTTGAAGTCACCGGGATCGACGCCGCAGTCGATGAGGTAACGACCGGCCGGACCATTCGCGCGAATGCTGCCGGCCGGAGAGATGTGGTCGGTCGTCACCGAGTCCCCGAGACGCGCGAGGACTCGCGCGCCGACGACGTCGCTGACGTCGCTCGGCGTCATCTGAAGGCCGTCGAAGTAGGGGGGCAACTTGACGTAGGTCGACGACGGCTCCCAGTTGTAAGTCTCCTCGGTGGTGGTCGGCACGGCCTGCCAGCGTTCGTCACCTCCGAAGGCGCTGGCGTAACGCTCCTTGAACATCTCCGCGGTGATCGAGGCGCGCACGGCGGCCGCGACGTCGGCGTCGCTCGGCCACAGGTCGGCCAAGTAGACGGGCTGACCGTCACGATCGGTGCCGAGTGGCTCACTCGAGAGGTCGATGTCGATCGTGCCCGCCAAGGCGTAGGCGACGACGAGCGGCGGACTGGCGAGGAAGTTCTGCTTGACGTCGGGGTGGATGCGGCCTTCGAAGTTGCGATTGCCCGAGAGCACCGAGACCACGGAGAGGTCGTGTTCGTTCACGGCGTCCGAGACACCGTCGAAGAGCGGCCCGGTGTTGCCGATGCAGGTGGTGCAGCCGTACCCCGCAAGATAGAAGCCGAGTTGGTCGAGGGGATCGATGAGCCGGGCCCGCTCTAAGTAGTCAGTGACGACGCGGCTGCCGGGGGCGAGCGACGTCTTCACCCAGCGCTTCACGGTGAGTCCGCGTTCGACCGCCTTCTTCGCTACCAGTCCCGCCGCCACCATGACCGACGGATTGGACGTGTTGGTGCATGAAGTGATGGCAGCGACCACCACCGCGCCGTCGCGCAAGTGCTCGGCGGCGTCGGTGCCCCGGACCTCTAAGGGCTCACGTCCGAGCGCGCCACGGAAGGCTCCCCGAGCGCCCGAGAGTGAGACGCGATCCTGGGGTCGCTTGGGACCCGCCAGGCTCGGCTCGACAGTGGCGAGGTCGAGTTCGGCGTACTCGGAGTAGACGGGCTCGGGCGCGTGCTCGTGGTGCCAGACCCCTTGGGCCTTGGCGTAGGCCTCGACGAGATCGAGCTGCTCCGCAGGCCGTCCGGTGAAGGCCAAGTAGTCGAGCGTGACTTGGTCAATGGGAAAAATCGTGCACGTGGCGCCGTACTCGGGCGACATGTTGCCAATGGTGGCGCGTGTCTCAAGAGAGAGCGCCTTGACGCCCGGTCCGTAGGCCTCGACGAACTTGCCGACGACGCCGTGTTGTCGCAGAAGCTGCGAAATGGTGAGCACCACGTCGGTGGCCGTCACCCCTTCTCGCGTGGCGCCGACGAGGCGCAGTCCGACGACCGGCGGGATCAGCATCGACGCGGGCTGCCCGAGCATGCCGGCCTCGGCCTCGATGCCTCCGACACCCCAACCGAGCACGCCCAGTCCATTGATCATGGTGGTGTGGGAGTCCGTGCCCACGACCGTGTCGAAGTAGGCCACACCTTCGAGCTCGAAGACGACCTTGCCCAAGTGTTCGAGGTTCACCTGATGACAGATCCCCATGCCCGGAGGCACTACGCGGAACTGTTGAAACGAGCTCTGCGCCCACTTCAAAAAGGTGTAGCGCTCGATGTTGCGCTCGTACTCGATCGCGACGTTTTCGTCGTAACTCGTGGCGGTTCCGGACCTCTCCAAGATGACCGAGTGGTCGATCACCAGTTCGACGGGGACCAAAGGATTGATCCTCTTCGCTTCACTGCCTAGCGTGACCATGGCGTCTCGCATGGCGGCCAAGTCGACGACGGCCGGCACACCGGTGAGGTCCTGCATCAAGACCCGCGCGGGAGTGAAGGCGATCTCGCGCGCGGCGTCGCCGGCCGCTTCGCCGTGTCCCGAGGGGTTCTCGGCCCATTTGGCCAGGGCTTCGATGTCCTCGGCCGTGACCTTGACCCCATCTTCTTGGCGCAGCAGGTTCTCGAGCAGGACCTTGATGGAGTAGGGGAGACGCTCGACACCGAAGGACGCCAAGCCGTCGGCCTGGAGTGAGTAGAAGCTGAGCGAGCGCCCGTTGACGTCCAGGGTGCTCTTGGAGTTGAAAGAGTTAAGGGAAGTGGCCATGGACCCATTCTGCCGCGTTTTGCCTTCGTCCAATCTGTGTCCGACCGGCGCACGGCGCGTGAGGTGCGAGACTGGAACTCGTGACGTCGACCTATGAAACACTGCGTTCTCGCCTTCAGAGCGCGTTCGACGCACTGGAGGCTGGGGCCGATCCCGTCCTTCGCACCTCCGAGAGGGGTGACTACCAGGCGAACGGGGTCATGGCGCTGGCCAAGCGACTCGCTCGACCTCCTCGCGAGGTCGCCGAGGAGGTCGTGCGGGCCGTCGATCTGGCCGGCGTGGCGTCCATTGAAGTGGCGGGACCGGGATTTCTAAACCTCACCGTCCAGCCCGTTTTTCTCGACTCAAAGTTGCGAGAACTATCCCGCGACTCGCGGCTCGGCCTTTCATTGAGCGCCGATCCTCTGCGCGTGATCATTGACTACTCGGCGCCCAACGTGGCGAAAGAGATGCACGTTGGTCACCTCCGCTCCACCGTGATCGGCGATGCCTTGGCTCGGATGTATCGATTCGCGGGACATCACGTGATTGCTCGCAACCACGTGGGTGACTGGGGCACGAACTTCGGAATGCTCATTGAGCACCTGCTTGACATGGGCGAAGAGGGCGCCGCCTCGACGCTGTCCATCGGTGACCTCGATGAGTTCTACCGAGCGGCGCGGATCAAGTTCGATAGTGATGACGCTTTCAAGGGACGCAGTCGCACGCGGGTCGTGGCCTTGCAGAGCGGTGACCCCGAGACCCTGCGACTCTGGCACGTGCTGGTGAATCAGTCGATCTCCTACTTCAGCGAGGTCTACGACAAGCTCGACGTCACGCTCACCGCCCAGGACGTGGTCGGCGAGTCGTACTACAACGACATGCTCGATGACGTGGTTCGCGATCTCGACGCCCAAGGACTTCTTGTCGAAAGTGAAGGGGCCCTCTGCGTCTTCCCCCCGGGTTTCCAAAATCGCGAGGGCGAGCCCCTGCCTCTGATCGTTCAAAAGAGCGACGACGGCTTCGGGTACGCCGCCTCGGACTTAGCGGCGGTGCGAGATCGTGTCGACGTCTTGAAGGGCGACGAACTTCTCTACGTCGTCGGCGCCCCGCAGGTCCAGCACTTGGAGATGGTCTTTGCCGTTGCCCGCATGGCCGGCTGGTTACCCGATCGCGTTCGCTGTGAGCAGGTCATCTTTGGCAACGTTCTGGGCACCGACCACAAGATGTTCAAGTCGCGCGCCGGGGAGACCGTGAAACTGGTCACCCTATTGGACGAAGCTATCGAGCGCGCCTTCGTCATTCTCGACGAACGAGGAACCGACCTGGACGGGGACGCCAAGTTCCTTCTCGCCGAACAGATCGCCCGGGCCGCGATCAAGTACGCCGACCTCTCGACCGAGCGACAGCACGACTACGTCTTCGACCTCGATCGCATGATCGCCTTCGAAGGAGATACCGGTCCCTACTTGCAGTACGCGCACGCCCGCCTTCGCTCCATCTTTCGCCGGTCGGGCGAAGAATGGCTCGGTGGCGACGTGCACTTCGCCCTCGCCGCGACGGCGGAACGAAGCTTGGCCCTGGGGCTCCTCGGGCTGCCCGAAGCGTTCGCTGTGTCTCTTTCGACGCTGCAGCCCCATCGACTGTGCACGTACCTGTTCGATCTGGCGCAGCGCTTTACGTCGTTCTACGACGCCTGTCCCGTTCTGTCGAGCGAGGGCGCGCTACGCGACGAGCGTCTGGCGCTGTGTGACTTGACGGCGAGAACCCTCCAACTCGGCCTCGGCGTACTGGGAATCGACGCTCCCGAGCAGATGTAAATCGCCGACGTCGACCTAACTAGAGTACGAATCACGGCGTAGCGCCGGTGAGTTGTGGGAGAACGTATGCAAGTGAAGGCCTCAATCGTCAGCGAAGTGAACGGCCCCTGGCATAGCGAAGAAGTGACGATCGACGAGCCGCACGCCAGCGAAGTCAAAGTGAAGATGTCCTTTGCGGGTATGTGCCACTCCGATGAACATGTCCGCAACGGCGACATGATGCCCGACCCCGCGATCACCGAGATGATGATCGGTCGCCGAGAGGTCTATCCGGTCATTGGGGGACACGAAGGCTCGGGCGTCGTGGAGGCGGTGGGTCCCAACGTGACGAGCGTGGCGCCGGGCGATCACGTGGCGGTGTCGTTCATCCCCTCGTGTGGGCACTGCGAGTTCTGCGCCTCGGGCCGCCAGTACATCTGTGACCTGGGCGCGCACACGTTGATGGGTCCCATGATCTCCGATGGCACGTGGCGCCATCACTTGGGCGACGTGACGGTGAATCGCATGTGCCAACTGGGAACCTTCGCGGACTACATCGTGGTGCACGAGGCCTCCGTCATACGGATCGATCCCTGGTACGACCTTCGCGCGGCGGCGTTGATCTCGTGTGGCATCTCCACGGGTTTTGGCTCGGCCGTCAATCGCGGCGGGACGAAGCCCGGCGACACGGTCGCCGTTATCGGTTGCGGGGGGGTGGGCTCGGGGGCGATTCAAGGGGCGGTGCACGCCGGTGCGCGCGCGGTCGTCGCCATCGACACCAATCAGTCGAAGGTCGACCGTGCGCTCAAGATCGGGGCGACGCACGGGGCCGTCTCGACGCTGGACGCGGCGTTCAATATCCTTCCCGAGCTGACTAGCGGCAAGAACTGCGACGTAACGATCATCACCGTCGGAACGCTCACGGGAGAGCTTCTCGAACAGGCCCGCGGCATCACGGCCAAGGGTGGCGTCATCGTGGCCACGTCGATTGCGCCGTTTCTACAGCGGGCCGTCGAACTCGATGTCTTCATGCTGTCCATGATGAATCAGGAACTACGCGGAACGGTCTTCGGTTCCGAGAGCCCGCGAGTCCAGATTCCTCGACTCCTGCGTCTTCACCACGAAGGCAAACTGCACGTCGACGATCTCATCACCGAGGAGTACACCCTGGATGACGTACAACAGGGCTACGACGATCTGGCGTCGGGCAAGAATGTGCGAGGCGTCGTTCGCTTCTAAACGTCGATGGCCGTTATCCTTGGCGTTCGTCGAGGGTCGGGCGCACGACGCGAACGTCATGAGAAAATTCCAGTGCTGAGTACACATGCCGCCGGCCTTTGAGACCCCCACTTTGTGCGGTGACGCGGTCCGCTTAGAGGCGCTTGATCGCGAACACGTCGACGCCCTCTCCATCGCGGCCAACGAAGATCGCTCGGCGTACTACTACACCTCCGTTCCCTCGTCGCGCGAGGAGGTGACCGCTTACGTAGAAGGGCTCCTGCGCTCGTGGCGGACGGGCGAAGTCGTCCCGTTTGTCCAGATCGACGCTCGAAGCGGTCGGGCTGTCGGCGTCACGCGCTTCATGACCATTCGCCGCGTCTCACCCGAACTGCCCCCCTTCGCCGTGGAGATCGGGGGGACCTGGCTGGCCGCGTCGGCTCAGCGAACGGGCATCAATACCGAAGCAAAGTACCTCTTGCTGCGACACGCGTTCGAGGTCCTCGGCGTCGGGCGGGTTGATCTGAAAACTGACGCTCGCAACGACCGGTCACGCAACGCCATTGTGCGCATCGGTGCGACGTTCGAGGGCGTCCTTCGACACTGGCAGCCCTCTCTCGTGCCCGGTGAAGAGGGTCTCTTGCGCGACTCCGCGCTCTACTCCGTCATCGATCGCGAGTGGCCCGAGGTTCGCGAGCACCTCAACTCCCTCGTCACGAATCGAGCATCGCCTGCGCAGTAGGACCCGGCTGACCCGCTCGGCAAAAAAGGCCTAATGACGAGCGTCGCTGACTGTAACGGAATCTCTTGACAGACGACTACTAAGGGACCGATGGGCGCGGAGCCCGCCCGTCGTACGCGGTGCAGAAAGACGTGACGTGGTCCTCATACTCATAGGTTTCGTGGCGGGACTCATCGCGGGAATATCACCGTGCGTGCTGCCCGTGCTCCCGGTGGTCTTTGTGGCGGGGGCGACCACGGCATCCTCCTCTTCGTTGCGCCGAGCGCTCTCCATCGTCCTGGGACTGATCGTGAGCTTCTCGGTCTTGATCCTGGCGGGCACCGAAATCGTGTCGCTCTTCCACCTCCCAGCGGACTTTCTCCACTATCTCGGCATCGGCATGTTGATCGCCGTGGGCGTTGGTCTGTTGGTGCCTCAACTCGGTGTGTTGCTGGAGCGGCCGTTCGCTCGCGTGGTCGGACATCAACCGGGCGTGGGCCGCGCCGGATTCATCATCGGTTTGGCGCTCGGGCTCGTCTTCGTTCCCTGCGCGGGGCCTGTTCTCTCCACCATCATCGTCTTGGGCGCCAAGGAGCAGGTTGACCTCCAGACCGTCTTGGTGACGATCGCCTTCTCGCTCGGCGCCGCGGTCCCCCTCCTCTTTGTGGCACTGGCTGGCGGAGCGCTGGTGGAGCGGGCGCGTTGGTTGCGCCAAAAGGGGCCGCAGCTGCGCATGGTTGGCGGCGCCGTGTTGATCGTGATGGCCGCGTGCATCTGGGGCAACGTGTTTCGGTCACTGCAAACAGACGTCCCCGGCTACACGAACGCCCTGCAGCAGCACGTGGAAGGTTCGTCGACGATTCGAAAGGAGCTCCAACAACTCAGTGGCGCCCACAGCTCTGACGGATCGCTCAGCTCCTGTGCGCCCGACTACGCCAAGCTGCAGTCGTGTGGCCTCGCGCCGAACTTCGCCGACGTCACGGCCTGGCTCAACACCCCCGGCGATAGGCCACTGTCGATCACGGGGCTTCGCGGCAAAGTCGTGCTGATCGACTTTTGGACATACTCCTGTATCAACTGCGAGCGAACGTTACCCCACGTTGAGGCGTGGTACCACCGCTACAAGAACGACGGCTTCGTCGTGGTCGGAGTTCACACGCCCGAGTTCGCCTTCGAGCACGTCGTGAGCAACGTGAAGGCCGAGTCCAAGTCCCTGGGCGTCGACTATCCCGTGGCCGTGGACGACAACTACGGCACGTGGGACGCGTACAACAACGAGTACTGGCCCGCCGACTATCTCGTGGACGCGAACGGCGTCATTCGCCACGTCGAGTTCGGCGAGGGCGACTACTCCCTCACCGAGTCGCTCATTCGCCGGCTACTCGTGGCCGCGCACCCCGGTCTCGCCCTACCCCCACGTACCGACGTGGCGAACGTGACGCCGAATGAACCGACAAACCCCGAGTCCTACTTGGGCTACGAACGAGTGCAGTACCTGCAAAACACCGCCACGCCCGTCCAGAATGCTCCCGCGCTCTACACGTTCCCGCGGTCGCTGTCCCCGGGCTACTTCGCCCTCTCGGGGGTGTGGACCGATCACGAGCAGGAGGCCACCTCGGGTAGAGACGCCCGCTTAGAGATCAACTACGAAGCGAAAGACGTCTATCTCGTGATGGGTGGCACGGGGACCGTCACGATCGCCCGCGGCGCGGGCCTGGCGCCCAAGACCATCAACGTTGGTGGCGTCCCGCGGCTCTACACGATATTTCACTCCCCGTCGACGTCCGCGGGAACATTGGTGATGAAGTTCTCACCCGGGGTGAAGGCCTACGACTTCACGTTCGGCTGATCACAAGTCAGCGAGGGGCGCTCTTTTGAACTCACGAGCGCTCGGCAGCCCCAGGACGTCGCCTAAACGCAGCGACGACTTCGTTACGTGCGGCCTCAGCGCACGCAGGGTCTTGGAGCGCCACGCCCCTTGCGCCACTCCCACTCCGTAGGCCAGGTCATCGGCCACGCCGAGGGGCACGTCGCTAACGCGCACGCGATGGTGTCGCCAGCGCCACGCCGTGCCGACGGCGAAGAGCAGGAGCGCGCGTCGGCGAAGACGCGGATGAAGAGCCGCCGCCAATAGGCCCACGCCGAAGGTCCGAGCGCAGGCGCGGGCCAGGGGCCCCCCGGCGCGCACCATGTTGCGAGTCACGACGGCGTCAGCCACGTCGTCGGGGCTGTCCTCACCCTCGAAGAATCGTTCGCGTGCGTGATTTCGGGCACTCCGCACCACGCGTGCGCCAAGCGCCGGTTGTCCGAGTAGCACCGACGTCCACGCCAGCAAGGTCCACGGATCGGACCGAAACGGAGCGAGGCGATTGCCGTGGCGCTTGGCGAGATCTCCCGTGGACGCACCGTACTCCTGGCGCTGTCGCCACCACGCGCTCCACGTCGCTCGAGCGTGATGGGTGACGACGACGTCGGCGTCGTAGCGCACGAGCCAACCCTGATCGACCAGTCGCCACTCCAGGTCGACGTCTTCTCCCACGCGCAGCGACTCGTCGAAACCCCGACCAAAGGCGGAGCGACGAACCATGAGACAGGCGCTGGGGACGTAACTGACCACGCCGTTCGGCACGACGAGTGCGCTGCGGTCTCCCATATCGAGGGGAGAGAACTCGATCTCGAAGCGTTCGCGCCATGTCGCACCGCCCGCGCCGCGCACTCGGGGTGCCGCGGCCGCTACCAGCGGGTCGTTGAAAGCGCGAACGAGTTCCTCCGCTACGGCGCGCGCGTTCGCCACCACGACGTCGACGTCGATGAACCAGAGGAGGTCGCGAGACGTTTCTCGTGCGGCCGCGTTGCGGGCACCGGCTGGTCCCTTGTTGTCGTTGAGGCGAACCAGTGAGGCGCCGTGAGCCTCAACGCAGGTGGCGATCGCGTCGGCGTCTAACGATCCGTCATCGGTGACCGTCACGTGAAAGCCCTCTAGCTGGGAGAGACAGAGCGCCAGCGCCGCCGCGTTGTCGACCACGGGGACCACCACGTCGATGGTTTCGACGTCGAGCGCTCCCGACGAGACGAACTGTGGCCGAAGGAGTCCTTGTTGGATCAAGGTGCGCGCGAAGCGACCTTCGCCGGCTCCGACGACACCACCCCCGCGCCACTTCTCGGCCAGGGTTCGTGACGACCCCCTGAGACGCAGGAGCCTCCAGGGGCTGCCTCCACTCACGAGGTCGCGGTCGATGAACTCGGCGCGCTCGTCAAAAACGACAGCGGTTCCCTCGGGGACCGGCGCCTCGGCGGAGGGCATCGCGGCGGGCAAAAGATCACTCACGGGGTGAGTCTTTCACGACGAGCGGGACGACCGTTCACGGCGCGACAGAATGGAGGTGTTCAAGGAGGAATGGTGACACCAGACACGCTGATCGCGGAGAACACCGAGGTACTTGGAATAGCCGAAGAGCTGCTCGTGGAAGAGGTATCGATCGACGGTCTCTGTGGGGTCTACTAAGTCGTGAGCCTCGCCACGACCACCACTTTTGACGCCTCGACGCACTGGGAGGTGAGTTCGCACGTCTCGCTACGCGACGAAGAGTTCGGGGCGTTGGCCTATCACCACGTCACCCGCCGCCTGGTCTTCTTGAAGTCACGCGAGCTGGTGAACCTCGTGCGTCACCTCGGTGAGTTCGAGAGCGCCTACGAGGCGCTGGTCGCGTTGATCGATGCGAAGGAACGAGAGCGGTATCTCACCGCCCTCTCGTCACTGGCCGCCTCCGAGGTGCTCCGTGGCGGCTGAGAGACTGCGTGAGCGCTTCGAGCACGGACTGGCCGCCCCGATCTGTCTGACCTGGGAGCTCACGTACGCGTGCAACCTCGCGTGCACGCACTGTCTGTCTTCGTCGGGGCGGCGCGACCCCCGAGAGCTCTCCACCGCCGAGGCCAAGGCCCTGATTGACGAGATCGCCGCGATGCAGATCTTTTACGTCAACATCGGCGGGGGCGAACCCATGATCCGACGCGACTTCTTCGACCTGGTTGAGTACGCAGTGGTTCAGCGCGTCGGCGTCAAGTTCTCGACCAACGGGACGCGAATTACGGAAGAGGCCGCCACGCGACTCGCCAGCCTCGACTATCTCGACGTCCAGGTCTCCATCGACGGCGCCGACGCCCTGACGAGTGATCGGATCCGCGGGGTCGGTAGTTACCACGCCGCCCGAGGAGCCATGGACAATCTGGCCGCAGCGAACTTTGGCCCGTTCAAGATTTCGGTGGTCATGACGCGCCACAGCGTGGAGCAGCTTGATGAGTTCGAAGCCCTGGCTGCTTCCTACGGCGCCGAACTACGACTGACCAGGCTGCGCCCCTCTGGTCGCGGGGTTGACGTCTGGCGAGAGTTACATCCAACGAGGGAGCAGAATCGTCGGCTCTATCAGTGGCTGCTGGAGCGGCCCAAGGTGTTGACCGGCGACTCGTTCTTTCATCTCTCGGCCCTCGGTACTCCGCTCGAAGGTCTCAACCTCTGTGGCGCCGGTCGAGTCGTCTGTTTGATTGACCCGGTGGGCGATGTCTACGCCTGCCCCTTTGTCATTCACGACGAGTTTTTCGCCGGAAACGTTCGTGACGCCGGGTTTGGTGCGGTGTGGACGAACAGCGAACTCTTTCGATCTCTTCGAGAGCCAGGCAACCCGGGTGCCTGCGCGTCGTGCGGGTCCTTTGACGCCTGCCGAGGCGGCTGCATGGCCGCTAAGTTCTTTACGGGCCTGGAGATGAGCGATCCCGATCCCGAGTGTGTCTTTGGTCACGGTGAACGTGCGCTCGAGGCCAAGGGTGTGCTGATCCACCCCGTGTCCTCGAGCGATCACTCGAAAAGAGTGCCGGTTACCCTCTCGCTTCGCTAGCCCACATCGTTGTGTCGCGGGACGAGGGTCGATGCTAGCCCCGACCACGGGGGAGAAAAGTCGTCAATGAGTAGTCTCGGAGTCCTAGGGGGTCGGGAACTCAATGGCACCAAAGTGGTTCGAAACCGTGGCTATCGCTCAACAACGGGCCGAACGCCGCCTGCCGAAGTCGGTGTACGGGGCGTTGGTGGCCGGGTCGGAGAAGGGCCTCTCCTCCAAGGACAACACGGCGTCTTTTGACGAACTGGGCTTCGCACCCCACGTGGCGGGGCTCTCCAACGAACGATCGATGGCGATCTCCATCATGGGACAGTCGGTCTCGATGCCCGTCATCATCTCTCCGACGGGGGTGCAAGCTGTCCACCCCGAGGGTGAAGTGGCGGTCGCGCGGGCGGCCGCGAATCGCGGGGTGGCGATGGGGCTGAGTTCCTTCGCGAGTCGTCCCCTCGAGGACGTGTGCGCCGTGAACGACCAAGTGCTCTTTCAGATGTACTGGTCGGGGAGCCGAGATCAGATGGTTCAACGTCTGGAACGAGCGAAGACCGCGGGAGCCAAGGGAATCATCCTGACGCTCGACTGGTCCTTCGCCAACGGACGTGACTGGGGGAGCCCCTGGATTCCCGACAGGATCGACGCCAGGGCCGTGATGAAGTTGGCGCCGCAGGTGCTCTCTCGTCCGCGGTGGTTCTGGTCCTTCGCCAAAACCGGACACCTCCCTTCGCTCACCACGCCGAACATGGCCGCCCCCGGAGAGACAGCGCCGACGTTCTTCGGCGCGTACTACGAGTGGATGCAGAGCGCCCTGCCGAGCTGGAGCGACGTCGAGTGGCTTCGTTCACAGTGGAGCGGACCGTTCATGGTGAAGGGCGTGAGTCGCGTCGACGACGCGAAGCGGGTGGTGGACTTAGGGGCCACGGCTCTGTCGGTGTCGAATCACGGAGGCAACAACTTAGACGGCACGCCAGCGCCGCTGCGCTCTCTCCCGGCCGTCGTGGACGCCGTGGGCGATCAGATCGAAGTCCTCCTCGACGGCGGCGTGCGGCGAGGGAGTGACGTGGTCAAGGCGCTGGCCCTGGGGGCCAACGCCGTCATGATCGGACGGGCCTACCTGTGGGGGCTAGCGGCCGCGGGACAGAACGGCGTGGAAAACGTCCTCGACGTACTGCGAGGGGGTATCGACTCCGCGCTGCTCGCGCTCGGTAAGTCCGACGTCAAGGAGCTCGATCGCACGGACGTCGTCGCGCCGAGCGACTTTTTTCGAAGGCTGGGCTAGTGGGACGCGTGGCCATCGTCACGGGGGCCGCACGCGGCATCGGTGCGGCGACGGTCGACGCGTTGGTGAATGAGAACTATCGCGTGGTGGCGGTTGACCGCTGTCGCGATATCGCCGATGTGCCCTACGCGCTGGCGACGCCCGGTGATCTCGAGAGCGTCGTAGCACGACACGGAGAAGCCGTCCTCGGCCTCGTCGGCGACGTGCGCAGCGCCACCGATATGCAACTCGCCGTCGAGACCGCGACGCGTCACTTCGGCCGTCTCGATGCGGTGGTGGCGTGCGCCGGAGTCCTGGGCGGGGGCGGCCCGCTCTGGGAGATCAGCGACGCCTCGTGGGACGCCGTCTGGTCGGTCAACGTCCTGGGCACCCGCCGACTCGTGGAAGCAGCGGCCCCGATCTTGATCGCCAACGGGAGAGAGGCGAATAGTCGCGTGGTGGCGGTCGCGTCGGCCGCCGGGCGGACGGGACTGTTCCACTTAGCCGACTACACGGCGGCGAAGCACGCGGTGGTGGGACTGATTCGCGGTGTGGCGATGGACCTGGCGCCCTACGGCGTGACCGCGAATACGATCAGCCCCGGTTCGACGCGCACGGCGATCCTCGAAGCGTCCGCGAAGGTGTACGGCTTAGAGAGCGTCGAACTTTTCTCTCAGCAACAGCCCATCGGGCGACTGCTCGAACCTTCCGAGGTCGCGGCGGCGATCGTGTGGCTGTGTTCGCCGACCTCGTCGGCGATTACCGGTGCCGACATTGCGGTGGACGGGGGAATGACCGTCTCGTAGTAACTCAGCGATCACACGTCATCATCGAACGAGGGTGCGAAGAAAGGTGAGTGCGGTAGGCTCGCTACTTGTCACTTTTAACGTCGTGAGGTCCTAATTGAGCGAAGTCGAAGCACCGCGTCGTGTTGTCATTCTCGGATGTGGATCGGTGGTCCAGTGCCTCTTGCCCCTGTTGCTCGATCACTTCAAACTTGCCCCCGAGTCGGTCACGGTGCTCGAAAGTCGCGATAATCGAGATCGCATCGCCTCGTCGCTTGAGCGCGGTGTCCACTATCGCCAGTTCGAGATTACCGAGCAGAATCTCGAGGCCACCCTCGAGACCCTTCTCGGGGACGGAGATCTCTTGATCGATCTGGCGTGGAACATCGGTCTGGCGGAACTGTTGGACTGGTGTCGCGATCACAACGTGCGCTACCTCAACACCTCGGTAGAAGTGTGGTCACCCTACGACGACCCCGCGAGCGCGTCACCCCAGGAGCGAACTCTCTACTGGCGCCACATGGCACTGCGCCGACAGATCGAGAAGTGGGGTTCGAACGACGGTCCCTCCGCCGTGGTGGAACACGGCGCGAACCCCGGTCTGGTCAGTCACTTCACCAAACAGGCGTTGAGTGAGATCGCCGACGCCGTGTTGCGCGACGGCCTGCTCGCCGATCGCCACGGGGCCATTCGCGAAGCCCTCGAGCAACAGCGCTTTAACGAACTCGCGCAGCTCCTCGAAGTGAAGACGATTCACATCGCCGAACGCGACACGCAGATCACGGATCGCCCCAAGGAAGTGGGCGAGTTCGTCAACACCTGGAGCGTGGACGGTTTCTACGAAGAGGGGGTGGCGCCCGCGGAGATGGGGTGGGGGACCCACGAGAAATCTCTGCCACCGCTCGGGCTGGCCCACGAGGGTGACGGTCCCAAGAATCAGATCTGCCTCGCCCAGATGGCCCACAAGACGATCGTGCGTTCGACCGTCCCGTCGGGGCCGATCGTCGGCATGGTCATTCGACACGGCGAGGCCTTCACCATCTGCGATCACCTCACCGTCTGGGAGGGCGAGCGCGCGGTGTATCGCCCGACGGTGCACTACGCCTACTGTCCCTCGGACGTGGCGTGGGCCAGTTTCGTCGAGCTCGAGGGCAATGACTACGTCTATCCCGATCGTCAGCGCATCTTGAACGATGAGATCATCTCCGGCCGCGACGAGCTGGGAGTTCTCGTGATGGGTCACCCCTACAAGGCGTGGTGGACCGGCATGCGCACCACGATTGACGAGGCGCGAGCCGTCGCGCCTCACCAGAACGCGACGACCGTTCAAGTGGCCGCCTCCGTCCTTGGCGCTCTGCAGTGGATGTTGACCGCGCCGCGAGAAGGAGTTCGGGTTCCCGACGAACTACCTTGGCGCGACGTGCTCGACGTGGCGTTACCCTACGTCGGTACGCTCTGGTCCGGTCCACTCGACTGGGATCCCGTCACCACGCACACCGACTGGTTTGATCGCTGGTCCGGTCGACAACTGGACCACGACGACCCGTGGCAGTTCAGCAACTTTTTGGTCTCGTAGCGACTTCAACGCCGCGCAGCCGCGGACGTAGGGTGGTGAAGGGAATTTTCGAAGAGAGGAGACCCACGTGGCGACACGCTTTCGCCCTGGAGCAACGGTGCTCGAGGCAATCGGCTCTACTCCGCTTCTTCAGATCGACGGAATATTCGTCAAGCTGGAGTATCTCAATCCCTCGGGCTCTATCAAGGCCCGTATGGCTCGCTACATCATCGAACGAGCGGAGCGTGAGGGTCTTCTTCGTCCCGGCGACACCATCGTGGAGGCCTCCAGTGGCAACACCGGCAACGCCATGAGCATGGTGGCCGCGGTGCTGGGCTACAAGATGCTCGTGGTGATGCCTGAAGGGCTGAGTCCCGAGCGAGCGGCGATCTCGTTGGCCTTCGGCGCGGAGATGCTGACGGTGGGAACCTTTCACGTGAACGAGGCTCTCGAAGTAGCCGGTCGACTGGGCAACGAGCCCGGTTACTTTGCCCCTCACCAGTTCGAGTCCGAGTGGAACGTGGAAGAGAACCGCACCTGGCTCGGACCCGAGATCCTGAGCCAGTTGCCCTCTGACGTGGTGCCCGACGCGTTCGTGATGGGGGTGGGGACCGGCGGCACACTCATCGGCGTCGGCCAAGCGATGCGCGAGGTCAACCCCCGGGTTCTGGTGGTGGCCCTGGAGCCGAGCGAGTCGTGCACCATTCAGTGCGGCGACACCGGTCTGCACCAGATCGAGGGAATTGCCGATGGCTTCATTCCGACGATCTATCAGCGGCACTCCTCGTTGGTCGATCGCGTCATTGGCGTGCACAGCGACGACGCCATCTTCGAGATGCGCCGTCTCGCGCGCGAACACGGACTGCTGGTGGGGCCTAGTTCCGGAGCGAACATGGTGGCGGCGCGGCGTCTGGGTGACGAGCTGCCCGAGTCCTCGACCATCGTGACCATCCTCTGCGACGAAGGAGAGAAGTACTTGAGTGAGTACTTCATTCCGGCGTCGATGACGTCGTAATCCTTCGCCCCGGTGGGAGTCGGAACAGATCAATGGTTCGCTGACCGTGTGGCGCCCTGATTGACGCGATCGGATATCTGGCCAGCCTGGGCGCCCTTCTCATGTGGCTCCCGCAGGGCTGGCGCGTCGTACGTCACCGCCGCGCGCCCGAGACGCTAGAGGGAATCAGCGTCGCCGCCTACGGGACCGGCTTTCTCTTTAATGTCCTGCTCCTGATCTACGGCATCGGCACGCACGGAGTTCCCGTGATCGCCGCCGCCTGCGTGAACATCGTTATGAGCTCACTGATCGGCGTAGTCGTTCTCAGAGCCCGGGCTCACCCGTGATCGTCGTCATCGGCTACCTCGCGGCGGTCATTGACGTGGGTCAGTTCGCGCCTCAACTGTGGCGCACGATTCGTCGCCGGCACGATCGCCAAGCCATGAGAGGGCTCAGCGTGGTGACGTATCTGATCGCCACGGTCCAGGCCATTCTCTGGGTCGTCTACGGATTCGCCACGAATCGACTACCCATCGCACTACCCAACCTCTTCATCGCTCCGGCGTGTGCGTACATTCTCTCCGCGGCGCTGAGCGCTCGACGTCGCAGCCCTCGAGGTGCGCAGTGACCGGCGACGTTCGACACGGTACGGGGCTAGAGGGTGCGGCGCCCGCGAGGCACACGAGACTCGCGTCGTGACGTCCTGGCGGAACCCTAGAGCGGCGTGACGTACGCGCCGTGAATGCCCCCGTCGACGAGGAAGGTTGACGCGTTGACGAACGAGGAGTCGTCGCTCGCCAGAAAGAGCACGGCCGCCGCGATCTCTTCTGGTTCGGCGAAGCGACCGGCCGGCACGTGAACGAGTCGTCGAGCGGCGCGTTCGGGGTCTTTGGCGAAGAGCTCCTGGAGAAGCGGCGTGTTGACGGGTCCGGGGCAGAGCGCGTTCACGCGAATGCCCTGTCGGGCAAACTGCACGCCGAGCTCGCGCGACATGGACAGCACGCCTCCCTTGGACGCGGTGTAGGAGATCTGCGAGGTGGCCGAGCCCAGCACCGCGACGAAGGATGCGGTGTTGATGATGGAGCCGCCGCCGCGCTCCAGCAGGAGAGGTATGCCGTACTTGCAGCAGAGATAGACCGAGGTGAGGTTGACGTCTTGCACCCGTTGCCAAGCGTCTAAAGCGGTCGTGAGAATCGAGTCGTCATCGGAGGGCGAGATGCCGGCGTTGTTGAAGAGAATGTCGACACCGCCGTAGGTCTCCACCGCGCGGGCGTACATGGCCTTGACGCTTTCCTCGTCGGCCACGTTGACATTGACGAAGGTGCCGGCGATCTCGCGGGCGAGCTCTGTGCCTTCTTTCTCCGCCAGATCGGCCACCACCACCTTCGCGCCCTCACTTGCAAAGCGCAGCGCCGTCGCTCGACCGATGCCGCTCGCCGCTCCGGTGATGATCGCCACCTTGTTGTCTAAGCGTCCCATTAACTCTCCTCCGTTGAGATAAACACGTTCTTCTCTTCGCTAAAACCGAGCAGCGCATCGGGCCCGAGTTCTCGTCCGATGCCCGACTGTTTGAACCCACCAAAGGGCGTCGAGTAGCGAACCGAGGAGTTGGAGTTGATGGACAGCGCGCCGGTCTCGACTCCGCGCGCCACTCGAAGCGCGCGACCGATATCGCGACTCCAGATCGAGCCCGACAGCCCGAAAGGGCTGTCGTTCGCAATGCGAACGGCCTCGTCCTCGTCGCTAAAACGAATGACCGAGACGACGGGACCGAAGATCTCCTCTTGGAAGGATCGACTCGTCGGGTCGTTCGTCTCAAGCACCGTGGGAGCCATCCAAAAGCCCGGACCGCTCGGCGCGCTACCGCGGAAGGCGACGTGGTCTTCTTCCACGTAGGACAGCACGCTGTCGCGTTGCGCCGCGGTGATGAGAGGGCCCATCTCGCTGTCGTCCTGGGACGGGTCCTTGACTTTGACGCCCTTCACGGCCGTCTCAAAGAGTTCCATGAACCGCTCATAGGCCGAGTCCTGGACCAGCAGGCGCGAGCGCGCACAGCAGTCTTGACCGGCGTTATCGAAGACGGCGTACGGCGCGCTCGCCGCAGACTTTTCCAAGTCGGCGTCGGCAAAGATGATGTTGGCGCTCTTGCCGCCCAGCTCTAAGGTGACGCGCTTCACCTGGGCGGCGCAGCCCTCCATGATGGTGCGTCCGACGGCGTTCGAGCCCGTAAAGCAGACCTTGCGAACGGCCGGGTGAGTGACAAAACGCTGGCCGACCATCGCTCCGTCGCCGGTGACTACCTGGAAGACCCCCTCGGGGAGGCCGGCCTCGAGTGCCAGTTCGCCGAGTCGTAGGGCCGTGAGCGGGGTCAACATGGCGGGCTTTAGGACGACCGTGTTTCCCGCGGCCAGGGCGGGGGCGAATCCCCAGCCGGCGATGGGCATCGGGAAGTTCCACGGAACGATGATGCCGACGACTCCGAGAGGTTCATAGAAGGTGACGTCGATGCCACCGGCCACCGGGATCTGGCGACCGCTGTGGCGTTCGGGAGCACCCGAGTAGTAGTTCAGCACGTCGCGGACGTTGCCGGCTTCCCAGCGAGCGTTGGAGATGGTGTGGCCGGAGTTGGCGACCTCGAGTTGGGCCAGCTCTTCGATATGTGAGTCGACGACCTCGGAGAAACGCCGAAGCAGACGGGAGCGATCGGCGGGGGTGACCTTCTTCCACGTCGCAGCGACGTTGGCCGCGACGTCGATGGCTCGATTGGTCTCGTCCACGTCATGCACGGCCACCGAGGCCACGTGTTCTTCGGTGGCGGGGTTGATGATGCTGGCGGTACCGCTCACAGTCGCTCGAATCCCCGGTAGCGCTCCCAGTCGGTAACGGCGGCGTTGAACGCGGCTACTTCGACGCGCGCGGCGTGGGAGTAGTGGTCTACGACCTCATCGCCAAAGGCGTCGCGCGCCACCGCACTGTGGCTAAAGAGCGTGGCCGCCTCGACCAACGTCGTCGGCACGCGCGCAGCGTCCTCCAGGTACGCGTTGCCCTCGAAGGCGGGCTCTAAGGGGAGCGACTCCTCCACACCGCGAAGTCCCGTGGCCACGAGAGCGGCGAGCGCTAAGTAGGGATTGACATCGCCACCGGGGATGCGACACTCCACGCGAAGGGAGGGCCCGTGTCCCACCACGCGAAAAGCGCACGTGCGATTGTCCAGTCCCCACAACAGGGCGGTCGGCGCGAACGATCCTTCGACGAAGCGTTTATAACTGTTGATGTTCGGAGCGAGGAAGAGGGAGAACTCCTTGGCGTAGGCGATCTGCCCAGCGAGGAATTGTTCGAACACTTCGGAGAAGCCGTGATCGCCCTCGCCGGCGAAGACCGGCGAGCCGTCTTTGGTCCGCAACGAGAGGTGGATGTGACAGGAGTTGCCTTCTCGCTCGTTGTACTTGGCCATGAAGGTGATGCTGCAGCCTTCTTGCGCCGCGATCTCCTTGGTGCCCAACTTGAAGAGGCTGTGCTCGTCAGACTTGTCAACCAGCTCGGCGTACTTAAAGGCGATCTCGTGCTGTCCGTAGTTGCACTCGCCCTTGAGCGACTCGACGATCATGCCGGCGTCACGCATGGAGCGGCGAACGCGGCCGAGCAGCGGCTCCACCCGCGAAGTGCCTAGCAACGAGTAGTCGACGTTGTACTGATTGGCCGGCGTGAGGTGTCGATAGCCCCCGTCCCAGGCTTCCTCGTAGGAGTCCTCGAAGACGATGAACTCCAGTTCCGTGCCGGTAATACCGATCCAGCCCCGCCCGGCCAGTCGCTCCACCTGGGCTTGAAGAATCTGACGGGGGGAGACGGCGACGGGCTCTCCTTCGATGGTCTCGATATCGGCGAAGAGGAGGACGGTCTTCTCGTGCCAGGGCACCCGGCGAACGCTGGAAAAGTCAGAGATGAAGGCGATGTCCCCATAGCCCCGCTCCCACGACGTCAGGGCAAACCCGTCGACCGTGTTCATGTCGACGTCGCTCGCCAGCAGGTAGCTGCACCCCTCAACCGGCGCCGTCAGCAGTTCGTCCAGGAAGAATCGGGCGTCGAGTCGCTTGCCCTGCAAACGTCCCTGCATGTCCGCGATGGCCACAATGACGGTATCGATGTCGTCGCTCTTGATGAGTTGGACGAGCTCCTCTTTTGACAGTCTGCCCGGCGCTGAAGAACTCACGATCGTCCCCTCGATTCGGTGGTGGTGGCAATGGTAGCCGTGCGTCCCAAATCGCTAGGAGGTGAGGAGTGCCGCTGAAACACGTTTTCCAGACGCTTGGGCAAGCGAGCTCTGACTCGGTGGGCAGGTGGTTCTGCTCATCGGTACGGCGGTGCCGAACACGCGACGCCAACATCGTCGCGTGGGCGTAAGGACAAGCGCGGGGCCGAAGGGTGGAGACGACCGCGTAATCGCAGGCCGCGACGCTAATTTGCGCGAGCGTCGATCGTAACCAATCTGGCGTCGACACGAGGTCGTGTCGGACGAAGAACTTGCTCCACGCGAGGGAGGAAGTCGCCTCAAAGATCTTGGCCCACCCCGACGCCAAAAAGGAGTGAATTTCATTTGCGAAAGACTGCGCCGAACCCTATGCTCGCCCGAACTGCCTTTACGCGGCGTCGGCGCGCAGGTAGCTCAAAGGAACAGAGATTCACGGTTCGCCCGGTGAGGCCGGCGGGGCTCGAACGAGAGTTCGAATCTAGAAGGTAACCACCTCAGCTGAGTAGAGAAGTAAATCGTCAAAGTCCGGCGCCCCTGGTGCCGGACTTTTTCGTTCCAGCGAAGCCGACCTGAAGTAAGGTGGTCGTTGCCTCGCGGCAGCGAAGTTGGTGTAACTCCAACGCTGTCCCGCAACTGTAAGTAGCCCCTTGGGGCTACAGAGCCAGGTCGCCTACCGCGAGGAGATGTGACACAGCTCTCGAGGTAAGGAGCGGTTGTTCGGATATCCATCCGTCGCCCACACCACTTCGACGGAAAAGGAGATATCCATGAAAACGTCCCTGCGAATAATCGTCGCGTCCTCTCTCGCTCTTCTCGCGCTACCTCTGGTCAGTGGCGCGACTGCGGGCGCATCGAGTGTGCCGCAGTGCATTGTCTCGCTCTCGCCCACGGCGACGGAGACGCTCTTCGCCATTGGCGCGGGCAAGCAGGTCCAAGCGGTCGACACCGACTCGGACTATCCCACGACAGGACTGCCGAAGAAGCGCATCAACGCGCTGGAGCCGAGCCTCGAAGCGATCCTCGGCATCTGTAAGGTCACCCCAACCCACACGACCACCAAGCCCGATCTCGTGGTGATCTCTTACAACGCCAACGGCATTCAACAGAAACTCGCCGGTCTGGGCATCAAGGTCGTCGACCAAGGTGCCCCCACGAACCTGAGCGGCGCCTATCAACAGATGGCCCAACTCGGGCGACTCACCGGACACGCCGCCAAGGCCGCGGCGATCATCGCCTCGCTGAAGACGACGATCACCAAGGACGTGGCGTCCGTGCCCGCGCATCCCACCAAGGTCGTCAGCGTGTACTACGAACTCGATCCGACGTTCTACTCACTCACGAGCAGCACGTTCGTGGGTGCGCTACTCAAGTCCCTCGGCGTCGTCAACATCGCGGACGCTAAGAACACGTCGGCCGACGCGGGCTACCCCCAGTTGAGCGCCGAGTACATCGTGAGCGCCAATCCGAAGCTGATCTTTCTCGCCGACACCATCTGTTGTCGGGTGTCGGCGAGCGTGGTGGCGAAGAGACCGGGATTCTCGAAGGTAAGTGCGGTCGTCAACCACCACGTGGTGGGGCTCAACGACGACATCGCTTCGCGGTGGGGTCCACGCCTCGGCATCTTGATGAACGATCTGACGGAGGGCGTGACGAGCGTCTTGAACGACAAAGCCCTCTGGACCAAGTAGCTTGACCGCCAATCCGCCGACCCGGCGCCGGGTGGCGCTCGTCGCCGTCGCGACGGTCGCGGCGCTCGCCGTCGCCGTGGTCTGTGGGTTGGTGATTGGCCCGACGTCCATCGGCACGACTCGGGTCATTGGCAACGTGTTCTCGTACGTCGGTATCGGACACAGCACCCTGACGTCGTTGCAGTCGACCATCATCTGGCAGATCCGCGCGCCGAGATTGGTCTTGGGACTCCTCGCGGGAGCGATGCTGGCCGTCGCCGGCGGAACGTATCAGGGAGTCTTTCGCAATCCCTTGGCCGACCCCTATCTACTCGGGGTCGCGGCCGGCGCCGGGTTGGGGGCGACGGTGGCCATCGTCGACGTCGGCGGCGGACTCGCGACCCCGAGTTGGACCCCCCTCCTCGCGTTCGCGGGAGCGATGGTGGCGGTCATCATCACGTGGGCGATCGGGGGACGAGGACTTAGGTCGAGCACGGCCACGCTGATCCTGGCCGGGGTGGCCGTCGCGTCACTGCTGACGAGTGCGCAGACCTTCCTCCAGCAGCAGTCGTCACCCGACTCCATCGCTCGCGTGTACATCTGGCTTCTGGGCTCGCTGGCCAGCGCCAACTGGAGTTCGGTGACTCTCGTGTTGCCCTACGTCGCGGTGTGCATAGCGGTGTGCGTCGTCGCCGGTCGGGCGCTCGACGTGATGAGCGTCGGCGAGGACGAGTCGCGGACACTCGGCGTACCGGTGAAGCGTGTTCGATTTGTGGTCATCGCGGCATCCTCACTCGGCACAGCCGCGATCGTGTCGGCGGTGGGCTTGATCGGCTTCGTCGGCATCATCGTGCCCCACATCGTGCGCCTCCTGGTGGGAACGTCCTATCGGAGGATCCTGCCGATCTCGGTCATCTTCGGTGCCGCGTTCTTGGTCTTCGCCGACACGATCGCGCGCACGGTCTTGGCGCCCTCGGAGTTACCGCTCGGAGTGGTGACGGCGGCTATCGGCGCACCGGTCTTTGTCATCATCTTGAGTCTTCGTCGGCGGATGGTCTCGTGAGCGCGATCGAAGTGCGCGATGTCACGGTGCGCGTGGGATCGTCCTCGTTGATTCGTGACGTCTCACTCGAGGTCGACGCCGGTACCTGGTGCACCATCGTGGGACCGAACGGAGCAGGCAAGACCACTCTCGTCGAAACGGTGGCCGGGCTGCGTCGGCCGTCGTCGGGCGAGGTCCTGATCGGCGGGGAACCGTTGCACTCGATGAACGAGCGTTCTCGCGCTCTGCGCGTCGCGCTCGTTACCCAACACCCGATCATTCCTCCCGGGATGTCGGTCCTCGACTACGTGGCGCTCTCGCGCACTCCCTATCACGGACTGCTGCGGGCGCCGAGCGCCACGGACCGAGAGGCCGTCGCGCAGGTCATGGCGCGACTGTCGCTCGAAGAGTACGCCGATCGCGACATGATCACCCTCTCGGGCGGGGAGCGCCAACGGGCGGTGCTCGCGCGAGCCTTGGCTCAAACAACGAACGTCATCGTCCTCGACGAGCCCATCACGGGACTGGACCTACGCCATCAGATGACGATCCTTGAACTGCTGCACCACGAAGTACGTGATCAGAGCCTCACGGTCCTCGCGACCTTGCACGATCTCACTCTGGCGGGACAGTTCGCCGATCGACTGGTGTTACTCGACAAGGGTCGGTTAGTACTCGACGGGCCCTCGGGAGTTGTCGTTCGCAGCAAAGAGCTGGCCGAGTGTTACCAGATGGAACTTCGCGTTATCGACGTTGATGGTGCCGACGTGGTCGTCCCCACTCGCCACTAACTGCGCTTCATCGCGGTTACCACTCAGTAGATGCGAGCTCGGCGTCGTAGAAGTTCGAACACTGTTCACGGTGGGCATCTCGTAGACTTGGTGAAAGAAGCGAAGGGAAACACGTGCGACGCACGCGAATCATTGCGACGATCGGTCCGGCCTCAGAGTCCGACGAAAAACTCAAGGAGCTCGTCCAGGCCGGCGTCGATGTGTTTCGCCTCTCCTTCGCCCACGGTGATATTCCCTCGGGGATCGAACGACTTCGTCGCATTCGCGCCATCGCGCCCGACTTGGCGATCATGGTCGATATTCCCGGCCCGAAGATACGCGCCGGCTCCTTCGGAACGTCCCCGGTCACTCTCTTGACGGGGGAGGAGACGGAGTTGGTCGAGGCGTTTGGGGCCACGTCGAGCGCCGAGAAGATCAGCGTGGAGCGCCATGGCGTGCTCTCTGAGCTTCAACTCGGCGACAGGATCCATATCGGTGACGGCGGCGTCTCGCTGGAAGTGACCCGATTGGGGGCGACGGTCGGTGCTCGTGTCATCTCTGGTGGCAACGTCATGGGCAAGCCCGGACTCTCGCTTCCCTCCTCGATCATGGACGACCGACTACCCACGGAAGAGGACCGCGAACGCTTAGACGCGCTGCGCGACGAAGAGTTCGAGATTCTGGCGGTCTCCTTTGTTCGTACCGGCTTTGACGTGGAGTCCGTACGGGCTGTCCTGGCGCGCCCCGACGTGATGATCATGTCGAAGATCGAAACCGGCGAGGGCATCGAGAATCTCAACGAGATCATCGAGCACTCCGACTCGATCATGGTGGCGCGAGGCGACCTGGGTGTGCGTCTGCCCATCGAGGAGGTGCCGCACCTTCAAAAAGAGATCGTCCGACTGGGGATTCGCTACGCCCGACCGGTCGTGGTCGCGACGCAGATGCTCGAGTCGATGACGCACGCCCAGGTACCCACGCGGGCCGAGGTGACCGACGTCGCGAACGCGGTGCTCGATGGCGCGAGCGCGGTGATGTTGAGTGGCGAAACCGCCATCGGCGACGACCCCGTGGGCACCGTCGTGACCATGGATCGCATTGTTCGACGGGCCGAAGAGTCCTTCCCCTACACCGAGTGGGGCGCCGGTCTGGGCGTGCAGCGACTGGCCGCGTCCAGCACCCAGTCGACGCGGGTGACCGCGGCCATCACGGGAGCGGCGTGGCGAGCCGCGATGGACGAGAACGCGGTCGCCATCGTCGCCTGCACTCGTTCCGGCATGACCGCGCGCGCCATCTCTCGCTTTCGTCCGCCCATGCCGATCGTGGCCATCACGCCGAGTGAAAGCACGGCGCGTCAGATGCGCGGGTCGTGGGGTATATCGGAGATCTTCGTGTCGCCGGCGAATGACATCGACACTCTCTGCGACGTGGCGATCAGCGAGCTCAAGGGCTGCGGCCTTGCTAAAAGCGGCGACACCATCGTGCTGATGGCCGGATCGAAATCCGGCGGAACGGCGATTACCGACACCGTTCGCATGATCATCGTTCCCTGAGAGACCTTCTCACCGCCACCGTCGAGAACCTCTTTGCGCCGCTCCGAGGAGAACCGTAAACTCTCCCGAACTGGGCCACCAGGCGATTCTTCGTAAATGGGGCATGACGATGATCCAGCGCCTGCAGCAACTTCGCCGCGAGATGCTGGGACGCGTCGTGGTGGTAACCCTTCTCCTCGTCGGTGGGCTCTCCATCGTCGGCGTGGCGCTCTTCTCGTCGGAGGCGAGTGCGGCCCCACCGACCTACAACCTGAACGGCGACTGGTCCCTGTCGATTCACAACTGCGAGAACGTCACGAAACCGCACTCGATTACGGTGACCGATTTCTCTCAGACCACGGGCGATTTCGAGGTCCACTATGTCGAACTCGGGGTGGGCAAGACCTTCATCGGCGTGGAGTCGGGTACCTCTGTCAATCTCGACGGGCACGTCCCCAACGGGACCGCTGCGCTCTCGGGAACGTCACTCGTGATCACTGGGAGTCGGGCGTGCTCTAACGGCAACACCTACTCGTACGTGCTGACCAACTCCAACCCGGTTCTCGCCGGGTCGACGACCACGACCACCACCCCGGGCACGACGACGACCACGCTCGCTCCGGGGACTGACCTAGGGGGACTCGACGTTGCGAGCTACTGCAGCGCGACGACCGGCGGGTCCAGCGTGCTCTCCAAGGGCGGCATCACCGGGCCTAACTTCGCGTACGACAACTGGAAGTGTTCCACCTCAGGCACGGTGCTCTCCATGCAACAGGTCTGCACGTCGCAGTACGGGTCCCAAGATGGTCGTGTCGTCGCGAAGACCACCAATCCCAATAGCGCCTACGGGTGGAACTGCTACGTCGCGGCTCCCCGTACGTCGGCGTCGAAGAGGGCGAGTTCGAGTGCCAGTTCGGGCTACGTCAGCCTCAAGACCGATGTTCCTCCCGTCGCGTCGAAACTCGCGACACCGGGCGAGATCTTTCACTCACCCACCCGCGATCTGGTGAACGCGGTCATCACGGTAGGTGTGGTGCTCTTCATCACGTTCCCCGCCAACATTTTCAATCAGACGTTCTCAGAGAACTACGAGGAGATTCTTCTCATCATCGGCAATTGGCGTCGCCGGTTCCGTCGGCTCTTTCACGGTGTCACCCCTCGTACGCCACTGCCTGATGGCGCCGCGGGCGAGGTGGCGAGCGCCGCCGCCCTCCGTAGCCAAAAGCAAAACAGTCCGGATCGCGTCACGCTCTTTGGATTCATCGTCGTGCTCGTTCTGGGCTCTTTGTTGGGCGGACTGTTGGACCCCCGGTTCGGACTGAACCAGCAGTCTTTGGTGAGTTTCGGAGCGACTTTGGTCGCCTTCTCCTTCGGGGCGGCGTTGGCGTGGCTCATCGCCCGGGCCTTTCGACGACACCACCAGTATCCGACGCAGACCTACTGGCGCGCCCTGCCGGTGGGCCTGGCGATCGCGTTGATCTGCGTGCTCATCTCTCGTCTGTCGCACTTCGAACCGGGATATCTCTACGGGGTGGTGGTCAGTGTGGCCTTCGTCGGCTCGCTGAAGGATCGCCATAACGCGCACTTGATTACGATCTCGACCGTGTCGACGCTGACGGTGGCGGTGCTCGCGTGGTTGGCCTGGATACCCTTTAACCACCTGGCCCTGGAGCACGGAAGTAACTTCATCTACGGCGTCATCGACGACGCCCTGGCCTCTATTTTCATCGGGGGCATCGTCGGCACGGTGGTGGGCTTGATCCCGTTGCGCGGATTGCCGGGTGAGAATTTATCGAGGTGGCGCAAGGATGTCTGGGCCCTGGTGTTCTTCGTGGCGCTCTTCTTGTTGATCGAGGTTGAACTTCATCCGGCCTCGGGGCCAACCCACACGGGCGCTGCGGACATTGTCACGGTGATCGTTCTGTTCGTCTTCTTCGGGGGATCGACCCTGTGGATGCGCGCGTTCTTCGCCAAACGTCACACGAAGAAAGTCGAGGTGAGCGCCGCACCGAGCGGGTCGGTCGCGCCCGACGCGGAAGATCACTCGTAGCGGGGAGACGTTAGCGTCAGGACAAGGCTCCCGCGAGCGCCGCAACGACGCTGACGGCGATAAGAACGCCGTAGGTCTGCAACCAGGTAGACAAGCCACCTTGACGAGCGTTGGCGATAATTCCAGCCAAGACGAAGGCGATGGCGCACGAGCCGGCCGTGGCCGCTGCGCCGCTGGTGAACGTCCACGGACGCCCGGCAGGACGATGGCGATCGACGTCGCGCCACCCATGATGCTCGCCGTTTTCAGATCGCGGGTGGGATCGGACAGGAACTCACTCGCCGCCATGCCGAGTCCTTCGGCGATGAGCAGACCAAAGACCGCCAAGAGAACGACCTTGTGACCGTGATCTCTGGTGACGAGGATGAGAGCCATGGTGGCCACCAGCCCATCGGCGGCACCGAAGATGGCGGTCGACAACGTAGATGGCGTCGTAGTCCTGGCGGCTGTCTCGTCCACAGTGACTCCTGTTCACCTTTCATCGCGCCTACGCACAACTCGTGCCCCCGACAGGAGTCGAACCTGCGCACATGGCTTCGGAGGCCAATGCTCTATCCGCTGAGCTACGGGGGCCCGCAAGGCTTGGCCGACCAACGCCGAGTTTATCT
Source organism: uncultured Acidimicrobiaceae bacterium (assembly GCA_963849705.1). GTDB lineage: Bacteria > Actinomycetota > Acidimicrobiia > Acidimicrobiales > RAAP-2 > RAAP-2. The sequence goes on along the minus strand of CAWKII010000009.1, from coordinate 35,350 downwards.
CGCCCCCTGAACTCGTGAAAAAATGGACGCGCGTCAGACGGGAACGGCGCTGATTCGGCACAGCAGAACGTCGTCACTCAGTTCTCGCTTCCTACGGTTCCAAACGAGCCGTACCGCCGCAGTGAAAGGACCGATGGTCGTTGGGCTCGACGACGGAACAAATGCCGGCGGGTCTCCGCTTCATTTTTCCGCCTCGGTCGCCATTTCTTGGAGGATCACTTTGAGGTTCTGGCAACGCCAATATTTTTGGTCAGATCACTCGTGACAGCCGACGAGTCCTGTATTAGGCTCCTTGCACGTTGAGCGGGGGACGCTTATCGCAATGGGTTCCACGGAACCAAAAACAGGGGGAGGGGCGGATGAGCGATAGCTCTAGTTCGCTGTCAGCAGACGAGAAACGGCTCGCCGCACTCGGCTATAAGCAAGAGCTGAACCGGGGATGGAGCGGGTTCTCCAACTTCGCCATTTCGCTCACGATTATCTGCATCCTGAGTGGTTGCTTCACGACCTTTGGACAGGCCTGGAACGACGGAGGCCCGATTGCGGTCTCCATCGGCTGGCCGGTGATCAGCATCCTCGTGCTTCTCGTCGGGCTTTCGATGGCCGAACTGGCGTCGAAGTACCCGACGGCGGGCGGCATCTACTACTGGGCGTACAGCCTGGGCGGCGTGCGCTGGGCGTGGTTCACGGGTTGGTTCAACCTGCTCGGCCTCATCGCCATCGTGGCCGCCGTCGATTACGGTTGCGCGTCGTTCCTGAACTCGGTTCTCGCTTTGTACGGGCTTCACTTCATTCTCAACTTCACGACGGCGAACCCGTCGACCATCCTGCACAACACGTTCATCCTGTTCTTTCTCATTCTCGCTCTGCACAGCCTCATCAACGTCTTCTCCTCGCACCTGGTGTCGCTGCTGAACCGGATTTCGGCCTGGTGGATGCTCGCCGGGGTGGTCGTCATCGTGGGCGTGCTGATCTTTGGACCCTCGACGCACCAGAGCTTCTCCTGGGTGTTCTCCCACCGGATTAACAACAGTGGATTCTCGGGCCACCTGTACTGGTTCATGATTCTGCCCCTCGGCTTCCTGCTCACGATGTACACCTTCACCGGCTACGACGCTTCTGCGCACTTGTCGGAGGAGACTCACGATGCCGAGCGCGCGGCTCCGCGTGGGCTGTGGACGTCGATCGCGTACTCGGCGGTCGGCGGATGGGCCGTGCTGCTCGCGATCACCTTTGCGGCGACCCACATCGCCGCGATCAACGCGGGCGGTGGGGGCGCGGTTCCCATCATTGAGACGGCGCTCAGTTCCGGCCTCGCGAAACTCGTCCTCGACATCTCCACTATTGGGCAACTGTTCTGCGGGATGGGCTGCGTGGCCGCCGCCTCGCGAATGGTCTTCGCGTTCTCGCGTGATGGCGCCGTGCCGGGCCACTCGCTGTGGCGACGACTGAACAAGCACCGGACGCCGACATGGGCGGTGTTCTTTGTCGTCGTGTGCTCTTTGGTGATCACGATCCCGGCGCTGTTCGGGAACAAGGCGGGACTCCCGGTGGCGTTCTTCGCGGTCACCTCGATCACGACGATTGGGCTCTACATTGCCTACATCTTGCCGGTGTTCCTGCGCTATCGGATGGGAAACAAGTTCGAGCCCGGAGTGTGGAACCTGGGCAAGCACTTCCGGTGGATCAATCTCATCGCCATGATCTGGGTCGTGTTGTGCGTCGTCATCTTCTGCCTGCCGACGTCTCCCGCGGCCGTGCCTTGGGAGAGTGGTTTCAGCTGGGATGACTTCAACTACGCGCCGCTCGTCACCATTGGTCTGGCGATAGGGGTCTGGATCGCCTGGGTGGCCGGTGCTAATAAATCCTTCAAGGGCCCGGTGAGGACGATCGACGATCCCGACGTCGGCACGCCACAGGACCCGGCGCTCATGCCGGCCGATTAAGGTCCCCGGCGAGTCACACATCATCGATACCTGCGCCTGGCGTGAGTCGTAGGAGTGGAGAATGTGGTCGGCGTTCGATGACTCGATGGTCGCGACGCCGCTGACGCCACCGACGGCCACGAGAACCGCGACGATCACCACGACCTCGAACTGATCGTCCGGGCGACGTGACGGTCGCGACGTGTTAACTCGTAAGGTTTAGTGATGAGTTCCGAGCCGATTCTCGCGTCGCTGTTTCCCGATAGCGCGCTACTACGCCCTAACGGCGTCTCGGTGGGCGGCGTTGACGTGCGCGAACTCGCGCGCGCCTTCGGCACGCCGCTTTTCGTGTACGACGAAGCGACCCTGCGTGCGAGGTGTCGCGAAGCGGCGAGCGCCTTCGATGACGGCGTGGCCTTCGCCTCGAAGTCTTTCCTCTGTGGCGCCATGGCCAGACTGGCCTACGAAGAGGGTCTCTGCGTCGACGTGTCGACGGGCGGCGAGCTCGACATCGTGCTTCGATCCGGCGTGCCGGCACATCGCGTCATCATGCACGGGAACAACAAGTCGGCTGACGAAGTGAAGCGGGCGATTGAGGTTGGTGTGCACCGGCTCGTCGTCGACAACTTTGAAGAGATAGAGCGGCTGGGGGAGCTCGTTGACGTGAGCCACCCCGCGAACGTGCTGGTCCGCGTCACCCCTGGCGTCGAGGCGCACACGCACGAGTATGTGCGCACCGGTCAAGAGGACTCCAAGTTCGGTTTTTCGGTGGCCACGGGTGACGCTCGCCGGGCGATCACGCAGTTGCGCTCCATTTCCGGACTCCTCGTTCACGGCGTGCACGCGCACATCGGTTCCCAGATCTTTGAGGTCGAAGGCTTTCGAGAGTCGATCGCGGTGCTGGGCGAGTTCACCCGCGACGACAACTTCGACGAACTGTGCGTCGGCGGAGGCCTCGGCGTCGCCTACGTCCAAGGCGAGTCGGCCCCCTCTATTGCACAGTGGGCTAGCGCCGTTCGCACGTCGGTGCGCGAGGCGGGTCTTCGCAGCGATCTGCACATTCTGGCCGAGCCCGGTCGCGCCATCGTGGCCCAGGCGGGAATCACGGTCTACACCGTGGGCGTCGTGAAGCCCGTGACCCAGCGCACCTACATGGCGGTCGACGGTGGCATGAGCGACAACCCTCGCCCGGTCCTCTACGGGTCGGGGTACGAAGCCTTCGACGTTGATCGACCCCTCGACCCTCGGCCGCAGAAGGTGCGCCTGGTGGGCAAGCACTGCGAGAGCGGCGACGTGTTGATCGACGAGGCGTATCTTCCTAAAGAAACGACTTCCGGGAGTCTCGTCGCGACGCCCGTGACGGGCGCGTACGGCTACTCGATGGCCTCGAACTACAACCGAGTGCCCCGACCGGCCGTGGTCTTCGTGAGCGACGGGAAGGCACGTGAGGTACTGCGGCGAGAGACCTTTGACGACCTCGCTCGACTAGAGGTGTCCGGCGAGGAGCCCAGGGCGCTCGGTTAGCCTTGGTCAATGGAAAGACCGGTACGAGTCGGCGTCATCGGGGGCGGTTTCGTGGGCTCCGCCTTGGTGGAGCTCCTGAGCGATCCCAAGCGCCGCGAGGCCTTGGTGGACGGGGCGACCGCCCCGTTGGAGCTCGTCGGCGTGGCGGTTCGTGACCTCTCCAAGCCTCGTCCCGGCGTCGACCCCGCTCTTCTTACCAACGACGTAGAGAAACTCATCGAAAGTGACCTCGACGTCCTGGTCGAAGTGGCCGGTGGCATCGAGCCGGCGCGGACGTACATAGAGTCGGCGCTCAAGCGGGGCGTCTCCGTGGTCACCGCGAACAAAGCGTTGATGGCCGACAGCGGAACACAGTTGGCGCGACTGGCGCACGAGCACGAAGCTGACCTCTTCTATGAAGCGGCGGTGGGCGGAGCGATACCGATTCTTCGCGCCCTACGTAGTTCTCTCGCCGGAGAGCGGATCGAGCGGGTGATGGGCGTGGTGAATGGGACGACTAACTACATCCTCACGAAGATGACGCGTGAGGGGAGTGACTACGACAGCGCGCTGCGTGAAGCGCAGGACCTCGGCTTCGCCGAGGCCGACCCGACGGCTGACGTGGAGGGGTTCGACGCCGCGGCCAAGGTGCAGATCCTTTCCACCCTGGCCTTCGGTACGCGCCTCAGTGGCGAAGAGATTGCTCGCGAGGGCATCACGGGCATTCGAGACGTCGACGTCGAATTCGCGAGTCGCTCCGGGTACGTCATCAAGTTGCTCGGCGTCGCGGAACGGGTGGGCGAGTTCGGTGTCTCGCGTCGCGTTCATCCGGCCATGATTCCCTCGCGCCACCCACTGGCCTCGGTGAACGGCGCCATGAACGCCGTGTTTGTCGAAGGCGTGAAGAGCGGTCCTTTGATGTGGCTCGGTCAAGGTGCCGGGGGCGAACCCACCGCGACGGCCGTGCTCGGCGACCTGCTCGACGCGGCGAGGAACCGGGTGAGTGGTCGTCACGATATTCCCTTTACGGGAGATCTCTCGCTGTACTACGTCGACGCCGGCGAGATTCCGAGCGTCTTCTATCTGAGCGTCGATGTTATTGATCGGCCCGGCGTCTTGGCCGAAGTCGCCGGAGTCTTTGGTCGCCACCACGTCTCGATACGTTCGATGGAGCAGGCTGGTTTCGGCGCCGAGGCTCGTCTCTCCTTTCTCACTCACCACGCGCTGCAGCAGAACGTCAGTGCGACCGTGAGCGAGTTGACCGCGCTCGAGTCGGTGGACTCGGTGGGCGCGTGCATTCGTGTCATCGACGCGAGCTTCGAATGACCGGCTGGCGAGGGCTTCTCGAGGAGTACGCCGAGTGGTTCGATCTCGAGGGGATCGATGACATCGTCACACTGCAAGAAGGCAATACGCCGCTCCTGCACGCCGAGCGACTGTCCGAGCGACTAGGCGCCGACGTGTGGCTCAAGTGCGAAGGACTCAATCCCTCGGGCTCCTTCAAAGACCGCGGCATGACGATGGCGATCACCAAGGCGAAGGCCCAGGGTGCGAAGACGGTCATCTGCGGCTCGACGGGTAATACGTCGGCGGCGGCGGCGGCCTACGCCGCGAAGGCCGACATGGAGTGCGTCGTGCTCGTTCCCGAAGGCAAGATTGCGCTGGGCAAGCTGGCCCAGGCGATCGTCTACGGCGCAAAGGTGCTCCAGATCCGGGGCAACTTCGATCAGGCCCTGAATCTGGCTCGCGAGCTTACCCAGCACCTGCCCATCACCATCGTGAACTCGATCAATCCCGATCGCATCGAAGGCCAAAAAACCGGAGCCTTCGAGATCGTCGACGTGCTCGGCACGGCCCCCGACATTCTCTCGATTCCCGTGGGGAACGCCGGCAACATCACCGCGTACTGGCGCGGATTTACGCAGTATCACTTCGCGAAGCGCTTCACCGCGCTGCCCAAGATGTGGGGCTTTCAGGCCGCCGGTGCGGCCCCCATCGTCTTGGGGCACCCGGTCGCCAACCCCGAAACGATCGCTACCGCCATCCGCATCGGTAACCCGGCGAGCTGGGTGCCGGCGCTGGAGGTCATCCACGAGTCCCTGGGCGATATTCGCGCGGTCAGCGACGAGGAGATTATCGACGCCTACCACTTCGTCGCGCGACACGAGTCGGTCTTTTGCGAGCCCGCCTCCGCGGCGTCGGTGGCGGGTCTTTTGAAGTTCGGCGTGCCCAAAGGCTCCACCGTCGTCTGCGTGCTCACCGGAAACGGGCTAAAAGACCCCGACACCGCGGTGCACTCCAGTGCTACCCCCGACGTGGTGGACGCCACGCTGAAGGCGCTGTTGGGCGAACTGTCCTAGGCGAGACTCCGGGTAGGGGAATTTCTGGTATCAATGAGTGCCAAACGCCGCAATCGGCGCAGGGCTAGGGGAGATGTCATGCAGCGCATTACGCGAGTTCGTCAGTTGTTCTTAGTCGCGGGAATCGGTTCGCTGATTCTCGCGTCGGGCGCCGTCGCCGGGGCCAGTTCCCTCAAGGGAACCTACAACGCCGCCGACGCGGCTCTCGTGCCGTCGGCGTATAAGAACACCACCCTTCAGGTGGCGACCGACGCCACGTATCCGCCGGACGAGTCGATGTCAGGCACGACCATGATCGGCTTTGACGTCCAACTCATGGGGGCCATCGCCACCACCTTGGGAGTTAAGTACAAGGAAAATAACGTCACCTTCGACGACATCATTGGCGGCATCACCGCCGGAAAGTACGTCATCGGCAACTCGTCCTTTACCGACGAAAAGTCCCGCGAGAAGTCGGTGAACTTTGTCGACTACTTCCAGGCCGGCGAGGGTGTGTACGCGCTGTCGACGTCGAGCGTGAAGTTCACAGGTCTCTCAAGTTTTTGTGGTCTGAAGGTCGCCGTGGAAACCGGAACGACCGAGCAGAGTGACGCGAAGTCCGAGATCTCGAAGTGCCCCTCGTCCAAGAAGTTGGTCTTGCGCGCCTACCCAACCCAGACCGAGGCCAACGCCGCGGTCCTCTCGGGTCAGGCGAACGTCGGCTTCGTGGACAGTCAGGTGGCTGGCTACATTGTCTCGCTAGCCGGTGGAAAGTTCAAGCTCGTGGGCAACGCCATCGAGGTGGCTCCGTACGGCATCGCGACACCGAAAACTCCCAACGGGAAGAAGTTGGCCCTCGCTATTGAGGCCGCCCTCAAGACGCTGGTGGCGAATGGGACGTACTCGGCCATCCTCGCGAAGTGGGGCGTCACCGCGGGCGCGATTCCCGTGAGCAAGATGGTTCTCAACGGAGCTACCTCCTAACGACCGTTAACCCGTCACGGATATGACAACCCCCGAGGACGCCGCCGTCAAGGTCGTCCCGGTACGTCACTACTGGCAGTGGGTGGGGGTCGTGGTCGCCCTCGTGCTCATCGCCATGTTGGTGAACACGATCTTCTCCAAGGTTCCCTCGGGCCATTACGTTTGTCACTCCGTTAACGGGGCACGTCAGTGTCTTCAGACGAGTGAGTGGCGTTTCTCCTGGAACATCGTCTTCCACTACTTCACCACGTCGGAAGTTCTGAGCGGGCTGTGGCTCACCATCTTTCTCACCGTGGTGGCGATGTTCGCGGGGATCTCCATCGGCGTGGGGTTGGCGGTGATGCGACTCTCCTCCAACCGCTTACTCTCCATGACGGCCTGGTCGTATACCTGGTTCTTTCGTGGCACCCCCGTGCTCGTACAACTGTTCTTCTGGTATTACATCGCCATCCTCTACCACACCATCACGATCGGCGTTCCCTTTACGCACATCACGTTTTTTCACCTCAACGCCGTGACGCTGTTTACCCCGACCATCGCCGCCATCGTGGCGCTCGGCCTTAACGAAGGCGCCTACATGTCCGAGATCGCCCGGTCGGGACTGATCGCGGTGGACGAAGGGCAGTCCGAGGCGGCTATGTCCATTGGGATGACGAGATCGCAGTCCATGCGCCTTGTGGTCCTACCTCAAGCGATGCGCGTGATAATCCCGCCGACGGGCAATGAGGTGATCTCCATGCTGAAGACAAGTTCGTTGGCCAGCACCATTGCGGTAGTGGAACTGTTTGGCGCTACCAACAACATCTCGGCCAACAACTACGAGATCATGCCGCTGCTCATCGTGGCCAGCCTCTGGTATCTGATCGTCACGACCGTGCTCTCCATCGGACAGTTTTATCTGGAGCGACGTTTCGCTCGCGGCGCACTGCGTTCGCCGCCCCCCACTCCAATGCAGCGACTTCGACGCGACGTGCGCGGCGTGGCTTCTAAGTTTCGCACTCGCCGCGGCGTGGTGGGAGCGACGTCGTGAGCACGCCCATGGTCGAGGCCCACGACGTCTGGAAGGCCTACGCCGGCGTCGAAGTCTTAAAGGGCGTTACGTTGACGGTCGTTCGCGGCGAAGTGACTTGTCTCATTGGCCCGTCCGGTTCGGGCAAGAGCACCTTTCTTCGTTGCATCAATCACTTAGAGAAACACGACGCCGGGGAACTGCGCGTCGACGGCGACTTGGTGGGGTATCAGTTACGTGGCGCCAAACTTCACGAGCGCAACGACAAGCAGATCTGTGCCGAGCGTGCCCAGATTGGCATGGTCTTTCAACGCTTCAATCTCTTCCAACACCTGTCCGTGCTCGACAACGTCACGATCGGCCAGATCAAAGTAAAGAACGTCGATTCTGAGGCGGCCAAGGTGAAGGCGAGAGAGTTGCTGGCTCGCGTGGGTCTCGAGGGGAAGGAACGCCACTACCCGGCCCAACTCTCGGGCGGCCAGCAACAGCGAGTGGCTATCGCCCGAGCTCTCGCCATGGAGCCGAAGTTGATGCTCTTCGACGAGCCGACGTCCGCTCTCGATCCCGAACTGGTCGGCGAGGTCCTCGACGTCATGCGGGACTTGGCCGAAAGCGGAATGACCATGATCGTCGTCACCCACGAAATGGGCTTCGCTCGAGAGGTGGCCAACACGGTGTACTTCCTCGACGCCGGAGTCATCGAGGAGTCGGGCTCACCGGTCGAGGTTCTTGGTTCGCCCAAGTCCGAGAGACTGCAAAGTTTCCTGTCCAAGGTGCTCTAGTCAAAGAGATCAACCGATGCCCCATAGAGCTCGTGGCGCCGGGTGTTTACTTTGTGCGAAAGATCGGCTACACTTGGTATGTCGTCCGTTCGGCTTTGCTGACGTAAGGAATCTCTTCCGAGACGACATTTCCCCGATTTTCTTCTCCGCCCTGTCGCATCGTTGCGGGCGGCGAGAAAGGATCATGAATGGCTATTAAGCCCTCCCCGGACCGTTCGGACCTCGAGTCGAAGACTCGCGAAGATCTCCAAACGATCGCAAAAGTTAAGGGCGTTGACACCCCGACCCGCGCCACCAAAGCCGCGCTGATCGAGGCGATTATGGGCGATCCGCCCAGCACCTCCGATTCCTCCACGGCGACGACGACGGAGGCCTCCGCGTCTCGCGCCGTTCGCTCTCGCCGGACCGTGGCGACCCCCGAAGATGACTTCGAAGAGCTACTCGGCGAGTTCGTCGCCGAACCCAAGTCCGAGACTCGGGCCGAGACCCGGACCGAGACGGTCCCGACCGCCGAGCCCGCGCTGACCGAGGCCGTCGCGCCGTCGGAGCGAACCAGCGCCCGACAGTTCACCCAGACCCGACCCGAGCGCCAGCCCCGCGAGTTCACCAACGACTCAAACAACCGAAGCCGGCGCAATCGTCGCAACCGCAACGGACGCGAGCGATTCAGCGGCGACTCCATGCCCAACGCCGACCAGCCCTACGCGGGCGAACTCGTCGAAGTCGAAGGACTATTGGATCTTCGCGACGACGGCTACGGCTTCTTGCGCACGAAGGGGTACCACGCGTCACCCAATGACGTGTATGTCTCGATCAATCAAGTGCGTCGCTACCACTTGCGAAAGGGCGACACCATCGCCGGCGGCTACCGCCCGGCGGCCTCGAACGAGAAGTACCCCGCGCTGCTGCGGGTCGACACCGTGGCCGGCGTTGACCCCGAAGTCGCGAGACTGCGTCCGAAGTTCGAAGACTTGACGCCGCTGTTCCCGGACGAAAAGTTAAACCTCGAGACCAACGAGGGCAAACTCGACCTCACCCCACGAATCGTCGACCTGTTGGCGCCGATCGGCAAGGGCCAGCGCGGACTTATCGTCTCGCCCCCCAAAGCCGGCAAGACCACGATCATGAAGCAGATCGCCCAGTCGATCGAGACCAACAACCCTGAGGTTCACCTCATGGTGCTTCTCGTCGACGAACGACCTGAAGAGGTCACCGACATCCGTCGCAGCGTCCACGGGGAGGTCATCTCCTCGACCTTCGACCGCCCGGCCGAAGAGCACACGCATGTCGCCGAGCTCTGCATCGAGCGCGCCAAGCGCCTCGTTGAGCAGGGTCGTGACGTGGTCATCATCTTGGACGGCATCACCCGACTAGCTCGCGCCTACAACCTGGCGGCCCCCGCCACGGGACGCATCATGTCCGGTGGTGTCGACTCGGGAGCGCTCTATCCGCCGAAGAAGTTCTTCGGTGCGGCGCGCAACATTGAAGAGGGCGGTTCACTGACGATTCTGGCCAGTGCCCTCGTCGAGACGGGCTCCAAGATGGACGAGGTGATCTTTGAAGAGTTCAAAGGCACCGGCAATATGGAGCTTCGCCTAGATCGCCGTTTGGCCGAGCGCCGCCTGTATCCAGCCATCGACGTGAACGGCTCCTCGACGCGCCACGAAGAGTTGCTCTTCGGGCGCGACGCCCTCCAGCAGGTCTGGAAGTTGCGCCGTGTCCTCAACGGCCTGGCCGCCGAAGGCCGCGACGCGGCGGGGCTCGAACTCTTGATCGACAAGCTCAAGTCCACCAAGTCCAACGACGAGTTCCTGGCCGAGATCGGCCGAGGCCCGGCACCCACCAGCTAATTTCCCGCTACACTCTCTCTTCGCACTAAGGAGCGACATGAAAGCAAATATTCACCCCCAGTACGGCGAAGCGTCCGTCACCTGCTCGTGCGGCAACACCTTTACCACCGAGTCGACCAAGTCGACCCTTCGCGTTGAGCTCTGCAACGAGTGCCACCCCTTCTTTACCGGCAAGCAGAAGCTCGTCGACACCGGTGGGCGCGTTGAGCGCTTCCAGCGCCGCTACGCGCAAAAGACCAAGGGCCGCGCTCCGAAGGCTTAGGTCCTCGAGCGCCCCGCGAATTTTGTGCGCTCTCTCGATGAGACGCTGGAGGCTCTTCAAAGTGAGCTTCGCGTCGTGGAAGCACAACTCTCCGAACCCGACGTTGCCAGCGATTTAAAGCGCCTTCGGGACCTCTCGCGTCGTCACAAAGAACTCAGTGAGATCAACGACGCCTGGAGCGAACTCAAGTCGGCCCAAGAGGACGTCAAGACGGCGCGCGAGATGTTCAACGAGACCGAGGGCGCCGAACGTGAAGCGTGGCGCGAGGAACTGAACAACGCCGAAGCGCGCGTCGATGACTCCGGCGCGAACTTAGAGACCCTGCTGCTTCCCCACGACCCCAACGAAGGGCGCAACGTCATCTTGGAGATCCGCGGCGCCGAAGGTGGCGAGGAGGCCAATCTCTTCGCTGGGGACTTAGCGGAGATGTATCGACGCTACGCGGCGCTTCGGGGATGGAAGCTCGAGGTCATTGAAGAGCGCGAGTCTGAACAGGGCGGTCTCGACGAAGCGATCTACCTCATCAAGGGTGACGACGCCTGGTCGCGCCTCGAGTTCGAGGCCGGGGTCCACCGCGTGCAGCGCGTTCCCGTGACCGAGGCCAAAGGGCGAGTCCACACCTCGTCCGCGACGGTATCGGTCTTGCCCGAAGCCGAAGAGGTCGATGTCGATATCAACCCCAACGACCTCAAGATTGACGTCTACCGATCGAGTGGTCCCGGCGGTCAGAGCGTCAACACGACGGACTCCGCCGTTCGCATCACCCACCTGCCCACCGGCATCGTCGTGTCGATGCAAGACGAGAAGAGCCAGATCCAGAATCGGGCTAAGGCGTTGATCGTCCTTCGCTCCCGGCTCTTGAAGGCGGCCCAGGATGCTCAGGCCAGCGAACTGGGTGACCTCAAGCGTTCCCAGCTCGGCAGTGGTGGCCGCAGCGAGAAGATTCGCACCTACAACTTCAAAGAGAATCGCGTCACCGATCACCGCATCAATCTGACCAACTACTCGTTGGACGCCGTGCTGGCCGGCGATCTGGATCCCTACATCGACGCGCTCTTGGCGGACAAGCGCGCTCGTCAATTGGGCGAGAGTGACGGACGCTAGCGCCCAGTTGGTGAGCGAGCTCGTCGACGCGGGCCTCGATCGTCGTGAGGCCCGCTGGCTGGTCGAGGAGTTTGTGCCCGGAGGGGACGTAGACGCCGCGCCGGCCCTGCGCATCGCGGCGACGCGTCGCCTTCACGGCGAGCCCTTGCAGTACATCATCGGTCACTGGCCCTTTCGCTCGCTCGACCTCGACGTTGACGAACGGGCCTTGATTCCGCGCCCCGAGACCGAAGGGTTGGTCGACGTCGCGCTGGTGGAGTTGGCCACGCGCGACGTCGCGGCACCGTTGATCGTGGACCTCGGATGTGGGTCGGGAGCCATCGGACTTTCCCTCCTCGACGAACTTCGCCAACGCGGGGTGGGCGCAACGCTGGTGGCGGTGGACGAGTCACTCGACGCCCTGGCCCTCGCTCGCCGAAACGCGCTGAAGCACCACCTGCACGCCGTCTCGTTTGTTCACTCGTCGTGGTTCGAGTCTCTGGACCAGTCGCTTTGCTCCCACGTAGATCTGGTGGTCGCCAATCCTCCGTACGTTGGCGGCGCGGCGTACGACGTCCTCGACCCGGTCGTCCGCCACGAACCTCGGGGCGCTCTCGTCTCGCCGGACGCGAACGGCGTCCCCGGCTTTGAGGACGTGGCGGCGATCATCCGCGAGACGCCCTCGTGGCTGGCCGCGGGCGGTGTGCTCGTGCTCGAGCACTCTGACACTCATCGCGAGGCGGCGCTGGCCACGGCGCTCGACGCCGGGTTCGCCAGCGCGGAGGACTTCGACGATCTGGCGGGCCAACCACGAGTTCTCGTGGCGCGGCGATGACCGGGTATCTATCGCGCGAGGACGCGCTTCGCGCTCTAGGTGAGGGTGGCGTGATCGGCGTGGCGACCGACACCGTCTACGGCGTTGCCGCCTCGCTGACGAGGCCCGAGGCGATCGCCAAACTGTTCGCCCTCAAGCGACGTCCCACCTCCGTGGCCCTGCCGATACTGGCCGATTCGGTCGCCTCGATCGAGCAGCTCGGGGTGACCTGGGGACCTCGCGCGCGACGACTCAGTGACGCGCTCTGGCCGGGAGCCCTCACGATCGTCGTCCCAGCACCGCACGCTCTCGCTGCCTTGGTGGGCGCTGCGAGCGACGCGGCCGGCTTCAGGGTTCCCGACGACGACGACCTCTTGAGTCTCCTGCGCGAGAGTGGCCCGTTGGCCGTCTCGAGTGCCAACGAACACGGTGAGACCCCGAGTCGAAGTGCGCGCGACGTTCTGCGTTCGTTCGCTGATCGCGACGAGTTCAGCGGCGTTCTCGATGGGGGAGAGAGAGCGGGCGAGGTGTCGACCGTCGTGGTGCTGGAAGAAAACTCCTGGCGCGTCGCGCGCGCGGGTACCCTGAGCGCCGTCGACCTCGCGCGCTACCTCGACTGAGTCTCTCTATCGTTTCGAGTCGCGCGGAAAAGTCTGCACCCACGACGCCGGGCGCTTCTCCAAGAAGGCTCGCATGCCTTCTTTCGCCTCGTCGCTCGTGAAGAGCGTGGCGGACAGATCGGCCGCCCAGGCAAAGGCCTCATCGTCATCCATGGAGGGCACGCTCGCGGTGAGGAGTTTCGTCGCGGCCAAGGCGTTCGGCTCGCCGGCCAGCAGGTCGTTGACGACCTTCTCCACTTCGGCGTCCAGGCTCTCGGGCGCCACGGCCATGTTGATCAGACCCAGGTTCGCGGCCTCGGTGGCGCTGAAGCGATTACCTCGCAAGAAGGCGCTCTGCGCATCGCCCCGTCGCATCTTCGCCAGACACACCACCGAGATGATGGCCGGGGCCACCCCGATGCGAACTTCGCTGAAGCCGAACGTGGCGGTCTCGATGGCGACCGAAACGTCGGTGACGGCCGCGAGTCCCACGCCACCGGCCACACAGTGACCGGCCACGCGGCCCACGAAGGGCTTGGGCGAGACGCGAACGCGCTGAAGAAGTTGAGGGAGTGCGAACCTCCCGTTCTCGTGGGGAGTCGTCGTGGCGCGCTCCGCGAGGTTCGCACCGGCACAGAAGACACTTCCCTTGTTGGTGAGGATCACCACTCGCACGCGAGAATCTCGCTCGGCCACGTTGATGGCCTCCATCAAAGCGGAGATCATCTCATCGCTGAGCGCGTTGCGGCGCTCTTCATCGCAGAGCGTGATGGTCATGACGCTCCCGTCGACGCCCGTCTCGACGACACTCATTCCGTGCTCCTTGGTAAGGGACCGACGCTCGGGCCTCCGGCGAAGGCTTGGGCGCGAAGAAGCCAGTCGCGACCGAGGTCTCCGTAGCGCAAGGACGTGTCATCGACGTGGCGGCGCTGGGTCACGACGAGGCAGAACTCCTCGGCCGAACCCGTGATCCTCTCGTCGGCGTGGTCGGGCCCCCACGACCAGTGCACGCCTGAGGGACTTACGAGCTCCAGTCGAATATCTCCCTGCGGCACGTCCTCGCCGTGAACACGATAAGACCACGCCCGGGTGAGATAGCCCAGCTGCGCGACGTGGCGAAGGCGCTCGGTCGCTGGCCGCGTCGCGCCGAGGGCGTCAACGATGTCGGTACCGTGCGCCCACGTCTCCATCAGACGGGCGGTGAGAAAGGACTTGGCGCTCATGGACGGTCCGTACCAGGGGAGACGTACCTCGTCGTTCAGCGTGGACGTCGCGTCGTAGAGAGCGCGTCGGCCCTGGCGCCACGCGTCGAGCAGGTCTGACGAGGAGAGCGCACGGTATCCGCGCAACGTCACGTCGTCGAGTGAGTCTCTCGACACGGCCTCGACGAGAGCGGCCAGATCCTCGTGAAACTGCGAAGGATCGACGATGGCGGTGGCGGCGCTACGGTCAAAAAAGGTCAAGTGGCCGATCTGATCCGCCACGCTCCACCCCGGGCTCGGGGTCGCCAGTTGCCACTGGTCCGCGCCGATGGTCGCCACAACGAGGTCGAGGGCCTCCTGCTCCGCCACCAGGTCGCCGCGCAGTTGTTCTAGAGCGCCGGTTATCACGAGTGCAAAAGTGCGGTCGGCATCTCGACGTAGCGACTACGCAGCCACTCGCCGAGCCCTTTCGCCTGGGCGTCTTGGCGGGTTGAGGCGGCGACGCCCTCGTCTAAGAGATCGTGGAGAACGAAGTTCAAGCTCCGAAGGGCGGGAAGTCGGTAGCGATCGATGACCAGGGGCGCCGTTTCGGGGAGAAGACGGCGCAGCTCGTCGACGCTGAGGTAGGCGTCGAGCCAGGCGAAGGCCTCATCACTTCGCGCAAAGATCCCGAGGTTCGCGTTGCCGCCTTTGTCACCCGATCGGGTGCCGAAGAGTTCTCCCAGCGCCATGAGCGTCGTCGAACCTCCGGGTGGTTCGACGCGGGAGCCTTCGTCCGCCACGACGTGGGTCGGGGTAAACGGAGCGACGGAGTCGATGGTCGTTCGTCCCGCGCCGAGCACCGTGACGTACTGAGGCACGAGGTTGCTCGGAACCACGCTTGGTCGATAGACGCCATAGGGCGAACCGGCAGACGGCGCCGAGCCAGGGATGAAAAAGCCCGGCACGCTGGAGAGAGCCAACTCCACGACGGCGTCGGCGACCCCGCGTCCAACTTTTCGCTCGTCGTGGTCCTTCAGCGTGAGTCGCCAGGTCGCCACGGCCTCCTCGTTCGTCGAGGGATCGGACTTATCAGTGCGAATGAGCCGTGAGGTCACGCTGTCAAACTCCTCGGGCGAGAAGGGACACGCTCGCCAGAAGGCCGCCTCCACGAGACGAGCCTTCTCGTCAATGTCGAGGCCGGTTAAGGCCACGCTCAAATCCTTGCGGTATCCACCGATCTCGTTCATCGCCACTTTCAGCGTCGAGGGAGGAGCTTCGCCTTTAGCGCCTGTGATCCGCACGCGATCGGGCGCAATCTGTTCGAGTCGAATGGTGTCAAAGCGGGCCGTGACGTCCGGTCCCACGTACGAGGGACTGGCGATCTCGTAGAGCAGCTGCGAGGTCACCGTGCCGACGGAGACCTCGCCACCCGTGCCGTCGTGCTTGCCGACGACGCACGATCCGTCATCGGCCACCTCCACCCAGGGAAACCCGACCCGTTCCATTCCCGGAACCTCCTGGAAGAACGAGTAGTTGCCGCCGGTGACTTGGGCGCCGCACTCGACCACGTGACCGGCGATAACCCCTCCCGCGAGGGCGTTGACGTTATCGCGGCGCCAGCGGTGGTGCCAGGCAGCCGGGCCGCAGACCAGTGCCGCGTCGGTGACCCGACCGGTGATGACGATGTCGGCTCCCCGCTCGAGGGCCTCGACGATGCCGAAGCATCCGAGATAGGCGTTGGCGCTCACGAACCTCGAGAGATCACCGACCGGCTCGCCGGTGTCGAGGTGGGCAAAGTCAACGCCGGCCGACTGGAGTTCGCCGAGTCGTGGCAGGAGGTTGTCCCCGTCGACGTAGGCAATGCTGGGCGAGAGGCCGAGCGTCGTCGCGACCTTCGCCACCTCGTCGGCGCACGCTTCGGGGTCGAGGCCGCCCGCGTTGGACACGACCTTGATTCCCCGATCGAGGCAGGCTCCCATGACCTCTTCCATCTGGGTGAGAAAGGTTCGCGCGTACCCGGCTCCAGGGTGCTTGGCGCGCGTGCGGGCCAAAATCAACATGGTCAACTCGGCGAGCCAGTCGCCGGTCAGGACGTCGATGGGTCCACCGTCCACCATCTCTCGGGCCGCCGACAGCCGGTCCCCGAAAAAGCCGGAGCAGTTGGCGATGCGAATCGGTTCGCTCATGGTCGTTACTCGTCGTCCAATGCCAATAGCTCGGTGCCGTTGTCAACCTGTTGGCCGGCACTGACCAACACTTCGCGAACGGTCCCCGTGCGTGGCGCACTGATGACGTGCTCCATCTTCATGGCTTCCATAATGACGAGCGTCTGGCCCAGCTCGACGCGCTGGCCCACGCCCACCCTGATATCGAGAATGACGCCCGGCATCGGGGCGTGAAGGCCCCCGGGTGTTGCCTCGCCGCGGCGAACGTCGAAGCGCGGGACGAGTCGAAAGTCAGCGGTGCCCTTTGTCACCTGGACGTAAAGGTGATCGCCGTCGTACGTGACCCGACAGCGAGCCCGTTGGCCGTCCACCTCAAGGTCGATGTCTCTTTCGCTCCACTGGTGCACGCGTGCGCCACTGCCGTCACCAAGGTCGAAGGAGCCGTTCCGCTGCCACCGATAGCGAATATCGATCGACTGATGACCGTGCAGCAGCGACGTGTGCTGGCTCGGAAGTCGGGCGTTGCGCCACCCACTCGGCACCCGGGGCTGCACCGAGGCGTTCTCGCGACGCAGTCCTTGCAACCAGAGAGCACCGGCGACGGCGGCGAAGCGTAACTCTTCCTCGCTGATCGCCAGGGATCGAGGGGGGTTGAATCGCTCGATGAAGTCCGTGGTGGTCTCTCCGGCGAGAAACGCCTCGCTGCGAAGGGTCGCGGCCAGAAAATCTCGATTGGTGGTGACCCCGCCCACGTGGAGGCTCTCGAGCGCCCGAGCCAGCGTGGAGGCCGCTTCTGTTCGGTTCGGCGCGTGCGCGATGACCTTGGCGAGCAGGGGATCGAAGGAGACGGTGACGACCGAGCCGCGACGCACGCCGCTCTCCCAACGAACGTGAGGTTGCGAGGCGGGCTCAAAGGCGAAGAGCGTGCCGACGGCCGGAAGAAAACCGGCCGCCGGGTCTTCCGCGCAGAGGCGAACTTCGATCGCGTGCCCGCTCACACGGACGTCGTCTTGGTCGTAGCCGAGTTCCTCGCCCTGGGCCAGGCGAAGTTGCTCTCCCACCAGATCAATCCCCGTCACCTCTTCACTGACGGGGTGTTCGACCTGGAGCCGGGCGTTCACTTCGAGAAAGAAGAAGTCGCCCGTCTCGTCGTCGACCAAGAACTCGACGGTACCGGCGGACTCGTAGCCGATCGCGCGGGCCAGGTCGATCGCCGCGGCGCCCATGGCGTGACGAGCCGCCTCACTGAGAGCCGGCGACGGGGACTCCTCAATCAGTTTTTGATGGCGGCGTTGGATCGAACACTCGCGCTCTCCCAGATGGACGAGGTGTCCGTGGCGATCGCCGAGGATCTGGATCTCGACGTGACGCGAGCGCGGAATGTAGCGCTCGAAGAACACTCGACCCTCGCCAAAGCTCGCTTCGGCTTCTCGGCGCGCGGCCGCTATCGCGTCAGCGAGATCCGACGGCTCCGCCACGACGCGCATGCCCTTGCCCCCGCCGCCCGCGGCAGCCTTGATCATGAGGGGAAAGCCCACCGACGCCGCGCCGGCGGGATCGTCGCTTGACGACAGTACGGGCAGGCCCGTCGCCAGGGCCAACTTCTTCGCCTCGAGCTTGTCGCCCATCGAGGCGATCACCCGCGACGGCGGTCCGATCCACACGAGGCCGACCGCTTCAACGGCCGCGGCGAAGGCCGCGCTTTCAGAGAGAAAGCCGTATCCCGGATGGATCGCTTCGGCGCCACTACTCAGGGCGGCGGCGATGAGGGCGTCTCCATCGAGGTAGGTGGTCGTGAGGAGTACCGCCCGGTCGGCGTCGGCGATAAAGGGCGCGTCGGCGTCGGCCGCGACGTAGACCGCCACCGTGACCAGGCCTCTCTCGCGAGCGGCGCGGATGATGCGTCGAGCGATCTCTCCGCGATTCGCGACGAGAACGGTGGAGAACCTCACAGCCGAAAGACCCCGTAGCCCGTCGCTCCTTCGACGGGTCGGCTGCGCACGACAGAGAGACAGAGGCCGAGCACGGTGCGAGTATCGCGGGGATCGATGATGCCGTCGTCCGAGACCGCGCTGGTCGCGGCCAGGGCGAGTGATCCCTTTTCCTGCGCCTCTTCGACCATGGCGACGATCTTGGCGTCCTCGTCTTCGTCGAACTCCTCGCCCTTGCGTTCGGCCTGGGCGCGCCGGACCTGGGACATCACGCCGGCGATCTGCTTAGGTCCCATGACCGCCACCTTGGCGGTCGGCCACAAGAAGGTGAAGCGGTTATTAAACGCCCGCCCCGACATGCCGTAGGTGCCGGCGCCATACGAGGAGCCAATGATCACGGTGAGGTGGGGCACGGTCGAGTTCGTGACGGCGTTGAGCATCTGCGATCCCTTTTTGATGATGCCCTCGGCCTCGGCCTCCTTGCCCACCATGTAGCCGGTGATGTTCTGAAGAAAGATCAGCGGTACATCGATCTGGTTGCAGAGCTGGATGAACTGGCCGGCCTTCTCCGCGGCGTTGGGATGAATGACGCCGTTGTTGCCGAGGAGGCCGACGGGATAACCGTGAACGCTGGCCCACCCACACACCAGCGTTGGTCCGTAACGGGCCTTGAACTCTTCAAAGCGAGAACCATCCACCACGCGAGAGATGACGTCGCGCACGTCGACGCTTTGGCGAAGGTCGCGACTCACGATGCCCAGCAACTCCTCGGCGTCGTACAGAGGCTCGTCGGCGCGCAGCGAGGGCGCCGGCCCGTGCTTTCGCCAGTTGAGGTGAGAGACGACCTCTCGACAGAGTCGAATCGCGTCCATCTCGTCTTCGGCGAAGTAGTCGCCGAGGCCCGAGACCTCGGCGTGCATGAGTGCGCCACCGAGGGTTTCGTCGTCGGACTCTTCACCGGTCGCCATCTTCACCAGCGGAGGTCCGGCGAGGAAGATCTTGGACTGGTCCTTGACGACGATGGTGTAGTCCGAGAGTCCCGGCTGATACGCGCCGCCAGCCGTCGAGGATCCAAAGACCACGCTCACCGTGGGCACGCGCATCTTCGAGAGTTCAATGAGGTCGTAGAAAAATCGGCCGCTTTCGGCGAAGTGGCCGGTCTGCATTCGCCCACCGCCGCCCTTACCGACGCGAAGGTCGGCCCCGGCGGACTCGACGAAACTGACGTAGGGAATCTGATTGTCCCGAGCGATCTCTAGTGCGCGCATCCACTTTTTGGCCGAGTACAGCGTTAAGGCGCCACCCAAGACGGAGGGATCGTTGGCCATGATGACGCACTCGGTGCCCGCGATGATCCCTAGGCCGACGATCATTCCGCCGCCCACGGCGTAGTCCGAGCCGTATCCCGCTAACGGCGAGATCTCGAGAAAGGCGGTGTCGGGATCGAGGACGTTCGCGATGCGTTCTCGCACCGGCAGCTTGCCTCGAGAGCGCATTCGCTCCATGGCCTTCGCGCCGCCGCCCGCTTCCGCCTCGTCTAAGAGTTCGTCGATGACGCCGAGCTGCTCCAACATGTCCTCGCGGTTTTTCCTGAAGAGATCTGAGGACGTCTCGAGAGTCGACGCGAGCGGCGGCGCGAGGAGAGCGGGCTTCATGGCCAAAGCCTACCGAGGGCGCTCGATCGTCACTTGGGCTGATCGGGAGGGGAATCCGCGTCGTCGTCTGAGACGGCGCCGCCGCGTGGGGAGATCGTTTCGGGCGAAGAACGAGGGGGGCGAAAGGTAGGGTTGGTGTAATGCGAATTGCCCTCGGCTCGGATCACGCCGGCTACGACTTGAAGACGCTGCTCAAGTCATCGCTGCTCTCGTGGGGCTATGAGGTGAACGATCTCGGTACCGACAGCGCGACGGAATCGGTGGACTATCCCGACTACGGCGCGGCGGTGGGCCGCGCGGTGGTGGCCGGCGAGGCCGACCTCGGCGTTGCGTGCTGTGGCTCAGGCATCGGTATCGCCATGGCGGCCAACAAGGTCCCGGGCGTTCGCGCCGCCGTGGTGCACGACGCCACGACCGGTCGCTTGGCCCGCGAGCACAACGACGCGAACGTTCTGTGCTTGGGGGGTCGGGTCACCGGATCACTGGTGGCGCTTGACGCTCTGTCGGCGTGGCTGAGTGCTGTCGCGGAGCCACGTCACGGGGCGAGGCTTGACAAACTGCGCGATCTCGACAACGCACCGGCCAGTAGGGAGTAGACAGCGTGGGTTCATCACCGTTTGACGCGTGGATCACCAACGACGACGAGGTGGCGTCCCTCCTGAGCCAAGACTGGGACCGTCAAACGACGACAGTGCAGCTCATCGCCAGCGAGAACTTCGCCTCGCCCGCCGTGCTGGCCGCCACCGGATCGATACTGACCAATAAGTACTCCGAGGGTTATCCCGGTCGCCGGTACTACGGCGGTAACTACATCGTTGACGAAGTGGAGGACCTGGCGCGACGCCGACTCACCGCACTTTTCGGCGCCGATCACGCGAACGTTCAGCCGCACAGCGGCGCGAACGCCAACGTGGCCGTCTACGAGGCGCTACTGGACGCGGGCGACACGATCCTCGCCATGCGCCTCGACCAAGGGGGACATCTCACGCACGGCTCGCCCGCGTCGATCACTTCGAAGTTCTGGCACTTCGTGTCCTACGGACTCACGCCACGCTCCGACGACCCGAACGCACCCGGCGAGATCATCGACTTTGACAACGTTCGCGATCTGGCGCACGAACATCGTCCGAAGCTCATCGTCGCCGGCGCGACGGCCTACTCACGTCGCATCGACCCCGCCCCCTTTCGTGAGATCGCCGACGAAGTCGGCGCGATGTTGATGTTCGACTCGGCTCACGTGGCGGGGCTCATCGCCGGAGGCTCGCACCCAAGTCCCGTGCCCTACGCCGACGTGGTCACCTTCACCACGCACAAAACGCTTCGCGGACCTCGCGGCGGGGCCATTGTCTGTCGCGAAGAGTACGCCAAGAAGATTGACTCCGCCGTCTTTCCCGGGCAGCAAGGCGGACCCCTGGAGCACGTCATCGCCGCTAAGGCCGTCGCCTTTCGAGAGGCGAGCGACCCGAGCTTCTCCGACTACACGGCCCAGATCGTCGCCAACGCCCAAGCCTTCGCCGGCGCCCTCGTGAACGAGGGCTTTCGCGTGGTGTCGGGCGGCACGGAGAACCACATGATGCTTCTTGACCTGCGCGACTTCGACAGCGAACTGACGGGAAAGGCCGCTCAAGAAGTGCTCGATCGTGCGGGGATTACGACGAATCGCAACACCATCCCCGACGACCCCCGCAGCCCCTTTGTGACCTCGGGCCTGCGCGTGGGGACCGCGGCGGAGACGACGGCCGGCATGAGAGAAGAGGACTTCGCGACGATCGCGTCCCTGATGTCGCGCGCCCTTCGTAAGCGCGACGACGAGCTGGCTCTCGTGGAAGTTCGTAACGACGTTGCCGCGCTGTGCTCGCGCTTCAACCCGTACGCCAACTTCGCCCAGTAACGCATGAGCAACATTGCCGACTACGTCGTCGTCGCGCTGGTCGGCGCCATCGTCACCATGCTGGCGAATCGTCCCGCGCGAGCGATCTCTCTACGGGTCGGCTACACCGCGTTGCCCGACGACCGAAAAGTGCACAAGACCGAGACCCCTTACGGCGGAGGGGGTGCGATGCTGGTGGGCTTTTGCGTGGCGCTCCTGTTCGCCTTCCTCATCCCCCCGCTGCGACGCATCATTGAGTCGTCGCACGAGATGCTGGGCGTCTTGCTGGCGGCCGGGGTCATCTTCGTGGTCGGTGTCGTGGACGACTTTCGCGAGATGAGCGCCCCGGCGAAAGTCGCCGGAGAGTTCCTCGCGGCCTCCATCCTCTACTTTTCGGGCACCACGATGTATCAACTCAAGCTGCCCTTCGCCGGCTTCGTGGTCCTGGGGCCCTCGATCTTGCCGTTGATTACGGCCCTGTGGGTGTTTGCGCTCTGTAACGCCATCAACTTGATCGACGGGCTCGACGGCCTCGCGGCCGGCATCGTGGCCATCGCCTCGGGAACCCTCTGCGTCTACGGGCTGCGCTTGGAGAGTCTGGGACTTCTGCCGATGACGAACGTGGGGCCGTTGATCGCCGCGCTGACGTTCGGGATCTGCCTCGGGTTCCTCCGAGATAATTTTCACCCCGCCAAACTCTTCATGGGCGACGCGGGTGCGCTGATGCTGGGTCTTCTCATGAGTGCGTCCACCATGGTGATCGGGGGTCGCACTCCTCCCGCCAGCGGCGTGACCTTCTTCTTCTTCGCCCCGCTCCTCATTCCCGTCTTCATCCTCGGCGTGCCACTCGTCGACGCCGTCTGGGCCTTCGCCCGCCGCACCGCCTCGGGACAGGGTTTCCACACGCCAGACAAGAATCACATCCATCACCGATTGATGCGTCTCGGTCACGGTCACCGACGAACGGTCATCATTCTCTGGGCGTGGACGGCGCTGCTGTGCGGCTTCGTCTTGCTACCCCTCTTTGACACGCGAGCGAACGTCTTCATTCCCCTCGGGGTGATGGTGTTGGCCATCGCTCTCTTTACCTGGTTCAGTCCGCTGCGGTGGCGCCTTCGACGACGGCGCGAGGGAGTTCACGCCCACCACGAGAAAGTGTCTCGGTGAGCGACTCGCCCGGATCGGGGCCGAGCGGTGGCCCGGACCAGGAGAAATCGACCCTAACGAATCTGCCCGGTCCGGTCGCTTTCGCCGCGATGGGAACGACCCTGGCCAGTTGCTTGGCGCTCGGCGTGCTCCTCGGTCTCTACATCGATCACCTCTGGAACCTCGCTCCGGTGGGTCTTCTAATCGGGATAGTGTTGGGAGCGGTCGCGGCCGTGGCGAGCGTAGTAAAGCTCGTTCGTCGTTACCTTTAAAATTGACCGCCCGTGTTAGAAAACCTTCCCACCAATACCCTTCCACGCCTCCTACGCCGTACTACCCTTTCGGCACTCGCGGTGGGGGTCGTGGGTTTCGTGGTCGCGCTAATCATCGCTCCTCCGCTCGGTGCCCTGGGTGTCGCTCTGGGCGTGGCGCTTGCCATCATTAACTTGCGCTTTCTCGATCGTCAGGCCGCCCGAGTGGAGTTAAAGGGTGAACAGAGTTCGAAGGCCGTGCGACGCCAACTCGGCGGCAAGACGACGGGTCGTCTGATTGTCATGACCGCCGTAGCCCTTTTCTTCCTCTGGCTGAACGCCCCTCTCGGAGTCGGTATTGTGACAGGGCTCGTGCTGTATCAAATCGTGTTTGTTGTCAACGTGCTTCGCGTGATGGCGGACCAGGGAGGCTTGTAAGTAATGCTGTTCGCAGCGAAGACCATCAGCGTGGGCGTGCACCCCGAGTTGCACATCCTCGGGCTGACGATCGACTACGACATCGTGATGGCCACGCTGTTGGCTGCGGCCATCTTTTGTTTCCTCGGACTGCGCATGCGCGCCAAGGTCACCGACGGCGTGCCGGGCAAGCTTCAACTGATTTGGGAGCTCCTGGTGGAGCAGGTCAGTGAGTTGGCCGACTCCGCGATCGGACCCGAGGGCTATCGCTTCGTGCCCCTCGGCGTCACGCTCTTCCTCTTTATTCTCATCTGTAACTGGTTGGACTTCTTGCCGACGTCGCTGCGTCCGGGCATCTCGGGCGCCATCTTTCCCGCACCGACCAGCGACGTGAACCTGCCGCTGGCGATGGTGGCCTTCGTCATTATCTGGGTTCACGTGGAGTCCTTTAAGGCTCGTGGCTTCAAGGGGTACTTCAAGCACTACACCAAGCCCTTCGTCGCATTAACGCCGATCAACGTGATCGAAGAGATCACCAAGCCGATCACCATGACCTTTCGTCTTTTCGGCAACATCTTCTCCGGTGGCCTCATGGTGGTCGTGATGCTCTCGCTGCTTCCCATCTTCATCACGCCGCCGCTTGAGATCGTCTGGAAGTTCTTCGACGTGGGACTCCTCGGAACGATCCAGGCCTTTATCTTTATGTTGCTCGCCATGCTCTACTTTGGCTTCGCCATGAGCCACGACGACGAACAACAACACGCTTCTCAACCCGAGACACTGCATTGAACAATCCCAGGAGGAATAGATAATGGCAACAGATTCAGGAAGCGTCGCGGATGCCATCCGGAACGCGGGCGCCCTCGTCGGAGGTGGCTTAGCGCTGGGTGGTGGCGCCATCGGTGCCGCTATCGGTGACGGTCTTGCCGGTAGTCAGACCATCGCGGCGATCGCCCGTCAACCCGAGATCGAGAACAAGGCACGCACGTACTTCTTCTTGACCGTCGGTCTGGTCGAGGCGATGTACTTCATCAACCTCTTGTTCATGGTCGTCTTCGTCTACGTGTTCGAAAAGCACTAGTCGACCGGCATGACGCCCATCACGACTCGTCGTCCACTCTCAGAAGGTTGGTGGTAAGAGATGTTTGCCACGTCCATTTTTCTTCTTCCCAACGGCACGTTCTTCGTCGAGCTGGCGGTCTTCGTCATCCTGCTCTGGATCGCCAAGCGCTACTTTTTGCCGCCGATCAACAAGGCCCTCACCAATCGTCAAGAGAAGATTCGTGAGTCCCTCGCGGCTGCGGACGCCGCTCGGGCCGAAGCGGCCGCCGCGGACGACGAGAGGGCCAAGGTCTTAGCCGAAGCCCGAGAACAGGCGCGCATCATCGTGGCCAACGCTCAGGCCACCTCGGATCAACTCAAGGCCGAGGCGGCCGGACGGGCCCAGGCGGAGTTCGACCGGATCCTGGCCACCGCTCAGGGCGAAGTCGACTCGGCTCGTCAGCGCGCCGTGGACGAGGCGTCAGCGCGTATCGGCGAGATCGTCTTTGAACTCGTGGAGAAGATCGTCGGACGCGAAGTTGATCAGTCCACGCACGACGACCTCGTGCGAGAGGCCGTGGCCGCGCTGGACGCCGAGGCCGCCAAAGGGGCGACCCGCTAACCATGCTTCCCAAGCTCGAAGGATTCGCTGCCGCCCTCCTGGGCTCGCTCGATCACGACGCCCTGAGTCGGGTCGTCGACGATCTGGGCGCGTGGCAGTCGACGATCCTCTCGCGCGGTGATATCAGCGCCGTCCTCACTGACACGTCGATCTCCAACGTCGCTCGGGGACAGGTGGTGCACGACCTCCTCACCAACAAAGTGAGTGCGCAAACCCTGCGGCTCTGCGTCTACGCCGCGTCCTCGGCTCTGGCCCAAGAGGTGCCCCGTTCGTACGACGAGCTGACCTTCGTGGCGAGGACGCTTTTGTCCACGGGGGAGTTCCATCACCCGAATCTGGGACTGCTCGCCGCGCGTCGGCGCGTCAGCGGCTTCGCCGACGCCCTGCTCGACGACGTCGACACCGAGAACTTCTCGTCCATTGAGGACGATCTCTTCCGTTGGGCTCGCACCATCGAAGGCAACGCCGGCCTTCGCCAGCTCCTGTTGGACCGCGACGCCCCGCTCGAGGCGCGCGTGGGACTCACCACTCAACTCCTCGAGGGCAAAGTCAACCCGGTCTCGCTGGCCCTCGCGCGCTTCACCATCGTCGGAGGACGGCCGCGCGACGTCGTCGGGACGCTGGACTATCTCGTTGATTACGTGGCGCGCTCGCGTAACTGGCGCGTGGCCAGGGTCCACGCGGCGAGAGAGCTGGACGCCGAGAGTCAACGAGCACTGGTGCGCGCTCTGCACGCCCTCACGGGTCGAGACGTAGAACTACAGATCGCCAACCAGCCCGACCTCCTGGGCGGCGTCTTGGTGGAAGTGGGTGACCTGAGACTGGACGCCACCACGAAGGGTCGACTGGGGGCCCTGCGCGAGGCCGTCGCGTCGAGGCGGATTCTCGAATCATCAGTAAATCGAAGTGCCTAGCAAAGGAATCGGAATGACGGAACTCACCATCAGCGCCAGCGAGATTACCGAAGCGCTGCGCAAACACGTGACCGACTTTGACCCGACGGTCGCGGCGGAGCAGGTCGGGCGCGTGGTCGAAGTCGGCGACGGCATCGCGCGCGTCTCCGGACTGCCGTCGGCCAAGGTGAACGAGCTCCTCGAGTTTGCCGACGGCACCGTGGGTCTGGCCATGAACCTCGACGAAGAGACCATCGGCGCCGTGGTGCTCGGTTCCGTCGACGGGATCGAAGAAGAGCAGGTGGTCCGAGCCACCGGGCGGATCCTCTCGATGCCCGTAGGCGACGCGCTTCTTGGACGGGTGGTCAACGCACTGGGGGAGCCCATCGACGGCAGAGGACCTCTCGTCAATCCGACGTTCCGTCGCATGGAGGTCCAGGCTCCGGGGATCACCGGGCGCCAGCCGGTCAGCCAGCCGCTGCAGACGGGCATCAAGGCCATCGACGCCATGACACCCATCGGACGTGGTCAACGCGAACTCATCATCGGCGACCGCAAGACCGGCAAGACCACGGTCGCCGTAGACACCATCTTGAACCAGAAGGGCCAAGGGGTGAAGTGCATCTACGTCGCCGTGGGACAGAAGAACTCGTCGGTCGCCCAAACCGTGAAGACCTTGGAGGACTTCGGGGCCTTTGAGTACACGGTGGTCGTGGTGGCCGGCGCCGGCGACCCCGCCCCCTTTAAGTTCCTCGCCCCCTACGCCGGTTGCGCCATTGGCCAGGAGTGGATGGAGAACGGCGAGCACGCCCTCGTGGTCTACGACGACCTCTCCAAGCAGGCCGAGGCCTATCGACAGATCTCCTTGTTGTTGCGCCGTCCTCCGGGTCGCGAGGCCTACCCCGGTGACGTCTTCTATCTGCACAGCCGTCTTCTGGAGCGCGCCGCGAAGCTGAGTGACGAACTCGGGGCCGGGTCCTTGACGGCCCTGCCGATCATCGAGACCAAGGCCGGCGACATCTCGGCCTACATTCCTACCAACGTCATCTCCATCACCGACGGCCAGGTCTTCTTGCAGGCCGACCTCTTCTACTCCGGGGTGCGGCCGGCCATCGACGTGGGTAACTCCGTGTCGCGCGTGGGCAGCGCCGCGCAGATCAAGGCCATGCGAGCGGTGGCGGGAACGCTCAAGATCGACCTGGCGCAGTTCCGAGATCTCGAGTCCTTTGCCACGTTCGGCTCTGAACTCGACAAGTCCTCGCAGTCCCAGCTCGACCGTGGGTACCGCCTGACCGAACTCTTGAAACAAGGTCTCAACGCGCCGGTCCCGGTCGAAGAGCAGGTGGTGGCTATCTACGCCGGCACCCGTGGCTGGCTGGACACCGTGCCGGTCGTGGACGTTACCCGTTTCGAGGCCGAGCTGTTGATCGACTTTCGCGCCAAGCACGCCGATCTGCTCGCCGAGATCCGCGACACCAAGGCGCTACCCGACACGGACAAGCTGGACGCCGCCCTCAAGTCCTTCCTCGACGGATTCTCGCCGAGTAACTAGGGCGCGACGAGAGAGCGAAAGGAGGATCCATGGCCGGAGGACAGGAGAGAGTCCTGCGTCGACGTATCAAGTCGGTGCAGTCAACTCGCAAGATCACCAAAGCCATGGAACTCATCGCGGCCGCCCAGATTCCGCGCAGCCTGGCCCGCATCATCGCCAATCGTCCGTACCGACTCGGCATGCAGCGCGTCCTCATGGAAGCTGCGCTCGGGGATCTCGCCGGTACCAAGAAACTGCTGACGCTGCCCGAGAAGATCGACACGGCCCTCGTGCTCGTCATCACCGGCGACCGCGGGCTCTCGGGTCCCTACAACAACGGCGCCCTTCGAGCCGGCGAGCGCGAGGTCGTGCGACTGCAAAGCCAGGGCACTCGCGTTCGACTCTTCTGCGCGGGCAAAAAGGCCGCCGCCTACTACCGCTTTCGCGGGCTCGAAGTGGAGGACAGCTTCGTGGGCGTGGTGGATCGACCGACCTTCGCCCAAGCGCAAGAGATCGCCCGTCGCCTGGCCGGACCATTCATGAGTGGCGAGACCCAGCAGGTCCTCCTCGTCTCCACGCGCTACCTCTCGGCGGGCACTCAGCAAGTCCAGGTCGAGCAGCTGTTGCCGCTCGTGATTCCCGAACTGCCCGAGCCTGAGGGCGAGCAACCGCTGAAGGGTTACACCGAGTTCGAACCCGACGTCGAGAAGTTGCTCTTCCTCTTGATGCCTCGCGCGCTGGAGAGCGAAGTCTTCTCCGCGCTCTTAGAGGGCGCGGCCTCCTTTCACACCAGTCAACAGCGCGCCATGGCGGCCGCGACGGAGAACGCCGACGAGCTCGGCCAGACCTTGACCCGTGTGATGAACCGGGCCCGACAGGACTCGATCACCACCGAAATTATGGAAATCGTGGGCGGCGCCGAAGCGCTCCGCTCGGGAAAGTGAGAATCAAATGACCGTGGCTCCCGAAAAGACCAAACTCGAAACGGGGCGCGTCGTCGCGATCGCCGGACCCGTCGTGGACGTGGAGTTTCCGCCCCACGCCCTTCCCGAGATCAACCACGCGGTCTCGATGGATATCGACCTCGAGGGCAAGACGATCACCGTCGTGGCCGAGGTCGCCCAACAGATCGGCGAGGGACGCGTTCGCTGCATCTGCATGAGGCCGACCGATGGACTAGTGCGCGGCGCCGTCGTGCACCAGAGCGGACAAGGCATCACGGTGCCGGTGGGTGAAGCGGTGCTGGGTCACGTCTTTAACGTGATCGGTGAGCCGCTCGACACGACCGACATCGGACCGGTGGAGGATCACTGGGAGATTCACCGCAACGCTCCGGCCTTCGACCAACTCGAGCCTCGGGCCACCATGTTCGAAACGGGCATCAAGGTCGTCGACCTCCTCGCGCCCTACGTGCAGGGCGGCAAGATCGGGCTCTTCGGGGGCGCGGGCGTTGGCAAGACGGTGCTGATCATGGAGATGATCCGGCGCGTGGCCGAGCAGCACGAGGGCGTGTCGGTCTTCGCGGGCGTGGGGGAGCGTACCCGCGAGGGTACCGACCTCCTGCTCGAGATGCGCGAGTCGGGCGTTATCGAAAAGACGGCCTTGGTCTACGGCCAGATGGACGAGCCGCCGGGCGTGCGCCTGCGCGTGGCGCTGGCTGCTCTCACCATGGCCGAGTACTTCCGTGACGTGAAAAACCAGGACGTGTTGTTGTTCATTGACAACATCTTCCGCTTCGTGCAGGCCGGCTCGGAAGTCTCCACCTTGCTCGGTCGCATGCCCTCGGCGGTCGGGTACCAGCCGACCCTGGCGGACGAGATGGGTGAGCTCCAAGAGCGCATCACCTCGACGAGAGGTCACTCCATCACCTCGCTGCAGGCCGTCTACGTGCCGGCGGACGACTACACCGACCCCGCGCCGTTCACGACCTTCACCCACCTCGACGCGACCACGGAACTGAGCCGCCAGATCGCGGCGCTCGGCATCTACCCGGCCGTCGACCCGTTGACCTCGACGTCGAACATCTTGGCGCCCGAGATCGTGGGGGACCGTCACTACGCCGTCGCTCGCCAGGTGCAGCAGATCCTCCAGCGCAACAAAGAGCTCCAGGACATCATCGCGATCCTGGGTCTCGACGAGCTCTCCGAGGAGGACCGCATCACGGTGACACGCGCGCGAAAGATTCAGCGGTTCCTCTCCCAGCCGATGTTCGTCTCCAAAGTCTTTACTGGTATCGACGGCATCAACGTTCCGGTGCAAGAGACCATCGAGTCCTTCGAGTCGTTGGTCAAGGGTGACCTCGACCACTACCCCGAGCAGGCGTTCTTGAACGTCGGCGGCGCGGCGGACGTGGAAAAGAAGGCCGCGGAGTTGGCGACGAGCTAATGGCGACGTTGACGGTTGAGATTGTCACGCCCGAAGAGCCCCTGTTCTCGGCGCCGGCCCACGCGCTCTTGGCGCGTTCGTCCGAGGGTGACTTCACGATCCTTCCTCAGCACACGGCCACAGTGGGCGACGTGGTCTCGAGCATCGTTCGCGTGGAGACCGACGAGGGCGTCTTGGCCTACGCCGTACACTCGGGTTTCTTCCAAGTAGGCCCCGGCCTGGGTGAGGACGAGACCCTGGCCACGGTGCTGGCGGGAGTCGCCGAACGAACAACCGAGATCGACGTGCCCCGGGCCCAGGCCGCCAAAGAGGCCGCGGAGGCCAAGTTGGCCTCACTCACCAAGGGCGACAGCGCCGACGAGGAAGAGCAGTTGATCGCTTACGCGGCGTTAGAACGCGCGGAACTGCGACTGCGCGCCGCAGACTACAAGTAGGTCCTAGCGGCCCGAGACGTAGTCGAGCAGGTCCTTTTTGTCGTGCTCGAGCTCTTCCAGGCGAGCCTTCACCACGTCACCGATTGAGATCATGCCGACCAGATGGCCCTCTTCGACGACGGGGACGTGGCGGATTCGCCGGTCGGTCATCATGGTCATTAGGTCGTTGAGTTCGGTTGACTCCGAGCAGACCGAGACGTCGGTCGTCATGAGGTCCGACACTTTCTGCTCCAGCGTGCTCGCGCCGTTGGTCGCCAGGGCCCGCACCACGTCACGCTCGGACAAGATGCCCACCAGTGGGGGTTCGGCGCCGGTGACGACGAGCGCCCCGATGCCGCGCTCCTTCAGCAGGGCGACGGCGTCGACGACGCTTCGTTCCTTCGATATGGTCGCCACGTCGTGGCCCTTGGTGGCCAATAGATGAGACACACGCACTACGCACCTCTTTCATTGTCGTCACGCCCAAAAACGTCGACGCGCTCTCTTAGCGGAGACTACGACGATGCCGGCGCCCCCGCAAAGAGAAATACTGCACAAGCGCCGACGCCGTGCTTAGAAGACGGCGGTGGTGAACTCTTGGAGTTTGTCGTGACGGTGGAACGTCTCGATGGTTCGTACCGTTCCCGATCGGGAGCGGACGACTAAGGATTGAGTCGTGGCCCCGAATTCGTAGAAGCGGACACCTCGTAAGAAGTCGCCGTCGGTGATGGCGGTGGCGGAGAAAAAGCAGTTGTCGCTGGCCACGAGATCGTCGGTCGTGAGCACCCTTGTGAAGTCATAACCAAGGGACTCCGC
Organism: uncultured Acidimicrobiaceae bacterium; assembly: GCA_963849705.1. Classification (GTDB taxonomy): domain Bacteria; phylum Actinomycetota; class Acidimicrobiia; order Acidimicrobiales; family RAAP-2; genus RAAP-2. The sequence continues at coordinate 3,880 of CAWKII010000009.1, read as the reverse complement.
TTGGGCGCGAATCTCCTCGGTATCGGCGTGCAGCACTCCTTGAATCTCGCCGCCGAGACCCTTCAGCGCGGCGGCGGCAATGACGCCCTCCGGCGTGCCACCGATACCGAGCAGAATGTCGGCGCCCGAGTTTGGCCAGCCGGTGGCGATCGCGCCCGCCACGTCGCCGTCGGTGATGGAGAGCACTCGGGCTCCGGCTTCACGGACCTCAGCCACCAGGTCGTCGTGGCGAGGGCGATCGAGAATCACCACCCCCATCTCCTGAACAGGTTTTTTCAGTCGCTTCGAGAGCTCGGTGAGGTTGTCCGTGGCCGAAGCGTTGACGTCCACCGACCCACGACCTCGCGGTCCGACGGCCACCTTTTTCATGTAGAAGCACGGACCGGGATCGAACATGGTGCCGCGCTCGGAGAGCGCGATGACCGCCAAGGCACCGTTGCGACCCATGGCCGTCAGTGTCGTACCGTCGACGGGGTCAACCGCGACGTCGACTTGGGGCGGGCGGCCGTCGCCGATCTGCTCACCGTTATAGAGCATGGGCGCTTCGTCTTTTTCGCCCTCGCCGATCACGACCACGCCATCCATCGCGACCGCGCCCAAGACGAAGCGCATGGCGTCGACGGCCGCGCGGTCCGCGGCGTTCTTGTCGCCGCGCCCGGCCCAACGAGCCGCCGCGATCGCTGCCGCTTCGGTGACGCGAATCAACTCCAGGGCAATATTGCGGTCCGGCCGTAGTGGTGGCTGCACATCGACAGCGTACTCTGCGTCTCATTTGGCCCAGAATGACGTTTTTGCACCTCATTTTGAGCGGCAATACTTGGAGGGTGAGTTCTCTCGTGGTGAAGCCCGCCGGCCCCCTGGAGGGCGAGGTGAGGGCCTACGGCGCAAAAAACGCAGTCCTGAAAGAGATGGCGGCCTGCCTCCTCGCCACCGGGGAGCATCGCCTCGCCAACGTGCCACGCATCAGCGACGTCTCGGTGATGAGCGAGCTGCTCGTGGCGCTCGGATGCCGCGTCGATCAGCCCGACGATCACGAACTTCGCGTCGTCGTGCCCGAGGCGAAGGACCTTCACCCCGTGGCGCCGTCGCACCTCTTTGAGGCCATGCGCGCGTCGATCGTGATACTCGGCCCTCTCCTGGCGAGGTGCGGTGAGGCGAACATGGCTCTCCCGGGCGGCGACGATTTCGGACAGCGCCCGATCAACTTTCACACCGAGGGGCTAAGCGCCATGGGTGCTACGTTCCGCAACGATCGAACGTCGATTCACGCGACGACCTCCTCGCCACGACTCCACGCGACGCGCATCACGCTGGAGTACCCCAGCCACACCGCGACCGACAACCTCCTCATGGCGGCGGTCTTAGCTGAGGGGCGCACGATTATTGACAACGCCGCGCGCGAGCCTGAGGTAGCGGACCTCGGGACGCAGCTGCTCGCGATGGGAGCGCACATCGAGGGTCTGGGTACCTCGCTGCTCACCATCGACGGCGTCGAGACCCTGCGACCGGCCAGTCACCACGTGGTGACCGACCGCGTGGTCTCGGCCACGTACCTGGCGTCGGGACTGATCACCGGTGGCCAGGTGCGAGTGATCGACGCCAGGGCCGAACACATGGTGATGCTGCTGAGAAAACTTGAAGCGATGGGCGCCGCCGTGGACGAAAGCGGTCAGGGCGTGGCGGTGCGAGCGACGGGACGGCTCCGCGCGGTCGACATCGCGACCTTGCCGTACCCCGGCGTGGCGACGGACTACAAACCGTTATTGACCACGATGCTGAGCGTTGCGGACGGCGTCTCGGTCGTGACGGAGAATCTCTTCGCCGGCCGTTTTCGCTACGTCGATGAGCTCGTTCGTCTGGGAGCGAACATCACGACCGAAGGCCATCACGCCATGATTCGCGGCGTCGATCGACTGACGGGGACTTCGGTTCGGGCCAGCGACATCCGTGCGGCGGCGGCGTTGACGCTTGCGGGCCTGGTCGCGGAGGGGGAGACTACTCTCGCGGGCCTGGAGCACGTGGATCGCGGCTACGACGACTTCGTCGGGCGACTGCGCTCACTCGGCGCGAACGTCGAGCGGTTCGAGTGATCTCGCGCGAACCCTCGGATCTGCTCGTCGCGGCCCGCGAGGGATCGCGCACGGCCCTGGCGCGACTTCTCACCTACGTCGAGTCGGGCGGCGTACATCACCGCGACACCGTGGCCCTCTCCTACGGTGCGCCCACGCCCTACGTCGTCGGGCTCACCGGGCCGCCCGGTAGCGGTAAGTCGACACTGACGGATCGACTGATCAGCCTCGCTTTGGAGCGGGGGCGGGTGGATGACGCGGAGTCCTTCGATCAGATCGCCGTACTGTGCGTGGATCCCAGTTCGCCCTTCACCGGAGGGGCGATTCTCGGTGACCGTATTCGCATGCAAGACCACGCGACGGACGAACGGGTCTTTATCAGATCGATGGCCACGCGCGGTCACCTAGGTGGTCTCTCGCTCGCCGTCCCCGAGGCGTTGCGGGTTCTTGGGGCGGCGCTCTTTCGTTTCGTTCTCGTAGAGACGGTCGGGGTGGGCCAGATGGAAGTGGAGATTGCCTCCGAGGCGGACACCACCGTGGTCGTGACGAACCCCGGCTGGGGAGACTCCATGCAGGCCAACAAAGCCGGGCTTCTAGAGGTGGCGGACATCTTCGTGATTAACAAAGCCGACCGACCGGGTGTGCGTGAGACCCGTCGGGACTTAGAGCAGATGCTGGATCTCGGGGCCGAGAGGCCGTGGCGCCCACTGATCGTCGAAACCAGCGCCGTGAACAATGAAGGGACCCATGCCCTCTTCGACGCGATCGACGCTCATCGTCACTACCTGGGCGAGACGCATCTCCTAGCCGCGCGGCGTCGTCGCACCCAGGGAGAACTCGACAAGGTCGTGGCCGCGATGCTCAGATCACGGATCATTGACCTCGCGCGAGGAAGCGCCTACGAAGGGGAGATCGACGCGTTGCTCGATGGCCGGACCGATCCGTATATGGCCGCGGAGAGGTTGCTGTCAGAGCCGTGATCGCCACCTCATCCACGTCGGTCGCGTACGACCTCGTCTTCGTCATTCACATCATGGCAGCCGTCGCCACGATCATCGTCTTTGTCGCCATGCGTTTCTCCGCACTTTCTGTTGCTCGCGGCGCCGACGCCGCCACGCAGGCGTCGCGTTTTCCCTCGCGACGTAACTGGGCGGCTCGACTGATCCACGTGATGCCGGTGACGGGTTTGATCATGTGCTTCAGCGGGGGCAGTTCGGTCACTCTCTCTCACGCCTGGATTATCGTCGGACTGCTGTGTTACCTTGCGGCCGCCGGGCACCTGGAAGCGAGAACGTTGCCCGAAGAGCGAGCGCTGTCCCAAACCATTGCCCAAGAGGGCGCCGCGTCGCCGCAGTCCGGTATGAAGCTCGTTCGTTCCGTCGACGTGCTGTTGATGTTGGTTGCCATCGCCTTTGTCTCGATGTTGGTGCAGTACTAAAACGTCCTCAGGAACGCTCGAAACATTGAGAGTCGCAATCCACGACTGGAAGCACTGTGACGGTCAAAATGGACGAATGAGCAGAGATTGGTCCAAGAGCGATGTCTATTTCCTTGAAGCGGTAGGCGTGGCCGAATTTCGAGGTGAGAGCGATCTAGCGTCTGTGATCGAAGCGGCGGACTCGATCGTGCACGAGGTTCTCAGCCGTGAAGAGATCGAGCAAGGTGTGGCACGTCTCATCTCAGCTCATCTCGTCGAGGTCGACGATTCTCGGGTCTTTAGCCTGACGAGTAAGGCCAAGTTCTTGTTGAAGGAGTCGCCGACGCGCAACTCCGTCGAACGAATTCGGTGGATGCAGCCGGCGCTAAAAATG
>CAWKII010000008.1:0-228941 GCA_963849705.1 uncultured Acidimicrobiaceae bacterium | reverse complement strand
CGTGACGACATGCTCGACGCGCTCTACGCAGCGTGGAAGAGCGATACCGATCGTGGCCTGCACTCGTTGATGCTCGCCAGTGACACCGCGACCGTCAACGAACTCAACGCTCGCGCCCGTAGCGCTCGGGTCACCAGTGGAGTCGTCACCGAAGAGGGGATCGACGTCGCTGGGGCCATGACGGCTGGAGTGAACGACCTCGTCGTCACCCGCGAGAACGACCGACGACTTACGACGGGTACGGGCTGGGTCAAGAACGGCGACGTGTGGACCGTCTCGGCAACGCACGAGAATGGCTCAATGACCGTCACCCGGGTGAGTGGACACGGCTCGGTCGTCTTGCCAGCCAGTTACGTCGCCAAGAACGTCGAACTGGCCTACGCGTCGACGGCGCATCGCGCCCAGGGGCGCACCGTCGATACCGCGCACGCGTTCGCGAGTCCCACCACTACCCGTGAAGTACTGTACGTCTCCCTGACTCGAGGCTCAGAGTCCAACCATCTCTACGTGGACACCCACTACGACCCTGATCCTTCTACCGGCCACGACGGGCTGACCGAGGTCCCGAGCGCCCTAGACGTGCTCGCCGGCGTGCTGCGCCACGAGGGAGCCGACGTGTCCGCGACCGACATGATCCGTCTATCCCAGACCCAGTCGATCGCCGCACTCGTCGCCGAGTACGACACCATCGTCGCGATGGCCGAAGGTCACCGCTGGGAGACAGTACTCAGCGAGTCGGGACTCAGCGACACCGAGCTGGCCCAAGTCAAGTCCTCCCCCGCGTACGCAGCGCTGCTCGCCCAGCTACGAGACGCGGAGAATCGGGGCTTCGACATTGACACCGAACTGCCGATGCTGGTCGCGGGTCGTTCGTTCGATGACGCCGATGACGTCGCCAGCGTCCTGCACTACCGCATTGACCGCTACGTGACCGGCGTCGGCTACCCCAGCCCACCGGCGAGCGAACTCGTAGCCGGAATCTTCCCCCGTCCCACCGGGATCACCGATCCCGATATCGTGCTCGCACTGAACGATCGCGCCGACGCCATCGAGCAGCGAGCCCGCGAACTCGCAACGATCGCGATTGAACGAGGTGACGCATGGGTGCAGGACTTCGGCGACGCTCCCCACACGGGTGAACTCTACGAGCGGTGGGTATTAGAAGTTGCCGCTGGCGCGGCCTACTTGGACCGCTGGGGTATTGACAACCCTGACACCATCCTCGACGATGCAACCGTTAGCCACGAACAAGAGACTCAGCGAAGTCGTGTCCTTGGTGCCGCTAGAGAGCCAAGCGCACTCACAGTGGTTGAGACTGCACCGGCGACGGCTGCAATACGTGTTTTCCGGCGACGACCTCTTGGAGCCGCCCAACCAAGATTTTGGACTTGACCTGTAGCCCGAGCACGTTGGCAGTTATCAACCACTCTGCAAATCTGAAGAAAGTTGTCGCAACTAAACGAACTATCATCATAGTCACAGCCTTTAGTTACCATCGATTCATGACTGACGAGATGAGCTACGGGGATGCCATGGTAGGATGACGTGCGCAAGATCGCGGCTCGTCTGGGCGTCGCCGACTTCGTCTACACCGTGCCGATACTTTCCAAGGGGGCAGGGAGCAGTCGAGAAGTTGGCGACGCATTACTTATCTCGAATGGGCGTGGCGCAATCATTCAGGTTAAAACCCGTGAACCGACTTCGCGCTCCGAAACCTGCGAATCTTGGCTCGCAAAGCAGGGCGAACGAGCGTACCGACAGGGACAAGGGACTCGACGACAGATTGGCGAAAAGCAGAAGTCCGGGGAGATACTCACTGCGTACCCTGTTCGCTCAAAAGACTGGGCTCCAGAGGCTCGGGAACAAGCTGCACTTTCATTGGACATGGATGTCTCAAGCTGGCCGACCATCATCGTGGTGGATCACCCAGACATGGATGGGACTCAACCCACGAGAACCGATGCGTTTTGGATTACTCCTGACGATTGGTTAATGCTCAATCGTGCCATCCGCTCAGTAACTGGACTGTTGATCTACGTGGAGCGTGCGCTCGAAGCCGGGCCCAGAATGTGTGTCCGCAACTGAGCTTTGAAGCAACACGATTTCAGCGGATGGTCCAGTCAGATGTTGAGTATGCAGCCGCAGGGGGTAAATCGAGTCGTCCCTGGCTAACAGCAGACTCACTCTATGACCCGACGGGAGCAGCGCTCTATCGAGAACTCCTTGAGAGGATCTGGCCAGAAGATCCGGAGGAATTACCTCAAGCACCGATTGGAGATACGCGACGGATTCTGGAATTTCTCGATGACGTACCACCCGGCCTGCAAGTTGAAGCAGGTCAGTGGATTCTGAGAAAGCGCTCCGAGATACGTGACAGTGCGTGGGCTTCTGGCGCGTGGATGTTCAATAACGAGCGGCTGTTTGTCTTTGGCTGTTCACCGGCTGAGTCGTTCGCAGACATCGAACACTTCGATGCCAAGCTCGCCTCTCTCGCGTGTGTTCGAGCTAAGGAAATTAGATTGCAGGGGAGAGTAATCACGTCTCTTCTAGCTGTCGGTCACATTGTGGGAGATGGCTACATCGACTACCGGTACATCTACATGGAACCACCTCTCGATGCTCCCCCGGAACTCATGCGATCGATAAGTCACGAGCATGGAATTTTCGACCTGAAAACTGGTCATGTGAACTTTCCAAGGGCTGGGCGCAACGAAAGGTGCCCGTGCGGAAGTGGACTCAAGTTCAAATACTGCGAAAAGGACTTATTGGCTATTGAGCCAGATCTTCCCAGCGCCGACGAGTAACCCGCGCACCCTACGTTGGAGTAATTGTCCAACAGAATGACCGTGTCTAGCGACCTCGCTTCACGCCGATACACCACTGTCGTACGATCAACTCATGACAAGCTCGCATGCCAACAAATGAGGGGCTCTTCGGCCCTCCCCAAGGAGTTCGAGTCACTTAAGCATCAAACAGATCCACATCGACGTGGGTATGACTTCCAGCCATTCGTTGGAAGGCTTTTTCAGGCTCAGCACTTCAAAGTCGAGAAAAAGGCAAGGGCTGCAAGGCCACGCCAGATCGATCTCTTCGCTTCTCGCGGAACCGAGGTGTACCTCATCGAAACCAAGTGGCGCAAAGATCCCGCAAACATCGACGACGTCGAATCACTCTTTACTCGCCTTGCAGCGGTCCCCGCATCAGTGACGGGAATCCTGGTGAGCTACGTGGGCTTTACCAAAGAAGTCGTCACTCGGGTCAAAAACAAGTCAGATCGTCCGGTCCTCCTCGTGTCGGGTCTCGAAATCGAAAACGCACTCGGATGGAGCGGTAATTTTCTCAAACTTCTTCGAGACAAGAAGCAGGCACTCTTAGTTAATCGCGAAGTACTTCTCGATGAGGCTCCCAAGCGACGAACCAATACGACGAAAATCAAACCGAGCGACTTGCCCTCATCCACAGTCGAGTTCCTGTATCCGGACGGACACAGATCTTCGTGGTTCACCTCCGGTGGCGATTTTGGATTGTTTACGTTTGTTCTGGAAGTGCCAGACATCGACTGGGTCACAGCAGGAGGTTCAGGAGTATCCGTTGACATCGAGGTTCCGGTTGACGGCCAGAATGGATTGCTCGAAGTCATTCATCAAATGGCTGAGATGGGCTGGGTGAGTACGCACGGAAGCTGGAGTATCCAACAGGCCACTGCCAATTGGCACGGTTCTGGAACTAAAACAATGTGCGAAGCACTTCAAGGTTGGGCAGCAAGATACGAAGGGCTAGCAACGCATCATTCCGAAGAAGTGTGTTACTTCGATGAGATTGATGATGGCTTCTACACGTTGACGGCCTCAATCTCGGCAGACAAGAGACGATCGATCTGGCATGCCGAACTTTCGTTTCAACTGGTGGGCATTCCTCTTGACACCAAGCCCATGCAAGAACTGTGTAAGCAGTTTGGAATCCATGAACGAATCAACTTCCGGCCCCGGAACGAAAAGTCAGTGAACCGATCTCGACCGCCTGGAAATGTAAAGCGCCGTCGGGTAAAGCCCATTGCTTACCTTGTGACGTCACCTGACTCAGAGATGTTCGGTGACGAGGAGTGGATTGTCGGCATAGTCATTACGAATCCCTTCATCGTTCGGGAGGGCAACAAGAAGAAGCCTTGGCCGAAGTGGGCACCTCACATGCTCCGGGACAGCGAGAACCTCATCTGTAGCCTTCGTTCCTGGCATCAGGTGGACAGCATCGGGGAGTACAGCTACGAGTTCTGGGACTTTGAATCATCATGGACATCCGATGCCCTTATCGTCCGTGCAGTCGCTGATTGGTGAACGGAAGATCGAGGCGAGGAGATGACTGTCTAATGGAAGACGTAAAAGTAGATCTGCAATTCTCCGAGACGTTCCCGCACTCGGATCGCGATGCGATACAGCGAGCGTTTGCCAACGAAGGGATTGATGCAAAGTTCTCGGACAGCGACATCTTTTACAAGGGCGGAAGCGTATCCCCTGAGAACCTGATTATTGGAATTACTGCCACGGTCACGCTGTTGCCGTTTCTCCAGGGCTACTTCTCTGCAGCAGGAGCCGATGTATGGGAAGCCACGAAGAGGGCTCTCAAGAATGCCCGAAAAGCGCACGATGGGGGCCAGGAGGCATACATCGATGATGCGGATGGAAACACGTACGCCAACTACATCATTCCCAACGACCCGTCCGAGCAAGACGCTGCCATTGATGCGATTGCTGCCGACTTCGCCGCTCTCAAAGAAGTCGATGAGCGATGGTGGCTGGGTCCACCCGATTCACGATGGGGCACAGGAATGGAATCAGCGCAGCAAAAGATTCAGCCAAAAGACCAGGTATAAGGACGCCTGTTATCTCCGCATCGATGTCAAGAGACTTTTGCAAAGAGAGTGGGGCAGTCGGAAGATCCTCGCCGTCAGTGCAGGCGAAGTCGATCACTGGTACCCACTTGAAGCCCGGATCACCTTCTGCTATTCGTCAGTCTCACGTAGACCTTGGCGGCGAGACTCCAAATAGCCTTCTTCCCCTCGGTGGACGTCAGCCTACGTTACGTTGCCCTAGGCAAGGAAATATCGATCTCCTTACCTAGGATGGCCTCTTTAGGCGACTTAGGTAAGCCCGCTTGCCTTGCGGGCTCCGTTTCGGACTTTTAGGAAAGTAAAGTGCTATTCTACTTTCCTTGGAGGAACACTAATGGCAGGCACTGACAGGTCTGGACACTATGTCCGGCAACCGACGGGTACGACGCGTACCTTCCCTCCAACCTGCCCCCCGACAATCCTCCCCTCGACCTCGCGCGGCTTTTGACGCCGCTCTCGACGGCGGCCGAGGCGCTCGGACGACTGGACGGCGCGGCGGCGCGCCTCCCCGACGTTGACCTCTTCCTCGGGATGTACGTCCGGCGAGAAGCCCTGCTCAGCTCCCAGATTGAGGGGACGGATTGCACCCTGGACGAAATCTTCACCTTCGAAATGGGAGCTGACGCGAAGACGGTGCCCGAGGTCGATGTCCAAGAGGTCGTCAACTACGTCGCGGCATTCAACTACGCCATCCAGAGGTTGGACTCTCTCCCCATTAGCGGTCGCCTCCTGTGTGAAGTTCACGCGCAACTCTTGCGCTCGGGACGGGGCGCCGATAAGTCACCGGGAGAGTTCCGACGCTCCCAGAACTGGATCGGCCCGCCGGGTGCGACCCTCTTCACAGCCTCGTTCATCCCCCCTCCGACCAAGGAAATGGGTGACGCTCTCGCGGCACTCGAGCAGTTCATCCATCAGACGCAGGGCGACAGCCAGCTCCCGCTCTTGATACGCTGCGGGCTCGTTCACGCCCAGTTCGAGACCATCCATCCCTTCCTCGACGGTAACGGTCGCATGGGACGACTCCTGATCACGATGCTGCTCTGTGAGAGCGGCGCCCTGGCGCGTCCGGTCCTCTATCTGAGCACCTACCTCCGCCAGCACCGCGACGAATACTTCGCTCGGCTGACCGCGGTGCGCTTTGACGGGGACTGGGAGGGTTGGCTGGAGTTCTTCCTAGCGGGCATCGCCGAGACGGCGCTTGACGCATCGCGGACCGCGCAGCAAGTCCACACCTTGCGCGAGGACCTCAGAAGCGCTCTCCAGGAGGCGGGCGGTTCGGCGCGTGAACTACAACTACTCGATCGCCTCTACCAACAGCCCATCGTCAATTCCAAGTGGATTGAATCAGCAATCGGTGTGTCACGTCCTGCGGCGGGCGGATTCATTCGGCGGTTGGAACAACTGCAAATTCTCCAGGAGATCACTGGGCGAACACGCGGTCGGGTGTACCGCTTTAACCGGTACCTCGACCTATTCGATCGGCCAATTGCGGAACCGGCCGACGACACAACCCTGAGTTGAATTTGATACCTGTCAAGCGCCGTGTCAAAGCACGGCGTGAACCGCTGAACGTGTCCGCGAGTAGGGAGTTTCGCAGGGCCTGTCGTCGGACATATGATGCGGATGGCGATGGAGTTCGCCTCTCGGCTGAAGTTGCCTGATGACTCCTAGGAGACATGAAGGAGGAGCCATGCCGCTATCCGAGCACGAACAGAAGATCCTGACGGACTTGGAAGAATCGCTGCGCCAACAAGATCCCCAGTTCCTGAGGGGCGTTAGTAAAATCAATTTCCACGTTCGTCACTGGCGGGCGATAAGCACCGTTGGCTTCCTCAGCGGATTGGCGGTGCTCATCGCGTTCTTTACCGACTCAACTCCGATAGGCCTGGTTGGGCTAGCCATCATGCTTTGTTCATCGCTCATTTTCTCGAGTCACGTCGCCCAAATCCATCGACGGTAATCGACTCTTACATTGCCGGGTACGAGCGCCGCGTCCGGATTCCCTGTGATCGGGGACCGAATACGGGGTTTTTCAACCCAGTCGCCATGGCGAATTGTCAATGTCCCACCACGCTTGCATCGCGTCCGGCGTCGGGCCGCGACGGCCGGACGTACCCGGAGGCGTCTGCTCCGCTGTGATGACATGCAGCGTGGCGTTTACCAGCGCAAGATGCGTCAGCGCTTGTGGATAAATTCCGAAGCGACGTTTCATCAATGGATCGAGGCAAAGATCGAAAAGGCTGAGGCGAGCGAAGCTGCCGCGCGATCGGCAGCTCGCGCGCTTGCGACTCTCCGATCGGCGCGTGAGATCCTTACCCCCGCCTCGAAGGTGCGCAGATACGCGTGAACTGATATACCCGCTTGGCGATCCTGCTGAGAGGTGCTGTTCCAAACAAGGAGCTGTAATGCGGAGACGAAGACACCGCCGGGTTAGCACGTCGCCGACCGACACGAAACACTCGACCCGAGCAGCGGGCGCCCTGCGTTTCGTCATCGTTGTCGGGGTGATGAGCTTTTTCGCGGACTTCACCTATGAGGGCTCACGCAGCGTCCTTGGTCAGTACTTGGGATTGCTCGGCGCCGGGGCCCTCGCGATCAGCATGGTGAGTGGTGCCGGGGAGCTGCTCGGCTATGGGCTCCGTCTGTTCTCCGGGCCGGGAGCTGACCGCACAAAGAAGTACTGGCCGATCACGATCGGCGGTTACGTGCTCCAAATGTCCGTCGTCCCGCTACTCGCGCTGGCGGGGAGTTGGGAGATCGCCGCTGTTCTCATCATTCTCGAGCGCGTCGGGAAAGCAATCCGAAATCCACCCCGCGACGCGATGCTCGCACACGCCGCCGAAGAAATCGGCTACGGCTGGGCCTTTGGGCTACACGAAGCGCTGGATCAATTCGGCGCCACCTTTGGCCCACTTTTTGTCGCGTTGATCCTCGTCCTTGACCATCACCACTACAAACTCGCTTTCGCTTTACTCGCCATTCCCGCCATCATTGAGTTATCCATTTTGATGGTCGCACGCTTCACCTATCCCCACCCAGAGAACCTCGAGGGACCAAAGGCGAAGGTGGAGACGACCAAGGGCATGCCGAAGGTCTTCTGGGTTTATCTCGTTGCAGCTGGGCTTGTCGGTGCCGGCTTTGCCGACTTTCCCCTCATTGCGTATCATTTCGAGCGCGCGAAGGTCGTCTCGACCGATATGGTCCCCGTCTTCTACGCCATCGCCATGGCGGTCGGTGGCGGCGGATCACTGATCTTTGGTCGCCTCTTCGATCGCTTCGGGATGAAGTTGCTCGTGCCCCTAACTATTTGTGCGGGCGTCTATGCACCGCTTGTCTTCCTTGGTGGATTTGGAACGAGTCTCGTCGGCGTGATCCTGTGGGGACTCGGTTCGGGTATTCAGGAGTCGATCATCCCGGCCGCCGTTGGTCGAATGGTGTCCGCGGATCGTCGAGCCTCCGCGTTCGGAATCTTCACTGGAGGATACGGGATTGCATGGTTCCTTGGCAGCACCGTTATCGGACTCCTCTTTGGAGTCTCGCTGCCCGCAGTCGTCGCGTTCTCAATGGTTGCCGAATTCGCGGCGCTCCCAATGTTCATCGCTGCCCGACGCCGAATCTCAGCGACCACATAAATTCGACGACGAGTGACCCTGGCGTTGTCGGCCGCCCGCGCCTTTCGTCCAGGTTTTCTTTGCAGATTCAAAAGATCAGAAGTGGCGCCCCACTGAGTGAAGACCCCCTACAGACTCACCCCGGCGACGCTGCCTGCGCTACACACCTCCTGCCTGAAGTGGCATGGAAATGGGAAAACGCTCGGACCGCGACACATCGAGAACGAAGCCGGAGCGAGGCGTAAAGGGGCTCTTACCGTCATGTTTGACACGGACGCATCAATGCTCGAGATCCCATGCCGCTGGATTACCGATGGAGTCCGACATCAAAACATCGTCACCCGATGCGCGCCACAAGTTGCCTAGATACGCGGCCGTAAAGATTGCCTTGTTGCTGCTTCCGGCTCGCTGATACTTCGCGTAACCTCGTATGTACCCTGCGATCGGCGGACGTAGTCCAATGCTTCCGAGGCTTTCGAGTGTTACAAACTCCGGTATGAGTGCGAGTTCACGCTGAGAGGGTGCGGACTCGGTTCGCTCCTCCGTCCCGAGAAACACTATTTCGATAAGGTGATGAGTGACGTCTCGACTTGTTGTTTCAAGGACAAAGGCCACTCGGTGCGTAGTGATCGAGAGGCCGGTTTCTTCAAGCACTTCTCTTCGCGCGGCAGCAGCAGTGCCTTCGCCCAACTTCGGCGTTCCCCCGGGCAGCACCCAGTTGGTCTCTGCCCCTTCACGACGACAGAGAAGCACCGTATCGTCGCGTAAAACCAGTGCCGAACACCGCAGGTTGACGAGTTCTCCGGCGTCGGTATGGCTCAGCGGCATTTCGATCTCCTCGGCGACGCGCCTCCATTGAGAAAACCTCATTACGCCAACCTCGCAGTCGTTGCAGCTCGCCGACGCTGGGCGTGCCATCTTCGCATGAAGGGAGAACGCCCTCCTCGCCCTCGACGTTCGATCCCATAATCCTCCAGTCTGCGAAGAATGGTAGGTGTTGGCGAGCCAGTGAGAAGTTCGATGTGGAATGTTGAGAGACCGCACGTGTTGTAGAGGTCATGAAGAAGTTCAGGAGTTAAATCCACTGGCACCGGGAATCGCTGCCACAGAGGGCCTGCGTCACGCACGATGGGGACACCGTACCTCACCAAAACCCGTGATACTTCTGTGTCGTCGTAGAGAGCCTCAATGAGAACAATGTCGAAGACCTCTGAGGGCCGGTGTGACCCACCGGCGCGCACTGGGAGCCCACTCGTGTGTGCAGAGCGAAGGACAATATTCCCTGACACGCCGAGCTCATCTCCTACTGACGAAGCGGCCCACTCTTTGTCAATATAGAGCGGACGAAGATCGTCTAGATCGACGTCGCCTCGATCAAATCGATTAAATTGCCCTCGAGTGCGCGTCTCGATCCCCCACATTTTCAGCCTGCTTCTCACCAAGCGATCTGAGATGCCGAGCCTCCTGCCGATGTCAACCGAACTCATCTGACGGTCGATGTAGAGGTAACGAAGTATTCCCTCGCCCACCAGACCTTCGACCTTCAATGGTCGACGTCGACCGGCGCCCCGTGGCGCGAGAGCGATTCCCTGTTCCCGAAGAATCTTCGTCACGCGTTGGCGATCAATCCCCACGGTTTCAGCAACCCGACGCGTCGAATACCCGCGTTCGACATAGAGATCGGCAATCCGCCTTGAAAGAGCCTCCGAATGTGCAGCGCTCACGCCTCCTGCTCCCTTTTCCAACTGAGCAGGAACCATTAGCCGCTAAGGCGTTTCGGTCAAAACAACTTGACCAGGCGGGATCCATCGCCGACTCCATACTACGACGCAAACACGTCAAGGTGGCGGGTTATCCCCTTGCCCAGGGAAATCCCATGACCCCGTCATCCTCAACATCGCTCATTGGTGACAAGTGGCGACGAGTTGATCGGGGCCTATTCTCCGTGACTGGACAGAAATCGCGCCTTGCATTCTTCCAGTTCCTTGAGGGCGACGTCGCGTCCTTCGTAACCGGTCACCTTGACCCACTTTCCTTCGTCGAGATCCTTGTAGACCGAGAAGAAGTGACGGATCTCATCGAGCTTTCTGGTGGGAATATCAGCGAGGTCCTTCGCACTCTTCCACTGTGGGTCGTACGCGGGCACGGCGATTAGCTTCGCGTCGTCGCCATGTTCGTCAACCATGAAGAACGCACCGACGACGCGAACACCAATCACGCAACCGGGGAAGGTGGGGTACTCGGTCAAGACCAGGACGTCGAGCGGGTCACCGTCTCCACCGAGCGTGTCAGGGAAAAAACCATACTCCGCGGGATAGCCCATGGAAGACGTCAGGTGGCGATTGAGACGAATGAGGTGTAGCTCGTGGTCATATTCGTATTTGTTTCGCACGCCGCGAGGTATCTCAATAATCACATCGATCGATTGCGCCATCGCTCCTCCTAACAACCGCTCGTGCGGTAACCGAATCGTAGACGTCGCGCAATGAAGCGAAGACTGCGGAAACTACTGGTAGAGGTAGTTACGTCGTCGTCGAAACAAACAATCTCGCATCCAATTTTTAAGTTGATCTTCACGTATCGCGAGTGCGGACGCCTTTTCTTCGTTTATGATCGGAGCGTCGGATGATGCTCCGGCGGGCCCCGGTCCGAACCGCCTTCACGGCTAATGGCCTCTACGTGTTATCAAGAACGTGACTGTGAGGACCATGAATTCGAGGAGCTACTCGCCGACCGCTCGCGCCAGACTCCGGTGTTCTAGACACCAAGTTGAGGTACACGCTCCAGTTGGATACGACCCCGCCGGTGTGTCGTGACGGTTGGCACATCGAGCCAAAGTGAGCTGAAGGCCGAAGTTCGACACAGCATCCTCTATCAGCTCCCGTACAATCCAGAGCTGCTGGACTTCCTGCCCGAGCCAACGTGCTTCCCCGACCTTTTGTTGAATCAGGTGACAGACACGATCACGAAGGGCCGCGAGGACTATCAACTCCTCCCATTCTATTACGACCACCTCACGTCAAAGGACGATGTGGCGTTCCGCCACGAGGTCTGGCGAGACCTCGACAGTAAATCCGTGATGACTGGTCTTCAACTGTTTACTGGCGAGATGCGCGACGTTCGCCTAAGAAACTCATGGGCCGCGAAAACGCAGTACGTCCAGCATCGACGTGGCATTCATCTGGATGCGGTGACGCGTTACTGCGAGGCGGTGAAACGCCTGTCATCGACGCTTGAGTCGAGCGAGATCAGCTCGCGGGCCTTGATCGACATTCGACGTGTCGTGTCGAAATATGCGAGTTCGCCGGAATTCGAGAAACTGGTGAGCGAGTCACAGGCCCTGACGGCAAAGCTCTCAGAGGTCCGCTACAGCCTCAACATCAGGGGACCTCACGTTCGGGTACTGAGATACGAGGGCGAAGCAGATTACGGCGCGGAGATTGAAGAAGCGTTCGAGCGGTTCCAGCAGGGGTCGGTCGCGGACTATCGGCTCAAGTTCTCTGACTGGCCCGACATGAACCATGTCCAGGCGCAGATTGCGGACCGCGTCGCGCTGCTCTTCCGAGATGTCTTCTCTGAGTTGCAGTCGTTTTGCGAACGCACGAGCACGTTCGTCGACGGCACGGTCAGTTCCTTCAATCGCGAGATTCAGTTTTATTTCGCCTATCTCGAGTACATCGGACCGCTGAAGGCCCGAAAGCTCTCCTTTTGCCTGCCGGGCGTCCACGAATCCAAAGCAATCTTCGCAACAGGGACGTTCGACATTGCCCTGGCGGCGAAGCTCGCGACGGAGCGAACATCGGTGATCACCAACGACTTTGGCCTTGAGGAGGTTGAACGGATCATCGTTATCTCGGGGCCAAACCAAGGGGGCAAGACAACCTTCTCGCGGACCTTCGGACAACTCCATTTCCTGGCCAGCCTCGGGTGTCCCGTGCCCGGCGACACCGCAAGCCTCGCCCTCTTTGACGAACTCTTCACGCACTTCGGCAAAGAGGAGGACCCCACCTTTCAGAGCGGCAAGCTTGAGGACGACCTCCTGCGAATCCAAGATGTGCTGAAACGGGCCACATCAAAGAGCGTCATCATCATGAATGAGATCTTCGCGTCCACAACAACGCAAGACGCAGTCGTCCTGGGAACGAAAGTCCTCGAGAAGATCATTGAACTAGACGCTCTTTGCGTCGTGGTGACCTTTATCGACGAGCTATCGCTCTTGGGCCCGTCGATCGTCGAGCATGACGAGTTCGGTGAATCCCGATAATCCGGTCGAGCGAACGTTCAAGGTCATCCGACACCCGGCCGACGGTCTCGCCTACGCCATTTCAATAGCCGAAAAATACGATCTCACGTACGACCGATTGAGAAAGCGAATTGGACCATGAAAGCTCATCTCATGTTTCGAGACACCGACTTCGAGGTCAACCAACCTCTTCCCGCCAACGCCGACCAGTTAGTCCACGATCTTGATCTTGAGACGTTGTTGGGGGCAATGGCCGGCAAAGACGAAACCGTGAAAGCCGTCTCCAAAGTCGCCATTCTCGACGGTCTCCATGGCCCCGACGACATTACGTATCGCCAACGCGTCTTGGCCGACTGCTTCGAACACCCTGAGATAGTTCGAGAGATCTACGACCTCGCCGTCAACGCCGTACAAGAGCAGCGCAAAATGTTCTGGTTCATTTCGCGCAACTCGCCCACGGGAATGATGTCGCAATCGCCTCAAGTGATTGGCATGTACATGGGGTACTTGAAGCGCCTCCGCGCGATCGTTGACGAACACTCAGACAGGTTCGTCTCCGAAGGCTGGACCACGCTCTTTCGTGTCTTAAAGGACGAACTCGGCGATGATTACTTCCAGTTGATTGACGAGCACCTGAAGCAACTCAAATTCAAGAACGGGACGCTGATCAGCGCGCGGCTGAGTTTCGGTAACACCGGTCTGGATTACGTGCTCCGCGATTCGCGTCGCGCGAAGCAGACCTTCAGGGAGATGCTGGGCGTTGGGGGACGTAAGTCGTATTCATTCGACATCGCGCCTCGCGACGAGGCGGGATCGAAGATGCTGAATGATCTTATGAACCGCGGTGTGAACTCCGCTGCCAACTCCCTCACGCAGGCTGCGGATCATCTCGCCAACTTTTTCGTCATGCTACGCACAGAGTTGGCGTTCTACGTGGGATGTCTCAATCTCCGTGAGCGACTGACCACGATCGGCGAGCCCGTATGCGTGCCGACACCGCTTCCGTGGTCACCGGCTCGACTCAACTTCGCCGGGCTGTACGACGTGTGCCTTTCGCTTCGCAATAATCAGCGCGTCGTGGGCAACGACGCCAATGCCGACGACCGAACGCTCATCGTCGTCACCGGCGCGAACTCCGGAGGCAAGTCGACATTCTTGCGCAGCGTCGGCATCGCTCATCTGATGATGCGCGCGGGCATGATGGTTGCCGGCGAATCGTTCGAGGCGAGTACGTGCGAGGGAGTCTTCACCCACTTCGTGCGAGAAGAAGATACCTCGATGACCAGTGGGAAGCTCGACGAAGAACTAGCACGAATGAGCGTCATTGCCGATGAGATCAAGCCGCACTGCGTCGTATTGTTCAATGAGTCCTTCTCGGCGACCAACGAACGCGAAGGCTCAGAAATCGCTCGCCAAGTGCTGCAAGCCCTCATCGATTCAGATATTCGCCCGCTCATCGTCACGCATTTATTTGACCTGGCCGAGCACTTCTGGGTCGAGGCTCCCGACACGACCCTTTTCCTGCAGGCCGGTCGAGAGACGGAAGCAGGGCGAACATTTAAGGTCCTCCCCGGCAAGCCTCTCCCCACCAGCTTCGCCGAGGACGTGTTCGAGCGTATCGGCGGCTGGTAGAGCGATCCCCAGCGACGCGAGCGTCGTTGCAGCGCCTGCAAAGGTTCCTATGGACGGCGTCCGAACAAGATTGGAGACCTACTCAACGTCGCCGCTGACGCGGCACGTTGTTCACACTCACCACCTTCCACGTGTGATTGGTCGACCTCAGCACGTTGTAGCACCCCGTCTCTTGAGGAATAACGCGCCCGGCGAGGCTCGGCTCCAGCGCAACGAGCAGAGGCCGATTGATGGCGTCGTGGCTCACAATCATTCCGATACCCTCACCGAGCTTGGCGGTGGTCTCTCTAAACCCTTCCATGACTCGCGCAAGGACCGCGTCTGCCGGCTCGACACCCGGGGCATCGTCGACCGACCCCCAGCACGCTTCGACCTCGTCGCGAGAGACCCCTGCCCAGGCCCCATAATCACGATCGTTAAACCGCTGGTCAATCTCCACTGGCACTCCAACTCGTTCTGCGAGGGCGCTCGCGGTGGCGACGGCACGCTGCAACGGGCTCGCGACAATGAGACGAATTTCCTTTCCTTGGAGAGCGTCGGCAAGCGCTTCGGCTTGCCTCTGTCCGTTCTCAGTGAGCGGAGGGTCGAGCCGCCCCCGGAGGAGACCGGCGGCGTTCAGCGGCGTTTCGCCGTGTCGCGCTAAGTAGATCCAGACACTCATAAGTTTTTCACTTTCTCGTCTATGACTCGGAGCACATCGCCCTAAATCGCCAATCCAATCGCCAGACCGGCGCCCGCGCCGAGCAGTCCGACCGCGAGACTGACAACGGCGTTGAGCGCCGCGTCGAGAATCTGTCCCACTTCGAGCAGGCGAATCGTTTCGAACGTGAACGTCGAAAATGTGGTGTACGCACCGCAAAAGCCGGTGCCCAGGAGCGCTTTGGCGAGCGGTGAGAGATGATTGCTCAGGGACAGGCCAGTCAACAAGCCCAGCAGGAATGAGCCCGAGATATTGACGAGAAACGTCCCCCACGGCAAGTCGGATTCGACGCGGCGGTTGATCGCCCGATCCAACAGGTAACGGGAGGGTGCGCCGACGAATCCTCCCGCCGCAACCACAAGGTACAGCTCCAGCATTAGTGCACCGAAGCCTTGACAAGCATCTAGAGTTCCACGATCTCTACGTCGGACACGGTCGTCACGACACCTGTAAGCAGTTCTGCCGCGTCGGCCAAGAATGCCTCGATGCGCTCAGCCCGATCAACGATGATGATGCTGACGGGCACATCATTCGACAGCGAATGCGTGCGGTGGATCTGTCCCGAAGCCCCGTAGCCCTCGTACGCTTCGAAGGCGGTTGCTCCCGCGAGCTTCATCTTGCGTGCCCGCTGGAGAAGGTGCACGTAGAGGGAGCCGTGGTGATCATGGTCGCGAGCCCTCAGAAGAATGGTCAGTCGCTTCGCCGGTCGAGTCGAAAACGGCGTGTCATTAGTTTTGTCCATTACAACTCCCCTTGGAGCCACTGCTCCGCTTTGATGAAGAACCGTGCCAGGTTCATGCCCAACCACACGGCCGCGAGTCCCGCAAGAAGACTCGAGACGAGATAGATGATGCCGAGACCAAATTGATGGCCACGAAACAGCAGCAGGGTGTCGACTTCGAAGGTCGAAAATGTCGTGTACGCCCCGATCACCCCGGAGCCGACGAGCGGGCGCACCAGGCGGCCGCGCGGGAACTGCTCGATCAATAGCACGAGAAGAAATCCCAGCAGCGCGCTGCCTGACACGTTGATAAGGAACGTGCTCCAAGGAAACTGATTCGACGGGAGTCGGAATGGCGAGGGACACCGCATAGCGCGCGACGGCGCCCACCACACCCCCACATCCCAAGGCGAAGACGATAACCATTTGAGCGCGCCGTTGACGCGTTCGCTGGGCAGCTCCCTCCCAAGAAAATCATCCTCGCTGACAAACGACTCGCCTCGATTGGGGATGTTCGTCACCACACACTCCCGGCTTCTCGCTGAGAACTCGCCCCCAACCCTCGGAAACCACGGCTGGTCAATGCACTTGTCGGGCGAACCAGGCGCGAACAGCGCACGTGCTGGCGCGACACCTCACTGGCGCTCGGGCCTGGCGCTAGTCTTGGCGATAATCGCGATGGCGAGCCGATCGAGGACGTTGGGGGAAGAAGATGTCATTCGACGAAGACGCAGTCCGCATCATGGTGTTTCTGAGCGAAGACGACCGCCATCACCATCACGGCCTCCACGAAGTGCTCTTGAACAGGGCGCTCGAGTACGGCATCGTGGGCGCTTCGGTGTGGCGAGGCATTGAAGGATTCGGGCCCTCGGGACGGGTTCGGACCGCTCGTTTTCCCGACGCGAATACCGGTCTTCCTCTCGTTGTCGAGGTGATCGATACGGAGGGCCACGTCGACGAGTTTTTGCGCACGGTGAGTGAACTCGCGCCAGGTTCGCTAGTCACGAAAGAGGCGGTTCGGTTGTCGAGGATGTCATCGTCGGTTGGCCCGTAGCCATTGATCTCTATCGCTGGCTTCATCGTCACAGTCCGTACCTGAGTGGCGCGGCCGCCCCGATCTCAACGAGACGATTGTATTTTGCGGTTCGCTCCCCTCGCGCCGGTGCTCCGCTTTTTAGGTGACCGCATCCCGATCCAACGGCGAGATCAGCAATGAACGTGTCTTCGGTCTCGCCCGAACGATGCGACACGAACTGCGCCCATCCCGCGTCACGACAGATCCGCATCGCGTCCAATGTCTCGCTCACCGTGCCAATTTGATTGACCTTGATGAGCGCCGCGTTAGCGATGTTTTCCTTGATCGCGTCCGCAATGATCACTGGATTTGTGCACAAGATATCGTCCCCGACGAGTTCCAACTTGTCGCCGAGGCGAGCGTTGAGCTCCTGCCATCCAGCCCAGTCGGACTCAGCGAGCCCGTCTTCGAGCAGCCACACGGGAAATATGTCAACGAGCTCCTCGTACCACGTGATCATGTCCGAACTCGAGAGCGACTCTCCTGCAACGTGATATCGGCCGTCACGATAGAACTCACTCGCCGCGGGATCAATCGCAATGGCCACGCTGCCTCGGTCAGGACGATACCCCGCCTCCTCGATTGCTCGAACGAGGAGCCGAAGTACGCGTTCAGGTTGATTGATGGGCGGCGCAAAGCCGCCCTCATCACCGAGTCCCGTTGAGGAAAACTCGTCGGAGTAGTATTCCCCTCAGCTTCGTGTAGATCTCCGAACCGGCGCGCAACGCTTCAGCGAACGAAGGTGCCCCGACGGGGGCGATCATGAACTCCTGAAAGTCAAGCGAGTTCTGGGCATGAGCGCCCCCGTTCACCACATTGAAGTGCGGCACGGGAAGCGAGGCCGTGATGTCAGCGGGGCGCAAGTACTCCCACAGCTGCAATCCCTCGGACCAGGCAAACGCGCGCGCGGCAGCGATCGAGACGCCGACAATCGCGTTCGCCCCGAGCCGCGACTTGTTCACACTCCCATCGCGATCAATGAGTACTTGATCGAGTTCACCCAGATTTGCGAACGCGCGACCGGCGAGTGCGCTGGCAATCTCCTTGTTCACGTGCCCCACCGCTTGCAGAACGCCCAAACCGCCGTAGCGATGATCATCGCCGTCCTCAGCTCACCGCTTCACGCGAGCCGGTCGACGCCCCCGACGGGACGCCGGCCCTCGCGACGGTGCCGTCACCCAGCGTGATCGTGACGGACAACGTGGGTCGACTCCGGGAGTCGAGTATCTCAATCGCCTCCAGCGCCTTTACCGTTTTGTCCATTAGCTCTTCGCCTTTCCTCTTCGTGACTCAATTGGCCGCGTCCGCCTGGAACGATTCACGCGCAGAATGTCGACGGGCGTGGAGGTATCCCGGCCTAACGAAGTTTTGGGGCTGGAGGGGCTCACGACCGCATAGGCCCTTCTAACCCGAGTCCGCGAGACAGGGTTCACTCGACATCTACACCACCAACACTGGACAGGTGTGAGAGCGGATAAGCGCTTCCAGAGAGCGCCCGACGCCGCGGTGCATGATCTGATCGCGACCATGGGTGCCCACCACAACCAGGTCGAATCCGTGTTCCAGCGCAAACGCCGCGAGCGCTTCCGCCGGGTCATCATGGTAGACCACGTGCGAGATCGGCGGGCCGTCTCGCCCGTTCACTGGCTGCACCGCGCTCAGTGTCTCGGTGAGTCTCGTTCGTTCCTCCTCCAGCATGGCGAGCCGTTCTTCGTCCGTTTCCGCGTGGGCGCGAGGCGTCGCCACCGTCAGTACGTGAACTTCGCCGTCGAGGTCCGCTGCCAACGAGCGCGCTATTCGCAGGGCGTATCTGGCCTCGCCCGAACCGTCAAAGCCCACGAGCAACCTGCGAAACACGCCGCTCCGTGAGTCGCTCGCACCGAAATGCTCCGTCATCATCTAACCCCTCTCATCGGATTGCTGCCACCACAGCCAGGACGGCAAGCAAGGCCACGAGCATGTAGGCGACGTAGGCGTTGAGACGCCCCGACTGCAATCGCTTGGCGATCCTTGCGACGCTCACCACGGCCCGTCGCAGCGGCCGGTATATATATATTCTTGACGGGCTCCACCACGACCACGCTGGTCTGGACTCGTGACACCTTCGAAGGTTCGAAGACGCATCTTCTTCGTACGATGACACCGTCTTCGTCGTGCCGAGAACGTTGCGAGCATCGTGTCGAAGTGGATTAGCAAATCCGAACGCGGTGTAGTTTGACGGTCCGTTCACGCCGGTCGTGGCGGATCGCCACGGCGGCACGCGACGCGTTCGAAGGAATCGGCCCCGCGAGAGCAGCAGCGTCGCAAGGAAGACGGCCCAGGATGGCGATCGGCAAGATCACCCAAAGCCATGACGGAGAGAGATTCGAGAAACCGGCGAAGACCGGCTGCAGCACCCATGGCGACTTTGTCGCGCCGAGCGTGATCGCCCGCGGCACGATGGGTATCAGGCCGCTCGCAATATATCGGACCTCCAACGGGCTGAACGCCGCGCCGAGTGAACATCCCAAAAGCAGGATTGACAAACCAACCTTGTTGAGGATGCCGTGTTCACGGTGTCGCTCGAGGTTCGTGGGCGTCTTACCGAGAAACGTGAGCGCGAGCACGCGCAAAAACACGAGCGCCGCCAGTCCGGTGGTCAGCGCGACGAGCGCCGCCGCTATCGCAAGCCCGAGTCGCAACGGTAGATCCATGACCCGAAATTGCTGCATGAGCGCTTCGAGGATGAACCACTCCGAAGCGAAACCAATGGTCGGCGGCAACCCCGCCAGTGCGAGTGCTCCCGCGCCAAATGTGGCCCCGCTCCACGGCATTCGCCGACCGACCCCTCGCAGCTGGTCGAGATCATCGGAGCCTTCGGTGGCTTCGACGTTCGCCAGCGAAACGAAGAGGGCCGATTTGGCGACGGCGTGGGCACAGGTCTGCAGCGTCGCCGCCAGGAGTCCGAGCGCGATGAGCGCGGTCGAATGAATGGCGCTGCCGGTCAGCGCGAGACCGTAGGACGTCACGATGAGACCGGCATTCTCAATGCTCGAGTACGAAACAACGCGTGCAAGGCCAGACTGCACGCCGGCGAACGTGATGCCGAGTAGCGCCGTTATCCCACCACACAGCAAAACAGCGATGATGAGCCACTCGGGTGGGCCTCTCAGGATGCCAAGCAATCGCCACAGACCGTAGACGCCGACATTGGCGGCGACACCCGCCATTGCCGCGCGAGCGGGACCGGGAGCCGCGGGATAGCCGCGAGGAATCCAGACCTGAAACGGAACGACACCGAGCTTCGCCCCGAAGCCAACGATCACGAGGACCCAGGCGACATCGAGCAGCGCACCTGGATTGACGATGTGCCAGCTCGCCAGATCGAGGTTGCCGGTTCGACCAGCGAGCAGCAGGAACCCGAGCAGCAGTGCGGCGCCACCAAACTTCCCCATACCAACTGTCGACCAGGCGGCGCCGGTTTGACGCGGCGCAGAACGTGTCACCGAGGTGAGGATGTAGAAGGAAAGCGTCAACAATTCCCACGAGAAGAGGAAGAGAAAGGCGTTCGACGCGCACAAGATCACCGACACGGACGCCAAGAGGAGCAGATAGCCCACCGCCGATCCTCGGTGGTATTCCCTCTCGCGCGGTGCGACCCAGGAGACAAAACACGCCGAAATAGCGACCGAGAGGCCGAACAGCAACGTAAGAAAGAGCCCCGAGAGCTGATCGATCCGCAGCGCGTGAAGTCCCGAGCCAGACAGGAAATGAGAAGCCACGGTCACCGGTCGTGATGTCGTCGCGCGAATCCCCAGCGCAAGAAGACAGCCGCTTCCCGCGAGCCCGAGAAGGTAGGGCAGGGAGCGAACCACCCTCGACGTGACGCCAAAGACTGCGTCGATCAGCGCACCGACGAAGAAGCACGCCAGCGCCACCTCAATGAGATCTCCGCTCACGTCACCTCCCGCCACGTGCTCGGCGCTTCTGAATCAGTGCTTGCATTCGCACGATTGGACGCGCGAGGCAGAAGGTTGACGGCCATCAACAGTCCGTGCAGCAAACCGAACGGCGACGCGGGAGAACCCGGCACGTAGACGTCAACGTTGAGCACGGACGCGACGCCCTGTCGGGTGACGTAGCCGTCGGCGATCAGTCCACCACTGATCGCTTCGGTGCCCGCGGCGACCACGACCTTGGGGTGTGGCATGACTTCAAACGTGTGCTGCAGCGATTCCGCCATTCCCGTCACGCCCGCTCCGGTGACGAGCAGCACGTCCGCGTGTCGGGGACTTGCCGTGAAGTAGATACCCAGTCGCTGCACGTCGTAGACCGGATTGGTGAGCGCCGCGACCTCCCACTCATCGGAGCCATCCGACCCCGCGTCCACGTGGCGAACGTGTATTGATCGACGAAGCGACTTCACGCGGCGAGCGAGCGAATCTCGAACCGCATCAATGTTGCTTGCATCGTCCTCCAACGCCGGAACAACAAGACTCGGGCGATCGAGGTTCGATGTGGCAAACGACTCGGAAAACCTAAAGACCTGGGGCGCCATACTCACGCAGCGTCCACAGAGAATGCACTTTCCTCGATCCAATCGAATGTTGCGGCCCTCAACGGTGATGGCGCGCGTGGGACAGGCATCCATCACGTCCTGCGTCACCTGCGCCGCTCTGTCAGGATTCACTTCGACAGCCCCACGAAAACCCGCGCCGTAGCCGTCCGACTTGCGCGGATAGCCCGACGTGACGATCCCGTTGCGCAGACCGCGTGGTATCCACGGCATCAGCCCGACACCCCCGCTATGGAGAGCCCGAAGCTCGCCTCGATAAAGGCGAAGTCGGTCAGAATATCCTTTGGAAACGCCGAGCGGGAACATCGCGAGGTTGTGGAACGACGCCGATCTCGGTTTCACCCGAGTGAGCACACCGTCGCGGATTTGCACCCACGTCACAATCTCTCCCTGAGGTGCTTCCGACCAGCCGAGCGCCTCTCGCTCATGCTCGGGACCGATGCGAACCACTTTCCGCTGGCCGGACGGCCAAACTCGTCCAGTTCTTCCACCGCTCGTCGAATGAGCGCGAACGCCCCGTCGATCTCTTGGAGCCGAACCTTCTGTCGAGCGAGCGCGTCGCCCTCGCCGGGCACATCAATCAGGCCGTGACCCAGCCGTCCATAGGCGGCGTACGGACGCGCAAAGCGAACGTCCTCGAGTACGCCGGAACCGCGAGCGACAGGACCGAGCGCACCGTAGTCCCGTACCGTCGTCGGTGACAGGACGCCCGTGCCGCGTAATCGATCGAGAAACGATGGCGTGCTCATGAGGAGCTTGGTGTCAGCCGCGAGCTCGGTTTCGATCTCATCGAGGTTCAACAGCAGATGTGCGGCGGGGATCGTCGGCGGACCAACCACGCCTCCGACGACCACCACGCCGCGACCAAATCGACTGCCGCACAACTTCGCGCGAAGTCGCTGGACTCGTTCCTTGTGCAACGAGAAGCGCGAGAATGCCACGGCCTGTCCGGCCGCCTCCACGTGGCGAATCACGGTATCGAGATGGTTGGTGATGCGTTCGAGCTCGGCGTGAATTACGCGAACAAAACCTGCCTGCATCGGAATCGTGACTTCGGCGATACGTTCAACGGCGCCACAATACGCCAGCGCGTGCGCCACGGACGCCACGCCTTCATACCGTTCGGCCAACAGCACGCCGTCTTCGACACTCCGGCCTTCAAAGGCCTTTTCGACACCTCTGTGCTTGTACGACACCCGAAGATTCAACGACGGTATGTCTTCGCCGGGGGTCTCCACGAGGTACTCGACCGACTCGAACACACCCGAGCGAACCGGACCATACGACATGGTGAAGACGCCTTCCCCATTGAGCCTTATCAGTGGCGCTACCTGATCCAGAGTCGCGAACGCCGACGCATCGCCCGATCCGGGCCTCGGTCGAGATGCATCGGGCGCGAGCGGTAAGACGAGAGGTTCAAGTGGGTAGCGCCCGGACGCGGCCACTCCGAATAGATCAAAGATCTCCCGTTCGTACCAGTGCGCAGACGCAACATATGGTGCGAGTGAGGGATACTGCTTCACTCCCTCCGGGAGGGTCGTCCTTTCAGCCATCAGCGAACCATGCTGGTTGAACACTGCCAGCAACTCTGTTCCGGCTCCGTGGGCGCAGGCCATGAGTCCAGCGAAGCGATCGCCGACTTCGACGTGCGAGCGCACCTTCGCGGTGAACGTCTCGAATGACTGCGACACCGTCGCGGATGCATCCATCATCGACTCCCCCGAAGCTCTGCGGCGGCGCGATCCAGCAAATGAACCAGCGGGGTAGGTGGGTGAACCCCCAGAATCAAAAGGGCCACCAATCCGATCAGCATTGCGGCCACGATCCAGTTGCTGACCTCACCTTTGTCGACGACAATTGCTCCCCCACTGATCTGCGAGGCCGAAGGATCCTCACTCAGCATCGTCTCAGTGGTAAACCACGAAAGCCCGAAAAACGCGATGATCACGAGCACCACGAAGATTGCCACGATGACATCGCGCGGTTGGGACAGGCCGCCGTACACGATGTCGAACTCACTTCGAAAGATGCCAAACGGCGGCATGGCCGAGAGCGCCAGCACGGCCAGGACCAACATCGGTCCACTCCATGGCAGGGCACCGATCCCGCCGCGAATCTTCGTCATGTCCTTGGTACCAAATTTCCGAACCACTGAACCGACGCCGAAGAAGGCAGTGCCTTTCGCCGCGGCGTGGGCCAACACTTGCAGCAGCACCCCGACCACCGCAATGGTGGCGCTGAAGCTCATGCCGACAGCGAGGATGCCCATGTGTTCGACACTCGAATACGCCAACAGACGTTTCATATCTCGCTGGCTGAGCAAATAGAGGGCCGCCAAAAGCAAGGTCGCCACGCCGAAGACGAGAAGTACGTTCCTTGGAAAACTGAGGCCGAGTGAGAGGACGGCGATTTGAAAGAACCGAAGGATCGCGTAAAAGCTGACGGCGAGGAGCGCCCCCGAGAGCAAAGCGGACACGGGCGTCGGCGCCTCGGAGTGAGCGTCGGGCAACCAGGTATGAACAGGGAACAGCCCCATCTTCGTCCCGTAGCCCAAGACGGCGAGGACGAAGGCGAACCGAACGACCTTGGGGTCGTAGTGCGAGGCCCCCGACAGCAGGGTCGTGTACGAAAGGCTGTACGACGCACCATGCAGCTTGGTACCGGCGTAATACATCATGATGGTGGCGAAAAGAGCAATGCCGAGGCCCAGTGACGCGAGCAGCACGTATTTCCAAGCCGCCTCGGACGCCCCTTCCGTGTCATCGATCGCCACGAGCAGCGCCGAGATGACGGTGGTGATCTCGATACCGACCCACAACAGCGCGAGCCCGTTGACGAGCGGCACGATTATCAATGTCCAGCAGAAAAGGTTGAACCCGGCGTAGAAACGCCTGCCGTACCGCCGAGCATTTGCCCCTTCCCCGAGCGCGAGATAACCACGAGCGAAGATGCTGGTGGTCATAAAGAGGAACGTCACGGCGAGAAGAAACACCTGAGAGAGCGCGTCAACACGCAGGAGACCTCCCGCCGTAACAATCTCGTGTGACGTGCGCGGCAACAACACCAGCGCCAACGCAAACGTCGTTGCGGCGACGATCATCGTCGCGTACTGCGAGAACTTCACCGGCGCGAACCACGTCAGCACGGCCGTCGCAAAGGGTAGGCACACCAACACGATCACGAGCGTCGACATGGCTAGCCTCGCAGTCGATCGAAATCGGAGGTGGACAGCGTGGCGTTGCGGGCGTGATGCACCCGCATGATGACCCCAAACACGACGACGGCGACGAGGAGATCAAAGAGGAACGCAATGTCAACGATGAGCGGGAGTCCGGAGGCGACAACCAGGCTCGCCACGGAAACGCCGTTCTCGAGTGAGAAGAATCCGATGGCCTGAGAGACAACATCCGAGCGAAGGATGATCAGTACGAAGGCGACGAGCACGATGGCGCAAGCGATCGCGAGGGACGAGGTGGGAAGCGACGACGAACTCACGTGCAGCGAACCTACGGCGAAGAATCCAAAGGCAGCCACGATCAACGCGATCAAAATGGCGCTGGCGACGCCCAGCACCGAGCTGCCTGCGAGGTCGGTGTCGGCGTCGCGAAGAAGCCGCAAAATGAGTGAAGGAACAACTATGACCTTCAACACCAACGACAGCGCAGCGAGAACGTACAGCTCATCGATATGTTTTGACGCCGCGACATAGGTTGCGAGGCCCGTGACGACGAGCGACTGAAAGGCGTAGAGGCGAACCTGGGAGCGCAGGAGCGGTGCGCGCAGCATGGCGAACTCCGTCAGCAACACGAGCAGTGCCAGCACCGCCGAAACACCATCGTACGTTGATGGAACCATCATCCTCCTCCGACATAGAAGACCAGCACTGACAAAACCGCGAGCAAGAACGCGCTCGCAATGAACTCTGTGATCTTGAAAAGCCGGAGCTTGGAGAACAGGTTGTCGATGACAGCGAAGACGAGTCCGATCACCATGGCCTTGCCAAGGAGCGCCCCGACAGCGAGGAGCACCGAGCTCCACTTGCCGGTGGACGCCAAACCCCATGGTGCCAGGAACACGTTAATGAGGATCGTGTAGAGAATGAGCTGTTTCATGGTCGATCCCCACTTCAACAACGCGAGGGGCGGACCAGAGTGCTCGAGCGTGCGCGCTTCGTCGATCATTCCGAATTCCAGAGTTCCGGAGTGTGTTTCGACGGGAATGCGCCCAGTGTCCACCAGCACCACCAAGAAGAAGGCGACCGCCGCGAACACGTGACTCGGACGCACCATCTGAGATGTCGACGAGCGAATGGTCGCGGACAACGCGTATGGAAGATCGGTGTGTGTGATGAGTGCCACCGCGAAGATGACGAACAAAATGGTGGGCTCGATGAGCGCGCCAAAGGTCATCGCGCGACTCGACCCCAATTGTGCGTATGGCGCGCCAGACTCGGCCCCAGACAGCGCCACCGAGAAACCGGCAAGCGCGAGAATGAATCCGCCTCCGAGGATGTCGCCGCTGAAGCCAAGTGGCAATGGAAAGGTGGTGAGGACCGGGATAAGTAAGGGAACAGTGAGGTAACACGCGAAAGCGACAATGGGGCCTGCGAGGAAGACCCAACTCGAGTCGGTGGTGACAATCGTCTCTTTGGAGAAGAATTTCGCGATGTCGTAGTACGGCTGAAGTATCCGAGGGCCGCGTCGTCCCTGTAGTCGACCTTCGGCGTGGGCAATGACACCACTCACGAGTGGAGCGCCGAACAGGATCGTCAGCACCTGGATTGCCTGAACGCCATATGGCGACACAATCACTGAACTCATTCGACTGCCTCCACGCGATATCAAATCCCGTAGAAGCCATTAGCCCCGTTGGGGGCGGTTGCGGCCTGCGCCTGTCGGGGCCTCATCCGACAACTAGAACCATATCTGATTCGAGACGTGCACATCCGCTTTTGCGTTCGCCAACTGTCGCGATCACTGGCGGCGCTCTCGACCTGCTCCGCTTGCCACGAGATCAATGGAATTTGTTCATGTCGCATTGGCCGCGGCCACTTTCTCAATCAATCTGTCGATCTTTTCGTTGAATTCTCGGAGCACTCGCGATAACATTCGCGCCTCGTCAACTTCGTGTCACGTTCTTCTCACCGTCAGCGATGAGGCCGGTCGATTCTCATCCCGCTATCCGGGAATAATCGTGAGGGGACACCGCGCGTGACGAACGCAATACGTCACCACCGAAGAGCCAGGCGCATGCAAGAGGTGATGCGAACGCGAGGAGCCGATGACGAGATGGTCCGCGTCGTTGGTTCTCTCGACCAAAATCTCGCCAGCGAACCCCTCTCGGACCTCGCCGAGGACTTCGGCGCCGTGGTCTCGCGCAAACGCCACCGCTCCATCAATGAGTAGTTGGCCCCGCGCCACGTCCTCGTCATTGGGGTATGGCATCTCCGTTGGCAGTCGACCGACGATGCAGTGAACCACCGAAAGTGAAGTGACCGATGCATCGAAAGCGTCAATGGCCCACTGGAGCGGCGCCATGAACTCGTTCCCGCTGATACCGACGACGATTCGCATATTCGCGTCGACCTCCTAGATGCAAATCGGAGAAACGTCGCAACAGTAACTCCGATGAGCGAGCGTCGCAGGGAGAAACGAGATCCATTGGTTGAGAGACGGCGCGACCCTTGATCACGCTTACTTAAGTTGTCGGTAATGCGGTAACTACTGGATGTTCGCGCTAAATATTTTCTTCCTAGCGAAATGTCAAGCGACACTTGCCGTGGAAACTACTGGATGCGTTTTGTGATCGAAATCTTGCGTTGTGTCGTTCGTTGGTGCTTGTTCGCCGCGTGTTGTGGTGATAAACCGACCGTGAGTCGTCAAGTGGATGGCTCTAGATTATTGGGGGGTTGAATGTCTCAAACCATTGATCAGGCATTGCAAGGTCGCTCCACGTCAACGCTTGCGGATCCGGGCGCCTGGGCGGTGACTGCGTTTGCGACGACATCATTCATGCTGGGCATGTACAACGCCCACCTATTGAGCGCCGGTGGGGCTGCGATCGTCATTCCGGTTGCATTTTTCTTTGGCG
Organism: uncultured Acidimicrobiaceae bacterium; assembly: GCA_963849705.1. Lineage (GTDB taxonomy): Bacteria > Actinomycetota > Acidimicrobiia > Acidimicrobiales > RAAP-2 > RAAP-2. Next base: position 201,426 of record CAWKII010000008.1, on the reverse strand, counting down.
GCCTGATACAGATCATCGTTGCAATTCTCGAAGTAGCGCGCGGGAACGTATTCGGCGCGGTTGTCTTTGGCACGTATGGACCCTTCTGGGTCATCTACGGCTTCATTGCGCAGCACTACGCGGGCGTGTTGGCACCTGCGTCGGTCGGCAGTGCGATCGCACTGTTTCTCGCCATGTTCGCAGTACTCACGTTTTATTTCTTCATCGCCTCACTTAAGACAGATGTGATTCTCGTATTGGTGTTCGCACTGATTTTCATCGGCCTCGTGCTACTGGCGATCGGTTCAGGTTCGGGACACATCGTCTGGACGAAGGCGGGAGGCTGGGTCACCTTGGCCTTTGCTGTGCTCGCCTGGTATCACGCGGCGGGAGACGTCATCGCGCACACCTTCGGTCGTACGGTGCTCCCGATGGGCAAGCTGAAGTAGAGGGTCGAGCGATGAGGGCAGCCGAAATGCGATAGAGGAAGGCTGCACAAACTTCACCGGTGGCGTCCTGCAGGCCTCAGATGGGCGCCACCGGTGTTCCGCGTTTGCAACCGGCGATCGGTCAATGTTGATGCAGCGTGGGAATTCGCGACGAGTCTCGGGCTCTAACATGTTGGCCACCTGACGACAAAACCGTCGCAGCAAGTTAACTTCGATCCGAGCGAGATGACAGACCTAACTTCACAAAATCCGGGGCGCGACGTGCAGAGGGTCGGAACCGCCGTGTTCCTAGGCGAAGACATCACTAAGATCCATGATCCGGTCTGGGGTGTCCTTGGGAATCTTGGCGACAGTCAGTGCTACTTGGGAGTCCATGAGAAGGTTGAAGCTGTTCAGGCTGCACTGTCTCGTCGCATCGAGAGAGACAACCTCTCCGTGCGACTCATTGCGCCGGCCTTTACGTTGGGAGTCTCGGACGGCCAACTCAACGGGACCCCGGAAATGCGATTCTCGTTGATTGGCAGAGAGCTAGTCAACGACGTCACGGCCATGCACCTAGCCGCTACGGGCATCGCCGGTCTCGTCGCGGTCGTAGCGTGCGACAAGCCACCGGTGGGCACTGTCGCTGCGGTACTCGAACACAACGTGCCCTCGGTGGTTCTTTCCGATGGCTCGATTCGACCAGGGCGCGACCCTTCGTCGGGAGAGCGCATCGATCTCGTCACGGCATTTCAAGCAGCTTCCGATCCCGATCCGGATACGCGTTCAAGGATCGCACTCCATGCCTGCCCGGGACTCGGTAGTTGCGGCGGCATGTTCACGTATAACACGATGCAGACATTCATTTCCGTTTTGGGCCTCGAGCCGCTTCACATGGTTTCTCCCGCTTCGGATGATCGGCGTCGACTCTCCGAGTTCCCCGACCAGCTCGTTGACTGCCTCGTCACGATGACCACCTCAAACATTCGCCCGCGCGACATCGTCACCCCCGCATCGCTCCGCAATGCGTTGACCGTCACTGCCGCCATGGGAGGTTCCACCAACGTCATGCTGCACAGCGTCGAGATAGCGCGCGCCGCGGGGATCGACCTCTGGGCCGACGTCATCAGCCAAGCGGAGTTCAACGACCTCTCGCGTCGACTTCCGGTCCTCGTCAACATGAGGCCCTTTGGCTCCTACTCAATGCCGGACGTCGAGGCGAAGGGCGGCGTCCCCGTCATTGTGAGAGATCTCCTCGAGGCTGGATTCTTGGACGGCACGACCATGACGTGTACGGGAGAGACGCTTGCAGGCCAGATTCAACGACTCGCTCCGCCACCTCCAGACCACGACGTGATCTACTCCGTCGCCAGACCCTTCAAAGAAACCGGCGGGCTTCGATTGCTCTCTGGCAACCTCGCGCCGCAGGGCGGAGCGATCCTGAAACTGGCCGGCGTGGAAGGCGGCATTTCTGATGGCATGTTCACGGGTCGAGCTCGAGTGTTCAACAGCGAGCGATCCTTGACCGAAGCGTTGGACGAACGACCAGGCGACTTCCGGGACGGTGACATGGTCGTGATTCGATACGAAGGACCGCGCGGCGCCCCGGGCATGCCCGAAATGCTCGAACCCACGTCGAAGATCACCACACTCTGCAGACAGAAGGGCATCACCATTGGCCTCATGACCGATGCACGATTCTCCGGCGGTTCCGTTGGCATTGTTGTGGGTCACATTGCTCCAGAAGCATTCGTGGGAGGTCCGATCGCATTGGTCGAGGAGGGAGATACCATCATCGTTAACGTCGCGACGGATCGAATTGACTGTGTGCAGCTCAGTGAAGAGGCAACGTTTACAGAGCGCGCTGCTACTTGGCGAACGGCAGCGGCGGCTAATGGTGGGATGCATCCTGACGCACGGTCAATATCGCACCGAGTACTGGGGAGGATGCGCGCGACGGCGCTCCCTGCGCTTTTTGGCGGTGGTATGACCGCCAACTAGCAACGGATTTGAAAGCGATCGTCCTTATAACGGATTCACCTCGCTCGGCCTGTTAACCAACCAAAAAGTCGCTCCAGTTGTGGAGTTACATCGCAGATCCGGCCGATCATTTAGTTTCGAGCGCGTCGCCGCCCCACGGCCCGCGGCACTCGTCCAGAGCGTTTATGCTCCTGACGCCCAATTGAACGGCGAGAAGATCGCTTAGATCACGTTGCGTTTTGGGATGAGCCGAGATATCAGTGAGAAGCTTCGGAATCTCCCGTAGCACAGCAACTGCAAACTGCATTCAAGTGTCACAAGGTCCTAGTAACACGATTCGATGGGTCGAGTTCGCAGGATTGTGGCTGGCGGGCAGACGGGCGTGTGTCGTGCCGCCCTCGACTTCGCGGTCCAGCACCGCTTCCCCTACGGGGGGTACGTACCCCAAGGCGGTCGAACCGACGACTTTCCCGACCCTCCCGGTCTGCTCGCTGCGTACCCGGACTTACGCGAGCATCGGTCACCCGAGGTGCGCCCGTCGATAGAAGCCAACATTCGATGTTCCAGCGCCACGGTGATTCTCGGCGTTGGTCGCGGCCACCCCGGTCTCGACGTGGATTTTGCGTTTAGCGTGCTGTCCAAACAGCGTCAACCGCAATTCAGATTCGAAGCGGTGAGCGCCGTAGACGCTATCGCGAGAGAGCGACGTCGGCTCAAGGATTTTCTTGACCCGTTTAGCACGAACATTGCCCTGAACTTGATCGGCCCCAACGAAAAGAACTCGCCAGGGATTCACGACCTGGCGGATCGGTGGCTGAACCTGATCATCCGTGACTTTCTGGCGTTCGCCTAGGGACCGGATTTCAACAGTTGGCGAACCAAGTATCTCAAACTCATCGAGCGAAACGCGACACGGGCCCTTAAAACGGATTCACCTTGTTCGATCTGTTATCAATAATGAAAAGTTGGCGTCACTTGCGGAGCAAGATCGCAGATCCATCACTGTTAAGCGCGCGGCGGTTTCATCAGATCCAACACCACAGAAAACACCACACACCACAAGTATTCGGAACTACCAAACCGACCAGAACGGACGACGATTCCGTACGAACTAAGGGCTGCAACAACCATACCGACACGTCGAAACAGGTATCAAAGTACTCTTAATCAACAGGTTCCGGGTTCAAGTCCCGGCCGGCGCACCAAGATTTGTATTAGTTCGGTTCCTACCGGACAAAAGTCCTTCGGGACCTCCTTTACAGAACTTCGACACCTGCTTGACAGACCTTCAGGACCTCCTTGACACTTAGCCGTCGCTGACCTTGGATTCCTTCCAAGGGAGGTGGCCCAATGTTGTGGGAGTCCAGCAAGATGGAGCAGCGTTACGACGCCGTGCTCGGCGTCATTCGAGATGGTTTTACGGTGACCGAAGTGGCCCAGAAGTTCGGCGTGAGTCGCCAGAGCGTGCACGCGTGGCTCAAACGCTACGAAGCGGGCGGCCTCGAGGCGTTGGCCGAACGCTCGTCGCGACCTATGACGTCGCCGGCCCAGATCGCGGGCCACGTCGAAGCGCGCATCCTCGAGCTTCGACGACATCACCCCAGTTGGGGCTCGGTTCACGTGCGTCATCAACTCCTCAAAGAAGGCGTCGAACCGCTGCCCTCGGAGTCCTCGGTCTACCGGGCGTTGCGTCGAAGTGGACTCATCGAAGAGAAGGCCCGTCGCAAGATACTGCCGACCTATAAGCGCTGGGAGCGGGGTCGATCAATGGAGCTCTGGCAGATGGACGTGGTGGGCGGAGTGCTGTTGGACGACGGCACCGAGTGCAAGATCCTCACCGGCATTGACGACCACAGTCGTTTCATGGTGTGCGCGGGCATCATGACCAGAGCCATCAGTCGCCAGGTCTGCGGCCATTTCGCGACCGCGCTCGAGAAATACGGCGCACCCGAAGAGATACTCACTGACAACGGCAAGGTCTTCACGAATCGATTCGGACTCACCCCCACCGAGGTCCTCTTCGACCGACTCTGTCGCGACAACGGCATCAACCACCTCCTCACGGCGCCCTTTTCGCCAACCACGACCGGCAAGATCGAGCGCTTTCATCGCACATTGCGCCACGAGTTCTTGACCGCGCGAGTCTTCTCATCGGTTGAGGCGGCTCAACGTGAACTCGACGAATGGATCGTGCACTACAACACCGAGCGGCCCCACCAGAGCTTGAAGATGGCCACGCCCGCCGATCGTTTCTACGAACGTCGCGACGATCTACCCGCTCCCGCGCTCGACCTCGCCGCACTGGAGGATCGAAGCGGCGACGATTGGGTCTCTCGCACGATCTCGGTGAACGGCATCATCTCGGTCTCGAATCAGGTCTTCAGCTGCGGCAAGCAGCGCAGCGGTCACCTCGTCGACGTCCACGTGCTCGACACTCTCCTCCAGGTCTGGGACGGCAACGAACTCATAAAGACCGTGCCAAGAACAACGAAAGGAGAAGTGCGGAAGAAAAGGGCGGAACCGCACCGCCAACGCGTGACATGAAAGAATGTGTCAAGGACGTCTTGAAGTCATTTAGTCAAGTAGCTCTCGAAGTCTTACAGGCGCACCAAGATTTATCAGGATACATTGTGTCCACAATGGACCTTGCGGCGCGTAACTCCCATTCAAACGAGTCCGGTCCACACCAGCTGGCATCATCCCGCTCCGTCAAGCGACCACGTCGGCTCACTGGCGCCCGAGCGGCCGGACACTTCGCTTTCGTGGGGTTGTTCGCGGTGATCGTCCTAGGCTCATTTGCGTCCGACGCGGTCGCCTCGGGCAACGCTGACTTTCTTGGGACCTGGACTCCCGATTCGGGTATCGCTTTTACCATCACGAGCGAGAGCGGGTCCGGTGCGTGTACCGGAACGAGCAGTTATCAGAGTTCGGGTTACAACTTGATCAACTGCCAAGTGACCGGCAACGACTACGCCTTCACCATTACCGCCAGCGGGGGATACACCTCGAAGAACACGGGCGTCATCTCCGGCAACACTCTGAAGGGAAACTTCACCGACAGCAACGGCACCAGTGTCAACTACACCGCAACCAGGGCGCAGACCGCCTCACTTTCGGTGAGGGTCAAGCCTGCTCAAAGCACCGTGAGTGCCAATGGTCCAACGACTGCCACGGTGACGGTGAGTGCGGTGGGTGGCGAAGTGGACGCGATCGATGTGGGTGGTGGCCTCGGCTCGACGAACACCGCGGTGGCCCAAACGCAGCCGATGACCGTTCCCAGTTTTGACCTGACCAAGGGGAGTTCACGGACAATCGTCTACACAATTACCGCCAAGAGTCCCGGATCAACCGTGCTCAATTTGGTGGCGAGCGGCACCACAACGTCCGGTCAATCGCTGAAGTCGTCGGGCCGCGCGACCCTGAAAGTGGTCGGCAATATCGTGACGGGCACCATCAAGTATCTGTACTTGAGCGGCAACGGCTACGCCTCCGGCTCTCCGGCGTCCAGCGTGGCTACGCCGACTCCCGCTCGTGATACCGAAGTCGAGATTCTCGACGCGAATTCCACGTCGTGTTTGACGAAGGTGCTCAGCAAGGTGTTCACCGATGACGCCGGCGTGTACACCAGTGCCTCTCTCCCGCACGGTCAGTTGTATTTTTGCGCGAAGATCTTCGCGGTGACGGAGTACTCCTCGGTGAGTGACTCGACGAGCTCCGACGAATACGCCACCGACCCAATTGGACCGAAGCAACTTTCGAGCACGGGCTCTACGACGTTCTCGTGGAAACCGAGCTCCGGTGGCGACACCATCGACCAGGCGATGAACATCAACAACGCCATAGTGACCGGGGCGAGCTGGCTAAAACTTTACGGGCGCCCGCCGACCTTCGTGACGGTCATCTATCCGTATCCATCAGCGCAAGAAGTGTCGAACTTCTCCACTTCGGGCGTGGCCGAAATAAACCCCGATGATGCGTTTGACTGGGGCGTGTTGCTCCACGAGTACGGCCACTACGTGGCGTCACTCCTGGGAATGAACAACACAACACTTCAACGGAGCGCGGACCACACTGCCCATTGGAACATGACCAACCACGAAGCGTCAAAGGCCCAAGGAGTCGCCATCGCGTGGAACGAGGGCTTCGCTGACTTCTTCTCCCAAATGGTGCAGAGGGCCATGGGCACGGCATCGCTCAACCTTCCCGACGTGGGTGCCTCCCCGCCCATCTACATCGATCAGCTAAAGGGCACGACGTTGACATTGGATCTCGGTGCTTCCGGGTCTTCGTTGCCGACACCAAGCCTGGGCGAAGACAATGAGGTGAGCGACGCCCGGGTGCTTTGGGATCTGTACACTCAGCCGATGTTTAGCGGACCTACGGGAAGCGTGGACTTTATAAAGGCAATCGCAACTCCCATGGTAAACAATGATGTTCGGAACCTGTCTGGCGCGGTCGCGTCGCTCGAGTCAGCGGAGAACGCCAAACCGTGGTTTACCTTCCCGGGACGTCCTTCCACGAACGCCACGATTCCTGCCGGCTTCAACGAAGCGGGTGCCGCGACCACTTTTGGCACCATTTTGTCGAATCAGAATGTGGCGCCCACCATCATGAGCACTTTGGTCTCGAGTCTGGGCGGAAAAATTGAAGTCAATTGGAGGGCGGGACAACCCTTCAAGGCAATCGACCAGTCAAATATCTTCCTCGTCCAGGTGTGGGATCCAACGTGGAACACGTTGCTTACCGAGCAAGCGGTCGCTCGCACGTCCAGCCAGAAGGGCAACCGCAGCTATACAACCACACTGTCGGTTCCCAGAAGTCTGAGCGCGAGAGTGCTGCACGTGGTGATACTCGGATGGAATGCGGCGACTACTCCGACCGGTTTGACGATTCCCGCGTCATTCAATGGATGGGTAAATTACGGTAACGACCCGGATACGGGTCCCTACATCAGCGCTCCCGTAGATGTTAACGATTGATCAAACTCATTCACCGCAGGTCTCAACGGGTCGCTGGCGTCAAGTTCTCGTGCGTTCCTTCGAAGACCTCTTTCGCCCCGTTGTCGTTCTCAACCCCATCGGCGTCGACCGGCCCGCTTTGCAAATGCGCTCGAGGGACTGGCCGAACGATCGTCACGTCCGAAGACCTCACCGACGCAGATCGACGCGCGCATTCTGGAGCTGCGTCGCCAGCACCCCAGTTGGGGGCACGGAGAGCTGCTCCCTTACACTGAGGCGACACATGATTAAGGCCCCCCGCCCACGGCGCACTCCAGCGCCCGTCCGCATCAGAGTTAATCGCGCGACATGATTCTTGAGATGTCTCTGAATGAGATCGAAGTATTCGCGGTGTCCCAGAAGGTTGGTCGCGTTGGCTGCCACGTTGATGGTGAGACTTACGTTGTACCCGTTATATACGTGTGGGAAGCGCCCTGCATTTACGTATATACGACCGAAGGTAAAAAGGTCGACATGATGCGAGAGAATCCGCGCGTCTGCTTTGAGATCGACGAATACCTCTCGAGCGGCGCGTGGCGAAGCATCATTGTGCAGGGAACGTTCGAGGAACTACGAGAAGATGACGCGACGCGTGCCCTTCGAATTATCAGCGAGCGCATAACTTCAAACAGAACCACGGAGCGTCACCGCGACGATCGAGGCGAGGGTCGCACACCGGTCGCCTTTCGAATACACGCGATCGAAGTTACCGGTCGTAAAGTTGAGATTGTGTCGTAGCAAGCGGGACGACGCTACCGATGAACGGAGTAGCCAGCGCTGACGCTCAGGCAACCTGGATCGGACGCCAATGGATTCCCGAACGTCGCGTAAGCGCGCGAACGTGAACCGCCGCACAGATCTGAGTGCTCACAGCAACCGCACGCACCATCGAACTGGGCCGAACGAATAGACCGCAGGAGCTCGTGCTCGCGGTAAACGTCGATCAACGAGGCGCCTCGAATGTTGCCGAGGGTGATCGGAAGGAAACCAGACGGGTAGATGTCGCCGCTCGCCCCGATGAAGATGATGCCCTTCCCATCGCGAGTGGCGGCACTCGGCGCTCGAATCGGCGCCGAACTCGATCCGAGCAGCTCGAGAAGTCGGCTCCGCAAGAACGCGTAGGTGGAACCCCCGTCGATGACCGGATGCGAGTCAGGTCCCTCGGCACGTTTGAGTGCGACTCGTCGAAAAAACGGTGCTTCGACGGTACGCACCGTGAAGCCGTATCGCGATGCGTCGACGAGAAAATTGCACACTTCCTCATTCTCGTTCGCTGATGTAGCCGCGACCTCGGTGCCACGACCCGTCGTGATAAGAAAAAACACCTCCCAGACGTTGACCTTCTGATCGTGCAGCAGCCTTGCGACATCGGCCAGCTCACGAACGTTCGCTGGCATGACTGTCGTGTTGATCTGGATCGTGAATCCGTATGCGCGAAGTCGCTCAATGGCGCGAATGGTCGAATCGAAATGCCCGTCGATTCCCCGAACCGCGTCATGCGTCGAAGCGGTTGCGCCATCCAGGCTGAGTGAGGCACTCTTTACGCCAACATCGCGCAGCGATCGGAGCATCGAAGATGAGAGTCGCGGAGTCACGGACGGAGCGATCGCAACGGGCACATTCATTGAACCGGCGTACGAAGCGAGCTCAATAATGTCGTCGCGCATGAGGCAGTCGCCTCCCGTGAGAATGAGAATGGGGCGCGGCCTACCCAGCGAGGCAAGCTCATCAATGAGTCCTCGACCTTCTTCGGTCGTCAACTCGTCGGATCCACCGACCAGTTGTGCATCGGCTCGACAGTGGAAGCACGCCAACTGGCAGGCCTTGGTCATCTCCCAAAAAACGAGCAATGGCCGCTGATCAAACCGCCGCACGGCCGACCCCTCAACCATCCCTTGGGTCACGAAATGTCCTTCTCTGGACCGAACCTGAGAACATCTCAACGGTCGCTCTTTCATCCTAGACACGTAAGGGATTGCCGATCGAACGTCTTTGACGGCGTTGGTTTAATCCAAAAGACACCTTCATCCGGTCTAGTCCCACCCTTTATCTACAGGTTCCGGGTACGCGTCCCGGCCGACGCACTTCACCACGAACATGACAGACCCGCCATCGCCTGTCACGAGAGCGATGGCGGTTTGGTCTGGCGGTCGCCGTTTCGAGACGCGCCCGACCAATTGTCCGTCATGCGACCTTGTCCTTAAAAGAATCCCAGCGGCTTGGTGCTGTAACTCACCAGCAGATTCTTCGTCTGCGAGTAGTGCTCGAGCATCATCTGATGCGTCTCCCGTCCGATTCCCGAGATCTTGTAACCGCCAAAAGCGGCGCCGGCTGGGTAGAGGTGGTAGCAGTTTGTCCACACTCGTCCCGCTTCGATGCCGCGACCCATGCGGTATGCCAAGTTCCCGTCGCGCGTCCACACGCCCGCGCCGAGGCCGTAGAGCGTGTCGTTCGCAATCGTGAGCGCGTCCTCTTCGTCCTTAAAGGTCGTCACCGCGAGCACTGGTCCAAAGATCTCTTCTTGGAACACGCGCATCTTGTTCTGACCCTTTAGAACCGTAGGTTGAAAGTAGTAACCGCCTTCGAGTCCTCCGTCGAGAATGCGGCGCTTGCCGCCGATGAGGAGTTCTGCGCCTTCCTGCTTACCGATTTCGACGTACGACTCAATCTTCTCTAACTGCTGGGTGGAAACTTGGGGGCCGATCATGGTCGCGGTGTCCAGAGGGTTGCCCTGGACGATTCGCGCGATGCGATCTAAGCAGCGCTTCATGAACTCGTCGTAGATCGACTCGTGGATGAGCGCCCTCGAAGGACACGTGCAGACTTCACCCTTGTTAAAGGCATAGAGCACGAGTCCCTCAACGGCCTTGTCCAAGAACTCGTCGTCGGCACTCATCACGTCGGCGAAGAAGATGTTGGGCGACTTGCCTCCCAACTCAACCGTCGAAGGGATGATGTTTTGGGCCGCGTACTCCATAATGAGCCGTCCCGTTGTCGTCTCACCGGTGAAGCCAATCTTGGCGATGCGAGGGCTTGTCGCCAGCGCCTTGCCGATCTCGGCTCCGGGGCCGGTAACGATGTTGATGACTCCGGGGGGCACGATACCCTCGAGCAGCTCCGCAAACTTGAGAATCGACCAGGGTGTCGGCGAGGCGGGCTTAATGACCGTGCAGTTTCCCGCGGCCAGAGCCGGCGCGATCTTCCACGCCGCCATCAAGAGCGGAAAGTTAAAGGGAATAATCTGTCCAACCACGCCGAGCGGTTCGTGGAAGTGAAAAGCCACGGTGTCTTTGTCGATCTCGGTCGTGCGACCCTCGAGGGACCTGGTAGCTCCGGCGAAGTAACGGAAGTGATCGATAGCGAGGGGCAGGTCCGCGGCGAGCGTCTCGCGCACCGGCTTTCCGTTGTCCCAACTTTCGGCGACGGCCAGCATGGTGAGGTTGGCTTCGAGCACGTCGGCAATTCGGTTCAAAACCTTGGCCCGATCCGCCAAGGAGGTTTCACCCCAGGCCTTTCGAGCCCGGTGAGCCGCGTCGAGAGCCAACTCGACGTCCTCGCTGGTCGAACGGGCTACTTCGCAGAACGTCTTGCCGTTCACGGGCGACACGTCCGCCATGTATGCGCCTTTAACGGGCGCTACCCACTCTCCGCCAATGAAATTCTCGTATCGAGGCTTCAGGGTCACGAGACTTCCCTCTTGCCCGGGAGCGATGAACACAGTGACGTTGTCCGCCATGCTCTTCTCTTCAGTTGATGTACTTTCCAGTAGGACCGTCATCTCAATCTCCATTCGACCGTGGCAAGCGCCACTCAGGCGCAGCATGACGCTCTGGCGTCGTCGCGACCAGGGTCATTTGTCCCTTAGAGTTTCCGAATATTCATTCGCCGCCTCCAACTGGCGAGTCGCTCTCGCCGACAGTTTTGGGCGAAACGATCCGAAAAAGGACACCACGTGAACGACCCGAAATACCCAGCTATCGGTGGCACTCAGGACGTTTTCTTTGACCGTGCGGGGGCGAAACTGCTCCCCCGCATTGTCGCTGGAGAGGGTGTCCACCTCGTCGACGAGCACGGACGACGCCTTCTTGACGCTTGTTCTGGTCCGTTCCTGGCCTGCCTCGGTCAAGGAAATGAGCGAGTTCTCCAAGCAATGGTGGACCAAGGCCGCAAACTCACGTACACGTACTCGCGTACCACGCGAAATGACGCTAATGCCGACCTTGCGGAACGACTGACTTCGCTTGCCGGGCCCGGCTTTGAACGCGCTCACCTCACGTCAGGGGGATCTGAAGCCATCGAAATGGCGATCAAGTTTCTTCGGGCGCACGCTGTTGCGACGGGTCAATCCCAACGTACGCACCTAATCTCGCTCTTGCCTGGCTATCACGGCGCCACCTTTCAGACGATTGGACTCAACGGGGACGTCAACGCAAAGTCACTTTGGGGCGAGATGACCGTGTACTCCGAAAAAATCCCCGCTCCACTCACATTTCGCTCTCCCAGTGCGGAGGCCGCTGCGACATCCAGCCTTTCCGCCTTCGAAGAGGTGATCGATCGACTAGGGGGAGATTCGATTCTCGCCGTCGTTATGGAACCAGTCGGTGGACAGTCGTCCGGAGCCAACGTCCCGCACCCTTCGTTCGCGAGGGGAATGAGAATCCTCTGCGATAGGCACGGCATCAAGCTCGTCTTTGACGAAGTTGTCACCGCGTTTCGAACGGGCTATTTCCTTGCCGCACACGCCGACTTCCAAGCCCTCCCAGATGTGATCGTGCTGGCGAAAGGACTCGGCGCAGGTTACGCGCCACTTGGTGCTGCCCTGTTCTCTCGCGATATGGTCGAGGAACTCGCCGCTTCCTCCGGATTCGTCGTTTCTCACTCCTACGACGCAAACCCGATTGCGTGCGCAGCTGGAAGTGCTGTCCTCGACGAGATTGTCGAACGCGACCTCGTCGTCAACGCGCAAGTGATGGGGCAGTACCTGCGAACGCAACTGGAAGCACTCGCGCTTCAATCACCACTGATTGGAGACGTCCGCGGTCGAGGACTTCTGCTCGCGATTGAACTCGTCGCCAACAAGGACACCTGCGAGCGATTCCCCTCCACGGTCGATCCGGCCGCAGTTGTGCTTCGCCACGGCCTGAACTCCGGCTTGCTCTTGTACTCGCGACGCCAAAACACAGGAAAATTCGGTGACTGGCTAGTAATCGCGCCACCCCTTCCAGTCGACCGTGATAATTGCGATGAGCTCATGAGTGGTCTAGAGGCAGCTCTCTCGGCTTCAACTGATGAACTGTTTTCACGTTGATGTAATCAATGGCTCCGCGTACTTCGAGCCTTAACTGGGGCCCCAAAACTCACGGAAGATTCAAGGTTGACCGCTCGAAGACTCGGGAAGTTTTGCATCCTTGACGCCATCGACAATGAGATCTTCGTTGCCACGAATGAGCCCCACGAGCGCGTCTAGAAATCTGAGTTGACCCTTGAGAATTTTGGTGCGAGCCGTGCTAACTGAGAACCACGCGGCGTGATCGACCTCGGGAAACGACTCCGTTTTGCCAGATCTGGGCGGCCATTCCAATTCAAACGTGTTGCTGACGATCGCGCGTGCGTTGACATCACCCAATACGGCCCACGCCAGGATTCGCTTGCCGCTCGGTTGCTTGACTTCGCCGAGCGAGATCCACTCCCCGGTGGGAGGCTCTTGCCCGGTCTCTTCGCGGAATTCGCGCTCGGCTACTTGAGCTGCGTTCTCTTCAACCTCGGGATCGTATTCACCCTTCACAATGGACCACGCGCCATCATCTTTCTTGGTCCAGTATGGTCCACCCGGATGTACCAAGAACACTTCAATGTGTCGTGTGTCCTTCTCGCCAATCAATCGATATGGAAGCAAACCTGCGCTGTACTTTGGCATCATCTCCTCCCAAGCGATTTGACCGCCACCGTCCCGGCGTCAGTCAACGATAGAAATCGTGAAGCCGGCCTCATCTCGCGAACTTGCGACGTAGGAGCCAATGACACCGACGGGGAACCTCAGTTATCACGACCGTCTCCCTGTGAATGGATCTCCGACGTGCGAGGTATCCACGAGAAGGTCGCCTGGTCGGACACTGACCGCCAGGCGGACATCCACTCCGCCCGGGCCCGAGCGCGTTGGGCGCGCTGAAGCATGATGAGTTCACCGGCGGCCATCGCAACCCGTGTCTCGTTGGGCGCGGCTCGTCGCAACCAAGCCTCGGCGACGACCGCGTCCTGATGGTCACCGAGCACGGTTTGAAGTTTCGCCAGTTTCGCGGCGAAGCTTCTCGCCGGTTCGCCGGCAGCGAGACTCACCGCTTCGGCAGCGTAGCGGCATCGCTTGGCCAGAATTCGTACTCGATGAAGCGCGTGGTCGGTCGGTACCTCGCTCAACTGCTCAACTTCCCGAGTGAGCTGGCGCCAAGGCCGAACAACAAAACTAGCGCTGGCGACACTTCCCGCGTTGCCAAGCTCGCCTTCGTTTCTCCCTTGAAACGGTGGTGAGACCGCGTGCGAGTAGAGGCCGTCCATGAGTTGCGCGATGCGGTCGCTATCTAGGGCTGTACGCACGCGTTCTTGAGCTGCAACTTTTTCGTTTCCGAGCAGGGAAAGAAGTGCCTCCACTCCTTGGCGATCCTCGTGGGGCAACTCGACCGCTTGTCGCTCGAAGATACCCCCCAGAACATCGACGTCCCGAACGGAACCGATGACTGAGGCAAGCCAGCTCAGTTCACTTCGGAGGGCGCGCACGACAATCGGATCCAGTAACTTTGCAAAGGTCCGAATGCTTGACCGCAGCCGTCTACACGCGACTCGGACATCGTGGAGGTCGTCGCGGTTCTCTCCCTGGCGAAGGCTTGGAAGTCGTTCGATTATTTCAAGAGTCGGTGAGGCCAACGAGAGCTGTATCAGTTCTCCCAATGTCCCGTTCGGCTCGATGGCGCTGACTACGCGACGCAGGGCCTTACGCCGTGCGCTGCGGATATCTTCGCCCGAGGATTCGATGCGCTCACCTTCCCCATCGCTCACCAGAAGGCCCACCCTCACGACTGTCGTCACTCCCCACGCCTGCTTTATCGTGGTCTGTCCTCTCTAGGGTACAAAGACCTTCTCGGACGACACGCTGAGCCACGAATCTGGTTCCATTACCTGGAGCGACCCGAGAGCCGATGCCGGCGCTAGGCGTCCCCGGAAAACTTAGTGAGGCCTTCTACCACCATGACCGGACTCCATGCCGCTGGTGACGACCGTCTCAGGGATCTTCTAGGCATCGCGCAATCTCGGTCTTGAGGTTTTCGGGGAGAGTGCACGAGAGGGGAGGCCATCTCGCGCACTCTCAACCCTGTGAACGAAGTTCTCGTGCAGTCCCCCAACCACTCGCATCGAGCACTATCACTCACTAAGCCCGACAGTAAAGGCGAGAAATCCTGCTCAGTAGGGCCATACGTCCCATCTTCACGGGTGACTGGCGTAGTGCACGCTACAGAGCGCTCGGGAACGACTCGCGTCGCTCTGCGACGACCCACAACTCCGATCGATCCGGCGGTCGAACCGACATGGAGTGATCAAAAGAAGTCAGCAACGAAGTAGCGACACGATTGATGACCCCTAACGCGTTCTCGCTCTCGTCTCAGGGTTTTCCCTCACGTGAGCGCTGCACGGTGCTCGTAGAATCGTGTGGGGTCGCGGAGAGGACTGACGATGATCGACGCTCAGGGACTCACCAAGCTCTACGGGACGAAGGTTGCCGTCGATGACCTGAGTTTCACGGTTAGTCCCGGCGTGGTAACGGGGTTCCTTGGGCCAAACGGCTCGGGTAAATCGACGACAATGCGGATGATCATGGGCCTCGACGAACCCAGTCGGGGCCAGGTTCGCGTTAATGGCCAGCGCATACGGGACTTTCATTGGCCGCTGCGAGAGATTGGAGCGCTCCTCGAGGCCCGTGCCATTCACCCGGGACGAAGCGCACGAGCCCATCTACTGATGCTGGCTCAGACGAACCGATTACCGACCCATCGAGTTGACGATCTTCTCGAACTCGTGGGACTGGCAGCCGTGGCCGATCAAAGGGTCGGCAAGTTCTCCCTCGGGATGGGCCAGCGCCTCGGGATCGCCGCCTCGCTGCTCGGCGATCCGGGCGTCCTGCTCTTCGACGAGCCCGTCAACGGCCTCGATCCGGACGGGATTCGCTGGGTGCGCAACTTGTTGAAAGGACTCGCTCGCGACGGCCGCACCGTCTTTGTTTCAAGCCACCTGATGAGTGAGATGGCGCAGACGGCCGAAGAAGTGATCATCATCGGCCGCGGGCACCTGATCGAACAGACGTCCATCGATTCTCTCTTGAATCGCGGACCGATGCAGTCGGTGCGAGTCCGCTCGCCCGAACTCACCAGGCTGAGCGACGCGCTTCATGAACTCGGTGCCACCACAACTCTCGAAGGAGACGGCTCGCTCACGGTGCGTGGTGTAGATGAAGTAGCGATTGGAGATCTCGCCGGTGCGCGTGGCATCGTCCTTCATGAACTCACACCTCGCACCGCGTCGCTGGAGGAGGCGTTCATGGAGCTAACCGAGAGCAGCGTTGAGTACCGGGGAGCGGCGACGGGCGATGTCTCTGAGAGCAAGGGAGCGCCCTCATGACGGGTGCGTTGACGTCTGCCGCCGCGCTCCTGGCCGCGGGTTTTCATCATCGCCGACACGGCGGTATCGTCGGGATCGTACTGCTGGTGGTGATCGCGGCGGTGGTCGTCGTCCTCGTCGTCCAGCGTTCTCGGGGGCGTCGACCAATAAGCGAAGGCGCTCCGAGCACGCTCACTCACACGTCGCCTCACGCCCACGAGGAAGGTGACGTCGCCACCATGACCCTTACCGCCGTCACCCTCGACGGGGCCCGTCCCGCGGGTCAGTACAACCTGGTCGACCTGATGCGTTCGGAGTGGACCAAACTGCGCAGCGTGCGGTCGACGATGTGGACGCTCGTGGTCACGGTGGTGCTCGGCCTGGGAATCTGCGCCATCGCGACGGCAGAGACGCGATCGAACTGGTCGACCATGTCGCCCTCCAGTATCCGAAGCTTCGACCCCACTTCCCTCAGTCTCATCGGTGTGTTCATCGCCCAGTTTTCAATTGGCGTGCTGGGCGTTCTCGTCATGAGCGCCGAGTACACCACCGGCACCATTCGCGCCGTCTTTTCCGCAGCGCCGCGGCGTCAACTCGTCCTCCTAGCCAAGATCCTGGTCTTTGCGACGCTCGCGATCGTGGTGGCCGAGTTCGTCTCCTTTACGTCCTTCTTTCTGGGCCAGGCTCTCCTCAGTTCGCCCGCCATCCACGCCACGCTCTCCAGTCAGGGGGCGCTGCGCGCGGTGGTGGGATGCGGTCTGTACGTCGCGACACTCGGGCTCTTGGGCCTCGGACTTGCGACCATTATCCGCCACTCCGCCGCGGCGATCAGCGCGTTCGTCGGGATTCTGCTTATCCTCCCCCTCCTCGTCCAGGCGCTGCCGAGCTCGCTCGCCCTCGAGGTTCGGCGTTTCCTGCCAGACCACATCGGAGCCACCATGATTACGACGAACAACGGCTTCGTGGGAACGGGAGCATTCTCGCCTTGGGTCGGACTCTTGATCTTGGTCGGGTACGCCATTGCGGCCAACGTCGTCGGCGCCGTGCTGCTCGTGCGCCGAGACGCCTGAGTCAGTTTCAAGAGCCACTCACCTCGCGGTGGCTCCTCGAGATGGCGAACAGAATCTGAAGGAGAACCCCAGTTCAAGTGGGATACACCACCGCGGCTCAGAACAACTTGACACTGGCGTTTCATGACGAACGACACGCCGTGCGAGCCAATCACCACCCTGTGATACTCAAGGCGTGCCTGAAAACTCCGACGACCCGCTCCCTCTCCTAGACCGGCTTCGCGAAGCGCTGATCTCAGGCAACCTGGAGTCGTTGGGTTCGCTTCTCGCTGACGACGTGCGCTGGGGACCACCCGACGTTTCGTCACCCCCCTGCAAGAGACGAGACGACGTCCTTTCGTGGTACAAGAGAGCGCAAGATGCGGGGGCCAGCGCAGAAGTAATCGACATCGTAGAACTCGGAAGCCAGATTGTCGTCGGGCTCAAGGTGAGGCGAGCACCCGGCGATACAGTGAAGGAACGTTGGCAGATTTACACTGTTCGCAACGGCGCCATCTCCGATATCGTCGGCTTCGAAGACCGAGAATCAGCCATTGATCGCGCTCGGAGACTCGCCTAAAAACGGATTGGGAATCTCCGCCAGTCGGGCGCCTAACCATCGTTCAAGAGTTCAGAAACCAATATCTGCACCCGACGAAGAATCTGGTCGCGTATTAGGCGAACGGCGTGGAGATCCTTGCCGCTCGGATCCTCGAGTTCCCAGTCCTCGTAGCGCTTACCAAGGTAGATGGGGCACGCGTCTCCACAGCCCATGGTCACGATCACGTCAGCGTCCAAACCCATCTGATCTGTCAGCTTGTTGGGCGACTCGTGAGAGATGTCGAGACCGACCTCTCTCATCGCCTCGACGACCGCTGGATTCAGAGCGTCGCTCGGATCAGAGCCCGCTGAGTTCACGACTACTCGCCCGTCTCCAACCTGGCGAGCGAAGGCCGCCGCCATCTGGGAGCGTCCGGCGTTATGGACACACAGAAAGAGGATCCGAGGGGAGTCCTTCGCGCCCATCAGCGCGCATCCCCTTCGGCGAGTGCGCCAATTACTCGTGCGGCGTCGCTGGCTGTGAATCGCGGGTAGAGCGCCTTGACCAGCGCGAAACCAACGACTCCCCCAACTACTTCCGCCACCACGAACAGCGGAGCTGAGGACGGCGCTATCCCGGCGAAGGTGTTCGACAACATCCGGCCGATCACGATGGCAGGATTCGCGAAACTGGTCGAACTCGTAAAGAAGTATGCGGAGGCAATGTAGGCACCCACGGCGGCGGGCGCCATTGAACTCCGTCTCGACCTCGCCAAGGCGAAGATCACAAGCACGAGGCCAGCGGTGGCCACCACCTCGGAAAGGGCGTGGGCCATCGTCGCTCGATGGTCGGTCGAGAGTGAGACCGCAGTCTTTGAGAACATCAAATTAGCCAGTACCGCGCCGGACGCACACCCAGCCACTTGGGCCACCAGGTACGACCACGCCGCGGGCCACGACATGCCTCCGAACACCGCGTCCACGAACGAGATCACCGGATTGAAGTGCGCGCCGGAGATCGGACCGAGCGCAGCAATGAGGACGAACAGTCCGAGACCGGTGGCCGCAGCGTTTTCCAAGAGTTCAAGTCCGATCGCGTGAGGAGAGAGCGTCTGTGCGGCGATCCCAGAACCGATGACAACGGCCGCGAGCAAGAGACTGCCAAGATACTCGGCGAAGAGTCTTCGCCAGAGTGCTGGCACGTTCAAGAGCACGTCGTCGAGTCATTCGAATCTGACGATGACACGCAGCACGGGTCACTACCCTCGATACCGTTGGCGGTGTCCGAATCGCCCAGCACGGTGTACACCTCCCATGGTGAGCCGTCTACGCCATTCACCCACACCTTGTCCTGGACCGCGAAGCAGCACGTCGTGGACATTTCGACGCGAGTCTCCAGACCGACGCTGGTCATGTAGTTTGCGGCGTCGGAGACTTCAGCTGTGGTGAAGACTTCGACGCCGAGATGATTGAGTGACCCCGGGTCTCCCTCGTTCTCAATGAGTACCAACTTCAGTGGCGGATTGTCGATCGCAAAATTGGCATAACCTTCTCGCACTTTTGCGGGCTCGGTGTCGAAGAACTTTGAGTAAAACCCGATCGACTCTTCGAGATTAGAAACGTTGAGGGCAAGTTGAACGCGAGACATATCGACTCCTTACATTGATGGTTGTCAATGTAAGAGTAATCATCGTATTGATGGTTGTCAATGTTATAATTCGGTGGTGCCCCGCTCCATACCACTCGCCACGCTGCGTGATTCGGGCGTGAGTTGTTGCAGTCCCCTGATCGATGGCGAACTTTCCGACGTGGAGGCTCGGGAGGCGGCCATCATCTTCGGCGCTCTCTCAGACCCGGTGCGGTTGCGAATGCTGTCGTTGATCGCGACGGAACCTGAGGTCTGCAGTTGTGCGCTTGAGGGGCCGCTTGGAAAGAGCCAGCCCACGATCTCCCACCACACACGAATCCTCGCCGACGCCGGACTGATCGAAGGCGAGAAACGAGGGCGCTGGATGTGGTGGCACGTGGTGCCGAGTCGCCTAAATCAAGTAGCCAGAATCCTGACGGTCTAATCGACGCCAGCGAATGGCCATCACAATCACTTCAACTGGCCCCACTCCGATTGGATCGCCTGCTCGCTCGAATCCTCTCGTCACCCCTCGAGGCGAGGGGTGACGAGAGAAGAGCCGGGTCGCGGGACTTACTTAACGATACGGATGGCCAAGTGGATAGAGGGAACCTGGTACCCGAGAGCGAGGCCCGGGAAGTTGGTGTCGGAGTCCAGCATCGGGGTCATCCCGTAGGCCGTAGTGGTAAAGCTGGGGTTGAGAGTGTACATCTCGGGGTAGAGGTCGATGATGTGCGTGCCCGGACCGCCGGTGGCGTACAGGTGCACGACCATATAGCCGTTCGAGTTGAAGCCGCAGCCGTAGCCCACGAGGCTGTTGTCGTAGTCGACCGCGAGGGTGTTGTCCATCTGCGTCCAGCCGACGCCGTCAACGGCCACGGTGAACTCCTGACCCTCGTGGAAGGTAAGGGTCGGGGTCCCCACGCCGGCCACCTGGGTTAACGTCGGGGACGTCACGTCGGGCACGGGAGCGGCCGTGGCCAGACCCTTGGTGAGGGTTTTCCCGCTCGCGGACCTGTAGACCACGACGCTCTCTTGGACGTAGTAGGGAACCTCGGCCTCGACCAAGGAGCCATTCATCACCTGGATCACGTGCCAACCTCCCAAGCCGGCCCCCGGGTACTTCTGGTTGGTGATGGGAATCGTCACCGTCGAACTCAAGCTTCCGTTGGTGACCGAGGCGCTGCCTAAAGGCGTGGCAGCGAACTGCCAGCACGAGGACGAGCCGTTGGGGCAGTTGACGCGACTGCCGACGACTGAGGACCACTCGAGCTGATCGGTGCCGCTGGCGCTGAGTCCGGTGACATTAACGGTGACACTGGAGCCGACCGTCCCGCGGTTCGTCGACAAGGTGGCGACCGCGTCGCTCGCGGGGTCGAGGTTGGCGGTCGACAAGGTCGTGTACTGGGCCGGAGTGGCGTTGTAGTTCGAGGGGAGGACAACGGTGGCGGCCGCCGGCGAGGACTCCTTCGTCGTCGTGAAGTTGGCCGCGATCAGACCCGCGTAGGGAACGGGAGACTGCTCGGGGTTCATGTAGAGCGTGCTGAGCGACGAGCCGACCATGATGGTGTGCTTGCCGATGGGGCCGGCGGCGCGCATCGTGAAGGTCGCCGTTCCGCGGGTCCACAACGCCGTCACGAGGCCCGTCATCTGGTTGTCCCAGTCGACGCCCTCGCCGGTGGTGTAGGCGCTCTCGCCGAGTCCGGTGACCGTGACGTGGATCGTCGTGCCGATCGGACCGCTCGTCGGAGAGATCGTGAGCGTGCGTAGGAGCGTGAAGCCGCCCACCGCGTACTCGGTGCCGTTGATCACGGCGAAGATGTTGTGCACGCCACCAAAGTCCACCGGAACGGTGGTCTTATACGTGAAGTTCCCCGACGCGTCGGTCGTGGCCGTTCCCAGCGTCACGTCGAAACTCGTCGTCGTCATGCCCAAGTAGTTAGCCGTCGACGGCTCGACGTCGGCAACCCAGGTGGCGTTGTTCGTTGACCACTCAAGGGTGACCGAGGCGCCCTTGGGAAGACCCGAACCCGTGACGGTGAGCGGCTGTCCTTCCGTGCCCGAGCCCGAGACGCCGGTCTGAGGGCCGCTAGAGGTGGTCGTGAGGACGGCGATCGAACTCGCGGTCGAGAACGAGGGGCTCATGGGGCCCGGCGGCGGCGTCGAGTTCAACGACGTGGGGGCGCTCAGTGCCTGGGCGTTCGCCGCCTCAGCGACCTGCGCTGTCGAGGGTGCTAGCACCCCGGGTGACGAGGCGGCGCCGCTCGGCACGATGAGAAGAGCCGGCAGGAGCGAGAGCCCGGCCACTCCGGTCAAAATCCTGCGCCATTGCTTGGTTCGAGTCATGTAGTTCACTGTGTCCTCCTCTGCGCTGGGATGTGACTTACCCGGCGACGATGTGTGTGGTTGAACATTGACGGCTGTTCAGGGCCGGTACTTCGTCGAGTGGACTCTGGGGTTGGTGACCCTAGAGTCCACTCGGCGTTACTGCAACATTTACTTCCGAATCCTCAGACGCTCGCGCTGAGGACGACGTCTTGGGTCTTCGGTGGCACGAAGGTGTAACTCTCCGCGGGAGTGCTAGCCGAGATCAACTTCTTGTACGAGACCCGGCGCACGTGCCTCTTGCCGTTGACGATCTTGACCACGTTCTTGTAGGCGGTCTTGTAGACAGCACCCACTGGGTTGAGCGTCACGGTGACGGTGTAGGCCACGGTGCCCGTCGGCGTTGCCGTCGACGTCTTCCAGCCGTAGGTCCAGTAGCCGTCCGACGTTGAGTAGGACATGGTCGGAGCGGGTGTGACGCCCGGCAGTCCGTTAATGGTGACACTCGAGACGTTCGGGTTCACGGCCGCCCCGCCGACCAGCGGAGAGGCATTCTCGAAGTCGGTGCCCCACATGCGGAAGACGACCGTGGCGCCAAGGCCGAAGTCATTCTCCAGCGTGCAACTGCCCGGGTAGACGGATCCTGCAGGACTACCTCCACCCACGACGGTCTCCACGTTGTACGACATGTACTTGTTGCCGCTCTGGTATGGGGCCGCCGTGGTCGTGGTCGTGGGAGCCGCGGTCGTGGTCGTGGTGGTGTCAGCACCCGAGATTCCCGCGCCGACTACCAACATTCCTACGGCGCACACTCCGGCGATCGTGCTACAGATAACTCTGTTCATCATGTACCTTTCTGTTTCTCTAGTTACCATTAGCCCTTCACCGTGAGCTTCCCGGTGAGCGACGCCGTGAAGGAGTCGGTCTCACTGGAGCCCGCGGTGGTGGACTGAATAGAAAATGCGCCCTTGAGGGTGAGTGTTCCTTTGGCTCCCGCGTACACGCCCGTGCCGTTGGTCACCGTGGCTACGCCCTTGACCGTGACTGACGTCGGGGCGGCGTCGCCCGAGGCGCAGGCCTGCTGCTTCGAACTGGAGACCACCCTGAAAATGAGCTTCCCCTTGGCGCTGGTGATCGTGCCTGAACCGGAGAACGGGTCGCACGTGCTAGACGGCGAGGACGAGCCCGTGCCCTTCAGGGTCGCCTTGCCCAACTTGGAGGAGGCGCCGGTGCCGGTCAACGAAGTGACCGTGACCGCGCTGGAACTCCAGAGGAGCGCCATGGTGCCCTTGTAGCTGCCGCTGAAGGTGACGGTCATGGCCTTGGCGTGCATCTGGACGACGGCGGCGCGGGACGGTTGAGCGACACGAACCGCTCCGGCACCGACGGAGCCCGCGAGGCCCAGGGTGGAAGCCACAAGTGCGACTCCGGCCAACTTTGCAATTCTCGTACTCTTCATTGCTCTTCCTATCCGTTCTTGTGGGTTTTAGGACCTCTGTTGCCCAGTCTTCCCGGGGGGCGACGCCAGCCAATAGAGGCAATTGTCATAAGTTGACCGACAAAAGTCCCTAGTTGCATACGGTTGGACGCCTCTCAAAGCCGTGTAGGCCCTTCGTGGGTCGCGAATGAGAAGATGAGTAGGCATCGTGCCGGAACTGATCTGTTCTCGAACAGGCCTACGTAAATCCCGCACACCCGATGTGCCGAGCCGACGCGTGCAATAGTCGAAGCCATGACGGAACGGATGGAGGTTCAACGATCGATCGCGGCGGATCCACACGCGATCTTCGCCCTGCTCAGCGATCCGCAGGGACACGTCGCCATCGACAGTTCGGGCATGCTGATGGCCGCAACAGGCGGACCGGTGGCGTCGGTAGGCGACTCCTTCGTGGTGCACATGGACCGCGAGTCGCTCAACGATTACCCGCTCGGCCTGTACGACGTCACCGTGCGCATTGTGACATTTGTGCCCGACCACGAGATCGCCTGGACGATCGAAGGTCAACTCAACCTTGGACATGTCTTTGGTTACAGGTTGGAACCGATCGACCAAGGGACGCTTGTCACCTCCTACTACGACTGGTCGTCCGTCGAGCAGAGTTGGAAAGACGCGGTGTTCCCCGTGATACCTGAAAGCGCACTCCGTGCGACACTTGGAATCCTCGCTCGAACTGTGGCCCCTGGATCTGCCCGCCCTTTAGCGTGAGGCGGTAGCCGTAATTTCGACCGGCGCCCAATCGTTCCGACGACTTCGCCGCGACGGCCAAGGCGCGCCACGAACCCGCGCGCTAAGTTGCACGCTGTTGCCCTCGAGTGAGTGCCACCATCATCATCGTTGCTTATAAGGAGACCCGAAATGCTCTGCTCCATCGTTGCCGATGGCAACCTTCACGTGTTCCAAGTGACCGCAGCCGGTGATCTGGTGCACCGCTCTCACGCCGCGGGCAGTGGGAACTTCCCCAGCGATACCCTCACCACTGGCTGCGATCCCAAGGTGGCGCCCACCGCGGAGATCTTCAACAACAACTTGCACGTCTTCGCCCAAAAGGCCACCGGGGAGATTATTTGGGTCTTGATCCCACATGGCGGGAAGGTCGACGTCAAAGTCCTCGGAAGCTAACGCCTCTGCCATCGGAACGTGGCGACCGGTGGTCGTCGCGGAGCCCCGCACCACCCCTCGCATGACGCGGTGACCGTGGCTACACTCCCTTCAAAGCGTGTCGCCGGAGTGAGGGAGGCGCAGGTGCCAGCGTTCGCGTTCGGGCCGGTTAAGCAGATTGAAGCTGGTGTTCTCGACGTGGGGTACGTGGACGTCGGCCCGAGCGGCGGGCAACCGGTCGTGTTGCTTCATGGGTGGCCCTATGACATCCGAAGTTACGCCGAGGTCGCCCCCGCGCTGGCCTCTCAGGGATACCGCGTAGTCGTGCCGTTCTTGAGGGGTTTCGGCACGACCCGGTTCCTCTCCAATGATGCCATGCGAAACGCGCAGCAGTCCGCCGTGGCCGTCGACACAACGTCCTTGATGGACGCCTTGGGCCTAGAGAGCGCCATCATCGCCGGCTTCGACTGGGGAGCCCGCACGGCGAACATCGTGGCCGCGCTATGGCCGGAGCGCTGCAAGGCCATGGTCTCGGTGAGCGGATATCTCATCGGAAGTCCGGAAGCCAACAAGTCGCCGCTGCCGCCGGAGGCGGAACTCGCCTGGTGGTATCAGTACTACTTCGCGACGGAGCGTGGCCGAGCGGGCTACGACAAATATCGAAGGGACTTCGCCAAACTCATCTGGAAGCTGGCCTCGCCGAAGTGGGCCTTCACCGACAGCATTTTCGAGGCCAGCGCCTCGTCCTTCGACAACCCGGACCACGTGGACATCGTGATCCATGACTATCGATGGCGACTCGGCCTCGCCGAAGGCGAAGCACGGTATGACGAACTGGAGAAGAAACTGGCGACCTCGCCGACCATCGTTGTGCCCACCATCACATTGGAGGGAGACGACAACGGCGCGCCGCACGCCGATCCGAGCGCGTACGCCCTAAAGTTCACGGGCAAATACGTGCATCGAACGGCCACCGGAGGCGTTGGACACAACCTCCCCCAGGAGGCTCCCCAGGCCTTTGTCGATGCCATCCTTGAAGCTGACGGCCTGGCCTCCTGAGTTCCACGAAGGTGAAAGACCAACTCGAGGACGCCGGCGCGTCACCGACGAACCGGGGTGCTCAGTCGCCGGACGTTCTCTCCACGGTATTTGAATTCGCAGAAGAAGATCCGTTGTCCGGTGACTGCGCAATGTTAGGAAACGTGCCCGTGGCAACTCCCGCTGGCGACGTCACCTGCGCCGAGGCAAGAGTGGCGTCGCTGCGCCACCACGCTGCGTAAAAACCCGTTCTGGGTCCAGGGAATGCCCCATTTGCTCGTTTTCTGAATTTCTAGGTTGACCTACCTGCGCTCCCATCCGCACCGCATCCCAGGGACTGTCGAGCGGCGGCGTGTACGACAGGTCGACGCCCTGACGTACCGTGGAGGATCGTGAGAATTCTCGTCGCTGAAGATGATCGGGCCCTTCGCGACGTCCTCGAGCGGGGTCTGCGAGAAGCAGGTTACGCGGTTGATACGGCCGTTGACGGCGTCGTGGCCGAGGCCGCGCTGAGGTCGCGCGAGTACGAGGTCGCGGTTCTCGACTGGAGGATGCCCAAGCGCTCGGGGGTGGAAGTCATTGAACGAGTGAGAGGAGGAGGCGTTCGCACGCCGATCTTGCTGTTGACCGCGCGTGACGCGCCACAGGACCGAGTGCACGGACTCAACGCCGGCGCCGACGACTACCTCATCAAGCCGTTTGACTTTGATGAACTGCTGGCTCGCCTGAATGCGCTTCAGCGCCGACCAGCGCTACGACTGGGTAACGAACTCTCTTGCGGCGACCTGACCTGGGACCCCAGCACCCAGCAGTGCACCGTGGGAGGCCAGATGATCAAGCTCACGATCACCGAAGGGGCCATCCTCGAAGTTCTCATGCGCAAGAGCCCACTCGTCGTGACGCGCGAGGCGATCGCCCACCACGCGTGGCAGTACACGTACCGCACCGCGGCGTCGAACACCATTGAGGCCCACATCGCGCGGCTCCGATCAAAGCTCGCCACGAGCACGGCGGAGATCAAAACGGTCCGCAGCGTCGGCTACCGGGTGGCAGAACGATGAGGACTCCTTCCACCGAGCGAGGCCATGCGGCTCTCGTCGCCGTCATGGCAACAATCATTGGAATGATCGCCTTCGTGCTCGTTAGCGCCGTCGTCAATGGCCTTCTTCTCGGACGACTCAACTCGCAGATTGATACACGCCTCCAGCAGCAGTTACGCATCGTCGAGACCGTCGCGACGAAGGACGGTGCCGGCGCCGCCGGGCTCAGCGGACTCTCGGATGACCGCGATCGCGACGACGTGCCCATCTATCTCTGGCGCGTCAGCCACGGCGTAGTGCACGCCGTGGCCGGTGGTTCGCCACGACTTCCCTCCATGACCTGGGCGTCCGGCCTGCGCAACGTGACCCTGGACGGGTCGGACTTTCGAATGAGCGCGGTTCGCTTCGAGCACGGGTGGCTTGTAGCGGGAGAGAGCCTCGCCGACGTGGCGCGAGTCAGATCGTCACTCTTCGACGTCGAGATTGCCGCGGGCGCCGTCTTACTCGTGCTCATGTATCTCGCAGCTTTCTTCGTGGGCATGCGTGCGTTGGCGCCGGTGGCAGTTGCTCGCCGACGCCAGGCGGAGTTCACCTCCGACGCATCGCACGAACTACGAACACCACTCAGCGTCATTGAGGCCGAGGTCGACCTCGCGCTCTCACGTCCCCGGGACGCCGAGGGCTACCGCACCGCGTTAGAACGCGTGAGGAACGAAGGTCGTCGATTACACCGCATTGTCGAAGACCTCTTGTGGCTCGCCCGATCAGACGAAACTCGCCCCACGCCCCACGCCAGCGAGACGTGCGACCTCGCCGCCGTGGTGGCCCAATCGGTGAGTCGGTTCGAGGGTCTGGCGTCGCGCAACGACGTGTCACTCGAGTTTGTCGGTCCCCTCGCCGCCACGACGGTTCGCGTCAGTGCGGAGTCAATCGACCGACTGGTCGGGGTGCTTGTGGACAACGCGTGCAAGTTCTCGGGTGAAGGCGGGCACGTCCTCGCCACCGTTCAGGTGGTCGCTCACCGGGCGGTGCTCACGGTAGAAGACAGCGGGCCCGGTATCCCTGCAGATGAACGTCGAGTCATTTTCGATCGATTCCATCGCACCGACGCCTCAGCGGGGGGAACGGGTCTGGGCCTCGCTATCGCCGACGCCATCATCAGTTCGACTCACGCCGTGTGCGTCGTCGGTGAGAGCTCGTGGGGAGGTGCTCGCTTTGAAGTGAGTTGGCGCCGCGTTTCATAAGAAAATATGAAAGATAGCGACCTCGTAAGGTAACTGTCAGGTTCGATTTCTAGCCTTGTTTTCGTGAACGAAGGTCGTGAGAACCAACCCTCGAGTGGCTCCGTGGGATTTCGAACATCACCGTTTCCTCACGAACCGGCCCCGTCGAGATCGAACGAGGCAGCGTTACGCGTAACGGGCTCGTCGCCCTTTCCTCACGCCCCCGCGCCATCAAAGTCGCGTCGTACGGCGCCGTCACACGGATCGCCGTCGCATCGGACTTCGCGACCGCCCTACCCCGTGCGCGATCGCCTCGTGCGATGGGGCGTGGAGGCCAATGAGCGACTCACCGGGTCAACCGCTCTGGTGCTTTTGGTGCTGCTCGCCATCGAAGGCGTCACCGTGCTTCGCGTGCACTCACTTCTCACCATCCACGTGTTTGTCGGTATGTTGCTGATCCCGCCGATCTTGGTGAAGATGTCGAGCACAATGTGGCGTTTCGCGCGCTACTACGTCGGCTCGCCCGAGTACCGCCACAAAGGCCCGCCCCCCGTCGCACTCCGGGTGATCGGTCCCTTCGTGATCGTGCTGACCGTGGTGCTCTTCGCGTCGGGGGTGCTTCTCTTGCTCGGCCCGGTGGGGTGGCGCGGTCGACTCTTGCAACTCCATCAGGCCAGCTTCATCGTCTGGTTCGTCCTCATGACGGTGCACGTTCTCGGACACGTGGGCGACATGGTCCGACTCTCCACCAAGGACTTTGCTCGACGGACTCGAGGCCTGGTGGGGGGCTCGCGGCCGCGTCGACTCTTGATCACCACGAGCCTCGTCGTCGGCCTCGTCGTGGCCTTCCTCACGGTCTCGCACGTCGGCCCCTGGTTGCACGGAGCCTGACACCGATGTCTCTTTCCAGCACCCGCGCCCGCGAACCAAAGCACGCGTCCCCCGCATCCAACCTGCGCTTCTCGCTCGATCGTCGGCGCAGGTATTGGCGTCGCCGTGTCCTTGCTGGCCTGGCCCTCATGCTCGTCGTCGCCTTCGGTTGGCTTGCCTTCTCGCTGGGAGGAGCTCTCCTGAATCCCGCCCTCGGGAGTTCCTTCGGCTCGCGCTTGGCGGAGTGGGGCCGCGCACACGGTGGCGCCAGCATCGTGAACTGGGCCGAGAACGAGTGGTACAGCCACCACCCGCCCCCGGTGGGCGGGTCCGTACCGCGCGGCGAAATTCGTGTCCCGTCTTCGAGCACGATTGGGGTCGCATCGGCGGTCGCTCACCTGGCGACGCCGGCTCCCCTGCGGCCCTTCGCCTCGCCGGCCTTGCCCGGCGAAGGCCAGTGGTCAGCGGTAGGACGGCGCGTCGACGGGCTCCCGGCGATCTACGTCACCTCGCTACGCCCCGACCCCGTTCACACCAGTTACGTCGTCGGCGTCGCGTGGATGGATACCAAACTCCTCAGCGCCAGCCTCTATTCAGGGAGTTGGATCCCGGGGGGCGGGCCCTGGCCGAACACGGCGCCCGTTCGTCCCAGCGCGGCGCGGCGTCTGGTGGCCGCATTCAACTCTGGCTTTCTCATGAGTGACGCCAACGGCGGCTACTACACGGACCACACGATGGTTCGTCCCCTTCGCGCGGGTGCGGCGTCCTTTGTCGTCTATCGAAACGGAACGTCCAACGTCATCGCCTGGAGCTCGCACGACCACGTGAGCTCCAACATCCTCTCCGTGCGACAGAATCTGGATCTCCTCGTCAACAACTCCCGGCCCGTTCCCGGACTCCAAGCGAACGACACTTCTCGATGGGGCGCCACCGTTGGTAACGCGGTGTACGTGTCGCGCTCCGGCCTGGGCATCACCGCCGACGGCGCCCTGGTCTACGTGGGAGGGCCGGGTCTCAACATCACTGATCTGGCCAACCTGCTGGTACGCGCGGGTGCGGTGCGGGCCATGGAACTCGACATAAACGTCGACTGGGTTAACTACTCCTTCTACTCCCCGTCAGCGCCCAGCGGGCTCGCGACACCGCTCAACGGCACCGAACTCGTGAGATCGATGACCGGCACGCCGGCTCGGTACTTCGAGTCGTGGTGGGCTCGCGACTTCATTACGATGTCGGCGCGGGCCAAGCCCCTGAAGGGCACACCGTGATCGCTCCCAGCCCCAGCCGCCCGGTCGCGCCCCCCCGCAGGCCACGTCGCCGGCCCGGACCGGCCCCCGCGCCGAGAGTCACCGACGCGCTGGCCGTAATCGCGGGGATCGGCCTCGGCCTCGCCGTAGCGATGGCCTTCTGGGGCGAGTCCCTCGGCGCCCTTCGCGCGCCCGGGGGCTGGTACACGTTGGCGGCCCGACTGGCCGCGCTGGTCGGAACGTATCTCCTGTTGGTGATGGTCGTGCTGATGTCACGCATTCCCTGGCTCGAGAGGAGCGTGGGGCAGGACCGACTCGTGCGCTGGCACCGGCGTATCGGGGGCTGGCCCATCGTGCTCATCGCGCTCCACATCGTCCTGGTCACGTGGGGGTACGCGCAGGCGTCGAGCGTCGGATTCTTCGAACAGTTCTGGATCTTCATGGTTCACTACCCGGACATCCTCGAGGCGGTGGGAGCCTTCATTCTCTTGGTCACCGCCGGGGTCACGTCGGCCAGGATCGCCCGACGGCGTCTCAAATACGAAACCTGGTGGGTGGTGCATCTCTGCCTCTACCTCGCCCTCGGATTGGCGTTCTTTCACCAGATCCGCATCGGCGTTATGTTCCTTACCTCGCCCGTCACTCGATGGGTGTGGATCGCCATGTGGGTGGGCGCCGTCGTCTCCGTCGCGAGCTTCCGCGTCGCTATACCAGTATGGCGAAACCTGCGCCACCGCTTACGTGTCGACTCCGTCACGCAGGAGGCTCCCGGCGTCTACTCCGTGATCGTCAAAGGGCGTCAGCTGTCGCGGCTGGCCGTGTCCGGCGGCCAGTTCTTTCAGTGGCGGTTCCTCACCCCGGGCCTCTGGTGGCACGCGCACCCCTACTCCCTCTCGGCACTGCCCCGGCCACCGTTCTTGCGCGTCACGATCAAGGGGCTCGGCGATCAGAGCCGAGCGGTGGCCCATCTACGTCGGGGCACTCGCGTCCTCGTGGAAGGTCCTTACGGCACGTTCACTCGCCACCGCTTGACCGCCAACCGCGTCGTGCTGATCGGCGCTGGCGTGGGCGTGACGCCGCTGCGCGCGTTGCTCGAGGACCTTCCCCCTTCGATGGACGTGACCGTGGTGGTCCGTGCACAAAGCCCCGCCCACAGCGTCCACGGCGGGGAGCTGGCTGAACTCGTCGCGCGACGCAAGGGTCGCTACCACGAATTGCATGGGTCGCGCGACGAAGTGCGACTCGACGAACGATCGATGCGAGGCCTCCTCGGCAACCTGCACGACGCCGACGTCTACATCTGTGGTCCGAACGACTTCACCGAGACCATCGCGGCAATTGCCCGGCGCCTCGGTGCGCGTTCCGAACGACTTCACTTCGAATCGTTCTCCTTCTAACCATGAGTGAACGCCGCCACCTCCACTCACTCGCACGGAAGCCACGATGAAGCGGCCGGCCCTCATCGTGACTGGTGCCATGGTCGGACTCTCGGGACTCTTGGGCTATCGAACTCTGACACCGTCACTGCCGACGTTTTCGGTGGTCCCAAGTTCAACTCCGACATCGACCTCTACCGTTGCGCGTAGCACGTCGACGACCACGACGGCCGCTCCCCCGCCCCGCGCCACCACGACCACCACCTCTCCCCCGCGCTCCGCCACGACGCAGAGCCCTCCCGCGACGAGTCCTCCGACGACGACAACAACGACGACGAGCGTTCCCGCGACGACGACCACGACCGCGGTGCCTTCCGCGTCGCGAAGCGCCACGGGCGAATCGGTGAACTACATCTACGGGGTTCTCTCGGTGAAGGTGACCGTTTCGGGCACGAAGATCTCCAAGGTGACCATTGGCTCGATTAACGATGGGGGGAATTATCGCTCGCAGTCGATCGACCAAGCGGCCATTCCCCAACTCGAACAGCAGGCGCTGTCGGCCCAGAGCGGCAACATTCAAGGCGTCTCCGGGGCAAGTTACACCTCCGCCGGATTCCGACAGTCCCTTCAGTCGGCACTTTCCAAGTTGGGACTGTGAGCGTCACCGCCCGCTCAACCCCCTCCGGGCACCTGTTTCATCGCGAGGTCGACGTCATGGGCACGACGGTGACCATCGATCTCTACGGTGAAGAGACCCTCGCGGATCGAGAGAGCAGTCGGGCAGTGGGGACCGCGGAAAGCATCCTGCGCGAGGTCGACGACATCTTCAGCACGTGGAAGCCTCACAGTCCAATGTCCCGCCTTCGTCAGGGAGAACTGTCGATCAACGAGGTGCCCGCGGCGGTCATCGAAGTACTGGACGCCTGTCGCGGTGCGCGACGTCTCTCTCGCGGGTGGTTCGACCCTTGGTCAATACCGGGGGGCGTGGACCCGACGGGCCTCGTCAAGGGCTGGGCCGCGCAGCGAGCCCTCGAGCCCTTAAGGGAACTTACCCTCACCGGTGCCCTGATCAACGCCGCGGGCGACGTGGCGAGTTTCGGCGGCCCCGCGTTCAATGAGGCGTTTCGCTTGGGAGTGGTGCGCCCCGCGAACCCGAGAGCACTCGCCTGCATCGTAGAGTCACCGGGCGCGGTGGCGACCTCGGGGACGTACGAGCGCGGCAACCATCTCATCAATCCCTTCTCCGGCGTTGCCTCCTCGACGGCCTCGGCCACGGTCACGGGGCCCGAGCTCGCACTGGCCGACGCGCTCGCCACGGCCCTCGCGGTCGCCGGCCCCTCCGGGTTGGAGTTCGTCGAGGCGATCGCCGGCTACGAAGGACTTCTCATCGAAACGACGGACCGCGTCCACGTCAGTAGTGGCTTCCCGATGCTGACGCACTTTTTGGACCGGTGGCCCTCGTGACGCTGACGCAGGCCACGAACACGAGACTGCCTCGCTCACTCGTGTCCGCCATGCGTCCACGACAGTGGATCAAGAACGGTCTCATCGTGGTCGCTCCCGCGGCCGCGGGCAGCCTCACTCGCGCCGCCGTGCTGCGACCGACGGCCACCGCCTTCGTGGCCTTCTGTGCCGTCTCCTCAGCCGTCTATCTACTGAACGACGTTCGCGACGTTGACGTCGACCGGCGCCATCCGACCAAGCGTTCTCGAGCGATAGCGTCGGGACGAGTTTCGACCACCACGGCGACGGGCGCGGCGCTGGTCGTCCTGGCGCTCGGTTTCGCTGTTCCCCTGGTGCTCGCCCACCCCGGTCCGCTCATGATCGTGCTGTCTTTGTACCTCGTAATCAGCTTGAACTACATCTACTGGCTCAAGAACATCGCCGTCATCGAACTCGGCGCCGTGGCCAGCGGCTTTTTTCTCCGGGCCTACGCGGGAGCAGCCGCCTCGCACATTCCCGTGTCGTCGTGGTTTCTCGTGGTCATCTCCTTTGGCGCACTCTTTCTTGTCGTCGGAAAGCGCGCCAGCGAACTCAAGGCCGGAGGCGACCTCTCCACCCGCCGCGTGCTGAGTGAGTACAGCGCCAAGTTCTTGGACTCGGTGCTGAGCATGTGCGCCACCATCGTCGTGGCCGGCTACTGCCTGTGGGCCTTCGACGCTTCGTCCACTGGCCTGTCGGCCAACCATGACGCCGTTCTGCCGGTGCGCCTCAGCGTCGTGCCCGTGGTCTTTGCGGTGTTGTTCATCTTGCGCTCGAGCGAGGCGGGTCGAGGGGGGGCGCCCGAGGACCTGTTGTTGCACGACCGCACCGTCCAGGCTCTCCTCGCCGTGTGGGCCGTACTCCTGGTTCTCAGCGTTTACGTATGAGCGAAACGCTGGTCGGCTGGGGCGGACGCTCTCCCGCCCTGTCGACGGTGCGTGCGCCGCGGAGTGAGGATGAGGTCACACACGACGTAGTGACAGCCGAGGCCGTGATCGCGCGAGGGCTCGGACGCAGTTACGGGGACGCCGCCCAGTTAAGCGGGGGCGTGGTACTCGACAGTCGCGGACTCTCGCACGTCGGCCGCGTGGTCGATGGCGTCGTAGCGGTGGGAGCGGGCACGTCGATAGACGCCCTGATCTCTTACGTCTTGCCCCAGGGGTGGTTTGTTCCCGTCACGCCGGGCACTCGACAGGTCACCATCGGAGGGGCGATAGCAGCCGATGTTCACGGCAAGAATCACCACCTCGAGGGATCGTTCGCCAACCACGTGCGATCCATGCGTCTCATTACGCCCGAAGGCACACGACAGGTCTCACCGCGCGAAGATCCCGAGCTGTTCTGGGCCACCATGGGGGGCATGGGGCTGACGGGCGTCGTGTCGTCGGTCGAACTCGCCCTGACGCGCGTTGAAACCAATCAAATGATGGTCGACACCGAGCGCTTTGGTGATCTCGACAGCGTCATGACCGAGATGCGACTGCGCGACAGTGACCACCCCTACTCGGTGGCCTGGGTTGACTGTATGGCACACGCCAGCACCGTGGGCCGCTCGATCTTGACGCGAGCCCGGCACGCGCGCGCAGACGACGTAGATCTCGCTCGCCTAGATCCCCCGAGGCCCGCTCGAGTCTCGATTCCCTTTCGCGCACCCTCTTCTCTCTTGAACACTGTTTCGGTACGAGCATTCAACGAGGTCTGGTATCGCCGCGCACCCGCGCGCGAGATACATCAGCTGGTGCCCCTGGGCACCTTCTTTCATCCGCTGGACGGGGTAGGAAACTGGAATCTCCTGTACGGAAAACGCGGATTCGTCCAGTACCAGTTCTGCGTGCCCGACGAACACGCCGCGGCGGTCTCCCTGGTCGTCGAGCGCCTGATTCAAGCGAAGGTGGCGAGCTTTCTCGGCGTTCTGAAGCGCTTTGGACCTTCTAACCCCGCTCCTCTTTCGTTTCCTCTCAAAGGGTGGACCTTGGCGCTCGATCTCCCGCTTGGTTCGCCGGAACTTCCCAGCCTGCTTGACGAGATCGACTCCATGGTCGTCGACGCTAAGGGTCGGGTCTACCTGGCCAAGGACTCACGGCTGCGACCGGAGTGCCTTGCGCTCATGTACCCCCGTCTCGACGAGTTTCTCCGCGTGAAGTCCCTTGTCGATCCTCGCAATCAACTCACGAGCGACCTCGCTCGACGTCTCGGCCTCAGGTCGCGCTAGTCGTGGAGGACGCTTTCGGCAGACCTCAGAACGTGGTTGTCTTAGGCGGTAGCTCGAGCATCGCGCGTGCGATAGTGCGACGACTCTGTGTGGCGCGCACCCGAACGCTCGTCCTCGCCGGTCGCAGCCAGGAGCTCCTGGTCGAAGCGGCCGAGGACGCCCGGGCGTACGGTGCCACGAGGGTGGACACTGTTCTGTTCGACGCCACCGAGACCCAGTTGGCCGTCTCCACCGTTGGTCAAGCGTTCGACAAGGTCGGTGATCGCGTGGATCTGGTGATCGTCGCGGTCGGTCAGCTGGGCCGACAAGTGAGCGACGAAGACGACGGCGACGCGGTGGCTCGGCTCGTGACGGTGAACTTCACCTGGCCGGGCGCGGCTCTCGCGGAGGTTCGGCGCCGTCTCGTGGCGCAGGGCTCGGGGCGTATTCTCGTGATCTCTTCGATCGCGGCGGTTCGAACGCGTCGCGATGCCTACCTCTACGCGGGCGCCAAAGCGGGACTCGATCGTATGTGTCTCGGCCTGGCTCAGTCACTCGAAGGGTCGGGCGTCACCCTGCAGATCCTCCGGCCCGGCGTCGTGCGAACGAGAATGAGCCGAGGTCTCGCGGAGCCGCCCTTCACCACCGATGCGAGCGACGTAGCCGAGTACGTGATGCGCGCGCTCGCCACCGACAGCGTGGTCATCTGGAGCCCGCCGATACTTCGCTACGTCGCTTTTCTCATTCGACTGCTCCCCACCTCTCTGTGGCGTCGAGTTGCCGAGCGCGACTAACGCGACTTCCCCGAAGCCGAGCCCCGCGAATCGAGGCGGCCCCTAGAGGCGAAAGGGGTTGATCATTGACGGGGCCGTGGTCGCGAAGTCGAGTGGCCCGAGATGCAGCAGAGTCTCCGTCGTTCTCAAGAGGGAGTAGTGGGTAAAGCGAGCCGTCGCGCGCTCCCCCTTCGGCGTCGACGGCGCGATGACGAGCGTGGGCACCCTATTGGACGCGTCGGAGTCGTTTTCGTCGAAGGTTATGAAGAGAACAAGCGATCGCGACTGATACTGCGAACTCGCGATGATCAAGGGAACGACTCGCCGCAGCCAGGCATCGCCCACCGCAACCGGGCAACTGTGCATGTCATCGCAGATGTTCGGCACGATCATGGTGAAAGCCGCGCTGAGGTTCAGGGGAAACCTCAGGGGAACGTCATTGCGTCGACACGACGCGCCAATCGAGGTGTAGTACACGGCGGGATTGTGCCGCGCGGCGTACTGGCCGCTGGTCACGCGGTCGCAGGGAGTGGGCATCGACTCAACCAGTGCTCGCCAGTTTGAGGCCAGCTGAGAAAAGATGCTGGGCGAACGAAGCGGATGAGACGCTGGTTCGCCGTCGTCGCTAATGCCCTGCGTGGAGCCTGAGGTGAGGGCAATGTAGTTCGGCAAGCTCGGATGCGAGATGGCGTAGTAGTTAGTCGCCAGTCCACAACGAGACGCCATCTGATTGAAGAATGGAGCGCTAGACGATCCCACGACGGAGTAGCCAACGTTCTCCAGCATGATCCAGACGACGTGGTCGTACTGCACGTTTCCCGCTACACCGCAGGGCGCCGAAACAGAGATCTTCCGCGAGGTCGCCCCACTCGACATGGCCGTTAATGATGAAAGGAGGAGAACGACCGCCGCGAACCCGCAGATGAGCTTTCGAAAGGCCACCAGTCCATCATTCCCCACCCGCGTCGAAGCGAAACGGTCGAGCGGCCGGAGCCAGGTCACGAGGTGGTGAGGGCGACTCTCCGGCGCCATCGTGGCGGGAGAAGTTGTAAACGCCGGGGTAACGAAGGGGTGAGACCGCGTGGTCGAATTCTTCGAGTGCGCCGGTGATCACGATGGCAGACTCGTCTGACGATGGACGATGACGTAGCGACTCCCGACGCCCGAGCGGTGGTGCCGCTGGCAACCATCGCGCGTCAATGGACGAAGTTAGGGTGCATCGGATTCGGCGGACCGCCGACTCATATCGTTTTGCTTCGTCGCCTCTGCGTGGAGGAGCGCGGCTGGCTCGAGCCCGAAGAGTTCGAAGACGCGCTGGCAGCCGCCAACCTTCTCCCAGGACCGGCGTCTACGCAGCTCGCGATTTATTGCGCGTGGAGACTTCGCGGTGCTCGGGGCGCGATCGTCGGGGGCCTGGGTTTTATCCTGCCCGGCTTGATCTTGATCATCGCGTTGTCGGCAGTTTTCCTTGCTAAGCATCCTCCCATCGGAGTCCTCGGCGCCGCGGCGGGAGCCGGCGCGGCCGTCCCGGCGATTGCTCTCAACGCCTCACGCGGACTAGTGCCCGCCAGTTGGAACCGTATAGGCGACGGGTGGGCTCGTCAGTGCCGGTGGCTGACGTACGCGGTGGCGGGCGGCCTCTCGGCCGCTCTCTTCGGTGAGTACCTGGTCGTAACTCTCATCGTCTGTGGGGCGCTCGAGATCCTGATACGACGACACGGCGAGTCAGGCTCGAAAGAGGTGTCGAGATCCATCCTCCTCGCATCAGTGCACGCCACCGCCGTCGGAGGACTCCTCGCACTGAGTTGGGAGGCGCTCAAGGTGGGCGCCCTCTCCTACGGAGGAGGATTCGTCATCGTTCCTCTCATGCAGCACGACGTCGTCACGACCTACCACTGGATGTCCGGTCCGCAGTTTCTCAACGCCGTGGCCCTGGGACAGGTCACCCCGGGACCCGTCGTCCAAACCGTCGCCGTTGTCGGCTACGCCGCCTCAGGGGTAGGCGGCGCACTTCTGGCCGCCACCGTGGCGTTCGCTCCTTCGTTCGGATTCGTCCTCGCCGGCGGACCTCGGTTCGGAAAAATACGCTCAAACCTTTCGGTCCAGCACTTCCTCACCGGCGCGGGACCCGCTGTCATTGGTGCGATCGCGGGCTCGGCTATCCCCCTCGGTCTATCGCTGCATCAGTACTGGCAGATCCCCGTTCTCGCGGGTGCCCTCGTGTGGCTTCTCCTGATGCGTCGCGGCGTCGTCAGCTGCGTGCTCGCCGCGGGAGCCACGGGAGCCATCCTGGCTCTCATCGGAGTTCACGTGTAAGTGAGACCCTCGTGAACAGAACCCGCGACAAAGGTCCAAGCCCGACAGCACGCAGCGTCGAGGGTTGAAGGCGGCCGTAATGTTCACGTATGCCCAAGCCGGCCACTAGCGAGTTCACGTCGTGGACCGGGTGGGACGTGCGCGGGGGACGAAACGCCGATCCCTCCGCCGCACAAGAGTTCGAGCAGTCGGCTCCCCCGTACCCGAACGTGGAGACCCGCTACGAGTTGCTCACGGTCGCGGGTCGTGGATTTCGCCCTCCCGGTTTCCTCGTGTCGGTCGATCTCAAGAACGAAGGGCAATTCGCCTCGTTGGTGACGACCGAGCACCTCGGACTTCGACAGACTTGGTCGACGCTGTACCGACAGATCGCGGCCACCAGTCCCTCCCGCCAGAAACCTTTCGCCATCTACCTACTGGGAGTTAATCCCCCCGCCGATATCTCCACCAAGGATCTGGCCACCTTCAACGACTTCTACACCACCGTGCATCTCGTCGAGGTCGCGGAGCGCCGTCACGCGTTGCGCGCGGTTCGCTACGAACTCGTCGACGAGGCGCACCCGCCGTACTTAGGAGCGCCGCGCTTCCTCGCGGCCTACGAGGTCGATGAAGCGTCCGCCTCTCAGCGACGCCACGTCGGACCTCCCTACAGTTCGGGACCTTCTGTGTGGCAACGCCACACCACTCCGTGGCGTCTCTGGTACCGGCGACTTGGAGTATGAGCGGGTCGAGGACCGCGCCCTACTTAGGAGAGACGCTGTAGGCGACGATCTGAGACGGCCCCCTGTTGGAGCCGTACTTGGGCGCTCCCGCGGGGATGATGATCGTGCCTCCGGCCACGGCGATGGGTGCGTTCGTTGAGCGCGGCAACTGCGTCGTGTAGGCGATCGCCCCCGTGGATCTGTTGAGGGCCACCAACTCGCCTTGAAACAGGGTGGTGAAGACCAGGTTGTTCGACACCGTGGCGGCCCCGTCGGGCATGCCGCTCACCTTCGTCGCCCACTCGACCTTGCCGGTGTCGACATTGAGCGCCTCGACCTCGCCCACCAGTTTCACGTGCTTCGCGCTTACGCCCGCGGGCAGTCCATTCACCGAGGCGCCGGTCGTGATTTTGAAAGGGAGGTTGATGGTCGCGGCGTAGATGGTGCCGTCAGCCAGAGCCATGTTGGTCAGAACTCCGCCGAAGGCACCAGGCTCGTAGATAAAGGGCAATTTCACCGAGCCCTTGCCCTCGAGTGCGTGAAGCCCGGCGTAGTCGGTGCCGTTGTGCACACCCACCGGGGTCTTCCAGATGAGCTTCCCGGTGTCGGCGTTCATCTCATAGATGATGCCCAGTTTGCCGCTGCCAATCACCACGGGAACCCCGTGAGCGCTCGTCGAGATCGGCGAGGTTTGCATGTCGTGGTCCATGAAGTCATTGGAGATTCCCTGGTAGTACCAGTTGAGTTTGCCGGTTGTGGCGTTGAGGTTGACGACGCTATCGGTGTAGAGCGCCTGGGAGGGATGATCCATCGCCTCCGCCTCGCTCTGGTACGGATTGCCCGTACCAAAGCTGACCGAACCGTCGGGGCTAACGAGCGGCGTCTGCCAGGCGCCTCCCCCACCGAGGGTGAGTGCGGCGACGCCCGGGTCGTCGTTGGGCTCGGTCTTGAACGTCCAGAGAAGGTGACCGGTGGTGGCGTTCAGGGCGAGCAAGAGACCTCCGCCGGGCACGTGACCGTACTGGCTGGCGAGGTACACCCTCCCGTTCGCGACCTCGGGCTGAATGCCGAAGGTGCCTTCACCGGAACGAAGCAGATGGTCGTTCGACCAGATCTTCTTTCCGGTCTCGGCGCTGAGGGCGAACACGGACAGGGGCGTGGCGCCATAGACCACGCCGTCCACCACCGCCACGCCGTTGGGACCGGGCCCGCTCAACTCGTCCTTGTTCACCGTGTAAGACCAGAGGAGATGTCCGGTCGTAAGGGAGAGCGCGTAGACGTTCGAGTGAAGGTCCTGCATGAAGACGACACCGTCGACGACAACGGGATTGGCGGCCAACGTGCCAAAACCGCCCACGCTCTTCGTGGCCTTGCCCGTCAGTTTGAACGTCCAGGCCTTTTTCAACGTCGACACGTTAGCCAGGGAGATGGCGGACCCAAGGGCGTCACGCGTGTTGGCCAGATCGCCGTTCGGATAAGGCCACGAACCGCCTCTCGTGGGTGTTGCGGCGGCTCCGTCGACGCTGACGATGGACATCAACAGCGCGGTTGTCGCCGTGAACGCGACGAGGAGTCGAAAAGACACAAGTCGGGAGGTTGGCACGAGAGTCCTCACTTTCTTCTCTGAGGTGGCCGATTCACGTTCCTGCGTTGAGCTGAGCCGCTACCACTTCAGCGTGCTCC
Organism: uncultured Acidimicrobiaceae bacterium; assembly: GCA_963849705.1. GTDB lineage: Bacteria > Actinomycetota > Acidimicrobiia > Acidimicrobiales > RAAP-2 > RAAP-2. Next base: position 161,319 of record CAWKII010000008.1, on the reverse strand, counting down.
CTCCTTCTTGGAAGGTGCCCGTGGGACCGTCCGCTCCGAGGCACGCCATGCGCACCATGACCGCGGCGCCATCTTGCACGGGCTGTCCGGCCCCGCTCATGGGTGTGAGGTCGGTGGCGGTGAAACCAGGCTCCACCGCGTTGAACTTGATGTGCGGATACCTCTTGGCGTACTGGACCGTCAGCATGGACACGGCCGCCTTGCTCGCGCCGTACACGATTGAGGGAAAGTGGAACTGACGGCGTTCGGGATTGGTCACAGCCCAGAATGAACCGAGGGCACTGGAGACGTTCACCACCACCGGATTCGCGGATCTCTCTAAGAGCGGCAGCGCGGCCTGCGTGACGCGAATGACGCCGATCGCGTTCGTATCGAAGACTCGCAGTGCGCTAGGGCCGTCCACCTCGGCACTCGATATCCCGGCGTTGTTGACGAGCACGTCGAGAAGCCCTTCACGTTCGTCGATCCGTCGAAGTGCCGCAGCGACGGATACGTCGTCGGTCACGTCGAGTTGGACGGACTTCGCGCCGAGGCGCGCCGCCGCCGCTTCACCCCGTTCGAGGGAGCGAGCGCCGACGTAGACGGTGTGTCCCGCTTCGACGAGTTGGCGGGCGGTCTCGTAGCCGAGGCCTTTGTTAGCGCCCGTGATGAGGGTCACCGTCATTGTCTCTTCTCCGATCTTTGCCCCCGTCTTAATGGCCGCGTCCGGGCCACGTGTCACTCTCTCGAGGGATCAGGCGTCAAGCACCCAGCCCACAGCGTGCTCGCGCGGGGCGCAGTAACTTTTCACACGTGCCCGGTCAACGCAAATGACAAAAACTCAGTTTCAACATGTTGTAGACGAACGTGTCGAACACTGACGGTCTCGATCCATCGAACGGCGTTCGTCGCGCCCAGCATCGGTCTGGCCCCCGTCGTACCCGATCGGTCAACGCCTATCTTCGCCAAACCCGACTGATGGCGCTCGTCGCCCTGGCGGCTCTTGTTGCTGGCGTCATCTCAGATGTCACCGACGGCCGCTACTGGGCGCGCCACTCGTTGCTCGCGGGCCTGGTCTCCAGCGTTCTCGTTGTCATGTTGTCCGCCGCGGTGTTTAACGAAGTTCTCGAGTTCCGACGTCGACAGCGCTGGAGCACACTCGCGCAGTACGTCATGTTCGAACTGGTACGCAACGCCCGAATGATTTGGATCGGCGTGCTCGACGTGGCCGGACTGCTACCGAGTACGGAGCCGCCCCAGGACTTCATCGAGAGAGCTGCTCGGATCGTGCGGGACACGGCCCGGCTCACCGACGCGGTCTGCGCCGTTCTTGACAATCCCGAAACCCACGAACACCTACACCGCGAGATCGCGTTCTTTGCGGAGCACGCGGATCAGGTGCTGGGTCGCTGGGCTGGCGTCATGCTCAACGTCGAGCTCTACGCCGAGTTGATCGACCGCCACGTGGAGTTGGCGAGTGACGTCTCCTGGATTGGCGCGGTCCTCGACAACGAGTTCCCGCCAGACGACCCCCGCCGTCTGCGTCGAGCCCGGAGCAGCCCGGCCGTTCGAATAGCGATAGAACCGGGATCCCGGTGGCTCGCCGATCGCATCGTGCTTGTGGCGCAACTCGCCGAGGGGCTGGACCGAGGAACACTCGACATAGCCCTTCGCATTGTGCCCATCGAGTGGTGGAAAGAACGCCTGAGTTCCGCCGCGCCCGTCTGAACGCAGGTCGAACCAACAGCCAGCACACGTTCGTGCAATGGGACTCTTGACCCTATTCCCCCGCTCTTGACGTGTGCCACTGTCGCAGTACGTCCCCTCGAAAGAGGGCCGTACCGATGCGAACGCAGGTATCAACCATGTTGAGATCGATGTCCGAACCAGCCGATGTAATCGAAGTCCCCCGTTTTAGCGCTCCCGACGCGACGGCGCCCGTCTTCGACGCGATCTATCGACGTCGAGCGGTCCGCACCTTCTCGCCTGAACCCATCAGTCGAGCAGAAATTGAGGGGGTCCTCGAAGCGGCGATCATGGCGCCCAGTGCCATGAACGCTCAGCCCTGGGCCTTTGTCGTGTTGGAAGGTCACGACGAACTCGAGCGCTACGCGCGCGAAGGGCGAGACCTCTTGGTGCAGACGGCGACCGAGACGGCCTCAGCGACGGGGTCCGATGAGTTTCTTCAGATGGTGTCGGCTCCGGATTTCGAGTTGTTTCACCAAGCTCCCGCGGTCATCGTTATCTACGCCACCAACGCGAACGCGGTGGCCGAGTGCTTTCTCGCGGCCCAGAACCTGATGCTGGCCGCGTGGGCGATGGGGATCGGGACCTGTCCCATCGGGCTCGCCCACCCGCTCTTCAGTCAAGAGCGGGTGAAGACAGAACTGAAGATTCCACCGAGCTGGCCCCCCGCTCTCGCCATAGCCCTGGGGCGCACCTCGGTCGAGACCGCCCCGACCCCACGCCGCTCGGCGCTCGTGGTGACGTGGCGATGAGTCGCCTCGAAAGATCGCCACATTAGGGACTAATGCCCATATCGGCATGGGGGGACCTCGCGGTACGTTCGCAGTACGGCAGGTACGAAAGGCAATGCAACCATGTTTCAGGTTCGTATTCATGGCCGGGGCGGCCAGGGCGTAGTAACCGCGGCGGAGATTCTCTCCGTGGCAGCCTTTGACGAGGGCCGACAGGCCCAAGCTTTCCCCAGTTTTGGTTCCGAGCGGACCGGAGCTCCGGTGGTGTCGTTTTGTCGAATCGACGACCGCGAGATCCGAACGCGCGAACCCATCATGGAACCCGACGCCGTGATCATTCAAGACGTGACCCTCATCCATCAGGCGGATCTCTTCGCGGGACTCTCGCGAGAGGGATATGTCCTTATTAATACGTCTCGCGACTTCTCCGAATTGGGCTTCGGCGACTACTTCAACGACTATCGCCCCGAACGACTCATGACCTGCCCCGCCACCGATCTGGCGGTCGAACTGGTGGGTCGACCTCTTCCCAACGCCGCCTTACTGGGCGGGTTTGCCGCTCTCACGGGCGAGATCACGCTGGAGGCGATCGATAAAGCCATCCGCGAACACTTCGTCGGCGTCGTCGGTGAGCGCAACGCCAAGGCCGCGTCAGCCGCTTTCGACTACGTCATCGCCAAAAAAGAAGGGGTGACTCATGCTCCGGCAAATTGAAGGATCGAAAGCCATCGCCGAGACGGTGGCGCTCTGTCGACCAGAGGTGGTGTGCGCGTATCCGATCTCACCCCAGACTCACATCATCGAAGCGGTCGGTGAGATGGTCAAGGCCGGTTCTCTGACGCCCTGTGAGTTCATCAACGTCGAGTCCGAGTTCGCGGCCATGTCCGTGGCGATCGGGGCCTCAGCCACCGGGGCTCGCAGCTACACCGCGACGGCCAGCCAGGGGCTTCTCTTCATGACCGAGGCCGTGTACAACGCCGCAGGTCTCGGCCTGCCGATTGTGATGACCCTCGCCAACCGGGCCATCGGAGCGCCCATAAATATTTGGAACGATCACAGCGACGCCATGGCCGTTCGCGACTCGGGCTGGATTCAGTTGTTCGCCGAGAGCAACCAGGAGGCCGCCGACCTCCACGTCCAGGCGTTCCGCCTCGCCGAAGAACTCTCCGTTCCAGTCATGGTGTGCGTCGATGGCTTTATCTTGACCCACGCGGTCGAGGGAATCGATCTCCTCGACCAGTCCTTCGTCGATTCGTTCCTTCCTCCCTACGACCCGCGTCAGGTGCTGGACCCTCGCGAGCCCGTCTCGATCGGTGCGATGGTCGGACCCGAGGCCTTCGAAGAGGTGCGCTACCTGGCCCACCTCCGTCAACTCGACGCCCTCGACCGGATCCCCGAGATCGCCCAGGAGTTCTTCGAAGCGACCGGGCGAACGAGCGGCGGGTTGGTTCGACCGTATCGAATGGACGACGCCGAGGTCGTGGTGGTGGCGATGGGCTCGGTCCTCGGGACGCTCAAAGACGCGGTCGATCTGCGCCGCGACCAAGGCGAGCGCGTCGGCGTGCTCGGCGTGACGTCGTTTCGCCCGTTTCCGAGTGACGCGGTGCGCGCTGCCCTGGCCAACGCTCGTCAGGTCGTCGTGCTCGAGAAGGCCTTCAGCATCGGCGCCGGCGGGGTGCTCTCGACCGACATCGCCATCGCCATGCACCGCGATGAGACCACTCTTCGCACCGTCGTGGCGGGGCTCGGGGGAAGAGCTATCACCCGACGGTCACTGGAAAAGGTCCTCCAAGACGCATGGGAAGATCGGCTCGCACCCCTCACGTTCCTCGACCTCAATCAAGGCGCCGTCGACCGCGAGCGCGCTCGCATGCACGCCACCCGGCGTTCGGGACCCTCGGCAGAGAATCTCCTCCGTGATCACGGGGCCGTGTCGCAAGGGGCCAGGGAATGACGAGTCAGCGCGTCCACTTCTATCAAATCGGCAGTTTTGCCGTCGGCAATCGCCTGCTCGATCAAGACGAGCGCACCGTACAAGCCCAGCCGGACCGGGCCAACTCCATCGACTCGGGGCACCGCGCCTGTCAGGGCTGCGGCGAAGCGCTCGGTGCGCGCTACGCGCTCGACGCAGCCATGCGCGCCACCAACGGCCAGATCATCGCGGTGAACGCCACGGGCTGTCTCGAGGTCTTCTCCACCCCCTACCCCGAGACGTCGTGGAGACTTCCCTGGTTGCACTCGCTCTTCGGCAACGCCCCAGCCGTGGCGACGGGCGTCGCCGCCGCGCTACGAGCCAAGGGCATCAAGGACGTGCGCGTGGTCGCCCAGGCGGGCGACGGCGGGACGGTGGATATCGGCTTTGGGTGTCTGTCGGGGATGTTCGAACGCAACGACGATGTCCTCTTTATCTGCTACGACAACGAGGGCTACATGAATACCGGCGTGCAGCGCTCCGCGGCGACACCCCCGGCCGCGCGCACCGCCACCACCGAGGCCGTGGGGCCAGAGCCCGGCAACACCTTCGGGCAAGGCAAAGACCTCCCTCGCATCGCCATGGCGCACAACATTCCCTACGTCGCCACGGCCACCGTCGCCGACCTGCACGATCTGGAACGAAAGGTGGAGCGGGCCATGGAGATCCGCGGGGCGCGCTATTTGCACGTCCTCGTTCCCTGCCCGCTCGGTTGGGGATCGGCGTCCGATGAGACGATCCACGTCGCGCGCCTGGCCAAGGAGTCTGGACTCTTCCCGGTCTTCGAGGCCGAAGACGGCGTCGTGCGGTCCGTCTCTCCCATTCGTCACCAGGTGCCCGTCGAGGAGTACCTGAAATTGCAGCGCCGTTTCGCCCATCTCTTTGGCGCTCGCCCTCGTCCCGACGTCGTCGCGCGCATCCAGTCGATGGCCGACGACAACATTGCGCGTTACGGGCTGCTCGAGCGCGAGAACTGGGAGGCGACCGAATGAAGATCCCCTTCGCTATCACCCTGGACGTCGGCTCGAGCCGAGCGAACCACACCGGTTCTTGGCGCGTCGAACGCCCCGTGTACGTAGACCGTCTGCCACCGTGCAACGACGCCTGTCCGGCGGGAGAGAACATCCAGGGCTGGCTCTACGACGCCGAGTCCGGTAACTACGAGTTCGCATGGCGCAAACTTGTAGAAGAGAATCCCTTCCCCGCCATCATGGGTCGCGTCTGCTTTCATCCCTGTGAGACCGCGTGCAATCGCGCGCAGGTCGACGAAGCAGTCGGCATCAACGCCGTCGAACGGTTTCTCGGCGACTTGGCCCTGGCCAAGGGCTGGTCCCTGCCCGCGCCCGGACGCGACAGCGGGAAACGAGTCCTCGTGGTCGGCGCGGGACCGGCGGGGTTGAGTGCCACGTACCATCTGCGCCGACTCGGCCATCAGGTCCGTCTCGTCGACTCCGCGTCTCACCTCGGGGGCATGATGCACTACGGCATCCCGGCCTACCGCCTGCCGCGAGAGGTCCTCGACGGCGAGATCGCCCGGGTCCTGGCGATGGGAGTCGAGGTCGATCTCAACCACGTGGTCCACGACGTCGAGCAAGAGCGACGAGACGGAGCCTTCGACGCGGTGTTTCTGGCGGTCGGCGCCCAGCTAGGCAAGCGCGTCGATATCCCCGCGGGCGACTCGGCGCGGGTGGTGGACGCCGTCTCCTTCCTGCACGACGTCGCCGACGACGATCCACCGCTGCTCGGACGTCGCGTCGTCGTCTACGGAGGTGGTGACACCGCCTTCGACGCCGCGCGCACCGCCCGTCGCCTGGGGGCGACCGACGCCGTCGTCGTGTACCGGCGCAATCGAGAACGCATGGGGGCCAGCGGCGACGAGTTCGCTCAGGCCCTGGGCGAGGGTGTCACGGTGCACTGGCTCTCGACGATCAGCCGAGTCGACCGTGACCGCGTCGTCCTCGAAAAGATGAAACTCAACGACGAGGGCTTCCCCGAACCGACCGGAGAGTTCGAGGAACTCGGCGCCGACTCGCTGGTGCTGGCCCTCGGACAGGACACCGATCTCTCCCTGTTAGAAAACGCGCAGGACGTCACCGTACGAGACGGATCCGTAGAGGTGCTGGACTCCATGATGGCGAGCCCCTCGGGTATCTTTGCCGGCGGTGACGCCGTTCCGGCCCAGCGCACGGCCACCGTCGCCATCGGGCACGGCAAGCGCGCGGCGCACGGCATTGACGACTTCCTCGCGGGGCGCGCGACCGCGACCACGGCGCGACATGAACTCGCGTCGTTCGGACGACTCAACACCTGGTACTACGCGGAGGCGCCGCGCACCGAACGGCCGGAACTGGAGCGAGTGCGACGACAGACGAACTTCGAGGAGGTGGTCGGTGGTCTCAGCGAAGACAACGCCCTCTTCGAGGCCCGCCGGTGCATGTCGTGCGGCAACTGTTTCGAGTGCGATAACTGCCTGGGCGTCTGTCCGGACAACGCCGTCATCAAATTGGGAGAGAACCTGCGCTACCAGATTGATTACGACTTCTGCAAGGGGTGTGGCATCTGCGTGAAGGAGTGCCCTTGTGGCGCCATCGACATGGTTCCCGAACGAAACTAACTCGACGCCTTCACTAACTCCCCGCGGAACCTCGAGATGAGCCCCGCGGACCACGTAAGCAACCACGTGTCCGAGTGGCCCGTCGACCGCGCGGGCATCGCCCAGCGCGCCGACAAAGAGTTCTTCGCTCTCGAGCGCGACCTGTCGGCGCTCGTCGAGCGCCACGAAGAGGATCTCTCCCGAGTGGATCCCCGTCACCGCGCGGACGCGATCAACCTCTTGCACTACCTCGCGTTGCGCCGCCACGACGAGCACACGCTTCAGCGCCGACTCACCGAACTCGGCCTCTCCTCACTGGGGCGTTGCGAGCCGCACGTCATGGCCTCACTGATCTCGATCCACGCGATGCTCTGCTCGCGAGAACTCTCCCTACCCGAGGGGGCCTTGACCTTTCAAGAGGGGCGCTCCGCCCTCGACGTCAACACGGACGCGCTGTTCGGGCCTCGGCCGAAAAGACGGGTCTCTAGAATCATGGTGACCCTCGATACCGAGTGCGCCGAGGACTACGGCCTCGTCCGTCGGCTCGTGACGTCGGGCATGGACGTGGCGCGGATCAACGGAGCGCACGACGACCCCGAGCGGTGGGAGTCGATGATCTCCTTGGTCCGGCGAGCGAGCGAGGACGCCCAGCGACACTGCGCGGTCATTATGGACCTGGCCGGACCGAAGCTACGCACGGGAGCCTTAGAGGACGGTCCCGCGGTCGTACGGCTCCGTCCTCGCCGCGACGCTCGCGGTCGAGCGATCGCGCCGGTGGTCTTCGAGTTCGAGTCCCCACGTTCTCTCCGGGTTAACCGTGGCGCTAGGACCAGTGCGCTCTCGCGCATACCGGTCCCCGACGAGTGGCTCACGCGCCGGCGAGCGGGTGAGGTGGTCTCCTTCCTCGATACGCGCGGGGCACCCCGTCACGCGCGAATTACTCACGTCGCCAGCGTCGAAGGTCGAGCCCGCGCAGAACTCTGGGACACCACGTATCTGGAGACCGGGCTCAACCTGCACTGTGGCGACGACGTGGCCGCGGTGGGACCGCTCCCCCACCTCGAGCAGTACCACCTACTGTGTCCGGGCGACGCCCTGAGCGTCGTGTGCGACGACAGCGCCTCATCGCCCTGGCACCACGGAGAGCCGGGCGTCGCAGAGATCACGTGCTCGTTGCGCCTGGTCTTTTCCTCGGTGCGCGTCGGAGAACGGGTCCTCTTCGATGACGGGAAACTCTCGGGCGCGGTCGAATCGGTCGAGCCCGACCGATTCGTCGTACGCATTAGCGACGCGCCCAGTCGAGGAGCGAAGCTTCGATCCGAAAAGGGGATCAACCTCCCCGACACGGACCTGGCCACTCCCTTTCTGAGCGACGATGATCTGCCCCTCCTCGAAGTGGCGGCCCGTCGCTCCGACATGTTGTCCCTCTCCTTTCTTCGCAGCGGCGCCGACGTCGACGTCGCTCGCGACGTCCTGGCTCGCTTAAAGGCGAAGGAGCTCGGCATCGTACTCAAGATTGAGACCCAGGCTGGTTTCTCTCATCTGCCCGAGATACTGCTGCACGCCATGCGCTCGCCGGCCGTAGGGATCATGATTGCCCGCGGCGACCTGGCCATCGAGGTGGGCTACGCCCGCCTCGCCGAGATTCAAGAGGAGATCTTGTGGCTGGCCGAAGCCGCTCACCTACCCGTCATCTGGGCGACGGAGGTCCTCGACCGACTCGCCAAGACGGGACGACCGTCGCGCGCCGAGGTGACCGACGCCGCGATGGGCCAACGGGCGGAGTGCGTGATGCTCAACAAAGGCCCCTACGTGATCGAAGCCGTGGCCCAACTCGACGACATCCTGCGAAGGATGGCCCGTCATCAACGAAAGACCGTCCCGCTGCTGCGTCCCCTTCGCAGCTGGGCCGAGTTCTAGAAATAGCCGGACTACGCGCGCTCCAGGGCGGCGGCCGGAGGAGACATCTCCAACGTGTTCACCGCTCGCAGGTTGTCGCGGGTCGCTGCTTGGAGTCGCCGCAGCGCCTCGGGACTCAGGCGTTGGCAGACCCAGTCCCAGTGAAGGGCGACGAAGTCTCCGACGTCGAGTTGGTCGACGAGGCCGACGCCATTCACACCCCGGCGCACCACCTCCACGCGTGGTCCTCCCACGAGTAGGTGGCGGCCCACCAGTTCGAGGCCGCGACTCTCGACGGTGACGAGCTCGTCGCAGAGGGCAACCACTCGGCCCCATCGAATCCGACACTGATCGAGCACGTCGAAGGGCACTCCCACCCGCCCCGCGCGCAAGAGGCCGAGCCACGGGTACACCGCGAAGACGTGGAAGTTGTGCTGCGCCACCCCGCCGTTCCACGCCGCCTCTACCAGCGGAGGGAATCGCGACCCGCCCCGGTGAGAGAATCGCTCGTCGAGTGACGAGGCCAGCGCGGAGGGCGACACCGCGCGCGTTAACTCATTCCCGACCCAGTAGGCCTCCACGACTCGCCGATCGAGTGGATCGGAGATGGCGTTGCAACCGGCAATCAACTCGAGGTAGGGCCACGCCCCGTCGAACTGGCGCGCCAGGTGGGCCAGCAGCGAGTGCTGGCCCCCGGCCGCCGCCGCCTGGAGCAGGGCCGCCGGCTCCGCGGGACCGCAGTAACCCCGTTCGTTCGGCGGGTAGGCGTAGCGCGCAAACAACTCCGGACCAGAAACAACGTTGCGCTCTGCTCGATCGGACATCGTCACGCGCGCAGTACGTGTGGGCGCCACGAGGAACGCCGGTACGCCTGAACGAGCACCAGCGCGGCGCCCGCGCCGATGAGTACGAGGCCGATCGCGTCGCCGCTCACCGACGTCGTGCCCGCTGCGAGTTGGAGGAGCCACGTCACGACGACGCTCGAGGCCAGCACCGAGGTGACGTCGAGGGCCCTCGCTCGCGCCAACGCGCTCATCCACGTCGCCACGTAGACGCTCAGCAGCCCGCCGGTCCACAGCGCCCAGTGCCACTGATCGGCGTTCAAAGAGCCGAGTTGGCTCAGCGATCCACTAACCGCCAGATAGAGAATGAGGGTGACGGCGCCCAGTCCCATGCGCACCGTGGCCAGAGTCGCGGGAGAACGAGTTCTCATGAGCCGACGCGCCACCACCACTTCAATGGCCCAGAGCACACTCGAAAGGAGGACGTCCACCTCTCCACGGTTAGCCGCTAACTGGCCGACGCCGCCGCTCACCACAATCTCACCACTGAAGAGAAGAACGATCGCCGCGACGTTCCACCAGCGCAGCCGCTCGCGCAAGAAGAGGATCGCCAGTACCGCCACCCACAGCACCAACGTGTCGCGCCAAAAGGCGGCGGGCGTCGGCTCGCTCTGGGCGAGGCCGTCGAAGAACAGCACGAAGGCCAGCCCTCCTCCGACGATCCCGACGTAGGCGAGTCCGAGCCACTCGAGCCAACCTCGAGTCGGGAGAACGTCGCGGGCTTCGGGCGCGGTGGTGACGAAGTTTGCGGCCGCCGAGTGGGGGCGCCGGGTACGAACGGCCCAACCGATCATCGCCATGAAGGACAGCACCGCGACCGCCACGAGGTTCTTCGCCGTGGTGTAGACCGCGGGCGCGGCGCCGGCGCGCACGCCGTAACTATTGACGAACACCGAGACCCCGCTCACCAGGGCGGTGGCCCCGGCGAAGGTCACACCGCGAACGCGTCGGCGCGTCAGCGCGGGCGAGGCGGACTTCATGAGGCACCACCTGTCGCCCAGGACGTCTCGGCCCGTCGAATCTCCTCGGTGACACTGGCCGCGTCCACCGCGTCCACCCGATCGATGACGTAGCCGCTGAGTACGCTCACCCAATCACCGGGACGCAGTTCGCCGTCGTCGAAGGCCAGCAGCGACGCCTGCGATCTCACGCGATGGACGTCCTCGACCTCCACCCACTTGGGTCCTTCACAACTGCGCACTTGATAGAAGCGACTCACGCACATACTTCCTCCCTTTCAATTAACGCCGCCACCGCGGCCCGCGCCACGGGAACCGCCGCCACCACTTGGGCGCTCATCGCGCTTCCCAGCTCAAAGGTTTCACCCTCGATTGCCACCACCACCAGTCGTCGAGGAGCGCGTCCGATCGCGCGAGCCAGGCGAAGCACGCCGACGAGGCCTATGCCGTGGGTGCTGGTGAGCGCGAGATCGGCCCTGGCGTCACTGCCCGATGAGAGGTCGCCGACGTCGAGGACTCTGACGGTGCCAATCGGCGCGCCCGAGCGCACCGCGTCGATCACGATCACCAGGCCCGCCCCGTCAAAACGGCCCAGCAGGTCGAGCGGCTCCTCGAAGGGACCGATGTCGCGCACCCCCCACGTCTCGTCCGCGCACAGGCTGGCGACCATGGGACCCACGGCGTCGTCGCCCCGGTAACGATTGCCGATCCCGGCCACGACGACGCCGAGCGAACTCACGAGTGCTCGATGTCGAGGTCGAGAAAGTGCGCGGCGCACGAAATACAGGGGTCGTGATTTCTCACGGCCTGCTCGCAGCGCCACTGCAAGTCCTCGTCGCTGAGGTCGAGTCCACCCTCCACCACGCGGCGCAGATCCTCTTCAATCGTGAGTTGATTCTGCGACGTCGGCGGCATGATGCGCGCGCGCACAATGGTTCCCTCCTCGTCGATCTCGTACTGGTGCAACAAGAGCCCCCGTGGCGCCTCGGTCACGCCGGTGCCCACTCCCGCTCGCGGGATCAGCGCGCTCGCCGGTGGGTCGGGCGGCTCGTACCGGGCGATCAGGCGGAGGGCTTCGTCACAGGCGAAGACCATCTCCAGGGCACGAACGATGATGCTCTGAAAGGGATTGACGCACGTCCCACCCAGTCCGGCCTCACGCGCCGACTGGCGCACAACGTCGGGCAGTAGAGGAGAGTTGAGCGCGTAGCGCGCGAGCGGTCCCGTGAGATAACTACGTCCGTCGAGGCGGGCGTGCAACGCGGTGGAACGAGCCACGTGCTCCTCGACCGAGAGGATTGCAAACTGGCTCGCGCTGACATCGAGTCCGTCTGAGGACGTCGGACGTCCGCCGTCGATCGCGTACCGATCGTCTTGACACAGCGCGACGAAACGATAGGTGCCCGCGACGTCGGGAAAGTCGAAGCCCGCCACCCACGTCACCGTGGCCAGGGCCGCTTCGAGGGCGCGCTCCACCGGCTCGTAGAGTGCGGCGATCAGCGCGGGATCGGGCGAACTGTAAAAGCCCCCCACCCGCACGTTGACCGGGTGGACCGCCCGTCCGCCAATCGTCTCCATGATGAGGTTGCCCGTTCGCTTGAGCGAGAGACCTCGCTCAATGAGACCGGGGTCTCGCTCCGCCAGTTCCACGGCGTCCTGACAGCCCAAGAAGTCCGGGGCGTGCAGCAAGTAGACGTGCAACGCGTGGCTCTGGATCCACTCCCCGCAGTACAGAAGTCGCCGCAGCAACCTCACGCGGTCCCCGACGTTCACCTCAAGGGCGTCTTCCATGGCCGAGCACGCGGTCAGTTGATAGGCCACCGGACAGATTCCACAGATCCTTGAGGTGATGTCCGGGGCTTCACGAAAGTCGCGGCCTACCAGCATGGCCTCGAAGTAGCGCGGGGGCTCGAATATATCGAGCGAGACTTCGCTCACGGTGCCGTCGTGAACCACGACGCGCAGCGAGCCCTCTCCTTCGACGCGCGCCACGCCGTCGGCACGGACCACGCGGTTTCGTTTCGTCCCGTGCGTCACCGTGTCTCCTTCGCGGCGCGAGGGTTCACGCCGAGGTCCACCTTCGTGGACGCTATCTTCGTCGCGCCGGCGCGAAACGTCGGATCGGCCGCGTTATAGGTCTGGAGCAGTCGCTTCAGGGCGATCTCGGAGTGCCCGTGGGCCACTAGCCAGTCGGTGAGAGAGCTCACGTTGGCCCCCTCACTGGGCCCGAAGCAGCCAAAGCAGCCCCTGGCGAGCGAGGGGCACAGAGCCCCACAGCCCGCGCGCGTCACGGGTCCGAGACAAGCGCTCTCTCCCGACACGGCCAGACACACGGTGCCCCGGGCCTTGCACTCCTGACATACCGAGTGATCAGCAATGAGGGGACGGCGCCGAGCGAGGAGGGCCAGTACGACCTCGAGCAGTTGTCCCTTATCGATCGGGCATCCGCGAAGTTCGTAGTCCACGGCCACGTGGTTCGAGATGGGAGTCGAGGTGTCGAGTGAGCGTAGATACTCGGGGTGGGCGTAGACCATGGACGCGAAGTGCCCCGGCTCCACAAAATTTCGCAGGGCTTGAATCCCGCCCGCCGCGGCGCACGCGCCGATCGTCACCAGGTAGCGCGACTGCTCGCGGACTTCGAGGATGCGCGCGAGGTCCTCACTCGTGGTGATAGAGCCCTCCACCAGGGAGACGTCGTAGGGTCCCTCGACGTGGGCGCGCGTCATCTCCGTGAAGTGCGCGATCCGCACGGCCCGCGTGAGGGCGAGGAGCTCTGGCTCGAGGTCAAGCAAACTCAGTTGGCAGCCGTCACAGGAGGCGAACTTCCACACGGCGAGCGTCGGTCGCGCGGCGGTGGCGACACTCATCGCTCACGCTCGTTCATCAGTTCGAAGGCGTCGAGGTAGCGAACAACGGGACCATCACGGCACAGCAGCAGCGGGCCGAGTTGACAGTGCCCGCACCAGCCCAGTCCGCACTGCATATTGCGTTCCAGCGACACCCAGATAGAACCACGATCGACTCCGAGGTCCTCCAACGCGCGAGCGCAAAAGCGCATCATGATCTCCGGACCGCAGATCAACACCCGGCAGTGATGCGGATCAAAACCGGCGCCAGCGAGCAGCGTCGTGACGAGTCCGACGCGACCACTCCACTCGGGCGCGGGGCGATCGACGGTGACGAGCACCGCGACGCCCGCACGTTCCCACGCCGCCAGGTCGTCCAAGAAGACCAGCTGGGAGGGCTCGCGCGCGCCCACCAAGACAAAGACTCGACCAAACTCGCGGGGGGACGCGACCATTTCCTCAATGGCGCCACGCAGCGGTGCGAGTCCGATGCCCCCGGCCACGATCACGGTGTCCTGCTGGTACACGCGTCCGCTGACACCCCAGTCGGTACCGAAGGGACCGCGCACTCCGATCACTTCGCCGACCTCACTGGAGCACAGCGCGTGCGTCACCGCTCCGACGTCGCGCACGGTGTGGCGAAGCGGGCCGGGATCGTGAGGGGAGCCACTGACCGAGATAGCGACCTCACCTACTCCCATCGCGCTCAACATATTGAACTGGCCCGATCGAAAGGAAGGGCGCTCGCCGTCGAGAGACTCAAGCCAGAGCGTGACGACGTCGTTTGTTTCGCGGTGTCGTTCCACGACGCGATACAACGCCGGAGTTAGGGCGGAGCGCGGAGCGCGCAGGTCGAGCGCGCTAGCCACGTGGCTCTCCGTAGAGATCGAGCAGTCGCACGCGCGTGGCCTGAAGCCGCCCTAGGAGTTCCTGGCTGACCCGCGACAGGAGCGCGAAGCCGAGCGCCGGATCCTCGAGTGACTTGGCCCGCAAGCACGCGCCATCGATGGCCAGCGCGCCCACCGGCTCCAGCGCCCGCGCGTCAAAGGTCCACCGATACGGTGGCACCATCCAGCTCCAACCCACCACGTTCCCGGGGGCCACGGTTTCGATCACGATGGGACCGTGACCGGCCTGGTGCACCTCGATTGACACGTGGCCTCGGCGCAGGAGATAGAAAGTGTCGGCACTCTTGCCTTCCACGCAGAGCATCTGACCAACGTCAAACGTCGCGTTCGTGGCACACCCCGCCACCAAGGTGAGGTGCTCGTCCTGCAGGCCCGCTGCGAAGGGATGCTCGGCGACGAGCTCTTTCATGGTTTTCATGGTTGACTCCCTTCGCGGGGCGACGCTGGATCGCTCGCCCCGTCGGCTCGAACGATGGCCGAGGCTTCTTCGGTGATGTCGATGCCTACGGGACACCACGCGATGCATCGCCCACACCCGACACAACCGGTGGTGTCGAACTGGTCCCACCACGATGAGAGTTTGTGCGTCATCCACTGGCGGTAGCGAGAGCGAGTCGTCGGACGGACTGCTCCTCCGTGCAGATACGAGTGATCGACGCTGAAGCACGACGACCACATTCGCTGACGCACCACCTCCCCGCCGAGAGAGGTCGTGTCGCGCACGTCGCTGCAGAAGCAGGTCGGACAGACCAAGGTGCAGTTGCCGCACGAGAGGCAACGCTCGGCCACCTCGGCCCATCGGGGGTGCTCCAGATTCCTCGCCAGACCGTCCGCCAGACCGTCGACGTCGAGGTGACGGGTCATCTGCCGGCGCGCGTCGTCCAGCAGTGCGTCGCGCGCCGCGAAGTCCCTCTCCGTCGCCGACCAGGAGGCCACGCCCTCGAGCGCGGCCAGTGCTCGGGGTGAACCGACCCGCACCAAGAAGCGGTGGCCGTTATCGTCGTCCAACTCCGTCAGCGCCAAGTCCACCCCCGTCTCGATGCTCGGGCCGGTCTTCATGGAGTCACAAAAACACGTGGACGCGGGGGTGGAGCACTCCACCACCGCGACAAAGGCGTCGGCGCGTCGCTGCGCGTACCGCGCGTCTTGATGCGCACCCCCGACAAAGACTCGATCGAGTACCTCCAGGGCGGCCACCTCGCAGGGACGCGCGCCGAACACGGCCAGCGGACGCTGGGTGCCACGGATCTCCACCATCTCGGCGTGGCCGTTCTCTATTCGCGCACGCCACACCTCCTCGTGCGGGGGAAAGAACTCAGGCTTCCAGCCCCCCGGTCCGACGGCCCAATCGAAGAGGCGATCGTCGTCGCCGTGCACCAGTCGGTACGTTCCGGGGGCCTGGACGTCGTGGACCCCTTTTGGTAGATCCTCAACGCTGCTCAGCGGACCGGGCACGATCGCACCGGAACGAACGACCGGTCCCTTTACCTCGTAACCCATCTCGGACAGCCGGGCGATCAAGGTCGCGAGGTCGTCCACATTCAAGGCGACCACCGAACCGACCTTTAGCGTTCGGTGCGCCAGGGGCCGGCTCGCCATGTGCGCGTCGGGGTCGTCAAACACGTGGGCACCCCCAATTCGCTCGTACTGGCGATGAAGCCAAGGTAACCCGCCGCACGCGATGGTCGTGGGATTTTTTGGCGCGGAGCACGCTCAACCTCGCGGACGAAGTGCTCGAAATAACGGTCCGGGGCCACGGTCGCGCGGAGCGAGACGGGCCTTGCAGTCAACAATCGTCGCCCCGTCTGCGGTGACGATCACGGGATTTAGGTCGAGTTCGACGAGTTCCGGCAGTTCCTCGGCGATGCGAGCAACCTGCTCGACGATCGCGGACAACGCCCCTTGATCGACGGCGGGCGCTCCACGAAAGCCGCTGAGCAGCGGAGCCGCTCGTAGCGAGCGAACCATCGCCTCCCCGGCGCCGGGATCGAGCGGCGGTACGGCGAAGGCGCGGTCGCCCAGTACGTCGGTCAATACCCCGCCCAGGCCGACCATGACAATCGGCCCAAAGACGGGATCGACGGTCAGGCCCACGATCGCTTCCACTCCCGAGTGCGCCATCGGCTGAATGACCGCTCCGCCCATCTCCTCTCCGAGGCGCGCCGACATCTCGTCGTAGGCCGAACGAACGGCGGCCGAGTTCTCTAAGGAGATCACGACGCCGCCGACATCGGACTTGTGCACGAGACTTCCCGCGCGAGCTTTGAGGGCCACGGGAAAGCCCGCGGACTGCGCCGCCGCAGCCGCCTCGTCCGCGCTGAACACGGCGCGGGTCGACACGATGGGCAACCCACACTCCCTCAGGAGGCGCGCCGCGGTGTCGAGTTCCAACCAGCCCCCCGAGGAGTCCTCGGCCAGTTCCGCCGCGACGATCTCTCGAACGACGGACGGGTGTTGAATCGCGGCGACCCGGTGCGACGAAGCCCGAGGGCGGTGGCGCCACTCGGCGTATCGACAAAGGTGAGCGAGGGCCGAGGCCGCGCGCTCGGGCGACGCGATGTCGGCGACGCCGAGGTCGTCGCGCGCTAACCCGTCGAAACTTCCGCCCAACGCACACGCGACTATGGGTTTCGCGAAGCGCGTGGCGACCGACGCCATGGTGGCTCGAGCCTCGTCGCTCGTGAGCGCGAGCACGTCGGTCACCACGACGATCACCGCGTCGATAGCGTCGTCCGCGAGGATGATCTCGAGAGCTCGCTCTAATGTCTCGGAGGAACCATCCGCCGTCATATCGACGGGGTTTGAGGTGGCCGCAGCGTCGACGAGAGTGTTCTTCAGCGCCGACTTCGTCGCCTCGCCCAGTTCGGCGACGATCAACCCGTTGGCCTCGCAGGCGTCCGCCGCGATGATGAGCGGTCCGCCCGAGTTTCCAACCAGCGCGACGCGACGACCGGCCGGCAGAGGGGCCGCCAGCAACAGCGCGGAGACATCCAAGAGCTCTTCGAGTCGATCAACCTTGATGACGCCGGCCGCTTGAAGAAGGGCCTCGACCGTCACCTCCGGGGTGGCGGCCGCGGCGGTGTGGGAACGGGCTCCTCGAGCGCCGGCCACGCTCCTTCCCGCCTTCAGCGCGACGATGGGCTTGGTGACGCCGATGCGACGCGCCAGGCGGGCGAACTTCCTCGGATTTCCCAAGGACTCGAGGTAGAGAGCGATCACCGAGGTGCGTTCATCGCGCTCGAGAAAGCACAGCAAGTCATTCGAACTCACATCGAGTTTGTTGCCGACGGACACGAACGTGGAAAGTCCCACCCCGGCGGCGCTCGCCTGTTCGGCGAGGACGATGCCGACCGCGCCGGACTGCGAGATCAACGCGAGACGACCCGGGAGGGGATCGAGCCCGGTGAACGTGGCGTTGAGTCGCACGTCGGGATCGGTGTTCACGAGACCGAGGCAGTTAGGCCCGACAATGCGCATGCCGTGTTCACGAGCCATCGACAGGAGTTCGGTCTCGACCTCGGCCCCGGCGTGCCCGGTTTCCGCGAACCCGGCCGTGATGATGGTGACGGCGCGAACGCCGTTCAAGGCCGCCTCTTCTAGGACTTTCAACACGTTCTCCGCGGGCACGGCCACGATCGCCAGATCGACGCGCTCGGGTAGGGAGGAGAGGTCCGGGTAGGCCGGGACGCCGCAGATCGAATGGGCCTTCGGATTCACTGGATACACGGTCCCCGCCACGTCGCCCGCGAGAAGTGATCGCACGACCTCATGACCCGGACTGCCCGCTCGACGACCGGCGCCCACCACGGCGATGACCCGCGGCCTCAAGATCACGGACATGCTGGCCGCCTCGGCGACGGCCTCTCTCTCTTCGCACGTCGCGACGTACTCGGGGGTGGGATGTAGATCGATATCAAAGGACACCACCTCGTCGGAGGCGACGGTCTCCATTCCCAGTCCCAGCGCCCGTAACACGCCGACCATCTCGAGGTTGTCCGCGCTCACCGTGGCGTGGAAACGCTCCACTCCTTGTGAGCGCGCGTAGGCGGCGAGGGCCTCGAAGAGCAGCGTCGCCACTCCCTGTTGACGGTACGGTTGCGCTACGTCAAAGGCGATCTCGGCGCGAGGGGCGCTCGCGTCCGCGCGGTCGTAGGTGGTGACGCCGATGATCTCTTCGGCCACCACCGCGACGAAGGCCATGCTCGAGGAGTAGTCCGCGGTCGAGAGCGACTCGGCCGCCTCCTCGGCCGTGTCGAAGCGCAGAGAGAAGTGCGGAGCGAGAATGTCCTCAAATGTGACGATGAGCGGCGCATCGCTGGCGCGGATTGGTCGAACGTGCACCGAGGTCCCGTTGGCTAGCAGACCATCAAGGGCCCACGCGAAGGGATACTCGTCGTCCGACGACACCCTTTCCACTACGTCACTCTGCGCCACGTTCGCCACCTCATCTTTCAGACACATGATGGCCGGAATGGGGCGCCAAAGGTAGGGACAAAAGCCCTTGCGTTTAGTCAGCGAGATCGAGAAATCAGCGAAGACGGGACCTTTGTCTCTAGAGATCGTCCTAAGGCGCGGGCACACTGGAGGTGATCTCGAAAGGGAGGGGTTATGCGGATCGGACTACTGACCGGCGGGGGCGACTGCCCGGGACTAAATGCCGCCATACGTGCCGTCGTCAAGTGTGCGGAGAACACGGGTGACGACATCGTCGGCTTTCATCACGGCTGGCGAGGAGTGGCCGAGGGCGAGTGCGCTCCCCTGACGGTGGCCGATACCAAGGGACTGCTGCAGTCAGGAGGAACGATCTTGCGCACCGCTCTCTACCACCCCGACAGCCACGAGGGCGGCACCGACGCCGTGCTCGCCACCTTTGAGCGCGAGCGTCTCGACGCGTTCGTAGTGATCGGCGGTGATGGAACGCTGGGCGCGGCCCTCAAGTTGGCGACACTCGGTGTGCCACTGGTGGGCATCGCCAAAACGATCGACAACGACGTCTCGGGCACTCAACACTGCATTGGATTCGATACGGCCGTGGCGACCGCGGCCGAAGCCATCGACCGTGTTCAAACCACCGGTGAGAGCCACGACCGTCTCATGGTCGTTGAGGTCATGGGGCGAACCTCGGGGTGGCTCGCGGTCTGCGCGGGAATCGCGTCGGGGGCCGACGCCCTCTGTCTGCCCGAGGAGCCCGTGGACCTCGACCAACTCGCCAAAGCGATCAGGCGGCGCCACGACTCGGGATCAACGTCATCGGTCGTCGTGGTAGCCGAGGGAGCACTGAGTGATCGGCCCAAGGGGGTCTCCGCGGGAAGTTGGGTCTCCAAGGCTCTGGCCGAGCGCACGGGCTACGAGACTCGCCTAACCGTCCTCGGACACATCCAGCGCGGGGGGCCACCCATCGCCTCGGATCGACTCCTCGCCTCCAACTGCGGGATCGAGGCGATGCACGCCGTTCACGCCGGAGTGTTCAACACGCTCGTGAGCGCCAGTGACACCACGACCCAGCTGGTGCCACTCATGGCCGTCGCACAAGGACCCCGTCCCGTTCCCCCGGACCTGCTGATCGTCGCTCGCGAGCTGACGGTGCACTGAGACGCTGGCCCTGGTTCCACCTCGCGCCACGACCACTCAGGAAGTGGCGCCACGGACCTGAGCCGCGAACGTGGGTACCCCTTCTAGTTGAGCGATGAGTTCCGCCACGCGAAGAAGTCCGTCTTGGGTTCCGAAGTGGCGCGACACCGATGACGCGTTAACGCCGGCCCAGCGGAGCGCTTCACGCAGCGACACTCCTCTGACCAGAGCCGCCACCAACGTCGCGGCGAACGCGTCTCCCGTGCCGGTCGCGTCCACGATCGGGTTCGCCTCGGGAAAGGGCTCGATCGAGAGACGCTCCGTGTCGTTGGCGGCGTCGGCGTCGCCGGTCACGTCGAAAACGACGGCGCTGTGCGAACCCAGTTTCCTGAGGGCGTCGAGAGTTTCGTCGACCTCACCCACGGGTAACCCCGTGATGTCGGACGCGGCGGTGCGACTGCAGAGAAGTACGTCGGCCCTCTCGTACATGCGACTCAATCGTTGGGTGCCCGCGTCGACCTGAAAGGTGCCGGGCTGAAAGGCCAATCGAACCTTCGGGTGAGCGTCCAGCCAGTCCACGATCTCGTCTTGGTAGGTCAGCGCGTCGGGGCCGAGAGAGTTGACGTACAGCCAGGTAGGAATCTCGTGCTGGCGGAA
Organism: uncultured Acidimicrobiaceae bacterium; assembly: GCA_963849705.1. Lineage (GTDB taxonomy): Bacteria > Actinomycetota > Acidimicrobiia > Acidimicrobiales > RAAP-2 > RAAP-2. The sequence continues at coordinate 140,616 of CAWKII010000008.1, read as the reverse complement.
CCCCTTCCAGCGGTAACTGAAATCAGCGTGTCGAACGAGGATCGTTCGTTCGCCGGCGTAGGTGAGGACAAAGTTTCGCACGGTGTGATTGGGTGAATCAACGTTCACGAGGTGAGTTCCGACTCCCTCCCCATGCATCCCCGCCAAAATATCGAGACCCGTTTGGTCGTGGGCGAGATAGCTCGCCAATCCCACTCGAAGGCCGAGGCGTGACATCGCCACGGCGGCGTTCGCGGCGCTCCCCCCCGCGCTAGGAGTCGCGTCGTCGCCCACGTCCACCTTCGCTCCGAGAGGAATCTCCAGCCAGCGACCCTGTTCGTCGACGCGCACCCGCACCGCTCCCTCGGGGAGGCGGATGAACTCGTCAGTCACGACATCACCCAAGCTGACCACGTCGAAATTCTCGGCTCCGGTTACGAAACCCACGCGCTACCTTCTCTAAACACGCGCTGCCCCCCGACGAACTCGCCTAGACAGCGAGCGGTATCACGAGGGGTGCACTGCATCAATGTCACTCTACGACGCACGCACGAGAACGCAACGCCTCGTACGTCGCGTCGTCGTGATGTCCGGTCATTGAGCAACGACCTAGGAGTCATTGTGACGTTTGGCCCTATCGGTTTGCACGCTCGTCCTGAGACAATGAACCCGAGAACTGAGCGAACGAGGGGACTCGAATGACGGTACGAGTGGCGATCAACGGTTTCGGACGAACGGGGCGATCATTTTTGCGCGCCGCCCTAACCCTTCACCCCGATCTCGAAGTGGTAGCGATCAACGATCTTGGAGCGCCCGACGCGCTGGCTCGCCTCTTCGCGCGCGACTCAGTACACGGCGCCTACCCCGAACCCGTGCGCGTCGAGGGTGAGACCATGCTTGTCGGCCAACGACAGATCACCATGCTGGCCACGCCCAGTGCCAAGGACCTGCCCTGGGCCGACCTAGGGATTGATGTCGTGGCCGAATCGACGGGTCGCTACACCAAGCGAGAAAAGGCGGCTGAACACCTCGAGGCCGGTGCGACGCGCGTCGTCATCTCGGCGCCCGCCCAAGATCCGGACGCCACCTTTGTGATCGGGGTCAACGAGGATCAGTTTGACCCCGCGCGTCACTTCATTATCTCCAACGCGTCGTGCACGACGAACTGTCTGGCCCCGCTCGCCAAAGTTCTGAACGACGCGTTCGGACTTGAAGACGGATTTATGACGACTGTCCATGCGTACACCGACGATCAGAACCTCGTCGACGCCCTCCACAAAGACGCCCGTCGTTCTCGTGCGGCGGCCATCAACATCGTTCCCACCACCACGGGCGCCGCCAAGGCCACCGGCCTAGTGTTGCCCCCGGTCGCGGGGCACCTCGATGGCCTCGCCCTTCGCGTCCCCGTTCCCGACGCCTCGATCACCGACCTCGTCGCGATCGTACGTGGAGCACCGAGTGTCGCGACGATCAACGACGCCTTCCGGGACGCCGCAACCTCGGGTCGTCTCGCGGGCGTCCTCGAGTACTCCGACGAGCCACTGGTGTCGAGCGACATCATCAACTCGAGCGCTTCTTGCGTGTTCGACTCGGGGCTCACTATGGCTCACGGTCAACTCGTCAAGGTGCTCGGCTGGTACGACAACGAGTCGGGCTACTCCAGTCGCCTCGCCGATCTCGCCGCACTCGTCGGCGTCGCCTAAATTCCGGCCCGCCACCGAACGACCGTCATTACGAGCAAATCCTTCGCTGGGTTAGTGATGTCCGAGCAGGGCGCCTGATCGCAGGGCCACCAAGCCGGGCAGGTCACCCTTCTCAATCAGTTCCAGCGTGGCGCCGCCACCGCTGGACACGTGATCAACGCGGTCTTCGAGGTGAAACTTGTCTAGGGCGGCTGCTGTCTCTCCTCCGCCGACCACGCTGTACGCGCTGCTCGACGCGATGGCTTCGGCGATGAAGCGCGTTCCCTCCTCGAAACGGGGGTCCTCGAACACGCCCATGGGTCCGTTCCATAAAATGGTCCGCGCCTTGGCTATCGATTCGCCAAAGGAGATACGCGTCCCGAGCCCTATATCGAGGGCGCGCCATCCGGGCAACAGGTCCGCGCCGAAGGCTCGCACCGTCTCCCTCTGGGGATCGTCGAGGCCGACGGCGACGTCGGTCGAGAGGGCCACGAGGTCCTTCGGCAGTTCAATCTGCGGATGGGCCAGAAGCAGGGCGCGGGCCTCCTCCAGGAACGCGCTGTCCACGAGCGACTCGCCGACATCGTGGCCGCGCGCCGCGAGAAAGGTGAAGCACATCGCTCCCCCAAGGAGCAGGTGGTCGACCTTCTCCGACAGCGACACCAGCATCCCAAGTTTGTCCGAGACTTTGGCCCCGCCGATCACGGCAACGAAGGGCCGTTCGGGGTTGACGAGGAGCTTCGAGAGGGCTTCGACTTCGCGCTCGAGCAGGCGTCCCGCGGCGCTCGGCAGAAGATACGGCGGGCCCACGATGGACGCGTGGCTTCGGTGGCACGCGCCGAAGGCGTCGTTGACGTAGAAGTCGAAACCTTCGATCAGTTCTTTGACGAAGCGAGGATCGTTCGACTCTTCACCCGGGTTGAAGCGAAGATTCTCCATCACCTCAACTCCCGGCACCAGCGTCGCCATGCGCTTCGCCACCGGGGCCATGGAGTAGCGCGGGTCGACCTTGCCCTTCGGTCGACCGAGATGGCTACAGACGGTGACGTGCGCACCGCGTTCCAGCAGCCACGTCAAGGTGGGCACCGAGGCGCGCAGGCGAAAGTCATCCATCACCTCGTAACCGCCGGCCTCCGTCTCCCTCAGCGGGACGTTGAGGTCGGCGCGCACGAGGACCCGTCGCCCCGACACCTCGGGAAGGTCCTCCAGGCGCGGAATGTGGTCGAGGGCCGATTCTGGGGATCCGGTCCCCTCGGCGTCGCACGGGTACCGCGGCTCACGCTGTGTCATCGTCACTCCTTCCTTGCGTTGGTGTAATGCGAGTCAGCCCGACGCCGACGACAGCGACTGCTCGAGTTCGAGAACCTGTCGCGTCGTCTTTAGCACGGTGTCGGGGTTCAAGCTCATCGAATCGATTCCCAGTTCGACGAGAAAGGCCGCCATCTCGGGGTAGTCCGAAGGCGCCTGTCCGCAGAGCCCGGAGTGGATCTGGTTTCGACGACACCCCTCAACGGCCAACTTGATCATCGTCTTCACCCCGTCGTCGCGTTCGTCGTAGTCGAAGGCCACGATCTCACTGTCGCGATCGACGCCCAGGGTGAGTTGAGTCAGGTCATTGGATCCGATCGAGAACCCGTCGAAATGCGGCGCGAACTTATCGATCAAGATCACGTTGTTGGGAATCTCGCACATGGCGTAGACCTCGAGTCCGTTGTCGCCGCGTCGTAGCCCGCACTCCGCCATCCGCGCCAGAACCTGCTCGGCTTCGGCCACTCGACGAACAAAGGGCAACATGAGAACGACGTTCGTAAGACCCATCCCTTCACGGACTCGCTTCATTGCCTGGCACTCCAGAGCGAAGCCCTCTTCGTAGGCCGGATGCGCGTACCGTGAGGCCCCGCGGAATCCGATCATCGGGTTACTCTCCAGGGGCTCGAAATCAGCGCCGCCCAACAAACTGGCGTACTCGTTGGTCTTAAAGTCCGACATCCGCACCACGACGGGCTTGGGCCAGAACGCCGCGGCGATCGTGCCGATCCCCTCGGACAGTCGTTCGACAAAGAACTCCTCGCCGCTCGAGTAGTTCTGGAAGAGGGCGATAATCGCCGCGCGGGCTTCAGGGTCGCTGACCTTCTCGGGGTGGATCAAGGCGAGCGGGTGGGCTCGAATCGACTCGCTGATGATGAACTCCATGCGCGCGAGCCCCACACCGTCGTTGGGCAAGAAGGAGGTCTTAAAGGCCAAGTCGGGATTGCCGAGGTTGATCATGATCTTGGTCTTCGGACGGGCGAGGTCTCCGACGTCGCTGCGCTCGACGTGGAAGTTCACCGCGCCGCTATACACGCGCCCCGAGTCGCCCTCGGCGCAGGAGACGGTGACCAGCGTGCCGCTGGGTATGACGGTGGTGGCGTTGCCCGTTCCCACCACGGCGGGAACGCCGAGTTCGCGGGCGATGATCGCCGCGTGGCAGGTTCGTCCGCCGCGGTTGGTAACAATCGCCGAGGCCGTCTTCATCACCGGTTCCCAGTCCGGGGTCGTAGAGTCGGCCACGAGCACTTCGCCGGGTTGGAACTGGGAGAGGTTCGCCACACTGTCAATGACTCGCGCCACCCCGGAGGATATTTTCTCGCCCACCGAGCGACCCTCGACCAAAACGTCGCCGCCGCCTTCAAGGACGTAGTTCTCGAAGACGTTGGCCTGGCGCTGCGAGGCGACGGTTTCGGGCCGTGCCTGGACGATGTAGATCTTGCCGTCAAGGCCGTCTTTCGCCCACTCCATGTCCATCGGCTTTTGATAGTGCGTCTCGATGGCGACGGCGTTGTCGGCCAACTCGAGCACGTCCTCGTCGCTGAGACAGAATCGATCCCGATCGGTTTTCGGCGTGGGGATGTTGCGCGTGGTGGCTCCCGTCTCGCCTTCGAGAAAGATCATCTTCACGGCCTTGTCGCCGAGGAGCCGGCGAAGAACCATCCGGTGTCCGCTCGCGAGCGTCGGCTTATGGACGTAGAACTCGTCGGGGTCGACCGCCCCCTGCACCACATTCTCGCCCAGCCCGTACGCGCCGGTGATGAACACCACGTCGCGGAATCCCGACTCCGTGTCAAGTGAGAACATCACGCCCGACGAGGCCAGGTCCGAGCGAACCATCTTCATGATGCCGATCGAGAGCGCCACCTCGTAGTGGTCGAATCCCTGGTCCACCCGGTAGTGGATGGAACGATCGGTGAAGAGACTCGCGAAACAGCGGCGACAGGCGTCGAGCAGACTCTCCTCGCCGTGCACGTTCAAGAAGGTCTCCTGCTGGCCCGCGAAACTGGCGGTCGGCAGGTCCTCCGCCGTGGCCGATGAGCGCACCGCGAGACGAACGTCCTCGCCGTACTCCTCTTGAAGCCGGTGGTAGCCGGCGACGATCTCGGCGGCGAGGTCGTCCGGGAGTCCCGCCCCGTACACGATTTCGCGGGCCTGCTTAGCGCGCCGCGCGAGATCCGTGACGTTGGTCGGATCAAGATCGTCAAGCGCTTCGTGCAGGAGTTTCACTGCGCCGGTCTGTTCCAGGGCGTAGCGGTACGCGTCCGCGGTGGTGGCGAAGCCGTTGGGGACTCGCACACCTTGATCGGAGAGCTTCTGGTACATCTCGCCGAGGGAGGCGTTCTTCCCACCGACGAGGGGAACGTCGTCGATTCCGAACTCGTTGAAAAACTTTACGTATTGGGGACTGTTCACGGTGTACTCCTCGCTAGGTAAATCGGGATCATGTGGCACGGCCATAGGCAAGAGCGTTGGTCGCTTCGATTTCGATGAGCCGGTTATATTTCGCGACGCGCTCTCCACGCGCCGGCGCGCCGCTTTTGATCTGTCCGCACCCCGCGGCGACCGCGAGGTCGGCGATGAACGTATCGACCGTCTCTCCCGAACGGTGCGAGACCATCTGCGCCCAACCGGCGTCTCGACAGATCTGCATCGCCTCGAGCGTCTCGCTCACCGTGCCGATCTGGTTGAGCTTGATCAGCGCGGCGTTACCCATCTTGTGCTTGATCGCGTCTTTGATGATCGCCGGATTCGTGACCAGAAGGTCATCGCCCACGAGTTGGAGACGGCCACCAAGCCGTTCGGTCAACTTCACCCATCCCTCGTGATCGTTCTCGGCGAGCCCGTCTTCGAGGCTCCAAATCGGAAAACGCTCGACCATCGCCGAGTAGCGCTCGATCATCTCATCACTCGATAACGTCTCTCCATCGACGTGGTACGTGCCACCGCGATAGAAGCCGTTCGCGGCCGGGTCGAGGGCGATCATCACGCCGCGGGTACCGGTCTCGTACCCGGCGCTCTCGATCGCGTCCACCAAAAGTTCGAGTACCACTTCGGGAGAACCAACTTCCGGCGCAAAGCCTCCTTCGTCGCCGAGTCCGACGCTGAGAGAGCGCGACTGGAGTTCCCCGCGCAGCACGTGATAGATCTCCGCACCGGCTCGAACCGCGTCGGCCATGGTCCGTGCCCCGAGCGGGGCGATCATGAACTCTTGGAAGTCGAGGTCGTTCGGCGCGTGCGCGCCTCCGTTGATGACGTTGAAGTGGGGAACGGGAAGTCGCGCTTCGACGCCCGAGGGGGTCAAACTGCGCCACAGCGAGCGACCTTCCTCTTGGGCGAGCGCTTGGGCCGCGGCCATGGACACGCCCACGATCGCGTTGGCGCCCATTCGTTCCTTATTGGGCGTCCCGTCGAGCTTGATCAGCGCTTCGTCAACCTCGACGAGCGACTCGAAACTTCGGCCTCGTAGTTCGTCCGCGATCTCGCCGTTCACGTGTTCCACGGCCCGCAGGACGCCCCGACCCGCGTAACGCTGGGGGTCGCCGTCTCGTAGCTCGACTGCTTCCATTGATCCGGTGGACGCCCCCGAGGGCACGCACGACCTTCCGACGACGCCGCTCGTTAGTTCCAGTACTACCGAGAGAGTGGGCTGGCCTCGCGAGTCCAAGATTTCGTAGCCACAGAGGGCCCACACTTCGCTCATCGGCCACCACCTTTCGCGAGACGGTGCCGGTTATCGGATCACCCGTCCACGTACCTGAGTATCCGCTTTCCAGTGCCCGCTCACTAGGGGCAAAGGTCCTAAAGCCCGTGCGTTACGTCTTCACATCACCACTTTCGCGAGACAGAAGGGTGGGCGGCGGACATCCAAGCGGTCAAAAAGTGAGCGTCGCGCGGAGCTCACCGGAGTTTCGCGATCGCCGTCGAAGTTGGACGATGAAGGTGGTACGCGGGTCGCTAGTCGCCAGCTCGCCACCCCGATATCCCGGTTCCCGGTTCGTCAGAGAGGATGACGCGATCGCCGTCGTACCCCACTCCCCCTTCGACGGGGCTGCGCGTCAACAGCAGCCCGCCGTCAAGATCATGAGTCGTGAAGTCACCCTGAAGGTGGCCGTCCGCCACCGACGCCAAGGCCGCGGCCGCGGAAATACCCACGTGGCTCTCGGCCATGCATCCCACGACTGGTTTCATTCCGTTGTCGCGCGCCAGCGCGAGAAGCGCCAGGCCCTCGCGGATTCCACCACTCTTCGCCAGCTTGATGTTGACGGTGTCTGCCGCGCGGCATCGAATGATCTCTCGAAGATCCCGACACGTCCATACCGCTTCGTCAGCCATAATCATGGTTCCCACTTCGCTCGTCACGAAGGCAAGTCCCTCAACGTCCTCGCGTGAGACGGGCTGCTCCACCAACTCCAGATCAACGCGTGCGTCTTCGAGCGCCTTGATGATCGCGACTGCCTGTGTCGGCGACCACCCTTGATTCGCATCGACTCGAAGTCGGACCTCACTCCCGATAGCGCGGCGCACTTCAATGAGCGTCCTGACGTCGTCACCGCCCAGGCCCACCTTGACTTTGAGCGTACGAAACCCCGCGTCTGCGCACTCGACCGCGGAGCGGATGAGAACGTCAACGTCGGACGAAGCGATCGCCGCGGACAGCGTCATATCGGTCACGACCTCGCAGGCGGTGCCCCCGAGGAACTCGTAGAGAGGCTCGTCCGCGGCCCGCGCGGCGAGGTCGTACAGCGCGCAGTCGAGTGCCGTTCTCGCCGAGGAGTTACGAACGACCGCGCGGTCCAATCGTTCACTCGCTCGGACCGGATCGCTAGAGGACTGACCTTCAATGGCTTCCCACAGGGGTCCCAGAACGGCCGCAGTGACACTCTCAACGCCTTCGCCCGTGACTCGCCAACTCGTGGGAGCCTCCCCCCAACCTGAACGTCCGTCGCTATCGCGCACTTCGACGACCACCACATCGATCGTGTGGGCGGTGCGAACGGCAGTGACGAAGGGCCGCTTGAGGGGAACAGTGCGCTGGTGAAGAGTCACGTGGTCAATGAGTGGCAACGATGTCTCCCGACGAAAGCTTCGAACTTCCCCACCGCGGTGAGCCCCTCACGTGCGGACGTCAGAGCGACTTTTGGATCTGCGCGACGAGTGACTCAGGATCATCGAACCCGACCAACCACTCATCGAAGGAGCCGTCTCGAAGTTCAACCCTCACCCCCCGAGGAGTCGAACGATGGACAGCAGCAAATATTCTCTTTCCCTCCGCGTACACCGTGCCCACTTCAGCCAGGCCGGGAAGTCTCATCCCCGTCTTCATGCCTTGGTCCGCGGCGTCGTGCGCGTTTTCTAAGACCTCGACGGAGACGACGTCGCCGAGCGGGGCTCGCAGCTCTCCGTGCATCGACTCAGCCTCCTCGTCTTTGGAGAGGCGTAGCACCAACTCGGTGCCTTCAATCTGCAACTCCGCCACGGTGACCCCTTTCTGACTCCTTCTGCGAGACTATTAGAAGGTCGCGTCGACGGATCTATCGGATAGCGCGTCTCATGAGACTTCGCTCCAAGGGAGTGGAGGAGGCCGATCGGCAGAAACCGCTCAACCTCACGAACGCTTCGCGGTGACCGAGGCGAAGAGATCCATCCGGCACGAACACGATGGGGTTGCTAGTCGGAGGTGTCAAGGCCGCAGATCTCGGCCGCGAATTGGAAGGTCGTCGACTCGAGGAATGGGTAGCAACGGAGCCTTCGGCCTCTGTCGAACCATATGAAGACGATTTCTTAATGGCGTTCCTAGCGAACTCGGCGACGTGGGGAATATCTTTAGGGCGCCGTTGCAGTTGAACGTGGAGCCCTCGGTCTACAAGATGCCCGCCAAGAGTTATAAGGAGCGAGGACTCCACGTTCTCCCCTTTCTCTGCCGTCCTCTTTCCAGCGAAAAATGGACCTCCGCCCCTCCGTCGATCAGCGAGGACGCGAGTAGAACGGCCTTCCTTAATCAGGTTCTAACTCCAACCTGATTCTCTCGGTCGCTGCTACCCTCGGGCCACGCTGGTTCACGAAAGGGAGGTTCGGATGTTAGGTGAGAGCTCGGGAACGAAACGGCACATCCTCGACGCCGCCGAGAAGATCCTTGCCAACCGTCGAAGCAGTGAGATTCACATTGCCGACATTGCCGAAGAGGCCAACGTCGCGGTACAGACGCTCTACTACCACTTTGGCTCTCTAAAGCAACTCATCGCCGAAGCCCAGGCGCTGGCGTACTTGCGAATGGTGGAGCCACTGCACAAATTTCTTCTCGCCGCCGAACAGGCGATCCTCGATGAGGACGAGCAGACGTATTGGCAAGCTATCGGTGACGACGTGATGCTCGCCTGGTCGTATGGATTCAACGGCGACAAATGGAAGATTCCAAAACTCTTCATCGACATCTGGTCCGATCCGAAAACGCAGGAGGAGTTCACCGAGGGTCTCGAACGACAGTTCGAACGTTGGATCAACGTCATTGAAGGAGGAAAGTCGCTGGGGTGGGTCGATCCGGACGTTGATACCTACGCACTTATCGTGGCCAACTGGGGTGCCTCGAACGGTCAGGCGGTCTTCGCGAGCCACTCGAAGATTCAGTACACGCCCGAAAGCATTCGCGACTTCTTTCAAGAGATCGCGATGAAGAAGCGATAGCAACCTAGAGGGGCGGGCGCCGCCTCACTGCGCTGGCGCGAAATCCACGTCCTTCGTCTCCACCGTGCCCGCCGTCTTACCCGGCGCCGACTGGTAGGTCCAATAGAGGTTCGTATGAGCGATCACCAACTCGGGCGTGGGCGCTCCCCACTCGCTTTGATCTTCCGTCGTGTGGGCGTCGCTCACGAGAGTGGTGTCGTAGCCGCGCACAAAAGCCCCGTGCAAGGTGGAGCGAATGCACGCGTCGGACTGGGCGCCGACGACGACCAGTCGCCCGACGCCCTGCGCTTCGAGCGCGCTCTCAAGCGACGTGCCTTCAAAGGAGTCTCCATAGTTCTTCTCGATCAGCACCTCGGCGTCGTTCGGAACCAGTTCGGCCACAATGCGCCAGCCGTCACTTCCGCGCACCAGCCCCTCGTCCGAGTGCTGAACCCACACCACGGGGACGTCCTCCTCTCGTGCCTTGTCAACCAATTCGGCGATGTTGGCGACGACTTCGTCGCGCCGCGGTGCGCCGGCCACGACGTCGTTTTGCACGTCGACCACCAGGAGGGCGGTCTTGGGACGATCTTTCAGCGTGGTCACGGTCTTCTCCCTCCACGGTGGCGGTTTTTCAATCTCAGAGTAGACGGAGAGTTTCCCTAAATCAATGCGCCGAGGCCTTGAAGGGCAACCAGCTACCAGCCGCCGAACTCCGCTTCGGTGACGTGACCGCCGATAATAAGGACTCGCTGATCAGTGCCGCCGACCACGTAGTGTCCGGCCCTCAAACTTGGGTAGACCGCGGCGTTGGCCACGCCCCCCACGAGCCGACGCTCTCGCACGGCGCTATGGGTATGAGGAGAGTTCCGGTCTTCAGGTTCAAGGTCAATTTCATGTCCGATCAATGTCGAGGGGGTGCGGAGCACAAGCGCTCCGACATCCCCCCCGATATCGAGGACAACGCTGCCGTCCCAACTGGGAGGGAGTTGGGGTTCACTCATGGGAGGCTCACGCTGCCGGAACGTCGTAACCGCTGTACGGCGTACCCAAGTACGGGAAGCCCGTCAGAAGCGTGAGCCCCGTACCCGTCACGCCGTCGCTGACGTCGGCGATCGCCTTGTCCGGCGTGAAGGACGGGTCGACGAGGGGGATCGTCGCGCCGGCTAACGCTTGGAGTTCAATGGTTACGACGTCATCGCTCACCCGCCGACCGTTCGGGAAGCCCGCCACGTCGCCGCCGAGCACGCCCATCACGCTCGGGGAACTGGCCGGAGGAATCGCGAGGTTGAGTCGGAGCAGATCGGCCTGCGTCGAGCCCGTCAACGTAGAAAAGCTCTTCGAGACCACACCCGCGGGAATACCGGTGAGGAGTATCGCCTCGAGGTCAGCGCGCGCTTTGGTGTACGCCGCCAAGTTGGGAAAGGCGCCCGGATAGAGGACGTTCAGAAGGCCGGCGAGTTCTGGGTGCGCGACCCCATTCGCATAGTTCTTGTCGTTGGCGGGCGACTGCGCGTTCCATCTGTCCTTTTGAGCGAGCGGTACAAGCACTTCGTTAAAGAGTGGATTGCCGAGTCGAGAGACCTGAACGTAAGGACCCGTCTCCGTTCCCGTCCCGCCGTTCGCGGTCAACACGCGGGCCTTGCGGCGGCTCGCCGTCGTCCAGATTCCCACGCTGGAGGCGGCGGCCGACGTTACGGTCGGCGCGGTGCCGCCACTGGCGATATCGGTGATCGGCACTTGGAGCGCGATGCTGTGCACGTTCACGGAGGCCGTCGAGTTGACACCCTTGGCTGCGCTCAGGGCCGGCACACCAAACGTAGCGTGAAGGTTGGCAATGGGCCGCAGATCACCGAGGTCGAAAATCGCCCCCAGGTCGACGAAGAACGCCTCCGCTCGCTGGCCGGCGAAGGCCACACGACCACCTCGAAGTTCGTGGACCGCCGACTTCGCCAGACTGGCGTAGTTGGGCGTGGAAAGGGGCCCGATGTTGCACGGCGGGCACGCCAGGTCACCTGCGAGCAGTTCGGCTTTCCCGCCTCGGGGCACGCGAGTCACCGAGTAGAGCTGTCGGCGATTCCAGTACTTGCTGGAGAGCGACTCGATCGGTCCGACGTTATAGAGGAACGTGCTGGGAATCGTCGTCTCGCTACGAAAGCTGAACTGGTACGTGACGTCGGCGACACCGTCGCCGTTGTTGTCGACGTGAATCTCGTAGAGAACGTCATCGCCGAACTCGTAGAAGTTCGGGCCAGCAGCCGGCCCTTCGAGGGGAATGTAGTTCGCAATGATGGTGACCGAATCGGGTCGATCGGGACTAACGAACGCGTACAGGTCGCTACTGTCAGCGACGGGGTCCTTGGAGATTTCGGGAGCTTCGCGGTGTGAAGACATGGCTACTCCTTATCGAGTTGCGCGAATGAGACGGGCGGCGACCTTACGGTCTCGGATGGTTACTTCGCGGTGACCAATGAACAGACTGATCTCTCCGGTGCGAGCGTTCTTCACATGGGCGACCAGTACCTCGTCGCCGCGAAGATGCTCCTTGGCGGTGAGTGGCGCCTCGTTCTGGGCGCTGGAGACGGCCCCCGCCACCGCGCCGGTAAATCCGATGGGGGCGACGGCCATCGTGCCCGCGGTCGCGGCCACAGCCCCCGCCTGCTTGAAGAAACTTCTCCTACTAACTGGTTCCATTCGTTCCCCTTCTCTCTCCCGGCCTCGCCAGGCGCTTCTGACGTCCAAAGAACTCACAGCGGAGTTCCAAGTGCTGTTCGGAGCAGCGGACGGTTCGGATGACAAATGCTTCAGAAACTTCGCGGGATAGCTTCGCGACCAACGCGGCGAACCAAGAGCGAAGACACGTCGTTCTAAAGTTCGCGAGGGGACATCCGAAGAGCACCTCGGCTCCGAATAGGACACGTATGAGTGAGTTCGATGACGCGAGCGACGCTCAACTCGTCACGTCTATCGGGCGCTACAGCGAAGTCGCGCTAGCCGAGGTCTACCGCCGGCACGGTGGAGCGGTCTACGGACTCGCGCGGCGGGTCCTCGATAACGCTGTCGAAGCGGAGGACGTAACCCAAGAGGTCTTCCTGCGACTTTGGAACGCACCGGACCGCTTCGACCCGACGCGAGGATCCCTGCGCTCGTATCTGCTCGCCCAGTCGCACGCCCGCGCGGTGGACGTCATTCGTTCACAGAACTCTCGACGGGCGCGAGAGTCGAGTGACGCCATGAAAACTGCTCGCGCTGGCTACGACATGCAAAACGAAGCGTGGGACCTCACTCTCGCCCACCAGGTCAGCGAGGCGCTGGCGACCTTGCCGGACGATGAACGAAGGGCCATCGAACTCGCCTACTTTGAAGGACGCACCTATGTGCAGGTCGCCGAGATTCTCAACCAACCCGAGGGCACGGTCAAGAGCAGAATAAGGAATGGCATGCGGCGCATGCGGCGCATCTTGGTGGAGTCGGGCGTAACAGAAGTGGAGCGGTCATGAACCACGCAGAGGCGAACGACCTCCTTGCCGCCCTGGCTCTTGACGCGGTTGACGACGAAGAGCGCGGGGCGATTGAGGCGCACGTGGCGACCTGCCCGCGGTGTCAGAGCGAACTCGACGCGTTGCGCGAAGTCGCCAGCGCCCTCGGCAATACCGTGGAACCATTGCCCGAGCATCTGTGGTCGAGTATCTCGAGTCGGATCTACGACGACCACCACGATCCCGTTCCCGCCTTGGCCATACTGGCTGACGACGAAAGCGCGACGCCAACGACACGTCGTAGTCGATCCTCGCAGCTCAGGCGCTCATTAGCGCCGGCCCTGGCCGTCGCCGCCGTGGTCGTCACGGTGCTCGCCTTTCAATTAGTTAGCGCGGACAATCGAAACTCAAACTTACAGAGCGCCCTTAAAGCGAGTAACTCCAGTCAAGTCGCCGCAGCATTAAAGACCCCCGGGCACAAACTCGTCGTCCTCGACAGCGCCACCCAGAACGCGCTCGCAAAGTTCGTGTTGCTGCCCGATGGTCGCGGCTATCTCGTGGACGATCACATGCCTCCACTGGCCTCGAGTGAGACGTACCAGCTGTGGGGAGTGGTCCAGGGTAAGGCGATATCCATCGGGCTCATGGGTCGCACTCCGCACCATGTGACCTTCACCGTGGCGGGGCCGCCGAGTCTCACCGAGTTGGCCGTGACCGTAGAGCCTTCGGGGGGAACCTCCACGCCCACCACGCCGATGGTGGCCACCGGAAACGTATAAATGCTGCACTGTCGACGTACAAACTCCCCATATACGTAACTGGATTGTCCCAAAAAAACCTGATAGACAGTCGTGGTTGAGGTCAACTCGTGATCTCACGCGACAGGGAGTGGCGCGTGAAACGTTGCCGCCTCCCTCTTTGAGGGGAGACGTTGTGTTCAATCGATCGAGGCGACTGGCTTTCGTTTCCAAGGTGGGCCTCGCCGGGGCCATCATGACCACGACCTTGGCTCTGTCACTTGGTTCCGACGTACCGAGCAGTTCGGCACTTGGCTCGAGTGCTTTCTGCAAGACACTGTTCAGCTTTGAAGGCATCGCTGAAAAGAATGACGTACCGAAAACGAGCACGGCCAAGGGTTACCAGGCGTGGGCAAAGATACTCCTCCCCTACTACGAGAAGTTGGCCTCAGAAGCTCCCAACAATGGCAAAGTGGTGCTTAACGAGCTCGTGACGATCTTTAAGTACTACTCCAGTGCATCGAGCATCACGGCACTTGAGGCGTACATCGCGTCGAACCACGCCAAGTTTGAAGCGGGCACCAAGGCTCTCACCAAAGACATCGAGGCCTGCGCATAGAAGACGTCTCGCCCGACGAACCTTCGGGGTAACGGCGTCGGCACCCTGCCTCAAGCGAACCGCTGCGCAATAGACGTTGACGGCTGACCGGTCGAAAGAAATCTCAAATAAATTTTGACGTCAGTCGAACTCTCGGTGCGAACGACGCCCCTCAGGCTCGCCATTTATCCACTCTCACCTGGCCGCATGCACTTCCAAGAGTCACCCAAAAGTTCTTGGAAATCTTCGTGCTTTTCTCCCGGGCGACTTGACATGACATCCCCCGGTGACTACATTGTAAGCGGTTACAGCACTGTAAGCGGTTACATATCAGTTCTGTAGGGGAAGATTTGGGGGCTCGGTGGCTGATTCACCGCCAACGATTTACGACGTCGCCGCTCGCGCGGGCGTCTCTACCGCGACGGTAAGTCGCGCGCTCAACTCACTGACCTCGGTGCGCCCTTCCACGCGAGCCAAAGTCATGGCGGCGATGGAAGAGTTGGAGTTCGTTCCCAACGTCGTGGCCCGCCGACTCTCGAGTGGAAAGCACTGGATCCTCGGGCTGGTCTTCATTCGGGCCGTGGTTGACGCCAACGAGCGCGCCGTGGATGCGGGGACTCTCGTCGTGGAAGAAGCGAGCCTCCTCTATACCGACATCGTCATTCGAGGGGCCGAGATGCGCGCCGCCGAACACGGGTACTCCTTGCTCTTGAGCAGCGCGGACGAGCTTCATCCCTCGGGGATGACCTCACTGCTCAATCTCACCGGCACCGTGGACGGACTGATACTGCTTGATCGCGTTCTCAAAGACGACGACGTGGCCTATCTGGCCAAACGCATACCCGTGGTCATGCTGGCGGGTCGCGACTCCGTGACGTCGGCGGTCACGGTGCGAGTCGACAACGAGCAGGCCATGCGGAGCCTCGCCGAACACCTCATCGCCGTCCATGGCCTGACCCGTCTCGGCTTCGTCACGGGTTCGAATGAAAGCCCCGACAGCGTGGCGCGAGGTATCGCCTTTCGCTCGGCGGTCCACGAGCTGGGCGGCACGCTCGACGAGGTCGACTACCTCCAAGGTAACTGGACGTCGGCGAGTGGAGAGACCGCGATGCAACAACGTCTGGGTCGCGCCGAACCGCTCCCCCAAGCCTTCGCCTGCGCCAATGATCAAACGGCCGTGGGTGTGATCTACGCGCTCGGAGCGACTGGTCTGAAAGTACCCGACGACGTGGTGGTCACGGGCTTCGACGACATCTCTCTGACGCGTTATTTCAACCCGCCCCTCACCACGATTCGCCAGTCCGGAAACATTCTCGGTGAGGTCGCGGTCGACGCCCTCGTCTCCATACTGGAAGGAAAGAAAGAGTCTCCCCACAGCATCGTTCTCCCGACGGAACTCGTCGTACGACGAAGCTGTGGCTGCGTAGAAGACTCCGAAACCACGATGGCGGCGAGCGCCGTCGGTGATCGAAGGGTCGGCTGAACGTGCTGCCGGTGGCTCGCCGACTGGGCGTCTACCTCGTCACGGCGTGGGTAGCCATCACGGTGAACTTCCTTTTGCCGAGGATGATGCCGGGAAACCCCATTCAGACGCTCATTGGAAAACTGCAGTTCAACGTCACGCCCGCCGAAATCAACTCCATTCGACTTTCCTTTGGCGGAAGCCTGCACGCCAGCCTCGTCCATCAGTACTTCACGTACCTGGATCAACTGCTTCACGGAAATCTCGGGGTCTCGATCACCCTGTCGTCACCGGTCAGCACCATCTTGAAAGGTGCGGTGCCGTGGACCGTGGGCTTGATTGGTATCTCGACCGTGCTGAGTTTCATCGTCGGTACGACCATGGGGGCTCTTCTCGGTTGGACTCGTGGGTCACGTATGGATTCGCTCATCCCCACGGCCACGTTTTTTCAAGCGGTTCCCTACTTCTTCCTCGGCACCGTCATGTTGCTCATTTTTGGAAGTGACTTGCACTGGTTCCCGGAGCTCGGCGCGTACAGCCTGAGCGTGACACCGTCGTGGACGTGGGCCTTCGTCTCGAGCGTGATCCGCTACGGCGAGTTGCCGATGATCTCGATCGTTCTGAGTTCGGTCGCCGGGTGGATGTTGGGCATGCGCAACATGATGATCACGATGGTCGCCGAGGATTTCGTTCTCATGAGCGTGGCCATGGGGCTGCCACGGCGCAAGGTGATCATGACGGCCGCCCGCAACGCGATCTTGCCGAGTATCGCCAATCTCTCCCTGGCCATTGGCCTCGTGGTCTCGGGCGCACTGCTAGTGGAACTGGTCTTTAACTACCCCGGCGTGGGCGACCTTCTCCTCAACGCGGTTCAAAATGAGGACTATCCGCTCATCCAAGGAATCTTTCTGATCATCACGCTGGCGGTCCTCATGGCCAATCTCATCGCGGACCTCGTCTACTTCGCGCTGGATCCACGTACAAGAACGGCGGCGGCGGCGTGAAGACCCTGCGTCTCCCTCGTTCACCGAAAGTAGTGCTCGGTCTCTCCATCACTGTTTTCTTCTTGTTGTTAACGATCATCGGACCGTACCTCGCGCCGTACAGCCCTAACGACACCTCCTTCGCGCCGAATCTGACACCGTCGTGGCATCACTGGTTCGGCACGACCAGCCTGGGCCAGGACATCTTCTCCCAGACGCTGGTGGGTGCTCGCGCCACGATCGTGGTGGCTCTCGTGGCGGGACTCGTGGCGACCGCGTTATCGACAATCGTCGGCGTCTCCGCGGGCTACCTCGGTGGCTTCACCGACGATGGACTATCTCTACTGTCCAACGTCTTTCTCGCGATCCCCGGGTTGCCTCTCCTGATCGTGATCGATAGCTACCTTCCCGTAGCGAGTCGATCGAACGCCCTCGTCATCGGGCTGGTGATCTCGCTCACCGGCTGGGCGTGGGGGGCGCGCGTGCTGCGAGCCCAGACGATGTCGCTGCGCAACCGAGACTTTATCGAGGTGTCGAGGATCATCGGCGAGAAGCGCTGGCGCATCATGCTCACCGAGGTCGCGCCGAATCTGCTTCCGGTTCTGGCCTCTTCGCTGCTGTTCACGGTGCTCTACTCCATCGGGGCGTACGTGACACTGGCCTACATCGGCCTTACCAGCACGTCGGTATGGAACTGGGGCACCATGCTCTTCTGGGCCCAGGCCAATAACGCTCCGCTCTCGGGAGAGTGGTACTGGTTCGTGCCTCCGGGCGTGTGCATTGCTCTTGTCGGCACCGGCTTGTCGCTGTTGAACTTCGGCATCGACGAGTTCATCAACCCTCGCCTACGCGAGTCCGGGCTCACCGCTCGTCAGCGCCGTCGCCGCGGCCTCCCACGGCGCGTTCGTCTCGGCCTCACGCCCGTTCTTCGCCCGGCCGTGTCCCCCGTGCACCCCATGGGGACCTCGAAGGCGGCGTCATGAGCACCGACGCGCTCGAGCGCCGCGCCGCGGCCGACGCCAAAGTGGGCGTCGCGGGTCCCCCCAGCGCCTCGGGCAAGAGTGAGCGCATCCTGCAGATCAATGACTTCTGCGTCGACTACGGCGTCGACAAAGGTGCGGTACGCGCCGTCGACGGCGTCGATCTCCATCTCGATCGCTCGAAGGTGCTCGGCATCGCGGGCGAAAGCGGTTCGGGGAAGTCAACGCTGGTCTACGGGTTCACGAGGTTGCTGCGCGCACCCGCCCTCATCACCGGCGGCACGGCGTTCTTTAATGTCGGTCCGAGCGACGAGGGCGGACCCGACGAATATATCGACCTCATCACCGCCAACGAGGCGGCGCTTCGTCGCGTGCGATGGAGCCAGATATCCGTGGTCATCCAGAGCGCTCTTAACGCGTTGAATCCCGTGGTGCGCGTGGGCACCTTGTTCAATCAGGTGTTCAAGACGCACCGTCGCGAGATGTCGCGGGCCGATCGACATGCGAGGGCAGTGGAGTTGCTCGAGTTGGTCGGACTGAACCCGGACCGACTCCAGCGCTTTCCCCACGAGCTCTCTGGCGGTCAACGCCAGCGTGTGATGATCGCCCTCGCGTTGGCCCTTGAACCCAAGCTCGTGATCATGGACGAGCCGACGACGGCACTAGACGTCGTCACCCAACGAGAGATCCTTGGCGAACTGGCCGAGCTGCGCGCTCGATTCGGCTTCGCCATGATCTTCATCACTCACGACCTTTCGCTGCTCGTGGAACTCGCCGACGAGATCGTCGTCATGTACGCCGGACGACTCGTCGAGCGGGCCAGCGCCCGAGAGCTCCACGATGCGCCGCGTCACCCCTACACGCTCGGGCTACTCCACTCCTTTCCACCCATGCACGGTGAGCGCCATGAACTCGTGGGCATCCCCGGCGCCCCACCGGACCTCTCCGACCTGCCGAGCGGCTGCGCCTTTCATCCTCGATGCCCCTACGCGATGGCGCGGTGCTCGACCGACCGACCGCCATTTACGAAGCTCAAGGGGGAAGATCGCTACGTTGCGTGCTGGCTGCACGTCGATGAGGTGCACGCGACGGTCCCCGTGGAACTTCGTCGTGCGGTGCCGACAAGCCCCGCTGGTCAGGAAGGGGCGACGTGAGCGACGTGAGTGCACCCGTCAGCGAACTTGAGGCGCGACACCTGACGCGGTACTTCACCATCAGAGCACCCGGCCACCTATTGGGCGCGAAGAAGATCGTGCGGGCGGTTGAAGATGTCAGCCTTGATCTACGCGCGGGTCAGGTGACGGCCGTCGTGGGCGAGAGCGGCTCAGGCAAGTCGGTGCTGGCCCGCTTGCTGGCACGAATCCTCACCCCCACGTCCGGCGAACTGATCTTGCGCGGGACGCCGATTGCGGCGAAGGCGCGACGCTCGCTGGCCTACGCCTCCGACGTTCAACTCGTCCTCCAAGACCCCTTCGCCTCGATGAACCCCGTCCACCAAATCAGCCACAACCTCATCCGCCCTCTTCGCATTCACGGCGCATCGAAGGAAGAGTCGCGCGGACTCGCCGAGGCGGCGCTTCGCCGAGTGTCCCTAGAGCCCCCCGAGCGATTCCTCGACCGATTCCCTCACGAGCTCTCGGGTGGGCAACTCCAGCGAATTTCCATTGCCCGCGCACTCTGCGTGCAACCCAAGGTCCTGCTCGCCGACGAGCCGATCTCGATGCTCGACGTCTCTGTGCGCCTCGGCGTGCTCAACCTGTTGCGCGGTCTGTGCGACGACGAACAGCTAGCCATCATGTACATCACCCACGACATCGCGTCAGCTCGCTACCTGGCCGAAGAGATCATCGTCATGTACGCCGGGCAGGTCGTCGAGTACTCGCGCGGTACCGCGCTGGTCGACTCCCCGACCCATCCCTACACTCAACTGCTCATTGCCTCCGTGCCGGACCCGTCCAACCCGCTCTCAATGGCGCCCAGCGTCGGGGAGCAGACCTTGACGACCTTCGCCGAAGAGGGCTGTCGTTTCAGCCCGCGCTGCCCTCACGCGATGGACGTCTGCCGAGCGGTTGAGCCGCCGGCCTTCCTGGTCGGCGAGTCCCACACGTCGAAGTGTTGGCTCTACCGAGACCGCCCCGAGGCCTCGGTAGAGCTGGCGATACCGAAGCGACGAGGAGAGGAGGCCACCACGACGACATGAGCACGAGCGAAGACCTCGCCGCGCCCGCCTGAGAGCGGCCGCGGCGACCGTTTTGCGAGGGTCCAACCGGCCTCGCGTAGTTCACTAAGGACCCACACATGGTTCAAAACAAACGTCGGCGAGAGCCGGCTGAACACATTCAATATAAAGGAAAAACATGTTTAGAAAAATAGGAGTTCTCACTACCGCCCTAGCCTGCATGGCGTTGGGCATCGTGACGAGCGTCGGCCTCGGTGCAGCATCCGCTGCTAGCCCGCCTCTGGTGCTAGAAGGCAACACCGGCGTGACGTTCACTAACAACTTCAACCCGTACGACTCGACCTCGTTCTGCAAAGAAGAGGCCGTCTGTTCGCTCGTGTACGAACCGTTGTTCATGTTCGACACGATCAAGGCCGGAACCTCGTATCCGTGGCTCGCCACGGCGTACGCCTGGTCGAATGGGGGAAAGACACTCACATTCACAATTCGTACGGGTGTCAAGTGGAGCAACGGCTCAGCGTTCACGCCGGCCGATGTCGCCGCCACATTCAACGGCACGAACACCGACGCCGCCGCCAACGTGTACGGCCTGCCCCCGCTCGCCAGCCCGGCGACCGTCAGCGGCAACACGGTGGTGTTGAACTACTCGACAGCTGAGTATTCGAACATCACCGCCATCGCCGGTAACGAGTTAATGGTGCCCGCGAGCTTCTGGACGACGTACTCGCCGGCCGACACCGCCTCGGTGCCGAGTTCCGGCGCGATCGGCACCGGTCCCTACGTTCCGTCGAACTTCTCGGCGTCCGTCGTGGACTACACGACGAACTCGAGCTACTGGGGCCCGACGCCCGCGGCGAGCGAGGTTCAGGTCTTGAGCGTGGACACCAACGCCAACGCGGCCACCGACCTGGCTGACGGGACACTGACCTGGGCGGGTAACGACATCGCCAACGTGAACAGCATCTTCGTCAACAAGGATCCGTCGACGAACCACACGTTCTTCGCTCCGGGCAACACCGTGACGCTGGAGCTCAACGTGACCAAGACGCCTCTCAACGACCCCAAGGTTCGCGCCGCGATCAGCGCGGGCATCAACCGCAAGGAGTTGGGGATCAAGGGTGAGAGCGGCTACGAGCAGCCGGCCACGTCGCTGAGTGGGCTGATTCTGCCCAACCAGTCGGCGTACCTCGGTTCGCAGTTCGCGAACGACGTGAAGAGCACCAACAGCCCGAGTGAGGTCAAGACCATCCTGACCAAGGACGGCTATAAGAAGAACCGCCAAGGCTTCTACGCGAAGAACGGCAAAGAGATCAAGTTCTCCATCGAGGATCCGATCTCGTACTCGGACTACTACGCGGACGCGCAACTCATCTCGTCCGAACTGAAGTCCGAGGGCATCGACGCCACTGTCTACGGCGTGCAGCCGTCCCAGTGGTACACCGACTCCGCTAACGGAAGCTTCACGTCGATCATCCACTGGGGTAACGGTGGTACCAACCCGTACACCCAGTTCGACAACTGGCTGGACTACACCACCTCGGCCCCGAACGGCAAGTCGGCGGACGGCGACTACGGCCGCTACCACAACTCCGCGGTGCAGGCGGACCTGACGAAGTTGGCCGGGACGGACCCGAGCGACACGGCGGCCGTGAAGGCGGCGTCGTTGGCGCTCGAGAAGGTCGTGGCCACGCAACTTCCGGTCATCCCCTTGCTCTACGGAGCCACGTGGTGCGAGTACTCGACGGCCAACTACACGGGCTTCCCGACACCGTCGAATCCGTACATGGATCCGGCGCCCGGTGACCCCGAGTTGCCGTACATCTTGACCCACATCACGGCCGTTTCCTAGAAGGCCACCCCTACGCGCGATTCCGCCAGTTGCGGAATCGCGCGTAGGGGCCATCCGGGCTACGCAGTCTGCCGGCGAAACGGCGGGCTCCCGCGGAGTCGTTCACGTCCATCCACCCCACTTCAACCAGGAGTTCCCATATGAGTATGCATACCGACCACGAGGGAAGGTCCTCTGTCTTCCCATCCGGATTCCTCTGGGGAGCCGCGACCGCTTCCTACCAAATTGAGGGTGCGGTCCACGAGGACGGACGCGGCCCTTCGATTTGGGACACCTTTAGCCACACCCCCGGCGCGGTGTGGAACGGCGACACGGGTGATATCGCCTGTGACCACTTCCACCGCATGGACGAAGACCTCGATCTCTTAGCGGACCTCGGCGTCGGCGCCTACCGCTTTTCGGTGGCGTGGCCGCGGATTCAACCGAGTGGTCGGGGACCGGCGAACCAGGCGGGGCTCGACTTTTACCGTCGACTCGTCGCCGGACTCCTCGCGCGAAACATTGAGCCGACCTTGACCCTGTACCACTGGGACCTTCCTCAGCCGCTCGAAGACGCGGGGGGATGGTGTGTTCGAGAGACGGCCGAGCGCTACGCCGAGTACGTCGACATCGTCGCGCGCTCTCTCGGCAGCGACGTGGAGCGATGGATCACCCTTAATGAACCCTGGTGTTCGTCGTGGCTCGGCTACGGTTCTGGTCGCCACGCGCCCGGTGTTCACGACATCGGAAAGGCGGCGGCGGCCAACCACCACCTGCTGCTGGCCCACGGCCTAGCCGTGCCGATCCTGCGCTCCGCCGTGCCCGACGCCAAGGTGGGCATCACGCTCAACCTCGGAGACTTTCAGCCGGGCTCGGAACACCCACTCGACGTGGCGGCGGCCCGACGGGCCGACGGGAATCTCAACCGGCTGTTCTTGGAACCGGTCTTTCACGGCCGCTACCCCGAGGACATGCTCGAGCACTACCGCAACGCTCAGCCCGGTTTTTCGGTCATCCGCGACGGGGACCTCGAGCTCATCTCCCAGCCACTCGACTTTCTGGGCGTGAACTACTACTTCCCCTCGACCGTGGTCGACGCCACCCGGGCCGCCGAGGCCCGCGTCGCCGGCTACTACGTCGCGCCCGACGATCAGTTTCCCGACCTGGGGGTCCGCTCTTTGGAAACCCCCGGTCGCGACAAAACGGCGATGGACTGGGAGATCGAAGCCTCGGGCCTCACGTCACTGCTCGTGCGCTTTCGAGAGGAGTACGCCACCTTGCCGATCTACATCACGGAGAACGGTGCGGCCTTCGACGACTACGTCGATCCCAACGGAAAGGTGCTCGATCACAATCGCGTGGCCTACCTCCAAGAACACATCTCCGCGGTTCACGACGCCCTTAACGCGGGCGTCAATGTTCAGGGGTACTTCGTGTGGAGCTTGCTCGACAACTTCGAGTGGGCCTTTGGCTACTCCCGGCGATTCGGCATCGTCTGGGTCGACTTTCCGACCGGCACTCGCCTAAAGAAGGCGAGCTTCGACTGGTATCGCGATACCATCCAGTCGAACTCGGTGGAGTACGCGACCTCCATGGGGAGTAGCTAACAAGTCACTGGCGAAGCGGCCCACCCCAACGGCCCGATACCTTCGTCTCAGTGAAAACAACAGACGGCCACTCTCGGGTGGCCGTCTGTTGCGTCTCTAGTTGCTCGTCGCCACGCGCGACGGGGCGGTCGTAGACTCGCCCGGTTTCGCGGGAACGCGGATGAAGACCACGGACACCAGCAGTCCTAGAAAGGCGATGCCCGCCGACACCATGAAGGCCGTGGTGTAGCCGTGGGTCGTGGCGACGTTGAGAGCGGTACGCGAGTGCGTGCCGAGCGAGGATAGTTTCGAGTTG
Source organism: uncultured Acidimicrobiaceae bacterium (assembly GCA_963849705.1). Classification (GTDB taxonomy): domain Bacteria; phylum Actinomycetota; class Acidimicrobiia; order Acidimicrobiales; family RAAP-2; genus RAAP-2. The sequence continues at coordinate 116,836 of CAWKII010000008.1, read as the reverse complement.
GTGGCGTCGATGGCCACCGTCGCCAAGACGGCGAGTCCCAGGGCGCCGCCGACTTGTTGCATGGTGTTGAGCAACGCGGACGCCAGTCCGGCTTCGTTGGCTTCCACGCCCGACACCGCGACCAGCGTGATGGGCACGAAGGTAAATCCCATGCCGAGCGCGATGATGATGAGCGGCCCGAGCACCGACAGGTACGAGCTGGTGGGCGTGATGCGAGAGATCCACAACATACCGACGACGGCCATGGCCGGGCCGACGAGGAGCGGTATCCGCACACCAATCTTGCCCACGTAGCGTGACGAGAGCCCCGCCGCGACGATGATGCCCATGGTCATGGGCAAGAATCCCACGCCCGTCTTTACCGCGCTCCATCCCTGCACGTTCTGAAGAAATTGAGTGAGGAAGTAGAACATCGAAAAGAGCGCGATGCCGATACAGAGCATCATGGCGTAGGAGCCCGAACGGTTACGGTTCTTGAAGATGGCCAGGGGCATGAGGGGCTCTTTGCTTTTCGCCTCAATCGCTCCGAAGGCCGCGAGTAGTACCACGGCCGCGCCGAGGAAGAACAACGTCGACGTGCTAGTCCAACTGTGACTTGACGCGTTCGAGAGCCCGTACACCAGCGAGAGCATGCCGCCCGTCACGGTCAAGGCCCCGGGAACGTCGAGGTGGCCCGATGTCGTCTGTGACTCATTCAGAGCGCGGGGCGTGAGGAACAACACAATGGCTGCGATGGGGACGTTGATGAAGAAAATCCACCGCCAGGAGACGTAACTGGTCAGGATGCCACCGAGCAAAAGCCCCAGAGCTCCTCCACCACCGGACATCGCCGCGTAGACCCCCATCGCTCGGTTTCGCTCTCTCCCTTCAGGAAAGTTCGTGGCGATCAGAGACAGGGCCGTCGGGGCAGCGATCGCGCCACCGACGCCTTGCATGCCGCGAGTAATGATGAGCCAGACGTCACTCTGCGCGAGACCACCCAGCAAGGACGACACGGCAAAGACCGCGATGCCGATCATGAACATCCGTCGCTTGCCGTAGAGATCGCCTGTTCGACCACCGAAGAGGAGCAGACCGCCGAACGTCAACGAGTACGCGGTGATGAGCCACTCCAGGTTGGCTCTCGAGAAGTGCAGCGCCTGGTGAATCGTGGGAATCGCTACGTTGACGACGGTGGCGTCGAGCACGATCATGAGCTGCGCACACGAGATCACGGTCAGCGCGAGGCCGAGATGTTTGCCTTGCGTGTTGCTGGAGTTGAGTTCAGTGAGTTCCGAGGACGACATGGGGTGATCGCTTTCTCTGAGGACGTTACGACGAAGGTACGATGGAGGAGCTTGAAGAGACCAGCGGCAAGATGACGCCTTCGATGATCCGCTCAAGGAACTCCTGATCGGGCGGGGTGCCTTGGACCAGGAGACGATGCAGGACCAGCGCCGGAAGTATCGAGATCACCGTGTTGAGGTCGCTCACGGCAGCGATCTCGCCACGACTCTGTGCCCGCTCAAATACTTCGGCAAGTGTCGCGACGTGGGGATCGACGAGGCGCTCTCGAAAGACGTCGCGCAACTCGTGATCGTGCGGTAAGGCGCTGACGAGCCCGATCACGACAGAAGCATCGAGTAGTCGATCGGCCTGGCTGAAACGACAGGCGAGGGCGTGGAGGTCGCCGCGCAGCGTCCCGGTATTGGGCGCGACGTCGACGGCTTTTTCGCGCGACAGCGCGTCCACGACGAGCTCGGCCTTGCCGCTCCAACGGCGATAGATGGTGGCCTTCCCCGCGCCCGCACTCGCGGCGATTTTGTCGATGGTCAGCCGGTCATACCCGATCTCACCGAGAAGCTTGAGCGCCGCCGCGCACAACGCGTCGTCGCGCGAGCTATCAAGATGTCGCCCGGGTGCAAGGTGTGTCTCCGATGAACAGTCGTGGAGGAAGTGCTCGCCGTCGATGGTCACCCCTGAAACGATACTGGATCGTTTCGGAACGGGACTGTTTCGACGCTGTAACGGCGCCGACCAGGTCTTTCGTGCGAAGGCCGTCTAGGACTTGGAGGGAAAGACCGTGCTGTACGGAATCGTCGCGGTCGGGACGACGACCTGCACGCCCTCACCCCAGCGAGAGAACGTCGTTTTGCTGGTGCCCTCGGAGGTCGTGACTAGCTCTTTTGAGGGCAGCGACTTCTTACCCGACGAGATTGTCAGTACCGTCGTGGACTTGGGAGCCTCACTCGTCGCGGCCGTCACCCACTTGAGGTCGTAGCCGTTGGTGGCCTTGTCTCTTTTTGACAGAAGAGTGGTCCCTTTTAGGCTCGGCAACAAGTTCGTCAGCGCTCCGACCGTGAGGTTCGACTTGAAGGTGTTATAGGGCGCCGAACCGACCTTCATGGAGATGGCGGACGTACCGACCTTCTTCTGTTCGGCCGAGGTCAGACCCATGATCTTCGTGAGCCCGGTGGCGCTGCCGCTCAGGTACGCGAAGGTCGGCGTCACCGTAATGGAGAAGGTTTCCGCCCCCTTCGTAAAGGTCTCGGTGCCTGACTTTTGGCCGATGTCGGCCACGACGGAGCTGGGAGAGTTCGCGGCGACGGCGTACACCTTGATGTGCACGCTGGTCTCTTTGGCCAGTGCCGTCGACGCCGCTTTGAGGACGGTTTTCGTGGTGGCCTTCGCCCCCGCCGCGCCGGCCGAGAGCGAGAAACTGGAGACGGATCCAATGACGAGCAAGAGGCCGGACAGGTAGAGGGGGGCGCGGGGAAGGGATTTCATGACCCTCAGCCTAGGGGAGATCATCACTCCCCTACCCTCGGTTCGCGCGGTGCACGTCGCGGCTAGAGACAGGCCGCTAAGTCAAAGAGAAACTGCTGGATTGTTCGGATCTCCTCTACCAGTTCGGGCGACGCCGCCTCAAGTTTCTCGTCACTCAAGAGTCCGTTGGCCACCGCCGTCGAGCGCAGTGCCACCTGGAGAGTGCTGAGCCAGGCCCAGGCTTCGGCGTCGTTCAAGAACTGTTCTTTGTACGTCATCACCGACAGCTCCGCGTTGGTGGCGATGTCGTTTTGGCGAGCCAGCGTCGAGAGCGGATCGTCGTCGTCGTGACTGGGATTAATCGGTGCGTTCAAGGACAGGTGCCACTCGTGTTCGGGGTCACGTTCCGCCGCCACCACGTGCACAAACACGTCGCGCAATACGTCGCGGCCGGCGTCGTTGAGTCGAACTTCAATGCGGCCGTCTCGTCGTCGCACGAAGAGCTTGGGCGACATTTAGGAGTCCTGCTCCACCGTGGAGTGGAGCCCCGCGACCTGGAGTTTCACGCAGTACGACTCGGCCCGCTCCCGCTTGCCGGACCATACGATGGCCCGGCCCTCATGATGCACCGTCAACATCAGATGCGTGCACTTGTTGTTGGAGTAGCCGAAGATCCGACGAAAGACCACGACCACGACGGTCATCGGGGTCACCGGGTCGTTCCAGACAATGACGTTCCAGGGCCGCTCGGTGATCACCGAGACTTCGCTCTCCACCTCGCTCTCCGTCGAAGAGAGACGCAGAAGAGTGGCGGGCGGCATCTCTCCAGTGTCGCAGACGACCGGACCGATTGAAAGCGAGGCGACCTAAGGTGCAACGCAGAGTGAAGGAGCACTGTCATGACGCGCTATCTCGCGCGACTTCGAGGTCACGCCAACGCGCGGATCCGCGCGGCGGCGGGACTGAACACCGCACCGCCCCCTCGCTGCCACGATCCACGTGAGGCGTACAGCGACGTGTACGGCGTGGCGCGCGTGGTGCACGGCGACCTGCCCTCGATGCTGGTCGGGGGGTTGGGTTCACTGTTTTTTCAGATGCTCCATCCCCACGCGATGGCCGGCGTCGCGCAACACTCTCGCTATCAAGACGACCCACTTGGTCGTCTCCTTCAGACGGCCAACTTCATCGGTGCCACCACGTACGGGACGAGGACGTCGGCGCACGAGGCGATCGACCGCGTGTTGACCGTTCACCGACACGTGCACGGCACCTCCGACGACGGACAGCCGTACGACGCGAACGACCCTCACCTCCTGTTGTGGGTGCACTGCGCGGAGATCTACATGTTTCTGGCCGCGCACCGACGCTTCGGCGCGGTGAAACTCAGTGACCAGCAGGCCGACCAGTACGTCGAGGAGATGGTGCCCTTGGCCTACGACCTGGGGGTTCTCGATCCGCCCCGCAGCGTGGCCGAACTCACCACCGTGCTCGAGAGCTTTCGCCACGAACTTCGCCTCAGTCCCGACGGCGAGGTGGCTCGCGACTTCGTCGCGCGCCGCGTCGAGGCCGGCAGAACACAACGTTGTGTCCACCGTCTCCTGGTCATGAGCGCGTGGTCACTTCTCCCACCATGGGCGGCCGATCTGCTGGGCGTTCGGACTCATCGTCTCTTCGATCGTGCGGTCATTCGACCCAGCACGCGGCTCGTGAGTGGCCTCATACGCCTCGCGGTGCCGGCGCCGCGTCAGGTGGCGATGGTGAGCCCACCGTCAACCACCACGATCTGGCCGGTGACGTAAGACGTGGTCGCGAGCGCCACGATGACGTCGGCGACGTCTTCGGCTGTCCCGCTACGTCGAAGTGGAGCCACGCTCGACACGAACTTTCGCGCGGCGTCCCAGTCACTCGTCCACCACGGCGTGTCAATGAGTCCCGGGGCCACGGCGTTCACGCGTACTTCGGGGCCACAGACCTTGGCGAGCAACGTGGTCAGGTGATTGAGAGCGGCCTTGCTCGCGGCGTAGGGAATGGAGGAGCCCGTGGCTCGCACTCCCGCGACAGACGAGACGTTCACGATGGTGCCGTGGCTCGTCTTTAGCGACGGCATGGCCGCCACGCTCAGTTGCCACGTGCCAAAGACGTTGACGTCAAAAATCTCGCGCCAAACATCGACGCTGGCCGCCTCTAGGTCGCTGTGGCGAATCACCTTGGTCGTCCCGGCGTTGTTGACGAGTACGTCCAAGCGGCCGTAGCGCTCCAGTACCTCGTGGAGTAGACGATCGCAGTCCTCGGCGTTAGCGATGTCTGCCTGCACGTAGTGCGAGTTGGCCGTCACCGAGGCCAGGTGCTCACCCGCCTCGAAGCTGCGAGCAGAGTTAAAGATAACGGTGTCGCCCAGCTCGGAGAATCGTCGCGCTGTGGCGAGACCGATGCCCGACGTTGATCCCGTGATGAGAACGACGCGGGCCGCCATACTCAACGCCGCCTGAGTCGCCACGAACCCGCCCAGTGCTGGCCCGGCTCTAACACCACCACGTCTTTGCCGCTGCGCAGGGCGTCAGGCGGACAGGTCATCGGTTCGATGGCCACGGACGTTCGACGTCGACCACTCTCTAGGTTGTCGCCGGTGTAGACCTGGAAGTACGGAAAGTTGCGATCGACGCTGAGGTCGATCTCACCGCCGTTCACGTCTTCCAGCGTGGCGACCGCCAGGCCGGCGTCGTCGCGCACGAGGTCGGTGTACGTCACGTCGAGTTCATGACCGCTTAGCGACTTGCGCCGAGAAAAATCCATCTGATGACCGGCCAGCGGGAGAATCTCCCCCGTCGGCAACTGACGATCGTCAACGGCAACATAGGACCGGGCGGGAACTTCGAGAAGTGATCCCTCGATCGTCGGCGTCGTCACGGCGAGATACGGGTGGAAGCCCACCCCAAAAGGGAGAGGAACGCCGTCTCGGTTCGTCACCGTCGTGGTCACCGTCAAGCCGAGAGACCCGAGGTGGTAGGCCACGCTGATCTCGCTCAGAAAGGGATACTCGGGCGTCGGGTGCAACAACAGCGACAGGACGCAACGATTCTGGTTGAGCGCCTCCGCGCGAAAGGGACGCCAGCGCGCGAGTCCGTGAATGGCGGTGGCGTGCGCCACGTCGTCAATGGTGGGTCGTGCGACTCGTCCCGAGAACGACCACTCGTCGTTTCCCATGCGGTTGGGCCAGGGGTAGAGCACCTGTCCGCGAGCGTGCATGGGCACCTCTTCTCCCGCGAATCCCTCGATGACGCTGAGCCCACCTTTCACGTAGGTCCGAAGGGTCGCTCCTACCTCGGTCACCACCGCGCGTTGGTCGCCGTGCGCGATGGCGAACTGCTCTCCCGTGGGCAGCATTACGTGTTTTTCGTTCTTTTCACTGCTGGTTAACTTACGACAATTAGGGTCGAGGTATGAAACTACTGCTCACCAACGACGACGGCGTCCTCGCCCCCGGGATGGCCGTTCTCGCGCGAAGCGTCGCACGTTGGATCGACGAGACGCCCCGAGGTGAGGAGCGTGCCGCACTCATCGTGGCACCCAACAAGAACTACTCCGGCATGTCCTCCGCGGTCGGCGACGTCTTCGAACGACCCACCGTCAAGTACCGACGCCACCGCATCGCGGGAGCGGAGTCCCTGGCCACCTACGGTCTCGAGGCCCCACCCGCCCTCTGCGCCATCTTGGGAGCGCTAGGCAGCTTCGACTTTCAGCCCGACGTCATCGTCTCGGGCATCAACGCCGGCGCCAACGTGGGACGCAGCGTCCTGCACTCCGGCACGGTAGGCGCGGTGCTCACGGGGGCGCAACTCGGGCTCTCGGGACTCGCCGTCTCCGTGCAGTGGGGCGACAACGTGCACTACGACACGGCCGCCGCGGTCACTATCGAAGTCCTCGACGAACTCTTCCAAGCACCCTCGCGCACCCTTTTGAACCTGAACGTTCCCAACCTTCCCTTGAGTGAGTTAAAGGGCGTCAAGCGCGGTCGCATCTCGATGGCCGGCATCATCAAGGCGGCGGGACCGCGCGCGGGCGGGGAGGCACTCAGCGACGAAGGTGAACTTCCCCTTCGCCTCGGCGCGGCGACGCCCGAGCTCGGCGACGTCAGTGACGAGGACGCCGACGAAGACGGGGCGCTGCTCGGCGCGGGGTACGCCTCACTGACCCCGATCCGCGGTCCTCACGAAGATGACGACCCGGCACGCGACGGCCTCATGCACAACGCGCTCGAAGTGATCACGCGCCAGATCGAAAAGTCGCACTAATCCTCGACCGGTCGGCGACGTTGTTCTTTCAGTCGGCCTCGCGCCTTCTTTTCGTCGACCCGGCGCACCGTGGCCCCTCGGGTCGGCTTGGTGGCACGACGGGGTGTGCGCGGCGCCAGGGACGTCGCCAGCTTTTCTCCAAGCTGCTCCAAGGCGGCCAGGCGATTTTGGCGTTGGGAGCGAAAGCGGCTGGCGCTGGAGCGAACGACTGAGCCGTAGGACTCTTCGACGCGGCGCTTTTGTTCTTCGCTCAGAACGGTCGACGACGCCACGCGAAACGTCGCCACCACTCGGGTGAGTGAGCGATTGGCGTGCTGACCTCCGGGGCCGCCCGAAGTGGTGACGCGCAGCTCTATCTCCTCCGCCGGGATAGTGAGACGAGGCTGAATCGTCAAAGATCCATCGCCGTTGGTCCTGGGACCAACCGACACGTCTTAGTTGCCGCCCGGTAGGCGCACCATGGCGAGCTGCGTGGACGACGCCACCAGCTGGCCAGTCTCGTCAAAGAGCTCACAGCGCTCGTCAACCAGTCCGTCCGCGATCACCACGGCGAGCTGCCGACCTCGGAGCCACTCACTCTTGGGCACGCGGCGCACGTAGGACGTGAGCTGCATCGTCGGCACCCAACCGGACGAACCCAGCGGCATTGTCGCCGGCGGCAGGGCGTCGCCGGCGAAGAGCAAACTCTGCGCGTCCCAGACGCTCTCGCCTTCTAGACGGAGCCATCCGCGAACCTCGGCGGTGTGGGACAGCTGTCCATCCCAGAAGCCGGTGACCGCGGGGTCGAACCGGAGCTCCAGAACGCTCGAGATGTTGATCTCGTCGCTGGCGTTAGACGGCCGACACATCTCGAGCGGCGCCAGGTCGAAGGGCCGCATGTACTGATAACGGACCGTCGACTCATCGCGAAGCGGACCCAACGTCACCAGTGACTCGGTGGCGAGCTGGCCCTTTTGATGAAGGGTGACGTACACAAAGGAAACGCCCCGTCCGACGCGGCGAACCTCGACGCGCAACTCCGCCGTTCCGACCTCAGGGGCGATGACGAAGTTGGTGGTCACGGCGGTGGCGTGCAGGTGGGTCGAACCCTGTTCGCTGGCGCCAGCCAGGGCCGCACTGGCGATCACGCACTGCAGGTATCCGCCGTGGGGGTGGCCCATCACCGTGAAAAAGGGCGACAGCTGAGCCGAGTAGACGCCCGGGCCGACCGGCTCCACCGACGCCGCCTCACGAAGATCACGACCTTCGTGGGCTGAGCTCATGGGATAACACTAACGGCCCACGGGAACTCCTCCCTGTAGATTGGCGGTGCGAAAGAGGTCCATATGAGAACGGTTCCCCACTTCATCAAGGGTGCGCGAGTCGAGGCCCCGGGTCACTCGAATGTCTTTAATCCCGCCACCGGAGAGGTCGTTGCGACGGTGCCGGTACCGAGCGTGAACTTCATCAACGAAGTCGTCGAGGGGTCCCGCAGCGCCGCGAGCGAGTGGGCGTCGTCCTCACTCTCGAGACGCACGAACATTCTCTTTACCCTGCGCCAACTACTGGTCGAGCACACCGAGGAGTTGGCCGCCATCATCAGCGCCGAACACGGCAAGACGTTGGCCGACGCGCGAGGCGAGATCGCCCGAGGACTCGAGAACGTGGAGTACGCCTGCGGACTGATTGAGCACCTCAAGGGTGGATTTTCCAACCAGGTCGCCGAGGGCGTCGACGTGCACTCGACTCGCGAGCCGGTGGGGGTGGTGGTGGCCGTCACCCCGTTCAACTTCCCTATCATGGTGCCGCTGTGGATGAGCGCCAACGCCGTCGCCAGTGGGAACGTCGTCATCTTGAAGCCCTCCGAGCGCGACCCGTCCGTCTCGGTGCGATTGGCCGAGCTCTTCCAAGAGGCCGGGCTCCCCGACGGAGTCCTTAACGTCCTCCAAGGCAACGCGTCGACCGTGACGACCCTTATCGAGCACCCCGGCGTCGACGCCGTGAGCTTCGTCGGCTCTACGCCGGTGGCCAGGGCCGTCCACGAGAGCGCCAGCAAGCACCACAAACGCGTCCAAGCGCTGGGCGGTGCGAAAAACCACATGGTGGTCTTGCCCGACGCCGACCTCGACATCGCCGCCGACGCCGCCATAAACGCGGGCTATGGATCGGCCGGTGAGCGGTGCATGGCGATCAGCGTGGTCGTCGCGGTCGGGGACGTGGCTACCCCTCTCATCGAGAAGATCACCGAGCGCCTCGACAAGTTGAAGGTCGGTCCCGGCGACGATCCGACGAGCGACTTTGGACCGCTCATTACGAGGGAACATCGCGACCGCGTGGCTCACTACGTCTCGAGCGCCCACGACGACGACATCGACGTCGTACGCGACGGCACCACACTCCAACTCGGCAACGGCTTCTACGTGGGACCGAGTCTCCTCGACGGCGTTCGCCCGGGAACCAAGGCCTACGACGACGAGATCTTCGGCCCCGTCCTCGGCGTGGCCCGCGTAGCCACCTTCAACGACGCGATCGATCTCGTCAACGCCAACCCCTACGGAAACGGGGTGGCCATCTTTACCCGGGACGGCAACGCGGCCCGCCTCTTCTCCCGAGACGTCCACGTCGGCATGATCGGTGTGAACGTGCCGATTCCCGTGCCGATCTCCGCGTACTCCTTTGGGGGATGGAAAGACTCGCTCTTCGGCGACGCCCATATATATGGTCCCGAAGGTTTCAACTTCTACACGCGCGCCAAAGTGGTCACGACCCGTTGGCCCCAGCCCTCGGAGTCACAGATCGATCTTGGGTTCCCGCGAACCCGCTAAGGGATGATCGGCGCCGCACCCGCCGTCGTGCACTGGGTGGCGCTCGGCTGCAAGGAAGCCCTGGCCATGATCTGGATGACCTGGTGGCCGCTGGTTCTCGGCTTTACGCTCTCGGGTCTAATCCAAAGTCTGCTGCCGCGCGACGCGTTGCGTGCGTCGCTGGGTTCGACATCACCGTCTTCGGTCGTTCGAGCGTCCGTACTCGGCGTCATCTCGTCGTCCTGTAGTTACGCCGCGAGCGCGGTCGCACGAGCGCTCTTCGCGCGAGGCTCGTCGTGGAGCAACGCGCTCATCTTCATGGTGGCCTCCACCAATTTGGTGATCGAACTGGGCGTCTTGCTCTACCTGTTGCTGGGTTGGCGCTTCGTTCTCGCTCAACTCGTCGGAGGCCTGATCATGGTCGTACTCCTCACCCTGACGACGAGGATCATGTTCAACCCCCTTCGTCAAGCGCGCGTAAGGGCACGCGTCCTAGAGGAGGCCCCGCCACGCGAGCGCCCCTCCGCGTCGTCGTGGCGCGAACGACTTGACGGCGAGCACCTAGCATCGGCCGCGCGCTACACCATCGGCGATCTCACCATGCTGCGAAAGGAGTTGCTGGCCGGTTTTGTGGTGGCCGGCTTCATCGCGGTGTACGTGCCCGCGTCGTGGTGGCATCACCTCTTCTGGAGCGGCCACGGGAGCGCCACGGTCGTGGAGAACGTGGTGGTGGCACCGTTGCTGGCCGTCGTCTCGTGCGTCTGCTCCGTCGGCAACATTCCCCTGGCCGCTGCTCTTTGGGCTCACGGCGTCGCCTTCGGGGGCGTGATCGCCTTTATCTTCGCCGACCTCGTCACCTTGCCTCTCCTAGCGATCTACCGCCGCTACTACGGGGCGAGTTCAGCCTGGCGACTCTTCGTGCTGCTGTGGTTCACCATGAGCACGGCCGGCCTTCTCGTCGACGTTCTCTTCCGCGCGGTCGGACTGGCACCCACCAGCCATCACGTCCGAGTCCTCGACGGTCAGTTTCCTTTGGGGTCCACCCTGGTTCTCAACGTGCTCGCCACCATCGTTCTCGTCGCTGCGTGGTGGCTGGCTCGGCGCCCTCGCGCGTCGTCGCTCGTGGCGATCGACCCCGTCTGCGGAATGGCCGTCGACACCACGTCCGCACCGGCGAGCGCGGAGTACGACGGCGTCACCCACTTCTTTTGCTCCTTGGAGTGCCTGCGGCGATTCGAGCGCGCGCACGTTCCGTCGCACGACCGCGTCGATGACGCGCGCGAGACCCTCGACCCCGTGTGTTCGATGAGGGTGAGTCCGATCGACGCCCCAAGCGCCGAGGGCTCCGATGGGGTGACCTATTATTTCTGCAGCGAGGGGTGTCGCTCGACGTTCCTCCTGGGTCCGCGTCTCCCGGCGAACCAGTAGCTGAGAGGACGTCTAGGGCCGATGAGCAAGCAGCACACCAGTGTGAGGGCGTACGGCATCCTCATTCGCGACGGCGAGGTGCTGTTGGTGCGGTCAAGCAGTCCTCTCATCACCCCCCCGCTGTGGTGGCTACCGGGGGGCGGGATCAACTTCGCCGAGTCGCCCGAAGAGACGCTGTTGAGAGAGTTCCGCGAAGAGACGGGCCTCTCCATTAAAGATCCTCTCTTGCTCGACGTCGCCAGTGACGTGCGCCGCCGACCGAATGGAGATCGTATCCACACGGTGCGGGTGCTCTACACGGTCTCCCTCAACGGCGGTAACCTACGCGATGAAGCCGTGGGCACCACCGACGCGGCGCAGTGGTTCTCCGTGAGCCAACTGAGCGACGTGAACGTCGCGGAGTACGCGGCGCGGGCTATTCAGGTCGCGCTGGAAAAATAGTGCGCGGGCATCTCGCGCTTTAAGTACTTTCCCGCGGGGTTGCGCGGGAGTGGATCGCTGGTAAAGGCGACGCGCGAAGGAATCATGTACGAGGCCAGTCGCGTGGCGAGGAACGACCGCAGCTGGTCGGCGGTGAGAGTCATGCCCTCTCGAAGCATCACGGCCGCGGCGACCTCTTCACCGAGACGCTCGTTGGGTAGTCCGAAGACCGCCGCTTCGTAGACGGCCGGGTGTTCGTAGATCGCCGACTCGACCTCGGCCGAGTAGACGTTCTCGCCTCCGCGAATGATCATGTCCTTCGCACGGTCATCGACGTAGAGAAACCCCTCCTCACTGATGTGTCCGAGGTCCCCCGTGCGCAGCCACCCCTCCACGAGGGCGTCGGCCGTCTCCTCCGGCCGTTGCCAGTAACCGCGCACCATGGTCGGCGACTTCAACCAGATCTCGCCGCTCTCGCCGATGGGCAGCGCCCGCAGGGACTCATCACGAATCTCCACGTCCATCACGATGGTGGGCACCCGACCCGTGGCGGTGGGGTGTGTGAGGTAGTCGTCGCCGACGTGACTGGGCCCGTAGGCGTTCGTCTCGGTCATGCCGTAGGCGAGAGTCGGTCGACCCTTGGAGAAGGCGCTCTCCACGCGGGCCACCAACGCCGACGGGGCCGGAGCACCACCGCCGCCCACGGTACTGAGTGAGGACGTGTCGTACTTTGAAAAGTTCGGGGACTCAATCAGGTCCCACGACTGGGTGGGCACGCCCACGAAGGCCGTCACGCGGTGGCGCTCGATGAGTTGGAGCGCGCGCTCGGGATCCCACTTGTACATCATCACCAACTTGAAGTGCCAGGAAAAGCACGAGAGCATAACGGGCACGCACCCGGTGACGTGAAAGAGCGGCACGATCAAGATGAAACACGGAGGCAGGCCACTGCTCGTCACCTCACCGCTTCGGCGCGCGTCTTGCACTGCCGCGGAGGACGAGAAGGCCAAGATCGCTTGCGTGATCGCGCCGTTGGTGGAGACGGCACCCTTGGGAAAGCCGGTCGTGCCCGAGGTGTAGAGAATGGTCGCGTCGCTGTCGGCGTCGACGTCGGCCTCGGGCATCGAGACTCCCCGCACCACCACGTCGCCCCAACGTTTCACGTCTTGGGAGTAGGGCGTCGTCTCGTCGAGTCGCACTCCCAGTAGCCGCGCGCCCGCGCGCTGACAAGATCGGGTGGAGCGAAGGATTCGCTCACTATCGCCAATGAGGAGTGAGAGGCCGGAGTCTTTGATGGCGTAGTCCAGTTCGTCCTCGGTCCACCACGCGTTGAGCGATACCGAGACCATTCCCACCGAGACGATGGCGGCGAAGGAGATGACCCACTCGGGGTAGTTCCTCATGGCGATGCCGACCCGATCACCCTTCTTCAATCCGTAGTGATGCACCAGGGCGTAACTCAGGGCGTCGACCTCCGCCATGACGTCAGAGAAGGTCCACTCCTCGTCCTCGTAGACAAGAAAGGTGCTTTCGATGCCGCGCGCCAGGTCGAAGAAGTGGCGAAGAGTCGCCGGCGCGTTCTTGAAAGCGCGGTTGGTGACCCCGCCGTGCTCGACCTCGATGACCTCATAGGGCTGTCCCGGGGCCGACACCTCGGCGATCGCTTCTTCGTAACTGAGCACTACCTACCTCCGGGCCGTCGTACCTATCGTCAAGGTCGACTCTTCCAGAATGCCAGATGAAGGGGGGTCTTTCGTACCGTCGACGCTCTCTCGCGTCGGCTCGGCACCCTACACTTCGTCTTAGCAACCATAGAAAGGACCGCCGTGTTTGCCTCGAATTATCCCTTGGCCGACGTTTTCATCTCGACGTTGTACTTCGTGCTCTTGATCTTTTGGATCATCCTGGTCTTTCACGTGGTGGTGGACATCTTTCGCAGCCACGACCTGGGCGGCGCAGCCAAGACGCTTTGGCTTATCTTCATCTTCGTACTCCCCCTGATCGGCACCCTGCTCTACGTACTCATCCGCGGAGGTTCCATGCACGAACGCGATCTACGCCAATCGCAAGACCAGCAGAAGGCCTTCGAGGACTACATTCGCAAAGTGGCGAACACGAAGGAGTGAACTAGCGCGCGGCGCCGATCGAGGACTTGATCAGCGAGGCCTTGTGCGCCATGCGCTCTACCGACTCGGCAATCTTGGCCTTCACGTTCACCAGATCGATCCGGGCAATCTCGGCCTCTTTAGTCAGGCCCTTCAAGTGTTCGATGTCCCAGAGATTCAACACCGGAGTCAGCACGTCGCCGAGGTACTGGCCGAGACCGTAGATGCCCTCTTTCGCGATGCGCACGGCGTGACGAGTGAAACTGGGAATACCGGTGCCGGGCATGGCGAAGGTGCTCACCTGCTTGGAGACGGCGATCATCATGGCGGAGGGATCGATCGCGAAGGCCGCCAGCGTGAGGTCACGGTAGAAGAGGTAGTGCTTGGTCTCATCGCCCGCAACGAGGCCGAGTATGTTGCGACCGATCTTGTCGTCCTTGGGAAGCTTCGCGCCCGTATTGCGGTGGGCGATCTGCGTGGCGCGCTCTTGGAAGGAGACGTAGGCGATGAGTTCGGCGAAGGTGGCCGGGTGAGGAACCTCACCCTTTTGCATCTGAACTCGACGCCCGTCCTCGAGCATCTTGGGGTCGATGCAACGACTGATGTGCACCCAGTCGCGCATCACCATGGCGTGGCGATTTTCTTCCATCGTCCACTGGCAGGTCCACTCTCGAATGGGATGACCCTTCGGCGAGTGCTCAAGGATTGAGTCGGTGTAGTACGGAAGGTTGTCTTCGGTCAAGAGATTGACGTAGATGGAGCTACGCACGCCGTCGCCGATGGGGTACTGCTCCGGGGCCCAGGCGTGTTCCCCGAAATCCTCGCCTTCTCCCCAGTTGATCTGCTCGTGCGGATACCACAGTCGCGGTGCTTGCATGTGGCGGTTGTAGAGTCGTTCTACGTCGGGCGTGATCTCTTCGAGGAGGTCAACTCGGCTCTTGGCCATTCGGGTGCTCACCTGCTGATACCTCTCCGTTGCGCGAAGCGCCAACCCCCCAACTCTAACTCTCATCCTCAATGACATTTCGATTACATGTGATCGATCGCACAAAGAGTGACAAGCAGCCTGATGGCCTTGTGAAACACCTCGAGACGCTCGTCCTCTACGAATTTCGTTCGTCGATACGTCGCCCGCTACGCCGATATAAGAGATCAACGTGAACTTTCGTCGCGTGAACCCGCATGACGACAGTGATTTTTTTGCCTGGTTTGATGTGCTGCAGCGCGCCGAGTTAGAGCGCGACCGCGGACGTCACGAAGGCTGGCTCCCGCAGGAGTGGCGCGCGCGGGCTCTCGACGATACGGCGCCCAACTTCCATCGGCTGTACGCACTGCTTGATGAGGACGTCGTGGTGGCGTCTGCGGCACTCGAGCTCTCGCGCGACGACAACCTCACGTGGATTCGCGGTGACCTGTTCGTAGACCCGCTGAAACGTGGACGGGGTTTTGGCTCGGTCGCGCTCGCGCATCTTGAAGCGGCCGCCATCGATCTCGGCCGGTCAGCCTTACTTCTGTGGGTGGCCGAGGGCACGCACGAACGCGGGAACGGTCCGAGTCGAGCGTTCGCTCCTCGCCAGGGCTACCAGGTCGTGGAAGAGAACGTCATTCGCGAGATCGACTGGCCACGACCCGAAGGAGAACTCCATCGACTCGAGTCAGCGTGGGCACCAAAAGCCCGCGACTACGAGATCGTGACCTGGCAACGTGCCGCGCCGGACTCTCTCGTGGCGGGCCTGGCCTCTCTCAAGGCCGTCATGCCGGTGGAGGTGCCCGACTCGGGATTCGGTTCGGAGGTGGAGAACTGGGACGAACGCCGATATCGGCTTCACGAGCGACGCGTGCACGACATGGGTCGCGACCTTCTCGTCGCTGCGGCACGCCATCGCGAGAGCGGTGAGGTGGCGGGGTTGAGTGAGTTGACGGTGCCACGCGAACGACCCGGCACGGCGTATCAGTGGGACACCCTGGTCTTGCGCGCTCATCGGGGTCACTCCCTGGGCGCGCTGTTGAAGCTTGCCACCATGCGTCAGTTGCGGGACGGCCAGTATCAAACCAGAATGATCGTGACGTCCAACAACGCGCTCAACAGCGCGATGATCGCGGTCAATAAGTCCCTCGGCTACTACCCGACCGGCGGCATCGTCGCTTGGCGAAAGGTGCTGAGCAGCTAAGTCCCCTAGAGAAGTGCGAAGACCCGGGCGAGATCCTCGAAGGTGCCGCAGGGAACCTGGATCCACCCGGGCACTCGCGAGGTCGATGTCCACGACTCGTCCGATATTGCCCACCTCGGCGCCATCGTCGCCCTTGTGGCCGTCCCGAGAATCTAAGTGCGCTGCCGGTAAGCGGCGAACGGCCTACCATCGCACCAAGACCTCTCGGCGTGAAACCTCTGTCACAAAAGCGTCTGGGGCGACAGAGACAAGGTAGAACGACAAGGAGAGCCATGATGAAGCACTCTCGAGTGGCGCCACTCTCGGGCGCCCTTGCCCTCGGCGCTGTTTTCCTGGTCGTGAGTACTTCGCTGGCGTCCGCGACCACCAAACCACCTGACGACTACATCCACCCCGGCGCCACGGTGATCACCTTGGTCATCTCGCCGGTCGTCACGAGCCACACCACCGAGACGATCACCAGTCCGAAGGTCATCGCCGACGTCCGATCACTCATCAACTCTCTGCCAGTGAGCACGCGCGAGTCGGTCTGCCCCGACGACCTGATGATTCCGGCTTGGGTGAGTTTCTCCACCAGCGCCAGGGCGACGCCCTACTCTCGTGTCGAGTTTCAACTGGGCGGATGTCCCTACGCGCGCGTCAGCCAACACGGCGTAGCCGAGCTACCGACGTTGGGAGGGCCGCACCTCGCCCAGGTGTACTCGAAGATCAAAGCTTTGTTCGCGGCCACAAAGTAGCCGCGGGCAGTTCCGGCTACTTAGCCCAGGGCAGCGCCTCGCCGGAGCTGCGGAACATGCGCACCGCGAAGACCGCTTGCACGATGCAGGCGATGAGCGCGAGGATGAGCCCGAAGCCGGGACCGTAGTGAAAACCGATGCCGTCCGCGCCGTAACTTCCCCGAGGCAACGTGATCCAACGAATGGCCACGATGATGGTGCCAATTAAAGATGCTCCCAGCACCAAGACGCCGGGGCCGTACGCGGTCTTGGGCATGTTCGATCCTGAACGCAGCGCCACAATGTAGACGCCCGCAGCCACTACGAGCAACGCGCCGAGCCATCCATACCCCGTGCTAAAGCCGCCCGCCGAGGCGCTGTAACCGCCGCCGCTCCAGCTATACCAGGGCAAAAAGAGCGAAATCAACGCGATCAGTGCGGTGATTGCTATCACTCGATCAGTGGTGGACAACTTCTTCCAATCAAATGCAGCCATGACTCCCCTATTCGATAGTTGCTAAACGAGACGACGCCGTCACCTCGGATCAACGTGATCCCTGATGTGTCAACCGCTCCACATCGAGTGGTGCTGAGGCGACCCCTCCTTCATAGATTTCCGACGTATCTATATCACACGTATTGAATTGGCGCTCAATCGATTCTCAGGCGTCACGAGGCTCCTCGTGGCGTCAACCATGGTCAGGTCCATGTCACTCGAGTGAGTCAACGGTGCGCCGGCCACGTGTCGTCCACTGGCCATATCACGTTTATGAGAGGAGAGCCTCCGCATTACTCAGTTTCGACATCTTTATTATCTGAGGCGGACTCACAGGCCGTTGTAAGAGGTTGCCGGGAACCATCGCCAAGAGCGCTCGTAGGATAAGAGGACGTGATTTTCCCCCTCAAGAAGTTCGCCGCTGCGTGCGTGGCGATCGCACTCATCGCTGGTGCGAGTGCCGTCGTGGTCGCTGCGCAGTCGACGCCCCTCTCGCCCACCTCGACCGGGTACGACATCAGCTTTCCCCAGTGCGGGTACGCCTATCCCTCCACTCCCGGCTTCGGGGTGGTGGGAGTCAACGGAGGAAAGCCCTTCACCACCAACCGGTGTCTAGCCAGCGAGTTGACCTGGGCCAAAGGCGCCGTCAACCAACAGCCGGCCTTTTACGTGAACACGGCCAACGGCGGTCCGAACAATGGACAGTGGCCATCCTCTCAGACCGCGCCCGACGCGTGCGCCGGGGCGAACTCCGTGCCGTGTTCTTACGACTACGGCTGGAACGCCGCGCGATACTCCTTCGCGGCCGCGCTCACCGCCGAGTCCGCCGACGGCGCCACGTCGCCCAACCAGGCGGCCATCGCTTCTCCGTGGTGGCTCGATGTAGAAACGGGCAACGCCTGGGAAGTGAAGTCCAACTACTACGGTCCCACGGCCGCGGCCTACGCCAACGACACGGCCATGATCGAAGGCGAGATTGCCTCTCTCGAAAACGCCGGCGTCACCAGCGTCGGTGTCTACTCCACCTCGCAACAGTGGCGCGCCATCACCGACGCCTCCACGTCGAACTTTCCGTCGGTGCCGGCGTGGATTCCGGGCTTCGGCTCGGTCGCGGCGGCACAGGCGGGATGCGCCACCACGTCCTTCACCTCGGGACGGGTGGCCCTCATCCAATACGGCGCGGGCAGTTACGACGGTGACTACAACTGCGGCCTCTTGAACACGCCCCTCACGACCTCCGTGACGGCCGCTAACTCGGCCACCTTCAGCGATCAACTCGTGACGACCAACAACAACGGCCCCGTCACGTACGTAGAGACCAGTGGTTCGCCCGATCTCGTGGTGAGCGCCACCGGTCTCGTCACGACCAGCGGGGCGCTCGCCGACGGGACGTACATCGCGAGTGGCACGACCAGCGACCCGAACGGCGACGTGGGGACCTTCTCTCTCACGCTCGAAGTCGGCGTGCTCCTTCAGGACTCGCCGTTGTCGGCGAACGTCAAGGCCAGCGGTTCGGCCTCGTTCAGCGATCAACTTGTCGTCACCGGTAACAGCGGAACGGTCACCTTCGTCCCCGTTACCGGAACCCCCAGTCTCAACGTCAGTGCGAGCGGCCTCCTCACCACGAGCGGACCACTCGCCGCGGGGACCTATAGCGCGACCGGGACGATGAATGACCCCGACGGTGACGCCGGCTCGTACTCGTTCACCTTGACGGTCGGCAAGCTCGTCCAACGCACGCCCACCGCGGGGAGCGTGGCGGCGAGCTCACTGTCAACGTTCTCCGATCAACTGAGTGTCGGCGCCAACTTGGGCACTGTGTCGTACGTCCAAACAACGGGCTCTCCGGACCTGGCCGTCAGTTCGAGCGGCGTGGTGACGGCCCTGCCCACGCTGACCAAGGGCACCTACACGGCGACCGGTACGACAAGCGATCCCAACGGGGACGTCGGGACCTTCACCTACACCCTGACCGTTACCGCGCCCGTGGTGACGCCGCCGCCCACCGCGACGACTACGACCACGGTGCCGAGCGGACCCGCGGCGACCGTGGTTCGCGGCTACGCCGTGGCCGGTCGCACGGTCACCCTGGCCATTGACGGGAGCGGCTTTTCTGGTCGTCCACGTGTCACCAGCCACGCCGGCACCACGGCGCTGGTGGTGCGCGATACGGGGAGCGTCTTAGTCGTGCGCGTGAGTGTCAAGCCCCACTCGCGCAACGGCGTCTTTACCTTCACCATCACGCTGGCCAACGGTACGTCGTGTCAGGTGCGCTACAACCAGCGCTAACTCCCTCAACTCTTCACGGTGATCTCGCTGGCCGCGTTGGTAATCGAGCGAATGTAGTTAGAGCCCACTCCGCCGGCCGGGATGGCCACGGTGATGTCGAACGTGGCCGACTTCTGGCCTACCCCTTTGAGCACCTTGGTCAGGTCCGGGAGGGTGAAAGTAATGGAGGTCGCCGAGACCGACGAGGGGGTGACGGTGGTATGAAAGGCGCTACCCGCCGTATTAAGGAAGACGTCCGTCACGCCCTCGAAGTACTGGCCGGTCAGTGTTATTTGCGCCCCGCTCGCCGCGGAGATGCCGTGGGGACCCACGTTGGTCGAGGTGACCTCCGGTCCTTTGTACTCATAGACGTCCGCTGAGGAGGTGGTGGACGTCTCGCGCTGACCGTTGATCGTGGCGACGGCAACCAGGTGGTAGCTGGAACTCGCCGGAGTGCCGTTCGCGTAGGACGTGTCGTCAGGAACCTTGAACGTGAGGTATCGGTCGGAGGCGGGACTGACCGGAACAACCAACGTGCGCGGCGCCGTACCCGCGGGCGAGGTGGTGGCAACCATGTCGACCTCGGTGACGTTGGAAAATCCCGATCCCACCACGGCGACCGTGTCGCCACCGACGTCGGGACCGACGGCGGGGGTCACGCTGTCCACCCGGAGATTGTCGACGGTCACCGGGGTGCTATTGGAGTAGATGAGCGAGCCGAAGGCCTGCGTGACGTTGATCCTGACGTACATGTCGAGAGTGAGTTGCGCGGCGGTCTTATTGGCGACGAAGAAGTCCTTCAGATCGGGAGCCGTGAACTCGAGTTTGGTAGAAGAGTCAACGGTGGCCGGCGCCGAGACGATGGTCGAGGTGCCGTTCTGGAAGTCCACGGCGCTTACCCCATCGAAGAACTTACCGACGACGATGATCGATTGGCCGCCGCCTACCGCAATCTCACCCGGGGTGGCCGACGTGACGATGGGCGGGGACACGGTGTAGTCCGCCGGTGGCGACAGGATGGAACCCTGGGCGTCAACAGGCACGACCTCCACCACGAGTTGCGAGATCGTCTTGCTGTTCGAAGAGACCGAGGCGTTGTTGGCGTCGTGAAACGCAGACGTAAGGTCGGGGGCCTTGAAGGAGAACCCCGACGCGTCGGCCCCGTCCGCGGACACGGTCGCCAACACGTTGCCGTCGGCGTCGGTGATCTCAGCGCTCACGGCGCTATCGAGCCCGCTGCCCGCCACGTGGACCGTGACTCCCCCGAACACGGGTCCCACGGCGGGTGAGGAGGTGTAGGCACTGGCTCGATGGGCGGTGAAGCTCCGTTGTCCCGCGAAGCCGTCCGGATTCAGAACGGTGCCCGGCACCGTCTTCGCGTCAATGGAGCCGGTGGCGCTGTTTCCCGTAATCGTGCCGTCCCAGTTCGCCGTGTACGTCGCGTTGCGATCGTCGGGACCAGTGCCGCCGATGCCCGAGCGTTCGATGGTGAAGCTGAAGTGTCGCCCACTCACCTGAGCGTTTTCAAGAGAGAAGGGACCACTCAACGACCTGGGTGCGTTGCCGGGGGGCTCGAGGGTACCCGAGAACGAACCATCGGACTTCTCGCCACTGACGGTCAGAGTGGCCGTATCACCGTTGGCGGGATCAGTGACGGTCCAGGACCCATCGAAGTCGATGTTGCCCGAGGCGTGCGCGATAGGGGTCGCTCCACTTCGAGTGGCGGAAGTTCCACGAGAGGTGGCTGACGAGGTCGAGGCGGGGACGAAAAGAGCACCCGCGCTCAGCGCGAGCACCGCGGAAAGGGAGGTGAGTAGGCGAAACGCCCGAGAACTTGCGGCGGTGTCGCCACGGGGGGTCGTTCGATTCATCGCGACTCCTTCGACGCGACCCCACTTGTCGGGCCCCACGCCATCAGCCAGCATGGTAGCACCTCGCCTCGTTGCGGTGCTTCCTCTTAGGAAGTTGACGATGACCACCTCACGCTTTAGCCACTCGACGTACTCTCTAGCGCCGTCTGTAGAGCCCACTTGTAGTCGGCCTTGCCGTTGGGCGCACGCTGTACTCGTTCTCGCAGTACCACGGCTTTGGGAATCTTGTAGTGAGCGATCGAGGGCCGCAGAAAAGTGCAGATCTCTTCAAAGGTGGGCGCGCTCGACGCCGAGGAGCCAATCACCGCCACCACCCGTTGACCAAAGCGCTCGTCCGGTACTCCCACCACCAGACAGTCATCGACCAGGGGATGGCGTTTCAGGGCCTCTTCCACTTCTTCCGCGAAGACCTTCTCGCCGCCGGAGTTGATGGACATGGACCCACGGCCGAGAAGGGTGATGGTGCCGTCTTCGTCGACGGTCGCCCAGTCACCGGTGAGTACGTAGCCCTTGCCGTCCGAGCGAAAAAAGGTCCGCGCGGACTTCTCCGGATCTTTGTAGTACCCAAAGGCCGAGGTGCGAGTAGCGAGGATGCCTCGTTCGCCCGTCCCGCGAGCCACCTCGCGTCCGTCTTCACTCACCACCTTGGTGTCGGGCGATAACTGGAAGTGGGCGGTGGGCGCGCCCTGGTTGGGACTGGCGCCGCTCACCCCAAAGGACAGTCCCTCCGTGGAGCCGAGGGCGTCAACCAGGGCGGCAGTCAGACGCCACCTCAATCCGTCTTTGATCTCACTGCTCCAGATGGCTCCGGAGGAGTAGACGTAGCGCACGCTGGACGTGTCGACGGGTCGCCCCTCGGACTCGCGTGCCTCCAAGGCGCGCAGGAGGGGGCGAGCAAAAGGATCGCCGACGATGGCGATCAAGGTCACGCCTTCTCGTTCGGTGAGGCGCCACACTTCGTCCGCATCGAAGGATCGTGACTCCAACAAAAGAACGGCGCCTCCCGATATCAACATGGGCATGGCGCCCACCCACATGCCCGTTCCGTGCATTAGCGGACTGCACGGAATATTGACCTGCGGCCCGAACGTGGAGTAGGCGTCAACCACGTCGCGCAGACCGGCGCGCTCGGTCGGCGTCGAGGTGAGGTAGCCCAAACGCATGGCGGCGCTGAGCAGTGCTTCGACGAACTCACCTTGAGGAAACATCACGCCCTTGGGCAGCCCCGTGGTGCCGCCCGTGTAGATCATGTACAGGTCCTCCGGCGAGCGCGACTTTCGCGCCTGCGGCTCGTGGGACTCCACGAGGTCCATAAATCGACGACTTCCCTCTAGGTGAGAGCCGCAGTCGTCCACCTCGACGAACAGTCGAACGTGGGTGAGTTGGTCGCGCACCCGCTCCACGCACTCCGAGAGCGAACTGTGAAAGACCAGCACCTCGGCGTCAGAGTTCTCGAGCAGGTAGATAAGTTCGTGGTCGAGGTACCGGTAGTTGACGTTGACCGGCACCGCACGGTGCTTAAATGCTCCGAACTGGGCGATGAGGTACTCCGGGCAGTTGTACAGATAGAGAGCGACCTTCCCACCCTCGGGCAAGCCCGCCGCTTCGATCGCGGCGGCGAAGCGCGCGGCGGTCTCCTCAAACTCTCGGTAGCTGTAGCGTCGCTCGCCTTGGATGACAGCCACGCGCTCGGGCACCATGTCGGCAACGTCTTCCCAGGCCGAGGCAAAGTCGAGCACAGATACTCCTTCGATGTTGAAGATTCCTCGAACCGTCGAGACTCGCGCCGCAAACTCGCCACCAGGATAAGCGATGAGCGTCGTCATCGATATTCGCTAGGTGGTGGATCGAGGAGAGTCGTCAGCCGACCCTCAGAGTGACAATTGCGCTCGATGTAGTGCAGATAGTCGCTCGTCCGGTACGCGACTAGTCGGTCTCAACTCTCTAGAAGTTCAGACGTAACCGTTCACCAAAATCGTCGCTTCGATTGGTGACCTGACCCGGAACTCCGGTACAGGACGGCGAGAGCGACGGCGACGCAACCGACCAACAGCAAGGCGAGAGCGAGGGCGACGAAGGGTCCGAAGCCTTGGGCGCCGAACTGCGGGCCAGAGGCGAACCCCGGAAACGGGTGCACGGCGAACCAGTGAGGCGACCGCGGCAGCACGATTCGACGGCCAATATGCGCCGTGATCGCCACCGCCACTCCGTGACGGCCGATCAGCAATGCGGCCGCGGCGAGAGCGGTGAGAAAACCAAAGAGTGATAGAGCGACGATCAGCGCCGGTCGATACCAAGTGGGACGGTCACGAACGAGCGGAGCGAGTGGTTCAAGCGACGTCGGTGGCGCGGTGACGCCCCGCGAGCTCGCCCACGCCGCCGCGAAGCGCCGCGGGTCAAAGAGACTGTTACCCAGAACGTCCTCGGCGGAGCCGCCGTCAGCCTCGGCCTCCTCAATGTCCGTCGTCAGATCGAGAGCCATTTCGTTGGCGATGGGGTCAGGCACGCCGAGCCGTTTCCACTCTCGACGACACTCCTCGACGAATTCACTCATGGCTTTCCTCCACTTTCGACAGATCGAGGGCGCGATCGATGGCGTCGCGCGCCGTCATCCACTCGGCGACTCCGGTCTCTAGAGACTGTTTTCCCTCCGACGAGAGGCTGTAGTACTTGCGCGGGGGCCCCCCGTTGCTGGCCTCGCGCCGGGTGGCGACCAGACCGTCTCGCTCTAAGCGACCCAGCAGCGGGTAGATGGAGCCCTCCCCCACGATCGACATCCCGCGAGCGCGTAGTCGCTTGGTCATCTCATAGCCGTAGGCCGGTCCCTCGTCGATCACGGCCAGCAGGCAAAGATCGAGGACGCCCCGGAGCAGCTGGCTTCGCCGACCATCTACCTGTGTCATGCACCACAAGATACCAGTCGGTACCTTGTATTGCAAGTCAAAGGTGTTTCGAGACGGGACCATGTGAAGTCAGGACCCGTTAAGGCAACGTGATGCCCGCGACGGACGGCAACTTGCGCTGTCAGTCCTCCCTTTTATGCCTCGCCGGCTACGGGCTGATTTCCCCTACGCCCCGTGTGGCTTACGTCCCAATGAGTGCGAGATCTACGAGCAGCCGCTGGTCGCGCCGCAACTCGAGCAGACGTAACACGATCCGGCGCGCTGCATCGAGTTGCCGCACTGATAACACATCGGCGCGTCGCGCTGCGGCGAACGACTGAGCAGACCATCCGTACCGCGAGGAGTGGACTGACCAGCCCGCGAGGTCATGGGGTCCTCGTCCATCAGCGACTGCTGCACCGGCAGGTTGATCGTCGGCGTGGACTGCTCGTCGATCTCGGGAAACGTCGGCTGAATACGCTCGCTCGTGGAGAGCACGCCGAGCTCCTCGCGCTCTAGCGGGCTTAAGTACTCGAGAGCCAGGCGCCGGAAGATGTAGTCGACCAGTGAGGTGGCGATTCGCAGATCGGCGTCGTCGGTCATACCCGACGGCTCGAACTTCATGTTGGCATACTTCCTCACGTAAGTCGCCAGAGGCACACCGTGCTGCAGTCCGAGACTGATCGAGATCGAGAAGGCGTCCATAATGCCGGCCAGGGTGGACCCTTGCTTGGCGACCTTGATAAACGCTTCGCCGGGACGACCGTCCTCGTACTCCCCGACCGTGACGTACCCTTCACAGTCCGCCACGCGAAAAGCGAATGTCGTGGAACGGCGCCGACGGGGCAGACGCTCGCGGACCGCGCCCACCACCACGTGGGCGCCTTCGTCACGAGCGTGCTCAAGAGCCTTCTCTAACTTGTCGATTCGCGAGTAGAGCTCGATCACCTCGGCCGCGTCGACGTCTTCCAATACGTCCGGCGCGCTTTGGCCCACGCCGCCCTTGGTGGCGGTCGACAGGGGCTGACCCACTTTGCAGTTGTCACGGTAGATCGCGACGGCCTTGAGGCCGAGTCGCCAGGCGTCGAGGTGGAGGTTCTCCACGTCTTCGATGGTCGCGTCTTCGGGCATGTTGACCGTCTTGGAGATCGCACCAGAGATAAAGGGTTGGACCGCGCCCATCATCCGGACGTGACCCGAGTAGTGGATCGTGTTGTCGCCCATGGAGCAGGCGAAGACTGGCAGATGCTCGGCCTTTAAGGCCGGCGATCCGACGATGGTCTTGTGCTCGTCGATGTAGGCGACGATGGCGTCCACCTCATCGCTCGAGTACCCGAGCACGCGCAGCGCGCGCGGCACCGTCTGATTGACGATGGCCATGTTGCCGCCTCCGACGAGCTTCTTGAACTTCACCAGCCCGAGGTCGGGCTCAATGCCGGTGGTGTCACAGTCCATCAAGAGACCGATGGTGCCGGTCGGGGCGAGCACCGTGGCTTGCGCGTTGCGCACGCCGTGTCGTGTACCGAGGTCGACGGCCTCTTCCCAGGCGCTCTGGGCGGCCTGGAGGATGTTGGCGGGCGCGAGTGTCTCGTCAATCTGGTACGACGCGTCGCGATGCATGCGCAGCACGTTGATCATGGGCTCGGCGTTTTCGGCGAAGCCCTCGTGGGGACCCATGCGCCCGGCGGTGCGCGCGCTCGTCGCGTAGGCGTGTCCGGTCATCAGTGCGGTGATGGCGGCCGCCCAGGCTCGACCGGCGTCGGAGTCATACGCCAGACCCGAGGCCATGAGCAACGCCCCGATGTTCGCGTAGCCGAGGCCGAGTTGGCGAAACTTGCGCGAGTTCTCGCCGATCTTCTCGGTCGGGTAATCGGCCGCACCAACCAGAATCTCCTGCGCGCTGAACATCACTTCCACTGCCGCCTTGAAGGCGTCGACGTCGAAGGTTCCGTCCTCGTCGAGGAACTTCATCAAGTTGATGCTGGCCAGGTTGCAGGCCGAGTTGTCGATGTGCATGTACTCCGAGCACGGGTTAGAGCCGTTGATGCGATCGGTATTGGACGAGGTGTGCCACTTGTTGATGGTCGAGTCGAACTGCAGACCGGGGTCGGCGCACTCCCAGGCGGCACGAGCCATCTGGCGCCAGAGGTCACGGGCCTTCACCGTACGAACGGTGGCGTTGCCGTGTCGGGCCGTCAAGTTCCAATCACCATCGGCGAGGACGGCGTCCATGAACTCATCGGAGACGCGCACCGAGTTGTTGGCGTTCTGGTACTGGATCGAGTTGATGTCACGGCCGTCGAGGTCCATGTCGAAACCGGCGTCACGCAGGGCGCGGGCCTTCTTCTCCTCGTGCGCCTTGCACCAGATGAACTCCTCGACGTCGGGGTGATTGACGTCGAGGATGACCATCTTGGCCGCTCGGCGCGTCTTGCCACCGGACTTGATCGTTCCGGCCGAGGCGTCAGCGCCACGCATAAAGGAGACCGGCCCACTCGCAGTGCCCCCGCCTTCGAGCGCTTCGGCGCTCGAGCGAATCTTGGACAGATTGACCCCAGCCCCCGAGCCACCCTTGAAGATGATTCCCTCTTCGGTGTACCAGTTGAGAATCGAGCGCATCGAGTCCTCGACGGCCAAGATGAAGCAGGCGCTCGCCTGCTGTGGGACGCCCTTTACGCCAATGTTGAACCAGACGGGAGAGTTAAAGGCCGCCTTTTGAGTAATGAGCAGGTGCTTTAGTTCGGCGCGAAAGATCTCCGACTCTTCGTCGTCGACGAAGTAGTCGCGCTCTTGGCCCCACGCGGTAATGGTGTCGGCGATGCGGTCTACCACCTGCTTCAATGACGTCTCGCGCTCGGGGGTGCCGAGGGTCCCGCGGAAGTATTTCTGGGCGAGAATATTGGTCGCGTTGAATGACCAGGTGGAGGGAACCTCGACGGCCAACTGCTCGAACGCAACGGTGCCGTCACGAAAGTTCGAGATCCGCGCGTCGCGGCGATCCCACAGCACTTCGTCGTACGGGTGACGGTCCTCGGTGGTGAAAAAACGACGAATTCCAATTCCGAGTCGCTGAGGTGCGATGGCCATATCTCTCTCTTTTCCTTTTCGGTACCGACACTTAGATGGCGCCAGGCGACGGGAGTAGGGGAATCAAGTTTAGTGCCCCTTGGTCCCCCTAGCCACAAGATGTAGTGGTTACACCACAACTCGTCGCAAGATGCTGTGTTATTACAGCACTGTAATTACACGGTGTCAACTACTTCTTTGAAGACTTTTTCACAACTCTCCAATCACCAGCGAACGACCCAATATCGGACTCTCCTCGCTGGCTAGCCTGACCCCCATGCAACTCGTCCTCGCCCTCGACGCCGGGACGACAGGGGTCAGAACCGTCGCGTTTGGACCCGACCTCGCCGTCGTGGACGAGAGCTACCGAGAGTTGACCCAGTACTTCCCCTCCCCCGGAGAGGTCGAACATGACCCCTTGGAGATCGCCGATCTCGCCGTCGCCACGCTGCGCCAGGTGGCCTCCACCGCGCATCGAAACGGCCACGACGTCGTCGCCCTCGGGGTCACCAATCAACGTGAAACAACGGTCGGTTTCGACCGAGATCGCGGCGACATTTTTCAGCGGGCCATTGTCTGGCAGGACCGACGCACCACCTCCATCTGCCAGGAGCTAGAAACTCAAGGTCACGGTCCTCGCGTGCGAGAGGTGACCGGGCTCGTCCTCGACTCCTATTTCTCGGCGACGAAGGTGAGGTGGATGCTCGAGCGCGGACTCGCTGACCGAGCGAGCGCGCCCAGCTTCGCGACGATCGACACGTGGTTGATCTGGATGCTCTCGGGCGGCGTTCGTGGCGGCGCCTTCGTGACCGAGCCGTCCAACGCGTCTCGTACGTTGCTACTCGACTTGGCCACGCGAGAGTGGTCGAGTGAGATGATGACGCTCTTCGGCGTGTCTCCTTCCATGCTCGCTGACCTTCGCCCCTCCTCGAGCACCTTCGCGCTCGTGGGCGACGCCGTACCCGAGCTCCTGGGCGTACCGATCACCGGGGTGCTGGGCGATCAGCAGTCGGCCCTCTTCGGACAGGCCTGCTTCGTCCCGGGTCTCGTGAAGGCGACGTACGGCACGGGAGCCTTCATCCTGGCCAACACCGGCGAGGAAGTACCTCCCGTCGTCGACGGACTGATCACTACCGTGGCGTGGGATCTCGGCGCGTCGGGCCACACCCACTACGCCCTCGAGGGATCGGCCTTCGTGGCGGGCGCGGCGGTGCAGTGGCTACGCGACCTCGGCTTCATGGAAGAGTCCAGTGACTTAGAGGCCCTGGCGATGTCGGTGGACGATTCAGCGGGCGTGCAGTTCATCCCCGCCTTCACCGGACTCGGGTCACCGTTCTGGCGACCCGACGCGCGCGGAGCGATCACTGGCATCAGTCGCGGTGTCGGTAAGGGTCAGATTGCTCGCGCCCTCGTCGAGGCTCTGGCCTATCAGGTGCGCGCGATGACCGACGCCTTTCGCCGCGGCGGGGTTGAACTCAAAGAGGTGCGCTGCGACGGAGGGGCCGCGGCGATGGACTTGCTATTGCAACTCCAAGCGACCAACTCGCGCGTGGAGGTCCTTCGCAGCACCACCCTCGAAGCGACCGCACGAGGTGCGGCGAGTATCGCAGGGTTGGAGATCGGTCTGTGGAACTCGCTCGATGACCTCGCGGAACTCTGGCGTCCGCAACGACACTTCTCCCCCCAAGACCCGAGCTACGTGGACCCGGGCTACGACGCCTGGCGGGCCGCCATAGAACGCCTTTAGTAGGTTCGCACCAACGAATCAGGGGACCATGGAACGTTTCGAGGCGCGCGTCGTGCGCGAGGGTTTGGGCTTTGGCGAAGGTCCTCGATGGCACGACGGCCGTCTCTGGTTCTCTGACTTCTATCGGCACGGAATCTTCTCGGTCGATGCAGACGCCCGCGACGAACGACTCGAACACGTCGTGACGACGCAGCCGTCGGGGCTCGGCTGGCTGCCCGACGGAGATCTTCTCTACGTCTCCATGACCGACCAGCGGGTGATGCGCGTACACGACGGAGCGACCACGATCTTCGCCGACATCTCTCCGTACTGCAACTTCTGGGCGAACGACATGATCGTCGCTCCGAGCGGGGTCAGTTACGTCGGAAACTTCGGCTTTGACCTCGACGCGATGTTGCGCGATATTGGAGCCGTCGCCCTCTCGGCCTTGCCCCCGCCGACCACCAACCTCGTGGTCCTAAGTCCCGACGGGGACGTCCTCCAGGTCGTTCCGGACCTGACCTTTCCCAACGGCACCGTGATGACTCCCGACCAAGCCACGCTGATCATCGGCGAGACCATGGCCTATCGACTGAGCGCCTTTGACGTGGCTCGCGACGGCACGCTCAGCAACCGACGACTCTTCGCCCAGATGAGATACGTCGCCACCGACGGGATGTGTCTTGACGCCGAGGGCCAGATCTGGCTGGCCAACGCCGCGAAGGCGCAGTGTCTGCGCGTCAAGGAAGGCGGCGAGATCACCGGCGAAGTGACAACGAGCCAGAAGGCCTTCGCCTGCGTCCTCGGTGGTGACGAGCGCACCACGCTCTACGTCATGACCGCGCCGACCAGTGATCGACTCACCATCCCGGGTCTCCATCAAGGACGAATCGAAGTGGCCACCGTGAGCGTCGCGGGGGCCGGTACGCCCTAGCCCAGCTTGGTGAGAGCACGTCGCAGATTGCGAATGGCCTGATGCGTTCTCATCTCATTTTCGATGAGGGCGAATCGGACGTGGCCGTCTCCCCCTTCACCGAAGCCCACGCCGGGACTGGTCGCCACGTCCGCCTCCGAGATGAGCAGGGTCGAGAACTCGAGCGAGGACATCTCGCGGTACGGCTCAGGTATGGGGGCCCAGACGAACATCGAGCCGCGTGGAGTGACGACGTCCCAGCCCACGCGGTGCAGGCCGTCGATCAGCGTGTCGCGACGTGACTGATAGATCACTCGGAGTTGCTCGGGGTACTCGGTGGCCTCATTCATCGCCACGATCGCGGCGATCTGCACGGGCTGGAACGTCCCGTAGTCGAGATAGCTCTTAAGTTTGGTGAGCGCGGCCACGATCTCGGCGTTGCCCACCAAGAAGCCCACGCGCCAGCCGGCCATCGAGAAGGACTTGGTGAGGGTGTAGAGCTCGACGCAGCACTCTTTGGCCCGGGGCACTTGCAGAATCGACGGGGGCCGATAGCCGTCGAAGCCGAGATCGGCGTAGGCGAAGTCGTGACAGATCACCACCTCGTGCTCGAGGGCGAAGGCCACCAACCTCTCCATGAACGCCAGGTCCACGCACGCGCTAGTGGGATTGTGAGGAAACGACACCACGATGACCCGGGGCTTGACGACGGCTCGTTCCCAGGCGTCGAGTAGTCCCTCAAAGAAGTCATCGCCCGGATCGTTCGTGCTGGCGCCAGGATCGACCATGGGCACCGTAATGACGGTGGCTCCGGCGAAGCCCGGACCGGCCAGGTGGATGGGGTAACTCGGACTCGGCACGATGGCCGAGTCGCCGGGGCCAAGGAGTACCCACATCAGGTGGGTCAGCCCTTCCTTCGCGCCGATGGTGGTGACGACTTCACTGTCCGGGTCGAGGTCGACATCGAAGAGCGACTTGTAGCGGGTAGCGATCGCCAGGCGGAGATTGGGAATTCCGCGGCTGGCGCTGTAGCGGTGGTTCTTGGGGTTGCGCGCGGCCTCGGCTAACTTCTCGACGGCAATGTCGGGGCTCGGCAGATCGGGGTTGCCAAAGCCGAAATCGATGACGTCGCGCCCCTGAGCTCGAGCGTCGGCCTTGAGACCATTGATCTGGGCGAAGACGTAAGGGGGCAATCCCGTGACGCGGCGAAACTCCATCCATTAACGGTAGTAACTCAGCGCCCTCGACGCCACTCACCTAACTCCTCGATGCGAGAAGACTCGCTCGAGACGGCCCACGTCGCGCCGGCTGAGGCCAACTCGTCGAGGGTGATGTGCGCGTCGCGCCCCAGCGGACCAGCCCAATTGACCGCCCCGTCGCTCGCCGCTGTTCGCACCACCTGCGGCGAGACCCCCCACAGGTTCAAAGTGACGTCGTAGTGACGGGCCACCTGATTGGTCGCCGACGATCCGCCACCGCACCACACCTCCATCGTGGGCGTCAGGGCCTCTATGGCGTCGGCGAGCAGCGTTCTGCGTTCGTCGGCCGACGGATACGAGAGGTCGTACGCGACGTTCTCTTCCTTCGACATCTCGTCGCCGGTCCCCAGTGCCGCGATCACGCGACCCGGTGCGAGAGCCCCTAGCGTCGCGAACTGCTCCACGAGTTTCTTGGTCGAGACGAGCCCCACGCGGGCCACCAAGGGACCCACCATCACGTTCGAGCAGCGACCGGCCACCGTCGCCAGCAGGGGAAAGGGCGCGAGGGCCGGGCGTTCGCGATCACCGATCGGCCACAGATGATCAAAGGCGAAGACGCCGTCCAGACCGCGTTCGTCAGCGAGGGCCGCGGCGCGAAAGGCGTCCTCGGGGCTGTCGCGAAACGTAGGCAGTATGACGCCTACCTTCACGCACCCTCGAAGGCCACCAGCGTCGCGCCCATGGCCCCGGAACGCTCGCCAAAGAGTGACGTCGTGACCGTGATCGTCGGTCTCGACTCGTACCCCTCCACCAACTCAACCAGGTACTCGCGAGCGGCCGGCAACACCAGCTCCGAGGCGCTTGAGAGCCCTCCGCCAATCACGAAGTGACCGCAGTCGAGGATGGCGGCCAGGTTGGCCAGCCCCTGGGCCAGCCACCACCCCACTTCGCGCATGAGCGCCACCGCCTCCTCGAGGCCCTCGGCGGCGGCGGTCGACACGTCTTCTGCGCGCACCGCGCGAGGATCTCCCTCGCTGCGCGCCACCAAAGTAGGAAGTCGACCCTCGAGAGCGGCCTCGCGCGTGAGTCGATGCAGACCACCACCCGAGGCGTAGCGCTCCCAGCATCCACGACCTCCACAGAGACAGGCCGCGCCGCGCGCTTCGACGACCATGTGACCAATCTCGCCGGCGAAGCCGCTTCGCCCACGAATGAGTTGACCATCCGCGACGACGCCGCCGCCAATGCCGGTCCCGAGGGTCACCATCACGAAGTCCCGTATGCCGCGCCCCGCGCCCCACTCGTGCTCGGCTAGCGCGGCGCAGTTGGCGTCGTTCTCACAGAACACACTCGAGTTGCCGAGCGCCGAGCCCAAGAGAGAGCCGAGGTCCGCCCCCGACGCGGTTTGGAGATTGGGAGCGAAGGCGAGGTGGCCGTCGCGACGCATCATGCCCGGAAGCCCGAGACCGATCGGGATGCGAGAGGCGTCGAGGGATTGGCGCTCGCAGAGTTCATTCACCTGTTCCACCAGTACCTTGGCCGTCGCTTCGCCAGCCCCGAAACCCTCGTCGTGAGGGGTTTGGGACTTCATCTCCCCGACCACGCGGCCGTCGCGTGCGACGAGCAAGGCCAAGGCTTTCGTCCCGCCGACGTCAATTCCAATGGCGACGTCGCTCACACTTGACTCTCCGCTTGGAGCTTCAGTTCACGCAGCGCTTGGGTCTGAATTCGAGAGGCCGCTCTCGACTTGACAAAGGCCGGAATCGGTACCAGGAGTTCGACCTCTAGGTCGTAGGTCAGTCGCGTTCCCTCCGCAACGGGTTCGAAGCGGTACTGACCGTTGAGCGACTCGGTCAAGTCGCCACTCGTCTGGTGCCAGGTGAGAACTTCGGGGGCGCGGCTGTAGTCGTAGTGCAGGGCGTAGGTCGTGGATCGACCGAAGGCCGCCGCCCGAAACTCCACTTCCAACGGTCGACCTTGCGCGTCGCGCTCGAGAACCTCGATCTTTTTTAGGTCACTCACCCAGTCGACGTAGTGCTCAAAGTCGGTCACCACGCCATAGACGACCTCCGGCGGAGCGTTCACTATCGTCGTCTCCGTCGCTCTTTGTGCCACCGCGCCTCCTTCACTCCACCTTATGCGCGTGTGCTGGCGATGCTGAAGTGGTCAAAAGGTTCGAGACCCGCGGAGAGCTCCTTCGCTAACGCGTCCCACGAGAACTGCGAGGAGGCGAGCGCGCGAGCGTGGCGGGCGTAGAGCCCTCGCCGTTCGCCGTCGAGCATCAACTCCTCGATGGCGTCGGCCAGTGCGTGAGTGCTCCGCGGTGTGTCAAGGACGATCCCGGTGACGCCGTCGAAGACGGCGTCGTCACTGCCACCCGAGCGACCGGCGATCTGCGCGAGACCGCACGCTGCCGCCTCGACGAACACGATGCCAAACCCTTCTTGCTCGAGTCCGAACCACCGACTGCGACAGTCCATGACCATCAGGTCGCACGCCGCGATCCACCGGGGCTGCAACTCGTCGTCGACCCGTCCGAGGAACGTCACCGGGGCCTGGGATTTCGCGGTGAGGGATTCCAAACGCTTCCGATCACGGCCGTCTCCGCCGATTACCACGCGAAGGTGGGGGTAGCGCGGCGCCAGGAGGGCGCTGGCGCGAATCAAGGTGTCCATGCCCTTGCGGGGAACGAGTCGCGAGTACGAGGCGATCAAGAACTCCTCCGGGGAGAGCGCGAACTCGCGGCGCGCCTCTCCTCGCTCCACCGAGTCGAAGGGGCGAAACCTCGCGGGGTCCACCCCGGGCGGAATGGTCAGTGTCGGACAGAGACCCTCGGCCGCGTTCCGCCGGGCCTGCTCCTCGGGGTAGGAGCCGGCGCAGATGGCCACGTCCGCGCGGCGAAGGACGTAGCGCAACGACGAAGCCACGAGTGGCAGACGACTGGGAACGGTCACTTCGGCGCCGTGAAGCACCACGCCGTAGGGCTTCGACAGTCGGGGGCCTAGAAGCCCCAAGGGCCACGCCGGGTCGATCAGGACCAGGTCGGGTTGATGGCGCTCTATCGCTGCTTCGATGGCCCGGTACGCCGCGAACGTGGGCGCGAACAGTGTGGACCGTGGAACCCGTTCAATCACCACGTCACTCGACGCGTCGAAGTCAGTCGCGTTCTCGTGCGACGAGGCCGTGAGTATGACCGCGCGACCCATCTCGAGGCGGCTCCACAACTCGTGGAGGTAGACCTGGATTCCCCCGGTCTTGGGTGGGTAGTCGTTGGTCACCAGAAGGTGGCGGGCCATGGGACCACGCTAGTTGGGCGTAGTGAAAGGCTCTAGCGCCGCACGGGGTTGTACTTGAGCGTGGGAAGAAGACCCTCGGCGGTCAACAGTTCCACGACGTCGGCGTCATCTTCGCTGAGAACCAACTCGTCGGGTGTCTCACCTAAGACAAAGGTGACGAGGCAGTCCGCGCAGTCCGATGTTCCTCGTCGTACGCAGTCGTGACAACTAATCGACAGCTCAATTTCCTTCGTCATGATGTGCCTCGCTTCTCGAGAACACACACTGACAACACCGTGTGACATCACGCGTCGACGTAGCGCTCAATTTCTTTGGCTACTTGAGCGGGCGACATCAATGCGCCCTCCGCGACGACCAACGAGCGGGAGGGATCAAGAAGAACGTAGTACGGCGCCGAACGAATACCCAAGTCGCTCAATAGTTCCGGAGCCACCAGAATCTCCCGGCGAACACCCCGCCACTCGCCGTCACCGTCCGTCGCACTGACGAGAACCACGTCGACGTGGTCTAGCTCTCCCAGGTCGCCCCCTAGGAACTCGCGACAGCCGTCGCAGTTCGGTTTGACGGCCGCCACCAGGGTGACCGCGGTGACCTCGATAGTTCGCTCGACCCCGGAGAGTGAAAGGCCCTTCAGCTGCCTTGGGGCGGGACGTTCTCGCGATGCGTCGAACGAGTGCGGCTCCACGTCCTTACTCGGAATCGGAGAGCACCTCAACGCCGCGCCCGTGGCCGCACCAGCGACAGGTTACGGACTCGACGCTGTGGGCAATAACTTCGGGTTCCTCCACGCTGAGCTCACCACCGACGCTGTAGTGATGGAACGAGCGAACCGACGTCGTCTCCACCACGTCGAATCGAGTCAAATTGCCACACGCGGTGCAGCGGTATCGGTTTGTCACGAAGTCACCGTACCGGAATCGTCACCATCTCATTCGTAGCGCCGTCGCTGCCACTGGTCCGGTTGAACCTCGAACTGATAGGGCTCGTCGTCTTCGTACGTATAGATCGTGTCGAAAGGGTCAAAGCGACTCTCGCCGCCGAGACGTTCGGCGTCGATGAGCCGGCATAGGGCTTCGGGGTGACGTACTTGCCCTAGCAGGACTAAACCCGCCGCCGTCTCAACGGAGACGTACCCCCGTCGCGTTAATCGTTCACTCAAGCGCTGATCAACGCGGGTGGCCGTCACGTCGCGCAACTCGATTGACGTGCGTTGGTGGCGCATCACTCCCCCCTCGTTGATCAGGCGTTGGTTGGTGACGTGCAACTTGTGCGACCGCCAGCGCCACGTTCGAGTCATCGTCACCGCGGCCAGCGGTAGCACGAGCAAAATGACGAGCCAGTCTTCCGCGCGGTGAATGAAGGAGTAGCGTCCCGCCGCCTCCACAATGATCGCGAGGGTGGTGACGGTGAGCAGGAAGGGACGTATCACCCCGCGCGACACCGGCGTTACCGATATCACTCGCACTTCGCCCTCGCGCCAGAGCACACGCCGACCCATACCATCCAGCGTAAAGAGTTCGCAGCGAAGAGTGGCGGAGGCCCTCGTCACTGCGGGACCGTAGCCTTCAGAGATGCCCGCCACCCCCACTCGCTCCTGGCTGGGCACCTATCTCGCCCTCGGGCTCGTGTGGGGCTGTTCATTTCTCTTTATTAAAGACGCGCTCGAGTTCTTGACACCTTTCGGCGTCGCCTTCGCACGCTGCGCGTTAGGCGCGATCACGTTGCTCTGCATCGCGGCTCTTCGTCGCGTCGCGCTTCCCCGAGATCCCGTGCTGTGGTTTCATCTCTGGATCGTGGCGTTGTGCTTGAACGTCATCCCCGGCGTTCTCTTTGCCGTCGCCGAAACACGCACCACGTCCATCGTCGCGGGGATTATCAACGCCCTCACCCCGCTCACGTCACTCTTCTTTATCGTCGTGGTCTTTCGCGACGAGCCGGTCCAGCGCTATCAGTTAGTCGGTCTTGGCGTCGGTCTGCTCGGCGTGTTGCTGGTGCTCGGCGTATGGAGAGGGTTCGGTCCCAATCCCTGGTGGGCGGTGGCCGCGTTGCTGTTTTCTGTCACGCTCTACGGCCTGTCGTTTCCCTACTCGCGTCGCTTCGTGATACCGAGACACCTCAATCCCATCGCCCTCGCCAGCACGCAGGTCGTGCTCGCGGCCCTCACGTTGACTCCCACGTTTCTCTTCGACGGCACCAACGGACACTCGGTCACGGTGAAGGCCGCCCTCGCCGTCCTCGCTCTGGGCGTTTTCGGAACGGGCTTTGCCTATATCTGGAACTTCCGTGTCATGGCCGCCGCCGGAAGCGCTATCGCGAGCACGGTGACCTATCTCACGCCGGTCGTTGCGGTCATCGCGGGTGTTCTCTTTCTTCATGAGCCGCTCACGTGGTACGAACCGATCGGCGGGCTCGTAGTCCTTCTCGGCGCCGCCATCGGACAGGGTCGACTTAGACGCCGAGCTCAGACGTTGCGCAGTTGACTCGCCGCCATATCGAAGTACGAGGTCATCTCGGTGAATTGCTCTTCGCTTAGCTGGTCGCGAACGCTCTCGAGTGCTGCGTTCATCGCGCTCAACCACGCGTCACGTGCGCTTTTGGTAATGCGAAAGGGAGCGTGACGCATGCGAAGGCGGGGATGCCCTCTTTCGGCTTGGTAGGCGCCCGGCCCTCCCCAATACTGGATAAGAAAGAGCGTGAGATGACGCTTCGACTCGCCCAAATCCTCTGGGTACATCGGGCGAAGCGTCTCATCTTTCTCCACCGCCGCATAAAACGCGTCCACCAGTTGGACAAAAAATGCTTCGCCGCCCACTTGCTCGTAGAGTGATGCGTCCACCACGACAAGTTAATGGCATCGCCTAGAATGGTTTTCCCGGTCTCCCTGAGACACGCGGGTGTAGCTCAATGGTAGAGCTCCAGCCTTCCAAGCTGGCCATGCGGGTTCGATTCCCGTCACCCGCTCCAGAAGGGCTTGTTCCCGATCTCCGTACCAAATCCTAACGACGCGAAGACCCCACGCGACGATGATCCAGGTTGTATTACTGTGCGAGCGTCGAGGTCAAGTCGACGTCCTGCGAGCACTGTCAACGTTCTAAGGAGCAGCGATGAAGGTGGGGGTCGTTGGCGTCGGGTCCGTAGGAACCGCATGCGCCATGGCACTGTTGCAACGTGGAACGGCCAGAGAGATCGTTCTCGTAAACCGCGACGAACGTCGCGCCACGGCGGTAGCCACGGACATGCGGTACGGAGTGCCGGTCCTTTCGCCCGTTGATATTCGCCAAGGTTCGTACGATGATTTGGCTGGCGCTGATCTCGTGATGATCACGGCCGGGGTCAACGAAAAGAACGGCGGTGCGACGGACAAGAGCGACCCGGAGGGTCGTCTCCGGCTCCTCGACATGAACGTGCCCGTCTACCGTGAAGTCGTTCCCGAGGTGGCGCGAGCAGCACCAAACGCCGTCCTCATGATTGTGACCGATCCCCCCGATCCACTTACCGACCTCACCCGCCAACTGGTCGGGCACGACCGAGTCTTCGGGGCCGGGACCATGATTGACAGCCTCCGTTTTCGCACGCATGTCGCCGAGCGGCTCAGCGTCAATGTTGACTCGGTGTACGCAATGGTCATCGGCGAACACGGGACATCGGAGGTCTTCCTCTGGTCCTCGATCCGCGTGGGCGGCCTCTCCTTCGAGGAGGCCTGCGCCGAAGCCGGCCTGCCCACCGAGGGAGTCCGTAAGGGCATCGAAGACGACGTTCGCTTCGCCAATATCACGATCATCGAGGGAAACAATGCGAGCCAATACGGAATTGGCATCGTCTGCGCACGTCTAGCCCAGGCGGTGCTGCGGGACGAGAAGATGATCTTCCCCGTCGGCAATTTTCACGTCGAGTACGGCCTGACGCTCTCGCTACCGAGTGTCCTCGGGAAGTCGGGAGTGGAGCACTCGTTCCTGCCCACGATGAACGAGTCCGAACGCGCGCAGTTCCAGCACTGTCTTGAGCAGCTCAAGGCCGCTGGTCAACGCCTTGGGCCGCCACCGAAGTGACTCCCCCTCACCAGTAGCAACTGACCGAGAGCGGCTCGAATCTTCATGACGGGGCACCGTCCCGGTCCGCGAGTGACTCCAAGTACGTTTCCAACTTGTCGTAGCTGGCTTCGAAGCCGTCCGTCGTAGTCATGTGATCGCGGCCTGACTGGTCGCGGAAGGCCAATCTGCTGATCAGAGTCGTCACGCCCTCCACCTCGCTCAGCTCCGCTGTTTCCACAGCCTCCGCCTCGGGCCACCCTTCGAATAACCAGGTATCAACGACCCGAGTCGGCCGTTCGATCTCCATGAAGGCTCCACGAAACGAGCATTCGATTCCATCGCTCGTGACAAACACATGGTGATAGTCGCCCCCCACGCGTAGGTCGATCTCGCACACCGTCATTGTTTCTTCAAAGGGAGCAAACCAATTAACCACGTGCTCTGGTTTCGTCATGGCGTCAAAGACGAGTTCGACGGGGGCGTCGAACTCACGGGTCACGACGATCTCCAGATCGCTCGGGAATGCGACGAGGGCCGTTCCGTGTCGACGGGGTCTCACTGTGGCTCTCCTTCTTGTCGTACTCCTGACACACCTGTCATTTTTCGCGCACTTTAACGCTCAACGAATCACGATCCTCATCTGCAGACGTTCCTTCATGGGAAGCGACCGGCGAAAAGTGGTCCGCGACGACGCGCCCCGACTTGACGGCATCAACGAGGCTTTCATAATCAGCGCTGTTCTGATCCGCGTATCTGCTCGCGAAAGCCGCGACGGCCTCGTCAAACTGCTCGCCGCTTCCGAGGTACTCCGAGATCTCTCGGGCCAGGCCCGACTGCGCGTGAGCCCGGGCCAACGTCCATCCGCACAGCTCGAGATACTCTCGAAGCTCGGCCGCACTGAGCTTGGGGACCTCGACCGAGCCCTTCATATCCTTAAATTGGCGCACGTAGAAGTCGTGCCCCTCGTCGTCGCCGGCCCACCCTAGAAAGATGTCGCTGTCGGCCTGCATGATGCGCTGTCCTTCGACCACCCGCAACCCATGACGTGTCACCCCCGCTTGCTTCCAGTACGGCTCGAGAACGGAAGGGCCGGCCTCTTTGAACTGAAGGAACAGAGGTGAGTCGTCGCCGTCGAGCAGAAGAGCGATGTAGCACCGGGTGCCGACACTGCCGACACCCACCACCTTGCGCGCCACGTCGACGAGACGAAACCTCTGCAACAGGAGCTGAACGTCGTTGCGAAGCGTCGAGCGATAGGCCTCGAAGACCCGTTGAACCAGTTCTGTGCTCCGCAACTCTTGTGAGTGGGAGAGGATCGGAGGTTGGTCGATGATCCGCGGAACACCGTCGGCGCTGGCCACCGTGAGCTTGCTAATGACCCGAGCCGAGGTGTGCGTCTTCACTTTTTCGAGTTGCCTTTTCACTCCAGGACCCGCCGTCTTTGACAGCGAGAGCGCGTACTCAGCTTCCACCCGGGAGTAGTAGACCTCAAGGGCGCTCATGCGGGCAAACTCGGCCATTCGTTCGCGATACGAGCAAACTCCCGCTCGCGTTATCTCCGTGGTGCCAGCCCTATCGAATCCGTTCTGTCGCGCGGCTACCGTGGCGCTGGCCGCCAGTCGCTTCACATCCCACTCCCACGGGGCGGGCAGCGTCTCGTCGAAGTCGTTTACGTCGAACAGCAACGTCCGTTCCGGAGAGGCAAACAGTCCAAAGTTCGAGAGGTGGGCGTCGCCACACGCGTGGACCTCGATGCCCGTGACTGGTGTCGAGGAGAGGTCGAAGGCCATCACCGCCGCCGCGCCGCGGAAAAAAGCGAAGGGCGACTCGATCATCCGGCCCATCCGCACCGGTACGAGATCAGGGACGCGTCGTGCATTCTGGTCCTGCAGCATCGAGAGCGGATCGCGATCCGCGCGTGGCGTCCACGACGCGTGAGCGCCACGCGCCACGGTTTGTCGAAGATCCTTACCGCTCATCTCGGTCCTCCAGACGGCTCGCCCACTACCGCCAGGCGGCGCCAGATCTCGAATCGAAACGAGATTCCGTTCTCAGTATGTGGTCCGAGGTCGCTCACCAACTCAAAGGCGTCGGCGAACGCCGGGAAAAACTTCGTGCAACGAAAATCACGATCGAGCCGCGTGATGTACAACTCGTCGGCCGTGGCGAGTGACGCCGCAAACAGCCCCGCACCGCCAATGACCCACACGAGTTCTCGCGCGTGCTCGCGAAAAAAGTCGGGCAGGTCGACGATTCTCTCGAAACCTGGACGTAGCTCCGCGGAGTCCGAACGCGTCACGACAAAGTTCTCACGATGGTGGAGGGTCTGGTCAAACTCCAGGTACGTTCGAAAACCCATGACGATGATGCCCTCTGACGTCTGATCATTGAAGTACTTCGTGTCCATGGGAATCTGGCCTTGCCACGGAATCCCGTGGTCGTCGGCAATTCCCAACTTGTTGTCTACGGCGGCGATCAGTCTGACCATGCGGACACCTCCACCAACACTCTGGCTCTCACACTCCGTTCAGTTCTAACAAGTTTCCCGCGACCGAGTGACGGGGATGCGGCCGGTGGCCGGTAGGTCGCGACCTCGCACTCATCGCGCCGTCGAGATCATCAGGCTCATCGCGTGTCAACAACGCCTCGAAGCGGACTAACGAGATCGACGCCTCGCGCGTTCATCCAGCATCAACTGAGGTGCACTAGCCAGCGAGAGCCCCACTACTCTCGACCCTTTTCTCGAACCGTAGGGAAAGATCATGTCAGGGTGAAACGATCGACCCTTCGACTCCCCGGTTCTCCCGCCTCGAACCTCGACCCACTCATCACCGGTCGCTTCGTTAACGGCGAAGGCCACAAAGGTCCAGTGCTGACGCCGCTCTTTGGCGCCATTCACGACCACCGCGTCGCCGCAGCGAACTCCGTTCCAGGCTGCGAAGCGCACGATGGGACCATGGCGAGTGACGGCGGACTGGTGAGCCATGAGTCCATTGTTACCTGTCCCCGAAAGGTCCCACGTCACAGTCGGGTCCTAACGTGGGCTGATGACCTTTGAGCAGCCGCTACCCCAGTCGCTCTCACCCTCGCGTCTCTCGGACTTTCAAGCCTGTCCCCGCCGTTATCAACACGCTTCGATCGAACGCCTCCCCCAGCCCGCGTCGTACGCCAGCGCCAAAGGGCGCTTCGTCCACTACGTCTTCGAACACCTCTTCTTGTTAGACAACAGCGAACGAACCATTGAACGCGCGCGCGAGCTCGTGACACCCGCGCAAGAAGAGATTCTCACGCCCGAGGTCCGCGCCGAGATCGCTCTAGATGACGCCACGCTGGCCAAACTGCTCGCCGAGACCGACGCCATTATTGAGAGCTACTTCACGATGGAGGATCCCACCACCGTGAACAGCGAGGGCGTCGAACTTCGCTTGGGCGTTGACGTTGACGGCGCGCCACTCTTTGGCATCTTGGACCGGCTGGATCGAGACGCCGACGGATCACTCACCATCGTCGACTACAAAACGGGGTCACTTCCTAACCGCAACTACGACTCCCAGACATTCGCCAACGCCGAACTTTACGCCGCCTTGTGTGAAGCCAAACTGGGCGAAAAGGCCTCCACTATCCGCTTGATGTACGTGGCCCATGGCA
This sequence comes from uncultured Acidimicrobiaceae bacterium, assembly GCA_963849705.1. Classification (GTDB taxonomy): domain Bacteria; phylum Actinomycetota; class Acidimicrobiia; order Acidimicrobiales; family RAAP-2; genus RAAP-2. The sequence goes on along the minus strand of CAWKII010000008.1, from coordinate 74,780 downwards.
CGTCCATCGAACGACCGGTGAGCGACGTTATCGTCAAAGCGCGGGCCAAAGCCGCCACCAGCGCTTGGACCAAGATCAACCGCTACTACCAAGACGGTGACTTTCCGGCGACTCCCTCGCGTAGCGCCTGCCGGTTTTGTGCGTTCAAGGATCTCTGTCGCTCCAATGGTGTGCCCGTACCGACGCACTAGTTCCTAGGCTGTCTCGGTGCCTCGATTCGACCTCTCCTACGACTATCGCTGCCCTTTCGCCAAGAACATCCACCTGCACGTGATCGCCGCGCTGCGCGCCGGCGCAGACTTTGACGTGACCTTCGTACCGTGGACGATGAGCCAGGGCTACAAGGCCGACGGCGCCCCCGACGTCTGGGATGACCCCTCGAGAGACTCCGAACTGCTCTCCCTGGCGGTCTCCGTCTCGATTCGAGACCTCCAGCCCGACCTCTTTCTCGACGCGCACGAGGCACTCTTTCGGGCTCGACACGAGCGAGCTCTTCGCCTGGTCACTGATGAAGAGATCACCGACGCCTTGGCCGTGACCGGCGTCGACCTCAACGCCGTGTGGAACGACCTCGCATCACGTCGCCCACACAAAGTCATCGGCGAGAGCTTTCGAGAGTTCGAGCGCTACGAGGCCTTCGGCGTGCCCACCTTCGTCGTTGACGGCGACGCCACGTTTGTCCGCTATATGACCGTTCCCGGTGATGATCCGCGCGAGTCCATCAAACTCATCGACTCCTTGGTGACACTGATGAGCGTCGAGAACGACCTCAACGAGTTCAAGCACACCAAGGTGCCGTTGTAGGCGCTAGGCCAATCGCAGGACCAGCTCGGCCACCGCGAGAACACCCAACACCAAGGCGGGGGCGAAGTACTTCGCTTTGTCACCCTTGCGCAGATGAACCACGAGGGCGGCGGCCATGAGCAACGCCAGCACACCGGCGGCCGCTTCGTTCAATATCGCGAGGAACGTCGTTCCCGTTCCGACCAATCCGGCCATGAGCGCGATACCGCCCAGGAGTTCCAGCAGCCCGATGCGACGATACGCGGGTCGCGAGTAGCCCAGTCGATCAGCCGTGCTCGACATGGCCGGGTTGAACAGCAGCTTCTGTATTCCGGCCGACGCGAAGGCCAAGAACAGCGCGATAGACAGTAGAGACGCGGCGACAGCCATAGTTTTTATTTCACCTCGTTCGCCACTTTAGTTGAGTGGTCGTTTTGCTCGAATGCGAAGCCTACGCCCCGCCTTGAAAGTCAAGAAGAACTTGGATGGCCGCATCGCTTTCGTCGTGGCTGCCCGATGGCGCGCCCGAGAACTCGGTCACCCCCGCCTCAGCCAGCGCGTGCAGCTGCTCGAGGACCTGCTCTCGTGATCCGATGAGACTCGCTCCCGCGGGGTCTTTCGAACCCTCGCGCTCCAGCATGGCCGCGTAACTGGGCAGTGTGGCGTAGACCGCGTACTCGGTGTTGACCCTCTCCTTCGCGCCCTCGACGTCATTGGTGATCGAGACGGGCAGTGCGCAGACGATGCGCGGAGCGGGCCGCCCCGCCTTCTCGGCGGCGGCGCGAATGGTCGGCGTGATGTGCGTCGCGATGGTCTGGCGACCGGTCATCCACAACAAAGTGCCGTCCGCCACCGTGCCGGCTAACTCCAGCATCTTGGTGCCCAGCGCGGCCAGGAGGAGACTGGGGGGTGTCACCTCTTTCGGTCCGAGTGGACCCATCGTGACCGCGCTCACCCTCTCTCCGTGAACGTTGACCGCCTCGCCACGTAGCAGCGGCGAGAGGGCCTCAAGGTACTCGCGCATGAACGAGGCCGGGCGCTCGAAGGAGAGTCCCCACATCCCTTCGACCACCATCTGATGAGAGAGCCCCACACCGAGTGAGAGGTGCCCGCCAATCGCGTCTTGTACGGTGCGCGCCTGCGCGGCCAGCATCGAGGGGTGCCTCGGATGGATCGGTACCACCGCCGTCCCGAGATCGAGGTCACGGAACTCGCGACCGACGATCGCCAGCACCGTCAGCGTGTCCGGTCCGAAGATCTGTGACGACCAGAAGCTGGTAAAGCCCGCGTCGCGTAGACCCGACGCGCGAGCCAAGGTCTTTTCGATCGAGCCCGTCGTGGTTAATCCGATGGCAATGCGCATGCTCCACGTCCCCTCGACCACTAGCGTTTCGGTCAATGTCGACCGTCCCCCAACCTACCGTTTTGCGGCGCGTGGGCGTGGTGGGAGCGGGTCAACTCGCGCGCATGATGGGCGAAGCGGCGAACGGTGCCCAGGTCGATATCACGGTGCTCGCCGAGTCCATGAACGACTCGGCGGTCGCAACCTGCGCCGAAGTGGAGATCGGCAGTCCCGCGGACCGCGAAGCGCTGTTGCGACTGGCGCGACGAGTTGAGGTCATAACCTTTGATCACGAACTGGTCGACCTCGACCTGCTGGACGAACTCCAGTCGTGCGGCGTTCAGCTTCGACCGAGCAGCGAGGCACTCCGTTTCGCCGTGGATAAGGCCTATCAGCGACGCTCGTTCGCCGAGGCCGGCCTGCCGGTGCCACGATTTCTCATCGTTGACTCCTCGAAAGACGAGTCTCTCCCCACCTTCCTCGACGGCCTCACCGCCCCGCCGATCATCAAGGCGAGCCGGGGTGGCTACGACGGGCGTGGCGTTATCTTCCCCTCGTCACGCGAGGAGGCCTTCGCGGCCGTCGATGAACTCTCGCCGCGCGGCTCGGTTATCGTCGAAGAACGCCAAGTTCTCACGAGCGAAGTAGCGCAGTCCGTCGTGCGAGCACTTGACGGGACGCTCGTCTTCTACCCTCCCGTGACGAGCGTCCAAAATAATGGCATGTGCGTGGAGGTTCGCTATCCGAGCGAACTGGACGAGGGGCAAAGCGCGGCCATACGCCAACTCAGCGAGCGCGTCGCGACCCTCGTGGCCGGCGTCGGCGTCATGGCAATCGAATACTTCGTCACCGACAGCGGACTGGCCATCAATGAAGTGGCGCTGCGACCGCACAACACAGGTCACTGGACCATCGAAGGCACGTCGGCGAGTCAGTTCACCCAGCACCTGCGGGCCGTCAGCGGTCAGGCCCTCGAGGAGGTGTCGGTCCTTCGCCCCTTCGCCGTGATGGTCAATGTCGTGGGCGCTTCGGCGCCCGGCTCCTTGGCTGCGGCGCGAGACATCGAGGGAATCTTCGTGCACGACTACGGCAAATCGTGGCGGCCCGGTCGAAAACTAGGTCACGTCACGGCTCTGGGCGACGAGCCAGCCACCCCACACGTGAGAGCATGGAAGGGTGCTCACGCGTACGGCACCGTAACCCAGGAGGCGTAGTGCAACCAGCGGTCGGCATCGTAATGGGGTCGTCCTCAGACTTCGAGGTGATGAGCGACGCCGCGAGGATTCTCGATCGTTTTGACGTCGGCTATGAGATTCGCGTCGTGTCCGCGCACCGTACTCCCGAAGCGATGCTGGAGTACGGCCACCAGGCGCGCGCGCGCGGGATCACGGTGCTCATCGCCGGGGCCGGCGGCGCGGCGCACTTGCCCGGCATGCTGGCGGCGTCGACCACGTTGCCGGTGATCGGTGTGCCGGTGGCCTTGGCGCGACTCGACGGATTGGACTCGTTGCTCTCGATCGTCCAGATGCCTCGAGGTGTGCCGGTGGCAACGGTGGCCATCAACGGTGCGGCCAACGCCGGACTCTTGGCGCTACGGATACTGGGCGCCTCGAATGAGGAACTCGCGCGACAGCTTGATGCCTACCGCGACGAGCTCGCCGCCGAAGCTCACGCGCAGGACACAGATTTACCGAGAATTTAGATTGTGGGCGGCGCAGCGCACCTCGCGTGGAACCTCACGACATCAGTTCCCCCTAGTCTTGTTCTGTAGCAAAAGGAGGCCCACGTGGGCATAATGAAGCGCGTTTCGACGATATTCCAAGCCAAGGCGAATGACGCCCTGAACAAGGCTGAGGACCCTCGCCAAACCCTCGATCTCTCGTACGAACAGCAGTTGGAGAACCTCACGAAAGTGAAGCGGGCCGTCGCGGACGTGGCCACCGCTCGCAAACGAATTGAGATCCAAGCCGAGCAACTGAAGACGCAGGGTGACACGCTGGCCGACCAAGCCAAAGCCGCCCTCGCCCAGGGCAACGAGCCCCTCGCCCGTGAAGCTCTCACCCGGCGCGAGGCCATCGCCAGTCAATTAAAGGACCTGGAGGTACAGCACGCCTCCATTGCCGAACAACAGCAAAAACTCGAAGACACCGCCACGAAGCTGCAGACGGAGATAGAGGCCTTCCGTACCAAAAAAGAGACCATCAAGGCCACCTACACGGCGGCCGAGGCGTCGGCGCACGTCAACGAAGCCGTGAGTGGCATCTCGACGTCCATGGGCGACGCCGGGGCGGCCATGCAGCGCGCGCAGGACAAGGTGGCCGATATGCAGGCGCGCAGCGGCGCGCTCGATGAGCTCCTCGCGTCAGGCGCACTGACCGACCTCACGAGTTCGCGCGACGACATCCAAGCCCAGCTCGACAAAGCGTCCGCGAACTCCGACATCGACGCCCAACTCGCGGCCCTGAAGGCGGGAGCGGCGCCGAGCCAGCTGCCGTCGGGGACCAGCGACGCTCCCTCGGCCAGCGGCGCCGAAGCGACCACCACCGAAGGAAACTAATCGTGGCAAGAACGACCAAGATCGAGACTGACCATAAGTTAAACGTGCGGATGTTCATCACGGGCTTGCTGCTCGTGGTGCTCTACGGGATCATCATCTCGGTGATGTTGAGCCTGGGCGTCTCCCTCGTCCTCGTGATCGTCATCGCCGCGGCACTGATCTTCTCCCAGTACTACTTCTCGGACAAGATCGCCATGTTCTCGATGCATGCGCACGAGGTGACGCCGCAACAGGAGCCTCGTCTCCACGAGATCGTGGATCGCCTCTGTTTGCTCGCCAACATGGAAAAACCTCGCGTCGGGGTGGCCGAGATGGATATGCCCAACGCCTTTGCCACGGGCCGCAGCCCGAAGCACTCGGTGATCTGCGCCACTCGCGGCATTATGACCCGCCTCAATGACGAAGAGTTGGAAGCCGTTCTTGCCCACGAGCTCAGTCACGTGGCCCACCGCGACGTGGCCGTCATGACGATCGCCTCGGGTGTGGGCATGCTGGCCGGGCTGGTCAGCCGCATCGCACTCTTTGGGGCGATGTTTGGCGGTGGCGGACGAGGGGGAAGCCGCAACGGTGGACAGATCGTGCTTTTGGAGATGGCTACGCTGCTCATCTCCATCGTCATCTACATCGTGGCCTTCCTCTTGACCATGGCTCTCTCGCGCTACCGCGAACTTGCGGCCGATCGTTCGGGAGCCATCCTGATTGGAAAGCCGAGTGTGTTGGCGAGCGCCCTAGTTCACGTGACCGGTGACATGGGTCGCATACCGCGCACCGATCTGCGTAAGCAAGAGGGCATGAACTCTCTCTTCTTCGCCCCGGCGCTCTCGGGCAACACCGCCGCGAGCCTCTTCTCGTCGCACCCGTCTTTGGAGAAGCGCCTCGACGCACTGAGCAAGCTCGAAAAAGAACTCAACGGCTAGTGGGGCTTCGCGACACACTGTTTGGGAGAACGAAGCAAGTAGCGCCCAATCTCGACAACCTGTTCGCTCTCTCCACTGCGGCGTTGACACTGGAAAGCGAACTCGATCTGGTGAGTTCCGGTCAAGCCGGCCTCTGCTTTAAGTCAGGAAGTGGCGAAAGCACGCTCACGACTGATGACGACATCAAGCAACTCCTGAACTTCGACCAGACCGACAACGACAAGGTCTCGTTCACCACCGACGACCTGGGTTTTAAGTGGTTGGTCATCAAGGACCCCGACCTGAACTCGCTGGTGACGCGCATTCACTCCGCGGACACGTCCATGGTGGAGAACGGCCTCGGGCCGCGACTGCTGTGTGCGGTCTTTGGTTTTGTGCCCAAGAGCCCGCCAGGTGAGGGATCGCTCCGTCTGGTCTACCTCATGAAACAGGGCACGTTCTACCCCTTCGCCCCCACCGGACCATCGCAGCGGGACAACGAGCTTGAGCTTCGGGTGAGGTCATTTCTCGGCACGGATCTGCCGATCGAGAAGGATCTTTCGAGGTGGATGGCCTTGTGGAATGTGCCGATCAATTAGCGACAACCGAGATGATTGGTTGACGAGTAGTTTCAAAGAAGCGTCGAGACAAAGTGACGGAGAGGGGACAACGTGAAGCAGTCGAAGGTTCGTGACCTCACTCCCGCCGATGTTCTCAGCGACGACGAACTCACCGCGATGGCCCTCGCGGCGGATCCCTCGGCTCCTCTGGACTGTGACGTCGAGCCGTGGCACTTCGGCTACGGATTCATCAAGAATCCCCTCCCTGACTGGTACATGCCGCTGCCCATGGCGTCGCGTCGAGGCCGCGGCACCCGAGTCGTCGTCGTCTCCGTCGTGGTGGGACTCGTGGTGATCTGCGCCTTCGGGCTCTGCGTGACGTCGGGTTTTCTGCAACTCGCATAGAACCCTCGCGTGGCGAAGCAGACTAGGGGTGAGTCATCTCCTCGGGGACGACGGCAGCGTCGAACTCTTCACCGGTCAAGTAGCCCAGGGCGAGCACCGACTCGCGTAAGGTCATTCCCTCTTTGTGAGCCTTCTTCGCAACCTCGGCCGCTTTGTCGTAGCCGATGATCGAGTTTAGCGCGGTGACAAGCATTAACGAGTTGTTGAGATGGTCTTGAATTCTCTCATAGTTAGGCTGAAGTCCCACCACGCAGAACTCCGTGAATCGGTCACACGCGTCGCTCAGCAGGTCGACCGAGTTGCAAAAGTTGTAAATCATGACAGGCTTGCACACGTTCAATTCGAGGTTTCCCCGCGCGTCGGCAATGGAAACCGCGGCGTCGTTCCCATAGACCTGGACGCACACCATGATCATGGCTTCGCTCTGAGTGGGGTTCACCTTCCCGGGCATGATCGAGCTGCCCGGTTCATTCTCGGGGAGTTTCAACTCACCAAGCCCCGAGCGGGGACCCGAACCGAGCCAGCGGATGTCGTCGGCGATTTTGGTCAGGCTCGCGGCCAGCGTCTTGATCGCGCCGTGAGCGAACACCAGAGCGTCGTGCGCGGCGAGCGCGGCAAAGTAGTTCGGCGCCGTCACGAATGGCTTACCCGTCAAAGAAGCGATGGCAGCCGCCACGCGGACACCGAACTCGGGATGCGTATTGAGCCCGGTGCCGACCGCGGTGCCACCCAGCGCCAACTCGTAGAGACCTCCGAGAGATTGGTCGAGACGCTTGAGGTCGGCGTCGAGTTGGGCGACATACCCCGAGAACTCTTGACCCAGGGTCAACGGCACGGCGTCCATTAGATGAGTACGACCGATCTTGGTGACGTCTTTGAACGCCACGGCCTTCTCATTCAGGGCGTCCCGCAAGCGTGATACGGCCGGTATGAGACGATCGGTGATCTCGGTCACGGCCGCGATGTGCATCGCGGTCGGGAAGGTATCGTTCGACGACTGCGACATGTTCACGTCGTCATTGGGGTGAATCGGTGTCTTTGAGCCCAACACCCCGCCCGCCAATTCGATGGCCCGATTCGAGATCACCTCATTGACATTCATGTTGGTCTGGGTTCCCGAGCCGGTCTGCCAAATCCTCAAGGGGAACTCGCTGGCCAAGGTTCCATCGACGACTTCACCCGCGGCCTGCTCGATCAAGGCCGCTTTGTCGGCGCTCAGCTTTCCTAGTTCTTGGTTGACTTGCGCGGCGGCGCACTTGAGGACGCCGAAGGCGCGAATAACCGCCGGTGGCATTGTTTCATGGCCAATGGCGAAATGGTGAAGGCTGCGTTCGGTCTGCGCGCCCCAGTAGTGATCACCCGGTACGTCAATCGGGCCCATCGAGTCTGACTCAACGCGAACGTCTGTCATGTTGTCGCCTACTTCTTCTTCGTCGTTTTCTTGGTCGCCTTCGGAGCAGTCTTCTTCACCGTCTTCTTGGCGGGAGCAGCCTTCTTCACCGTCGTCTTCTTGGCGGGAGCGACCTTCTTCACCGTCTTTTTGGCGGGAGCAGCCTTCTTCACCGCCGTCTTCTTGGCGGGAGCAGCCTTCTTCACCGTCTTCTTGGCGGGAGCGACCTTCTTCACCGTCTTCTTGGCGGAAACCACTTTCTTGGTCGCCTTCTTCGTCAGTGTCGGCGACGTCGGCGTCACGACCATCCCGATCAGCAAGGAGTCCCAGTGGGGGTCACCGTTGTACAGGGCGATACCCGCCTCGACGACGCGCTTTCCGATCGCCACGTCAATCGCCCTGGGACCATCGCCGTCGCCGGGCACCTCCAGCAGAAGTGGAAGGTCTCGAATACTTGGGTGCCCCACGAGCGGCGCGAGGCCCTTCTCGCCGATGGTGCCTTGGCCAATGTTCGCGTGCCGATCTCGATTTCCTCCGAGTTCGATCTTGGAGTCGTTGAAGTGAAAGCAGCGAAGTCGCTGCATGCCCACGGTTCGATCGACCTCTTTGATCAATCGCTCGGTGCCCTCCATGCTCGAGTAGTCGAAACCACTGGCCCACAAGTGTTGAGTGTCGATGCAGAGCCCGAGACGGTCGTCGCCGTTGCACGCGTCGATGAGAAAGCCGATCTCTTCAAACGTCCGACCCACCGGGCCGTCGCTGCCTGCCGCGTTCTCGATGAGAATGGGGCAACTGGGAATGCCGTCCGGCGCGGGATCAGCCTCGGCGAGCGCACGTTCGAAGGCGTCGGCGATCTGACGAACGACGCTGTCGAAGCCCGCACCCCTGTGCGAACCCACGTGCAGAACGAGCCCCGATGAACCCATGCCGCGAGCCACCGACAGGTTGTGCGTCAAGCACTCAACGGACTTCTCGTAGAGGTCGCTCTCGCCCGTCGCCAGATTGATGAGGTAGGTGGCGTGACAGAACGTGTCCGTAATGGTGGGATGTTGCGCTTCGGCCTCGCGGTACCCCTTTAAGACCTCCGGCGCGTACTGCGACGGCTTCCACATTCGCGGACTCTGCGTAAAGACCTGGATAGAGGTTGCACCGATCTCCTCTCCGTACTCCAGGGAAGGGATGAGCTTGCCACCACCGCGTACGTGCGCACCAACGTTCATTACAGTAAAACTAGTAGCCCCACTACGAACAGAGGACAGGAGTCCCGTGCCCGATACCTTTACCGCGGCTTCTCGCGCCGTCTTCGACAAGACGGTGCTCGCTCACGTCGCCAGCCTCGACCCCGACGGCTCGCCCAACGTCAGCCCGGTGTGGGTGGAGCTCGACGGCGACGATATCGTCATCAATACCGCTCTCGGTCGGGCCAAGGCGCGCAACCTGGCCAGCGACGCCCGCGTGGCGGTGTCGCTGACGGACCCCGACGATCCCTACGCCACCATCACCGTGCGCGGTACGGTCGTCACCTTCACCACCGACGGCGCTGACGAAGTCATCGACCGACTCGCCAATAAGTACACCGGCGCCGACTCCTACCCCTTTCGAAAGGAAGGCGAGATCCGCGTCACGGTCAAGATTCACCCCGATCGCATTTCGCGCCAACTGCCCTAGGCGTTGGTTGGTCCACGAAAGAGGGTGAGTTCTCCGACGTCGGTCGGGTCGGTGCGCGCAGCGTGCAGAGTGGCGCCGTCGCTTCGCAGTGTCCCGTCATAGCTCCAGACGGTAAGTGCCGCTCGGGGTGCGGGACGATTGTAGGCACCGCGAAGGGTGGCGACGTCGTTCGAGAAGTTTACGGGCGCGTCGCCGAGAAGGGCGCGCACCACGTCGGCGTGTTCGCGCGGCGTCGATGATTCGATCACCACGTGACGCAGGGCCACCAGTGTCGCGAGCGTCTTGACGTCGCGCGCCGCGATCTGCGCGGAGTAGTCCTCCGACACGTCGAGCCACACCCCACAAACCGGGAGTTCATCGGCCAGGGAGGCCGCGACCATCACGGTGTCGGCGCTCGAGCAGTGCAGTAGTACCGCAAGTTCCTTCGCGAGCCTCGCCGCGCCAAGGCGCTTGTCCAGGGGAAAGACGAGTCGGACGAGCTCCATGCCTAGGGCTGGAGGTCTTCTTTGGGCAGTCGCTCGATGTTGACGTCGCGGAAAGTGAGGATTCGCACCGAGGGCACGAAACGTGCGGCGCGATACATGTCCCAGACCCAGGCGTCGTGCAGCGTCACCTCGAGCAGGGTCGGCGTGGCGTTGGACTTCACTTCGACGGCCACGTCGTTGGCCAAGTAGAAGCGGCGATCGGTTTCCACGGCGAAGTCGAACATCCCCACCACCGCTTTGTACTCCTGGACTAGCGCGAGTTCGAGGGTCGACTCGTAGTCGTCGAGCTCTTCTTCACCCACCAGCGACTACGCGCGCTCGTTGACGCGCAGTTCCTTGATCTTGGCGGCCTTGCCGCGAAGGTCACGCAGGTAGTACAGCTTCGCGCGGCGAACGTCGCCGTAGGACTCCACTTCGATCTTGGCGATCGTCGGGGTGTGCACGGGAAAGGTGCGCTCGACGCCGACGCCGAAACTGATCTTCCTCACGGTGAAGGTCTCCTGCAGGCCAGAGCCCTGGCGACGTATGACGACGCCCTGAAAGACCTGAACGCGCTGACGGGTTCCCTCGACGACTCGGACGTGGACCTTTACCGTGTCGCCGGGACGGAAGGCGGGAATATCATCGCGGAGGGAATCGCGGTCGACTAAGTCAGTGGGGTTCATGAGAGCGGTCCCTTTCGGATCACAGGCTTTAGAAGTTTAGCCGGATCCGTCGAGACCCTCCACCGTCTCAAATCTCTGGAGCAGGGCGCGTTCGTCGTCGCTTAAGCCACCACGGCGTACCATCAGGTCACTTCGTCGTTTTATCGTTCGTTCCAGGGCCTGAGCCCGGCGCCAACTCTCTATTTTCGCGTGGTCGCCCGAGAGGAGAATCTCGGGGACCCGCAGTCCCCGAACCTCGGCGGGCTTGGTGTACTGGGGGTACTCCAACAGGCCGTGCGAAAAGGACTCGTCGGCGCTGGACTCGTCGTTGCCCAGCGCTCCCGGCAGGAGTCGCACGACCGACTCGATCACACAGAGCGCCGCCAGCTCGCCTCCGGCCAGCACGAAGTCACCCAGGGACAGCTCCTCGTCGACGACCAGGTCGAGCGCGCGCTGATCGAACCCCTCGTAGCGGCCGCACAGCAGGGTGAATCCCGCGAGCTCGCTGAGCTCGCGAGCGACGTCGTGGGTGAAGAGACGGCCCGACGGCGTGAGGGCGATCACCGGTCGCGCCAAATCGGGCGTCGACTCGATGGTTTCGATGATGGGCTCAGCGCGCAACACCATCCCCGCACCGCCGCCAAAGGGAGTGTCGTCAACGCTGCGGTGCACGTCGTGGGTGGCGTCACGAAAGTCGTGTACGTGAAGTTCCCACACCTTGCGCTCACTCGCTCGACCCAGCACCGACGTCGCGGCGTAGTCGGTGATCGCTGCGGGGAAGAGCGTCAGCACGTCGACCCGCAACGTCATTCGAAGAGTCCTTCGGGGGCGTCGATGTCCACACGCCGGTTCGCCTCGATCGAGGTGACGAAGGTGAGCGGCACCAGAGCGCCGGAGTCGAGCACCATGATGTCGCTGGCCGGGTTGGCTTCCACGTCCACGACCACGCCCCGCTTCACGCCCGTCGCGTCGACGACTTCGGCGCCGAAGAGCTGATCGATCCAGATCACGCTGCCGTCCTCGATGCGCGGCGCCGAGAGAACGGTTCCTCGCCACCGGTCGGCCTCGTCTCGAGAGTCGATGCGATCGAACTGGACAATGAATCGCGCCTGATGCGCCGCGGACGCCAGCACCACCAGAGGGCCTCGCTCACTGAAGAGCGTCGCTCCCACCGCCAGGCGCTCGACGCGATCGCTCCACAGGTCGACCTGCACCTGACCGCGCAGTCCGTGCGCTTTGACGATACGCCCGACTTCGAGCGTGGCACGCTCGTCGGACACGGTTAGTCGACGATGTCGACGGACGTGGTGACGCCGTCGCGCGAGCCCGCGGCGCCCACCAGCGCGCGGATCGCTTGCGCGGTGCGTCCGCGTCGCCCGATGATGCGTCCCATGTCGTTGGGCCCCACGCTGAGCGAGAGCACGACCTTGCCTTGGCGCTCGTTCACTTCCACCGAGACAGCCGCGGGATCTTCGGCCAGCGACTTGGCGATGAACTCCAGCGCCGCGAGGGCGGTGGCGGCGCGTTGAGCCTGGCTGTCTGGTCGCTCGTTGCCTTCGTCGACGACCTCGTCGTCGAAGTCAACCTCGTCATCGTCGTCAATCCTGTTGACGTCGCCGGCGACGTAGTCGTCTTCGACGTCGCTCATTGAGCAGCCTTTGAAGCCTCGAACGCCTCGAGTGCGCCGCTGACTTTCAACAGTTTGGCTACCCGTTCCGTGGGCTGGGCCCCGTGCTGCAGCCAGTGCAGAACCTTGTCGTTGTCGATCTTGAGCACCATGTCGGGCTCGGCGGTAGAAATGCCGCGAGGTTGGTAGGTGCCGACGATCTCGAGGAAGGCGCCCGATCGGGCGCGGCGGCTCTCCGCGGCGACAACGCGGTAGGTGGGCTGCTTCTTCTTACCCATTCGCACCAAGCGTAGTTTTACAGCCACAACGTAATTCCCTTCGAATCTGTCTGTTCCCTAGTGGAACGGGGCGATATACCCGAGCGTCAAAGTTTAGCGTTGTTTGGGAGGGGTAACCCTCCCGCCTTTCTTCTTCTTGTTTTTCGCTCCGCCCCCACGCGGCGTCGAGGCCGCGCTCGCCATCCCTGCACCGAGCGCCTCAAAACCCGCGGGCAACGACTCGCCGCGAGCTTTCGCCGCCAGTGACGCCATTCGACCCATGCCGGCCGGCATGGCCGGTGCGCCGCCGTTGCCCATCTGACGCATCATCTTTCTCATCTCGCCGAACTGCTTGAGCAGCTGATTGACGGCCGACACGCTGGTGGCCGATCCTTTGGCGATGCGAGCTCGCCGCGAACCGTCGATAATGTTCGGGTCTCGCCGCTCCTTGGGCGTCATGGAGCGCACGATCGCCTCCACTCGGTTGAGCTCGCCTTCGTCCACGTTGGAGGCGGCCGTGCGCATCTCCTTCGAGACGCCAGGCATCAGCTTCATGAGGCCACCCAAGGAGCCCATCTTTCGCACCTGGTTGAGTTGTGCGAGAAAGTCGTCGAGCGTGAACGTCCCGCTCATCATTCGTCCGGCGGACTCGGCAACCACGCTCGGGTCCATGGTGCGCTCGGCCTGCTCGATCAGCGAGAGAACGTCCCCCATGCCGAGGATGCGTGAGGCCATTCTCTCGGGATAGAAGAGGTCGAAGTCGGCGATCTTCTCCCCGGTCGACGCGAAGACGACGGGCCGACCGACGACGCCCCGCGCGGAGAGCACCGCACCCCCGCGAGCGTCGTAGTCAAGTTTGGTGACGATGAGACCGGAGAGCGCGAGTGCCTCGTGAAAGGCCCGCGCCGTCAGTACCGCGTCCTGTCCCGTGACGGCGTCAATCACGAGGAAGGTGTAGTGCGGTGAGGTCACCGAGGAGATGGCGCGAACCTCCTCCATCAGGGCTTCGTCGATGCTGAGGCGTCCGGCCGTGTCCACGATGACCACGTCGCGACCGAGGCGCGCCGCTTCGGCCACGCCCTTGCGGGCCACCTCGACGGGATTGGAGTTGTCGGAGTAGACCCCTACGCCGATCTGCTCGGCGAGGACGCGCAACTGCTCAACCGCGGCGGGTCGCTGGAGGTCCGCCGCCACTAAGTACGGCTGACGACCTTGTTGCTTAAACCAGGCGGCCAGCTTGGCGGCGGCCGTCGTCTTTCCGGCGCCCTGAAGACCGGCGAGCAACACCACCGTCGGAGGCTTGGAGGCGTAAGTCACCTTCAGGGGCGTTCCCCCGAGTACTTCGATGAGTTGCTCGTGCACGGCTTTGATGACTTGTTGGCCCGGCGAGAGGCTCTGACTCAGCGCCTCTCCGCTCAATCGCTCACGAACCGCGTCGAGGAAGGCTCGTACGACTCCGAGTTCCACGTCGGCCTCTAAGAGCGCCGAGCGAACATCGGCCAACGCCTCGTCAAGGTCGGCGTCACTCAGCCGTCCCCGGGAGCGAAGGGACGTGCTCAGGCGTTCAAAACGTTCGCTAAGGGCGTCAAACATGGTTATTTAAGGCTAGCGGTTAGCCCGAAAGAAGCGAGTCGACGAACTCCTCGGGGTCAAACACGATGAGGTCGTTCACGCCCTCGCCGACGCCCACGAACTTGACCGGCACGCCGAGGTCTCGCTCAATCGCGACCACAATTCCTCCTCGCGCCGTGCCGTCGAGCTTGGTGAGCACGATGCCCGTCACCCCGGACGCGGCGAGAAACTCGCGAGCTTGGGTGAGCGCGTTCTGACCCGTCGTGGCGTCCAGCACCAACAACGTTTCGAGTACTTGTCCCGGCGCGCGATCGGCCACCCGGCGAACCTTCGACAGCTCGTCGAGAAGGTTGGTGCTGTTGGCCCGACGACCCGCCGTGTCGGCGAGCACGATGTCAATGCCCTTGGCACTGGCCCGACCGATGGCGTCGTGGACCACCGAACCGGGATCTGCTCCTTCGTTGGCGCGCACGATGTCCGAGCCCGTGCGCGTCGCCCACTGCTCGAGTTGATCGGCGGCGGCCGCGCGGAAGGTGTCCCCCGCGGCGAGAAGCACGCTGCGCCCCGCGTCGTGGTGTCGCTGGGCCAACTTGCCGATGGAGGTTGTCTTGCCCACCCCGTTGACGCCGACGACGAGCCACACCGCTACGCGCCCCTCGTCCGCCTCGAGCGACGTCGAGCGATCTCCGCTCAATGAGGACAACAAGATCTCCCGCACGGCCTCGGCCACCCCGTCGGGCGCGCCCTTCGACCTCAACTCCTCTACGACAGCGTTGGTGGTCGTGAGTCCCACGTCGCTGCGCAGCAAGACCTCCTCTACGACGGCGAGCTGATCCTCAGTCAACTGCGCGCCGGGCGACAGCGAGCGCACGCGCTCGAAGACACCTCGTGACGTGGCGAGACGCTCTTCGAGCCTCACCGTCGTCAGCGACGGCATCGCCGACACGTCCGTCACCAGGACGTCGGGCATCGCCGCGCGCGGCGGCGCGAATCGCGGCACCCGTCGACGTCGTCGACGCACAAGCACGACCACGGCCCCTACCACCACGAGCGCCAGGACGATATAAAGGGCGATCACGCCGTCTCCACCATCTTGTCTCGCGTCACGCGCTGGCTGACAACTTTGGACGAGGCTCCCGGCACCATGGTGACCCCGTAGAGCGCGTCGGCCGACTCCATGGTGCGCTTCTGGTGGGTAACGATGAGGAGTTGCGCCTCGTGGCGAAACTCATCGACCAAACTCAAGAACCGCTGAAGGTTCACGTCGTCGAGCGCCGCCTCCACCTCGTCCATCAAGTAGAACGGCGACGGTCGAGAGCGAAAGACCGCGAAGAGAAAGGCCAGCGCCGCCATTGAGCGCTCGCCCCCGCTGAGCAGCGAGATTCGCCTCACGTTTCTACCCATGGGACGAACCTCGATATCCACGCCCGTGTTGAGAGGATCGTCGGGCTCACTCATGTTGAGACGGCCCTGTCCTCCGGGAAAGAGCATCGCGATGAGCGAAGAAAAATGCTCGTTGACGTCGGCGAAGGCGCTGGTGAAGGTTTGGAGAATCTCTTCGTCCAGGGCCCGCAGTACCTCCTGCAACTCACGGCGCGCGTGGCGAACGTCGCTGACCTGGGCGTCGAGTTCCTTGTAGCGGTCCTCTAACGTCGCCAACTCTTCGAGGGCCAGCGGGTTGATCGGCCCGAGCGACGTGATGCGTGCCTCCAGCTCAGCAACCCGGTTCTCGAGGGTGACCCCTTCTGACAACTCGATCTCGGGCGGTGGACCCATTTCCTGCGGCTCGAGCCCCAGGTCGCGGCGAATGACCTCGTGCACGTTGGCCACCTTGACCACGAGCTCGGCTTGTTCGATCTCGTGTCGGCGCACCACGTCGCTCAGTTCGCCGAGTCGCGCGTCCGCCTCGTGGCGCGCGCGCCGCACCTCTTCGAGGACCTCCGCGCTGGCGCGCGTCGCTTCTAACTGCTCGCGGTAGCTCGAGTCCATGGCCTCTTGGGCCACGCGAATCTCCTCGGACGCTCGCTCCACGAGTGAGGCCAGTCGTCGCAACGCCTCGCCGTCGAACTCCAGCGACTCACGCTTGGCCGCAGCTTCTTGACGTTCTCCCGATCGTCCCTCGAGCCGTCCTTCGATCTCGCGCTGGCGCGTCTCGATGAGGCGGCGACGTTCGGCGAACTCGGCCTCGCGACGCGACAACGCGGTCGATTCGCCGTCGACCTCGCGACGTAGAGACTCGAGATCTTCGCGCGCGCGTGAGCGGTCCTGCTCGCGCTCGCTCGCGTCGACTAGGGCGAGCTCCAGCCCGGGAAGCTGCTCGCGCTGGGCGACCAGTTCCATGTCGACGATGAAGATCTGGCTCGCGAGATCGGCGACGTCGCGGCTCAGCGTATCGATCACGTGGACCAACTCGTCGCCTTCTGCGTCCAAGCGTTCCCGCTCGGCCCGGACGCGCTGGTCGTCGCTTCGCGCTGCGGCGAGCGCGGTGGCGGCCAGCTGGACATTCTGTAGCGAGACGGCGAGAGCGGCGTCCGCCTCGTCGAGGCGATGTCGACGTGGGGCGATGCCGTGCTGCGCTTCCGCGGCGGCGGTGGCGGCGTCCTCCACGCTGGCCTTGGTCACCACGGCGCGACCCGACGCCACGCGCCAGCCAGTCGACGCAAACCGATCGCCCTCGAAGGTCACGATCGTGAGATCGGGGTAGGCCAGGGCCACCTCGAGGCCCCACTCCCAGTCACTGGCCACGAACACCTTCGAGAAGAGGGCGCGGAGCGCTTTGGTGACGTAGGCCGGGGCGTCTCGGCGGGCCCGAACGTGATCACTCAACGGAGTCGTTCCAGCGGGGGTCGACGGCGCTTCGATATCACCCTCTACGGTGGGCAAGATGAGCCCCGCACCGCCTTCACGGCGAAGCGCCGTCAGCGCGGCTCGCGCCGATCCCTTACCGTCCACCACCAGGGCGCTGGCCGACGCTCCCGCCGCGGACTCCACCGCCGCTTCCGCGCCGGCGTCCACTTCAATGAGTTCGAGGAACGACCCCAAGACCCCTTCGAGGTCGCCCACGATCGATCGACCCGCGACCCCGGAAAGCTCCTCGAACGCCCGAGCCAGGGTCTCGGCCCGGGCGTGGGTGCGCGAGGCCAGGCCGTCCGCGTCGCGCAAGGACGCGTCGGCCTGACGACGTTCCGCCTGAGCGCGTTCGGCCTGCTGTTCGGCCTCGGAAAACTTCGTCGTGGCGTCCTCGAGCCGGGCGGCGCACTCGGCCAACTCCTGGGTGGAACGAGCACGACCCGCAATGACCTCGCTCGAACGCTCCTCGGCTGCCGCGAGTCGTTCACGAGCGCGTCGCTCGCTCTCGCTTAAGGACGCCAACGAGCGCTCTAACAAAGCGATCTGCTCTCGCGCGTTCACGAGCGCCGCCTCGTCGTTTTTCTCCGACGACATCGACCACTCGGCGTCGAAGCGGGCTTGCGCGTCCACGAACACACGGCGCGACGCCGCCAGAGCCTCTCGACGTTCGCCCAGCGAAAGCTCCTCCGCGCTCAAGGCCGTGAGGTCGCTGGCCAGCCGGGCGGCGTCTGCTTCCAGGGTCGCGATGACGTTCTCGTCCGCCGAGGCGATGAGAGCTTGGCGTACGGAGCGCTCGCGCTCACGTATCACCGAGAGTGTGCCCCGGGCACGCTCGGCCAAGCCCTGCAGCGTCCCGAGCGTCGAGGCCAGCATCTCTTCTTTGCGCGAGGCCATCTCGGCCGTGGCGGAGGTGGCTTTGGCGTCCAGCGTCACGAGTTCGTGGCGAAGTTCGCGCTCGCGGCCCGAGCACTCGTTGAGCGACTGTTCGAGTTCGCGCCGACGCAGGTCAAAGGCCAAAAGCCGCGACGCGAAGAGCGCGTGTCGGGCCTCGCGCAGTTCCGCCTCGACATCACCGTAACTGCGAGCCGAGGCGGCTTGACGCTCCAGCGGTCGCATCTGTCGGCGCACTTCGCGTACCAGATCGCCTAGCCGTTCGAGGTTCTCCTGGGTCTGAGCCAGTCGCCGTTCGGAGCGTTCCTTTCGGCGGCGGTGCTTCAGGACTCCGGCCGCCTCTTCAATGACGGCGCGACGGTTCTCGGGATTGGACGACAGAATGGAATCGAGCTGGCCCTGGCCGATGATCATGTGCTGTTGACGACCGACACCCGAGTCGCCCAAGAGTTCCTGCACGTCCAGGAGCCGACAGGTCGTGCCGTTGATGGCGTACTCCGAGTCTCCGTTTCGAAAGAGCGTGCGCGAGATCGTCACTTCCGCCCCGTCCACGGACAGACGACCCGAAGAGTTGTCCAGGGTCAGGGCCACTTCGGCTCTTCCCAACGCGGCGCGGTTGGCCGTTCCCATGAAGATGACGTCATCCATGCGTGCGCTGCGAAGGGCCCGGGTGCTCTGGGCGCCGAGCACCCAGGTGACCGCGTCGACCACGTTGGACTTGCCTGACCCGTTGGGCCCGACGACGGCCGTGACACCCGGTTCGAACTCCAGAACGGTGGTGTCGGCGAAGGACTTGAAGCCCTTCATGGTCAATCGCTTAAGAAACACGCATGAACGCTAGCAACCTTGGAGCGGACGGCTTTGCCTAGGCCTGGCACTTCTGGCAGTAGTACGTGGAGCGACCGCGCACGCTCTCGCGCCGTAACGGCTGGCGACATTGAAAACAGGCCTCGCCCTCGCGGTTGTACACCTGGTGGTACTGCTGGTAGTTGCCGGGCTTGGCGTCCGGGTCCACGAACTGCTCATCGTCCAAGGTGGAACCGCCGTGCTTGATCGCTTCGCTGAGGACTTCGGTGATGGCGCGATGCAGTCGACGTATCTCGATGGTGGAGAGCGACTCGGCGGGACGGTCGAAGCGCAGTCCCGAGGCGAAGAGGATCTCGTCGGCGTAGATGTTGCCGATTCCCGCGATGATGTCCTGATCGGTGAGGACCGCTTTTAAGGGCGTCGAACGGCTTCGCAGGATAGCCGCGAATCGGTCCCAGCCAATCTGGTCTTCGAAGGGATCAAGTCCGAGGTGGGCCAACTCCGGCACGGCCTTGCGCAGCGCCAGGCCGTCCCCGCCGATGGAGAGCCGCGCGAACTTGGAGATCTCGGCGGGGGGCTCGCCCTCGGCCGGCGTCTTCGAGACGTAGATCTCGCCGAAGGTTCGCGGGTCGACGTAGCGCAGCTCGCCGCCTTGAAGAAAGGTGAAGACCACGTGGGTGTGCTTGGGCTTGGGATCCTTGGGACCCTTGGCGCGCAGCAGCTGACCGCTCATGCCGAGATGAATGACGAGGTGCGTCGAGTTGTCGAGGCCGATAACGAGGTTCTTGCCCAGTCGTTGCACGCTCTTGATCGAGTGCCCTTCGACGAGCGCGCGAAACTCCTTGGCCGTCTTGTGCCGTCGAACGGCCCGACCGTTGGTGACCGACGCCGTTTTGATCTTCTTGCCAATCAGGTCCCTCGACAGTGACACGCGGACCGTCTCCACTTCGGCGAGCTCAGGCATCGACGAGCGTCCGCCAAGCCGCCTGCGCGGCGTTCGCCTCGGCGCTCTTTTTCGAACGCCCCTCGCCCGAGGCGGCCACCTGGCCGCCGACCAGAACCGTCGCCACGAAGGTGACGTCGTGCGAAGGACCTTCGGAGATCACGTCGTACCTGGGAGTTCCCCGGCCGCTGGCCTCAGCCCACTGGCGAAGCCGGGTCTTCGGGTCCACCTCGCCGGGCGCGACGGAGGCCACTTCCACCTCGTCGGCGAGCGCCGACTGAACGAACGACCTCGCCGCGTCATAGCCGTTCTCTAAGTAAATGGCGGCGACCACCGCTTCGAAGGCGTCCGCCAAGAGCGAGGGCCGTTCGGCGCCGTTCTCCTTGATGACCCCGCGCCCGACGCGAAGGGCCAGCCCCAACTGAATGGCGCGCGCGGCGCGCGCGAGGGCCGCTTCATTGACCACCCGGCTGCGCACCAATGATCCGGTTCCCTCGTTGAGGTCGGGGTAGCGCGTGACGATGAGGTCGGCCACGGCCAGATCCACCACCGCGTCGCCCAAGAACTCGAGACGCTCGTTGGACTCCACGTCGTGCTCGGCGGCGTAGCTCGAGTGGGTGAGTGCGGTTTGCAAGAGCGAACTCGACGAGTCGAGTCCCACCCGCTCAGCGACCGAGTCGAGAGAGGAGACCATGAGGCCCACCCGCCTCGTTAGGCAACCTGGAGTTTGAGCGCGACGTAGTTCACGGCGTCGCGTACCGAGGTCAGACCCTCTAGATCCTCGTCATCGATGTGAAAACCCTCCTCGTAGGAGGCGAGGCTCTCCTCTAACGCTTCGACGAGTTCAATTAGCGCCAAGGAGTCGGCGCCCAGTTCCTCAAAGGAGACATCTTCGCTGATCTCGTCAGGGCTTTTTTCCAGTATCTCGGCGAGTTGGTCTCGTACGAGTACCAAGATGGCGTCTCGATCCAGCGGTGCGGCGGTGTCAGCGCTCATGACGCCTCCTTTGACATGATCATCCAGACTACTGAGAAGCGGTCGTCGAGTACCTGGTTAGGCCGCGTGATCAGGTCGGATGGTCGCCTTCACTTTGGCCACCACGTCGTCGCTCTCCATCTCGTCGGCGACGCGCAGCGCGTTCATGATCGCCGTGGCGTTCGACGAGCCGTGGCTGATCACGCAGATGCCATCGACCCCCAACAACAGCGCTCCCCCTTGGCTCTCGGGGCGAAGCCTCGACGCCACCGGCAGAAGATACTCAAAAAGCACCTCGCCGGCCGCCTTGGTCTCCTCATTCGTGCCAATCGCTTCGAGCAAAGTGGCGAAGACGAACTTGAGGGATCCCTCGAGCGTCTTGAGGGCCACGTTGCCGGTGAAGCCGTCGGTCACGATGACGTCCACGGGTGAAGGAATGAGGTCGCGGCCTTCGACGTTGCCGGTGAAGTTGAGCGTCGTCATGGCGGCGAGCAACTGATTGGTCTCCTTGACGAGGGGCGTACCTTTAGAGGACTCCTCGCCAATGGAGAGCAGGCCAATAGTGGGATCGGCCACGTGGAAGTGCGCCTCGACGAACGTGGAGGCCATCTGGGCGAACTGGACCAGCATCTCGGGCGAGCACTCGGCGTTGGCGCCGGCGTCCACCAGCACCATCGGCGTACGCCCGGGATTGGGAATGGGAGTCGCAATGCAGGGTCGCAGCACGCCGGGGAGTCGACCCATGCGCAGCAGGGCGGAGGCCATGGTGGCGCCCGTGTTGCCGGCCGAGACCATGGCGGAGGCCTTGGCGTCACGAACCAGCTCGGCCGCCCTCACCAGCGAGGAGTCCTTCTTCTTTCGAACGCTGACGCCGGGATCGTCATCCATGGCGATCACTTCGCTGCAGGCCACGACCTCTAGGCCCTGGGGATCGCCCATCAACTCGGGTACGCCGACGAGGATGACCTTCAGTCCCAGTTCATCAACGGCGCGCCGGGCGCCCGCAATGATCTCTCCGGGTGCGAAGTCACCACCCATCGCGTCTAAGGCGATGGGCAGCGTCAACTCAGTTGACCTCTACCGCGACGCGGTTCTTGTACCAACCGCAGTTCGGGCACACCACGTGGGGCAACTTAGAGGTCGCGCACTGGGGGCAGACGCTTCGCGCGGGGAGTCCTAGACGCCAGTTGGCCGCGCGACGGCTTCGGGTCCTGGCTTTGCTGGTCTTGCGCTTGGGAACTGCCATCGATCTTCTCTTTCAGTGGAAACGGGCCGGCCCGTCACGCTTCGTTCGAACCCGGGTCGGGGTCCGCAAATTGGAGTCCGTCCAGTGTAGCCCACCGCGGATCGATCGGCGCCTGGCACTCGCACGTCGCGTCGTTAAGGTCCGTTCCGCAGTAGAGGCACAGCCCCTGGCAGTCACTTCGACAGAGCGGAGCGAGAGGCAGGTCCAAGAGGATGGCGTCGTGGGCCATCTGGGCCAGGTCGACGAAGGAGTGCTCGATTAAATATGTCTCTTCGTCACCGGGCAGGCGCTCGTCGACGAAGCGCTCGTTCACGTTGACGCTCGACATTCCGAGCACCGGAGCCGAGCAGCGCCGACAGACTCCGTGCCAGGGCGCCTCGACGCGGCCCTTGGCCCGCAGTCCCCCGCTGAAGCTCTCGAGGCGCACCTTCACGTGCACCATCGCCTCGGGGAAGACGTCGGTCTCGACCGGCCCGCGCGGCGCGAACTCGTGGGGCTCGTCAAAGGGCGCCTCGAAGTCGACTTCGTAGGAGGAGGGTACGTCGCGCAGGATCTGGGCCACGGGGACGAGGTACGGCGAGGACACGTTCTTAGAAGGAGTCCTGGTCGAAAAAGGAGCTCACGTTCTTCTCCGGCTCGACGTACTCGCGCGGGGTCGCGCCTGAACCGGCGGCCAAAAAGTCATCGCTCGGCCTCTCGTCGTTGATCATCGAGGTGGGAAGCCCCTGCGCGTTCAGTCGCTCACGTCCGGAGCGGGCCGTCTTTAAGAGTCGCTCCAGAACGATCTCGAAGCCGCCCAGCTTGCCGTCGATGAAGTCCTCGGACTGGTTGATCATCTGGCGCGCTTGGGCGTGGGCGTCGGCGATAATCTGCTCTGACTTGAGGCGCGACTGGCGAACGATCTCGGTCTTGTCGACCATTCGCGCCGCTTCCGCGCGAACTTGATCCATGAGTTGCTGGGCTTTTTGGACCTCGGCGGCCATTAACTCTTCTCGGTCCCGCAGAGCCCACCGGGCCTCTCGAATCTCGTCCGGCAGCGAGTGCAGCGCCTGCTCTAAAAGACCCAGGACCTCGTCGCGCGACACCAAGGAGGAGTTCGACAGTGGCATCTGCTTGGCGTTGGCCACGATATCGATCAGATCGCGAAGGTCGGCTTCAATGTCACGACGCACGTGGCGAGCGCCGCCGTCGTGTGACTCCTCGTCCTCGTAGCCGTCGTACGTCGTCACGACAGACCCTCGGGAAACTTCTCGGCCAGGCGCTTGGCCACCGGCGCGGGCACGAAGGACGTGACGTCGCCGCCGTAACGAGCCACTTCGCGCAGGAGTCGCGAGGCGATAAAGGAGTGATGCGAACTCGAGGGGAGGAACAGGGTCTCCACGCCCGACAGGGAGCGGTTCATTTGGGCCATCTGTAACTCGCTCTCAAAGTCCGAGACGGCGCGCAGGCCCTTCACAATGGCCGTGGCGTTCACGTCGCGAGCCACGTTCACCAAGAGCGTGGAGATAGAGACGATTCGCACGTTGTCCAGATGGATGAGGCTCTCGGCGATCATCTCGCGACGCTCGTCGAGGTCGAAGAGCGCCTCGGACTTCTGGGGGTTGCGTATGGCGGCGACCACGATCTCGTCGAAGATCTGCGCGGCGCGCTCTACGACCTCCAGGTGCCCGTTGTGAAAGGGATCAAAGGAGCCCGGAATCAGACCTACCGTCATCCGACATCCCCTCGGCTGGCTTCTAACATCGTTACGAGCGTAGTGCCGTACCGCTTGGTTTTTGTCACTTGCCAGCCCGTGGGCGCGTCCATGTGGCGATCGTTCTCCACCACCACGCGTTCGGCGTGGACGTCGTGTAAGACACTCGCCAAGTCGAGCGGCCCGTAGGGAGGATCAGCCAAGACGAGGTCGAGGTCGCGCGGCGGACTCCACAGGGGCAGCGCCGCCCGTACGAAGATCGCGTCGCCGCTCAGCTGCAGGGGCTCCAGATTGTTCTTGGCCGCGTTCAGGCACTGGGGATCGCTGTCAATGAAGTAGACCTTCGCCGCGCCGCGCGAGAGCGCCTCGATGCCCATCGCGCCCGAACCGCAGTAGAGATCGGCAACGATCAAGTCGCGCAGTCCCCCGCGACTCTCCAACATCGAGAAAATGGCCTCGCGCGCGTAGTCGGTCGTCGGTCGAACGCTGGACGGCAGTTTCGCCTTGAGCCGACGCCCGCGCGCTACACCGCCAATTACTCGCACCCTTTCAACTTACGTCCTAGGAGCGGAACAAGTAAGCAGCCTCGTCGGCATCCACGAACAGTCGTAACTCGTCGATCAGATCACCCAGCGCGTCCCCGCCACGCTCGACGAGCGAGGTCGCCAGGGCCCGCGCGCTCACCAAGAGGGCCTCGTCCTTTTTGAGAGACGCGAGTTTTAGATCGCTGCGACCCTGCTGGCGTGCCCCGAGCAAGGTGCCCTCACGACGCATCTCTAGGTCCACTTCGGCGAGGAGGAAACCGTCGTTGGTACCAACCAGCGCCCGCAGTCGCTCTTCGCCGTCCTCGTTAGGCGGCGAGCCGAGAAGGTAGCAGTAACTCTGTGCGTCAGAGCGGCCCACCCGACCGCGTAGTTGATGAAGTTGGGCCAACCCGAAGCGCCAGGCGTCTTCGATCACGATGACGCTGGCCTCCGCCACGTCCACCCCGACTTCAATGACGACCGTGGCGACCAAGACGTCGAGTTCACCGGCGCGAAACTGCGCCATGACGTCTTCTTTCTCTTGACTCTTCATCTGACCGTGCAACAGGCCGACACTAAGGCCGCGCAACTCATGCAGAGCGAGCCGAGTGCGCTCTTCTACCGCGCTGGTGGCCTCCACCTTCTCTGAGCCTTCTACCAAGGGACAGATGACGTAGGCCCGTCGGCCGGCAGCGACTTCGTCGCGCACGCGCTGCCAGCACGCGGCAATCTCCTCGTCGCTCCTCGCCCACTCGGTGTGAATGGCTAGCCGACCGTGAGGCATTTCGTTAATGATCGACACGTCCAGGTCGCCGAAGAGCACCATGGCCGACGTTCGAGGGATCGGCGTGGCGGTCATCACCAAGAGGTCCGCGTCGCGCGCCGCCACCGATCGCGCCCGGCCCTCGTCGCGAAGAACCGCGCGCTGTTCCACTCCGAAGCGATGTTGTTCGTCGATGACGATGAGGCCGAGCGAGCGAAAGCGTACGCCTTCGCTCAAGAGCGCGTGCGTCCCCACGACAATGTCGACACTCCCCGTCAACAGTCCGTCGAGCACCGACTGACGGTCCTTCGCCTTCACTCGACCCGTCAAGATCTGCACGGACACGGGGCGTTCTCCGCCCAAGACCGTGTCGTCTTTCACGCTCAGTCCGGTAACGTCACGACGGAGCGACGCCAAGTGTTGCTCGGCCAAGACCTCGGTCGGCGCCATGAGAACGCTCTGATGGACCCCGTCTCGGGCGGCCAACATGGCGGTCAAGGCGACGAGGGTCTTGCCCGAACCCACGTCGCCTTGAAGGAGTCGGTGCATGGGTATCGCCGACGACATGTCCAGGGCGATCTCCTCCAGTACTCGACGCTGCGCCGCGGTCAGGGCGTATCGATGCGACGTGAGAAATCGCCGAACGAGCGAACTGTTCTCAACAAGAACGTCACCGGGCGCGGCGTCGAGGGCCGCCACGTCAAAGTCGTGACGAATCCCCGCCGAGGACGACTCGAGGCGACGCCGACGCAGGGCCAAGATGAGTTGAAGTCGCAAAAACTCGTCGAACACCAGTCGTTTTCGCCCACTCACTTCCTCCGCCTCATCGTTCGGTAGGTGGATCTGGCGAAAGGCCTCGCTTCGCTCGACGAGTTCGAGTCTGGTTCGTTCCTCCGGTGTCAAGGGATCGAGTATCAGCCCCGAGCGGCGCAGTGACTCGTCAATGAAGCCGCCCATCTCCCAACTGGTGAGACCGGCCTTTCCGGTGGCCGGGTAGATGGGCACGATCCGACCGACCTTGGAAGGATCGCGTTCCTCTCCGGAGGCACCGACGATGACGTCCACGACGGGGTTGGTCATCTGTCGGCGGCCTTGATAGTCGGTGACCTTGCCAAAGAAGAGAGCCTGTACGCCGACGGAGAGCTGACGTTCGCGCCAGCCCTGATTGAAGAAGACCACCCGAAACGATCCCCCGTCGTCGCTCACGGTGACTTCGACGATCACCTTGCCTTGCCTCGAGCGTCGACTCGTCACCTTTTCCACCTCCGCGAAGACCGCGGCCTCATCGCCCACCCGCAGATCCGAGAGATCTACCCGCCGGGTTCGATTGATGTAGCGCCGTGGGTAGAGGGTGAGAAGATCGAAGACGTTGTCGATGCCGAGAGACGCCAAAGCCGCCGTGCGCTTTTCACCGATGTTGCGGATGCGGCTGACGGGGACGCCGCTTAAGTACGAGAGGCTCCGGGGCTGATCAGTCACTCGAGGCCGAAGTAGTACGGGTAGAGCGGCTGGCCCCCGTGATGAACCTCCACGCTGATCTGGGGGAAGGCCTCGGCCAGAAACTCCGTCATTCGCCTCGTGTTCGCCGGCGAGGATCCGTCGCCTTCAATGATCGTCAGTAGTTCGTGTTCGGGCCGCACCAGTTGGGCCAGCAGCTGGTTACTCGCCGCGGCAATGGAGTCGGCGATCGACATCACGCCCGACGGCCCCAGTCCGATCCAGTCACCGACGTGCACCTCACCCGCGTCGGTCGTCGTATCGCGCACGGCCTGGGTGACTTCGCCGGCGACGACGTTGCAGGCCGACGCGGTCATGGCCGTGAGGTTCTGCTCGAGGGAGGCGTCCGGGTCGTAGGCGAGAAGGGCGGCGAATCCTTCCACGATGGAGTTGGTGGGGACCACGCCCACTCGCTGCTCGACAAGGTCCGCGACCTGCTCGGCTACGGGTCGAACGTTTTTGTTGTTGGGCAAGATAACGACCTGGCTCGATTCGCTGGCCCGCACCGCCTCCACCAGTTCTGACGTCGAGGGGTTCATGGACTGACCGCCGAGGACCAGTTGACGTACGCCGAGGGAGTGAAAGATGCGCCCGATTCCCTCGCCCACCACCACGGCCACCACCGCAGTAGTGGGGGCGGGGTCCAGAAAGTCGTCACTCTCCTCCAACGTGGCTTCGCGAACCCACCTCTCTTCAATGATCTGCTCGCTCAGGTCGGTCACGCGAATGTCGCGCGGTCGACCGGCGTCGAACGAGGCCTCAATCGCCGCGCCGACGTCGTCGGTGTGAATATGACAGTTGTAGAGCCCGTCACCACCGACGATGGCGATGGAGTCCCCGAGACCGGCCCACACTTCACGAAAGGCGTGCATCTTGGAGTCGTCGGCCTCGAGCAGGTACATCACCTCGTAGCGCAGATCGCTGAGCGCGGGGTCGCGGCGCACCTCCTCGTGCACGTGGACGTGGATCGAGTCGGCGCTCGGTGCCACGGGCAGTTCGTCGTTCCCGATCACGTGACAGAGCGCGTCGAAGAAGAGGACCAGCCCGGCACCACCGGAGTCGACGACTCCCGCCTGCTTCAGCACCTCGAGTTGCTCCGGAGTCTTCTCCAACGCGAACCTTGCGGCGTCCCGAGCCCCGCGCACCACGTCCGCCAGGGTCCCGAGGTGCGACGCGGCCCCTTGCGCTCCGGCGCGAGCGACCGAGAGAATGGTCCCCTCGACGGGACGGAGCACGGCTTGGCGGGCTAGAACATCGGCCGTGTCGAACCCCTCGGCGAGGGCCCTCGGACCTACCTCCCCGTCGGCGGGAAAGTCACTCACCAGTCCGCGAAGCAACTGGGAGAGGATGACGCCCGAGTTACCTCGCGCTCCCATTAGAGAGCCGTGGGCGATGGCTTTGGCGACCTCGCCCAGGGGGGCGTGCGGGTCGAGGGCGGCCAGCGCGGTCGTGACCGACTCTACGGTGAGGGCCATGTTGGTCCCGGTGTCCCCGTCGGGAACGGGATAGACGTTCAGTCGGTTGATGACCTCTTTATGGGAGCGAAGAAGCTCTCCGTAGGTGATAATTGTCGCGCGCAGGTCGTCAGCCGACAGCGTCGAGGGAGTGGTCATCGCTAGCGATGCTACAATGGACCTTCGGTTTAACCAGCCCGACAAACACGTCGCGGCGTAAGGAGAATGTTCATCATGGCATCAGTCTGCGAAATCTGCGGCAAGAAGCCGTCCTTTGGTATGAACGTCTCCCACTCGCACCGGCGCACGAAGCGTCGTTGGAATCCCAACATTCAGCGCGTTCGCGCCTTGGTGAACGGCACGCCCAAGCGCGTCAACGTCTGCACCGGATGCTTGCGATCGGGCAAGATCACCAAGCCCAGCCGCTCGAACCTGCCCGCCTAGATCTCTAGAGTTCGTGTTCGAAGCCACGGCGCTCGAACACGTCGCCGCGTAACGTTCTCACCAAGGGGTCGTCCGTCACCACGCCAATGGTGAGAGGCGCTCTGAGCCCACGGTCGTAGAAGACCATCTTGAGTCGCCCCGGGTCGTTGGTGGCGATCAACAACTCGTAGTCTTCGCCTCCGCTGATCGCCTCATCCTCGGTCGCTCCTTCGGCGACCGGCACATCGCTCAGCGCAAAGCCCACGCCCGACGCGTCGGCCAGTCGATGAAGGTCGAGGCCAATCCCGTCACTGAGATCGATCATGGCGTGCACGTGCGATCCCCGCGCGGCCATCCCCTCACGGATTCGCGGCCACGGTCGACGGTGAGCTTCTACGAGTTCGTCGCTGAGCGCCGCGCCCTCGCGACGCCGCCTCAGTCCCGCGGCGGCCCGACCCAGCGCCCCGGTCACCAGGAGTTCATCGCCGGCCCTGGCCCCGCTGCGCAGCACGGCCCCGCGCCCGGGACACTCGCCAAAGACCGTCACCGCGACGCTGACGTCGCGCCCCCGCGAGAGGTCCCCACCCACCACGGGGGTACTGGCCAGATGCGCGGCTTCGGCGACGCCGTGGTGCAACGCGTCAAGATCGGTGCCCGGAGGTGCCGTGACGGCGACCACCAGTCCGCGTGGTCGCGCCCCCATGGCCGCGAGATCCGAGAGTGCGGCCATGACCGCTTTGTAGCCCAAATCCTCCAGAGGAAACAGTGTTTCTTCCAGATGAACTCCTAAAACTGATACGTCGGTGCTAATAATCGCTTCGCCCACGAAGGGTGTCAGGATGGCCGCGTCGTCACCGACATGGCGTTCGCCCGCGGGGATGGTGTCGCGGGTCACTATTTTGGCTATACGCTCCAATACGTCATCTTCGTGCTGGCTTCGTTCTCTGGTTGGGTCAGTCCGCGCGTTCATGACAGTGGTCCAAGTTTCGCGTCGTAACGAGGCGGCGTGACGAATTTGAATGAGGATGTCGTGTACCCAACCAGGAACAAGAAGCTGATCGAATGGGTCGAGGAAGTTGCGCTTCTCACAACCCCTGATCGTATCCACTGGTGTGACGGATCGGCCGAAGAGTACGACGCGATGTGTCAGTTGCTCATCGACCAGGGAACCTTCACCAAGCTCTCCGACGCCAAGCGACCCAACAGCTACTACGCCACGTCAGATCCCGGTGACGTCGCGCGAGTAGAAGACCGAACCTTCATCTGCTCCCAACACGAGATCGACGCGGGTCCCACGAACAACTGGCGCGAACCGGGCGAGATGCGCGAGACGCTCGACTCTCTCTTTCGCGGGTCGATGAAGGGACGCACCATGTACGTGGTGCCCTTCTCCATGGGTCCGCTCGGCTCGAAGATCTCGCACATCGGCGTGGAGATCACGGACTCCCCCTACGTCGCGGTCTCGATGCGCATCATGACCCGAATGGGCACCGGCGCGCTCGACGTGCTGGGCGAGACCGGCGAGTTCGTGCCGTGCCTGCACTCGGTGGGCCTCCCCCTCGAACAGGGCGACACGGACGTGCCCTGGCCCTGTAACGACGAGAACAAGTACATCGTGCACTTCCCCGAGACGCGCGAGATCATCTCCTACGGTTCGGGATACGGCGGCAACGCCCTGCTGGGCAAGAAGTGCTTCGCCCTGCGCATCGCCTCGGTGCTGGCGCGCGACGACGGATGGCTGGCCGAGCACATGTTGGTCCTGAAACTGACCAGTCCCACCGGCGAGTCTCGTTACGTCGCGGGGGCGTTCCCGAGCGCCTGTGGCAAGACCAACCTGGCCATGCTGGTCCCGACCTTGCCGGGCTGGAAGGTGGAGACGGTGGGTGACGACATCTGCTGGATGAAGCCCGGACCCGATGGTCGCCTCTACGCGATCAACCCCGAGGCCGGATTCTTTGGCGTGGCGCCCGGCACCAACATGGAGACCAATCCCAACGCCATGTACACCGTCCAGGCGAACTCCATCTTTACCAACACCGCCCTCACCGCCGACGGCGACATCTGGTGGGAGGGCATGGGCGAGCCGCCCGAGGGACTGATCGACTGGAAGGGACAGCCCTGGTCGAAAGAGCTCGGCACGCCCGCCGCGCACCCCAACTCTCGATTCACGGCACCGGCGCAACAGGACCCGGCCATCGCGGCCGAGTGGCAGGACCCGGCTGGCGTACCCATTGACGCCATTCTCTTAGGCGGTCGGCGCGCCAGCGTCATTCCGCTCGTGTTTCAGTCGCGCGGTTGGGACCACGGCGTGTTTCTCGGTTCGATCATGGCCTCCGAGACGACCGCCGCGGCCACGGCCGCCGTCGGACACCTTCGACGTGACCCCTTCGCCATGCTGCCCTTCTGCGGGTACAACATGGCTGACTACTTCGCCCACTGGCTGACCTTCTCGGAGCGCTTCGACGAGGAGAAGCTACCCAAGATCTTCTACGTCAACTGGTTTCGCAAGGGCGCCGACGGCCGCTGGCTCTGGCCCGGCTTCGGTGAGAACTCGCGGGTGCTCGAGTGGATCTTCGAACGCACCGCGGGTCGCGGTGAGGCCGAGGAGACGGTGATCGGCTTTGTGCCCACCCACGACGCGATCAACGTGGAGGGCTTGCGCGTGACGCCCGAGGACATGAGAGAACTGCTCACCGTCCACAACGATGAGTGGCGACATGAGGTCCCTCGCATCCGAGAGCACTACGCGCAGTTCAACGAACGACTGCCCGAGAAGCTGGCGGCCTTCGTCGACGACCTGGAGGCGCGACTGGCGCTGTAGTCAGGGCGCCGTTTCGGCGTCGGCCACGATCAGACGAGGACCCGAGGGCCAGTCGAAGTATCGCCACATCCAGTTGATGAAGACCCGCAGGCGATTGCGGAATCCGACTAAGTACCACAGGTGCAGTCCGAGCCAGGCGAACCAACCGAGGGTGCCTTTGATCACGCCGAGACGAGGCAGTTTGGCGACGGCCGCGCGCCGTCCGATCGTCGCCATGATGCCCTTGTCGTGGTAGCGAAAGGGTGCAGTTGTTTCGCCACTCACCACGCGCAGGATCTGCGCCGCGCAGTGACGGCCCGACTGAATGGCCACCGGAGCGAGCTGCGGATAGAAAGCAACCTTTCCCTCCGTGCTGGCCTTCTCGTCCGGTATCGCCGCCGCGTCGCCGACACACCACACGTTGGTACTTCCCAGAGTGCGCAGATCACCGTTCACCAGAGCGCGCCCGCTCGGGCCGCTCGTGTCTTCTAACAGGTTGGCCAGCGTGCCCACCGCGGTGATGCCCGCCGCCCAGATCACGGCGGCGGCCTCCAGGCGCTCTCCGTCGCTGAAGCGAATGGCGCGCTCTTCGACCTCGACCACGGACCGTCCGAGGTCCACGTCGACCCGTTTGTCCTGGAGCACCTTTTTGGCGTAGACGCTGGCCGACTCCGGAAAGGTCGTCAACAGTCGAGGGGCCACGTCGACGAGGCGGATACGGACTTTCGTCGGATCGAGCTGTAGTCCGTCGCGGCGAATCGCAATCTCGATGAGCTCCGAGAGCGCACCGGCCGTCTCCACACCGGTCGGCCCTCCGCCGACCACGAC
Organism: uncultured Acidimicrobiaceae bacterium; assembly: GCA_963849705.1. Classification (GTDB taxonomy): domain Bacteria; phylum Actinomycetota; class Acidimicrobiia; order Acidimicrobiales; family RAAP-2; genus RAAP-2. The sequence goes on along the minus strand of CAWKII010000008.1, from coordinate 42,900 downwards.
GAAGTTCAGCGACACGGGTCCGCTCTCGGCCGCGACGTCGGCGTCTTCGAGCGCGCGCAGCAGTCGATTCCGCAGCCGCCGCGCGTTGGCCAAGGTGTAGAGCGGCATGGCGTAGTTCTTGGCTCCGGGTATGTCGAAGAACGAAGCGATGGCGCCGGTCGCTACGACCAGGTGGTCGTAGCCGATCTCCGCTCCGTTCTCCAAGATCACGACGTTGCGCTCGCGATCGACGTTCTTCACGCGGGCGTGTCGCACCCGCACGTTCTTGGCGTGACCGAAGATGGTGCGGATCGGATAGGCCACGTCGGCCGGTTCGAGACCCGCCGTCGCGACCTGGTAGAGCAGGGGCAAGAAGGCGTGAAAGTTATGGCGATCGATCAGGGTGACGCGAACGCGCTGATTAGCGAGCCGGCGTACCACCGAGACGCCGGCGAAGCCTCCTCCCACCACGACCACGTGGGGCAGTTCGCTCAGGTTCCTGGAGGGCAGTTCAACGCGGGGAGTCGTTGCCATAACTCATTCTAGAAGTCGCCAACTTACGGATGAGCGCTTCGACGACCGATGGGATAGACCAGGCTCGCCGTGATCATGAGGATCGCCAGTAAGCGGTCGCCCACGGAGAAACTCATGGCGATGGCGACCGGGATGAGGGCACCCACCACCCAGAGCAGTTGCTGGCGCACCGCAAACCGGGCGAAGGTACGACCCTGCGCGCCCGGGGCCACGTACTTCTGGGTGATCGCGTCGAAACTGGGCTGCGCGATCGCCCCGCACAGACCGAGCCAGCCGGCCAACAGGACCTGGACCACCAGGACCGGATGCAGCGAGGCCAGAGCGGCCCCCACGCCGGTGCCAAGAAGAGCGATCGTTAAGAGTGTCGACTCTTTCAAGACGTTACGAACGCGCGTGACGAAGGCGAGACCCACCAACGACCCACCCGCGCTGAGGAGCAGGGCGACGGCGTACCAGCCGAGCCCGGCCGACTCCCGTCTCAGTCCAAAGGCCAACAGAAAGATGGTGAAACCCGCGGAGAAGCGCATGAGAGCGGCGGCGCCGAGACCCCAGGCCACTTCGACGTCGCCCATGGGGTTGAGGGCGTTGCGGTCGCGTTCGCTCTGCGAGAGACCGGCTACCTGATCGCGCACGATCTTTACCGGCTTCTGCAGGCGGGCACTCGCTACGGTCGCGCCGATATACACGAAGGCCGCCACGTAGAGAACGCTCGGAGCACCGAGTCCTTTCAAGATGCCCGCGCCCACCGATCCCGCCACCAGCCCGGCCACTGTGCCGAGCAGAGTCAGTTGCGCGTTGAAGCCGGCGTAGCCTCTCTCGTCGCTCTCGTCGGGGTTGGGCCAGCCCGCGTCGTCGACTCGCTCACCGTGCTCGCGGAACTGATCGGTCCGGGCCATCTCCGGCACTAACGCTCCTCGGGTGACCACGTAGAGCTTGGAAGAGATGAGCAGGAGGAAGGCGAGCGGAAAGAGCCACAGAGAGTTCAGGTGCTCCGCCATCATCCAGCACAAGACGGCACGAACGCCGGCCGACACCGCGACCAGGATTCTGCGGCCATTGGCCGATCGGTCGATGAGGGGTCCGAGGATGGGAGAGACGACCGCGAAGGGAGCAATGGTCAAAAGTAGGTACAACAGGACCTTGCCCTTGGCTTCGGTCGGCGAGACGGAAAAGAACAGGGAGCCAGCGAGAGACACGGTGACGAGTGTGTCGCCCGCCATCATGATGACGTGAACCAGCGCCAGGCGACCGAAGGCCGTCTTTTGGTCAAAGAGGTCCTGCGCGGACGCCCGCGCGAGGGTCACTATTCCACGAGCTCGCACGAGTAGAGCGTAGGGGACACGCGTTCACCCTCGAAGACGGAGAGAGGCCTACCACGACGTATCGCGGCGCTCGCCCGATCACTAATTCGAGTTGCAGCCCCAGTACTCGACGTAGGCCGGAAGCAGGTGGCGCATGCAGTAACGAAGACGTGACGCGTTGCGCCATCGATTAGTCACGTCGTCGTAGTGCAGCACTTCAGTGACGCCGACCTCGCCCACTCCCTTGCCGATGGTCGCCCAGAGATAGGCCCAGCTACCGACGCAGCCGAAACTGTCCACGCTGTCCACCCGGTCAACGCTCGACGGCCCCCCGTACGCGGCGGAAAGTGCCGATGCGTTGCACGGCACCGACTGGGGAAACGTACGAGTGGTACAGGTCGCGTTAGCCGTCGCCACTCCGAGGGCGGCCAACAGTCCCAGAGCGGCGAGGGCGCGTGACCACTTCATACTCAGAGTTCACCACACCTCGCGGGGGCGGGACTAACGCTTGAGCAAGTCAGCGAAGAGAACGGCGAGTGAGGACTCCCAGAGTTCTTCGTCTACGGGATCACTCGAGACGTCATCGAGTGCTCGTCCGAAGACGAGGATTTGAAAGAACACGGCGAAGACCTCCGGGGGGATGTCATCGCGTAGCCACTCCCTCTTCTGAGCCAACTCCGTCAGACGACGCAGCTCGTCGGTGAGCCGAGCCTGCGTCTCGCCGATCAGTTCTTTTAGTCGAGGTCGCGTCGCGGCTGCGGCCACGATGCGAATGCGCATCGCGCGACGCTTCTTTCTCGCGGGGCCCGATGACAACGTCGCCACGATGGGCTGCATCACGGTGACGTACTCTTCGAGAGACTCCACGGAGTCGTTCACCTTTTCAAAGAGCGCGAGATCCTCTTCGACCAGCTGAGAGAAGATCATGTCGTAGGCCGCGTCGATGACGCCTTCGCGGGAGCCGAAGTGGTGGTACACCGAGCCGTAGTTGACGCCCGTCGCGTCGCATATTTCCGGTATACGAATGGCCAGTTCGTCGCCGACGAGCAGGCGATCGGCTACGGCCTCAAGAACCGCTTGCATGACGGGTGCTGAACGGCTCTGTTTTGTCATCCGTTTATTTTAAACCCGTACAACATGTACATGACCCAAGAACTTCGCGTTGAGGACGCTTTCAAAGCGGAATAAAATTACTCCCTGGTCGCTTTATCAAGAACACATCAACTCACTCCCAATACCCCAACAAGAAAGTCCGCTCGTGTCGAAACCGGTTCTGCAAGTCATCGTCTGCTCCACTCGACCCGGACGCGTGGGCGTCGCGATCGCGACGTGGTTTTACGAGATAGCGCGTCTTCGCGAAGAGTTCGAGGTCGAGTTCGTCGACTTGGTGGAGTACGACCTGCCGCTGTTCGACGAACCGGTTCATCCCATGCGACGCGAGTACACCCACGACCACACCCGACGGTGGTCGGAGACGATCACCCGCGGCGACGCCTTCGTCTTCGTCATCCCCGAGTACAACCACAGCATGAACGCGGCCACCAAGAACGCCATTGACTACCTTCACTGGGAGTGGCGCTACAAGCCCTACGGCATCGTCTGTTACGGCGGCGCGTCCATGGGTCTTCGAGCCGCCCAAGCTCTCAAGCCCATTCTCGCCGCGCTCAAGGTCACGCTCTGTGGCGACGTGTCCATTCCCCTACGAACGATTCCCGTCGTGGACGGCGTCTTTCCCGGCAACGACGTTCTCGTCCAGTCGGCCAACGCATTGCTCGATGAACTGACCGTCTTCACCCCTCTATTGAAGACGCTGCGACCTTCGTAAGGAGGGTTACGGGGACGTCTCGGCGCCCAACAGCTCTGCGATTCGAACCGACCAGTCGTGGTTCTCGGTACTGGTGCCGCGCTCGTGAACGAGCCGGCGCTCTTCTCGAAGTGTGTCAGCGATCTCACCGAGGTTCGTCGGAAGTCGCTCGGCCGCGAGGTCTCGAATCTCTTGGGCCAGAGCGGGTGACGCGCCCTCGGTCGTGACTGCGACGGTGACGTCGCCCTGGCGATGCAGAGCCATGAAGTAGAAACTGCATCGCTCGGGGTCGTCGACCACGTTGAGCCACACTCGTTCTTGGTGCGCCTCGCGCACGATCTCGTCGTTCGCTACCGGGTCTCCGGTGGCCGACACCACCAACCAGTATCCCCGCAAATCACCTCGTCGGTAACGGCGTTGTTCGACACGGGCGAGACCTTCGGGCAGGGGGGCCACGATCTCCTCGGCGATCACGCTGACCTGGGCGCCGGCCTCGAGAAGCTGTCGTGCTTTTCTCATCCCCACGTGCCCGGCGCCGACCACGAGAATCTCCTTCTCGTCGAGGCGAAAGGTCAGCGGCAACATGTCAGAGAAGGGCGACGTCAGCGAGCGGCAGCGAACGAAGGTCCAGGGCGGCGACACCGCCCACCACGATGACCGCGGGCGGGAGCACGTCAAAGGATGCCAGCGCGCGAAGAGTACCGCGCGTGGTTCGTTGCTGTTCGCTCCAGGCCCGCTCAATCACCGCGACCGGCGTGTCGTCGGCCAATCCCCCTTCGCGCAGTTGATCGGCGATCACGCCGCGGTGTTCGACACCCATCAAGATGACCAACGACAGTTCGCGGTGGGCCAGATGGCGAAAGTCGGTCAACCCTCCGTTCGCTCCGCGGGCACTGACGATCGTGACCCCACGAGAGACACCCCGATGGGTGACGGGGATGCCGGCCGCCAGTGGTCCCGCCAGCGCAGAGCTCAGCCCCGGCACGACGACGCAGGAGACGCCAGCCTCACTTAGCGCGATCACTTCTTCTCCCCCGCGGCCAAAAACGAACGGGTCGCCACCTTTTAGGCGAACCACCGTCTCGTGTCGCCGCGAGAGATCGATCAGTAACTGATTTATTGACGTCTGGCGAAAGGACTCGCCCGGACCTTTACCGACGTCGATGACCTGCGCGTGCGGGCTGACGTACTCCATGACGGACTCATCTACCAGACGGTCTCGTACCACCACGTCGGCCTCCCCGAGCACGCGCGCGGCGCGGACCGTCAACAGGTCGCCGTCACCTGGTCCCGCCCCCACTAAGTAGACCGTCACGACACGCCCACTCGCGCGAGAAAGTCGCCGAACGACTCGTTGCTATCCGCTTCGGCACCCCAGCGATCAAAGAGAGGCCCCAGAATGTCGGGAATCTCCTCCAGCGAGACTTTCTCGCGATAGAGCGAGGCCAAGCGATCTCCTCGAGTCCCGCCACCGAGGTAGAGGTCGTACGTCGACTTTGTGCGACCGACAACGCCTATTTCGGCGATCGCGGGCCGGGCGCAACCGTTGGGACATCCCGTCATCCGCAGCTGCAGCGGGCGCCGAGCCATCTGGCGCGCGGCCAAGGCGCCTTCGAGGCCGGTGACGAGCTCGGGCAATCGACGTTCGGACTCGGTGAGGGCCTGCGAGCACGTGGGGAGCGCGGGACAGGCCAGTGCGCGGCGCTCGACGTTGCCGAGTTCGCCCTCGAGGCGCACGTGGTTCCGGCGCAACACTGTCTCTAACGCCTCGCGGTCGTTCTCGCGCACCCCACTCACGATGAGGTCCTGCTGGGGAGTAATAAAGAACGTCACCGAGAAGTTCTCAGCAACGTGGCGCAGGGCGCTGCGAAATGAGGCCCCGCCGTCGACGTCGCGAACACGGCCCGCGCCCACCCGAATCCCGAGTTGCCACGTCCCGTCGGCCAGGGGGCGCCAACCGAGGTGGTCGTCGGCGTCGAAACCGGAGGGAAGCGCCAGGGGAGCGCGTAGCTGTCGCCCCAGTCGTCCTTCGACCTCCGTTCGAAAAGCAGCGAGGCCGAGATCCGCCACGACGTACTTCATACGCGCGCGCTTCCGGTCGGTGCGGTCTCCGAGATCACGATACGCCGCGATCACCGCGGCGATGACCTCCTCCACTTCGTCGTTGGTGACGAACGCGAGCGGTTCGGCCAGGCGGGCGAAGGTGTCGGCCTGCGCGTAAGACCGACCAAGCCCCCCGCCTACGAGCAGCGTGAAGCCGGCACCCGCGAGGGGGTGATCGCCGGGGATGAGACCAACGTCTTGGGCGAAGACATCGACACAGTTGTCGTGAGGGTGCGAGACCGCGATCTTGAACTTCCGTGGCAGGTACGTCTCGCCGTAGAAGGGCCGCTCTTCGATCTCTTCGCGTGAAGCGGCCTTCTCCCCGTTGACAAAAATCTCCCAGTGGGCTTCGGACGTCGAGCGAAAGCTCTCTCGCAGTTGAAGCGCGATGCCCTCGAGGTGACCGTGGCCACTCTCTAGGTGCAAGTTGGGACACGTCACGACGTTTCTCACCACGTCGCCGCACGCGCCGAACGACGAGAGAAACTGACGATCCAGCGACTGAGCCAGTTCGCGCAGATCGCCCTTCAGCACACCGTGAAACTGCACCGCCTGGCGAGTCGTGAGTCGAATCGACCCGTCCGCCACGGAGGTCGCGATGTCATCGAGCGCGAGCCACTGATCCGTCGAGAGTCGCCCGCCCGGGATGACGACACGCGTCATGAAGATGTAGTCGAGCACTTCGCCGGCCTGCGCCCGTTGACGACGGACGTCGCGATTGTCTTGTGAGTAAATTCCGTGAAACTTAAGAAGCTGCTCGCTTTCCGCCGTCACGTTCGGCGTGTCGAGGGTGAGTTCGCGGGCCAGGTCGCCTCGCAGGTAGTCGCTGGCGCGCTTGATCGCCTCGACGTTCGACTCCGTCTTCGTTTCCGCCATTACGTCTCGCTCCGCTGGAGAACCTCAATTGATGACAATTCTTATCAAGTTAGTCGTCATTCCGCAAGGCCCGGGGCGAGAATCCTGTCACGGTTTGAATTAGTCCTGATCAACCCGTCTTACCAGGGCGGACGAAGAGCGTTCTCGATGGCCGAAGCGATGATGGCGTAGCCGGTGTCGTTGGGATGAAAATTAGGACCGTAGGGGGCGGGCTGGCACATCCAGGTCAACTCGCACGCGTTCCACACGTTGTCGGGGACGTCGCCCACCCCTTGAAGCCGGGCACTCGAGAGGTTCTGCCCCTGGAACGCGGTATCCACCTGAGCGACGGCAACGCCGGCGCTGGCGTAAACCTCGTCAAGGACGGCGTTGAGGCGATCGACCACGTCGATCGTCTCCGAGGCGAACGTCGCGCTCGTCCCTCCGGAGATCTCGTAGGCCAGATAGGGGTCGTAGTGATCAAGCCCGACAAACGAAACCCCGGGACCGGCCGCACCTTGTAGATCGCTCACGATGGTCGGCAACTCGAGTTGGATCTCCGCGAGTTGGGACTGAACGCAGTCCTCGTCGACGACTTGATTCGCCAGACACGAGCGAACGTTGTTGAACCCCACGTCGAGGGTGACGAGGCCCGCTTCGTTGTAGTGAGCGAACAAGAAACTCATGGCCTCTTTGAGCTGTGAGTCGCCGGGGCCGTAACAGGTCCCGCCCCCGTGCAACATGGTGGTTGTCGTCTCGCCGGGGCAGCCCAACTCTCGAAGGTGCAGGTCGACGCCCCGCGCCGCTTCGTACGCGACGACGTCGTTGGCGTACCCGTGCGACGTCGGTGCGCCCCGAGGATTGGCGGGCGTCGGCTGATAGCCGACCGACGCGGAACCTCCCAGGTCGAGATAGAAATAGGACGGAGCGCGGGCGGCGGCGCTGATCGACGGCAGAGCGACGACGGTGAGGCACGACCCGAGGAAGATGGCCAACGAGGTGAGGGCCCTCACGGTGCCCTTCCGCGAACCTGGTGCCGTCGTCAACCTTCGTCCATTTCTACGTATCGGCTCCGGTCGGCGCACGCGTCTGCGCGTGACGCTACCGGAAGTAGCTCTCATGTTTCGTGGTGAGTGGAGGATCACCGATCCGGCCCAACCTCGCCACGCCCGTGAACGATACGTTGGCCGCGCCTCGGGGGGTCGTCACACTAAGCGATTCTTAAACAAGATTTATTCGATACCGGTGCGCGATTGGTCACCCCTATAACGTCGGCGCGTGAGCGATAGATCTCCCCTCCCCCGTCGCGAGTTCCTTCGTCGGGGCGTCCAACTGGGCTCGCTGGCCACCGGGGCACTCGCGACCTCCCTGGTGCTTGATGATTGTGGCAACCAGGCCACCGTGACATCGACCACGTCGACCACGTCAACCACCACCACGCCCGTCACCCCCGCGTCGGCCACCGACTGGTCGCGACTGGCGTCATCGCTGCGCGGAACTCTCATCCAGCCATCGAACCCGTCCTACGGGGTCGACCGACTTCTCTACAACTCCAAGTTCGTCGACCTCCACCCGAGAGCCATCGCGTACTGCGCGAACCCCGACGACGTGGCGCGCTGCGTGGCCTTCGCCACGGATCACGACGTCCCCTTCGCCGCTCGATCGGGCGGCCACAGCTACGCGGGCTACTCGAACTCGAGCGGTCTCGTCATCGACGTCAGTCGTCTCGCCTCGATCGCCGTGAACACGAGGACCAACATCGCTCGGGTGGGATCCGGCGCGCAACTCATCGACGTGTACAACACCATTGGTAGTCACGATCGGCTGTTGCCCGGGGGTTCGTGTCCCACGGTTGGCATCGCCGGGTTGGCGCTCGGCGGTGGTATCGGCGTCTTTGCCCGGCGTTACGGAATGACGTGCGACAGTATTCGCTCGGTCACTCTCGTCACCGCGGACGCTCAAGTGGTCACCGCCGATCGCGCCCGTCACGCCGATCTGCTGTGGGCCTACCAGGGCGGGGGCGGCGGCAACTATGGCGTCGTGACCTCCTTCGAGTTTGAGCTTCACCCGATGCCGGAAGTCACCCTCTTCACGTTGCAGTATCCCTGGGACGTCGCCGCGACGATGTTGCACGCTTGGCAGGGGTGGGTGGCCGAGGCCCCGGACGAGTTGTGGTCGAACTGTCAACTGCTCTCTCAAGGTACGTACGGTTACCTAGCGCAGGTGGCCGGCGTCTACTGCGGGTCGCCCGCGGAACTGGCCAGCGTCATGTCGCCACTTCGCCTCGCCATTGCTACCGAGCCGACCTACACCTTCAACGGATCGAGCGCTTACCTCAGAGCGATGGAGATAGAAGCGGGGTGCTCCGGGCTGACCATCGCCGCCTGTCACGTGGCCCCGGAAAGTCCGCACGGCTCACTCAGTCGAACGGCCTACTCGGCGAAGTCCAGTTACGTCGACGGTCCCATGACTCCTTCAGAGATAACGTCCATGGTCGGCGCGGTCGAACGACTTAGCTCTGAGGCGCCGACCCTGGGCGGCGGCCTCGCCTTCGACTCCTACGGCGGCGCCATCAACCGGGTCGCCCCCGCCGACACCGCGTTCGTGCATCGCGACAAGCTGGCCTGTATTCAAGCGACCTACTCGTGGTCGACCTACAGCGCCCCGTCGGAGATCGAGGCCGGAGCGCGCTGGCTCACCTGGCTGGGGGCCGACGTCTTCAACCCCGCCACGGGTGCGTATCAGAACTACATTGACCCGTCCCTGGTCGGGTGGAAGAACGCGTATTACGGCTCAAACCTGAAACGACTGATGACCGTCAAGGAGAAGTACGACCCCGATGACCGCTTCGCCTTCGCCCAATCGATCCCTCGAGCTCTCTAGCCGGCGCTGCCACGAAACGCCACGACTTGGTTGGCGGAGGTGGCGAGTAGCAGCGAGTCACCGACGCTGGGGGTCGGAAAGTGGTTGGCGGGAGTGCCGACCGAGGCCTGTTGACGAACGGCGCCGGTCGCGGGGCTGAGTCCGTAGAGGACTCCGTTCTGTCCCTCCGTCCAGACCAGTCCGGCGGCGACGATCGGAGGCCCCCCTCCGACACTGGCGCGCCACAACACGCGAAGACCGGGCGGGGAGCTCGAGACTTGAACGGCCACCGGTCCATTGAGACACGGTAGGTAGACGATGTTGTTGACGACCGCCGCTCCTCCGTCGATGTCGTTGCTACACGTTCCCGTGAGAGTCGCCTCGGGATGACCGATGCCTCCTAAGTGCGAACCGTCCAGCAAGTACACGTTGGGGGACTTGCCGGCCAAGACCACCTGTCCATCGGCAAGAAGAGTCGGCACCGTCGACACGTCAAGATCCGACGCGTTGTCCGAGGCCCAGGAACTCGGTGCGAAGAACTGCCGCAGTCGAAGCGCGGGGGTGAGCTGCAGCGCGGAGTCGCTATCGTCATAGGGCTGATCACTCGAGTGCACCGAGCCGTTACCCACGCCGACCCAGATATCGCCGAGGCTGTCTACCGCGGGCGCCGCGCCGCCCATCCAGATCGCCCCCTGGGAGTCGCCCGAACGACTGTCGACGGTGAAGAACCTCGCCGGCGAACCCGTCTCCGCGACCGAGCCCACTCGCCCGCGGTAGGTCGAACAGTCGCCGTAGTTGCCACCCATGGCGAAGATCACGCGGCCCGCATCGAGGTTCAATCCCGATCGCTGCAGCAAGGCGAGCGGGTACGAGCCCGGGGGGTCAGCGCGTTCTCGCAGCTCGATCGCCCCGTTCGTCGTACTCAGTCCGACCAGCCAGTGCTGCGCCGTGCCGTGGTCGAGTTCATCGGCCACCACGAAAATCTCGTTTCGTGACGGGTCGATGACCGGTGTTCCCGTGATGCCCTCGGTCGGCGATATGTCAGTGCACGGCAAGTCGGACGAAGGAACCGCGGGGGCGAGGTGCCGAGCCCACACGATCTTTCCACTGGTGGCAGAGAGCGCGTAGACGAGATTCTCTTCCGTTGCCACGAAGACGAGATTGGAGAAGACCAGCGGTTCCCCGTAGAGCTGACCAACCAGTGACGGCGAGGTCCACGCTCGTCGAGCGGTCGTGACCGATGTCAGGGCCGTCGTGTAGCCCCCACCCTCGGGGTCGCCGTGATACACCGTCCACGAGGATCCCGAGCCGGCACCGCTGGCTGCTCCCATCCCCACCCACGCGGCGCCCACGGCGACAAGACAGAGCCCCACCATCCAACGCACCCCACCGCGGCGCGAGCGCCCAACGAACGCACTCGCCTCTCGCACCTCCGATCGAACCCTCTCACGCGTCATGTGTCCATCCTGCCTCAGCACGATCCTCTTCGCCCCGCGCCCATTCGCCTCCGAGAATCTCCCCGCGCGAATCAGCCGCCCAGTACCTTCTTGAGCTTCTGGTAGTCACTCTGGAAGCGGGCAAACGTTGGCGGAACTTGATCCTTCACCACATTCATGGAGGTTGTCACTGAATCGGAGAACTGCACCGCGCTGACCTCGTTCTCTAACTCATCGAGATCATCTAAGAGGAGGTTGGCTCGTCGGCGCGCGTCTTGAGGGAAGATCGCCGTGTCCGCCAGGGTGGTCGAGGCCGGCGTTAGCTTCTCGCTGGCCGTCGTCGCGGCCCGGGCCGCGCACCCCACGTACGCCGACGTGGAACAACGGCCGACGGAGTTTTCAAAGTTGACCATGGCGTTGTTGGTCGTCGTATAGGACGAGGCGACGAGGGTGCGTGCAATTACGTCCTGGACCTTCGTAATGAGCGGTCGCTCCGCGAAAGCCACTCCGACATACACGGGCACCCCTACGATCAGAATGATCACGACCACGGACCGCGCCACCTTGGAAACCATCCAGCGAGTGGGCAGCGACGAGGGCCCGCCAGTGTCGCTGGGCGCGACGAGTGCGTCGGCCGCGAGCGACGTGGTCGAGGCAATCGACGCTGTAGGGACGGCAGGCTCAGTCGTAGCCACAGAGCCTGTCGAGCTCGTCGAGATTCCGTCGCCGAAGAGTCCCCGAAAAGGCTGGGTGGGCGTGACGAGGGTACCGTAGGCCTCGAAGCGAATCTGGTAGCGCAGAACGAGCGCCAGTGCCTGATGCAGCGCGCGAGGTTCTCGCCCCGCGAGCACTCCCCACAGCCACATCACGGCGAGAAAGGGTGCGGCGCCCAGGAAGAGAAGTCCGTTCACCAGATTGGCCGGGTATCCCAAAATGATGCGAAAAAACACCGCCGCCCGCCGAAGCTTCACGTGGTCAACCTCAAGAGTGACTTGATGGGCGGGCTTGGGCGAGAACGCAAGGCCGGGCCAACGGGGGGTCAGAAAGTAGGCGTACGCGAGGAGGTTCGCGTAGAGCCGCAGCGCTCCGACGAGGAACTCCTGAATGCTGTCGGGGACCCGTCCAGTGAAGAGCGCGACGAACCAGGCCACCAACGACATGAAGCCCGCGGCCACGCCGACAAAGGCCGCCACGAAGAACAATGGAATCGTCAGGAGGCCCCTCAACAAGACGGTCCAGCGCGACTGCCGCGGTGGATCCATCGACAGGCCCATCAAGACACGAGCCTCGGTGACAATCTCTTCGGCCGCGAGGCGTGGCATAGCCGTCACTCGCGAAGTGGGCGAACCGCAGACCGTGCAAAAACGCTGATCATCTTGTAACTGAGTGCCGCAGTTCGTACAGAACGCCACGTCTAGCCCTTCACTGGTTCAATGGCGAATACTCTCACAGCGCTGGTCCCCGACCTGAGCTGCGAGCTAAGTAATTTCGGTGTTGAGTGGCCTTTCTACAACAGTTACTGTGCGGCACCCGGCACATATAGCCCTGCAAATACCCCGTTTTTCGCAGTACCCAACGTAAAATGCGTCGGTATTGGCATTTCGTAGACCAAGTATTGATGTTGGCTCGAAAGACTAGATGATATGTCGGGAAATGTGTGTCTGGCCAGCGGCGGTGGGGATCGGACGGTTGAACAATGTCCATAAGCGAAGACCGACGCCGGGGCGGGCGACTCCGATTTGAGATTGCGGCGTCAGTCATTGAAACCCCGGAGGATCAAGATCTCATTGGATCCTCGGACATCCCAGTAGCCCGCAGCGACAGCGACAACGCCGCGCGCGCCAATACGCGTTGGGTCGTCGTCACCTACGCCCTCCTAGGGCTACTCCTGGTCGCGTACATGATCTCGTTGATCGTGCGAAGTCCCAACCAGCAGTGGCTCTGGCTGGACGGTTGGCTTCTCACCTGCTTTGAATTAGTCGTCACCATCATGTGTCTGTACAGAGGTCGTCGACGTGGCCCGGGGCGCGCGGTGCCTTTGGTTATGGGGCTCGCTCTGCTCTGTTGGACCTTGGGCGACTTCGTGCTGTCCTGGGAGTCGCTGGGCGGAAAGACCCCGCCGAACCCCTCCGGAGCCGACGTCCTCTACCTCATGTTCTATCCGCTTGCCTATGTCGCCACCGTCCTGTTGCTGCAGCGCGGGCTAGGTCGTCTGGCCCGGCCCAACTGGCTAGATGGCGTGGTCGCGGGATTGGGCGGCGCCGCTCTCTGTTCGGCATTCGCCTTCCACAGCATTCACCACCTGACGGGAGGGTCCTCGCTCGCCACGGCGGTCAACTTGGCGTACCCGGTGGGTGACCTCATGCTGCTGCTGCTCGCCATCGGCGGAACCGTTCTGCTGTCGGGTCGTGGGTCGGCGCAGTGGTATCTCTTAGCGGCGGGGCTCGCCGTCATCGTCATCGGCGACACGTTTAACTTGGTCGGCTCCTCTGCCGGACTCACCACACGCTTTGGCACCGACTTCAACCAAGTCGCCTGGCCCACCGCCATCTTCTTGATGTCGCTCTCAGTGTGGGTACCGGCTCGGCACACCGATCCTCTGCGGCCCCAAAAGGTGTCGAGTTTCACTTTCCCGGGCATCGCGGCCTTCGGCGGCCTCTTCATCCTCGTCTACGGCACCATTCGCCACATCAGCAGCGTGGCGCTGTGGCTGGCCGTCGCTACCCTGCTCACGGTGGGCGTTCGCCTGGCGATCTCGGCGCGATCCCTGCGGATCTTGACCGAGGAGCGAAACCGTCAAGCCCACACCGATGAGTTGACCGGTCTCGGGAATCGACGACAGCTCTCTCAGGTATTGGATCTCTTCTTCGACGAGCAAGCCACCGAGGACGCGGCCCCTCGTGAGATGGCCTTTCTCTTCGTTGACCTCAACCACTTCAAGGAGATCAACGACTCCTTCGGACATCCCGCCGGTGACGAGCTCCTGCGACAGTTAGGACCGCGTCTCGTGAAGGCCGTCGGTTCATCAGGGTCAGTGGTTCGACTGGGCGGGGACGAACTGGCGGTTGTTTTGATGGACGCTGACGCTGGCGACGCTGTCGAAGTCGCCCAGCGCATCATCGCCGAGATCAACGAGCCCTTCATGCTCAACAAGATCAAGGCGACCGTGGGCGCGAGCATCGGAATCGCTCTCGTCCCGGCCAATGCCATGGACGGGTCTGCCTTGATGTGGTGCGCCGACGTGGCGATGTACCGAGCGAAGCTCGGCAACGCTCCGTACGTCTTTTACGACCAGGAGATCGACGGCGGCGAGGACCAGCCGAACCTGTTGGACGAACTTCGCACGGCCGTCAAGGACGGCCAGTTCGTCCTTCACTACCAACCTCAGCTGGACCTCAAGACCGGTCAGATCTTGGCCGTGGAGGCGCTGGTGCGCTGGCCCCACCCCAAGTTGGGTCTCGTGCCTCCGATGAAGTTCATTCCCTTAGCGGAAGAGGCCGGGCTGATGTGGCCGCTGACCACGTGGGTCTTAAACGAGGCGCTCGCGCAGTGCGCCGAGTGGCGTTCGTCGGGCCGAGAACTGGCTGTGTCGGTCAACGTTGCCACGGGCGATCTCTTAGAACCCGAGTTCCTGGGACTGGTGAGGACCCTCCTCGAACGACACCAGCTGCCGGGCGAGGCCGTGGTCATTGAGATCACCGAGACGACGATCATCACCGACTTCCTGCGCTCGCAGGCCGTCATCTTAGAGTTGCGCGACCTCGGCATCGTGGTCTCCATTGACGACTTTGGAGCTGGCTTCACGTCGCTCGCCTACCTCTCAAGTCTGGCGGTCGGTGAGCTGAAGCTCGACCGCACCTTCATCACCGCGTTGAACGCCGAAGGAAATGGACGAGAGATGGAACTGGTACGCGCCACGATCAATCTCGGCCACGAGATGGGACTTCGCGTCGTTGCCGAAGGTATCGAGGACGTCGAGACACTCGACCTCATTGGAGATCTCGGTTGCGACCTCGCTCAGGGATACTTCATCTCGCGTCCCTCCCCCGCCAGTCGACTCTCGTTTCAGTCGAGCGACATCAGGTCACTACCGGAGACGACTTCGGTCTAACGACGATCATCGCGTTGACGACGGTTGACGTCGTCGACGTCTCGTAGAGCGCGCAAACCGACACGCGCATCTCCGTGAATCTTCGCGTCGATTGCCACGGTTTTGCGAACCCCCCGTTGTAGGTTTGTTGTTAATGCGCAGAGTCTCCGTTGTCATGAGTTTGGCAACACTCGGAGTCGGCGTATGGCTCCTTACCAGGGTTCACTCGGTGGCCGCGGTCTGCGCCGGGACGGTGAGCCCCATCACGGGCTCGGGAGTTAATACCCAGTGCATCAATATGGCCGCGACGTACGCCCTCGGCCTCGCGCTTACCCTGCTCTCCCTCTTGGCATTGGCTATTTCCCTCTACTCCATCGCCAGAAGTGAGCGCTACGACCGACGTCGAATGCGACGTCGCGCGATTACCACGCTGCAGCGCCGAGAGTCCGAGCGCCTGCGCGACGTGGCGTAGTTCACCCTCGGCGCCATTCACGCGCTACCGAGAAGGTCGCTTCACTGGCGTCGCGGTGACGTACGATGCCAGTGAAAGACATCGAGTAACTCGGGGGCGCAGTGAAGGCTGATCTCGCGGTGACGGACCAGGATCTGTGGAACGTGGTGCAGAACCTCGAACTTCCCCTCGTAATCGTCGACCTCCACGACTTCACGGTCACGTACTGCACGAGTGCTTTTCTTGATCAAGTCAAGATGGCTCAAGACGAGGTGCTGCACCACCCGATCTACGACCTCTACGAGCCACGCGATCGAGACCGCTCGCGCGCCGCTCTCAGGGCTCTGGCGGAGGGAAAGATCGACTACTTCCGAACGCACCGTCATCTGCGAAGCACGGCGACGACTTCGGATCTCACGATCTCTCTCTGGGTGAGCGCCATCGGATTCGGAAAACGTCAGTTTGCGCTGGCCGAAGTCTGCGGACGTCCCGACGCCCTCGACAGTCCCCTCGTTCGCTATCTGGGTTACACGCCGCTCACCAAGGCCGTTGGCCTCACCGACGATCACGGCGTGATCACGACGGTGAGCAATAACGCCAGGTCCGTTCTGGGGGTCGTGCCCCACCACCTCATCGGGCGACACCTGCTGCGCTCCCCAGACCAGCGAACCCTGTACGAACAACTAACTGAGCATCGCGGCAGCATGGGGGGTTACGCCCTGTCGCTGCCACTCGACGCTCTTAACCACTTGGGCGGCACTCAGAACGTTCGCTGCATCGTGGCCGCGCTCGCCGACACTCCGTCACTATGTTTTCTCGCCGTGTCAGGGTCCGACGAGGTCATCGACCGCCAGCCCAGCCGGGTAGCGCAGCTCGAAAAACGTCTTTGGAGAATCGCGTCGGAAGTTCAAGCGAGCGGCATCTTCGACACGATGAGCACCATGCCTGACCTCGCACGATTCCCGCAACTGAGTGCACTCAGTACTCGTCAATGGGAAGTTCTCAGCCGACTGTTGCGGGGGGAACGCGTACCGAGCATCGCCGAAGCGCTCTTCGTGAGCCAAAGCACCGTACGCAACAACTTGAGCACCATCTTCGAGAAGTTTGGCGTCCATTCTCAGGCGGAATTGATCAGTCTCTTACTTGCTTAGGACGCTTTGTCTAGGGATTCGAGCGCAATGCCTGACATGAGCGACTAGCCGCGCCACCAGGCTGTATGGGTGCCATTTGAACCCCCTCACCCTACCACGGAATTCGACTACTCCGATCTCGCGCGCGTGGCCGATCGCCTCTTAACGCCGATCGCGGTCCTGGCGCCCGACAGCACGATCCGCTACGCCAACCGGGTGGCGATCGACCTGTTCGGCCTCGAACCTTCGCACGTCTTGGGCCGCAAAGCACTGAACTTCGTGCACTCCGACGATCGCGATCGAGTGGCGAGCGAACTTCGCTCGATTGTTATGGGGCAGTTCTCCGGCGGCTTTTCGCGACTGCGCTTCCGCGGCAACACCTCGCACTCCTGGCGCGTCTTTGACAGTTACGCCCACAATTTTATTGATGACCCGGACATTCGCGGCATCCTCGTCTCCGGGGGGGACGCCACCCACCAGGAACTCCTCTCGCGCGCGCTGACCACTCTCTCTCGCTCCAACCGCCTCCTTATTCACGCAACGGACGAAAAGTCTCTGGTGGAGGATATCTGTCGCGTCATCACGGAGTCGGGAAAGTACGTGCTGGCGTGGGTGGGCTACCTCGACAGCGACGAGCCTCGCCACGTTCAGGTGGTCGCCGCCAGCGGACAAGTCGACTATCTCGACGAACTTCCTCTCAGCTGGGGTGATGACGAGCTCGGTCATGGCCCCGCGGGTACGGCGATTCGCTCGGGTTCGGTCAAGGTCATCAAAGACGTACGGCGCTCAAAAAGGTGCGCGCCCTGGCGAGACCGTCTTGAGGCGTTCGGCGTTCGTGCCGCCAGCGTCTTCCCGCTGAGTGTCGGTGGTGAGACCATCGGGGCTCTCTTGATCTACGGCAACGATCCGGGCACCTTTGGGGACGCCGAGATCGAACTACTGAAGGAGCTCGCTGACAACTTGGCCTACGGCATCGGGCGCCTGCGCGACGCCGAGAGACTAACGAAGAACGAGGCGCACCTTCGAGAGGCGGAGAGGCTCGCCCACGTCGGCCACTGGGAGTGGAACCTGCGCACCGACACCTTGGAGTTCATGGCCGACGAGATGTTTTCGATTTACGGCACGTCGCGAGACGAGTGGGGTGAAAACTACGAGAGGTTTCTCTCGTTCGTCGTGCCGGATGATCGCGGCGCTTTTCAAGAGGCCATCAACGACACGCTGGCTCAGGGCTCGGCTGAGCTGATCCACCGCATCGAAGGACACGACGGCGAACACCGAGTGATACGGATGAAGACGGAGCTCGTCGCCGACAAGGACGGTCTGCCCGAGCGCATCGTGGGCGTGTCCCTTGACGTCACCGTGTACGTTCTGGCCAAGCAGGAGTTGCGTCAGTCCCGCGAGTTCCTCTTGGCCATTACGGACAACATGGCCGAAGGCATGATCGCTACCGATGGCCAAGGGCTGATTACCTTCGCCAACGCCGCGGCCGGAAAACTCTTTCACCTGAACCCCGACGATCTGCTGGGCCGTCCCGTCTCGGACGCGTTCCAACTGAAGGGTGACGTGTCACGAGCCACGGACTCAGGCAACTGCCCCCTCGCTGACGTTTGGATCCACGGTCGATCGCTCATCGTCGCCAATGACCTTGCCCAACGCCGCGACGGATCGACGGTGGCGGTCGCCTACAGTGCCACCCCCCTCATGACCGAAGGGCTCAGCGGTGCGGTCATTGTCTTCGAGGACATTACCGAGCGCGCCAACGAGCAGATCAGAGTGGAGCGCGAACTCGAAAAACTGGCCTGGGTCGGCCGCGTTCGCGACGCCTTGGACAACGACCGCTTCGTCTTGTACTCCCAGCCCATTGTCGACCTCTCGACCTACGAAGTCATACAACACGAACTACTCATCCGCATGGTCGGCCCGGACGGCGAGATCATCATGCCCGACGAGTTCTTGCCCACCGCCGAGGAGTACGGCCTCGTCACCGAGATCGACCGGTGGGTCGTCAACGAAACAGCTCGCCTATCGGCGCTCGGCCACGCGGTGGAGTTCAACGTGTCGGCCAAGTCCGTGACCGACCCGAATATGTTGGCGATCATCGAGAGCGCCATAGAAGCGCACGGGGCGTCGCCGGACAACATGGTGTGCGAGATCACTGAAACCGCCTTAGTTCGCGACATCGAGTCAGCCGAGAGATTCGTGCGGGGACTCAACGCGATGGGCTGTCAGGTTGCGCTCGACGACTTCGGCGCAGGGTACGGGGGTTTTAACTATCTCAAGCGCTTACCGGTCTCGTATATCAAGATCGATCGGGAGTTCGTTCGCGACCTCCACGATGAACTATCAAGTCAACACGTCGTCTCCGCCGTGGTGAATCTGGCCAAGGCTTTTGGCATGCAGACTATCGCCGAGGGAGCTGAAGACGACGAGACGCTTCGCCTGCTGCGTGATCTCGGTGTCGACCACGTGCAAGGCTACGCCGTTGGGCGACCCGCTCTCGCGAGAGAGGCACTCGAGCAGCGCTGACCTTGAGGGGGTCCAACGGTTCCCTACGGCCATCGTTCACCGAGTAAGGGTGATTCTTCCTTCGGACCAATCGATGACCTCTTGGCGCGGTGGAATGGAGTTCATACGTTCGTCACTGCACTTTGTCTTCGAATGTGGGGAAGAAAAATTTCTTCGCCACCGGACAACCGCGAGGTTGCCTCTCCTTCTACTCCACTGATTCGCAAGCCGTTAACAACTCGACTCCAATTCTTAGAAACTCGATTTTTCACAGTTACCATCGATTCGTTGACCAAGGTGGTGCCGCGTTAGGGAGTGTCGGGAAATGCAAACTCAACCGAGAATGTTAGAGACCGCGCCACCGTCCGACGTCCCCAGCCCGATTCAAGAAGTCTTTTCTTCATCAAACTTCTTGGGCAATATCACGACGGGCATTGTGCTGCGCAGTCCTGACGGCGTCATTCTTGACTGCAACAGAGCGGCCGAAGAGATCCTGGAGTCCCCGCGGGGCGCTCTGATTGGAAAAACTTCGACGGAGTGCGAGATCGACGCCATCAACCTCGACGGCACCCCCTGCGCTTCTCTGGTTTCCCTCGCCCTCAGCGCCCTCAAATCGGGAGAAAGCGTTTCGGGGGTCATTGTCGGTGTCACTGTCGGCGACAAATCTCGCAAGTGGCTGTCGCTCAAATTTTGGCCTTCCGTGGTGAATGACGAGGTGACCGGATTGGTCACGGCCTTCGACGACGTCACTCGGGTGGTGAAGGAGCGACGTCTCGTCGAGTTGCTCGCCTCCATCAATAGGGTCGCCTTGCTCAAAATCAGTGAGGACACCGCCATGCAACGAATCTGTGACCTGGTGGTCGAAGAGGGTCACTACGCCCTCGCCTGGATCGGTGTGGCCTCCACCGAAGGCGGCGTGAACATCGCCAGCTCCTCGGGCGTCTCGGACTATCTCTATGACGGCATCGTCTCGTGGTGGGGATCGAATCAGAACGGGCTGGGACCCGTGGGAACGGCACTTCGTACCACCACCACGCAGGTCGCCGACAACTTCGCGACGCAGCCCCTCTTTGGTCCCTGGAAGGAACGAGCCGCGGAGTTTGGCCTGGCGTCGGGAGTGTCGATCCCCCTTCAACTGGCCGGACGCAAGGCCGTCATCACCATCTACGACAAGAGCAGCGGAGCCTTCGACGAGGACACGGTCCGAAGGCTTGAAGCGGTCGCCAAAGAGATCTCCCTTTGCATCTCAAACGCCGGATCAATCCGCGAGCGCGACGAAGCGCTCGAGGAGTCCATCGACACGGTCAACGCGCTCGAGGAAGCCAAGTTGTCCCTCAGCAAGTCAGAGCAGTGGTTCCGCACTCTGGTCGCCAAGTCCAGCGACTTGATCGTGGTCATCGACGATCAGGCGCGCTTCAGCTACACCAATCCCGTGGTGGACCGACTCTTCGGATACGAGCCGAACTCTCAAATTGGTCGCAACATCTTCGAACTCATTCACCCCGACGATCACTCGCTCGCGGAGGCGGCATTCGCCGCGACGCTTGACGTCGACTCCCCCGACCAACCCGTCGTCCTACGGTTTCTCGCCTCCTCGGGCGAGTGGCGATTCGTCGAAGGAGTTCTCACCAACTGTCTGCTCGATGAGGCGATTCACGGTGTGGTCGGCAACGGACGCGACATCACCGAGCGCATCTATCTCACGCGGGCCCTCCAGACGTTAAGCGCCGGAAATCAGGTGCTGATTCACGCCACCAACGAAGACGCCTTGGTTCGCGACATCTGCCACGCCACCGTCGACGCGGGGGGCTACCCCTTGGCCTGGGTTGGTTTCTTAGAACACGACGAAGCGAAGTCCATTCGCGTGGCCGCCGCAGAAGGGGTCACCGACTCTCTCGTCGACTTCCACTTCAGCTGGGGCGACGGCGAACTGGGCCAGGGGCCTGTTGGAGAGGCGGTTCGAACGGGCGACGCCCAGGTCGTCAACGACCTCATGACGGCGAACATTCTCTCTTTTCGACGCACTCGCGCCGAACAGTTCGGGTTGCGATCCGTGTGTACCTTTCCCCTCAAGGTTCAAGACGACATCATCGGCCTGATGGCCATCTACAGCGAGCAACCGAACTACTTCGGCCCGAACGAAGTCGAGACGCTCACCGAGCTGGCGGCTGAACTCGCCTACGGTATCGGACGGCTCCGCGACGCCGAGGAGCTTCAGCGCAACGAGGCCCTCGTACGTTCGGGCGATGAACGGTTCCGACTGGCCTTCGAACACAACATGGCACCCATGCTCTTCAGCGACTTCGAAGACCGCGTGATAGCGGTGAACGACTCTTTCTGTCGACTGGTCGGCTTTTCCCGTGAAGAGTTGATGGGGCACGACTCCAAGCAGTTCACGTACCCCGACGACGTCGGCATCACCGAGGACACTCTCGTTCGCCTCAGTTCTGAACAGGTCGATCAGGTTCGTTACGTGAAGCGCTACCTTCGAAAAGACGGCCGGATCATCATCTCTGAAGTATCGAGGTCGGCGGCACGAGACGCGTCGGGCAAGATTCGCTACTTTGTTTCGTCCGAGCGCGACATCACCGAAGAACGAACGCTCGCCGACCAACTCTCTCACCAAGCACTACACGACTCGCTGACCGGTCTCGCGAATCGGGCTCTGTTCGAAGATCGTCTGGCCCAAGCGCACGCCCGCGTCGCGCGACAAGGTGGACTGGGTGCGGTTCTGCTGTTGGACCTCGACGACTTCAAAGGAGTCAACGACGCGCACGGTCATTTGGTGGGTGACCAACTGCTCACCGGCATCGCTCGCCGCTTCGAGCTGGTGACGCGGAGCACCGATACGCTCTCACGCTTTGGCGGCGACGAGTTCCTCTACTTAGCCGAGGGTCTGAGTTCAGTCGAAGAGGCGGAGGAGGTGGCAACGCGCCTCATCGACGTTCTCACCGAGCCCTTCACCTTCAACGGACTGAGCCTCGACCAGCACGCCAGCGTAGGCATCATCGTGTGGGACGAGACCTGTCAGGACAGCACCGAACTGATCCAGAAGGCCGACGTCGCGCTCTACGAGGCCAAGCGACTGAACCGCGGCCGCTTCGCCCTGTTCACCCCCAGCATGCACCAAGAGGCCGTCAGTCACTTCGAACTCGTCCAACAACTGCGGCGAGCCTTACAGATTGGCGACCTCTCGATGCACTACCAGCCGATCGTCGATCTCGACTCTCTCGAGATCATGGGTTTCGAGGCCCTCATGAGGTGGCGTCACCCCGAGCGTGGCTGGGTTCCGCCCGACATCTTCATTCCCTTGGCCGAAAAGAGTGACCTCATTCTTGAGCTTGGCGCCTTCGCCCTCAGCGAAGCCGTCGACGCGGCGAGCTCGTGGTACGTCGCGCCCGGGAGCCCATTACCCTACGTGGCCGTCAACCTCTCCGCTCACCAGTTCCACGACCCCGAACTCATCGGCATGGTCGAGGCCGCGCTCTCGAAGAGCGGACTCGCACCCGAGCGCCTCGTCCTTGAGATCACCGAGAGCGCCATGCTCTTGAACGTCAGCGAGACGTTGAACGTGATGGAACGGATCAGCGCCATGGGCGTCGGCTTCGCGCTCGATGACTTTGGCACCGGATACTCCTCACTCTCCTACCTCGCCCTCCTTCGTCCGACCATCATCAAGATTGACCGCTCCTTCGTGAGTCACAACGAAGAGAGCGCCCGCAACGACACGTTGCTTGAAGCGATCATCTCCCTTGGTCAGAAGCTCGGCATGACCATGTCGGCGGAAGGCATCGAGACCGAGGCCCAGCTCGAAAGGCTCCATCGTCTCGGATGTGACTACGGCCAGGGCTTCTTATGGTCGACCGCCGTGCCGTGCGAAGAGGTCTACGGCATGCTGCGACGACTGGTTCGCGTCTAGACCCTTCGCTTGTCGATGTGGCCGCCGAGCGGTAGTCTCCCGCTGGTGAGTGTCTTTGCGGTCCTCAGTCCTACGAGTGGCCCGTGCGATGTGTCCTCCTCGACGCCACGATCGTGAAATGAGCCGCTTGAACCTGCGAGCGATTCGCCCGCGAGCGGCGCTGTTAGCGGCCGTCTTCTCGGCCGTGCCCTTCCTTCCGGCGTGGTCGGCGGCCTGGGCCGGCGCCACCGCGAAACCCCCCAACCCCTGTGAACTCGCGACCGCTGGGGCCGTCGCCACGGCCCTGGGCGTCCGCCATGCTCCGGCGGGTGAGTTGTTACCCGTCAATACCAGCGGCGGTGTCGCCAACTACGTCTGTGACTACATACTTGGACACGTTCAGTTAGAGCCCCAGATCGCGCTCGTCGCCTACGGCCAACTCTCCCCGACCGGCCCGGCGGGTACCCACGTCGTGCGTCCCACCGACTTGGGACCAAAGGGCGTCGAGCTCTACGACACGGCCAGCGGAGATCAGTTCGCCGACGTACTTTTTGTCAAGAACGGCTACCGGGTCGCGGTCAACTCGGTCGGGCCGATCTCGCCCAGTCGAGTGCTGACCCTCGCGCGTACTATCTACGAACGACTGAGCTGACGGGCGTCGTCCGCGGGCTCAACGGGGCTTTCGGCCACGTACTATCGCCCGCTGGGCCAACTGTTACCGTGACGTGAGAAGGACGTGTGCATGAGTGCGCCAGCCAAACCCGACAACGAAGTGGACCGGCTCAGTGAGCTTCGATCGTTGGGCATCCTCGACGGTGAGCCCGCCGAGAGATTCAACCGCGTCACGCGACTGGCCCAGCGCCTCCTCGACGTCCCCTCTGCGGTCATCACTCTGGTGGACGAAGATCGCAACTGGTATCTCTCCCGGCAGGGACTGGACAACACGGGCTCGTCGCGCGACGACTCCTTCTGCGCCCACGCGATACTGGGCACCGAGATTCTCGAGGTGCCCGACGCCACGAGAGATCAGCGGTTCTTTGACAACCCCTTCGTCACGGGACCATCGGGGCTTCGCTTCTACGCCGGCTGTCCCATCGCCGGTCCCCGGGGATCCATTCTCGGCACCCTGTGTGTCTTCGACACCCAGTCCCGGACCCTCTCGGGCGAAGACTCGTCAAGCCTTCGTGACCTCGCGCGCATGGTCGAAAGTGAGTTCGGCGCCCTCGACCTCGCGGTGACCGACACGCTCACGGGAGTGGGAAATCGACGAGGGTTCGAGCTCAGCGCGCCCTCTCTTCTAGGGGTCTGTCGACGACGACGCGTCAGCGCCACCTTGCTGTTTTTTGACCTTGACGAGTTCAAGGCGGTCAACGACACCTTCGGCCGCGAGGCGGGCGATCAGGCTCTCATCGAGTTCGCCAAGTTGTTGCAGACGACGTTTCGAAACTCCGACATCATCGCGCGCTACGGCGGCGACGAGTTCGTCGTCCTGCTCGCCGACACTGAGGAGCCGGGCTTGGCCCTAGAGCGACTCCAAGCTTTCCTGGTTTCTCGCAACGCCCATCCCTCCAGCGGCTATCCGCTCGGCTTTAGCGTGGGCACGACGGTCGCCGACGCCGCGTCCGACATTTCTCTTGACGGGCTGATCTCACTGGCTGACGCGTCGATGCGCGAGATGAAACACACCCACGAAGTGAGCGACTAACTCTGGGGACGTAGGTCGGTGCCTGGTTTACCGCTGTGAAGGCGCTCCGCCGCCGCGTCCACTTCCCCACCCACCAAGATGGCAAAACCAGTGAGATAGAGCCAAAAGATAAGAATCGCGACCCCGGCAAACGCACCGTAGGTTCGCTCGTACGAAGAGAAGTCCGACGTGTATAGCGAGAAGGCCAGCGACACCAACGCCCACAGACAGGTGGCGAGTAGCGATCCGATACTCGTCCAGCGCCACTTGGGCCGAGGACGATTGGGTGCGAGGTAGTACAGCAGGCTGAAGAGGAGATTGATCAGTCCGAGGGCTACGACCCAGCGCGCGAGCGTCCACGCGAAGCCGAACGCTACGCCGCTGATGGGCAACGAGTGCCGGATGGCGGTACCCAGTTGGGCGCCAAAGACCGCGAGCGCGGAGGCGCCACCGCCGAGGACGATGCCGCCCACCAGTAGTTGCAACGCCACGTAGCGTTTTTGCACGAACGAACGGTCGCGCGGCAGGCCGTAGGCCATGCCCAGGCCCTCCTCGACGATGACCATGCCCGACACCGCGCTCCACACCGCCACCAGCGAGGCCAGGATGGTGGCTACCAGGTCCCCGCGCACGCGCACCTTCGAGTGCGCGATCGCTTTGGTGAAGACGTCCGCCGCTCCCGCGGGAAGGACCTTGGTCACGCCGTGGATAAGGTTCACGACCACGTTGGGCGGCAACGTCACCAGCGAGGCGACCCCCAAGAGAGCGATGATCGTGGGGAAGATCGAGAGAAACCACCGGTAGGCGAAGGCGCCCGCCCCGATGTTGACTCGGTCCACTTTCATGTGCTCAAACGCGGACTCAAAGACGTCTTTCAGTCGCAGTCCGCGCAACTCCGGGGTAACTTCTTCCGCGCGAGTTTCGATCCGCGCCACCACCGCTTTTTCGATCGAGGTTCGTTTCACGTGTGCTCCGAGCAGAATTAGCGTTCCAGCACGTCACAACCGGCCGGACCGATAGAACACCACAGTGTAGGTTCGCTCGACCGGCCGAACCCCAGCGTCGGGGCCCACCGCAGTGCTCGTAGGAAAATCCGCCGTCGCGGCGTTTTCTCACGAAGGGACTAGATTTTTTTCATGCTGTCGCACTATCACACCAGTTTTGACCTGGAGAGTGACAATAACTCTCACGCCGCCATGTTGCGGATGGTCGGTTTCAATAAGCGAGTTCTAGAGGCTGGTTGCGCCTCCGGACACGTGAGTGAGAAGTTGAGCGCACAGGGGTGCACGGTGGTGGGGATTGAGATCGACGCGTCGGTCGTCGAACCGGCCCAGCAGTGGCTCGAGCGAGTTATCGTCGGCAATTTCGACGACGCGTCCCTGTGGCGGGAGTTAGAGGGCGAACTTTTTGACGCCATTCTCTTCGGTGACGTCCTCGAACACCTGAAAGACCCCCTCACCACGCTGCGCGAGTCACTACGGTTCCTTCAGCCGTCGGGAGTCGTCGTCATCTCGGTGCCCAACATTGCGCACGCTGATGTGAAGATCGCCCTTATCAACGGCCAGTTTCCTTATAGCGACGACGGCCTCCTCGACCGAACGCACATCTCCTTTTTCACGAAGGAGAGTCTGCTCAAGTTAGTGAAGGACGCGGGCTTGGTCGAAGTGGAGATCGTTCGCGTCACGCTGCCCGTCTTTCACACCGAGATCGGCGTCCACCAGGGAGACGTCAGTGATCAAGTATTGGAAGCTCTCCTCGAGGAACGCGAGTCAGAGACCTATCAGTTTGTGATCAAAGCAGTGCGCGACAATGCAGACCACTCTTTGGAAACACTCGCCGGGGACCTCGTGGAGTTAACCGACAAACTCTACGACCAGACGCGGCGAAACCAGGTGTTAGAGGCGAAGCTTGATGGCTTGGAGGAAAGAGTCGAAGCGATGAAGATTCAGCGCGAGGCGGACATGAGGGACCTCGCTCACTACCGCCACCAAACCGATGTGGTGAAGCGATTCGTTCCCGCTTCTCTTCTTCGGGTCATTCGAGGTCGATCGAAGTAGGGCTACCGTTTAACCCGCGGCGCAAGTCGCACACTGGCCGGAAACCGCCACGGTGTTCCCACACTTTGCGCAGAACGCCGGAGGTCGATCAGTGGCCCGCAGTCGTGAAAAAGCGCTCGACTGCCCGGCAGCGAGTCGCCGCACCACACGCAGCGCTTGACCGCGACGGCGCTCGTGGTGGGTGGCGTCGTGGCGGTCGCCACCGCTGTCGCGTCGCCCGAGTCCGTCGCCGCGGCATTCGTCGAAAAACCCGGACCCCCTGACGGAAAGCGCTTCGAGGACCGGCTGGCCATATCGGCCGGAGAAAATCCCGGCGAGGGAGACGTCTCCGCCTGAGCCTTGGAGCGCCTCGGGGTCCTCGCCGTTTTCGGCGCTCTCGGGGCGACGGTCGGCCAACGGGAGAAGGCGAACACGAAGAACATGAGCCAGTTGACCGCCAGACTGATAAGGAACGCTTTCCACAGGATGCCGATGGAGGACACGCCGAGAAATCCGTACGAACCACCGAAGGCCAGGGTGTGGAGGTCTCGGTATAGATCGGCAATGCACGCCGCGAACAGAGCAAAGGGAGTGAGCGGCACGATGACCCACCTCCACGCGTAACCGGCTTTGCTAATGATGGTCGCGAGCGCGATGTAGTTGAGTACGAGGACGCCAATGGTCAGTCCCAGGAGAAGACCCCCATCGATGGTTCCGTACATCACGTTCACATCAGCCATAGTTCTCCCGCGTCACTATCGCTCCCGCAGTGGTGTGCTTAACGTTTCGCAGTATTGAGCGTAATTCGAAAGAGGCACGAATTGGTGTTTCTGATGAACGCACGGACGCGGTTCGAAGAACCATAGGGAGCAGTGTTGCGAACGAGTCGTTTCAATTTTGACGAAAGTTCGTTGTTTTGTCCCGCGGCACCCGAGGCGACGCTGCTCGTTGCCCCAAGCACACGCCGAGCACTTCGTCGGAGGCGAGGTGGGGATCGTGCGTGTGGAGCCCATCACTGATAAGCGAGCCGCAGTCCAAACAGACCAGATGCGCCCAACAGGCGGTCTCGCCTCCCGAAGCTTCTTCTTCAGTCACGAGAAGATTGAGGATGATTTCATCGTGTTCATTATGGTAGGACGAAAGTGAGGGGTGGTGCACTCGTTCCCTCATCACAGCGACTCAATCGGGGAAACCAAGTAATGCGCAAAGTAGTTGTCTACGAGTTGTTATCGCTCGACGGCGTGGCGGAAGACCCCGACACGTTCATCACCCACTGGGATGACGCTATGGACGAGAATCTCGCGCGTGTCATTGGCTCTCAAGACACCGTGCTACTGGGACATCGCACCTACGACGACTGGGCCATGTTCTGGCCAACCAGCGAGATTGAGCCCTTCGCTACCTTTATCAACGGAGTGGAGAAGTTTGTTCTCGCTTCAACCGCGCTGACGTCCTCCTGGTCGAACGCCCACGCCATAGACCGTGACCTTCCCGAGTTTCTCGCCGATCTGAAACAGCTGCCCGGGAACGACATTGGTGTCCACGGCAGTATTGCGTTGGCACAGTCGCTGCTCGGACTTGGTCTCGTAGACGAACTTCGCCTGATCATCGCACCGAGCGTGCGGATGCGCGGGCGCAAACTCTTCGACAAAGGTTCTCCGAGGCCGTTGACACTGACTCGCCACGTCACCTCGCCGACGGGATACCTGCTCGTCGACTACCAAGTCGAAGCCTGAGGCTCCTCCTTCGTGGCGCACCGGGTAGATGCTTGGCGTCTAGTCCGACATTGAGTTGTACACGCTCGCCACCATCGGAGTCCCCAACACGACGCCGAGATCCGTGAGTATGGGTACGAGCGTCTCGCCAAATGCGTCGAAGTCCTCCTGCGACTCCCAGACATCGAAAACTTGAATCGCGCCGTCGGACTCCAGAGCGAAGTGACTTGATCGCCCCTTCGGCGATCCCGCACCAGCATCTTCCAAGCGACTGATTGCTTCGTCGTACTTCTCCGGCGTGAATCCCTCGTGCACAAAGTAGATGCCTAGCGCCATATCGATTCCTCTCTCGAGCGATCCGTTGATGGATCGCCGGACACGGTATCAGTTGAAAGACGCGTTTGCTCGCCCTCGTAACGCGTCACGCAGCGTTCACACTCTGATCTAAACCGTCTGGAAGCGGTTCGAGGAGTATCGACGCGCCCGAACGATTCACCAGTTGCCCCGCAGGCGCGGACAAGGACATTTGCCCCTATGGAGGTAGCTGGTGAACCAGGCATGCTAGGCCTGAGACACAAAGGGGGGTAATTCTGTTTTCACATTTCGCCGCACTCATACCGCTGAACTCGCCGGGGCACTACATCCACTGGCACTGGATCGACATCAGCGTGGCCAACTTCACCGTCATTGTGCTCATGGTGGTGACCTTCGTTGTCGCACTCCTCGCGCCCTTCCCCGGGCGCCGTCGCCGTAAGGAGCACGAGTGAGCGAGGACGTCGATCGCCAATGGACCACGCGGTTGCGCCATCGCGCGCTGAAACTGCTGCCGCCTGAAAAAGTCTTACCCGACACTCAGCCGTCGTACGTCTCTTCATGGATCTACGTCTTCGGTGTGACGACGCTGGCCGCCCTGATAGTCGTCATCGCCACGGGGTGCCTCCTCGCAATTCGCGGCCCGCAGTGGTGGCACAGTTCGTCAATAGGCCACTTCGTCAACTCGCTGCACCTCTGGAGCGTCGAGATCTTCTTCTTCGCCATGGTGATCCACCTCTGGGGGAAGTACTTCATGGCCGCCTGGCGCGGTGGGCGGGCGCTGACTTGGATCACCGGGGTTGTCACTTTTGTGACGTCGATCGCGACAGCCTTTACCGGCTACCTCTCCCAGACAAATTTTGACTCGCAGTGGATCTCAACGCAGGCCAAGGACGGCATCAACGCCACCGGCGCGGGCGCCTACTGGAACGTCCTGAACATGGGGCAGATGCTGATGTGGCACATCGTCCTCCTACCTCTCGTCGTTATCGCCCTCGTCGGCCTGCACGTTCTGCTCGTCCGCATCAAAGGAGTCGTACCGCCCTTCGAAGAGCCGGTGAAGGCGGGGGTAGAGAAGTGACAAGGAAATTTCGCCCCGACGTCGACGCCCCCGAATGGAAAGGTGGCCACACTCCCTACGACATCGTGAAGGAGGGCGTCATCGCGATCCTGGTGGTCGCCATTTTGACGCTGCTGCTCGCCATCGTCTTCGGCTCACCGGATGTACCCGCGGTCACGCTCAAGACCTGGTCGACCGCCACACCCGTCGACTTCGCTCAAGACGCCCTCAGCCAATTGAACGGGACCTCGGAGACCGCCACCTACGGCCCGCCGTACAACAACGCTTCGGTCGGGCAAGAGTTAGGACCCCTCTCTCTTGCAAAGTGGTTCGGCGCCACCATGTCCTTCAATACGGCCAAGGTCTTCGTACTCGATCCCCTTAAATCACAGCCCTACCAACCCGCCCTCTCCAGCGCGTTGAAGGAGTGGGCGGCGGCCTCGTCGAGCACTCGCCAGTCGTGGGTGAACCACTACACCAACGCTGCGACGCACATGAAATGGAGTGACGGTTCCATCGTCGTGAAAGCTCAGAACGTCGGACCCGTTCCTGAGTTCATCAACGAGCTGACCGACATGGCGCGCACGGGATCCCTCGATGCGGTGCTGACACATCAGGGCGACTTCTACACCACCAACTACACGCTCCCGCTCCTCTTCCTCGAAGACGGCAACTACCTCGGCAACCAAGCAGTCCACCAACACCTCGACGGTGACCAGTGGGGGATGATGAATGAAACGGGGAACTACCCCGGTCAAGCCTGGCTGTGGCTGTACACGTTCTGGTATCAGATTCCGCCCTTCAACTCGAGTGGCAATGGCGACATCCTGGTGTGGGCCCTCATGATGCTGCTAACGCTGTTGCTCGCCCTCGTGCCCTTCATACCCGGCCTACGCACGATTCCGCGAAAAGTCAAGATCTATCGACTCATCTGGAGAGAGCACTACCGCAATCTCGAGCTCGCCCGCGGGTCGCCGGGCCCCTAGCCGGCTTCACTTCGGAGACTCTTCGAAGCGAGCTTGGAGTTCTGAACTCGCCCGTCAGCGCCTGCCTACGACAGGACCCTGAAGATGTGCGGCGCCTCTCAGGGTTTACCCCGAGTCATGGGGACCTTGGTCGACACCGGACGTAGATACCATCGACGGCAGGCCTGTCGCCTCGAAGGGGTACACGATTACCACACCTCTCGCACCCTCACGAACCGTCACCGTGGGCGAGCGCCGTCGGTGGCAGGTCCATCTGGCACTACTCGTGTCGCTCGCCGGGTCGCTGCTCTCTTTGATCTACTTAAGTCGCAGCATCACCATTCACGTGATATTCGGTGTGGCGTTCATGGTCGCCCTGGTATTTCACCTTTTTCAGCGACGCCGAACCATCAAGGCGCTTTTCACGCGGCTCTTCAGCTCCACCAGGCGCACCGCGTCGTCGTCGCGAGTGGCCATCTCGGACATCATTTTGGAGTTGCTAGTCCTCAACGTGCTGGTGTCGGGGATCGTCGACGCACTGCAGCATCACGCGACGCAGTTCCTGTGGGCGACAGAACTTCATCTACCCCCCGGACTATCGCAGTGGCACAAGCTCGCTGCCTTTGCTCTTGTTGTGTACGCGGCAGTTCACATCTTTCGACGTCGAAAACGGCTGCGGCGCTCTCACATTCAATAGCCTGCTTTTCTCGCACCGAAGGGTCAGCGCTTCATGACGCCTGACGAACTTCCTTTCGCCGTTCTAATGCTTCGGGCAGTTTCAAGCGAGGGTGTTCCTGCACGATGTGCCGGCGTAAAGCATCGACAGACGTGAAAGTCTTAATGCACGTTCCGCAGAGATGATGAGTGGCTCGTGTGCGCATATCAATCCAACCTGTTTTAGCGCAAACTTGGAAGAGAGTGTGACATCTCTGCGCTGATCACGTGATTCGTTGGCTAGAACGTTCCGTGGATTCGGACCATGACGGGCGATCAGAGGAACTGTCCGGTACCATCAATCAACTTCGCGGCTCGTCGGTGGGCCGCACGAGACCGCCGAGCGGACCCAGGCCGCTACCTTGCTAACGTCATGACGAAACAAGGAGACGGCCTTTCCCATGCCCACGATGGCTAGATGGTGCTTTCGCCACCGCAGACTGGTACTCGCCCTTTGGCTAGTCGCCTTGATTCTCTTTCTCGGCGCAGACTTCGTCGCCAAGACTTCGTACTCGAGCAAATTCCAAATACCCAATACCGAGTCGGTGCGGGCGCTCAATATCCTCGAGGCCAACTTTCCCGCCGCCTCGGGCGAGGCCGATCAGATCGTCATGGAGGCGAAGGGCGGGACGTTCGCCACGCCGTCCATCGAAAAGCGCGCAGTGGCCATGCTGGCCAAGGTTGCGAGGGTGCACGGCGTCGAGACGGTCATCAGCCCCTTCGGACCCGCGGGAGCCACGCAGATCAATGCGTCTAAGACCATTGCCTTCGCCACGGTCTACTGGGACACCCAGTCTCAAAATCTCAGCACGGCCCAGGTGAATCGCCTAGTCACCACGGCGCAAGCGTCGCAGAACGCCCATCTTCAGATAAATCTGGGGGGCCAAGCGATTGAGAACGCGCAACCTCAAAAGTCCTCGGACAGTACCGGGCTCGGAGTGATCTTCGCCTTGATCGTTCTGGGGATTCTCTTTGGGGCGCTGCTCGCAGCGGTGATACCCATCATCACCGCGCTGATCGCGATTGGCATTGGTTTCGCAATAACCGGCCTCATGTCGCACGTCTTCGCCGTTGCCAGCTTTGTGCCCATCCTCGGCGTTCTCATCGGTCTAGGTGTCGGTATTGACTACGCGCTGTTCATCATCACGCGTCATCGCAACGGACTGCGCGCGGGACGCAGTATCGAAGACGCGGCGGTCAACGCCGTGAACACGGCGGGTCGAGCGGTCTTCTTCGCGGGCCTGACGGTCTGCATTGCCCTGCTGGGACAGTTTGCTCTCGGGGTGACGTTCCTCTACGGCCTCGCGATCGCCGGGTCCATCACTGTGGCCCTCACCATGTTCGCCGCTTTAACACTGCTACCGGCGTTCTTGGGGTTCTTCGGACTAGGGGTGCTCGGTCGACGGGGCCGGCGTCAGCTGGAGGCGTCGGGACCAGTCTCTGAGCAGGTTGAATCGGGATTTTGGTATCGCTGGTCGCGCAGTGTCGAGCACCGCCCGGCCTGGCGAGCAGTGGGCGCGCTGATCATCGTGGTGGTGGTGGCGCTTCCCGTGTTCAGCCTGCGACTCGGCCTCACCGACGCGGGGAGTGATCCCGCCGGCACGACTACTCGTCTCGCCTACGACACGTTGGCCAAGGGGTTCGGACCGGGATTCAACGGGCCGCTCGAATTCGTCGCAACGTTGCCCGTTCGCTCTGACCTCGCGGCCTTCGACAAGGTGGCCAAAGCGGCGAGCGAGCAGAAGGGGGTCGTGTACGTGACGCCGCCGCGGGTGAGTCCCAGCGGCAACGCCGCTGTCGTACTGGTCTATCCCTCCACGGCACCGCAAGCCGCCCAGACGTCGGCTTTGCTGCACACACTGCGAACCGATGTCATACCAAAAGCCGAAGCCGGTTCGGATATTCACGTACTAGTGGGCGGAGAGACCGCGGGAATAGACGACTTCTCGGCGGTTTTGGCATCAAAGTTGCCACTGTTCATCGCCGTGGTCGTGGTCGTGGCCTTTTTGTTGCTGATGTTGGTGTTTAGGAGTTTGCTGATCCCGGCTATCGCTTCGGTGATGAACTTGCTCTCGGTCGGCGCCGCTCTGGGAATTATGAACGCCGTGTTCGAATGGGGGTGGGGTCACTCCCTCTTGGGCATCAGCAGAACGGGGCCGGTGGAAGTTTTCATCCCCGTCATCATGTTCTCCGTGTTGTTTGGTCTCTCCATGGACTACGAGGTTTTTCTCGTCAGTCGGATGCAAGAGGAGTGGGTCGCGACGCACGACAACCGTTTGGCCGTGACCAAGGGCCAGACGGAGACGGGACGAGTCATCACCGCCGCGGCGCTGATCATGATCTTGGTCTTTCTCTCGTTCTTACTCGGAGGCAACATCATCATCCAGCAGTTCGGAGTCGGCTTGGCTGGCGCGATCATCATCGATGCGTTTGTCGTGCGCACCGTCTTGGTTCCGTCGCTGATGCACATGATGGGGAACGCCAACTGGTGGCTTCCTAAGTGGCTCGACCGCTTGCTTCCTCACGTCAACATTGAGGCCCTCGCGTCGCTGGCCCCGGCAGAGACGGTCCTGACTGGCTAGACGGCCGAGAGTCAATCGAGGCGAGGTTTCTGTCAGAGGTAGGTACTCACCAAGCGACCGCGTTGCCTCGGTAGTCGAGGTACTGGAGTCCAGCGTGACCACGCTGGGCGTCGACGGTCCTCACCAAGCTAGGAATGCTCTCTTCGATGGTGAGGCGGGCGTGGGGACCGCCGAGGTCGGTCTTGACCCAACCGGGAGCCATGAGGAGGAGCGCCCTAGGGTCGTCGTGATGGCGAGCGGCGTAGCTGCGCATCAGTTGATTCAGGGCCGATTTGCTCGCTCGGTAGACCTCGAAGCCGCCGTGGTGGTTGTTAGAGACGCTCCCCTGTCCAGAGGACATGATCGCCATCGTGCCGTCGGCGGAGACCAGGTCGCCCAATGTTTCGATGACTCGCATCGGACTGAGAGCGTTGGTGACCATGAGGCGCACGAACTCCTCGGTTGCTACGTCAGCGACCGTTGCTGTCGTGCCGATTCCGGCGTTCACGAAGAGCAGATCGAAGGTGCGCGACGCGAGTCGCTCTCTCAATGCCCGGACCTGTTCGGGGACGGTGATGTCCACCTGCTCGATCTCCAGCAGACCACCAGCGGTCTCTTGGAGATCGTGCAGTGCCGTCCGGGCGGGACCTCGCACTGTCGCCACCACGCGGGCGCCGCCCTTGACGTACTCCTCGGCGATCGCGTACCCGAGACCGCGGGATGCGCCGATCAGGAGCACGCTTGTGTTTTTCGATGTTACGGTCACTCCCGCTCTCCTGCCCGAGACACGAGCAATCTTGACATGATCATTTCCTAAAGCCCCGACTGACACTGCTATCGGGAACTGAAATGGATTCCGTATCCTCGCCCACCGACAGATGAGCGACTATGGCCCGACAACAACTGCCGAGATCTCGCCTGCGTCACCGTCAAGTGCCCGACTGGAGGTCTTGGCGAGCAAAATCGCACATCCCACGTTAGAAATGGTTTCGGCGCCAAACAGCACATGGAGCACGCCCACGATGCTCAAGAGAGCGGCGATGCTTCCTAACACCTGGACCCAGAGAATGGCCCTAGCCCAGGGAACGTCCAGTAATTGACGATACAGCCAGTAGGCCGCCGTACTCATGAACACGACGAGCACGGCCCCGAATCCGTAGTGAATGTACTTCAATACCGCATCAACGGAGTAGAAGTAGGTGCTCACAAGAACCAAGAGGGAGGCCCCACTGTAAAAGAGCAGTAACTTGCGTACCTTCTCCGAGCGAACGCCACGGCCAGCGCACGCGCGAGCGGCGCGCATGTTGCCGACCGCGAGCACCACCCAGGCGAGCGTGTAGAGCACCGCCGTCTTTACGTGGACACCGTACTCACTGATCCCGCCTTCGCGACGAGCCAGCACGAAGCCCGGATGGAGCGCCACGCCCACCCCCATAAAGAAGAGAAACGCGACCTCTCCAAATACAACCCACCGCAACAGCCTGCTATTCACGTATACCTATCGACTAAAGCGACGTTAGCGCGCGAGATCGCGCCTCGGTCGCAGTTCACTCCGCGAAGCCGCGGCCACAGGCGTTAGTGGCTCGACATCCACGCAGTCTCTTCAGTGGCGACGTCGTGAAGCAAGTTGCCGAGAGCGAGACCGACTTCGTAACCGTGATAGCCCCACGCCGGGCCAGTACCGCCGCCGTAATTGCCAAGAACGTTCTCGGTCACCACCGGCCGGACGCGGCTCGTCCCAGCGAGGCTGGTGACCTGGAGCCAGGTCGCGCCGTCGCGTGACATGCAACTCGCCGAATAAAGCTTGGGGTACGTGACCCACGGCGTAGTGACCGGCTGTTTGAGTGCGCTGTCGAGACCCGCTAACGGCCCGATCTGGGTGGCCGCGAGCACGTAGGGGTCGAGGTCGGCAGTTCCGCCGGCGAGTGCCGCCGGGTTCACGCACGCGACTTGTTGGCCGACCTTGGCCGTCTGCCCGGACTGGAGGCTGGTGCCTTGGCCCGGTCGGCCGAAGACCGAGTTCGCCGGTGGCGCCGAGGGGTACGACGAAAAGGCGATCGCGCACCCCGTGTCCGTGTTGCTGGCACACAGGGAGACTTTGGTGAAGGTGGCACCGACCGTTTTGCCCAGCGGGACTTGCAAGTTACCCCCGACGATGATCGCGACGAGGAGTCGACGCAGCACCGACGGCTGGTGGTCGAGTTGGGTGGAGATCAAGTGGATGAGCACCGCTGAGCCCTGGGAGTCACCGATTAGGACGAAGGGTTTGCCCTCACTATGGGCGAGAAACGAGTGCCATGCGAAGAGCACGCTGTTATAGGCGGTGTCGAAGGTCGAGCGCATGAGGGTGCCGTCTCCGGCGAGTCCCTTCTTAACGCTTGGCCATGTCTGGGAGCGATAGCTAGGCGCCCACACGTGACAGACCTGGGAGAAGGGAGCGGCCTGCTCGATGGCAACACCGATCTCAACCTTGGTGAGCGCCGTGCCTGTGTTGGCGCTCTCAGAGAGGCTGTCGGTCGGGTGAACGTAGAAGCAGTCGAACTTCCCTGCTTCCTCCGAGCGCGGCCAGACCGCGGACTTCAACGCGCCTTTCGCTGTGATCGCCGTAGCAGCCAGGCTGTAAGAGCACGGGTCATCCGGCGCGCCGGGCCGACACAGCCAGACAATTTTCGCGGTGCCGCTCGATGCGCTGGCGAACCGCGATCCACTGACTGCACCGCCCGCTACCACGAGCGTCACAAGAAGTGCGCTCAGGAGGACCCTTCTGATCCTTACAGTTCGCGGTCCGGCTGTCCTCGAGGCTCTTCGCGCGTCCACTGGAACTACTCGGGGTGGCTCGTTACATTGACGACCGTGCCGTCGGGCGCGCGAACGAAGAAGCGTCGCAGACCCCATGTCTCCTTCGTCAGCGGGTACACGATCTCATATCCGCGTCGCTTGGCCTCCTCGTAGGCTTCCTCTACGCCCGACCCGACATGCACCGATATGTCCGAGTCCTCGGGGGCCGTGGCGTCACGGGTGACCAGTTGCACATGGACTTTGCCGTCGGGTGACTCGTAATGCGCGACCCACCCCATGTTGAAACCCACCACGCTCAATCCCAGGTACTCGGTGTAAAAGCCGCTGGCGGCTTCAATGTCAGCGACCGGAATATTTGCGACAATGCCGGATACTTTCATCTGTCCTCCTAGATGTATTCAATCGCTGAATCGCACACTCCGCAAAGTATGCCCGGCTACGAACCGAACCAACTCACTTTTCGTTTGCGAGGGACGCAAGTATTGGTGGAAGGTCAGGCGTCGCTCGCACCAAGTAGAAATAAATGAGTGATCCTCAAGGGCGGAAGTGACAGAGTGGGCGTCGAACTCCGTTCGACCACCCCCAACATTTCGCGCGCCGTCACTGACGAGCTCGTCGAGCGGCTCGCACGCTGGAAGGAGCCCTTCATTCCGAACACCACGTGGGACCACGGCGTGCCCACCAGGTGGTTGGCCGAGCTCGTACGGGACTGGCGGCACTGCGACTTTGGGGACCTTGAGAACCGGCTCCGCGGTCATGACCACATGACGGCTCGCATCGACCAGCACGAAGTGCATCTCGTGCACGCGCGTGGTGTTGGCCCGAAACCTTTTCCGTTGGTGCTCACTCACGGCTGGCCCGGCTCCTTCTGCGAGTATCTCGAGTTACTTCCGCTGCTCACCGATCCGGCATCGCACGGTGGTGACCCCACGGATGCCTTTAGCGTCGTCGTGCCGTCACTTCCCGGCTTCGGATTCTCATCGCCCCCTCCCCCGGAGGGTCTGACTGCCAAGGCAACCGCAGAGCTGTGGCACCGCCTCATGTCCGACGGCTTTGGGTACGACCACTACGGCGCGCACGGGAGCGACCTGGGCGCCGGCGTCACCGCGTGGCTCGCGCGACAGCACCCGGATTCGGTATCCGGCATCCATCTGGCCACGCCGGGACTCCCCGCGCCGCCAGAGCCGTGGTCACCCGCCGAATCGGCACACTTTGCCGAGCTCGGCGTTTGGACCGCCGAAGAGGGCGGCTACGCGCACGAACACGCCACCCGGCCCGCAACACTCGCGGCGGCGCTCTTGGACTCGCCCACCGGACTCGCTGCTTGGATATCAGAGAAGGTCGTCGCGTGGAGTAGCACGAGGAGCGACGGGGAAGTCGCCTTTCCACGTCAGCTACTACTGGACTCCCTCACGATCTACTGGATCACGGGATCCATCGGCACGTCACTCTTGCCTTACTACGCCTTTCGTCATACTTCGGGCGCTGCGCTGCCGGCCGGAGATCCGCCCGCGGTCCCCACCGCCATCACAATCTTCGGCGGCGAGAGAGTGCCGTTCCCGAAACCTCCACGCCAACTCGCGGAGCGCTACTTCGCCGTCACGCGATGGAACGAATATGACCGTGGCGGGCATTTTCCGGCGGTTGCGGATCCGGCGCTGCTCGCCGAGACCTTGCGCGAGGTCTTTCGACCTCTGAGACCACTGACCTGAATTCGCTGGCAAGTCTCCGTGGAAGGGCTCTCCGGTAGGGCCGACGGGGATCGAACCCACGATCGAGAAATGCCGGGTTCGAAACGACCACAGGGGGAATTGAAATGGACTAATGACACTATTGACGTCAGAAGATCTCGCATGATACTGATCCCACAGAACTCGAGTGATTGGTGAATTCATGCATAAGTTCAGGTCGATCGAGATCGTCGCAGTGCTCTTCGCAGCATCATCCGTCTTGTTAGGCCTGAGCGCCTCGACCGCATCTGCGTCGGCGAAATCCAAGGTGACAGTGGCCACCGGAAGTGTCACGTGCCGGAGGGTGACCGGATCGATCACACTCTCGCCGCCGCTGCGGGCGGGTGGAGTCGAACCCGAAAGGATGGAGTGGAGGATTCACGTGAGCAGCTGCGCGACGACGAAGTCAAACGTCAAGCGCGTGAGTGGTGTCAACATCGTTTCGATCGTGAACCGACCAAACAATGCGTGCGGCGGCTTGGTGTACTCGAAGGCCATCACCTCAACGTTCGCGTGGATACCGAAATCCGTACACTCCACGTCGGCGTCGTTCTCAGGCTTCAGTTTCGTTAAGAACCCGGCTGGAAAAGAGGGGTTTACGATGCCTAACACCGGTGGCACCGCTTCCGTGACGGGATCGTTCGCAGGAAAAGATCGCGGTAAACGTTCGGTGGTAACGCTGTACACGAATCTGTCGATCGCGGATTTCACTAAGGCTTGTGAGTCAAAGGCTGGCCTGGCTAGCTACCACATCGTGAGCGGCACCGCGTCACTTTCTTGAGTGCCCCCTACTGATCCTTCTCGTGCGACGTGGCATAAGTCGGACCCGTGGGGATCGAACCTACGACCTGGTGATCACGAGGCAATAACGGACAGTCGGGCTGGACCGATAACGCCAGGTTGGGCCCGGAAAGTCAGGGTTGTTTGTCTGGTGATGAAGCTCCGACGACTCACGGTGACTCCGTCTGCGGGTAGAGGCCCTTCTCTTTCGCCGCGGTATATCGATTGCCCAACCGCGGGAGTGGAGACTCGACCAAGGGAGGCTGCTTGACGAAATCCTGCTCGGCGGTGAGGAAACCGCGTAACCGGGCGGCGATAGCGACTGTGCCAAGGGAGCCGAGGCATAGTAATGCGACCAATACCGCCTCGAGGTGTGCCGCGAGCAGACTGGTGACCAGGGCAGGACACATAATCAGCATCAATGATGTAGCGAATCCGGAGATTGAATTTGCGCGGCCGCGGATCCTGTCATCGGCCAGACCGTTAATGAGCGGGTTTCTCGTTGGAGCGACGATGGTCTCTCCGACGGCGAAGAGGCTGACAAACGCGAACAGAATTACGATCCGCCAGCCCGGGCCGTCAGCGACTTCGGCGAATCCGAGCAGCGCCCACGACACCGTCCATATCAGACCGACGGCTACCAGGGCGGAGCTTCGCCGGTGGCGCCGGACGAGACGCAACACGAGCATCTGGATGGCCACGATCACTCCGGTGTCGATGGTGAAAGAGACCGCGATCGCGTGGTCCGAGATGTG
Source organism: uncultured Acidimicrobiaceae bacterium (assembly GCA_963849705.1). Classification (GTDB taxonomy): domain Bacteria; phylum Actinomycetota; class Acidimicrobiia; order Acidimicrobiales; family RAAP-2; genus RAAP-2. The sequence continues at coordinate 2,841 of CAWKII010000008.1, read as the reverse complement.
GTCCGCCACCGACGCGATCGCCGGTAGTCCGGAGTCGAACGTGGCGGGGCCGGTGAAGGCGAGCAACAGCGAGGCCAAAATCATCAAACGAAGTCCGCGGTGACTGAGGACATAGCGGTACCCGACGCGGGTTTCATTGACAACTCTTGCTCGTCGTAGGTTCGGCAGTGCGGGCAGCAGGATGGCGAAAAGAAGACAGGAGAGGGCGTTAGCGAGGAAGAGCACCTGAAAGGTGACGGGGTGATGAGCTCTCACCACGACCGCGGCAATTGCGGCGCCGATGCCTAGTGCCATATTCTGAGTCGCAAAATTCACCGCGAAGGCGCGCTGCTGCAGCGCGGGCTCCCGAGTCAGACCATTGAGCATCGTCGAGATCGCGCCGAACATCGGCGCCCACGTCGCCCCGTAGATCAGCACGGCCGGCCACGCTGTCAGAGTGTTGTGGGCCACGGCGAGTGCGACCTCGGCGACGACCTGGCCAAGCAGGATCATTCCGAGCACCAACCGGGCACCCACCCGGTCCATCAGCGCGCCGCAGATAATCGCGACAACGACACCGATCGCCGCCCCGGTCGCCAGGAGAGTTCCTACGACGGGTAGAGCGATCCCCCGCGCCTCGTGAAGATAGATGATCATGAACGGCAACACCAAGCCGGTGCCTAGCATCGAGAGGAAGTTACCGGCGAGGAATAGCCGCGTTTGGCCGGATAGTCGCGGAGTCATCTCGTCACTGCCCGGCTTCGGCAGGTCGATTCACGGCGTTGGGAAACCCCAGGTCGAGCATTCCGGCCGTCTTCGTGACGATTGATGAGACTATGAATGTGGATTTCGGCAAGCATTCCCAGGGTGAATGTGTTCATGGCTTGCCTCCCTTCGGGGCTGAGTTGACGGAGTTCAATGCACCTGGCTCGTTGATTGACGGCAGCGACTACGCCTCACCCAATACCGACACCGGACCGAAGGAAAAATCGTCGGTCGAAAGTGACAAGTTTCTCCGCCGGGCGGTGTCTGCATTTGTAGTGGGATCAGAGGGAGCCCGGCGACGAGGTGATGAGAGAGTGGAACAGTGAGCACGGAACTTCTTCGTCGCGCCCAGTCCGGAGACCAGCAGGCGTTCGCGCGGTTGACCGACGGGTACCGACAAGAGCTACGGCTTCACTGCTATCGGATCTTGGGTTCGACGCAGGACGCCGAGGACGCCCTTCAAGAGACCTTGCTCGGCGCGTGGCAAGCGCTGACGAACTTCGAGGAGCGGGCCTCCATCAGAACTTGGCTCTACCGCATCGCTACGAACCGTTGCCTGAACATGCTGCGCAGCGCTAGCCGACGACCCACCGAGGTTTCTTCACCCAGCACCGCTCGCCCCGAGCCGACTCGAGTTGGTGAAGTTTTCTGGCTCGAACCGTACCCCGACATTCTCCTAGATGGTTTGCCCGACAACAGGCCCGGACCGAGCGCGCGGTACGAGACGAGAGAGTCGGTATCACTGGCATTCATCACGATCCTGCAGTTGCTTCCACCGCGCCAACGCGTGGCACTGGTGCTGCGCGACGTCCTTGGCTACAAGGCCAGCGAAGCGGCCGAGATGATTGACGCAACGGAGGCATCAGTGGAAAGCGCTCTCAAACGCGCTCGCCTGGCCTTGCACGAGCACCTCGTCGACGCTCAGGATCGCGAACCTCCCCCTGCGCCCAACTCCTTAGTTGAAGGAGAGATAGTCGCCCGCGTCACCGCCGCATTCGAAACTGGAAACGTGGACACGCTCGTTTCGCTCCTCTCTGAAGACGTGTCAGTCACCATGCCGCCAGTGCCTGGGGAGTGCAAGGGTCCGGAGGACGCGGGCGCCTACTTCCGCAAAACGTCGTTCCGGCCCGGGCGCTCGACGCGGACTGTGCCAACGCGAGCGAATGGCCAACCCACACTCGCGACCTACGTTCGCGATCCCCAAACGGGTCTGTACCACGCGACCGGCGTCGCCGTGTTGACGCTGTCTGGAGGTCTCATTTCGGCGGTGACGATATTCGGCAAGGACGTCCTACCGACGTTTGGCCTACCGCGTGTTTTGTCGTATTGACGCCAAACTATACGGACTTCGATGAGTTTGATTAAGCAAAGCCAGTAGGGATCGAACCCACGACCGAGGGTTAAGGTGTGGCAGCAATCAGTCAGGTTGGTCCGGTGGGGTCGGATTCGTCCGAGATTGCCTGCACCCTTTGACCGGTGATGTCGGATTGGTCAGGTGGTGTCAGATTGCACTATCAGGACCACGCCAACGAGGCCATCCATCGCTTCATCACTTGAGTCATTTTGCTCACCGGTTCGTCGGATGAAATGTGGTGAAGATCACTCTCATCCAAGAATCCAATGAGTACGTGGTCCGGTGGTGTCAGTTTGGTGTGTGGGATTACGTCGACAACTGAGCGCTGAGCCGACCTCAGCCCCTCAACTGCTGGCACCGCATCTGTTGTTCTCGAACACCGCCGACCGAATCGACCCGGTCTTCTCTGCGCAGAGTATCCGCTGTCGCGAAAGATCGGACACCGTTCATCGCACTTCGTAGTCTGTCTTAGACTTCGCGAGCCTCACTGAGGATCTGGTCACGATCTGCCTGACCCAATTCGTGACCGTGGCTCTTCGCGTGATCCATTACGTTGGAAACCAACTCATCATCACTGTCGCCTCGAAGCGTCTGACCACAAGGGGGGCACGTCACTTCCTTTGCCATTTCGTCTCCTCCAAAACTCGTCGCCCTTAGGCGGAACTTCCAGGAGTGTATCAATCCGCACATTCGAAAGCTTTGAGTAGGGCCGGTGGGGATCGAACCCACGACCGAGGGATTAT
>CAWKII010000007.1:0-576378 GCA_963849705.1 uncultured Acidimicrobiaceae bacterium | reverse complement strand
CCGTGACGGGTTGGTACCCGAATGAACCCGAACTTTCGCCTTCGAATGTCAGTGGCGGAGATTTTGGCGAGCTTTTCGACACTCAACTCAACGGTCAGGTGTACGCGCAGCCCCTGGTCGTGCAGCCCACCGTTCTCGCGGTGACGGAGAATGACTATGCCTACGGCGTCAATTCGACGACGGGAGCGATTGAGTGGCAGGACGACTTTGGCCCGCAGGCCGACCCTTTGGCGGCGATCGGGTGTGGCGACGTGGGCGCCAATCTAGGCATTACCGGAACACCGGTGATTGATTCCACCACCGGTGTCGCCTACTTCGTCGCGGCGAAAGACTCTGGTGCGGGTGGAGCTACTCAGTGGTTTATGGAAGCCGTGAACGTCCAGACGGGCGCGCGGCCCGCGGGCTGGCCGTCGGGTGGCGTGCCGATCGAAGGCAGCGCCGACAACGATCCCGGCACCGTTTTCAACGGCGACTATCAGACTCAGCGTCCGGGTCTTGTACTGGTCGACGGCGTTATCTACGCCGCGTTTGGCTCGCAGTGTGACTTCGGCAATTGGGAAGGCTGGCTTGTGGGCGTCTCCGAGTCCACCGCGAGCATCACCACCATGTGGGCGTCGGAAGAAGACGTCCCGGACACCGGATATCAGGTACCGGGCGGAGGCATTTGGCAATCGGGTTCGGCACCCGTGGTGGACAGCAATGGCGACATCTTCGTGGCAACCGGTAATGGCGACGTCCCGACGGGACCAGAGGCGGGCAGCGACACCTCGAACACCACTTACGGTGAGGCGGTGGTCGAGTTGCACGCCGACTCGGGTGGCCAACTTCATGTTGTCGATTTCTTTATCGCCGCGAATGCCGTTGCCCTTAACAATCAGGATGGCGATCTAGGTTCGGGTGGCCCCGTGGAACTGCCCTCCAGCATGGGAACGGCGCAAGAGCCGAACGTCATCTTGGAGGACGGTAAGCAAGGCATGCTTTACGTATTAAACGCCAATGATCTGGGTGGCTATCAGCAAGGCGCCGGTGGAACCGACGACGTGCCCGCGGAAGAGGGTCCGTACGGGGGAGTGTGGTCTAAGCCAGCGGTGTGGCCGGGTAACGGGGGATACGTCTACGTCCCGACCGCCGGAACGGCCGGCTTCTCCACCAACGGCGGATCCCTCAATGTCTTTCAGCGAGAAGTGAGTAATTCGGGCATCGTCTCGTTCCAGCTAGTGGGCCAAACGGTCAACTCTGGCGACACATTCGGATACGGCTCGGGGGCACCCATCGTCACCTCAAGCGGCACGGCGTCGGGCTCGGCCGTCGTGTGGATTATCCACGCCAATAACGCCAGCGGCACTAACTCCCAACTCGAAGCCTTTAACGCCGTTCCAACCAATCCGGGTTCGGACGGATCGTTGGAGGAGATCTGGCAGTCAGGTACGTTTACCTCTACCGTGTACACGCAGCCCGGCGTTGACGATGACGTCGTGTACGTGGGCACCAAAGATGGAACGCTTCTCGGCTTCGGCGCTTTGGCGTCAGCGGCGCCCGCTCTCACGGGCGCGAACGTCAACTTCTCGCCCACAGTTGTCTCCCAATCTTCGAGCTCCACTGCCACGTTTACGGCGACCGCTCCGACCACGGTGACGTCCTTCGTGGAGAGCGGTTCGGCCTTCACCATGGGAACTCCCGATCTTTCGCTTCCGGCGTCGCTCTCCATCGGACAATCCATCACTGTGCCCGTCACTTTTACACCTACTACATTTGGTGCTAACGCAGGTCAGCTGACCGCCGACTTCGCGGGAGCAACGTCGACTCTCTCACTTAGCGGCCAGGGAGTGACGTCGACGGCCACACTGAGCGTGACGCCCGCCGATCAACTTGACTTTGGACTCCAGCCCATCGGAGGAGCCACGGTCAGCGCGACCGTCACCTTTACCAATGTTTCAACGAGCTCTCTGGACGTTACGGGCTTTTCTAATCCCACCCTGCCCTTCTACGTGCCCAATCCGCCCGCGACGCAGAACCTCGGCGCGGGAGACGCGGTTTCGTTTACCGTCGACTTCAATCCCCCCAGCTCCTCTGGCGACTTTGTGCACGTCTTCAACAGCGTGGCCACTCTCGATACGACAATCGGAGGCACGGTGGAAGACTTTGGAGAAGCGATCCAAGGCACGGCGGCACCACCCGCCCAGATAACGACTGTCCCCAACGCTTTGAATTTCGGCGACGTGGACGTGGGAACTTCCGCCACCCTGGACTTCGACCTGGGTGATCAGGGTGGCTTTCCTCTCACCATTACGCAGTCGACACCGCCGGCAAGCGGCGGATTCAGCGCGCTCACGAACCCCTTCACGCAGCTCGCGGGGAGCGGCGGCATGATCGCCGCGAATACCTCGATCGCTGAGACCGTGCAGTTCGCCCCCACGTCACCCGGAGTCGTGAGCGCGAGTTGGCTGGTCGAAGGTAATGACGGTAACGGAGTGCAGACTGTGACGTTGACAGGAACGGGCGTTTCCACCTCGTCGTCCCCGGCGTCATCTCCTTTCCCCGCGACACCACCGGCTCCAGCTCCGGCTCCCGTGACGTTGACGTTGACGACGCTGTCCGGCCGCGTTGGGACGCCGCTCACCTTGGGCACGAGTGGCGATCCAAATGGCGGCGCGGTGAATTACAGCGTGACGAACGGCACCGCGACAGGATGCAAGCTGTCGGGAGAGACGCTGCGCGCAATGAGCGACGGAACGTGTGTGGTTATCGCCACCAGGGCCGCTAGCGGAATGAATCTGGCAGTCTCGTCAGCGGCCACGACCATCACGTTTACTGGAAAGGTGGCCGCTCCCCGCCCGGCGGCGCTCACCGTCAGGTTCGCGGGACTGAGCAGCGTCTTGAGCACCTCCGACAGGTTGATCCTTGCCGCGCTGGCGAAGAAACTAGTACTCGGCGACAGGGTGACGTGCACTGGCTATGCGAACGGCAATGTCAAACTTGCCCAACGACGTGCCGACGTCGTGGGGGCGTATCTAACGGGACGTATCAAAATTCACGTCAGACTGACGATCATTACAAAGACGACTGCGAACAAAGCCGTCGCAATGACGCTTTAGAAGTGGCGAAGAGTCACTCGAGTGATTGAGAGATCGAGTGGTGTGCCGCGGGCGATCTTCGTGATTCGACCGCTTTTCTCATTTGGTAGTCAACGCTCGAACGTGAGCACGGTTGTTTCGTGACTAGATGAACTTCCTATTGGCGCGTTTCCTGCCATCCCCTGAAGACAGTGGCCTCGTTGCCGCCAGTGAAGGGCGCTCGGGATCTCGGGGTATTTGGTTGTAAACTAGAATTTCCTGCTTTTTGTTGGAGTTGCAGGGATTAGGGCTGCGAAACTCTGCGGCAAATACCCTCTATACGGCCACTCGGTTATAGGAATAATGTTAAAAAACAGGCGACAGACAAGGAAAACAACTCTCGCCTGGCTGAGACTCTCGGCGGGGGGGATTCTCGTCACCGTCATCCTCGCGGCGATCACGGTTGCCGTGATTCCCCTTCAATCTAAGTCGGATGGAAACTCGCGTATCACGTCCCCAATCACGACCAACTCGACATCAGTGCTGGCCGCAAACTCAACCACTTCGACGACGTCAACTACTTCAACTTCCTCCTCAACGACTAGCACGACGCTTCCTCCCGGTGCGCCCGGTCTCATTTCAGCTGGCGCCTCGCGAAGGGAATGCGTTGACCCGAATTTCAACGACACCGGACTAGCCGCCATAAATGCCGCCGTATCACAGTTTGACTCTGTTACCCACACGAAGGTCACCTGCTTGTCTGCGTATCTGAACGGGGAGCCCGGTTGGTTCCAGTGGGAGCATCCGTGGATTATCTCCCCCCAGTTCGGTTACACGTCATGGGTTGCGAAAGAGCCCACGCGACGCCAACTCGTACTCCAAGTGGACTTGATTCCCGCCAGCTTGAAGAATGTCCAAGATCCGTTGAGTTGGGAGGAGTCGTGTGCCGCGGGTGACTTCAACGGGTATGCCACCTCTCTCGGCGTGAATCTTGTCGCAGTCGGTCTTCAGAACTCCGTTATTCGGCTTGGGGCGGAAATGAATGGCATATGGGAAGAGGATTATGTGGGGCCGACGGCGGTAGAGCAGCGTCTGTGGGCGGAATGCTTCGCCAATGAAGTGACACATTTGCGTGACGCTCCGGGAGAGAACTTTCTTATCGATTGGGATCCCAATGCTTGCGTGGAGGATATCCCCTTCGCCAATTACTATCCCGGGAACGCGTACGTGGACATCATGGGGCTCGACATCTACGACGTCTCTTGCATTTCTCCGTACTCGCGCCAAACATTCAAACAACTCTCCGAGGTTCCCCTAGGCATAACGAGTTTTGAGAACTTCGCCGCCGTTACGGGCAAGCCGATGAGTTTTCCCGAATGGGGCCTGAAGAAGATTCCCAATGGGGACGATCCCGGATACATCGATGGGATGGGAGCAATTTTCACGCGAGGAAATGTGGCATTTGAGACGTACTTCAACGTCGACGTAAAGATCCGGCCCTATTTGGCGCTCGGGCCACAAGCGCCGCTCGCGCTGGCCGCCTTTAGGAAGTGGTTCGGCACGGGCTAGTCATAGCCCGTCTTGGTCAGCGGTAGACCCTCGTTGAGCCGGTTGAATACACGACGGAGTACTGCTCGTTAAAGAAGGCGATCGGCGTGCGGTATTGGGTGTAGTAACTCCCGTCCGGCGTTTCTGCCTGGGAATTGTGGAAGACAAGATTGGGCGTCGAAAGATAAATGAAGGATCCCACGTTGCTGCCCGGCGGGACAATCTCACTGACGAGCGCGTATTTCCCCGGGACCGAGAGCAAGACTAATTGTCCGAAAAGATCTGTTTGAACGATGTCGTGGGAGTTGGTATGAACAAGTATCCACTTGGCGGTGGCATACTCGGTGGTTGAGACGGTGAACTGCTGAGCGTTCAAGCCCTTACCAGTGAGCGATCCTGGGGGATAACCTCCGAAAATCAGGGTTCCGAGACCGGTGGCCCATAAGACGTACACGGCAACGAGGCCCAAACCTGCGCTGATCGACACAGTTCGGATTGGTTTGCTACGCACCGCGAGCGTCGACGCCAGATCGTCGAGGGCCATTGTTACCGGCACTGCCATCAGTATCGCCACGACGATCGCCGATCGTTCCGGGGTGTACAGCGCGGCAAGGGTTCCCGAAAAACGAGAGAGTGCTCCCACCACCAAGCCCGCGACGCCTAGGCCCAAGAGATCAGCGCTAAACAAGTCGGACTGTCGACGCCCGAGTCGAAGTAGTCCGTAAAGAAGACTCAAACCAAGGATGACCCAGAGCCCCTCGTCCACGAGAAAGTTCAGGTGATTCCACAAAGCGGACAGTCCATGAAACCAACCGTTGTACGGAGGGGGCACTCGCGTAGTGAGATGAACGGAGGTGGAGTTCGGGTACGAAATGATCCAAGGATCGATCACGGCGAGCTCTTTTATCATCACTCTTTCGAACTCGGGAGCGGGGAGACCCGAGCCGTTCGCCGCGTTGACGCCAATCTTCGCCCCCTCTACCGTGAAGGCGTTTGAGGCATTGGAAAGAGCGTTGTTTCGCGTAATGGCGAGATTCCAGCCGAGTGCCGAGGTGAGCGAGATGACGACCAGCGCGGTATTGATGACCCTGCGAGATCGGACGTGACGCAGTTGCGGACGCGCCGCTCGTTTGGTCCTCAACCACCGTAATGACCACACGAAGCCCACGCCCCATGCCACGAGGAGCGCCCCCGTCAAAAGATACGAAGTTGAATAGTGGGTAAACGATACCGAGACGACGAGAATTCCAATGACGATCCGTGATGGACGTATTGCCATTGTTCGATCGAATACGACCATGACGATCGCGGCCACAATTGTGAGGGCCATCGCTTGGCGGGTGATGCTGACCAAGAGAGATGAGAACGCCACGCTGGAAATAATGAGTCCCGTGACGACTGCCAGTGCCAGACCAGGTCGCGGCGCTACCCGTCGACTGCGATTCACCCATCGGGGGACGCCGTTGGCGGCGCATAAAACAGCCACCGGTAACAGGGCCAGGATGGCGGGAACGACGAGTTGAAAAAATGCAAGTAAGTAGAGACCGGTGAGCGAGTGAAGGATTGCCGGCAGCACTGTCAGCGACAACATAGATGCAAAGGGATCGTGGTTGGCTGGTATCACCCACACGCCGGCACTCAGTGTCCGCGAAGCCACCCCGTATTCTTTTTGAATGTCCCAGCCATAAAGGTGTGCGCCGCGCAAACTTGTCGACAGCAACAGCGATAGCGATGCGCCATACAGTAAGGCATTCAACGGCCATCGGCTGGAGCGACTCCAGCCACCGACGACACCCACCAGCAAGGCAATAACTGCCGCGGCCATGGCCAGCACCGCCAGATGATTGTTCCCAGCCTCGTTAAGACGAGCGACGCCGAGCACGGAGAGCACCACAAACAATCCGCTAGCCAGCACGAAATAGATATGTCGCACCTGAACGCCCTGGAATATCCACGTGACCGGATCACTGTGCTTGAGCGCACAGATCAACAGTCCGATCACCGCGAGGAGAGCCCAAAAGATCCATTCGGGCAGTGCGTCGAGAGGATGGGCGAGCCCGAGGGGAGGACCGAACAAGCTCGCCAAGCCTCCGACGACCATGATCGCCACCATGCTCAGACTGACTGCCAATACGAGTCGTCCCGCCGGTTTGGCAGGACGTGTCTGGAGAGCCACCAACACCGCGGCGCCCGGAAGAAGGAGCAGCGTAACGACGCCCGGCAGGGGTCTCAGGGGCGAGCGTGACAGATCGAGCGTGATCGAGAGCGCAAGCGCGACAACGAGCCACATTGCCGTCGGTCGCAGGACTTTTATGTCGTGCCTCAGAACGACCCACGTCGGAAGGCGTTCTCGCAGCGAACCTATTGAGATCGTTCTTCGACTAGGCGGCGTTAAGGTCGACGGACTGTCGATGGTCCACCTACCTCTCGCGTAACACCGCGCGCGAAACCGAAGAGACTGGCGAGTTCGTCCGTCAGGGCGGCAAGGGGATACGCCAACATTTCGACTCTGCGTTGTTCCTTCGATCGTGAGATCCAAAACGCCCACGGTGTGGCGATGGCCCCTACACCCGCGACGAGCCCGAAGAACAGTGAGAATGAACCGATAATTACGGCTCCGACCACGGCGACCGGACCGACCACCGGTAGAGACGGCACTCCACCGCCCTTTCGCCACCTCTCCCCCGCACCGCGCCCGTAGGCGAAACTTCTTCGCCACGTCTTGAGAATCGACGGATCGAAACGATGTGCAAGCACCACTCGTGGATCTACGATGACGGCGTCTTCACCATAGCGATCGCGGACTTTGATGGAGAGGTCTACCTCTTCTCCCTCGCCAAATGTGAGGCGTTCATCGAAGCCCCCCGCGGTCAAGGCACGAGCTCGATGTAGGGTCATGTTCGCACCCACTACGGAGTACACGGGAAAGGCGTTAGTCGTGGAAAAGACTGGGGGACGGAACTGACGAGAGAGTCGGTACCAAAAACTCGGGTTGTGAGCGAGTGCGTCCTCCGCGGGAAGGAGCGGATTGCGAAATACGAGGTAGCGCTGCGTGAAGGACTGCGGATGATCGACCTCGACCATTCCACCGATGATTGTGGACTCGGGATAATCGTTCCACGCAGAAAGTATTCGCTCCGTCCAGTCCAAAGGCGGTGTGCAATCGTCGTCGCAGTAGGCCACGATGATCGACTCGGCACCTTGTAGACCACTGTTGCGGGCCGCGGATATTCCTTGGTTCGCTGGATGGCGGATGACGGAGAATCCGTAGCTTTTCGCCAACGCCTCCGTTCCGTCAGTCGAGCCATCATCAATGACCAGGACATCGACGGGCACGTTCTGACTCGAGAGGGCGTCGAAACAGGGACCGAGCCGGGCGGCGCCATTATACGAGCAGACCACCACGCTGAGAAATGGCTGCTTCTTCACTGTGGGTTCATGATCAGACCACCGGCAGAGTGACAAAGTCAGTGGTACCTGTTAGTGCGACTCTCAACGTGCCTGGCGCCGCACCCCTAGTTGGCACGGCGAAGGTGACGTTGTCCCCGTTTCCCACCGTTACCTCGCCGAGGCTTATGAGGTTCCCTTTTTGGGTGGCGCTCCAGTGATAGGTCGCAGTATGTCCGGAATCGTTGGTCAATTGCACGTGCACTGGCTGGCCGGCGAGCACTCCGTTCGCCGCATTGGCGGGGTGCTCCAGAGCTAACGAACTGTAGTGGGCTGGCGCGAAGCCTCCGTCGACGGCGCGAAGCATGGCGTTCGAAAACGGCGTAAAGCAGAAAAGGATTATGAGAACAACGAGTGACAAAACGATTCTGCTCGGACCACTACCGACAATCCTTTGCATTACTTGAGATTACTTGGCGAGTTGCGGACCACCGGTTCACGTACTCGCTCGTGTGCTGGTCGCCTTGGAATCATCCGGGTTGGAGCGTGGGAGCGCGAGTTGGACATCAATTAGGTTCGGCGAGTTGAGTTAAGGGTACCGCTGGCCTTCAAGTAGGCCATGTTCTTCGCCGCGGCGTAACCTGGTCTTACTGCGCAAACTAAGAAGGGACCGCCTGAACCATGATGTCGTGGTGTCAAATGGCGAGGGCAACATTGGCACCCTCCGCGCGGGGGAACGCCAGCAATGGATCGCACGTGCAACGATGAGCGAATTTGCCATCGTTGGACTCGGCTCGTGGGGGCTATGCGTTCTTGAAAGGACAGTCCACCGGGCCCGTCAGATTAATTCTTCCGTTCGAGTACACGTTATTGAACCAGGCCAGTTGGGCGGCGGGGTCTACTCAGTGGCTCAACCGGACTACTTGATTTTGAACAATCCCTGCGGCCAACTATCCCTCTACGCCGCACCCGACGGCGACTCGGATGCGCCGTACGCGGTCGGTCTGTATGAGTGGGCGATTCGCACGGGTTACCGACGCGTGGGGTACGAGTACAAGATCGGCTCCGAAGGCGAGACGATACTGCCGACGGACTATCTTCCCCGGCGCCTCATGGGTGAGTACTTGGCTTGGTTCTACGAGGCGCTGGTCGCCAGCGCTCCGTCGAATCTGGAGATCGTGCGTCACTACACCACCGTTTGTGACATCGTGCCAGAGATCGGTGGTCGCGAAAAAGTTCTTCTCGATAGTGGGATTCAGATCAGCGTCGACCACGTCGTGTTGACCTCTGGGCACACACTCAATGAAGAGTTGGCGAGAGACGCAAGAGACGTTCAGTACCTCCGCCCCTATCCGGTTGAGCACTTTGACTCATTGGTGGCGCCGGGCGAGCCCGTGGCGATAGCGGGAATGGGCTTAGTTGGCTATGACCTCATCACGTCGTTGACGATCGGCCGCGGCGGCACATACAAAGAGGACGGAGACCGCCTGCACTACGCCCCAAGTGGTCTAGAACCGGTGATCTATTTCTATTCGAGATCCGGCGTTCCGTACTGCGCCAAGTCGGTGCACGGTGTCGACCCGACGGGCGACTATCAGCCGATCATGTGCACGCCACAGGCCTTCAGGGAAATGACCAATCCTTCCGGGTCACCGCTGCGCCGACGAGTGGACTTTCGAAACGACCTCTTGCCACTTCTCTATGCCGAGATGCAGGCGCGCTATCTCATTCACTCCGCTCATCTGCGTGGCGGCCCGTCATCAGCTTCGTTGGTTCGAGAAGTTCTCGAATCAAGTTGGCTCTCTGGAACTTTCGATCGCGCCGTCGATCGACTTGAGCCGACGTATGGCCTCTTCGATCCGACGAACACTGTGTTCCCCGACGTGAACGCCCACTTCGACTCCAACGACGCCTATGAAGCCCACGTCTACCAGATGATTGAAACTGATCTTGATCAGGCGCTCGATCCAGGCGGTAGCCCTGTCAAGGCTGCTCAAGAAGTGACGAGAATCCTTCGAGATCAGATGCGTGGGGTTATAGAATTCGGCGGCCTCTCGATGCAATCATTCATCGATTTCCAGGCGAACATTCGTGGCCGCATCAACCGTTTGGAGGCGGGACCTCCGGCGATTCGTTCCCAGCAACTCCTTGGGCTGCTTGACGCCGGTGTTGTTCGTGTCCCATTTGGCCCACACCCCGAGTTGACAGCAGGGGATGACGGCGCGGCGACGATACGTTCAACGACCCTTGCCGAGCCCGCTGAAACGAATGTCCGTCATGTCGTGCGAGGACACCTGGACCTTCCATCCCTGGCTCGATCATCATCTCCACTCCTGAGCCGCCTCTATACGAAGGGTCGTCTCACCCAGTTCAGTTACGGCGACGTAATGGTGGGCAGCGTGGCGATCAGCGGCGACTTCCATCCTTTTGACGCAGAAGGTCGAATGCAATCCAACCTCTCCATACTTGGAGTCCTCACCGAAGGAGTCCGCTACTTTACGCACTACCTGCCTTCGCCTCGCAGCCGACTTCGAGCCGTTTACGACGCGCAGGCCACCGTGGAAGCCATCATCGGCTAGGTCTCCGACTCGTGATTCAATGAACGGCGGCAGACAGGGCCTGATCAATGTCATCGATAAGATCGTCGACGTGTTCAAGGCCGATCGAGAGTCGGACTGTCTCGGGCCGTATTCCTGCTGCTACCAACTCGCTCTCACTGAGTTGACGATGCGTCGTCGAGGCCGGGTGGATGACCAGCGACTTGGCGTCGCCCAGGTTCAGCAGACGCTTGAACAACTTCACCGAATCGAAGAACTCCAATCCCGCTTCGTAACCCCCCGACACACCGAAGGTAATGATCGAGGGAACGTGACCCTTGAGGTACTTCTGAACAAGTGGGTAATAGGCGTTGTCGGGAAAGCCCGCAAAACTTACCCACTCCACACGAGGGTCGTTCACCAAGTAATCGGCGATGGCTCGCGCGTTCGCTTCGTGACGCTCGAGGCGCAGCGCCAATGTCTCGAGCCCTTGAAGAAGTTGGAAAGCATTGAAGGGTGAAAGCGTGGCTCCAGTGTTGCGCAGCTGAATAGAGCGAGCTCGGACGACAAACGGCCTCTCCGGAAAATCCCGAGCAAAGACGACGTTGTGGAATGCCGCTTCAGGCTGGTTGAACGTGGGGAAACGCTCTGAGTTTTCCGACCATGGAAACGTGCCGCCATCTACAATTGCGCCGCCCAGCGTCGTTCCATGCCCGCCCACGAACTTAGTGAGCGAGTGAACGACTACGTCCGCACCGTGATGGAGCGGCTTCAACATCATCGGCGTCGCCACTGTGTTATCGACGATCAAAGGAACTCCCGCTCGATGCGCGACATCGGCGACGGCCTCGAGATCAACGATGTTGCCGGCGGGGTTGCCGATCGACTCGACGAATACGCAACGGGTCTGCGCGTCAATGAGATTCGAAATCGATTCGGCTTGATCGTCCGCGGCAAAGCGGGCTTCGATTCCTAACGTTGACAACACGTGAGCGAAGTAGGTGTAGGTCGCGCCGTAGAGCTGGGGCGCCACCACGAAATTCGACCCGGCGGTCGTCACGGTGAGAATCGCGTAACTCACGGCTGCCATTCCGGATGCCACCACGAGGGCGGCTGTTCCATCTTCCAAAGCAGCTATGCGTTTTTCGAGGACATCGTTGGTGGGATTATTTATTCGGTTGTAGTGAAACCCCGGAATCGCCAGGTCCATGATCGAATTTGCGTGGTCCGCGTCAATGAAGTCGTTTGCGACCGTCATATATATGGGTACCGCGACGGCGCGGGTGCCATCAGCCTGGTAGCCAGCGTGGATGGCGATGGTCTCGTCGTGCATGGTCAGTCTTCTCCTCGGGTGACGCTACTCAACCAGTTGGCGTAGAAGCGTTCGGCCGCCTCGTGCCATGGCCACGGCGCTCGGGCTGCCACCTCGTCAAAGGGATATCGATCAAGGATCAACGGATCGCGATCCCCGTCAATGATTTTCTTGTGCAGATGCTCAAGAACTTCCCAATCACCAGACGACACGCAGTGATACGGCAGAAACGGTAGGTCGTCACTTTCATGGCGGACGTACCGTCCTGCGTCGCGACGATACTCGCGCAGGAGGCTTGAAGGGTCGTACTCGGGATGCCCCTGGACGAGTAGCAGTTGATGTCCATCTTCGTCTCGTACGGCGACTCCCCAGTCCGTCGCATTTGAGTGAATGAGGAGGTCATAACCGGCTAGTTTGAGAGCTTCGCCTGGCACTGAGTTCCAACGGGAGTGGGGAAGCAGGATCTCTGGATCTATTCCTTCGGTGAGTTGATGGCCGACTTGGACGTCTTGGGTAAACACTCCAGTGCACTTCGCAAGGAGATGGATCCTGCTGATGTCGTCGAAGATTGTCAATGCCGCGTGTGCCGACAAGCACGACAAGAGCATCGATCTGACCTTCGTGCGCGCCCACGATAGCAACTCCGCGAGGTCGTCCCAGTAGGGCTCGTTTTCAATATGGAGCTCAACTGGATTTGACCCCGTCACCACTAACACGTCCGGCGGATTAAGTCGAATGTCGGTCCACGGTAGATACTCTTCGGCTATTCGCCTCGCCGTCTGATCGTGGTGCGGAATGTCATCCATGGCATAGCGACGCACGTCAATGTTCTTGGCCTTCGATGCTCTGTCAAAAAGTCCCATGAACTGGCGTTCTGTTGCGTCGAAAGAACCATCCGGCATGTTATTGACAAAAGCGCACGAAATTCGGGCTTCGTCGTCGTCCTCGACCAACGACGAGTTGCGCGCCTCGCCGACAACAAGGCGCACCGTCATCCGGTGTAACTCACGTCGGCGTAGGTGACCGTCACGTCGTCGTGGAGAATACGGTCTACCACTCGGAGGTCGTCGTAATCGCGCGCCGATCCCACCACGGCCATGATGTGATTGCGTGACCCGTCCTTCCAGTCGAGTACCGACCCCGGACCTTGGTGCACGGTGATGGTCTCCACGCCCGGATGGTCACTCACGGCATCGAGGCCGCTGATTGCGGTCACTGTGGCAGAGAGTGGCGGCGGCTGGAGAAAGAATCGGTAGCCAACTCGTTCCGTGGTCACCGGACCGGAGAATCGAATTGGATCTCCGAGGGCTAGCCGAAGGGTCAGCTCGATGAGCGGAAGCCCGGCTGCCCGACGAAGCATCTCGGGGACTCCTCCGCCGACGCGACCATTTACCTCTATGACTCGAGGACCGTCGGGCGTGAACTTGATCTCGGTGTGCAGACAGCCCGTTGTCACGGCGAGCGCCTCGATCGCTGAGGTCGAGAGAGCTAGTACCGATTCTTGGTCGGCTTCATTGAGGGCCGCAGGAATGAAGAATCCTGTCTCTCGGAAGTTCTCCGCGAGAGGAAATCGTCCCGTCAACGCGAGATGACTGATGACGCCTCGAGCGACCACACTTTCGACTGAGACGTAGTTGGCGAACGGCTCGCCCGCGCGACTCGGATCGTCAGCGAGATACTCCTCAAGGACCATCTCCGGGCGATTCGGCCCCAGCGCTTGGATAAATGACTGCAACTCCCGTTGGTCTTTCACGAAGAAGGTATATCGACTCCCTTGGGCGGAGCGAGGTTTCAAGACGGCCGGCCATCCCACTGCGCCGCCGACGGCAGCAACCTCTTCGTCAGTTAGTTTCGGAGCGATAACGAGGCACTTCGGCACCGCGAGTCCGGCGGATTTCAAGACATTGCGCTGGTTTGCCTTGTCGGTCAACGCGACGGACGTTTCGGGCGAATGGAAGGCCAGGTCGAGCGCTGCGGCCACTTTAGAGAATGTGGTCATCCCCGCGTCAAGATACGTCACGATCCCGTCGGGCGTATAGGGAGGTGATAATTCGTACAGGATCTGGTCAGTTTGCATCCCCGCGATATCCACTACTGGACCGAATTGATTAAGGAGCTCCGTCATTTCTCGCATCTCTGGCAATGACCCGTCGATCATCCAGAGGAGCTCGCATACGTCGGCGGCAGCTTCGGTGAGTTGCATTACTGGAACGCAACGGGGTCCATAGCCGACAGCCACGAGTGGCCGCCCCCCTTTTTTCGACTGAGATACTTTGTCGTGAAGCATCAACCGGATGTTAGCGTCGGCCGTGGTTCTCGGATCAACGTGATTTACCGATCATCAGTGCTGCAGATCGTGGAACAAAGCGCGACGTCGCGACCCGTTGCCGGTAATCACGGCCGTCGCGTACTGTATTTCGGTTTAGTGCTAACACGCCTGCGCGAAGGTGGGCCGCTCAGGGGACTGAGCGGCCTTCGACTCGCGCTCAACATGGGGTGTTAGCGTTTTGGGAGGCGTTCGCAATGGTATTGATCGCAGGGGCGTAGGGTGCCCACTTCTGGGTACTGGACTTGGAGGACGCGAGTTAATGGCTATCGAAATCATCGGTATGGTCGGCACCAGGGATGCATCCGAAATCAAGGGACCCCTCGTTGACGGTCCAGTCGTTGACTGGATGGACGGACCGGTTGTCGATCCCGACTATTTGACGGCTATCTCCCAAGCGCACGAAAACGGGGGATTTGATCGTGTGTTGGTCGGGTACGGCGCGGTCGCTCCCGAAGGATGGGCCGTGGCCAGTTCGGTACTCAACAGTACGAAGAAGTTGAAGGTGCTCGTGGCTCATCGGCCGGGATTCGTCCAACCGGTGGTGCTGGCCCGGATGGCGGCGACTCTTGACAACCTGACGGGCGGCGGAAGAATTGCAATTCACTTCATTACAGGGGGGGATGAAGCGGATCAGCATCGAGAAGGCGATTTTGTTCCCCATGACACTCGTTATCGTCGTACGCGCGAGACGATGGCAATTGCCCGCAGGCTGTTGAGCGAAGACGCACCCTTTGATTTCGAAGGGGAGTTCTACCGGTATGAGAGCGCTTTTAGTTCTGTAAAGCCAGCGACAGTGGAGGGAATTCCGTTTTACTTCGCGGGAGCCTCGCCCCCCGCTATCGAGGTTGGAGCAGCGGAGGCGGATGTCTACGCCTTTTGGGGCGAGCCTCGCGATAAGGCCGCCGCTCGCATGGACGCCATAAATGAAGTCGCAGCAAAGTACGGTCGTTCCTTGCGCTACAGCATTTCGCTGCGGCCCATCATCGCCGATACTGAAATCGAGGCGTGGGAGAAAGCGGAGTGGATCGCCGAAGAGACCGCTCGTCGTATTGAATTGGCCAAGACACGGATTAAGGATCAAGGAGAATCGTACGGAGGGCTCGGAGGACAACGCAACGCCACCTTCTCGGTTGACCGGGACACGAGAGGGACCACATCTGTTGGACGCAAGCGTCTGATCGAAATGTCGGCCGATCAAGACGTGTATGACGAGCGACTCTGGATGAAGGTCGCCAATCTGACGGGGGCCGCCGGAAACTCAACTGCCCTAGTCGGCACGCCGGAGCAGGTGGCCGAGGCGATGCTTCGCTACTACGACATAGGATTCACGACACTGTTGCTGAAGGGATTTGACCCATTAGCCGACACGATTGATTTTGGTCAACGACTTGTTCCGCTCATTCGTGACGGAGCGTCCTTAAGGGACGCGGATCTGGCCGATAGTCGATAAAAACCTAATTAAGGCCGCACTTTGTCCTGCCCCGCCTTATTCTGCACGGCTCGTCAATTTCTTATGGCGAATTGACACCCCTAGAATTATCTCCATGACGTTGTCTTCCGGGGAAACTTTTCGCGAACAGAGTTTTTGGTTCGGCGCGCCCGGGAGGCAACGTTTCGGGAGATTGACGACGCCCGCCACCGGGGAGTGTCGCGGTGGGTTGCTCATTTCACCTCCCATGGGTCGAGAATCTCGACTCGCCAGACGCGCGCTTCGAAGTCTCGCGATCTCTCTAGGAACTATGGGATACGTCTCACTCCGATTTGACCATTTCGGATCAGGTGATTCCGTCGGCTCGGTGGAAGATGCCGATCTCGTCGAAGCGTTGCTCGAAGGCGTCAACGAAGGCGTCGCCCTTCTTCGCTCGCTCGGAATTGTCGATGTCTCGGCGGTCGGGATGCGAGTCGGTGCGAGCGTTCTAGGCGCTGCGGCGCAGAAGTATGATTTACGTTTCTCGTCGCTGGCGATGTGGGATCCCTGCGAATCGGGGCGAACCTACGTTCGGGAGATCGAAGCTCTTGGCGCTCTGCGGCGCGAAGAGTCGGTCGTAGATGTGGACCAGTCGGCGAAGATGTTGGAATACCCTCTGAGCGATAGCGCCGCCAACAATTTGAGGGCGCTCGATCTCCAAGAGGTGACAGCGAGTTCGATTGCGTCGCGAGTTCTCGTCGTCGTGCGCGATGATCGGCCAGTGTCGAAGCGGTTTCAGACACAGTGGACCTCCGAGGAAGTCGAGTGGGCGACGACCGACGAGCAAGGTCCCATGTTGGAGGCGGAGCTGTCGGACTCCGTGCAGCCTAAATCGACCATTGCGCGAGTTGCAGAGTGGCTGAGCGCACCTGGAACCTCTCCCGCGCCCTACGTGGATCCCACTGACCTCCCACGCGACACGGTAATGGAGGTTGGCCCTCACCGAGTTTCGGTGCGTGAGAGCGTCGTGGAGCTGGGATTCCGCAGAATGTTCGGTATCCTCACCGAGCCCCTAGTCGAGCCGCAGGGACCGCTCATGGTCCTAGTCAATGGCGTGAACGAAGATCACATCGGCCCAGCGCGACTCTGGGTGGAACTCTCACGCTACTGGGCCACTCTGGGACTACGATCCATCCGCTTCGATCTTTGCGAATCAGGCGAGAGTCCTTGGATTCCCAGTCAACCCGAGCGACCTATGTTTGATAAGACTCGACGCCAAGATGTGGTTGACGCCATTAGAGCACTCGACTCGAATAGTCCTTCGGATTCGGTGCTCATCGGTTATTGCGCCGGAGCTCAGTTGGCGCTCGAAGTGGCGATGGATGTGCACCCGCGGGGTGTGTGCGCGATCAATCCAGGTCTGGGTCCGGGGATTTTCCGGGAAGTAGAGCGAGCCAGAAAATCTCGCCGAGAGGTTGTGCGGGCGTCTGTGCGCGGTATCGAGGATCTGTTGATTCGGCATCGGGTGGCCGATGAGTTGATTCGACGGGCGTCGAGGTACGCCGAGTCGCTGACCTTTCCCCCCAAGACCGCGACAAGATTGAGCCGGGAGAATACTGAAGTTCTCTTGCTACTCAGTCCAGTCCATCTTCCGAGATTTCAGCGCATTCCGATTTTTCGCCGTCGGCTCATTTCGTCAGAGAAGCATCGTGTGGAGATCGTTCCTGGTATGGACCACTCCATCCTGAGCACGCTCGGCCGGGAGCGTGCGGTGGCCTTACTCCAACAACATGTCATTGATCGGTATGTCGGAGTCTCAGCACAACCGCACCTCGACAGGCTTCGGCCGGAGAGGTCATCCCATGAGCGCCGGGCAAGGACGAAGGTCGACAGGACCGTCTTGATGGCTCCTACCAGAGCACCGAGCTTGAATGACGAACTACTGACGACGTCAGTAGTGATCGTTAACAAAGACGATCGACTTCTTTCAAACACATTGAAAATGCTCGAACCATTTGTGGGAGACACCATTCTTGAAGTCATTGTCGTGGATGCGTCTAAGGGCGCGTTGGATGATATTCGCGTCGCCAATGAATGGGTGCGATGGATTGACTTTGAGCAGCCGCACGGAATCAGAACGACGATCCCGCACCAACGGAACATAGGCGTGCGGGAAGCCAAGGGTGACGTCATTGTCTACACCGACTCGGGCTGCCTACCCGAAGAAGGTTGGCTCGAGAAACTGCTGTCGCCAATATTGACGGAAGGTGAGGACGTGTCGTGCGGTCCGGCTAAGGCCATAGGAAAGAGCGTCTACTCGGGCGAACGTTTTTGGGGAGTTCGAGCCGCTAAGTATGTTCCTGCGGCAACCACGATCAATATCGCCTTTCGGCGTGAAGCCTACGAGACCGTCGGAGGATTTGACGAGTCATTCGGCGCGGCGGAAGACATCGACTTCACCTGGCGCCTCACGGACCACGGCTACCGTCTCCGCTGGGTGCCGGATGCGGTAGTTCTTCACGACTGGGGAACGCCGAGAAGACAACTGCGGCGATCGTTTTTCTACGGTAAGGGAATGTGCCGACTACTTCGGAAGCATCCTCAGCGCATCGGAAGCGCCTTTAGACAGAACTCGGTTCCCTTCGTCTATCCGCTCTTTCTACTGGGTTTACCGCTGACGCTCAAATGGCGTTGGTACCCGCTGTTACTGTTGTGGCCAGCGTGGCGGCAACGCAACGAAGAAATTCCGTGGCTCGTACTGCTTGATCACCTCGTGGCAGGCGCTGGGGTTCTGTACGAGCTGGTCAACCCGGGCACCTAAGTCCAGTTGTCCTCACTGAGAACTGCTGGTGCTCTTAAACACTGATGGCGGGCGGCGCGCTTTAAGAGCCGTGAGGCGAAAGAAAACGTAAGCGTTCAAGAGCCTGACCTTGATGAGGTGCGCTCGATGCCTCCAGTCCTTGGAGTGAGCTCTCTTGACCCAAGAAAGCCCCCCAAAGTGACGGAATGAATCGAGAAATGATCGGGGAGCGGCGGCAACTTCTTCGCCCGCCAAGCTGAGCGTGCGCATGAGCAATGCGCCGGTGTCAAAGGCCCACTTCCTCTCGGGAATGCTTGTATCTTCCTCTACAGCGAACTGCCAACTGGCTCGACCGCGACACTTCGCAACGTCGACGAGCATCATCCATGCTGAAGGTCGGCGGGCGAGCCTGATGGGCAAGCCTTTGCTGTCGAGACAGTTGGGAACTTCGTCCACAAACTCGGCACAGACGATCGCCGCCCCCGTGTCGTTGGCTGTGCGGACCAACACGTTCATCCAATTGGTTTCGCGAATTTCTATATCAGAGTCGATCATCAACGCGAACCGCGAGGTACACGTACTTGTCCAGAGATCGAGCCACTCCCCGTGAGTCCGTCCGTTTGGGGCGAGCGCGATGTTGTCGATCAAATCTTCGTGAGCCATTTTCATCAGTCGAGGTAGCGACTTGTCAATCGAGCCACAGTCGCCGACGGAGAGGAGGTACGTGCTGCGATCGGTGTACCGAGAAATTGAACGAATGCAGAGTTCGGTTGCCGAGGCGGTGTTGATGCTCGCGATATAGATGGTTACTTCGGGCGACGCAGCGCTGTCGCAATGAGCCGGCACTTCAGTCATGTGTCACTCAGGCGCCAAGCCGACGGAGAGTATCTCCTCGGCGACCTTCTCGTACGTATGGTCATTCGCGCGATGGCCGGCCCGGTCCCTCATACGCGAACGACGATCTTCGCCGGCGGAGCCGATCAAGTTCGAGATCTCTTTGGCCAGCGCCGAGGAATCGCCCACCTCGACATATATCGCTGCGTCGCCGAGATCGTTTCGAAGGCCGGGAAGATCTGAGCATACGATCACCGATTGACTTGACAGCGCCAAATTTGCAATGCCACTCTGCGTGATCCTTCGGTACGGCAGGACGACAACATCGGCCAAGTGAAGTAGCGGTGCGACGTTTTCATTTGGCACGTAATTGGTGAAGGCGATGTCGACGTTGCGGAAACTCTGGGCCTGACTCACGAGACGTCGTTGCCACTTAATGTCTCGGCGCTCCATGATGCGAAATACGCCGTGCCGTCTTCGCGGTGCTCCGGCGATGAGGAACTGTACGTTACCGCTTTGGCTCTTCGAAACCATGTTGGCGGCATCGATGAAGATGTCGGCGCCTTTGTCATAGCTCGTGAATCCAAGCGTCAAAACGAGGGGCTTGCGAACGTCATAGAGAGCTCGGACGGCATCAAGTTCTCGACTCGAAATTCCTTCGATCCCTTTCGTCCCGTGCGCAACTTCAGCAACACCGTGGAACAGTCCCGTATCGTGTAGCGCACGATGGCCCTCCGGAGAGAAAACAACTGGCACGTCGGTAGTCCGAGATACGGAGCGGTAAATGGCTCTCGTCAGAAACTTGAGCATGTCGTATTCGCGAGCGGGCTCGTGGAACGTAACGACCACTCGGATTCCCTGGGTGCGGAGTCGATCGCAGAGCCGATTGACCGACCAAAGACTCGTACCCATCGCAGCGATGGCGAACTGGACAATCACGATCTGCGGCTGAAATTTGGCTATCTCGTTCCAAGTTCGCCGGTCTGGGATGAGGCGAAGTGAACGAAGGAGTGTGGACCGAGATTCAATTCGCTCGATCCGTTCGAGCCCTCGGTGTCCCCTGGCCGACACAACCAAGACGCTATGTCCGGCAGAGTCCCAGGCGGTAACGAGTCGACTGGAGTGACTCGCAATTCCATCCGGAGGGGGTTCATAGGGCGAAAAGAGAAGTATCCGAGTCATCGATCGCCCCTAGGAAAGCTTCTTCGCTCTTGGGACTTTCATCCTCTTGAGTCGAGCGAACAGATAGAGGTTGAGGAGCCCGACTTTAAGGCGGTGAGCTCGGTGTCGCCAACCTCTCGGTGGCGTCATTTTGACCCAAGAGAGGCCGCCGTAATGGCGAAAACAACCATGAATGGCCGGGGCGGCGATCACTCTCTCGCCGGCAAGATCTAGTGAGCGCATCAACTGGGCGCCCGTGTCGAGAGCCCATTGCTGTTCTGGAATACTCGGGTCATCTTCTATCGAAAACTGCCAGCTGGCACGTTCGCGACACTTGGCAATGTCGACGAGCATCATCCAGGCCGAAGGCCGACGAGCAAGCCTACGGGCGACCCCGGTGTAGTCCACATACTGAGGCACCTCTTCGATGATCTCGGCGCAGACGATCGCCGCATCGGAGTCGCGAGCAGTATTGAGTAGAACGTCGAGCCAATCCGATCCAAGGATCTCGACGTCCGAGTCAACCATCGCCGCGTAGTGGGTTGGGCAGGTATTCGTCCACAGATCGAGCCAGGCGCCGTGTGAACGTCCATTCGCAGCGAGCATGACTTCATCTATGAGGTGTTCGTGGACCATTGCCATAATTCGGGGGAGCGAATCGTCGGTAGAGCCGCAGTCGCCGACGCAGAGGTTGTACGCCTCTCTATTGGTGTGTCGATTGATCGAACGAACGCAAAGCTCAGTTGCCGACGCAGTGTTAATGCTGGCTACATATATCGTCACGGGCGGATTCGAGCCTTCTCCGTGAACTGGAGCACTCAACTCAGCTCCGCAAATCTTTGATCGAAGTACTCACTAGCCAAGACGGATTTACAGCTCATGATTGACAGAGGTTAGCGGAGCGCAAGGTTCGTCAAGTGAGAACGAGACGAACGCGATCGTGTCGCGACGACTCTCAGTAATGGCTCAAGTGCCAATAGATGGCGGCGAAGGAAAGACCAATGAGGAGTGCTCCGAGAATGAACGTCACCGCTCGTCGGTTGGCCAACCACCTCGATCTGCGGACGGGGTTTTCTATCGCGTAGTACAGCCCAGCAGCGAGAGCCACCGAGACTAAGACGAGTTCAACTTCGCTGTGAAGTGGCAACGGAGCGAGAGCGTACTGAGTCGCAATTGCAATCACTGGCCAATGAACCAGGTAGAGCGAGTAGGAGACGTTGCCAAACCACTGGACCGGCGTGAACTTGACAAACCGCCCAAACGCGTCGGGTCCCCTCAGCGAGCCGCCGGCGATGATCGCTCCGGTCGCAACGACCGGAGCGATAACGGCCGCTCCGGGCCACAGGGTCGCCGACGTATAGACCCAAGCACTGACAAGCACGACCACCAGACCAGCTGACGATAGAGCGAAGCCCCATCGGGGTGCTCGCCCCCGCAAGTGCGGGGCCACGACAGCAAGCATTGCACCCAGCGCTAACTCCCACGCACGGGTGAGCGGTGAAAAGAAAGCCCACACTTCATTATGTCTGGTCTCAATGATGGACCAGGCAAGAGAGAGTCCAATCACTACCGAGAGCATGCTGATCAATCGAACGACGGGTGAGAACGCCTTCCACGGCAGCGTTAGGAGAATGAATAAGACGGGCCACACGAGGTAGAACTGTTCCTCAACCGCTAACGACCAAAACTGTTGCAAAGTGGATGGCGGTTGAGTAGCGGTGAAGTATTGAGTCCCGAGTGACGCAAAATGGAAGTTGCCAACAAATGCGGCCACGTACTTTGCGTCGTTGGCGTTGACGCCGCCGGTGATGTAACTGAGCCAGTGGTAGGTGGCGAAAACTGTGGCAATAAGCACCACGGTCGCCGCGGGAAGGATCCGTCGAATTCGACGCGCGTAGAAGCCCGAGATCGACGTGGTGCCCTTCGAGGCTTTTTCGCGTAGCAGGACGTTGGTTATGACAAAGCCGGAGACCACGAAAAAGACATCGACGCCTAGGAACCCGCCATGTATACCGGGGATGTTGGCGTGATAGAGGACAACCAGCAGAACGGCGAGAGCGCGAACGGCCTGAATGTCAGGACGGAACTCCGCGCGATAATCCGTGGCGTCAAGTTCCTTGGAACGAAACGGGCTCATATTGAGTGCCCTATTTCAAGGCCGCTAAAACCGCACCCGTGATGACTTTTGAAATAAACGAGCTGTAGGCAATGGTGACGTGATCGATATCGGAATACACCAGGATATTCCCTATCACCGGTGAACAGGTGTTGGAGTAGCAGAAGTACTTACTGGTGTCCACCAATGTCGCGTCCGACGTGCTTGCCACCAGCTTGTCCCGCGTGAGCACCGCTCCGAAGTAGCCGCTGCCCGGTGTGTAAGTCAACGAGCAGTCTTGAGGATCTGGGTGCACCGTGAGACAGGTCACCGCTGACTCGCCGAAGAATGGCGATGTTCCCATGACAATCCGCTTGGTTGATGGGGAGCCCTGCGTAGCCGCGACGAAGAGACTCTTCACCCCTTTCGCCCAAACCGTATTGGAGTACTGGGTGCCGACGTCCCCCGAGGCGACCAAGACGGCAGTTGGATGCAGAGCACGGATCGCGGCTGGAACCTTGGCGTGCCACTGTCGGCACCTTTCGTAGAGACTCCCCCACGAGGGGGTGTAGGGCAGATTTGCCAGGCCGCAGCTGGAGAAACCAAAGATGGCCAAGCGATAGGGGGTTGACGCAAATCCCAGGCTCAGTGCCGGCACCCAGTTTCCAACGTTCGAGTCTCCGACCAAGACGACGGTCTTGGTACCTTGCAGGTTGCCTCCAAAGCA
This sequence comes from uncultured Acidimicrobiaceae bacterium, assembly GCA_963849705.1. Lineage (GTDB taxonomy): Bacteria > Actinomycetota > Acidimicrobiia > Acidimicrobiales > RAAP-2 > RAAP-2. Next base: position 553,187 of record CAWKII010000007.1, on the reverse strand, counting down.
CGGTTTCGGCGCGAGAGCTAACGCCTCAGAGTTGTACGGATCGCAGTTGCCAAAAGTCGAAGGACCCGTGAGGTCGAAGCTCGAAGGGCTCGAGAACTCCTTTAGCGTCGTCGAAATAGCTGGCGACACCGTCTTGACATCAATTGACGCTTTCACCGCGCTCGTCACCTGTGCGGGCGTACCAACTGGATCTGACGCTGCTGCTGAAGCAATCCCAACAGATACCAGGAGAGAAATCGCGATTGTTACATATGCAACGTACGCTTTGGCGGTTCTCATTCTCACAGTCTCCGGGCCTCGGGGCTTTCAAAGCAAGGTATTACCTTACCAAGCCAATGCTATTAAGTCAGTTCGTCCAAACGGCCCTTGTCGGCACAGCACACGCATCTTACCGCGCCGCAATTTACACCTGATGAGGAAAGGGTTGCCCATTCGTAACATAAGGGCGTATACGTGCCGCGAAAGCAACTTTCGTACGTCTTCGAATTGTTGCTCGGTACGACGCTAACCTCCGGTGAGTGATTGAGGACACGATTGGCGCGACCGGCAGCGAGCAACAACCCGCGCGTATTTCAATAGAGAACCAAACGTGGGTCCGTGTTGTGAGAAGAAGTCGTAGATAGTGATGCCCGACGTGCTCCGCGGGATCTTCGAGCAAGCTCGCTCTGGCCCCAACCTTCCCGCCGTCAAGGATCTGGATCGCGACCTCAGTTATGCAGAACTGATTGACGAAGTGTCCCGCCTAGCTGCCGGGCTCAGTGGCCGAGGTGTGTCGGAGGGGGATCGAGTTGCCCTTCTGCTTCCCAACTCTGTCGACTTCGTCGTTGCGGCTCTGGCGAGTCTGTGGATCGGAGCTGTATTTGTCCCGCTCGCCGTCACTGATCCGGAGGCGCGACTAGCGACGATCATCGCCGACTGCGCTCCGGCCATCGTGGTCTCCTCCAACGACAGCGGAGGTGCCGCTGCGCCAGAAAGGTTGCTTGGTGGGCTCGCGCTAGTGCCGATCTCGGCGTTGCGTGCAGAGGAGCCAGTTCTGGCGGCGCCGGTCGATACAACGACACGAGCGGCCTACATGATTTACACCTCGGGCACCACGGGAACCCCAAAAGGAGTGCAGATTGGCAGCGCCGCTTTCGCTGCCGCAGTGCAGTCGACGACGAACGCCCTCGGCCTTAGCCGGGCCACCCGAACACTCTGCGTGTCCCCGTTTCACTTTGACGGTTCCTACGCCAATCTCTTTCCGACCCTATATTCCGGTGGAGGGGTCGTCATCCGACCCCGTGATTCCCTGCTATTCCCTCCAACGTTTTTTAACACGGTGACCCGAGAGAGAATCAACTTCTCGGGCTTCACACCGAGCTACTTGCGCCTGCTACTCGCGAGCCCACGGATCGCCCAGCTCTCCGACTCGACCCTTAAAGTCGTCGGACTTGGTGCCGAAGCCATTCCCGCGGCGGACCTTCGATCGTTGTGGTCCGCCGCGCCAGAGTTGCGAGTGTTCAATCGCTACGGGCCGACGGAGACAACTATCGCCGTCACGAACTTCGAGTTGACTCCCGACATGATTGAAGAGGGGGCAGTGCCGATGGGCTACCCGCATCCCGGCGTATCTTTTTATCTCGTGGCTGATGATGGAGTCGTCATCGAAGAGTCCGACCGAATCGGCGAACTGTTCATTGGGGGAAGCCAGCTGATGGACGGTTACTGGCGCGCGCCCGAGCTTACCGAGAAGGTCATGCGCAAGGACGTGGTGCCGGGCGAGACCGTCTATCGCACGGGAGATCTTGTCTACCGAGACACGAAAGGTAGATACGTCTACGTGGACCGCGTCGACCGGGTGATCAAGCGCAGCGGTGTTCGGATATCGCTGGTAGAGCTAAGTGAAGTGATGCGCAGTTTGGACGGCGTCGAAAGCGCCGCGTGCATGACATTTGATAACGAGGGCGAGCTGGGTATCGTGGCCTTCGTGGTCGCTAGTGGGCCTATTTCAGTTAATGAACTTCGCCGCGCCGCCCTAGAACGCATACCGGAAAGCATGTTGCCCAATCGAATTGACATGGTGGAGGCGTTTCCTCTCAATAGGTCCAACAAGGTCGACGAACGATTGCTCTTATCAGAGGCCGGATTGCGACCCTTAAGACCAGCGCCAATACCCGGCGCTACGACGCCGTAGCCTCACTCTTGCGAAGGAGATTCTGCTCCTTCTCACGATTAGCATTCACCTGTGTCAGAACGCACCCTCATCGGGATCGATATGCAACCTATCGAAGACGTTGAAACGTCGTTAAGAAACTTTGGAGATCGCTACCGTCATCGTCTCTTTACGGATCATGAACTTGAGTCGTGTGGCGAACGCTATGCGAGTGCGTCGAGACTCGCTGCGCGATTCGCCGCAAAAGAAGCGTTTCTGAAAGTTCTCGATATTAGCTATGTGGTGCCCTCCTGGCGTTCTATCGAGGTGAGGTGCGCCCCAGACGGTCGAGAAGTGATTGTGCTTTATGACAGCGCCGCCGAACTCGCTCGTCAACAAGGGATCCGCAATCTGTCCGTCAGTTTCAGTCAGGCCGGTGGTGTGGCCACCGCGGCGGTAGTGGCGACCTTGACGTGTTCAACCTGAGGATTTCGATCCGGCACGACAACCAGCCGCCGAGAGCAGCGAATATCGCGACGGGTTGCCGTGAATCACGATGCGCGGAGATGGCGGATCACAAGGTCACAAAACTCTTCACGCGAGATCAGCGCAGCACCGAACCTGGCATAGTTGTCATGTAGTTGACCGGAGTCGATAGTCGACCACCGGTCTCCTTCCAAGAGCCGGTCGACGGCAGCGGCGATCACCAAGGTCCCCGAATTATTTTCCGTATGAAAGACGCTCATAATTCCGAGCGTCTCGCCAATCTCTAAGCCCCACAGACCAGCGACGAGCGTCCCCTCTCGATAGGCACCGATGGTCGCTACAAAGCCGAGCTGGTACAACTGTCGGTAAAGATCAACCACATCGCTTGTCAGCCACCCACTGCGACCATCACGGCAGCCTTCGGCAACCCGCTCAAAGTCCGTGTCGAAACGAATCTCAAGATCGCTGAGCCGCTGCAAGCGACGAATGCGCTTTGGCACTTTGGCAGTCGTCGCGGTGATGACCGCGCGGTTGGCGAAGGTTTGCCAGCGAAAGGGCATCCGCGGCGTGAGGGACTGACCGAATATCACTTGACCCCTCAGGTAATTTCCGATGACGTCCGCCGGGGTCGGTGGTCCCGCCGAACCAGTGAGGAGCGACACTCGTAGCGACCAGCGTCGTACGCGGTCGGCGCCAAACGCGCCGAATGAGCAGGTCGTGAGAATCATCTCAAGTCCGGCCACCGCTCTGATGCGGACGTAGTGCCATCCGGCACGCGCCCTCTTCGCAAATTCCTCGGTTCGAGTGGGTGTGGTGGCTTCGATCCTGTCAGCGAGCCGAGAGTCGGCGGCCACCACGCGGCTTGAGGACTCTGACATTGACATGGTGCCTCCCTTGTGTATCGAACTCGTCCCGCCCGATTGTAGGAGTTACCGAGTCGCACCATAAGTGCGTCTACGGCCAATCCGCTGTCCAATCGTCGCGGCGATCTCGTTAGCATTGTTGTTGTGGCCATTGACGACAGGATTCGCGAAGTCCTCAAGGAGCATGGACGTCTTCCCATTGAAGTTGGGTCGCTTAGCGATGAAGACGATCTCTACGAGCACGGTCTGACTTCCCACGCCAGTGTCAATATCATGCTCGCCCTCGAGGACGAGTTCGGCGTTGAGTTTCCGGACGAACTACTGCGCAAAGCGACCTTTCAATCAATAGCGGCTATTCGGTCGGCTCTCGTGTCGCTAGGCGTTGAAGATTGATAGGTCCTCTCTCTCCAAGGAAGAGTGGATCCTGATCCATCAGTTGTAACGCCAGGTCACTTGTAGAACTTCATTGATTTTGGCGATGGTTCGGGACAGCTCTTCGTGGGAAGTCGCAACGCCGTCAACGCGCAGGAGATGTGTCCTGAAGCTCGACTCTTTCAAGTCGAGTGCATCGCCAGGCTGCAAGTTGAACTCCATTCGAACGATGCCAAGTTCCTCTTTTAATGCGCTCAGCTCCGACACGCCGGTCACCGACTCGACACCCGTGGCTCCGTCGGGAGCAACAACAAAGTGAAAGTATGAGACGCGAGTGTCGGCACTTTGCGGCCACTCTTCCACGTCTTGGCCCAGTGCCAGTTTCATGGCATAAGCGACGAGCGAAGGACCGCCAACTCGTTCAATCAGCCCAGGAATGACACCAGCCGTTCTCCCGTTGACTTCTACGACGCGAGGGCCATCAGGTGTGATCTTCATTTCGGTATGAATATTCCCGTCACGGATGCCGATCGCATTGGCTGCAGCTCCTGCTAACTCGCAGGCGCTTTCCCATTCGCTGGGGTTGAGAGCGCTGGGCACGAAGCCGCCTGTATCGCGAAACGGCGGAGCGTAGGGCAGCCGCCCGGAGACCATCACGTGGCTGTACTTCCCATCGCGGGCGATCGTCTCGACGGAAACGACATCGGAAAAGAGTCCGTCGTTGGTGCCCTTGTCTTGCAGCCACTCTTCAAGAATGAACTCTTCAGAGGGCTCGCACCTCTGAAGAGCTTGGGAAACGTCCTCGATGCTGCGTGCAAGGAAAGTGTCGCGGCCGCCCCATCCTGATCTCGGCTTCAAGACCGCTGGAAAAGGAACCTCGGCGGACGCAAAGTTATTGAGGTTGACGCCCGCGAAGGCTGGCCCTGGGATATTCGCACTCGCCAGCGCTTGTCGTTGTAACAACTTGTCACTGAGTATCGCCGCAGTCTGCTGGGAGTGGAACGGAAGTCCAAGTCCTTCGGCGACGACCGAGGCGAGGATCATCGCCGCATCGCTGAATACAACAATTCCATCCAGTTGGAACTCCCGCAGCTTCTCCACGACGGCGCCGTCGTCCAGTCCCGTAACATCGGCCACTTCACCCAAGCGGGCGAGAATTCGAGACGGCGTATCGTCGTTCCACCCGACCACCCACACGATCCGACACAATCCGCTAGCCGCCTCAACCATGTCGAATATTGGAATCATGGTTTGATTTTCGAATACAGCGAGTCGAGGAAGTTCAGCCACTGTCAATCTCTTCAACTTTCGTCGCAGCCATTGAACGAGTATGTGTGAGAAAACGTACGAACAACTCTCATCGCGCCTACTCTATGACTTGGCATGGGCCAGTTTGCGAGCTACGCGACGCGCGGCAAAGCGAGCACCAACAGCGAATCGCTGCACCGGGCCAAAGGCGTTTGCGGCGGCCGGTCCCACGAAATACAGACCTGGCACCGTTGACTCGAAGTGGGAGTCAAGTATCGGCGTTTTCTCGACCTGTCGGATACGGTGACGGAGCGATTCGTCGAGGAACGAGAGCCGATCGATGTCTACTTGGTACCCCGTGGCGGCGATCACGTGATCGACCCGTATCGAGCGCGACGCTTCGTTCTCTCCGACCGCGAGAGTGAGTGTAACGCGGTCACCTTCAACGGTTGCTTTCTCAACTCTGGAGTCGACGGAGACTGGAACGATACCAAGTACCTGGTCTTTTATGAACCAACCTCCCGAAGGCCCAGCGTGCCGTTTCGTTTGAAGCAGTCGCCATTGCTCGGGTAGAAAATGAAAGATAAGAGGTGCGTCACAAAAGAATCTAGAGAGCCATCCTGGACCGATGCCTGAGATGGGCGCGCGAACTCGGTCCAGGAATGTTCTGGGAAGTCGCTGTCGGTTGTGAAACGGGAGATGACTTCCTCGGCAAATAACAATTGGTCGAGCGCCAGCGCGATTTAGTAGGGCTGCCAGGTCCAGGGCCGATGAGCCGGCACCGACGATGGCGACGTCACGGTCGACGAACGAATTCAGTTCGTGGTGGCGGGAACTGTGTGTAGCAACGTCCTCCGGGAGCGTCGCGAGCTCGTCGGGAACGTGCGCGAAATAGCTCACTCCCACGGCTATGACCACACTTCGAGCAAGGAGCGACTCTCCACTGCCGAGGGTAATTTCGAAACCCTCCTTCTGTCCTTTGATGGAAACAACTCGAACGCTTTCCAAGGAAGGAACCATCTTCTGCTGAAATGCGAGGCCGTAGGCAACAAAGGTGCTCAGGCTCACGGGCAGGCCGAGGTCCGCGTACGGGAGCCCGTGGTCGATGCAGTAGCGCTCCAGCGTGAAAGACTCAGAAGGTTCGTAGAGCGACGAAGCGCAGCCCTCCGACTTGAGCGACATTCCCTCAGGCATGGACGTTTGCCAGAACTCCATGGGGAAGCCGAATATCCGATACGGCACTCGGAGCGAGTCCAAATAGGCGGCGAGCGACAGTCCGTACGGGCCAGCACCTACAATTGCCACTTCCGTCTGCACAGTTTCCCCTTCTGAGTAGCAGGCAAATGGAGATACGGAAGACAGCGACTCGCTCTGTCCGTTATCCGCTCTGATCTCCGCTTCCGACGCTAGCCAACGACCGCACGATGGCGGAGTTGTCGTGAATTCTTGGACGGGACGTTGCTATGTGTTTCAGTGAGATTCCGGACCGGAACTGGCAGCGCTCCCGATTCCGATTAGGTTTCGCTGGTGGCTGCCAATCTCTGCCCGGTACTGACGAGGCCGCGGCGCCGAAACAGAGCTCGGTTTAGCCATGCTTGAATCGTCGCTGGACGCCAGGCCAGCTGTGGTTTTTGTGGACGACGAACGTTGGTATTCGTTCCTTCAGTTAGCGGCAATTCTGCGGAAGGCCGGACTACGAACTGTTCGAATCTCCGTGGGCCCTTCAATGTGGAGGCCCGAGAACCTGCTCTTCAGTAGGAACGTGTTCCTCGCCGAAGCGCCGAGCCCAGAACAGCTCGCCGAGATCCTGGCTGACGAGAATGTCGTCGATGTACAGCCAACTGAAAGCCTCGCCGAAACGTCATACTCCGCGCTAGACCTACTTCCCAAGCGTCAACGATCAAATATTTGGGGCGGTCGACTAGCGATTCTCGACAAACAGAACAATAAGGCGTTATTCCGATCGATCGGACTTGAATCTCCCTCCTCGCTACCTCTTATATCGACGCCGGTGATCGAGGCAGTTGCGCAACTCTCAATGCCAATCATCCTTAAGCGCCGAATCGGATCTTCGGGTTCCAGCGTCAAGCTCTTGACCTCACTCGAGGATCTGCAGGAATGTGTCGCAGCGATCAAGTATCCCGACGAGTGGTTTTACGAGCAGTTCGTTCAAGGTCGCTCGTTCGTCTATGCCGCATGCGCCAGCGAGGAAGGTATCGACGTCAAAGCCATCTATGAAGTTCTAGGACGTGAGCGCCTCAGGGGTCCCTCGAGTGTGATTGAGTTTAAAACCGATTTGCGCCTCGCGGAGAGCGGAAGGACCTTGAACGATTCTCTTCACCTTCGCGGATTGTTCTGCTTCGACATCATTCGAGACTCGAAAGACGTCGACTGGATTCACGACCTCAATGCTCGAGCGTTTAGCGGCTTGACCACGTGCCAGTTAGCCGGATTTGACTTTCGAGGTGCGTATCTTCGGTGCCTAGGGGTTGACGTCGACGTTCGATCAGGACCCCCCGAAGCGCCGTCGGGAATCTCTTTTGGCTTTCCAGAAGGTGGAAGAGATTTGCTCCGATCAGTACCGTATCGAATCTCTGGAATCCGGACACTTCGGTGGATCTGGTGTCACTGGAGATTGCTCGGCACGCGATACTTTCTCGCGTTCGCCATCGATCGACCTGTTTCTGCGTGGCGTCACTACGTGAAACGATCCGAGCGATAAGGCTGGATGCACCGACGGCCGCTAGCTCGTCGCACCGAATTAGCAATATCGAGTTGAAACTAACATTCATTGCATGGAATACAGAGCCTCATTCATAATTCCAGCGTTCAACGAAGAATTACGAATCAGAGGCTTACTTGGCGCGCTGACTGAACCCGCGCTTAATGGTCAATGTGCAGTTTTCGTCGTCTGCAATGGCTGCACTGATAAAACAGCTGAGATTTCCCGAGAGTACGCAGGAGTCACGGTCGTCGAAATCCAAGAGACAGGGAAGCACTTCGCTCTCAATGAAGGTGATCGACTCGCTGGAGACATATTTCCGCGGTTCTATTGTGACGCAGATTTTCAGATCGACACAGAGTCAATCGTTCGAATGATCGATTTCTTGTCGGTTGATGACGCCATCGTGGGTGGACCTCTCGCCACATTTGCTTACACAACTCGGCCGTGGGCCGTGCAAAAGTTTTATGAGGCCCGGGACACGCTTCCCTTTCTCGCGAATTGGTTCAAGGCCAATCTTCAGGGTCGTGCGGTATATGGAACTAGTAGAAGGGCGCGATCACGATTCGGCACATTCCCGCGGCTTCGCGCGGACGACGCATTCTTCTACGCTCAGTTTGAGAGTTCGGAGAAGTTTGAGATTCCCGGGGCTTCGGTCTCAATTTCTACTCCATCGTCTCTGCGCGAACTCATTCGAAGCGAGATGAGGGTGTTCAAGGGGAATCGAGAACTTAATGCGTACTTGAGTCAGGAAGATCACGAACGTAGCCTCATCGATCGAGACGGAGTCCCCGTTGTTCAGAAGCTTCGTCGCGGCGCCCACGTCGTGCGGGGCTGGCTTCGCGGAGTTCCTCTTTCAAGTTACCCAACTCTTGCGGTGTACACGACGATCGTCGTCGCCATTTGGTTGAATCTCGAAGTCGACCAACGTCGTCACCGACCAATTCGGTGGCGTTAGTGGTTCAATACCGCACCCGCGGAAGTGGTCGCGCGGAGGTGAAAAAGTGAGACTTGTCACCATCGTCGTGACGTACGAGTCCGCCGGAACGATCGAACGCTGCCTCAAATCGCTCGCAGACTCAACGATGCACACGGACATTATCGTCGTAGACAACGCGTCCTCCGACGACACCGTGAAAGTCATCCGCGATGGATTCTCCAGCGCGCTTCTTATTCAATCGGCCATCAATCTCGGCTTCGCCGGCGGTTGTGATGTGGGTTTTGCGCAGTCGATATCCCAGCAAGCCGACGCGATCTTCCTTTGCAACCCTGACGTCGTCGTCGAATCGACGTGCCTCGAGCTTCTCCTGGATGCACTAACTAAAGATCCAACCTTCGGCGCCGTCAGTCCCTTAACGGTTCAAGAGTCGGGGGAAATCTTGTACGCCGGCTCCCGGTTCGACATAGAGCATCTTGATTTTGGCTTTATCGGTTGGGGGCAAGAAGATAAAGGACAGTACCGCGAGACGGTGGCCACCGGTATGCCGACGGGCGGATCCATGATGATCAGCGCGAGCGCGTTACGGCGCGTCGGAACTCTGGATGCGACGACCTTCTTGTTTTGGGAAGAACTCGAATGGACGGTTCGCGCATACGCCGCTGGCTACAAGATTGGGTTTGTGGCAGGCGCCAGGGCGTGTCACGCCTTTGGACACTCCACGGGTGGAACGCATTCAGCGCTCGCGACGTACTACTTCACTCGAAACCAACTCCGAATCTTCACCGAGATATCTGGGCGAAGTCGACTCAATGTGTCAATCATCGTCCTTGAGCGCTCCGTGCGATCAATTATCGAGGTGTACTCAAAGTTTGGCATCGGTCGATCGTTGCGCGTGGCGAAAGCAACGGCACTTGCGACAATTGACTTTTGGCGCGGAAAACAAGGGAAAAGTGCGAGATACTAGCGAGGTACGAATCACTCGCTTCTCTTAATTCAACAATCCAACAGGTTGCCCGTCAAGCGCGAGACGAACCCGGGCTACAGTCGGACGCTCTCAGAGTCAGGCCCGCGGCTCGCATCGCTCACTCCCTTCGACGAATGCACTTGATACGCCGACTCGGCGTGGACCGCAGCGAGCAAATACTCGGTAGGGCGGGGACATGCTCTTTCGCGAAGTTGATCGAGACCTGTCGCTCTTTATCAATTTATTCCCAATCTTTTGGGCAAATGACAGTGCATTCACTATGAAAAAACAACGACTTGACAATTCTCGGCCGCTGTGGGAGTGTTTGAGTCGCAAGGGCTGAAGCGGAGTGAGAAGTGTTTGGTGCCCTAATTCGTGCTCTGGACGTCATCTGATGACGTTCACCAAGCCCTCTAGCGAATACGAAACCCTAGACGAAAAGTACTTTCACGTCGAAAAACAGTTGCTTGCCGATGTGGAATCGTCCAATGAAATCACTACTTTTGGCGCGAATCTCTGCGGGGAGGACGCCCGGCGATTTCACGAGGTCGGCGTTACCGTCGTCTTTCCTTGTCTTAACGAGGAACTAGCTGTCGGTTCGTGCGTAGAGCTTGCACTGGAAACCATGCGAGCTGCCGGGATCGATGGTTCCGTCATCGTGGTGGACAACGGCTCCACGGACAATTCGGCCAATGTTGCTCTCGAAGCAGGCGCTCAGGTCATTGTTCAGCGAGAACCTGGGTACGGCGCTGCGCTGAGATCGGGAATTGAGGCTGCCACGACGGAGTTCGTAATTATGGCGGACGCTGACGGCACCTACGAGTTGGAGGCCATTCCGAGGCTCCTCAGGCCCCTGATTGACGGCGAAGCTGACATGGTACTTGGGCAGCGGTTGAGCGACGCCACGACGGCGACGATGCCGTGGTTGCATCGCTACGTTGGCACGCCCGCGATCACATACCTAGTGAAAAAGGCAACCAAGAACGAGATGACGATTCGCGATAGTCAATCGGGGTTCCGCGCATTTCGACGCGAGCAGATTTTGGACCTCAATCTTTCGTCCACTGGTATGGAGTTCGCTTCGGAGATGCTCATTCGTAGTTCATGGGCGCAACTGAAAATCAGGGAAGTCGACACGAAATACGCAGAGCGCATTGGTGAGTCGAAGTTGAGCACTTTCTCCGATGGCTTACGCCATCTTCGACAGATTTTGTTGTTGAGTCCAGAGACCGGAGCGTCAATTCCCGGAATACTCGCGACGGCGTCCGCCGTGTTGCTGTGGATCTTCGCGGCGGCGTCGACGCGCACGTTTGGACAAGTCGGATCGCTTGGATGGGTGGCCGACGTGGTCGCAGGTGTTCTGAGTATTCTCGGCCCGCTGGTTTTCTGCACTGGCATTGTTTTGAGATATCGAGCAGAGTCCTCGGGGCTTCGCAGTGCTCATGTGAAACTGCCGTTAGAAGCACTGATTCGTCGATTCATGGTGTGGGGCGGAGTTCTCCTTTTTGCGTCGTTGGTCGGCCTCGTGGCGCTTCTCATCAACTTTCACAATCATCCCGCGTTCATTTCGGCGTCAGTTGCTGCGTCATTCTCCTCCTTTTTGAGGAGTGCATTCGTCGTGGGCGTGGTGCTGTTGGTTGCGCCTTTGATCGCACCCTTCCTGACTTCGACACCGCGCTCCCAGTTGCCAGTTGCTCTAGAAGAACGCGGTCATTCAGTGCTGATCTTCGCAGAGGGCCACGAGCGACGCGATGTGACGGAAGCCACGCCGGCTATATCTGCGTCGCAACGTTTTGAAAGAGGGGCAACGACACGGCGTCGATTCGCTTCGAAGTTTCCGAACACGGCGAAGCGATCGGCGTAGCGGAACTTCGGTGCATTGATTGCTTTCAGTGACGCGCGTAAGTTCGCAGTCGTTCCACCATGACGTCGGCTGAGAGATCCATGCTCCTCCGAGCTGATTGTTGAAAACTCCACTCGACGGTGGAACGACGCAGCGAGTCACCGTCCGTTACGACCCTGACCACTCCAGCCGCCATCCCTCGAATCGAGGGTTCAACCACGAAGCCATTGATGCCCTCCTCGACGAGAGACGTGGCGAGGTTCTCGCGGTTGTCGGCCACGACCACCGGAGTCCCAGCGACAACAGACTCGGCAACAACGAGTCCGTAACCCTCGCGAAGTGACGGAACGACGGTGCACGAGGCGCGTTGAAACTCGTCGCGTAACTGCTCATCAGTGATGGGACCGGTGAACCGTACGACATCAGTCAGTCCCAATCGACTCACGTCGTGCTCGACTGCCGCACGCTCAGGTCCGTCACCGACAATGGTCATCTTCAGATTGGGTAACGAGAGACGGGCCGCGGCGAGAATCTCGGGCAGTAAGCGCACGCCCTTGTGTTTCACGTGACGACCAACGAAGAGCATCGTCTGGGTATCGTGAGAGGAGTAAGAGACGCTGCCTTTGCTCGTTCTTGACAAGAGTCCCGGAAGAGTGGCCAGATCGCCACGGAAACCCTGAGCACGTAACTGTCGGGCAGACTCTTCTGTGAACACTTCCGCAAAACGAGAAATCTCGATGCATAATCGCTGGACTAATGAGCCAAGAGTTCCGGTAAAGCGACCGGCGTAGGTCCTCCAATACTCCGGTGACCACACCTCGAAGTAGTCCACAAAAACGGGAGTGTCGGTGCCGGCAAGCGCGGAGCGGACCGCGATGAGAGAGAAAAAAGGAAAATTGGCAACGACAACCGCGTCGAATTGGTGTCGGTGATGAATCATCCACTTGAAGGTCCCAAGTCCGAACTCGATCGCCGGACCGATTCGACGGGTGCCGTCAGCGTCGTAAAGCTGACTCTCACCGCTCGCTTCCACCACCTGGACGCCCGACCACTGTGGAGGATCTGTCACCCACTGCCGGCGTGTTAAGTACGTCACCGATGCCCCCGCCGCGACAAGATTGTCGACCAGGAGTCGATACCATCTCTCGGCACCCCCGTGGGTGAGTGGGAACAGGCAGTCGTAGATCACACAGATGTGGAGGCCCTTAAGACGCTCGTCAGCGGGGTTCGGGGCGGACGAAGCGACATCATTCATGATCGCTGCCCCTTTCTGAAGTTCGCGAGTTTTTTGCCGATGGACTCTTTGAACTTAGAGCGTCCAGCCAAGGTCTCCACGATTATTGCGTGTGAGGTGCACGTGGACTCATCAGGCGCTCTCTTGGTCGACGTTCGCGAGGCAGTTTCGGGCGGGCCCTGTAGCGGCTGCGCTCGTGGCTCGCTCCACCACAGATCAACCGGAATAGGTCCTAACTCGTCCGACTCAAAACCAGGTCGCGCGAAGTCGACCAAAGATATCTAGCCCTGGGCGAACCACTTCTGAAACTCGACCAGAGAAAGCGGTGTGCTGGGTCCGAGTTCCATGGTTCCTTGCGCTCCCGCGTCGAAATACGCTTCAAAGGCATAGTCGTGATTCGAAAACGCGGCTCCGATTCCGTCGATGTACGCGGGATCGTCCCCAGCCGGGCTCGATTCGAGTCCCCATTCTGGGAGACTCATCGGCTTGCCCTGAGACGTCGCAAACGCTTCGATGCTGTCAAGTCCATCGCCCTCGCTCGCGAGAGCAGAGAACGAGACTGCAGTAGAAGGTGTTTGGCATGCCACGTCATACAGGTCAATTCCAATGATGTCGACGTACGCGTTTCCTGGATAGATGGTCGAGTAGGGGATGTTGCACGAATTGGGGTCCCAGTCGATGAGGAAGTTCTCGCCAGCGGCCGCGCGCAAGCTGGTCACTTCATTGGCGAAGCAAGTGGCCCAGAGTTGTTGTTCCTGCGCCGTGCCACCCATGTAGTCGGCTTCCCAGGTGCCATTCATCTCCGCTCCTAAACGAATTACGGAGTTCTGAAGTCCGGCGGCGACAAGGTTGGTGCCCAGTTGCGTGGCGTATGAGTTGAAATCTCCGGCCGCGCAGGACTGCTCCCAACTCAAGGGGTCACTGACATTTTCGAGGCTGTCGGGGATCAAGTCAACTTGCAGAATGAGCTGTCGGCTCTGCGGTGCTTGCGCGACCCACGGTGCGTAACCGTACTGCGAAGAGGTAACCCAGGGGTCTTCCCATTGGGCCCACGTCGGAGCACCGTTCAGGTATGCCAAGACGCAGTTGGTAGTGCTGTTCGTAGTGTTGTCCCAACTTGCGACCGCGGCCTGAAGGGAAGCGAGGCCGTTGTCCGAAAAGTCCAGTTCGGCGCACTCGCTATGCGACGGTCCGCCCGTAATGAGGGCGTCCGACCCAGCAGACGTTGACGGAGGGTTCGTGGTTGTCGTGGTTGGAGGTGTGGTTGTGGTCGTCGTCGGAGGCGTGGTTGTGGACGTAGTAGTTGATGGGGTACCGCCACCGCCACCGCCACCGCCACCGCCACCACTGCTGCCTCCGCCGCTGTCAGATGCGGCGGGGGCGCCGGCGATTGAAGTCGTGGCCGTCGCAGAAGATGTAGTGCCCGGAATGGTCGTGACGGTCGTCCAACGCTTCACAAGGCCGGAGAACTGGCTGTTGCTGGATTCGGACGCCAGAGTCAACGCCACGTTGGTGCGAACCGCGTTTGAGTCTCGGCCACCAAACGCGGAAGCGGAGGCGTCGATGTTCACCATTGCCAAGAGAACGGCGGACGAAATCACCAACGTCAGAATCTTGGGGACGCGGTGAGCAGTCTTTGCAAGCAGGAAATTTTTGAGTGGGCCCTTGTACATGAAATACAAATTCGCAGCCTCAAATCACGCCCCCTCCTACTAAGCCTCAACTGTTCATCAATTCGGGTAGATGACCGAATATCGACTGATTAGCAAGGCGTTTCTGACTCAAATAAGAGTTGCAGTTGGCAGTGGCACGATTACCGACTTCAAAGCCACGGAAAGTGTGTGGACTAAGAGCGCTCACTTTTCAATGAAAGTTCTCCCGACGACGTTGGATGCCGGCAAGTCGAGTAAGTGCAACTGCGCTGAACACTTTTCCATGCACGAGAAGTCCAGCAAATTTCTCGCTGCGAAGGGCCGGTGCATTGATAGCCCAGTTTTAGTTGTCACCGAGTAGGGCTGCCAGAGTCTGTTTGGAGTTTTCGTAGTAGGTTGCGCAAATGAGTTGGAGGGCAGGGCTCGCAAGATTTACCAAGGCCGTTACTGTGCTCGCGCTGTTTTCAGTTGCCGCAAATTTTGCGATGTCAGACCCGTCCGGAGCGGACATCACCCTTGGCCCGCCAAGCGCGGACACCATCAACGTCGGGGGGAGCGCTGCCTTCACGGCACAGTTGGGAACTCCGTCCGGCAACAACTCCAACCCTGTGACCTTCGTTGCCACTGAGCCGAGCTCTCCCCCGGGACTCACCGTTAATGGCTCGGGAGACGTATCAACCACCGGCGTGCTAGCGGCCAACACCTACACCGTTTCCGGGACGGATAATGATTCTCCAGGCACCGATGTGGGCACCTGGAACTATTCGCTAACGGTGACGGCCGACCCCATTACTCAAGGATCGCCCTCATCGAATGCGGTCTCCGTTGCCAACAGCGCGACGTTTGCGGATACCCTCAGCGCGACTTCGCCAAACTCCAACACTGTGACCTTCGTTGCCACTGAGCCGAGCTCTCCCCCGGGACTCACCGTTAATGGCTCGGGAGACGTATCAACCACCGGCGCGCTAGCAGCCACCACCTACATGATTTCGGGAACGGACACTGATTCGTTTAACGATGTGGGCACCTGGAACTACTCGCTAACGGTGAACCCTAACGTCATTGTCCAAGGTTCTCCAATATCGGGCTCCACTACGACGACCAACAGCGCGACGTTTGCGGATACCCTCAGCGCGACTTCGCCAAACTCCAACACTGTGACCTTCGTTGCCACTGAGCCGAGCTCTCCCCCGGGACTCACCGTTAATGGCTCGGGAGACGTATCAACCACCGGCGTGCTAGCAGCCACCACCTACATGATTTCGGGAACGGACACTGATTCGTTTAACGATGTGGGCACCTGGAACTACTCGCTGTCTGTAACGCCAGCGGGCGGAGGTTCAGGCGGATCGGGCGGCACAACCATTCTTCAGACCTCCTCAACAACGGGATCGGTTCCGACTACCTCGTCTGGAACCTTCGCGCCAGGCCCCATCACGGTGGACAAGACCGGACCGGTCACCTTTGTCACTACCAAGGCAAGCTCGGCATTATCGGTGAGTTCGTCAGGTTCGATTTCAACGACAGGACCACTTTCTGCGGGAACATACACCGTTTCAGGTACCGATTCAGATGTCGCTGGCGACCACGGGACGTGGACTTTCACCCTGACCGTAACGGCCGTGGCGGTGGACGTGACGTTTGACGCCAACGGTGGAAGCGGCGAGATGGCTTCTCAGAGTGAGAGTCAGCCAACAGCTTTGTCGCTGAACACATTCAGGTGGCCCGGCCATACCTTCCTCAACTGGAATACCTCCGCCAACGGAACGGGGGTAAGTTACGCCAACGGTGCCGTCTTCCCGTTTAGTGGACCGACCACCCTGTTTGCCCAGTGGAAGACAGGCAAAGCTCCAACCAGAACCGTCACTTTCGAGGCCAACGGCGGTACCGGCATCATGGCCACGGAGGCTGACAACACGCCCACCGCACTTTCGGCGAATCGCTTTAGTCGAACCGGCTACACCTTCGCGAACTGGGATACGGTTGCCAACGGCAAGGGCAAACGCTTCGGTGCTGGCGCGACCTACTCCTTCAATCAGTCAGTGATCCTCTTCGCTCAGTGGAAGAAGATTCCGGCGCGGCCCGTCTACGTGGTCACTTTCTTGGCCAACGGCGGTGTCGGCACGATGGCACCGCAGCGCGATCGCGCGCCCGCGGCGTTGACGCCCAATCGCTTTACCCGAGCGGGATTTACCTTTCTGAACTGGAACATGGCGGCCAACGGAACGGGGGTTTCGCTTGCCAACGGTGCGACGTACTCCTTCTCTGGATCAATCACCGTTTACGCGCAGTGGAAGAAGATCAAGAAGATCACTCCGCCCCCGCCCAAGAGAACGGGTCCTGTGGTAGGCCCCTTCGCACTCAAGGCGTCGCAACTGACCTCGTCGCTCGACGCTCAGGCCACCACGCTCGCTGACGACATGAGAGCCGATGGAGATAGCCAGGTCACGCTGCTCGGCTACGGCGACGAGCTCAGCGCGAAAGACGCGCAAAACAAGGCCCTCGTGGCGAAGAACATCGAACTCGGCCGAATGCGCGCACAGGCAGTCGCAACCTATTTGGAGGGGCTCCTTACTTCTCTCCACCTCAAGGGTTGGACAATATCTATCTCGGGAGCAAGTGTATTGGCGTCGACGTCATACAATGCCGGAGAGGTGATCGCGACACTGTCGTAGTCGTTGCCATCACGACGAACACCCGATGTGGGATCCTTAGAGTACTGAAAGTGATGTACTCCACGAAGGGATGACGTCACCAACTGGCGTGTTCAGTATGTTTTCCAAGAGTCCGCCGTACACGTCCCGGAAGTCTGTTGTCACGAGCAGGTTGCCATTTTCGTCGAGCGAGCTCAGCGACGGCTGTTCCCCGTAAAGACCGCCCTTTATGGTATTGCCGATGAGAAACACTGGAGCCGACGTCCCGTGGTCGGTGCCGAGGCTGGCGTTGGACATGACGCGACGGCCGAACTCGGAGTACACCAAGACGGTCACGTCGTTGGCGCGGCTGCCGGAACTAATGCTCGTCATAAATGAGCCAATGGCGCCATCCACTTCTGCGAGCATCGTGTTCTGGTCGGTCTGCTCATCCACGTGAGTGTCAAACGTACTTAAGTTGACCTCCCAGACGCGCGTCGGCACGTTGGCGTTGATCAATGTTGAAACGAGAGAGAGTTGCTGGCCGAGGGTGGAACCAGTGGGCGACGTCGGCACCAGTGGACCAAGCGCTTGGGCTGTGGTGTAGAGGTCGGCGATCGAGGTAGCTGCCGCCGCTTCCAGCAAGTCGTCGGTAGACGAGGGCCGACCGAGCCTCGACAACACGGGAGAGGCCGGGCCCCATGGTGTCTGAATACCGCCAACGTCGATCATCGAGGCGACACTTCTGTCTCCGATCAGTAGAGGTGGCAGATTCGAACCGATACCGATCGCATTGAACGCACTGTGGGGTTGAAGATCGAGCCATCGACCGATCCATCCACTTGACACGGCCGCCGAGAGAGATGCTGACTGCCAAATGGCCATTGAGGAGAAGTGCGACAGGCTGGGGTTGGGGTAGCTCACCCCCTGAACGATCGCCACCTTGTTCAGACCCCAAAGCGTATTGATCTGGGGCATGGATGAATTGAGTGCAAGCGTACTGGTAATAGGAAGCAGCTGCGACGAAGAGAGCGCGATGTTCGATCGCGCGCTCTGGTACGTCGGATCGGTGAAGGGCACTACCGTATTGAGCCCATCGTTGCCTCCGTAGAGCGTGACGATCACGAGAATCGGGGTGTTCGCGGCCAATGGCGAATCGCTCGCCGCACTCGCGAGCGATTGCAAGGAGAGTTGGGACGCAAAGGTTGCGAAGAGGCCAGCCCCGCTCCACTGCAGGAATCGCCGGCGGTCGAACTCGCAACTGATCATGCGCTGACCATATATTCAGGGCTCAAAAAAGCAACTGTAGCGAATTCGACCGGGCTCGAGGTCGAGGCCGCGAGCGTGCTCAAGGTTCGGCTCGACCACGAGGGCACACCCAACCAGTCGGCGCACACTCGCGCCATCTGAGATTTGGGAACATTGAGTGGCGATAGATCGCCTTGCGCCACCATGAGTTCCAGCGCCATGAATCGATACTGGAAGGCCGCACCGCTGAGCCATGCTTGTCCGTAAGGCCAGCCGCCGACGTTGGGAGGGTTAAAAGGAAGTTGGCCCATTTGTAATAGGAACCATTGAAGATTACCGGCGTTCAGTGATGAGGGAAGCAACTTCATCGCACGACACGCGCCAACAAACCACTCAATGGGAGATTTGACCAGAGAGTTCGCTGGATCGCTCCACGCGCTGGAGCGCACGAGCGCATCGATGAGGGCATAGTTATCCCGTGTGGCGAAACTCGAGACAAGCGACGGGGGAGGCTTCGTCGTGCCTGAGACAAATCGGAACCAGATCCGGTCCGTGATGTATTTGGCATTGAGGTCCTTCGACACGATGAGCGAAGCCAGCGTCTGCGCGTCTAGTCGAGAGGTTGTGCCTAGCACGGTGAGCGGGTGAGAGAAGTGCTGCTTGGCGTCGAACGTGACGACACCGTTGGTCAAGTTCGTCGAATACCCCGTTAGAGCGCGAGCAGCGGCGGTGACGTCGTGTTGGGTGAAATTGTTGACGCCGATCGTCATTAACTCCATTAATTCGCGAGCCATGTTCTCATTTGGCGACGACAGGAAGTTCAGTTCGTTGTCAAGCCAAAAGCTAAACGCCCCGTCGACGACCATCGCCCTCGCCATGTCGTTGAAGTTGCCCAGGGCGTGTTGGCGAAGCGTGTCGTTCTGTTTTCGCATGGTCAGCGGATAGATCACTTTTTGAACCGAAGTGGCCCAGTGGCCATGCCAGAACCATGTCATGCGTTCGGTCAGGGGGTAGTCAGCGAGCATCATGCGGTCCAACCACCACGTGATGAGTTCCGACTGCCCAGAGTCCACCGCGTCCCAGAACTCGGTCACGTTTGGTGCATTGGCGTCGGGAATCGCGCCGAGGTACGGGAGACTGGGCGGGACGGCCGAGTCGGCCCCCGGATCGGCGAGACCGTGCGTCAGCACGGTCGCTTGGGTTGCCTCAAGACCGCGGTCCAGCAACTCGATGTACTGACCGGGCCTCGGTCCAAAGTTGAAACGGTGCAGGAGGCGGGCCGTGGCCAGACGTTGCGCGTACGACGCGGAGGGGACCACCGTCCTAATGTACAGCGGCTATATCCTCGGTCTCTTTGAATTTGCTTACATCCCGATGAACTTTGCAAGAAGCGGGGGTGACACCGTGAGCAAGAATGCGGTTGCACTTCTGCGCCAACGTCTGGTTTTGAGCTCTTTCGGAGTTCATGGTGAGTCAGGACGTGATCGTGACCTGGGAAACCGGTGAGGTGTAGGACCTCCCATAGCCGGTGTATGTCGCGTAGATCAAGTTCGGTCCGAGCGGTGGATTCGCGAATGTGAGCAGGCACTCCCCAAAGGGATTCGGGTCGCAGTGACCAATCTTCGAGCCAAAGTGCACCGTGACGACGGTCGTGGGATAAACACCCTGACTGTTGGCGATCACACCCGTGACCTGGACGACGACCGGCCCCGACTGCGGAAGTACCGGTGCTGCGGTCACGGCGCTCAAACGCCAGTTAGCGACGGGTATGACGAACTCGGGGTCGGTGTAGGCCGAGTAGCCGAAGCGATTATGGGCCTGTGCCGTGACCCAGTAGACCTGATGGTCCTTCAGACCATTCACGATGCAGTTTGGCTGAAAGTAGACGGCCGCCGAACACACCCTCACGCTCGTGCCGTTTGAGATGGTGACGCGATAGCGGTCGATCCGCGCTCCCCCAGAGTTCGTCGCTGGGTGCATGTACGTCCACACCTGCCCACCGTGCACGTTGCCCGACACTTGCAAGGGCGTTGAGGGGATGGCCTCAGAGCAGTCGGCCCGCGAAGTTGTCCAGGCGATATCGCCACTGCTATCCACGGCAACAAAACGGTGCTCGCCGTACGCGACGGCAGTCCAGTCTGTCGAGGGGTCGGCCGGGGCGGCGGAGGCTGCCCATGACGCACCCGTGGAGGATGAAAGAAAGTTGTTGGTCGAGCTCAACGTCTCGCCCGCGGCCACAAAGGTGCCACAACCGAATGTCGCGCCCGAGATCTCCTCGGTCGGCGTGTATCGGTGCAGAGCCCAGACATATCCATAAACGGACGTCGCAATGTATCCCGAACCTGAATCGTCGAATGCCACGAACGTCCCGTTACCGTAGGCAACGGCGCTCCACTTGAGTCCAGTCCCGAGTGGCGGGTACAGACTCCAATTCAGCCCGTTCTTCGAGATCAATGTCGAACCGACCGCCGCATCGCCCACAACGAAGTGTCCGCTGCCGTACGTGATCGAAGTCAAGTTCCACGCAACGTGATTCCATACCTCCGTCCACTGTCGACCGTTTGTCGAGGTGACGATCTGTCCAAGTGCGCCGACTGCCACGAATCGACCTTGATCAAACACCAGTCCCGTCCACTCGCCCGTGGGTCCAGGGACAGCCGTCCAGTTGATGCCGTTCGTCGAGACCATCTCTTCCGGATTAGCGACCGTAGAAGAGAGGGCGACGTACTCACCATTCCCATAGGCGACGGTCTGCCACGATCCAGCTGGCACTGGATATTCGGTCCATGAGGAGCCGTCGGTCGAGACGGCGACGTCGGGAGTGTGTCCGAGCGCAATCCACTGGCCATTCACGAAATCGATCGCGTACCAACTTCCGCCGGGTGACGGAGTCGTCGCAAGGTTCCACGAACTCAAGGGTGCTGCTTCCCCGCTGGCCAAAGGGATGGTCACGACGCACAATGCCGCACAGAGGAACGTGACGGTTGCCGTCATGATTAGCCGGGGAGCTGGAATTCCTTTCAAAGGATGCCCTTCACTAACTCCGTGATGCGTATTATTCCACGGTATCCACCGACTACACGATTTAGAATTGGTTAAGAAAAACTAGTCCAATCATTGTGCGTAGGGAGCAGTATGCAGTATGTCTTGGGGGGCAGTTCCCTGGATTAGTGAGGGAAGGGTGATCTGTCTGGATTGATACCCACTTCACGTGCCAAACGTTGAGGAGTTTGTGCAAAGGTCCCTGGCGGAAACCAGGGAGTGACGGTGTCAACACTGTTCTTCGTCATCCGCTTTCGCAATACGAACTATTACGGGACGAGATATGGCTGTAAAATCCATGAGTGTGCGTTGTCGGCTTAGAGCGTTTAGGCAACCGGCTCCCGAATCGGAATCTTCATGGTGCCGACCCGCGAAAGGTGCGCGTATGTCTGTTGTCGTTGAAGGGCCAGGTTTCCGTTGCCTCGCTCCGCAGTCCGGAATTACTCCATGGTCTTGATGTCTTCGCTAGCGACTCGGATCATCTTCCACGGGGGCCTGTACCGAGGCGTTGAGGGTGCCGCGACTCCTTCCCCAGTCAGTTTCAATGCGGAGACGTCGCTTAGAACCGCAAAGCCTTAGGCTTGCGGTGGGCGCGAGTCAGAATGGAACAGACGGAGCTCTGGTTATCCCGCGTCAGTTTCACCGCGTTTGGCTGGGTGGGCCAATGCCTGACGAGTTCGTTCGATTCGGTCAGACGTGGCTTGAGCACAATCCCGATTGGGCAATGCGCCTGTGGAACGACGACAACTTGCCGCCATTGAGAAACCAAGTCCTATTCGACGAGTTGGAGAGTTTTAGCGCTAAGTCCGACGTCCTTCGCTTCGAGCTACTTTGGCAATACGGGGGGGTCTACGTCGACACCGACTTCGAGTGCCTCCGTTCGATTGAATCGCTACTCGAAAATGTTCTGGTTTTCGCGTCCCGTGAGACGGAGTGGAGCGTGAGCGGCGCTCTCATGGGCGCCGTTCCCGGGCACCCGTTTTTCGAGATGCTCCTCGATTCCCTGCCCAGCTCAGTCATCGAACATGGCTCTAGCGACCCGGTGCTCTCATCCGGACCAGGATTCATAACCCGGCGCCTAGAGGCCTGGGACGCAGAGGGAGGAGAGCCAGTTACGATCTTCCCGGCGAGATACTTTTATCCCTACCTGTGGCATGAAAGGCACCGGCGTTTCGAGAAGTTCCCCGACGCTTACGCCGTCCACCACTGGGCTGAATCGTGGCGCGACCCCGGCAATCGATTAAAGCAAAGAGTGAGAAATGGATTGATGCGTTATTGGATCACCCGCCGCCTCTTCTACCTGAACGCGTGGATCAGGCGCCTGCGGAAGCAAGAGCCCTCATAGCCTTCTTGCTTAAATGCACCCAACGAACACGGACCTGACCTACCGTCAGCCGGCTCGACGGTTCGAGGTTTCGCAGTTCGACCAGTCGTCGACTGACCGCGAGGCGGACGTCGCACTTCTTCTTTGGAGCTTGTCGCACTATGGAGAGCGCCTAAAGGTAGTGCCGGTAGGTGACCTGGTCGAGAAAGCCCATCTTGACTTTCGCAGCGCGCATTCGACGAAAGAGATTCCAATCAAGGGGTTCGGCGAGCTTCCAGCTGTTCTCGTTGTAGCGAAAAATCCGGAGACCACCCGCGTACAGCACCGACCCGTGACTGACGTTTCCTCCGACGAGCCGTGATTTGCCGACGTCGACCCACTTCCCCGGTTCAACCTCAAAAGCCGCTTTGCTCCAGACGAACTCGAGGCGATGCTGGCGAGCTTCGCGAAGCAGGACTTCAACGTGATCGTCGGTCATCTCGTCATCGTCATCGCACGGGGTGATCCATTTTCCCTGCGCGATCGCGAGGCCTGCGTTCATCGGTATCGACCCAGCGACCATCCATCGCTGCATAGTGTCCGGCGGGTAGAGCCCGTGCTCGGCCAAGTTGATGAATTTCACACGAGGATCATTGACTGACCGCACAGCTCGTTCGGTCAGCTCGTCACAGTGGTCACCAATAACGAGAATCTCCAGCCGCTGGTAGGACTGCCGCATGGCTGAGTCGATGGCTCGCTCAACGACGAGTGCTGCGCGGTTAAAGGTAGCGATTCGGACGGTGACCAGCGGCTCGGCTTCGTCACTCGCCGCCCAGCAGACGTCATTACCATCTCGTGCTTGGACCAGCCGTCGGTGATCGCTGTTTGCTTCAAGACGCTCTCTGACGGCTTCGCCGACGGCTTGCAAAGGAGCCTGTCTTAGGTAATGCAACCGGAGTCCCACGGCACTCAGCCGTGCGCGGGACGCCCCAAACGGCTCGCCTTTTCGCTGTTTCTCAACGATGGGGCCTGCTCGTAGTTTGGCGGCCATGCGTCGAGCCTACAAGCGTGCCCGCTACATCCACGGTTACGAGCAAGAGGCGGTGACTCGTCAACGGCCGTCACCGTCCGGATCGACATCCGATTGCGTGCCGAAGGCACGGGGTCAAGCGCAATAGGGCCCTTCGAGTCTCCCAGTATGAATCAGGGCTCGATGCCAACTCAATTAGGGGCAAACCACAAGTCTCGTAATGTGGGTGTAGACAACAACCCGGTTGAACCGGAGACGAGCAAAGGGATGCGTGGCGAGGCTTTTTAATCGGGGATTCTATCTGGGACGGCGCCGCGAGCCCCAAGCGGCGACGGCGACAAACAGCATCGTTGGGATCGCAAAGGCACTGAAAGCAATGGGCTGTACGACGCTCGGTCGCCAACTGAGTCTGATTGCGTTCTTCTCGTTCTTCTCAGGCCTCGCACAGGCCGGCATCCTGGTGGTAGTCAGTGAGTTCGCCGTCGGCAGCGCCCAAGGAAAGACCCACCTCGACGTCTACGGCCACTCAATCTCAATTGGTGACTCGATCGTCCTGTGCATCGTTCTGCTCTTCATCTACTCAGGCG
This sequence comes from uncultured Acidimicrobiaceae bacterium, assembly GCA_963849705.1. Taxonomy (GTDB): domain Bacteria; phylum Actinomycetota; class Acidimicrobiia; order Acidimicrobiales; family RAAP-2; genus RAAP-2. Next base: position 528,889 of record CAWKII010000007.1, on the reverse strand, counting down.
CAGGTATTGCGGCCAGTGTGAGCACCAGTCGCACTTTCACCAAAGCTTTGGCATCAATCCGAGCCAAGATGATCAGTGCCTTCTTTCGAACGAACTGGCGAATACAGTCACAAGAGCGTCTCGGTCACTTCCAGCAGTTACTGACGCTTAACTGCGAAAAATCCGCCGAAATTACTTTGTTAATGGCGTATGGGCTACAGACTTTTCTGACGCTGATCGCACTTCTTCTCGTTGCATTCTTGGTAAGCCCGATTGCCGCAGCGTTCGTTCTTCTATTTGGACTCTTGCTGTCGTTTATTCTGCGTCCGTTCAACAACTGGGGTCGCAGGGCCTCTGTTCGCTTGTCGGAGAACAGCATCACTATGGCGACGCTTGTCACTGAGTACATTCGACTCGCCCGTGAATTTCGACTGTTTGGCGTCGAGAAAGAGGCAACTTCAGGACTCCTGAAAAGCAACGAAGTAGCCGCACACGCCCAGCGACACGTGGCGCTACTGCAGCAGCTTGTCACAGTGATTTACCAAACCCTGGCGCTGACATTTGTTATTTGCGCATTCGCGGTAATCGCTGGCCATCCGACGCACAATCTCGGCGCAGTGGCAGCCGTGCTATTGCTAATACTGCGGTCGTTGTTTTACGCGGCTGGAACGCAGGGCAGTGTCCAAGGCATTCGTGCCAGTGGTGGATTTCTGGAAACCGCTACGCAGGAGTTGGACCGATTTTCGCAGAGTCCGTACGAAGTGGAGTCAGGTGAACTCCCCCCCAGTTTTGCTATTGACGTGCAGAATATGTCGTTCGCGTACGACGAAAGAGGGACCGTTCTCGAGGAGGTGACGTTTCGCGTCCCCGACGGTCAGATCCTGGGAATAGTCGGGCGCTCCGGCAGTGGGAAGACCACGCTCAGTCAGATCCTTCTCGGAATGCTCGAGCCCGAAAGCGGCATCGTCATGGTTGGTGGTGTGCCGGCCACGGGCATCGCCAAGGGAGACGGATCGAGTCCGATCGCGCTGGTTGCTCAGGACTTGGTTCTCTTGGAGGGCTCTATTGCGTTTAATATCTCGCTTTTTAGAGATCTTGATCCAGCGAAGATCGAAGCCGCGTCGCGAGCGGCTCATCTCCACGAAGACGTCGTGACGATGCCAGATCTGTATGAGACGAAAGTGGGCGAGGGTGGCACCGCTCTCTCGGGAGGCCAACTTCAGCGACTGGCGATTGCGCGGGCTCTCGCAGGAGCACCCCGTCTCCTCGTTATGGATGAACCGACTAGCGCAGTAGATAATCGTTCGGAGAGCCTAATTCGACAGACCATCACCGAACTTCGTGGGAGCATGACGAGCGTGATCATCTCCCATCGACTCGCCCTAGTTGATGATTGCGACCTTCTCCTAGTGCTTCAGAGGGGACGAGTAGCGGACTTCGGGCCACGAACGGAAGTGTTGGCTCGCGCCGCATTTCAAGAAGTCGTCAGCGCGGGAGACGAATCCAAACTGAGTTAAGGGCCGGGCCGCCCTGCCTCAATTGGAGGGCGTCTTGATTGTCCTTGGCAAGTAACTCTCTGTCGAAGGTTCCATGAGCGCCGGAGGTTACGCGCGCGACGACGAGGCGCTTTCGCTCACGAGAGCGAGGGACGGGGCGAAGCTCGTCATGAAATACGTTTCAACTCGTATCTCATCGAGATCATCAACCTTGACCTCGGGCAAATCTGTCGTCATCATCAAGAAGTCGTGAGAATTACCTCAGGCTTGGTTGAGCGGGCGACCAGAGTCGACCCGCTGCTTCAGTGCACCGAAAGAGCCGTGCTCCACCCGGGAATGACGTCACCTACGGGTGTCGCGAGCACATCGTGCAACAGGCCCCCGTAGACGCTGCGAAAGTCGGTCGTCACCTGTAGGTTCCCGTTCTCGTCGAGCGCCGTGAGCGAGGGCTGTTCCCCGTAGAGGCCGCCCTTCACGGAGTTGCCGATCAGTAGCACAGGATTTGCGGTTCCGTGGTCTGTACCGTCGCACGCGTTTGACATCACCCGGCGGCCGAACTCTGAGTAGACCATCAGCGTCACGTCGTTAGCTCGACTGCCTGTACCAATGCTGGTCATGAACGCGCCAATCGCCGTGTCCACTTGTGCCAAAAGTGCGTTCTGATCTAGCTGTTCACCCGAGTGGGTGTCGAAGGAACTGAGGTTCACTTCCCACACACGAGTGGGAACGTTGGCATTAATCATGGTCGCGACGAGCGACAAGTCTTGGCCAATATCTGGTCCCGCGGACGCGGGGGGCACGAGGGGGGCGAGCACGCTCGAGGTGGCGAAAAAGTCGGCAATCGACGTTGCGGCCGATGCCTCCAGAAAAACGTCCGATGATGAGGCAACCCCGAGAGGGGGCAGCAATCTCGCCACTGGCCCCCAGGGCACTTGGATACCTGCCGTGTCAACCATGGAGGCCACGGTCTTCTGACCGATCATCGAGGGAGGGATCGTCGACCCCACCCCGATAGCGTCGAAAGGGTTGTGAGGCTGGAGGTCGAGCCACCGGCCGATCCAGCCAGAGGCCACGTAGCCCGACGGCGCGGCCGTTTGCCAGATAGCCATCGACTCGAAGTGCGACAGGCTGGGGTTGGGGTAGCTCGTCCCCTGAACGATGGCGACGTTGTTTTTCGCGTACAGATCACTGATCGAGGGCATGGACGCGTTGAACCCCAGGGTGTCAGAAAAGGGGAGAACCTGAGACCCCGAGAGGGCAATATTCGACCGCGCGCTCTGGTATGTCGAGTCCGCGAACGGCACCACCGTGTTGAGTCCGTCGTTTCCACCGTAGAGCGTAACCAGAACGAGGATGGGTGTCGAGGGAGCCAGGGGCGATGAACTGGCAGCGCTCGCCAAATCTCCAAGTGTGAGCTGGGTGGCCATGGACCCAATGGCTACGGCTCCGGTCCACTTTAGAAAGCGTCGTCGGTCGAATTCGCAGGTAATCATGAACTCACCACGTACTCAGGCGATACCAAGGCCGCGATAGCTAGATCTTCAGGATCCCCGGTGGCGGACTCGAGATCCTTGGCCGTTCGCGCCGACCATCGGGCCACGCCAAGCCAGTCGGCACACGCTTGCACCATTTTCGACCTGGGAACCTTGAGCGGCCCGAGATCGCCCGCCTGGACGATGCTTTGGGCCGCGTCGTATCGATACTGAAATGCGACTCCGTTGAGCCACGCCTGACCAAAGGGCCAGCCGCCGACGTTCGGAGGGAATAAGGGCAGTTGACCCATCTCGCCGAGTTGTGACTGCGTGAGGGCGGCTTCGAGGGAAGAGGGCCGCACCTGTAGTGCCCGACACGCGCCGATGAACCACTCAACGGGAGCCTTGACCAATGAGTTGGCGGGATCGGTCCATGCAGACGAATGGACCAGCGCGTCTACGAGCGTGGCAATGTCACGGTTCGCGAAACTCTCCTCGAGCGCTGTCGGCGGGGAGGTAGTGCCCGAGACCAAGCGGAACCACAGCCGGGCAGGAATGAATTTTGCGTTTTCTGGTCTCGAGACGATGAGTTCTGCGAGGGTCTCCGCGTTGAGTGACGCGTGCGTTCCGAGAATCGTGACGGGCTTCGAATAATGCTGAGATGGCTTGAAATTCACCGCGCCGGTGAGGACGTTCACTGAATAACCCGTCAGTGCGTAGGAGGCAGCCCGCACGTCGTCTTGGGTGAATTTGTTCACACCGAGGACCATCAACTCCATTAGCTCGCGAGCCAGATTTTCATTGGGCGACGAGAGGTAGTTCTCCTCGTTGTCCAGCCAGTACTGGAAGGCCCCATCGACGACCATCGAGCGGGCAATGTCGCGAAAGTTACCAAGTGAGTGGGTACGAAGGGTACTGATCTGCTTCATCATGGCGTTCGCGAAGACCACCTTTTCGAGCGACGTCGCCCAGTGCCCGTGCCAGAACCATGTCATGCGTTCAGTCAGTGGGTAGTCACTGGCGTACATGCAGTCGAGCCACCACGAAATAGCCTTCGTATGGTCGGCGTAGACCTGGTTCCAGAACGCGGTCTGCTCCGCGGAGGTTGCCGTAGGTAACTGTCCGAGATTCGTCAGTTCGAGGGCGCCGATCGAGTTGAGCCCGGGGTCAACGCGACCATGTTCCAGAATGGCCGCTTGAGTGGGCCCGAGTCCGCTCCCAAGAAGTTCGGCGAACTGGCCAGGTTTTGGGCCGAAGTTGAACCGGTGCACCAGACGTGCCGTGGCTAAACGTTGCGCGTATGGCGCGAGGGAAGTCACCCCAGAAACGTAACAGCAACGGCCGGCGAACCTCCAGCGAACCTCTTTACGAATCCAAGACTTTTCTGGTATTTCACAATGGAATCAGCCGCCGTCGACCACCTGAACGCGTGGTTGACCGACCGGACTGGCCCACCAAGTTTGATCGCTGGGACGAGCGGTCGAGCGTATCAGAGGTTACAAATCTTGAGCTTGTCCGCCAGGAGCGTTTGCGTGGCGCCGCAAGGGCACCTAACGACAGATCGCGGGCTGGGACTTAATGCGATTCAGGCGTTGCCCGAAATGCTCCACTGAAAGAGTCTTTCTGGAACCCGTATAACACAACGTATTCACAACGCACCAACTCCGAATTGACAAGAGGCCCACACTCATGCATAGTGCTCTGCTGCAGGGGCGGATTTGGAGTGCAGTGACTCGTTTCACGGTCGTTACTCTTAGCACCCCCCGCTACGTCGGCGGCGGGGTCATCCAGAAGTTTCTCAATCTTCGCAGCCCTTTCAGCGCTAACGGCGAACTCCGTCGCGGTCTCCAAGACCGGCGTCCCGCGAATCGCGGTTGCCCTTGATATTTCACTCTTCGCGCTTAGGTGCATCGGCTACCCGGACGGGCGGCCTACCAGTTTTCGGCTGTCGTCCTCGTTTTCGGACAGTAAAAGGTGTTGCGGATCTTGCCGGCGGGGCAGTTCTTCCCGCCCCGCCTGGCCCGCATCAACAGGGAGCCAGCCGGTGCTCCTTGGCAGTAAAGGCGACGTATCGATCCACGGGCGCAATCTGGTCGCCTATCCCGTGGGGAGCGAATGGCGAATCCACCGCCTGTATCAGGCAGTTCCAATTCCAATCAATAACTAACTAGGAGACCAAAAGTTATGAAGATTCTTAAAACTCGTAAAAAGATGGTGGTCAGTGGGCTCGCACTCACAGTCGCTCTCTTTGCCGGGGGTGCGGCGTTCGCGTACTTCTCAGCGGGAGGGGCCGGATCCGGATCAGCGCCGATTGGGACGGCCAGCGCTGTCAACATCACGCAGGATCCAAGTGGTTCGGCAGCGTACGACAGCTTGGTTTCGCCGACACCTCCCGACACCTGGAGCCAGTCGTATGGCGGCACCGGTATCACGCAGTTCGGTGACGCAATTACCCTCGCGGGTGGCACTGCGCCGCTAAACAGCGTTGTTGTCGCGCTCGACTCACAGGCTTGCGGAAATGGAGAAGGCGGAACAGCATGTGCGACGACCCCAGGGGCAACGTTCCCGCTCTCGATGACGCTCAATGTCTACGCGGCGGGAAGTCCCGCCGGTACTCCGATCGCTACGGATACTCAGACATTCCAGATTCCATACCGACCCTCCGCCAGCCCGTCGCAGTGCGCGGCAGGAACTTACAACTGGTCCGGTTACCAGAATGATGGTTCGCAGTGGTACGACTCGAACGATGGGAAGTGCTACTACGGAACCAGTTACGACGCGGTGTTCAATTTCGCATCGCAGAATGTGACACTCCCGAGCTCAATTGTCTATGGCATTGCCTTTGACGCTTCGTCGGGGCCAGGTAGTTCCTTGAACGTCGACTTGACGAACGCAAGTCACATCACCGTGGGTGGCGAGACCAATCCCGACAACCTCTTCGTGGCGGGAACTCAAGGCGAAATCGGGCCGGGTGAAGTCACCTGTCAAACCTTGGGAAGCGGCTTCGCCTCCTACAGCACCGCGACTGGACCAGATGCCTCAGCGAATCCCCCATTTTGTGGTTTGGACACCCTCAACCAGGATGGCTCATTGACAAACATTCCTCAGGTTGAGTTCACCACCGGAAGTGCGAATGACCTCTTCCCAGGTGGACCGTCGCAGCCAATTAACTTCACGATTTCGAACCCGGGAACTAGCAGCGCGTACGTCACCTCGGTGACGATCTCCATCGCGCAGTTTGGCGGAGATATTGAGACCATTCCGAATGACGCCGGGAGTGTTGTCACTGGCTGCCACGCGAGTTGGTTCCAGATCAATGGAACGGAGCCCGATCCGATCGGCCAGAACATCGGTGCTGGTTCGAGCATCGACTGGGCGGGAACGGCGTCAATCTCGATGCCCACGGATAACACCGACAATCAGAATGTTTGCGAAGGAAAGAGCGTCGGTCTGACCTTTACGGCGAACTAGAACCGGAAGCCCACAGGGATCAAATTTCTGTGAGTTTCTCCGGCCCACCGAGCCGAGTTACGGCGTTGTGACGCCGTAACTCGGCCGGTAGGCCCGGTTACCCCGTAGTGCTCTAGTTCGGAAAGGTGAAGTCTCGATGTGTCGAGCGAAGACGCATGGACGAGTCGGCGGGTCAACGCCGATAGTCGTGCCCCCCAAGTTCTTCACCGGCCACGCCCTCCTGCCTACCCAGAACGCCGGCGAGGCCACGGTTCAGGGCCTGATTGTCTGGACGCTTGAATGGTCTCAGAACGGTTCCAGCGTCCCTTCGATTACAGCAAGACTGGAATCTTTCACGGGGAGCGCGTCATGAGCCGCTCTCGGACTTCTCCCCAAGAGGCGCAGTTTCGCTCGTCGTCAGTTCACCAAATAATTGGAAAGCTCGCAAGACTCCTGGGCTTCATCTTCATTGGGGTCATCGGGGTCCTTGGAATCGCGACGTCGGCGGGGGCTTACATCGCTTCTCATGGCACTGGGTCGGGCGCGACGGGCATATCGACGCTGAACGCTCCAATAGAAGTCCTTGTCAGCCTTCCGAACTCCAACGAACCAAATGTTTCAGTTTCATGGACCGCTCCCACGGAGCCTTCTGGCATCACCCTCGATGGCTACTACGTGCAGAGCAACAATGGGTCAACGACCTATCCGTCCTGCGGGACCTCTCCCACCTCTCTCATCAGCACCATTACCTGCAACGACGCAGATGTTCCTCCCGGCACCTACACCTATACGGTGACTGCCGTCTTTCGATCGTGGACCGCCACGAGCGCGCCCAGCGGTCCCATTACCATCGCGGCCCCCCAACTCAGTTCTTTCGAGTTGACCCCGTCAACCTCCACCCCAACGGCAGGATCTGGATTTACAGTCGGAATTACCGCCCTAGACCAGTACGGCAACGTTTACACCCCGTACACCGGACCCGAATGCCTCACTTTCACCGGTCCCCTCAATTCACCAAACGACACTCCCCCCTCCTACCCTGTCCCCGGTCCATGTTCCAGCGGATCGGAAGTTACCTTCGTGAACGGAATCGCCACCGGGCCGAACGCCGCCGTGATGATTCTTTATGACGCGCAGGGCGTGACCTTGACGGCGACAGATAATCCAACCAGCATTGACGGAACCACCGATCTCACCGTCCTTGCTGGGTCAGTCACATCCTTTGACGTGGCGAACCCTGGCACTCAAACGGTTGGCGTACCTTTCGACGACTCGATCACCGCCGTTGACCAGTACGGCAACACCGTGACGGCCTACACCGGCGCCCAGGACCTGACCTTCACGGGTCCGTCCAATAGTCCGAACTCCACGACTCCGACGTACCCGAGCTCCGTCTCCTTCGCAGATGGCGTTGGTAGTGCAACCGGAATAACCCTGGTCGACGCCGAGACGACGGCGTTAACCGCCACGCAAGATGCGATCTCCGGCACCTCGACGGACTTCCTGGTGAACGCCGGTCCGGCGAGTTCAGTCACATCCTTTGACGTGGCGAACCCTGGCACTCAAACGGTTGGCGTACCTTTCGACGACTCGATCACCGCCGTTGACCAGTACGGCAACACCGTGACGGCCTACACCGGCGCCCAGGACCTGACCTTCACGGGTCCGTCCAATAGTCCGAACTCCACGACTCCGACGTACCCGAGCTCCGTCTCCTTCGCAGATGGCGTTGGTAGTGCAACCGGAATAACCCTGGTCGACGCCGAGACGACGTCTCTCACGGCCACTCAAGACACCGTGACGGGTACTTCAACCAATTTCCCCGTAGACGCGGGTACCGCGGATTACTACTCGATCGGAGTGCCGCCCGCCGCGACGGTCGATGTGTCGTTCCCCGTGACCATTACGGCCCTTGACTCCTTTGGCAACGTGGCGACTTCCTACAACGGCACCGCAGGTCTCGTGGCTGCGTCGGGCGAGGTGTCGCCAGTTACGGTGACGCTATCTAACGGAACCGTGACGTTCATGGCGGCGTTAAACACTCCGGGAAATCAGACGATTACGGCTACCGACACCCTCGACTCCTCGTTGACGCAGGTGAGTGGAGTCATTGTTGTCTCATCTGGCGTGTCCAGTAGCACCTACAGCGTCACCTACAACAAGGGCACCGCCACCTCGGGCAGCGTGCCCGTTGACCCGAACAGCCCCTACGCCGCCGGCGCCACGGTGACCGTGCTGTCAAATACCGGGACTTTGGCGGAGAGTGGTTTCACCTTCGCCGGCTGGAACACCCAGAGCAACGGACTGGGCACCAGCTACGCCCCGGGAGCCACCTTCACGATCACCTCCGCAACGACGCTTTACGCCGTCTTTAACGCGGTGGCTCCGCCCACCACCTACAGCGTCACCTACAACAAGGGCACCGCCACCTCGGGCAGCGTGCCCGTTGACCCGAACAGCCCCTACGCCGCCGGCGCCACGGTGACCGTGCTGTCAAATACCGGGACTTTGGCGGAGAGTGGTTTCACCTTCGCCGGCTGGAACACCCAGAGCAACGGACTGGGCACCAGCTACGCCCCGGGAGCCACCTTCACGATCACCTCCGCAACGACGCTTTACGCCGTCTTTAACGCGGTGGCTCCGCCCACCACCTACAGCGTCACCTACAACAAGGGCACCGCCACCTCGGGCAGCGTGCCCGTTGACCCGAACAGCCCCTACGCCGCCGGCTCCACGGTGACCGTGCTGTCAAATACCGGGACTTTGGCGGAGAGTGGTTTCACCTTCGCCGGCTGGAACACCCAGAGCAACGGACTGGGCACCAGCTACGCCCCGGGAGCCACCTTCACGATCACCTCCGCAACGACGCTTTACGCCGTCTTTAACGCGGTGGCTCCGCCCACCACCTACAGCGTCACCTACAACAAGGGCACCGCCACCTCGGGCAGCGTGCCCGTTGACCCGAACAGCCCCTACGCCGCCGGCGCCACGGTGACCGTGCTGTCAAATACCGGGACTTTGGCGGAGAGTGGTTTCACCTTCGCCGGCTGGAACACCCAGAGCAACGGACTGGGCACCAGCTACGCCCCGGGAGCCACCTTCACGATCACCTCCGCAACGACGCTTTACGCCGTCTTTAACGCGGTGGCTCCGCCCACCACCTACAGCGTCACCTACAACAAGGGCACCGCCACCTCGGGCAGCGTGCCCGTTGACCCGAACAGCCCCTACGCCGCCGGCTCCACGGTGACCGTGCTGTCAAATACCGGGACTTTGGCGGAGAGTGGTTTCACCTTCGCCGGCTGGAACACCCAGAGCAACGGACTGGGCACCAGCTACGCCCCGGGAGCCACCTTCACGATCACCTCCGCAACGACGCTTTACGCCGTCTTTAACGCGGTGGCTCCGCCCACCACCTACAGCGTCACCTACAACAAGGGCACCGCCACCTCGGGCAGCGTGCCCGTTGACCCGAACAGCCCCTACGCCGCCGGCTCCACGGTGACCGTGCTGTCAAATACCGGGACTTTGGCGGAGAGTGGTTTCACCTTCGCCGGCTGGAACACCCAGAGCAACGGACTGGGCACCAGCTACGCCCCGGGAGCCACCTTCACGATCACCTCCGCAACGACGCTTTACGCCGTCTTTAACGCGGTGGCTCCGCCCACCACCTACAGCGTCACCTACAACAAGGGCACCGCCACCTCGGGCAGCGTGCCCGTTGACCCGAACAGCCCCTACGCCGCCGGCTCCACGGTGACCGTGCTGTCAAATACCGGGACTTTGGCGGAGAGTGGTTTCACCTTCGCCGGCTGGAACACCCAGAGCAACGGACTGGGCACCAGCTACGCCCCGGGAGCCACCTTCACGATCACCTCCGCAACGACGCTTTACGCCGTCTTTAACGCGGTGGCTCCGCCCACCACCTACAGCGTCACCTACAACAAGGGCACCGCCACCTCGGGCAGCGTGCCCGTTGACCCGAACAGCCCCTACGCCGCCGGCGCCACGGTGACCGTGCTGTCAAATACCGGGACTTTGGCGGAGAGTGGTTTCACCTTCGCCGGCTGGAACACCCAGAGCAACGGACTGGGCACCAGCTACGCCCCGGGAGCCACCTTCACGATCACCTCCGCAACGACGCTTTACGCCGTCTTTAACGCGGTGGCTCCGCCCACCACCTACAGCGTCACCTACAACAAGGGCACCGCCACCTCGGGCAGCGTGCCCGTTGACCCGAACAGCCCCTACGCCGCCGGCGCCACGGTGACCGTGCTGTCAAATACCGGGACTTTGGCGGAGAGTGGTTTCACCTTCGCCGGCTGGAACACCCAGAGCAACGGACTGGGCACCAGCTACGCCCCGGGAGCCACCTTCACGATCACCTCCGCAACGACGCTTTACGCCGTCTTTAACGCGGTGGCTCCGCCCACCACCTACAGCGTCACCTACAACAAGGGCACCGCCACCTCGGGCAGCGTGCCCGTTGACCCGAACAGCCCCTACGCCGCCGGCGCCACGGTGACCGTGCTGTCAAATACCGGGACTTTGGCGGAGAGTGGTTTCACCTTCGCCGGCTGGAACACCCAGAGCAACGGACTGGGCACCAGCTACGCCCCGGGAGCCACCTTCACGATCACCTCCGCAACGACGCTTTACGCCGTCTTTAACGCGGTGGCTCCGCCCACCACCTACAGCGTCACCTACAACAAGGGCACCGCCACCTCGGGCAGCGTGCCCGTTGACCCGAACAGCCCCTACGCCGCCGGCTCCACGGTGACCGTGCTGTCAAATACCGGGACTTTGGCGGAGAGTGGTTTCACCTTCGCCGGCTGGAACACCCAGAGCAACGGACTGGGCACCAGCTACGCCCCGGGAGCCACCTTCACGATCACCTCCGCAACGACGCTTTACGCCGTCTTTAACGCGGTGGCTCCGCCCACCACCTACAGCGTCACCTACAACAAGGGCACCGCCACCTCGGGCAGCGTGCCCGTTGACCCGAACAGCCCCTACGCCGCCGGCTCCACGGTGACCGTGCTGTCAAATACCGGGACTTTGGCGGAGAGTGGTTTCACCTTCGCCGGCTGGAACACCCAGAGCAACGGACTGGGCACCAGCTACGCCCCGGGAGCCACCTTCACGATCACCTCCGCAACGACGCTTTACGCCGTCTTTCGGTTGAGCCTGCAGATCACTACCGCCTCCCTGGCGGGGGCCACGGTCGGAGAGACCAACTACAGCCAGACCCTCCAGGGCACCGGTGGCACCACCCCCTATCGATGGTCAATTACGACCGGGAACCTCCCCCAAGGCTTGGGTCTCAACTCCTCCACGGGGGTCATTAGCGGCACGGTCGGCTCCTCAGCCACCACCCAGACCTTCACCGTCACGCTGACCGACGCCAACGGGGCCAGCACGACCAAGCAGTTCACCATCACGGTCTGTGGTGCCCTGCAGATCACTACCGCCTCCCTGGCGGGGGCCACGGTCGGAGAGACCAACTACAGCCAGACCCTCCAGGGCACCGGTGGCACCACCCCCTATCGATGGTCAATTACGACCGGGAACCTCCCCCAAGGCTTGGGTCTCAACTCCTCCACGGGGGTCATTAGCGGCACGGTCGGCTCCTCAGCCACCACCCAGACCTTCACCGTCACGCTGACCGACGCCAACGGGGCCAGCACGACCAAGCAGTTCACCATCACGGTCTGTGGTGCCCTGCAGATCACTACCGCCTCCCTGGCGGGGGCCACGGTCGGAGAGACCAACTACAGCCAGACCCTCCAGGGCACCGGTGGCACCACCCCCTATCGATGGTCAATTACGACCGGGAACCTCCCCCAAGGCTTGGGTCTCAACTCCTCCACGGGGGTCATTAGCGGCACGGTCGGCTCCTCAGCCACCACCCAGACCTTCACCGTCACGCTGACCGACGCCAACGGGGCCAGCACGACCAAGCAGTTCACCATCACGGTCTGTGGTGCCCTGCAGATCACTACCGCCTCCCTGGCGGGGGCCACGGTCGGAGAGACCAACTACAGCCAGACCCTCCAGGGCACCGGTGGCACCACCCCCTATCGATGGTCAATTACGACCGGGAACCTCCCCCAAGGCTTGGGTCTCAACTCCTCCACGGGGGTCATTAGCGGCACGGTCGGCTCCTCAGCCACCACCCAGACCTTCACCGTCACGCTGACCGACGCCAACGGGGCCAGCACGACCAAGCAGTTCACCATCACGGTCTGTGGTGCCCTGCAGATCACTACCGCCTCCCTGGCGGGGGCCACGGTCGGAGAGACCAACTACAGCCAGACCCTCCAGGGCACCGGTGGCACCACCCCCTATCGATGGTCAATTACGACCGGGAACCTCCCCCAAGGCTTGGGTCTCAACTCCTCCACGGGGGTCATTAGCGGCACGGTCGGCTCCTCAGCCACCACCCAGACCTTCACCGTCACGCTGACCGACGCCAACGGGGCCAGCACGACCAAGCAGTTCACCATCACGGTCGCGGGAGTGAATTGCTGCGCTTGTTGCAAAATTGAGCAGCCGTACGGTCGCATTGAGTGCTTCAATGGTCGCTTTTGTTGGCAAGGATTACCGGGGGGCGCGAATAACGATTGCTCGAAGGGATCAAAACCGGGAGTTAATTGAACTGACGGCGTGCAGTGGGCTCGATGGCGTTAGACCAATGACACACGCCAGGGACTGCGCCGGAGCTTGGCTTGACCAGCCGCCGGCAGTGACGTGACAATGGAAAAACCGGGGAATCACTCCATCATCGCGGGATCTCAGCCGACTTCCGAGTTCTCAGTCCGTTGTGCCCAAACCTGACGCGCAATCCCGACCCGACCCAAGGAGTCGTTGTGAGCGTGGCCCTCCCGCGCAAGGGCTTATTGGGGCGAACCACCTCAGTAGATCACTGAGAAACGACTTCAAGAATCTCGAAGCACCTGGACATCATTCACCAAAGGGGGTCACAGCGCTTGACAATACCTGTGAATTATTCAGAATCAATAGACAATTTTTCCGCGATCTTGGAGTGACAGGAGTGTCGGTCCCGGAGGGATTGGCGCGACCGCGTTCGGGGGAAATCTCGACGATGTCTAGCGATAGTTGGCTTTGCCATCCGCGCACATAGCTCCACGTCGAAGGGGGTTTTTAAGTTCACACGAACGCAACAAATGATGACCATAATTCTGTCAACTTGGCGAATAAGTTGATTTCTTCATCAATGATGTGTCTGCCCTTCGATTTCATCGAAGTTGGTTCTCAGTGCTCAGCTGAGGTGGTTCGCCCCAACATGCCCTTGCGGGGGAGGGCCACGTCCCCGATGCCCTCGTAAGCCCGGCTTCGAAGAAAGTGTCGAGAAGGTTTTTTACGAGATCTTGACAGCGAGGCGGATCGGCTGTTCGACCGAGGAACTCCCCACGTTGATGGCGTAAGTACCGGGAACACTCTCAAAAGTACCGTCCGAGAAGATCCGTAGGCTCTCATCCGGGATGGTCATCGTGACGACGCGCGAGGCGCCTGGTTGCAGGAAGACCCTTGCAAATGCTCGAAGCTGCTCAGGTGGCTCGCTCGCGGCGGCTGGATCTCTGACGTAGGCCTGGATGACATCGGCCCCGCTCACGGCGCCGATGTTGGTGACTGTCAAGGAGACCTTGATATTCCCGGATTCTCGCTGCACGTTCGGACCACTGAGCGAAAAAGTTGTGTAGCTGAGGCCAAAGCCAAATGGGAAAAGTGGCTTCACATTGTGGGCCTCATACCAGCGGTATCCAATATCGAGGGCGGACGCGCCCACACCGAAACTGACAGAATCGTCGACACCTGGAAACTGGGACGGCGAGGCGACGGGCTGGCTGGCGGCGTTGGCCGGAAAAGTGATCGGGAGTCGTCCGGAGGGGTCGAAAGTACCGGTCAAGATCGCAGCAATTGCCCTGCCATCCTCTTCGCCCGGATACCAGTCTTCAATCACCCCCTGTACCTGATGGAGCCACGGCATCAGGACAGGATTGCCGGTATTCAGGACGACGATCGTGTGCGAATTCACCGCCGCGACGGCCGCAATCAATGCGTTCTCGTCGCCGGGAAGGGAAAAGCCGGTCTGGTCGGCGCCTTCGCTGCTCACTTCGTCGGCGAAGACGATCGCTACTTGGGAGCGGCGAGCTGCGGCAACGGCGGCCTTGATCTGGGGAGAAAGAAAGGTGACGCCCAGTTCGGGCGGACCCTGGCGGACGACAGAGAACCATCGAGCCTCGAGCGAGTAGTTCGTGTCCGCCTTTAGTTTGACCATCGTCGTGATGTTCGTAGGTGCGTGCAGGCCCGCCGAGCCCAGAATTTCACGGCCATTCAGGTAGAACCAGGTATCGCCAATCTGCTTGAGCGATATCTCGTACAGACCTTTCCTCTTCACTCGGACAACTGCCTTCCAGTGGCTCCAACCCTTGCCCAGCCCCGGCGAGGATGCGGTGATGATCTGGTTGGTGACGTTGGAGGCGGCCTCGATGAAGAGGTCGGCGTTTCCGTCCTGGAGCTCGTGCTTCTGTTTCTTTTGAGGGGGAAGGGACGTGCCCCGCACGTGTCCAACGTTGCTGAGCGATCCGACATTCAGCGACGTCGGCCCCCCTGGGGCGTAGGTCACCTTGACGTGGGACCCGAGGGCTTTCGTCAGGGCCGCTAGAGGCGTTACGACGAAGGGAGGAATGACCTGAGAGCTTCCAGTGCCCGTGGTATCAGGAAAAGCGGCATCGGCTCCGATCACGGCGACCGACTTCGTGGTGCTGGCGAGCGGCAGGACGTGATCCTCGTCTTTTAAAAGAACGGCACTCTCTTCGGCGGCGAGAAGGGCTACGGAGGTGTGATGGGGTGTCGCGGCGTCGGCGAAGGGTCGTTCCAGGCGAGGGTGCGCGATCAACCCATAGGCGAACATCTCGGTGAGAACCGTCCTCACCGCTCGATTGAGGTCAGCGACGGGCAAGCTTCCCGACCTAACCAGACCGGTCACCGTGGTGGCTAGGGCTGGCTTTATGAGATCCAAGCCCGTAGCAAAAGCCGCGGTCAATTTTCGCGCCGCTCTCTCGTCGGAGCGCACGAAGCCCGTGAAATCCCAGGAAGCGAGGGTGGAGTAGGTGTAGGGGTCGGAGCACGAGGGAACGCCGTTGAGAAGGCCCGTCGCACACATCAACCCGGCGACGTGGGCCTGCTCCACGGCCGCCTCGAAGGGGGCGTTATAGAGTTCGGCGAGCGCGCGAAGCGTGACCCGGGAGTTCAACCGCGCGCGCGCGGTTTCCTGGGTGTAGGCGCCGAAGTGCTTGGCCTCGGCCATGACTCCCTGCGACTGAATACCCTCGATATCTGCGACGCCTAGGGCGCTGGTCAAATCCGGGTCTTCGCCGAAGGACTCGAACACCCGCCCGCCCTCAGGCACTCGGGCGAGATTCAGTTCTGGTCCTTGCACCACGTCAATGCCCTTGCGGCGGGCTTCTGCTCCTTCTACCCGACCGACGGCGTTGGCCAGGGCGGGGTCGAACGAAGCTCCTACTCCGATCGCGGAGGGGAACTGCGTGGCGCCGGTGACGCGACCGGCGAGGCCATCGGGCCCGTCAGAGAGGGTGAGGGAGGGGATGCAGAGCGAGGGAATCGCCGTATTGAAGTTCTCGATTCCATGTCCCTTTTGGAGAATCACGAAGTTTGCTTTCTCGCTCAAGGTCATCTTGGCGAGGACCTGTTGAGCGAGGCGCTCTGGGCTCGCGGACTCTCGCCGCGACTCCCCCACCCACGGACAGCGCGCCATGGTGTTCGAAGGTGGGGTAATGACGATGGCGCGCGCGCCACCTTGAGCGAACGCGGGGGTGGCACCCGTGATGACACTCAGCAGGGAAGCGCCACTCAGAGCTGCCACGGCGACGATCCGTCCAGTGGCAAAAACACCCGAGCGGCGCGTGGGTAGTCGAAGGAAGGAAGAGGCGATAGGACAGTCTATTTAGGCGTCTCCGGGCAGTTTCCGACCGACTTGTCCGATGACGCTTCGGCTTTGGCAACCCAAGCGCCTCATCGAGACGTCATGGAGTCGGTGGCGTTAGCCCCCAGGACTCGGCAATCAGTCGCATAGACCTCTGGCGGACGTCGAGAGAGTGAGCGCGTGTGGAGAGCATGATTTCGTCGGCATCCGTACGTTGTTGAAGGCCGAGAAGACCATCGCGTACCGCGTCGGGATCACCGATGATGTGCGACGCGAGAGCCTGATTCACGAAGGCCGCCTCTTCGTCGCTGAAGGGGTACTGAGCGGCCTCTTCGGGTGAGGGAAGGAGTCCGAGGTTGCCGCTGCGGCGCTGAAGAACCGTGAGAGCGGAGGATCCCGAAAGGTAGCGGGCTTCCTCGGTGGTGGGTGCACAGAGAACAGAGACCGCCACCATGACCTGCGGAAGGCGAAGCAGCGTCGACGGTTGGAAGGTGGAGCGGTACAGCGAGAGAGCCTGGTCGAGCAGATCCGGAGCGAAGTGGTAGGCGAACGAGAAAGGCAGTCCCAACATTCCCGCCAGCTGTGCGCTGTAGGTGGAGGACCCAAGAAGCCAGACTTCGGGTAGGTAGCCGCTGCCCGGGGTAGCGAAAGGGTGCGGCGACGCCCCCTCGCGGGGCAGGAGGTAGCCAATTAGCTCGACGACATCGTCGGGAAAAGAGGCGGCTCGCAGGTCCGGGCTCCGGCGGAGGGCTCGAGCCGTACGGGGGTCGGTCCCGGGAGCCCGACCGAGTCCCAAGTCGATTCGCCCGGGGTGGAGAGCTTCCAGAGTGGCGAACTGCTCAGCGATGACGAGGGGAGCGTGATTGGGCAACATGACCCCGCCGGAACCGAGCCGAATCGTAGATGTCACGTTGGCCAGATGGGCGATCACCACTGCCGGCGCGGAACTGGCAATGGCCAGCATCGCGTGATGCTCCGCCACCCAGAGGCGGTGATAGCCGAGGCGCTCGACGACGCGGGCTAGCTCCGTTGTCTCGGCCAGGGCTTGCGCCGGGGTCGACCCGCTCGCCACCGTCGCGAGGTCGAGCACGGACAGGGGAATCATGGTGCGATCAGACTACGGTCCCACTACGTCTTTCATCACGAGTCGTGCCCGCGATGATCGAGCTCCTAGCTACTGTGCAGGCCCCGAGATGAGAGTGAGAGTGAGACTCTCTGCCACGCCGCTTACGTTGACGTAACCGATGGTCACGCTGTCGCCAGGACGGAACCCCTGCAGAACCTTGGCGATGTCCGTCGTCGTCGTCACGGACTGTCCGTTGATGGACGTGATGACGTCGCCCGCGGTGAGCGCGGAGTTTCCGGCGGGGGTGTTGGGGATTGTCTCGTCGATAGGTACCCCGCTTGTTGTCGGTGCTGTCGTGCCGGTCGGGGTACCGACTTCAACGCCGAGGAAGGCCGTCGCGCCTACGTGCACCGTTGCCGAGGAGGTGCCCGATTCGATGGTCTTTACGACCGCGAGTGCGGTATTGATTGGGACGGCGTAGGCCTGTGTAGCCGAGGGCGTGGACGAGACGAATCCGAAGCCACCGCCTTGTGACGAGCCAGCGGTGTCTATCCCTATGACCTTCCCCTTCAAGTTGACCAGAGGTCCACCAGAGTCGCCAGGCTGAATATTGGCGTTTATCTCAATCATTCCGGTCAACTGTTCGGATCCCGCGGGATTTTCGTCGTCGGTCGCGGTAATGGACTGATCGAGGGCCACGACGGAGCCGGGGGCGTAGCTCGGCGTGCCGCCGACGCCGCCCGCATTTCCAATGCCCACGACCTTTTCGTCTTTGGTTACGTCACTCGAGTTGGCGGTCTTGACCGTGGTCAGCCCCGAGGCGTTGTCCAGCTTGATCAGCGCCACGTCGGCTGTCTCGTCGTAACCGATCACCTTCGCCTGGTACGTCTTGCCGGTCGCTATGTCGGTGGCGCTAATGGACGTGGCGCCATCGATGACGTGATTGTTCGTCAGTACCAATCCGTTCGAGGTGAGCACCATGCCCGTGCCGGCGGCGCTGGCATCTTGGTAGGAAAGGTTCGTGTTGATGTCCACGAGGCCAGGGTCGACGGTCTTGGCAATCTTCGCCGCGGCGGCGTCTTTGGTTGATGAGCTACTAGAAGGTCCCGAAATTGAGGGAAAGGAGATGCCCCCACCAAAACCACCGGGAAAACTGCCCGATCCGTTCGAGCCGAAGTAAGGATTTGATGTGCGCGACGCCGCTGATGGTGTCGCCGCCGGCTTCACTACATCGTGGCCGAGGAAGAATCCCAGTCCGCCGATGGCCAGGAGCAGGGCCAGAGCCGTGAGCGCGTTAAAGAAACTTAGGCGAGCCTTGTAGCGCACTTGCGCTGTCGCCTCTCGAACAACGGGCTCGCTCACTTCGCTGTCATCTTCCCACTCCACCTCAGACTCCTTTCGTGGGTACTTCGGACGTTGACAGTATGCGAGAGGATGATGAGTTCGCACTACAGATGGACTAAGAAACCTCTAAATTACTGGGTTCGCCGTGCGAACGGTCGAAAGGCACGGAGCCACTCCCTGCTTTAGTGTGGGGCCGTGAATCCTGAGATCTCGGCGCTCGCCGACACGTTGGTGGCGCTGCGTTTCAAACAAGAACCCCTCGAGGCTGCGTTGCTCGGTCTGACGGAAGGGGACGTCGGCCTCGCGGATCTATCGGCATCATTCGAGAGCGAAACGTCAGCGGCGTACGAAATCATCGCGAAGGATGCCGCAGATCTCAGAGAACGCCTGGTCAGGTCGGAGAGCACTCTTGATGAAGTCGATCTCGTCGCCCTCGACCATGTCCAGTTAAGCGCTTCGACCCACGCGGACCACCTGCGAGTCGGCGGTCTCGAGTACACGATCGGCGACTTTCACATTGCCCCGCTCTCGGCTCTGATCGCCACGCTTTACCAGCTGCCACTGGACAGCGAGGCACGGCGAGCGGCTCACCTTCGTCGACTGGCCACATTTCGTCGGTTTCTGGGGCAGGCGGCCGATCGACTGCGAGACGGTATCGCGAAGGGGAGAACGCCTACCGCTCGCGGAGTCCGCGCGGCGTCGGCTCAGATCGAGGAGGTCTTAGCCGATCGAAACCTGAGTGGGCTCCGCCGACAACTCGCTGAAGCAAACGAGGACTTCTCCTACACGCAGGATCAGTTGATCCTGAATACGGTGGTACCTGCTCTCCAGCAGTATCGCGATTTCCTGCTGCGAGAGGCGTTGCCCGCGGGACGCCCGGACGAACAGCCGGGGCTGTCCTGGCTGCCAGATGGCGAGGAGTTGTACCGCACCCTGATTCGAGCTTCCACGTCGACATCAAGAACGCCCCAAGATCTCCACGCCACCGGTCGCGCCATCATCGAGAGATTGAACGCCGAGTTCGCCGAAATTGGCTCCCGTCTGTGGGGAATTAGCGACGTGAGCGCCATCCACGACCGGCTTCGTACCGATCCCGACCTGCGATACGTCGACAGCGAGGAGATTCTGTCGAGTGCCGTGGATACGGTTCGTCGGGCGGAGCGGGCGGCGCCAGCCTGGTTTGGACTGATTCCGACGACGCTCTGCGCGGTGGAACCAGTTCCTGAGGCCCTGGCCGAGGGCTCGGCCCCGGCCTACTACTTCACGGGAGCGTTGGACGGATCGCGGCCGGGGACTTTTTTCATTAATGCCACGAAGCCTCATGAGCGCTATCGCCACATGGCCGAGGCGGTCGCGTTCCATGAAGCGGTCCCGGGTCACCATTTCCAATTAACGATCGCCCAAGAGCAGGCGGCGGGTCACCTCGTCTTCGCGGTTTTTGGCGACACGGCCAGCGCCGAAGGATGGGGGCTCTACGCCGAGCGACTAGCCGACGAGATGGGCCTCTACAGCAGCGACGTCACGCGCCTCGGCATGCTGAGCACCGATGCGTGGCGCGCGGCGAGACTCGTCGTCGATACGGGACTCCATGCTCTGGGTTGGACACGCCAAGAGACGATTGACTGGATGGCGGCACACGTGCCGATGAGCCAGCTCGAGATTGAATCGGAAGTCGATCGCTACATTGTGATGCCCGGTCAGGCTCTGTCGTACATGGTGGGACGCCTCGAAATCGAGGCCCTTCGTCGCGACGCGACCGAGCGGCTCGGGGAGGGATTTTCCGTGCGCGACTTTCACGACTTGATACTCAGGACAGGGCCCGTCGCCTTGCCGGCCCTGGCGTCGGCGGTTGAAAGATGGATTGACGCTCAATAGATGTTTGCGTCAACCGACATTAGGGAATGGTCGTCGAGAACTCAGATGCCACTCGACGGCTTGATTCAACGTCTGCATGCGTTTAGCGAGTAATCGAAACTTGGAACCAAGCCCAGTTGGAGCGGGCGACGAGAATCGAACTCGCGTTCTCAGCTTGGGAAGCTGATGTTCTGCCGCTGAACTACGCCCGCGCGCTTCCAATGGTAGTTGGCGCGAAAGATCCACGGACTCTAAAGAGTCGGTGTGCCAGGTGCCAGTCCCGTCTCTGACGCATCTTGGCCGCTCGCCGTGGGCGATGTGTCGGATGAAGATGCTTCACTGGCGGGTGTTGCATTCGAAGGAGGTGTCGTATCTTTCGCGACTGCACGGTCTGGAGGTGGCGGCGGTGGCGTAGGCACCGGTGCCGACCACGGTGCCGGTGAGGGAACCGGTGTCACTCCGGGCTTCAGGTGGCCAATTCCGGCTCCGAGCATGATGGAGTTGGGGACGCGCAAGATACCGTCATCCGTCATCACCGTGACGTAGGTCAAGCCGGTGCCGAGGACCTTGACGTCGAGTACTCCGGTGACACCAGAACGGATCCGAATATTGTCTCCCACTACGAACGGTCTCGCGAACAGCATCACGATGGCCGCAAAGACGTTTCCCAAACTTTGCTGAGCGGCGACCCCGAGAATGATCCCTGCGACGCCCGCGCCAATCAACAAGTGATCCAGTGATACCCCGAGCACGGCGAGGAGCGCGATGATCAGCACCACGAAACCGAGGCCGTAGGTGATCAGTCGAATAGTGGCGCCCGCTCCCAGGTTGGATCGTCGCGTGACGAGTCGACCGACCGCACGAGAGAGATGGACGATGGCGTAAACCCCGGCGACGATCAACACCAACGCGGCGGCCCAGGCGTAGAGCTTTTGGTGGAGCGAGGAGTGCTGAATCTTGCCGAACGCCCGGCCCAGGCCTAGCGACGCGAGCGCGATGACTCCCGCCGTGGATCCGAGGAGCCACTCGGTCTTGAGCGTGTGCTTCGCTCCCGCGGGGACGCCTTTACTCACTCAGCCACTGTATAGAGAGGTTGTTCCTCTGTTCCATTGAGGCCCGTCAAGAAGAGTGACGGTGCGTAGCGACCTCTAATGTTGGTCGGAAGCGACGGAAAGATCGATGACGACCACCGACAACGAAGTCATACGCACAGAGAATCTCACGAAGATGTATCCGGGCATGGACGTGGCCGCCGTCGACGGACTCAACCTGGCTGTCTTTCAAGGCGAGATCTTCGGACTTCTGGGACCCAACGGAGCGGGCAAGACGACGACGGCGGGCATTCTCACGACTCGGGTCGTTCCGACGTCGGGACGCGCCTACGTCGCGGGCATCGACGTGCATAGGCACCCCACGTTGGTAAAGCAGGTCTCGGGCATCGTGTCGCAACAGAACACCCTCGACCGCCAGCTCACGGTCCGGGAGAATCTGTACTTCCACGGCCGCCTCTTCGGCATCAACGCGAAGGAGTCGCACCGTCGCGCTGACGAGTTGTTGGAGCGATTCTCCCTGTCCAACTGGGCCAAGGCCTCGGTGTACGCGCTGTCGGGCGGCATGGCCCAACGTCTGATGGTGGCGCGCGCGATTTTTCACCGCCCCGCCGTCCTCTTTCTCGACGAACCGACCGCGGGGCTCGATCCCCAGAGCCGTCTCGCCCTCTGGGAGATGCTGGGAGAACTCAACCGCACCGGTCAGACAGTGGTCTTGACTACGCACTACATGGAAGAGGCCGATACCCTGTGCGAGCGGGTGGCCATCATGGACCACGGCAAGATTCTCGCCCTCGACACGCCGGCCAATTTGAAGAAGAGCACCGGCGCGGACACGATCGTGACGGTCAAGGTGTCCCAGGATGGCGAGACCCTGGCCCGTGCCCTCGAGCGCGACCTCGCGGGAGTCGTGAGCACCCGCGTCCTCGACAACGTGGTCATCGCGCAAGTGGAAGGCGCCGAGCGTCTGGTGCCGCGCGTAGTCAACGTGGCCGAAGCCGCCAAGATCGAGATCGTCGATCTCACCGTGGCTGAACCCTCTCTCGAGACCGTTTTTATTAACTTGACCGGCAAGGAGCTGCGCGAGGTATGACGACGACGACCATCGAGACCGCACCCACGCGATCGGCCTTCGACACGAGTCGAACCGCCCTCGGGGCATTGATCTTGCGAGACCTCGTCGTACTTCGAAAGACGTTTCGCGAGTTCGTACTGCGCACCTTGATTCAGCCCTTCCTCTTGTGCTTCGTTTTTCTCTTCGTGTTTCCGAAGATCGGCCAAACCGTGGGGGGCGGTGGGGCGCGCGGTGCGTCGGCCTTCGCCACCATCCTCGTGCCAGGGGTCGTGGGCATCTCGATCATGTTCCAGGGCGTGCAGTCCATTGCTTTGACCATGGCTCAGGAGTTTGGCTTCACCCGAGAGATCGAGGACCGCGTGCAGGCGCCCTGTCCCATCTGGTTGGTCGCCATCTCCAAGGTTCTCTCCGGCACGGTTCAGGGACTTATCGCCGCGGCCATCGTCTTTCCCATCGCCTCGGTCGTGCACGCGGCGGGCGTTACGGCCGACGTCTCCCTGCACTGGCTGATCATCTTGACCCTGGTACCTCTGGCCTGCGTGACGATGGCCGCACTCGGCCTGATTCTTGGTACGTCCTTTGAACCCCGGAACATCGGATTGATGTTCGGCTTCATCATTTTGCCGATCACCTTTCTCGGTGGGACGTACTACCCGTGGACCCACTTGGCCTCCGTGAAAATCGGTAGCTTTCACTGGCTGCAGACACTGGTGTTGATCAACCCGCTGGTGTACGTGAACGAAGGGATGCGCGCGGCCTTCACCAACGCTCCGCACATGCACCTCTACGTGATCTATCCGGTCATGATTGGCTTCTGCACCGCGTTTCTCTGGCTCGGTCTGCGGAACTTTCGCCGCCGCGTCCTGTCGTAGTTCGCGGGTCTCCCGTCATCGCTCGACGGGGCGTTTTGCTTGAAACGAGTATCGTGACCTCTTAATGGTGCTCTCGGATCGGTCCATAAAAGAGGCGCTCGAAAAGGGCCGATTGATTATTGAACCTCTGGGCGACGACTGCATCCAGCCCTCGTCCGTCGACGTCCACGTCGATCAGTACTTTCGGGTCTTTCGCAACCACTCTCAGCGGGTCATCGACGTCCGCGAAGCCCAAGAGGATCTGACCGAGCTGATCGACGTCGGCACGGAGACCCCGATGATCCTGCACCCCGGCGAGTTCATGTTGGGTTCGACCACGGAGCGCATCGCCATCCCTGACGACATCGTCGGGCGTCTCGACGGCAAGAGCTCTCTCGGTCGTCTGGGACTGGTCATTCACTCGACCGCCGGATTTATTGACGCAGGTTGGGACGGACACATCACCCTTGAGCTCTCCAACGTGGCCAACCTGCCCATCACCCTGTACCCGGGGATGAAGATTGGCCAGATTAGTTTCTTCGAGATGACGACCGCCGCCGATCGCCCGTACGGTTCGTCCGGACTCGGGTCGAAGTATCGCGGTCAGCGCGGACCCACCCCGAGTCGCTACTCGGAGAACTTCAAGAAGTAGTGGCGACCAAACACCTAACGAAGGAAGAGTCGTGATAGCGCGCATCGTGATTGGGCTGGTCATTACGGTCGTGGGCTTCGGCATCGCCGGTCGACGTTTCTACTGGCTGTCGAGACTGATTCGCAGTGGACAGCCGGCGCCGAGGCGCTGGCAGGGCTTTCGCAAGGTCACCGACGCCGAGCTGGTCGAAGTCGCGGGCCAGCGAAAGCTGCTCAAGTGGACGGTTCCCGGCCTGGCGCACTTCTTCACCATGTGGGGTTTCACAGTGCTGATGACCACGATCCTCGAAGCGTACGGATCGCTCTTCGATCGAAACTTCCACATCCCCTGGATCGGACAGATGAGTTGGCTGGCCTTCGTGGAGGACTTCTTCGCGACGGCCGTGTTGGTGTCGCTCTGTGTCTTCACGGTAATCCGTATCAAGAACGCACCCGCGAAGAAGGAACGCGCAAGCCGCTTCTACGGCAGCCACACCGACGCCGCGTGGGCCGTTCTGGGCATGATCGCGCTGGTTATCATCACACTGCTTTTGTACCGCGGCGCGCAGATCAATACCGGGCACTTCCCCTACACGCGCCTTCCCCTACATCACCCCTACGTTTCGCCGTCGAACCTGACGGCTTTCAACGAACAATTCGTCACCCCGTGGGCCTTCGCGTCGAAGTTGGTGGCCAGTTGGCTGGCGCCTCTCGGCGTGGGCGTGAACAGCGTGTTGGAAGCGGTCTTTCTGCTCCTCAACATTGCGGTCATCTCGGGCTTTCTCGTCTTCGTGTCGTACTCCAAGCACCTGCACATCTTCTTGGCACCGATCAACGTTGGCGTGTCGCGCCGTCCGCGCGCCTTGGGTGGTCTCGACAAAACGCCCAACATGAACATGGAAGAGGTCACCGAAGACACGGTCTTCGGGGCGGGACACATCGAGGACTTCACCTGGAAGCAGATGTTGGACCTGGCGACCTGCACCGAGTGCGGGCGTTGTCAAAGCGTCTGTCCCGCCTGGACCACGGGCAAGCCCCTCAGTCCGAAGTTGCTCATCATGGGACTGCGCGACAACATGTTCGCCTCGGCCGACCGGCTGCTCTCTCACGGCAGCGACAGTGACGTGGCGACCTTGGTGCCGACCACGATCGACCCCGACGTGCTCTGGTCGTGCACCACGTGCGGGAGCTGCGTGGAGCAGTGTCCCGTCGACATCGAACACATTGATGCCATCATTGACATGCGCCGCTTCGAAGTATTGATGGAGTCGCGCTTTCCCAGCGAAGCCGGTCTCTTGTTGCGGAACCTGGAGAATCAAGGCGACCCGTGGGGACTCGGGTCGAGCAAGAGAACCGAGTGGCTCGGAGCGCTGGACTTCGAGGTGCCGGTCTTCGAGGGTGCCATTCCCGACGACGTGGAGTACCTCTACTGGGTGGGTTGCGCGGGCGCGCTCGACGAGCGCGGTCGCAAGCAGATCGAGTCGGTGGCGCGCATGCTGCACCGCGCGGGCGTCAGCTTTGGCATCCTCGGCCCTCGCGAGTCCTGCACCGGGGATCCCGCGCGCCGCATGGGAAATGAGTACCTCTTCCAAGAGATGGCCAAGGTCAACATCGCCACCCTGGACGAGGCGGGCGCGAAGAAGATCGTGGCTAGCTGTCCACACTGCTTTAACACCATGAAGAACGAGTACCCCGCGCTGGGCGGGAACTACGAAGTGATCCACCACGCGGAGCTCTTGAGTCATCTGGTGGCTAGCGGGCGACTGGTGCCGGGGGTCTCGTACGAAGGCACGGTCACGTACCACGACCCGTGCTACCTCGGTCGCCACAATCGGATCTTCGACCAACCCCGTGACGTGCTGGACGCCATACCGGGTGTCACCAAGGTGGAGATGGGGCGGTGTCGCGAGCGGGGGTTCTGCTGCGGGGCTGGCGGCGCTCGAATGTGGATGGAAGAGACCATCGGCAAGAGAGTCAACATGGACCGCACCGAAGAGGCCCTCGGCACCGGTGCCGACATCATCTCGACGGCCTGTCCCTTCTGCATGATCATGTTGGATGACGCCGTCAAGGCCAGTGGCCGCGGTGACGACGTGTCCGTCATGGACATCTCCCAGGTGGTCGAGCGCTCGCTGCGCTAGAGGCCGGGCGCGCTCGCCAGTACCCTTAGAGCAGCACCGATGGCGACGCCGAAGGAGTCCACCATGAGGCCTTTCTCAGTGCTGGGGCGTGGTACTCGTCTGGTCCTCGGCGCGGCCGTTCTCCTCGGCGCGCTCGGATTCCTGTCTTCCGGGGCGGGAGCTGCCACCCAGTCGGCGCGGGCGCTCCTGCGCCTTGCACTCCATCACGCCACCTCCTCTCACTGGGTGCACGAGAGCGTACAGATCAAGCAGAAGGGCGTCGTCGTGCAAGAGGCCTCCGACGACGTGGGTGCGACCGAGGGCCTGCAGTTCGTTTCCTCACTCGGGGGAGGAGAGTCGGAAGTGATCGCCTTCGACCGTCTCCAGACGCTCTACGTGCGCGCGAACGCGCTCGGCCTCACGTCGATCTACTCGCTCTCCAGCACGGACGCCACCACCTTCGCCGGTGAATGGATGACGGTCACCCCGGGTGACTCGGAGTACGGCTCCATCGCCTACGCCACCACGCTGGCCTCGGACTTTGGTCAGGTTCGTTTTGCCGGCGCGATCTCCGAGAGCGGCGTCATCACGTACAAGGGACGTCGAGTACGTGCGCTGAAGGGCACCGTGCCTCCCCTGGACGGCGCGCCGAAGTTCGCAGGCACGCTCTACGTCACCGCCACGAAAAAACCGCTGCCGGTGGCCTTCGTGGAGGTCAACGCCAAGGCCACAATCACCGTGTCGTGGAGTTCCTGGGGCCACCATTACGTGCTGCACGCGCCGAGCGGCGCGGTGGCATTCCCGACGTCGTAGCCGCCTGAGAGATTCCTCATCCGGCGTCGTGTTCATACTTTTGAAACACGGTGCTAACGATTTTGAAATTCTGACTTGCGACACTGATTTCAACATTTGAGGTCAGCGCGGCCCTCTCTGAGTTGAAGGGGAGTTGACGTGCATGAGGCACTGAGTTATTTGCCGTATCCCAAATGGCTGAATCCTGCGGACAACACGTGGCAGATCACCGCCGCCACGCTCGTCGGTTTGATGAGCCTGCCCGGGTTGGCGGTTCTCTACGGAGGCCTGGTTCGAAAGAAGTGGATCGTCAACACGATGTTCATGTGTTTCGCGGGCTTCTCGCTAACACTCATCGTGTGGATGCTCTGGGGCTACAACATGGCCTTCGGTCCTATCTCTCACTTCGGATCGACCGGCTCCTTCTGGAGCGGATTCATCGGACACTTCACCCCACTGGCGACCGCCAGTTCCGAACAGGGTCAGGCGGTGTCGGGAGCCAACAGCGACATACCGTTCCACTTTCCGACGGCCACGCTGGCGTACTTCCAGTTCGTGTTCGCCGCGATCACCCCGCTGTTGTTCTTGGGTGGGCTGGTCGGTCGTCTCAAGTTCAAGGCGTGGCTGCTCATCGTGCCCCTGTGGATCACCACGGTCTACTGCGTGAACGCCTGCCTGCTCTGGGGCGGCGGATTCTGGGCTCAGAAGGGTGCCGTCGACTACTCCGGCGGCTACGTCATCCACCTGTCGGCCGGTGTCGCGGCGTTCGTCGGTGCCTGGGTCTTGGGACCACGGCGCTGGCAGGACAGAGAGAACGCCTTTCCGAGCAACTTGATGTTGGTAGCGGTCGGAGCGGGAATTCTCTGGCTCGGCTGGAACGGGTTTAACGGAGGTGACCCGTTCTACGCGGGCGCCGACATGGCCGCGGCGGTACTCAATACCAACGTCGCCACGGCCGCGGGAGTTCTTACCTGGATGTTCTGGGACATGTTCGCCTCCAAGCAGAAGAAACCCACGTTCTTGGGAGCGATCAACGGCATGATCTGCGGCTTGGTGGCCATCACCCCGAGCGCGGGCTGGGTCAACGGCGTGGGCGCCATCTGCGTGGGCGTCATCGCCACCTCCATCGTCTGGATTGCGTGGACCTACCTGTCGAGGTGTCGTCCCTTCTCCAAGGTCGACGACGCACTGGGTGTGGTCTACACGCACGGCTTCGCCGGTCTGACCGGTGGTCTGTTGGTCGGCATCTTGGCCGACCCGCGCATGGTGGAGTACGGCGTTCACGGCGCGGACTTCAAGGGTCCCGGCAACATTCATGTGGCCGGCTGGTTCTTTGGCCACTCGTTCCATCAGTTGTGGGAACAGTTCCTGGCCGCGGTCTGGGTCATCTGCTGGACGGCGGTGCTGACGTTTATCGTCTTCAAGGTCGTCGGGTTCCTGGTCGGTGGTCTGCGCGAAACTGATGAGGTGCTGGCCATTGGCGACCTCGCCATCCACGACGAAGAAGCCTTCCCCGAGCCCACCTTCGGTGAGCCCGTAGGATCGGCCAGCCACACGCACGCCGACAACGTCTAAGGAGAGATCATGAAACTAGTTACCGCAGTCGTTAAACCCTTCAAGTTGGACGAGGTCAAAGAGGCCGTGAAGACCGTGGGCATCACCGGCATGACCGTGAGTCAAGCCCGCGGCTTCGGTCACACCGGAGGCCACATCGAGGTCTTTCGAGGCAAGGAGTACATCTTCGACTTCGTGGACAAACTCCAGGTCGAGATCATCTGCACCGACGAGTTGGTGGACGAACTCATCGAGGCCATCGTGAACGCCGCTCGCACCGACACGGTGGGCGACGGGATGGCCTGGGTGACGGACGTGGAGCACGTGGTCCGTATCCGCACCAACGAGCGAGGGCCCGACGCCCTCTAGTTAGCCGGCCTGGCGGCGGACGGCTTCGGCTGCCTTCGTGGCGGTCTCGGAGTCACCGAGGTAGTTCGCCGCCAGGACGTTGAGCTCGCGGTCGAGGGTGACGCGATAGGGGATGCCGGTCGGAATCTCGACGTCGGGGATCTCGTCTTCGCTGATGTTCTCTAACACCATGCGCAACGCGCGCAGCGAGTTGCCGTGCGCCACGATGAGGACGGCGCCGCCGCGAACCCCTTCGTACTTCAAGTCCTCGGCGATGACGTCGCGAAAGTAGGGCGTGACGCGAGCCACGACATCCTTCAGGCACTCGCTGCGCGGAATGAGCGCTTTGTCCACGTCGCGATATCGGGGGTCGTTCACGCTGGCTCGCGGGTCGTCGAGGGGCATGAGGGGCGGGGCCACGTCGAAGGAGCGACGCCAGAGGTGCACCTGCTCGGCCCCGAACTCCTCGGCGGTCTGCTTCTTGTTCTTACCGGTCAAGTCGCCGTAGTGGCGCTCGTTGAGGCGCCAGCTCCGTCGCACGCCGAGCCAGGACCGGTTGGCCGCGTGCAGGGCTATCTCGGCCGTGCGAATCGCGCGCGTCAGGACCGACGTGTGCAAGACGCGCAGGTCGAGGTCGCTCTCGGCCGCCAGGAGCTGGCCGGCCACTCGGGCCTCCGCCTCGCCCTCGGGGGAGAGGTCGACGTCCTGCCACCCGGTAAAGAGGTTGAGGTCGTTCCACTCGGAGCGTCCGTGGCGTAAAAGTATGAGATCGGGCACATCTTGAGCGTAGTCCTGAGCGCAAAAACGCCCGAGGGCAGCCTTCGAGAGGCCTTATCAGGACTAACGAAACTCTTACTTGTTACTTATGATGTAATTTTTCTTGACAAGAAGGGGCTCAACTCTATAGACTTGGTCTAGTGAGTTTCTGACTCCCGGACGGACCGGCGGCTCAGAGAAAGACGTAAGGAGTTTTCATGGCAAAGGCAGTCGGTATCGACCTCGGTACCACGAACTCGGTGGTGAGCGTATTAGAGGCGGGCGAGCCCGTCGTGATTCCTAACGCTGAGGGCAGCCGCACTACCCCGTCGGTGGTCGGATTTTCCAAGACCGGCGAAGTCCTGGTCGGTGAGGTGGCCAAGCGCCAAGCCATCACCAACCCTGACCGCACCATTCGATCGGTGAAGCGACACATGGGCGAGAACTGGAGCGTCGACATCGACGGCACCAAGTACACGGCCCAAGAGATCTCGGCGCGCATCTTGCAGAAGTTAAAGCGCGACGCCGAGGCCTACCTCGGTGACAGCGTCAGCCAAGCGGTCATCACGGTGCCCGCGTACTTCAACGACGCCCAGCGCACCGCGACCAAAGAGGCCGGCCAGATCGCTGGACTCGAAGTGCTGCGTATCGTGAACGAACCGACGGCCGCGGCCCTGGCCTACGGCCTCGACAAAGGGCCGGCCGAGCAGACCGTTTTGGTCTTCGACCTCGGTGGTGGCACGTTCGACGTCTCCGTGCTGGAGATCGCTGACGGTGTCTTCGAAGTGAAGTCCACCCACGGTGACACCCACCTCGGTGGCGACGACTGGGACGACGCCGTCATGAACTGGCTCATCAAGACCTTCAAGGACACCGAAGGGGTCGACCTGTCCCAGGACAAGATGGCCGTCCAGCGCCTGAAGGAAGCGGCCGAGAAGGCGAAGATCGAACTCTCCGCCGTCCAAGAGACCCAGGTCAACCTGCCCTTTATCACCGCCACGGCCGATGGCCCGAAGCACCTCGACATCAAGTTGACGCGCGCCAAGTTCAATGAACTGACGGCGGACCTGGTCGAGCGTTGTCGCAAGCCCTTCGACCAGGCCATCAAGGACGCGGGCCTGACCCTCGACAAGATCGACCACGTGATCATGGTCGGCGGCTCGACGCGCATCCCCGCGGTCCAAGAGCTCGTCGTGAAGGTCACCGGCAAGGAGCCCAACAAGAGCGTGAACCCCGACGAAGTCGTGGCTATCGGTGCGGCCGTGCAGGCCGGAGTCTTGAAGGGCGACGTGAAGGACATCTTGTTGCTCGACGTGACCCCGTTGTCACTCGGCATCGAGACCAAGGGTGGTGTGATGACCAAGATCATCGAGCGCAATACCACTATCCCGACCAAGAAGTCGCAGACCTTTACGACAGCCGATGACAATCAGCCCTCGGTCGAGGTCCACGTCCTCCAAGGCGAGCGCGAGATGGCGTCCTACAACCAGACGTTGGGCAAGTTCCAACTGGTGGGCATCCCTCCGGCGCCGCGCGGCATCCCCCAGATCGAGGTCACCTTTGACATCGACGCCAACGGCATCGTGCACGTCTCGGCGAAGGACCAGGCAACGGGCGCGACCCAGTCGATGACCATCACCGGTGGGTCGGCTCTGTCCAAGGACGAGATCGACCGCATGGTGCGTGACGCCGAGGCCCACGCCGAGGACGACCGCAAGCGCCGCGACGAAGCCGAGGTTCGCAACAACGCCGACGGACTGGTGTACCAGACCGAGAAGTTGTTGAAGGATCAGGCGGAGTCGTTCCAAGGCAGCGAGCGTGATGACGTCGAGAGCGCCCTCTCCTCACTGAAAGAGGCCCTGGCCGGCACCGACGTCGAGTCGATCAAGTCCGCCACGGACAAGTTGCTCTCGGCCAGCCAGAGCTTCAGTCAGCGCCTCTACGAAGAGGCGGCCAAGTCCAACGCCAACGAGCCCGCGGCCCCGGCCGGCGACGATGACGACATCGTTGACGCGGAGATCGTGGACGAAGCGTGAGCGACGACGTAGAGAACGAGTCGGTGGCGTCGTTGGATAACGACGCCACCGAGGCGTTTGACGATCGCAGCGACGCCGAACGCCAGCGCGATGAGTACCTGGACGCCCTGCAACGACTGCAGGCCGACTTCGAGAACTACCGCAAGCGCGTGGCCCGCTCCTCTGAGGATGCGGCCGCGCGCGCGGCCGGCGACCTCATCGCCAAGTTGCTGCCCGTCCTCGACGCCTTTGACTACGCCCAGGCCCACTTCGCCGACGCCACGAGCGCCGAAGCCGAAGCGCTGGCCCAGGCCCGCGGACTGATGTTGGACTCCTTGAAGCGCGAGGGGTTAGAGCGTATCGACGACGTCGACGCGAGTTTTGATCCGACGATTCACGACGCCGTGTCCCACGTGGAGGGCGACGAGACCTCGACCGGTCCCCTCGTGGACGACGTGCTGCGCGCCGGGTATCGCTGGAAGGGCGTTGTGTTACGTCCCGCCATGGTGAAAGTCAAGGGCTAGTAGAAGGAAATGGCCGAACGAGAGTGGTTCGACAAGGACTACTACAAGGTCCTCGGTCTCACCTCGAGTGCGACCGACAAGGAGATCACGCGCGCCTATCGCAAGTTAGCGAAGCAGTACCACCCCGACACGCACCCCGGATCGGAAGATCGCTTCAAGGAGATCTCCGGGGCCTACGACGTCCTCGGCGACGAGGCTAAGCGCAAGGAGTACGACGAGGTTCGACGTCTCGGTCCGGCCGCCAGCGGTCTGGGCGGCCAGGGCGGTGGCTTCAACTTCCAAACCGGCGACTTCAGCGATCTCGGTGACCTCTTCGGCGGGCTTTTTGGAGGATCGCGTCGACAGCGGGCCGCCCAGCGAGGCGCGGACTTAGAGACGGCCCTGCACCTCAGTTTCCGCGACGCCGTCATGGGCGTCACGACCACCGTCAACCTGCCGAGCAACGAGGCCTGTCACACCTGTAAGGGAACCGGCGGCGCGCCGGGCAGTGAGTTCGTCACCTGCGAGCGGTGCCAGGGTCGAGGCGTCATCAACGACGACCAGGGCCCCTTCGCCATGTCGAGCGTCTGCCCCGTCTGTCAAGGTCGCGGGGGACGTTTCGCCACGCCGTGTCCCACCTGTCACGGCACCGGACGCGAACCTTCCTCGAGACGGGTGAACGTGCGAATCCCCCCGGGCGTCATCGACGCTCAGCGAATCCGTCTGAAGGGCAAGGGCAACCCCGGCGCCAACGGCGGCCCGGCCGGTGACCTCTACGTCGACGTGCACGTGACACCCGATGCGCGCTTCGATCGGCGCGGTCGCAACGTGACGACCAGCGTCAAAGTGCCGCTCACCCAAGCGATGCTCGGCACGACGGTCGACGTGGCGACTCTCGACGAGCCGGTCACCCTCAAGATTCCCGCCGGCACTCAGCCCGGCACGACCATGCGCGTCAAAGGTCGGGGCGTTCCCGCCTCGGGCAAGAACGCGGCCGGCGACCTGTTGGTCACGGTGTCGGTCTCGGTTCCCAAGAAGTTGACCCGTCAACAGCGCGGTCTGGTGGAGCAACTCGCCGCAGCCCTCGACGAGAACAGTTCGGTCGCCGAGGTGGCCAGTGACTGAGCGTCAGCAACTCCACGCGGTCTACGTCATCTCGGTCTTCGCCGAGCTGGCGGGCGTGCACCCACAGACACTGCGCAACTACGAGCGAAGCGGACTGCTTCGTCCCCAGCGCACCAGCGGTGGTTCACGACGATTCTCCGACGACGACCTTGTCGCCCTGCGACGCATTCAAGATCTCACCAACGAGGGCGTGAACCTGGTGGGCGTTAAACGAATCATGGCGCTCGAAGCGGAGCTCGAGGCCCTCAAGAACCGACTCAACGAACAGGCCACCCAGGCCCGCGACGACGTCGAGGCCGCGCACCGGCAGTATCGGCGCGACCTCGTACCGGTGCAGAACGCGCTGGCCGTGGTCGTGGACGCCAAGCGGCGAACCCGAAAGGAACGCGGATGACACTCGACCCGGCACGTTGGACTACCAAGACGCGCGAAGCCTTCCAGGCCGCGAACACCCAGGCCGCCGCCGCGGGCAACCCCTACGTCAC
This sequence comes from uncultured Acidimicrobiaceae bacterium, assembly GCA_963849705.1. GTDB lineage: Bacteria > Actinomycetota > Acidimicrobiia > Acidimicrobiales > RAAP-2 > RAAP-2. The sequence continues at coordinate 494,955 of CAWKII010000007.1, read as the reverse complement.
GCCGTCGCACCTGTTGTTGGCGCTACTCAACCAAGCGGACGGGATTGCCCGCCCGCTGCTGGTAGCGGCCGGCCTCGACCCCGTGGCCATCAGCGCCGCTCTCAACGAGAAGGTCGCGCGCGAGCCGCGCACCGTGGGCGGTACGCAGCCCGGTCTCTCACCCGAAGCCCGCGAGGGGCTCGAAGAGGCGGACGAACTTCGTGGCGAACTGGGAGATGAGTACCTCTCGGTCGATCACATCCTGGTGACCTGGGCCAAAGAACTAGGCACTACGAGAGACGCGCTATTGCAGGCGCTTCGCGGCATTCGCGGATCGGCCCGCATCACCTCGGAGAACCCCGAAGAGACGTTTCAGTCTTTGGAGAAATACGGCCGGGACCTCACCATGTTGGCCAGAAGCGGCAAGTTGGACCCGGTCATTGGGCGCGACGACGAGATACGACGGGTCATTCAGGTTCTCTCGCGTCGCACCAAGAACAACCCGGTCTTGATCGGAGAACCGGGAGTAGGCAAGACCGCCATCGTCGAGGGACTGGCCCTTCGCATCGTCGAAGGCGACGTGCCCGAGTCCCTGCGCGACCGTCGACTCATCGCGCTGGACCTCGGTTCGATGATCGCCGGGGCCAAGTATCGCGGCGAGTTCGAAGAGCGCCTGAAGTCGGTCCTAAAGGAGATCGAGGACGCCCAGGGCGAGGTCATCACCTTCGTCGACGAGTTGCACACCATCGTCGGCGCGGGGGCTAGCGAAGGTGCCATGGACGCGAGCAACATGATCAAGCCCTTGCTCGCGCGGGGGGAGCTTCGCCTCATCGGGGCCACGACCCTCGACGAGTACCGCCAGTACATCGAAAAGGACGCGGCCCTCGAGCGGCGCTTTCAGCAGGTCTTCGTCGGCGAGCCCTCGATCGAAGACACCATCGCCATCCTGCGAGGCCTCAAAGAAAAGTACGAAGTGCACCACGGGGTGCGCATCCAAGACGCCGCGCTCGTTGCCGCGGCCACCCTATCGCAGCGCTACGTCCCGAACCGATTCCTGCCCGACAAGGCCATCGACCTCATGGACGAGGCGGCCTCGCGGCTACGCATCGAGATCGACTCCATGCCCACCGAGCTCGATGTCGTTATCCGGCGTCTTCGTCAACTCGACATCGAACGCATGGCCCTAGAGAACGAGACCGACGACGCCTCGAAGGATCGGAGAGAGAAGTTAGAGGCCGAGTACGCGCAACTGAAAGAGCAGTCCGACGAGCTGGCCGCGCGCTGGCAGGCCGAGAAGCAGGCCATCACCAAGATCCAAACGGCGAAGCAGGAGTACGAAGATCGAAAGGCCGAGGGTGAGCGTCTAGAGCGTCAGGGCGACTTAGCGGGGGCCGCAGCCATTCGATTTGGCACTTTGCCCGAACTCGAACGAACGATCGACCAAGCCACCGCCGAACTGGACGCGTTGCAGGCGAACGGCGCCTTCTTGAAAGAAGAGGTCGACGCGGAGGACATCGCCGAGGTCATCAGCCGTTGGACCGGCGTGCCGGTGTCGAAGTTGATGGAGGGCGAACTCGACAAGCTGCTGCGGATGGAGGAACTGCTCCACACGCGCGTGGTCGGTCAAGACGAGGCCGTGACGGCCGTCTCTAACGCCATCCGTCGTTCGCGCGCGGGGCTCTCCGATCCTCACCGCCCGATCGGCTCTTTTCTCTTCATGGGACCGACGGGAGTCGGCAAGACCGAGCTGGCGCGAGCGCTGGCTGAGTATCTCTTTGACGACGAGCACGCCATGATTCGCCTCGACATGAGTGAGTACATGGAGAAGTTCGCGGTGAGTCGTCTCATCGGGGCGCCTCCGGGCTACGTCGGCTACGAAGAAGGCGGGCAACTGACCGAGGCGATCCGCCGGCGTCCCTACGCCGTCGTGCTCTTGGACGAGATCGAAAAAGCCCACCCCGACGTCTACAACCTGTTGCTCCAGGTGCTCGACGACGGACGACTGACCGACGGTCAGGGCCGCACGGTCGACTTCACCAACGTGGTCTTCATCATGACGAGCAATCTTCCCGGTGACCCCGCGGACTTCTTTCGTCCGGAGTTCATCAACCGCGTCGATGACATCATCCGCTTTCGGTCACTCGACGAAGCGGACCTGGCCATCATTGTCGGCATTCAACTGGGACGACTTCGTCAGCGCCTGGCCGCTCGACGGATCGTGCTGGACGTCTCGCCGGCCGCCGCTCTGGCCCTGGCGGCCGAAGGGTACGACCCGGCCTTCGGTGCACGACCGCTGAAGCGGGTCATCCAGCGACGTCTTGAAGACCCCCTAGCCTTGGCGGTGCTCCAAGGCGTCTTCAAGGACGGCGACACAATTCACGTGGACGTCGTCGACGGAGAAATCACTTTTCACTAGAGAACTTCGTCGTTTCACCGTCTTCCCGCTGAATTATTTATGCCCTTCTGGGCGAGTTATCCGCCCGGGGGCGCAGATCATTCGTTCGACCGGATCGGGCGCCGCACCGTCATCACTTTGAGCGAAAAGGGGGGAGCGAAAACGAGGGGCTAAGACCGGGAATGGCCTGAGTGGCCATCGTGCGACCCACAAAGTATGGTGTTCGAACCTATGAACCCCAAACGAAGCGTCGCAAGAACCTGGTCAATGGCAAGAACCATCTATCGAGTTTCTCGATCGTTCGCTCTCGGATTCAGTGCGCTCTCACTGCTGGTCGTCAGCCTGACCGTCATCGGCGGAAATGCGAGCGCCGCGGGGACCCTTCCGTCGACCATCAACGAAGTGGTCTCTCCGAGCGGAGTGGTTAGTGACCCAGGCTGTCCTGCGGGCTTGAATCCCTCAGTGTCAACTTTCAGCAACCTCGCCAATGCCGTGGCTGCAGCAGCGAGCGGTTGGACAATATACGTTTGCGCCGGCGCTTACGACCTATCGACCTATGGCGCGGATGAGAACGTCGTGATCGGCGAGCCATTGACTATTGACGGCTACAACTGGGACGTTTCGCCGTCGCCCAGTGATACGCCTACGTCGTACGACCCAACGACGCAATCGGTGTTCGAAAATGGTTCGGGCTTCAACGTGGAGTCGCCCAACGTGACCATCAGCGGATTGACGTTCTACGAGAACAATTTCAATAATCCCGCCTCATCCGTGTCGAACAACTGTGGCGGGGGCGCGTGCGCCTCCGCGATCGACGTGCAGAGTCTTATCTCTGGTGCAGGAGACCAGGGCGAGGCTGACGTCACCGTCAGTGACAACTTCTTTGACAACGATGGGGGCGGTTTCGAGAACGGCGTCGTCCACTTCGGTCTCGGCCCCGATGGCCCCGCTTCGAATGTCTCCGCGCTGGACGCCAACGATGTGGTCAAGGACAATGTCTTCACGTACGCGACAAATTACGAGAACAACGCCGTGCAATTGTCCGATACGACGGGCGCCCTCGTGACGCAGAATACGGTCAACTATCCCACCCAGGACGACAATGCGGTGAGCGCGCTGTGGTTCCCCGGCTTCAACCAGAGGCTCACCGTTTCCGACAACACTCTGAACGGTGGCGGAATCGACAGTGACGGCACTTCGCCCAACCTTGGTGATCCTAAGTCAGGGATCAAGATCATCGACATGGACTCGGCTGGAACTTATGGCAGCGGCTGCAGCGGCCAGAACGTCACCGGCAATACGGTCTCGGGATTTGTCTACGACATCAGCTTGATCGGGAACGACGTGAACGACGATCCGTCGCTCTGTGCCTCAGGACCAACTGGATTCACAGTTTCGGACAACTCGGTTTCGGGCGCGAGAATCTACGGAATCTACATTTCTGCCGACGCGACCGATGGACTAATCAGTGACAACACCGCCACGGATACCGACGTCGGGGGCTACGTCGGGTTCAGTCCTAATTACACAGCTGGCGAATACGACTACTACGACGCCTCTGGAGCCGGGACCAGTAACGCCTGGGCGAACAACACCGGTACCGGTTCCTCGTATCCGCCCCAGCCCCCTTCTCCACCGAGTTCGCCACCGCCGACGAGCACCACCACCACGACCACCACCACGACTACCACCACGACCACCTTGTTGCCACCCACTCCGACGAAGTCCTCGGTCGTCGTGTTGGCTGCGGCACTCGAGTTGGGAAACAAAGTCGTCACCGCTCTAAAGTGCACAGGCGCCAACTGCACAGGGACTCTTGAACTTACAAAAATCATCGATGGAAGTCTCAAGGTTCTCGGGAGCATTACTTACCACCTGGCGAAGGGAACTCAGCGCCAGATCTCGATTCATCTGAACGCAACGGGCTTGGAGTTACTGCGAGGGAGTGGTGGCCACCACTTGGTTTGTGAATTGACGGTGACTGGTGCAAACGGGGTGAAGCACGAGAACATATGGATTTAGCCCCCGTCCGTGGCGATCCCTTTGGAATAGTTGACACGCTCGGTCAGATTCCGGATGGACTGTTCCGCCCCTCGTCCTGCCTGAAGGAGTCGGGCGGTTTATGTGGCTACGGTAGGCTTTCGTTGTAACGAGGCCGTCTCGAGGGAGTCCAGTGCCCGCAACCGTCGTAGTCGGAACCCAGTGGGGTGACGAAGGCAAGGGAAAACTAACCGACTTACTGGCGCGCGACATGGACATGGTCGTTCGCTACCAGGGCGGCCACAACGCCGGTCACCGCATCGTCGTTGACGGACGCGAGTTCGCCCTCCAGCTCGTGCCCTCCGGCATCCTCTATCCCGGGGTGACACCCGTCATTGGCAATGGCGTCGTCGTGGACCCCGCCGTGCTGTTGTCCGAACTCGACGCACTGATTGAACGCGACGTCGACGTCTCACGCCTTTTGGTGTCGGGCAACGCGCACTTGATCATGCCGTACCACCAAGAGCTCGACCGCTTGACCGAGCGATTTCTCGGTCGCAACGCGTTAGGCACCACGAAGCGGGGAATCGGCCCCGCCTACGCCGATAAGTCGTCGCGGGTGGGCCTGCGCGTGCAAGACCTGCTTGACCCGAAGATCTTTCGCGAGAAACTCGACGTCGTCCTCCACGAAAAGAACCTGGTCCTGACCAAGATCTATAACCGTCCGGCCATCAGCGCCAAGGACATCGCCGAGCGCTACCTCGACGAACTCGCTCCTCGAATTGCGCCGATGATTGCTGACACCGTTGGTTTCGTGCACGACGCGTTAGCGCGGGGCGAACGCATCTTGCTCGAAGGGGCGCAGGCCACATTCCTCGATCTCGATCACGGTACGTATCCCTTCGTCACGTCGTCCAATCCCGTTGCGGGGGGAGCGTGCGTGGGCTCCGGTCTCGGGCCTCGCGATATCACTTCCGTCGTCGGTATCGCGAAGGCGTACGTCACGCGGGTCGGTGCGGGGCCGTTCCCGACCGAACTGAGCGGAGAGCTTGAGGAGTATTTGGTCACGCGCGGCCACGAGTTCGGCACCAACACCGGACGTCGACGTCGCGTCGGCTGGTTCGACGTCGTCATGGCCCGTCAGGCCGTTCGCCTCAACTCGCTCAGCGAGATCGCTCTCACCAAGCTCGACGTGCTCGATGAGTTCGACGAGATCAAAGTCTGTGTGGCCTATGACCACGACGGCGTGCGCTACGAGCACATGCCCTTTCATCAGTCGGTACTGCACGACGTGACGCCCGTGTACGAGACGATTCCCGGCTGGCAGACGTCGCTGACGTCGGTCAGCCACATCGACCAGATGCCGATCGCGGCCCTCGACTACGTGAGGTACCTGGAAGAGAAGATCGGCGTCCCCATCGCGGTCGTGGGGGTGGGACCCGAGCGCGAACAGTTCGTCCGCACCGCATGAAACGCTGTGTCGTGGTCGGATCAGGCGCGCGGGAGCACGCGTTGGCCTGGGCGCTCGCCAAGAGTGCCGAGGTGGTCGTCACCCCGGGCAACGCCGGTATCGCCGCGCAGGGCGTGACGTGCGTTGCGACGCCGGCGATTGATTTAGAGGCGGACCTCTTCGTCATCGGGCCCGAGCAGCCCCTCGTCGACGGGCTGGCCGATCAACTTCGCACCCAGGGAAAGACGGTCTTCGGGCCGGGGGCGGCGGGCGCGCAACTCGAGGGCTCCAAGGCCTTCATGAAGGAGTTCTTAGAGGACGCCGGCGTGCCCACCGCGGCCTACGGCGACTTCAGCGACGAGCGCTCGGCCCTGGCGTTCTTAGAGACGATGACTGCGCCCTACGTCATCAAGACCGACGGCCTCGCCGCGGGCAAAGGGGTCTTGGTGACGAACGACCTCGACGAGGCCCGGCGCGACGTCACCGAAAAGTTGAGTGGCGCGGCCTTTGGCGAGGCGGGTCGAACCGTCATCATCGAAGAAGGACTGCGGGGCGAGGAGTGTTCGCTGCACGTGCTCTGCGACGGCACCACTACCGTGCCCCTCGTCGCCGCCCAGGACTTTAAGCGGGTGGGCGACAATGACGAGGGCGCCAATACCGGCGGCATGGGCGCGTACGCGCCGATGCCCTCACTCAGCAGTGACCAGGTGTTCGAGATCATGAAACTCATCGTTACCCCGACGCTGGAGGAACTTCGACGCCGCGGGCTCGAGTTCCGCGGCGTGCTCTACGCCGGCGTGATGCTCACCGAGGCGGGGCCGAAGTTACTCGAATACAACGTGCGATTCGGAGACCCCGAGGCCGAGGTGCTCGTGCCGCTCTACGGTGACCATCTCTTCGACGTCTTGTTGCAGTGCGCCGAGGGTCGTCTGGAGGATCGCACGCTAAAGGCCAGCGGCGCCGCGGTCACCGTGGTGCTGGCGGCCGAGGGCTATCCCCAGAGTCCGCGCAAAGGCGACGTGATCGACGGCATCGGCGACGACGGGCAACTGATCGAGCACTCCGACGAGGTCATTGTCTTTCACGCGGCGACCTTGCGCAACGCGGAGGGTCGCTTCATCACGCGCGGGGGGCGGGTGCTGGCGGTGACGGGCCTCGGGCCGAGTGTCGCCGAGGCGCGCCGTCGCGCCTACGAGGGGGCGGACCGCATCTCCTTTAAGGGCAGCATTCGACGCAGCGACATCGCCCGCAACGCGAGCGAGGGCGCGCGGTGATTCCCCGGTACGCACCGAAGGACGTCGCGGCGCTCTTTAGCGACGAGCATCGTTTTGACACGATGCTCGAAGTGGAGCTCTTAGCGGCCGAGGCGCTGGCCGAGTTGGGAATCGTGCCCGTGGAGGACGCCGCGACGTTACGAGTGCGGCGTCCGACCGTGGACGCGGACTTTGTCGAAGCGGTGAACGATCGCGAGGCGATCACAAATCACGACACGGCCGCCTTCGTCGACGTGGTGCAAGAGCGAATCGGCATGCCCGAGGGCGCGTGGGTGCACTACGGACTCACCTCCTCGGACGTTGTCGATACCGCGCTGTGCTACTCACTGACGGCGGCGATGGACATTGTCGTCAGCGAAGTTCGAAACCTTCGTGACGCCTTGACGAAACGAGCCGAGCTCAGTATCGACACGCCGATCGTCGGTCGAACGCACGGCATGCACGCCGAACCCACCACGTACGGGGCGAAGTTCGCTCTCTTCGCCCTGCAGGTCAACCGCGACCTCGAGCGCTCGAAGCGCGCACGAGCCGCCATTGCCGTGGGCAAGCTCAGCGGTGCCGTTGGGACCTTCTCCAACATCGACCCGGCGGTCGAAGAGTACGTCTGTGAGCGACTGGGCCTGACCCCCGTGCCCGCGACCCAGGTCGTGGCGAGAGACCGACACGCCGAGGTTCTCTACGCTTGCGCCTCGATCGGAACCTCCATTGAGCAGTTCTCTCTCGAGGTTCGACATTTGGCGAGAAGCGAGGTGGGCGAGGTCGAAGAGCCCTTCGCCGAAGGGCAGAAGGGCTCTTCGGCCATGCCCCATAAGCGCAACCCGGTGGTGGCCGAGCGCTTGAGCGGTCTGTCGCGAGTTCTGCGGGGCTACCTCCAAGCCGGCCTCGAGAACGTCGCCCTCTGGCACGAACGAGACATCTCGCACTCGAGTGTCGAGCGCGTGGTTCTGCCCGACGCCTTGACGCTTACCGTCTACATGTTGCGCAAGGCCACCTGGTTGGCCGAGGGCTTGGTCGTGCACGAAGAGCGCGCTCTGCAGAATCTGAACGAAGGATCGTTGGGACTGGTCTTCTCTCAGTCGGTGCTGCTCGCCCTGATCGATTCGGGTGTCAGTCGCGACGACGCCTATCGCGTGGTGCAACGCGCATCACGGCGGGCGATTGACGAACGGCGCAACTTCCGTGACGTCGTCGAGAGCGACGACGAGGTGACGCTGAGTAGAGAGGCGATCGCCCACGCTTTCGACCTCGATCGACTGTTGGCGCACCGCCGCCGCGTCCTCGACGCCTTAACGTGGCGCACGTGAGCCTCGAGCTTCGTCACCTCTACTCGGGCAAAGTGCGCGACCTCTACGAGGTCGATGACGCTCACCTCTTGATGGTGGCCTCGGATCGCCTGAGCGCCTTTGACGTCATCATGAGTGAACCGATTCCCGAGAAGGGTCGGGTCTTGACCGGTCTGACGTACTACTGGACGCACGAGTTCGAAGGTGACGTGCCGAGCGCGCTGGTGACGTGCGATCCGAAGACCATTGAGTTGGCGGTGCCGGGCTTCCTCGCCGACACGGCCCTGCACGGGAGCACCATGCTGGCTCGACGAGCGGAGATGTTGCCGCTCGAGTGCATCGTGCGCGCGCGCCTGGCGGGACAGGCCTTTAGCGAGTACGTGGCGAAAGGCACCGTCCACGGCATGGACGTGCCGAAGGGGCTTCGTCTCACCGACCCTTTTCCCGAGCCGATCTTTACTCCCTCGACCAAGGAAGAGACGGGGCACGACCTCAACATCGATCTTGACGAGGCCGCCAACCTGGTGGGATACGAAACGCTGGCCCAGGCGCAGTCTCTCTGCTTGGACCTCTTTTCTCGAGCCGCCGAGAAGTTCCGCGACGTGGGTCTCGTCCTCGCTGACACGAAGTTCGAACTCGGGTTCGTCGACGGGCGACTCGTGATCTGCGACGAGGTGATCACTCCCGACTCCTCGCGAATCTGGCCGCTCGATGAGGTGCGCTCGGGCGAGGTGCCCCCGGCCTTCGATAAGCAGCCTTTTCGTGACTGGTTGAACGCCCAAGGGTGGGATCACACCCCGCCCCCGCCGCACGTGCCCGAGGAGGTCGTGGCCATCACGTCGTCGCGCTACGTCGAGGCCTACGAGCGCGTGACCGGACGATCACTGTCGTCCTGGTACGGTTTTTAGCAGTGAGTTACTACGTAATCGTCGACGTGACGCTTCGAGACGGCATCGCCGATCCCGAAGGCGCGACCATCGAACGGGCCTTGCCCGCACTGGGTTTTAGCGGAGTTCACGAGGTCAAGGCCGGCAAGTCCTTTCGCATGAGCATCGACGCCGACTCCGAAGACGCGGCCCTCGAGAAGGCCACGTCCCTGGCCGAACGCCTGCTCTCCAATCCCGTGATCGAGGACGCTCACGCCCGTCTCGGCGAGGTGCACGCCCGGTGAAGCGCGTCGGCGTCGTCGTCTTTCCGGGATCGAACTGCGAGTACGACGCCCTCTCGGCGATGGAGGCGTTGGGCGTCACGGCCGACCTGGTCTGGCACTCGCGAACCGATCTCTCGGGTTTCGACGGCATCATCTTGCCGGGTGGATTCGCCCACGGTGACTACCTGCGTCCGGGAGCGCTCGCTCGGTTCTCGCCCGTCATGGAGGCCGTCGCGCAGTTCGCCCACGAGGGTGGCGCGGTGCTCGGCATCTGCAACGGCTTTCAGGTGCTCACCGAAGCCGGGCTCCTTCCCGGGGCGCTCCAGAAGAACGTGGGACTGAAGTTCCTGTGCCAACCGACCACGCTGGTCGTCTCGTCGAACGCCTCGGTACTGACCGCGGGTATAGAACTCGATCGAGAGCTGGTCATTCCCATCAACCACTTCTCCGGTGCCTACGTCTGTGACGACGAGACGTTGGCGCACCTCCGCGAGAGCGGCCAGATCGTGTTGCGCTACCGCGACAACCCCAACGGATCGCGCGGCGACATCGCCGGACTGGCGAACGAGCGCGGCAACGTCGTGGGACTCATGCCCCACCCCGAACGGGCCATGTCGACGCTGCTGGGCAGCGCGGATGGACGCGTACTGTTAGAGAGCTTCGTCGCCTCCTACGTCGCGGCCTAGGCCCTAAGACCACCTTCTCGACCAGTAGTTTGGAGGAGTGACGAGCCCTCCCCAGAGCCTTCATCAAGCCCTTGGGCTGAGCGACGAGGAGTTTGAGGACATCAAAACCGTCCTCGGACGCGAGCCCAATCACCTGGAGCTAGCGCTCTTTGGCGTGATGTGGTCCGAGCACTGCTCCTATAAGTCGTCACGGCTCCACCTGCGTCGACTTCCGACGAAGGGCCCGCACGTCCTGGTCGGGCCGGGTGAGAACGCCGGTGTGATTGACGCCGGCGACGGCATCGCGGTGGCCATCCGCATCGAGAGCCACAACCACCCCTCGGCCATTGAGCCGTACCAGGGGGCGGCGACGGGGGTGGGAGGGATCCTGCGCGACATCTTCACCATGGGCGCGCGTCCCCTGGCCGTCATGGATCCGCTTTTCTTCGGCGAGCTCAGTGACGCCCGGCAACGATGGCTCGTCGAGGGCGTGGTGTCGGGCATCTCGGGATACGGCAACTCGGTCGGCGTGCCCACCATCGGAGGGGAGTTGACCTTCGACGACTGCTATCGGGCGAACCCGCTGGTGAACGTGCTCTGCGTGGGCGCCTTGCCCAAAGAGCGACTGGTGCTGGGAGTGGCGTCGGGCGTGGGCAACCTGGCGGTGCTGCTTGGATCGCGGACCGGCCGCGACGGTATCGGCGGCGTCTCGGTGTTGGCCTCGGCCGGCTTCTCGGGGAGTGACGGCGCAGCGTCTCTCGACGAAGCCAAGCGCCCGAGCGTGCAGGTCGGCGACCCCTACGAGGAGAAGCGACTCATCGAGGCCTGTCTCGAACTGCTGGACGCGGGACTGGTGATCGGAATTCAGGACTTGGGAGGCGCGGGACTAGTCTGCGCCACCAGCGAGACCGCCGCCCGCGGGGGCGTGGGCATGGACGTCGACGTCACCGCGGTGCCGCTGCGCGAGCCGGGCATGGTGCCCTACGAGATCATGACCTCCGAGAGCCAGGAGCGCATGCTCGCCATCATCACACCGGAGAATCTCGAAGAGGTCGAAGCGCTGTGCGCGAAGTGGGAAGTGCGCGCCAGCGTGGTCGGACGAGTAGTCGAGCCCACGCGCCAAGAGAGCGGCGACTCGGTGGGCATGCTGCGAATCCGTAACGGCTTCGAGGGGGAGGTTCTCGCCGAAGTGCCCGCGAAGGCCCTGGCCGACGAGGCGCCCCTCTACGACCGACCACGCCGGTACCCGGCGGCGTTGGACGAGGTTCGTGACGACGACCCCAGCGACGACGAACCGGTCGGCTCTGCGAACGACGACGTGCTCGAGATGCTGGTGGACCCGGGGTGGGTGTACCGCCAGTACGACTCGCAGCTCTTTTCGAATACCGTGGTCGGCCCGGGTCGCGACGCGGCCCTTCTTCGACTGGCCGGGCCCGGTCTGCCTCGTTCGTCGCGCGGTATCGCCATCACGACGGACTCCAATCCCCGCTGGTGCGCGCTCGATCCACGCCAGGGCACGGCCCTCACCGTCTTCGAAGGTGTTGCCAACTTGGCCTGCGTGGGGGCCAGCGCCAAGGCCGTGGTCAACTGCCTGAACTTCGGTAATCCCGAACACCCCGAGGTCATGTGGCAACTCTCTGAATCGATTGACGGTCTGGCCGAGGCCTGCCGGGCACTCGGCCTGCCCGTCATTGGCGGCAACGTCTCGCTCTACAACGAGAGTGGCGGAGCGGACATCGACCCCACGCCGGTCATCGGACTCCTCGGCGTGCTGGACCGTCTCGTGGCGCCGCCGCCCGGATGGAACTGGAACGACGATGACACCTTGATGCTGGTCGGCGCGCGTCACGCTCACGGGGATCGCGAGTTTCCTCTCGGGGGATCTCGCTGGGCGACTCGCCGTGGGCGGCGCGGCGGTGAGATCATCGGAGTGGAGTTGGAGGCGTTACGGGCGACGCTGGCTTTTGTCACCCACGAAGTCGCGAGCATCTGTGCGGGCGAAGCGAGCGACGTGACGGCGGTGCACGACGTCAGCGGGGGCGGACTCGCCTGCGCTCTAGCCGAGATGACGGCCGTCGCGGGGGTGGGGGCCAGCGTCAAGGAGCTCGAAGGTCACGGCGAGCTCTTTAGTGAGTTTCCCGGACGGTTCATCGTGGCTACCCGTGACGCGGAGGCCTTCAGCGATCGCGCCCACGCCGCGGGCGTGCCGGTCTTTGAGCTGGGTGTGGTGACGGGAGCACGTTTGGTCATCGGATCGAGTATCGATCTCTCCGTGGCGGAGATCACCTCACGAAGACACGGCGCCCTCGAAGACGCGTTGGCCGCCGCTTTAGCGCGCGCTCTTTAGTTCGGCCACGATCTCATCGGGAACCCGGAGATCGCCGGCTCGTCCGACGCCGAGACTGACGTCCTCTTTGTAGTGGCCGTGGTAGTCCGAGCCGCCGGTCGGGATCATTCCCGCGTCGCGCGTGAGTTTCACCATCAGTGCGCGCGTCGCCGCGTCGGATCCGCCGTAGTAGGCCTCGACGCCCACGAATCCCCGCTCACGCAGCGAGGCCATGACGCTCGGCATGGTGGACTCAATCGCCGACGCGGAGCCCTCGCGCACGTAGTTGACGAGCGGGTGGGCGATCGAGAAGACCGTGCCCGAACCCTGGGCCGCGTCCATGAACTGCTCGATCGGCATGCTGGTCTTGGGGATGTAGGCGTGGCCCGAGCTGCCGAGCCACTCGATGAAAAGTTGGTTCCACCGCTCGTCGGTGCGCTCGCCGACGATCTCGGGGTGCAGCTCGAACATTGCGCGCGCGAAGTGGGGCCGGCCAATGGAGTGAACGTTGCCCGAGATGCCGGTTAGGTACTCGAGGGTTAAGCGATCGAACCCTTTTTGTCGCAGCAGCGCCACCAACTCGACGTTTCGCACGTCGCGGTCGTGGCGTAGTTGCGCTAGCTGGCGCTGCAAGGGGTGCTCGGCGTCCAAGGGTAAGAAGTACGCCAGCACGTGGACGTTGCGCGCGACGGAGTGCCCGTCTCGTTCCATGGGAAACTCGTTGTCGCGCAGCGAGACCTCGACGCCGGGGATGAGTTCGATGCCGTAGCTCTGCGTGGCGCGGGCCATCTCGTCGTGGCTCAAGGTGGTGTCGTGATCGGTCAGGGCGATGGCGGAAAGGCCACGCTCGTGGGCCTTCATCGCCAACTCCTCGGGCGTGTCCGAGCCATCGGAGAACGTCGAGTGAGTGTGGAGGTCGATCATCGATTTAGGTTAGTAAACGTGGCCGCTGGCTCCGGGAGCTGTGAAAGACTGGGCCGGTGTTCGCCCCGCCCAGAGCCCGTAGTCTGAAGGCGCTATGAAAGAAGCCTGTGGCGTCGTGGGGATCGTGGCGCCGGGGCGGATGGTGGCACCGCTCTGTTACGACGCGCTCTACGCCCTGCAGCACCGCGGTCAAGAGTCGGCTGGCATGGCCACCTTTCAAAATGAGCAGATCACGGTCGTCAAGGACAACGGACTGGTCAGTCACGTGTTCGACGAGTCGACCCTTCGCGCCCTCGGCGGCTCGCTCGTCATCGGCCACACTCGCTACTCGACGTCGGGCTCGGCCAACTGGACGGCGGCCCAGCCGGTCTATCGCTCGGCCGGACTATCGGGCTTCGCTCTAGGGCACAACGGCAATCTCACCAACACGACCGATCTGGCGCACGCCGCCGGCATTGAGTTCACCTCGATGTTGTCGGACTCGGATCTCGTGGCGGAGTTGCTCGCTCGCGAAGTCGACGCCGGTCTCTCCCTGGAGAAAGCCCTGGGCGTGGTACTCGCTCGCGTCGAAGGGGCTTTTTCGATGGTGATCTTGGAGGCCAACGAGGTCCACGCCGTGCGCGACCCCTACGGCTTTCGTCCGCTCTGCTTGGGGCGACTCGGTTCGGTGGACGCTCCAACGGGTTGGATCGTCGCCTCGGAGTCGCCGGCCCTGGACGTGGTCGGCGCCAGCTTCGTGCGCGAGATCAACCCCGGCGAAATGGTCACCATCACCAAAGACGGCGTCACCTCGGTGCAGCTGCTCGAACCGGCCCTCGGCACGCAGAAGCTCTGCATCTTCGAGTTCGTGTACTTCGCGCGCCCCGACGCCTACCTCATGGGTCACCAGGTGCACACCACGCGCCGGCGAATGGGCGAACTCCTCGCCGGTCAGTCCCGCGTCGACGCCGACCTGGTGATGGGCGTACCCGACTCGGGCGTACCGGCCGCCGAGGGATACGCCAAGGCCTCCGGCATCCCCTTCGGCTACGGCCTGGTGAAGAATCGCTACATCGGACGAACGTTCATCGCGCCCGATCAAGACGCGCGAGCGGCGAGCGTGCGACGAAAACTCAATCCCCTGCGCGAGAACATCGAGGGTCAGCGCCTCGTCGTGGTGGACGACTCCATCGTGCGCGGCACCACGACCAAGGCCCTGGTCGCGATGTTGCGCGACGCCGGCGCGAAGGAGGTGCACCTGCGCATCTCCTCTCCACCCTTCACCTGGCCCTGCTACTACGGCATCGACACGCCCACCCGCGACGAACTGCTGGCGGCCAACCACTCGGTGCGAGAGATCAACGACTTCGTCGGCTCGGACACGCTCGAGTACATCACGCTCGAGAATCTGCGCGCCGCTATTCAACTCAACGGGGAGTGTTGTGACGCCTGTCTCACCGGTTCGTACCCGGCGCCTATTCCGGTGAGTATCGGTTCGGCGCGCAGCCGCTGGTGAGTCGGCTTCTCGACGTCGTCGGCGCGAGAACCTACGCCGGCGCGGGGGTGTCGATCGAGGCTGGCGACGACGTCGTGCGGCGCATCAAAGCCAGCGTGGACAGCACCTCTCGACCGGGGGTGCTCGGGAGCATCGGCGGATTCGGCGGACTCTTCGCGTTGGACACGAAGAAGTACGACGAGCCGGTGCTCGTGGCCTCGGCCGACGGGATCGGCACCAAGCTCGAGGTGGCGCGCCTGGCCGGGCGCTACGACACCGTGGGTATCGATCTCGTGGCCATGCTGGTCGACGACCTGGCCTGCGTCGGGGCGGAGCCGCTCTTTCTGCTCGATTACGTGGCCGTCGGCGCGGTCAACCCCGCGCAGCTCGAAGTACTGATCGCCGGAATCGCCGAGGGGTGCCGCCGAGCGAACGTCGCGCTTCTCGGCGGCGAGACCGCCGAACACGGCGGGGTTATGAAGCCCGACGATCTCGACGTGGCGGGCTTCGCCCTCGGTGTCGTCGAACGTGGCGACGCGCTCTCGGCGGAGCGCTCGCGCGAGGGCGACGCGTTGGTTGGCTTTCACTCACCCGGTCTGCGATCCAACGGCTACTCGCTGGCCCGAGAGATTCTGATTCGCGACGCCGCGTCGCTCGCCGAGCCGGCCTACCCGGGGGCCGCGACCACGCTGGGCGAGGAGCTCTTGGTGCCGTCGGTCATCTACGCACCGTGTATCGGTGCGCTGCGGCGTGATCTCGGGGCGAGCGTGCACGCGGTGGCACACATCACCGGTGGCGGCATTGTGGGCAACGTGGCGCGACTGTTACCCCGTGACCTGGACGCCGTGATTGAGATGGACAGTTTCGCGACGCCGGAGATCTTCTACGAGATTCAAAGGCGCGGACCAGTGGCGTCTGAGGAAATGGTTCGCGTGTTCAACTGCGGTCTGGGCATGGTGGTGGCCCTCGATCCGAGCGCCGCCGAAGCGGCCGTCACGTTGGCCCGCGCCAGCGGCATCGGCGCATCCATCGTCGGTTCATTGCAGCAGGGGACCTCCCAGGTGGTGTTGAGGTGAGTGACGCACGGCAACGAGTCGTGGAGCACCTCTTGGAACACTCTGTTCGACGAGGAGAGTTCGTCTTAAAGTCCGGACGGACCTCATCGTGGTTCATCGACTCCAAGCAGACGATCTGTTCGTCTGAGGTAATGGTCGATGTGGCCACGCTGGTGTTGGAGAGCATTCCCGACGACGTGACAGCGATCGGCGGACTCACCATGGGAGCCGATGGAGTGAGCTTCATCACCGCCGGCGTGGCCGCGACCAGGGGCCGAGCGCTCAACGCCTTCAGCGTGAGAAAAGAAGTGAAGGATCACGGCGGAGGCGGTCGTATCGCGGGTGTCCTGCGAGCGGGCGATCGCGTCGTTATCACCGAAGACACGGTCACTCGCGGGACGAGCCTCTTAGAGGCGGCCCACGTCGCCCAAGAGGCGGGCGCGCAGATCGCCCTGATCCTCGCGGTGGTTGATCGTGGCGGCACGGCCGAAGCGATGTGCGCGAAGGAAGGCATCGCCTTCTGCGCCCTCTTTGGCGCTCCGGACCTCGGTTTTCCCTACGAGGGCGCGTAGCCGTCGTCGAGCACGCGCAGGACGCGGTGGCGCCACGCGGCGAGGTCGGGGTAGTGCACCTCGGGCGTTTTGCCAAAGCGCACTACCAGCGCGTCGAGGGCGGGGACGACGCAGATCATCTGACCCTCGAAACCGCTGGCCCGGTAGGTCCCGAACTCGTCGCCGGTGACCCACCACTGCCAGGAGTAGAAGGTGCCATCTTTCTCATCGACGCTCAAGGGAATCTGCGCGGTGTCCACCCAGGCGCGAGAGATCAGCTGTCGCCCGTCCCACTCACCACCACGTAAGTACAGCAGTCCAAACTTGGCGAAGTCGAGGGCGGTGGCGTGCACGAAGCTCGAGGCCACGAAGACGCCCGTCGGATCGAAGGTGGCGACGGCGCTCGTCATGCCGAGTGGTCCGAAGAGACGCTGTTCGAGGTACTGGCGGTAGGCCTCGCCGTAGCCCACCTGGTCGGCGACGATGCGACTGAGCACGTTGGTGGTGCCACTCGAGTAGTTAAAGAACGTTCCCGGCTCGTGGGCCAGGGGGAGCTGGGCGGTGAAGGCGGCCATGTCCTCCTTCCCCTCCCCGAAGAGCATCTCGATTACGTGACTCGTTTCGCCGATCTCGTAGACCTCGACGAACGCCAGGCCGTCACGCATGGCCAGGAGATCGCGGAGGCGAATGGCGCCGCGCGGATCGTCCTTTCCTCGCCACTCCGGCACGGACGCTGGCGCGTCCGGGTCGAGTCGGCCCTCGTCGACGAGCGTGCCGATGATCATGTGCAACATGGACTTCGCCATCGACCACGAGAGGAGTTGGCTGGAGGCGGTGATGGGTTCGGCCGGTCGATCGAAGAACTCTTGAACCCCGCCGTAGCGTTCCGCTACGACGCGACCGTGTTGAATGACGACCACCGCGTTCGTGGTGGCCAAGGTCTCATCACTGAAGGCCTGATCCACCGCAGCGTCGAGTTCGTCTTGGCGAGGGTGTGTGCCGCGCGGCCAGGTGGTGGTGGGCCAGGGCACGTCGGGCGCAGCTGGCACCGCGGCCGGTTCGACGTGGGGAAGGTGGACGGTACTCATGCGCTGGTGACCTGTCTAGTCCATGGCATCACCAGATCAGGTGTTACAGGGGCTCCCTATTTTGGGGCCGTGGAGACCAGTAGAGAACGCGTGACCGAGCAGTACATCTACCGATCGGACGTGCCCTCGTCGCGCCATCGCCAACAGGCCAGTTGGTACTTGGTAGCTCGTCTCGAGGGCTCCAACGTCGTGGCCCGCATTGACGCGCTGGGTCTCTTACCCGCGACGAGGAAGGTCACCGATGCCTTGGGCGTCGTCGGACCTTGGCGAGCAACACCTAGCCGACACCACGTACGAGCACGAGTCGATCTTCGCAACGCGTCCTAGCGATATCGCCAGGACGCGTTGCGAAGGTGGTGGTCGGGACCGGCGTCGATCCGGTGACCTCACGCTTTTCAGGCGCGCGCTCTACCGACTGAGCTACCCGACCTCCTCGTCACCCCGTAGGGGTGTCGAGCGGACCTGACGGGATTTGAACCCGCGACCTCCGCCTTGACAGGGCGGCGTGCACTCCGAGCTGCACCACAGGTCCTCGGTGTTCTCAGGGCCGAGACCCCGAGACGCGAAAGGTCAGTCTAACCGTTGTGGGCCAGCGCTTCTTAAGCCGACGCTCACGGCGTGGAACGGAACGAACTGGCGCCTCAACTTCCTTCGCTGCCCCGTAGGCACAGACAGAAGGGGTGACCCACGGGATCGAGGTAGACGCGAAAGGTGTCGCCCGGCTGGTACTGCGCCTTGGTGGCGCCCACCTTCAACGCGTGTGCCTCTCCCTCGTCGAGGTCCTCGACGTCAAAATCGAGATGAAGCTGCTGGGGCACCGGTCCTTCGGGCCAGGTCGGGGCCACGTAGGACTCAATCTGTTGAAACCCGATCTTGCGTCGGCCGCCGTCAAGAAGCTCGATCCAGGTCACGTCTTCAGGGGGGTAGTCCCCAAGGGGCTCCACCTCCAATCCGGTGAGATCGGCGTAGAAACGGGCGAGGGCCAGAGCGTCGGGGCAGTCCAGCGCGGGGATGGTGAAGGTGATGGTGGTCATGGCCGCAAATTAGCAAATGACCGTGCGACGAGGAAGTGACGAACGCTCATGACGCCAGATCCGCCCAGTGATCCGTAGCCCGAGGGCTCGAGATCACAGTTTTGCCGTGATCACCATCACTTTTTCGACGGTCGAGGTGGTGACGACTTTGATCGAGACGTGCACCGACACGTGGTGCAGCAAATAGCCCGCCACTGCCTCGGCTCGCTCGTGCGCGAGCACCTTGTCGTCGTAGGCGTAGCCAATAACGGTGAGGACGCCTCCCTTAGACAACTTCTTCACCAGAGCGCTCAGAACATCCTTCGCCTTCGGAGAGAGAGTCGTTGAGTCTCCGGTGTAGGTGAGCTCTCGCGGAGTGGGGATCGACACCACGGAAACGGGTTGCACGACGGGGGGCGCTGCGGGTGGAGCGGGCGTCACTGTCACGGGCGGACTGGGGGGCGCACCGCCGCTGCCGCCACCACCACCGCCACCACCACCACCGCCGCCGCCGCCGCCGCCGCCACCCGACGATGCGGAAACGGTGAAGGACTGTTGGACTTGGACGGCGGAGGTGTACGCGTCGCTCGCTCCGGAGCTCGGATCGTTGAAATCGATCACGCAGGTGCCGACGGCCGTGAAGCTCACCACGCCGCCGCTGAGTGCGCAACCACTTGACGAACTATCGAGAGTTATCTTTACGTTGTCGCCCGACGTCGCCGTGGCGCTCGGTGCGTAGGTGGCGCCACCGACAACGGCGCTCGTTGGTGCACTGGTACTCAGGGTGATGTAATCGGCGATCGACTGGGGCAGGACCAGCCCGATGTTGTAGGTCAGGGCCTGCCCCGCGGTGACGCTCATCACGCCGGACGTGGGCTGGGGCGAGGCGAACGACGTGGTGACGGTGCCGGCGCACGTCGGATCTGGCTCTACGACGTAGGAGTCAGGTGCCAATCCATAGACGGTGTACGTCCCGCCGGCTGCGGTGGTCGCCGACGCACCTATTCCGCCGTCCGTTGACGTCACCCCCACGCAGACACCCGCCACATCCGACCCGCCAACGGCGGCGGTGACCGTCCCCGAGATCGTCGCGGCGAGGGCCAAGTTGGCGTTGATGCCGGTCGCCGGAGAGGCGACCGACGGCGACACGGCCGTCGCTCCCGACACGGACGGTGCCCCGGTTGACGTGCTGTTGTACCACTGCGTTACGTAGTCGCGTCCTCCGCAGGGAAACGTGTAGAACTCGACGTTGTAACTACCGGCCGCGATACCAGAGATCGTGTACCCGCCGCCGAGCGCGGTGGTGGCCTTCACCGTGGTCCCGCCACCCACGGGGTATGCCCAGACGCACATATTGCCAATACCCGCGCCGCCTGACGCGGCGATCACCGCGCCGGAGATGCTGGTGCTCGATGACATCGTTGCGTTGATCCCGGCCGCCGGTGACGCGACCGACGTGGAAACGGCCGATGCTCCCGACGCAGCCGACGCGCCCGTGGGCGTGGCGTTGTACCACTGCGTCACGTAGTTCCCTTCGCACGACCCCGCCGCGAACTCGACGTCGTAGTTGCCCGGCAAGAGACCCTCGAGCGTGTAGGTCCCGTTGGTCGCGCTCACCGTCCCCGCGCCCGCGCTCGAGGGGCCACCCACGGGGGTGGCGCTGACGCAGATTCCCGCGACGTCGGCTCCGCCCGTCGCCGCGTTCACCGTCCCGGCGATGCTCGTACCTGTCGCCATTACTGCGTTGACGCCGCTAGTCGGAGAGGCCGTGCTGACGGCGAGCAAAGTTCCCGGTGCCGACTGCGTTCCGGTCGTCGTATCGTTGTACCACTGCGTCGCTACGTCCGCGCTACCGCATCCGGGAAGAAAGAACACGCCGTAGTTGCCCGGGGCCAGCCCGGAGATCGTGTACGTGCCATTGACCGCGGTGCTGGCGGACGCGGAAATGCCGGTCCCGTTGAGAAACGCCTCTACGCAGACGCCCTCGAGGTCTCCTCCACCGACTGACGTGACGGTTCCCGAAATGGTCCCGGCACTCGCCGGGGTGCCGAACCACTCCTCATACGCGTCGAGGGACAAGGGAGTTGATGAGCTGAGTGGCAGGGTGTTCCCATTCACCACGTCGAAGTAGGTCTCGAAGGCGAAGTCGCCGTTAGCGACGGTGGACGCCATCCCGTTGACGTATCCCGGATCGTCTCCGGAGGGAGTGCTGGACAGCCCCCACTCGGGAAAGCTCATGGGCTTTCCCTGCCCGGTCGCGAACGCCTCGAAGTCCGAGAGACCGAACGGCTCGTTGGACAGTTGCGAAAAGGTCGTCGAGGTGTTGGGAGTGTTGGAATCTACGTCGTAGAGGTCGAGACCCATGATGTCGACGAAGGAGTTACCAGGGTAGAAGTTGGCGTACGGATAGCCACCCTTGCCAGCGTTGGGATCCCAGTCAATGAGGAAGTTCTCCCCGACCGCTTGGCGCAGCGCCGTGACTTCGTTGTCGAAGCACAAAGCCCACTCACTCTGCTCCTGAGTGGTGGTGCCTATAAAGTCCGCTTCCCAGTTGCCGTTCATCTCCGCGCCGAGACGAAGGACCGAGTTCTCTAGACCGGCGGTCACCAGATTCGTGCCAAGTTCCGTGGCGTAGGAGTCGAAGTCGCCGGCCGCGCAGGACTGCTCCCAGCTCAGCGGGTCACTGATGTCTTCGAGGCTGCTGGGGATGAGGTCCACCTGTAGGACGAGTTGACGACTCTGAGGCGCTTCGGCGACCCACGAGGTGTAGCCGTACTGCGATTGCGTAATCCAGGGGGTGTCCCACTCGGCCCATGTCGTCGCCCCGTTCAGATACGCCGAGAGGCAGGTGACGGTCGAGTTCGTGAGTGCATCGAAGCTGGTGACTGCGCTCTGAAGGGCTGTGAGTCCCGTGTCATCAAAATCCGGTGTGAGACACTCACTTCGCGAGGGACCGGCGGTGATCGGTGCCTGCGACGCCACTTGAGTCGCCTCGACCATCGGGGCTGCGGCGCGGGCCACGGTGGCGGGGGCGACCGTGAGAGCGAGGAGAATTCCGACCGACCCCACAGCCCTTGCGATCTTGAGTGACATCAACGTTCCGCTCCGAAAAGAGCCCGCCAAAGACTCCGTCGGGGAATCTTTTCACAGATCGCCCCAGTCATGGCCCCCACGATGCGACCCGGCAAATCGCGAAGCTTGACAGGTTCGTCGTGCGTTGATAATCTACAACCATATGGTTGTAGATACGCAAGAAGCGGAGCGGACCGATCGAGTGTTCCAGGCGCTCTCGGACGCCACGCGCCGCGACATCCTCCTTCGGGTCATGGGCGGCGAAAGTTCGGTGTCGACGCTCGCGTCCTACTACCCCATGAGTTTCGCCGCGGTCCAAAAGCACGTGGCGGTGCTGGAGAGGGCGCAACTGGTGAGGAAGCGAAAGCACGGACGTGAGCAGCTCGTCCGAGGTGAGGGAGCGTCCATTGAGCACGCGAAGGAACAGTTGGAGCGATTTGAGCTCGAGTGGCGCGAGCGGCTGGATCGATTTGGCGATGTCTTGGAGAAAAGCATGAAGAAAGGAATGAAACCATGAGCATGACCAGCGTTGACAGAGACCTTGACGCGTTGACCTTGACCATCACGACGGAGTACGCAGCCCCTATCGACCGGGTGTGGATGTTGTGGGAGGACCCCCGCCTGCTGGAGCAGTGGTGGGGACCGCCGATCTACCCGGCGACCATGGTTGATCACGACCTCACTCCGGGTGGACGCGTTCGCTACTACATGACGGGCCCCGGCGGCGACAAAGCGCGCGGCTGGTGGCACGTGCTGGAGGTCGACGCGCCGCACCACCTCTCGTTCGAGAATGGAATAGCCGACGACACCGGCGAGCCCATGGCCGACATGCCCTTCATGATTATTCGCGTGTCGCTCAGCGAGACCCCTCTCGGAGGAACTCGCATGGTCATCGAGGGGACGTTTCCTTCGACCGAGGCTATGGAGCGGTTCTTGGCTATGGGGATGGAAGAGGGGATTACTGCCGCCGTAGGGCAGATCGACGCGCTCCTCTAGTTGGCTTTCGACGTCGCGCTGATCCACCCGGCGTCTCGAGCGAGGGTTTGATCTACTCGGGCGCCTGGCCCGCTCGCATCACGGTCATCAAGTTCCCGTTCACCGGTTCACGAAAGACGCAGAGTGCACTACCCGGCACGGGCATCTCTTCAATGACAATGGCGCCCCCGAGGCGGGGGACCGTCTCGTGGATTCGCTCCAGTGAGTCGACCACCCAGATGGGCTTCCACTGGGGCGGCTCATCGTTTTGGGCGTGCGAGATACTCGCGTACCAACTCTCGCCGTTTTGAAGAATGCGCATGTCGCCCTCCAACTCGGTGAGTTGGTGGCCGCTGACGGCGGCGTAGTACTCGCCGTCGCGCTCGGGATCGGGGGAGACGTGGTCGAACCAACCGGGCGCGTTCACTTCGTGCATGACGCCAAAGCCGATGAACGTTCCGGGCTGCCAGAGTCCGTAGGGCGCCCCGCGGGGATCGAACAGAACGGCCATCGCGCCGAGATCCATCACGGCCATCTCGGGCATCATCACCGTGGCGCCGAGGCCGGTCGCCTGGGTGATGGCCTCAGCGATGTTCGATGTCGAGAAGTACGTGGTCGTGCGACCGTGGCCCCCGTCGGAGATGCCCAGACCCAAAACGGGCGCGCCGTTCGAGCGGGCGGTGGCGTAATGTCCCATCTCGGGACCACCCAGGTTCCATGTCCAATCGAAGAGCGCCGTGAGAAACGCTCGCTTGTCGTGATGCTCTTCGGGCGTCGACACCATCGCGTCGACCCAACAAGGCATCCCATCGTCGTGGCTGGTAAAGGTTGTCATGGCATCATCATGTCAGAGACCGACCGGCCGCGCTCTGGCCGAGGGGCTGGGAGACAACTGTTCGTAAGTTGCTTGGGCAAGGAGCAGTTGTCGCGGTCGAAAACCGCGACGAGCAATCTATGCTGCGCACAGACAACTAGGAAAGAGGAGTGCACTATGCCAATACGCAAGGCGCGTACGACGTGGACGGGCGGTCTTCAAGACGGATCCGGTGAAGTGGAACTGGTCAGCAGCGGACTCGCGACCTTTGACGTCTCCTTCCCCAAGCGCGCCGCCGATGACGCCGACGGCACGACCAGTCCCGAAGAGCTGATCGCCGCGGCGCACTCGGCGTGCTTCTCTATGGGGCTGGCCAACGCCATCACCACCGCCGGCGGCACGCCCAAGTCACTCGTGGTCGACGTCGACGTACGTCTCGGACCGGACCCCGCGGGCGGCTTTCGCATCCCCGACATTCACATCACCGTCCGCGGTGAAGTGGAGGGCCTCGACGAGGCGCAGTTTGTCGCCGCCGCCGAGGGCGCCAAGGTCGGCTGCCCCGTGAGCAAGGCCCTGACCGGCACGACGATCACCTTGGACGCCGCCCTGGCCTAGCCCGGGTCGCGCCACGCCTAGTCGCGCGTAAGTTTTTCGAGCGCCGGCAACGCGGCCTCAATGGTGAGCCGTTCGGCCTCGGAGAGTACGTCGAGGCGCGAGTTGAGTTCGTGCGTTCGCTCGGTCCATAGTTCGAGGAGTTGGCTTCGCCCGACGTCACTCAAGTCAACCAACGAGGCGCGTCGGTCCTCGGGGTCGACACGGCGCTCCACCAGCCCGAGCGCCTCCAGCCCGGCCACGACGCGCGTCGCGACCGAGGGATCCATCGACTCGTGCGTGGCCAGTGTGCTGATACGCATCGGCCCTACCTCTTCGAGCGTGGCGAGAGCCGAGACCTGCGACGCGGTCCACGTGGAGCGACTCTCACGGCGCAGCGCTCGGGTCAGTCGAATCAAGACGAAGCGCAGCCGGGCGGCGCTCGCGCGAGTGGTCTCCGAGGTGTCGAGCGGGGTCATCGGACGACCTCGGAGTCGAAGGCCATCTCTCCGGGCACGCCGCTCGAACTTTCCGCCAACTCCCCGACCAGTTCTCCCACCGAGAGGGGCTGATGGATGTAGCGCTTTCCGCGCAGGGCCGAGAAGAGCGCACCCAGTAGCGAGATCAGAATCGCCAGCGAGAACACGATGATGAGGCCGTGGTGGAAAGAACTCAGGATGAGGCTGGGGAAGAAGTGTTTGCCGGTCAGCGTCGTCCACTGCGCGTGATCGACGTGGGCGTGCGATTGGGATACGAGCAGACTCTTGAGGGGATTAAAGCCGAGGAAGGACGAGAAGAGGCTTCCGACGGCCGGCAGGTTGGCCACCGTGTGCGCCTGCGCCACGGCAATCCCGTGCGACCTCAGACCCTTGTACATCGCCGAGGGCAACGTGCGGGTAAGACCGACGATCATCAAAGAGAAGAACACGCCGATGGAGAGCACCATCCCGGTGTTCATAAACGCCGCCTGGATACCCGCGGCACCGCCGCGCTGATCGGGCGGTACGGAGTTCATCACGGCGGCCGCGTTCGGCGCGGCGAACATGCCGCCGCCCACGCCGTTGGCGAAGACCAGGAGGGCGAAGACCCAGTACGAGAAGTTGGTCGGCACGAGCAGGAGTCCGACGAAGCTGAGCGCGAAGATACTTAGCCCCGTGGTCGAGAGAATGCGAGCGCCGTGGCGATCTGACAAGTATCCGGACAACGGTCCGGCGAGGAGAAAGCCGACCGTGAGAGGAAGGAGGAAGATACCCGCCCACAGTGGCGTGTCGGAGTAGTTGTAGCCGTGCAGAGGCAGCCAGATCCCCTGGAGCCAGATGATGAGCATGAACTGCAATCCTCCGCGCGCGACCGCCGCCAGAAACCCGGCGGCCGATCCCATAAAGAACGCGCGGATGCGAAAAAGCCGCAGGTTGAACATCGGCGCTTCCACCTTGGTCTCGATCACGAAAAACGCGGCGAGAAAGATCACGCCGAGGGCGAAGGCCGAGAGCACCAGCGGCGAGGTCCAACCCATGGAGTGGCCTCCGTACGGTTCGATGCCGTAGACAATGCCGACCAACACGGCCGTGAGTCCGACGGCGAACGTGAGGTTGCCCCACCAGTCGATCTTGGCGGGCGAGCGAATGCCGTTATCGCGAAGGGACATGTAGCTCCACACCGTGCCGATGATGCCAAAGGGGACCGACACCCAGAAGACGAGTCGCCAGTCAACGACCGAGAGCAGACCTCCGACGATGAGACCGACGAACGATCCACCGATCGCCGCGACTTGGTTGATCCCCATGGCCAGTCCGCGCTGATCCGAGGGAAAGGCGTCGACCAGAATGGCGCTCGCGTTGGCGAAGAGCATCGCCCCGCCCACTCCTTGCACGAGTCGCCATAGCACGAGCCAAATGGCTCCTGAGCCGGCGTGGAAGGGATCCGCGGCGAGCATGATCGAGGCGACGGTAAAGACAGCGAAGCCCAGATTGAAGATGCGCACACGCCCGACGATGTCGCCGAGTCGTCCAAGGCTGACGACGAGCACCGCAGTCACCAAGAGGTAGCCCATCAAGAGCCAGAGCAAATACCCGACGTTTCCCGGCGAGAGCGGATTGATGCCGATCCCGCGAAAGATCGCGGGAAGTGAGATCAAAATAATGGACGAGTTGATAAACGCCATGAATACGCCCAGCGTGGTGTTCGTCAGGGCTACCCATTTGTAGCGGTCCTCGTGCACTTTCAACTGCGGCATTACTACTCACTTTCGAGGAGGTACTTGCTTGACTGCAAGCAAGTATATAGGCCAAAGGGCTGTAATCGACGCGAAGTTAACGGCGGAACGAACGCAGCAGGGGATTTAGTGCAGAGAGACGGATCCGTCGGGGCCGAGGGGCCAGCCGGGGTTGTGGGCTACTTCCCACGGGTGGCCGTCGAGGTCGAGGAAGACCCCCGAGTAGCCGCCCCAAAAGGTGGCGGCCGGTTCACGCCCTATCGTCGCCCCCGCCGCGCGGGCTTCGTCGATCACGCGGTCCACTTCGTCGGGAGAGGTGACGTTGTGCGCCAGGGTCACGCCTCCCCAGCCACCCCCGTCGACGACCGCGGAGTCCCGCGCCAGTGACGCGCGGTCCCACAGCGACACGATGATGCCACCGGCCTGAAACCACACGATGGAACCGTCAGGCGACTCGCCCGACCAGCCCAGGGCTTCGTAGAACGCGCGAGCGCGCCCCGCGTCGCTCACGCCGAGAGTCACGAGGGAGAGGCGCTGCTCCATCACTTCATTATGTCCGCCCCCACCAACATTGCAATAGGACTCTGCAGATTGAGCGAAGCGCCGCTGTCGTGATCGTTAAAGCAGGGCGCATGGTAAAAACGGGTCGTGACGATTACCCGTGCAGAAAGCGTGTCCGACGGTCACGGGAGCATTCTTCGCGCCGCGGGCTCGCCACAGTAGGTCGAGATCAGATGTCGAATCCCCACACGGCCACCGTCGACAAGTACTTAGAGGCGATCTACTACATCGCCGCTGAGGGTGAAGTGGTCCGCCCGAGCCGACTGGCGTACTGGTTGTCCGTCAGCGCGCCGACGGTGAGCGACGCGCTCGCCCGCATGAAGCGCGACGGCTGGATCGACATCGGATCGGACCGCAGCGTGACGTTGACGCCAAGCGGAGAATCGACGGCCGCGAGCCTGGTTCGTCACCATCGCATCCTTGAGCGATGGTTGACGGACGTCCTGAACTTCGACTGGGCCACGGCCGACATCGAAGCCGACCGGATCTCTTCGTCGATCTCGGACGCGGTGGTCGATCAAATTGACGCGTCGATGGGGTCACCGACCACGTGCCCCCACGGCAACGTCATACCCGGTCGAACGGCGCCGTACGGAGTTCTGGTGGCGCTGGCCGACCTCGAGCCGGGCAGGTCCGCGACGGTACGACGAATCTCGGAAGTGGCCGAGCACGACGCTCCGGCGCTGCTCTCGATGCTGGCCGAACACGCGATTTCCGAGGGTACCGACGTGACCGTTATCAAGTCCGACGTCGGGCCGAATGAAGTGGCGCTCACGGTGCGGGGCGCACCCTTGACGCTCTCCTTAGACGCAGCCCAGCTGATCTGGGTGGAGTCCACGTAGAGACCGCTTCCCTCGGTCGGGTGCCTGGTCCGCGCCATACTGGCCCGGTGAGTGACAGCGTACCTAGTCCGTCCGATCCGCGCGCGTCGCGAGCCGACGTCTTCATCAGTTACCTCGAGTACTTTCGCACCAGCGTCATCTCGCGCGTGGAGGCGTTGTCCGAGAGTGAGGTCCGTTCGTCAATTCTGCCCAGCGGATGGTCGCCCCTGGAGCTCGTCAAGCATTTGACGTTTGTCGAGCGTCGATGGCTCGTCTGGGGTTTCCAAGGTGTGGCCCTGGACGACCCCTGGGGCGACCGGCGGGGAGATCGTTGGTACGTTGGCCCCGACGAGTCGCGCGATGCGTTAATCGAGGCACTGCGAGCCCAGGGCGAGCAGAGTGAGGTCATCATTCGTACCCACGACTTAGAGACCCTCGGCCAACCGGGACCGCGTTGGAAAGACGGAGTGGAGGCGACCCTGGAGCGAGTTCTTTTCCACCTCCTTCAGGAGTACGCCCGTCACCTCGGACACCTTGACATCGTCGTCGAGATTGCGGGCGGCCCCGTTGGCGAGTAGTCGCCATACGGTGAGGCGCGTCGTAGTGGCCCTCGCCCTGGGGGCCTCTTTCTTTTCTCCTCTGCTCACTCCTACGAGCGCCGTCGCCGCCGCCTCGTCCTCCCCGGTCGCTGCGGTGTGGACCGAGCCGCAGGCGGGGTACGGGTTCATGGACGCCGCCATCGAGAGAGCTCGTCGGAGCATTGACGTATCCGTGTACGAACTCTCTGACCCCACCCTCGAGCGTGATCTCGTCGCGAGGGCGCGTGAGGGAGTCGTGGTTCGCGTACTCCTCAACAGCGCCTACGACGGGCGTGAGGAGAACGCCGCCGCGGCGAATCTCTTGCGCGCGGGATCAGTTCACGTCGCGTGGGCTCCCGCGGAGACGATCTTTCACGCCAAGTACGTGGTAGTCGACGATCGTACGGCGTACATCGGAACAGGCAACTTCGTGTCCTACGACTACAACTCCACCAGAGACTTCTGGATTAAAGACACCACCCCTTCGGACGTCTCGGCCATTGCGGACACCTTCGACGCCGACTTTGCCAACCGTTCTGACGCACCCGTTCCTTCGGGAGGGCTCGTCTGGAGTCCCGGCTCCACCGGCGCGTTGGTGGGCCTGATCGACTCCGCCACCTCCAGCGTGCTCGTCGAAAACGAAGAGATGGACGACGCCGCGGTGGAGCAGGCGCTCTCGGGTGACGCGAGGCGCGGCGTTGATGTCAAAGTAGTCATGACCTACTCCTCGGAGTGGTCCTCCGCCCTGAACGCTTTGACGCGCGCGGGCGTGCACGTGTCCGTGCTCAACTCATCGCAGGTGTACATCCACGCCAAGGTGATCTGCGTCGACTGCCGAGCGTCCGCGGGGACAGTGTTCATCGGGAGTGAGAATTTTTCGACGTCGTCACTCTCGTACAATCGCGAACTCGGCGTCGTGACCACCTCTTTGAATGCCGTTCATGCGGTACGGGGCGCCGTCGACAGCGATTACGCGACGGGAAAGGTGTCGTCGTAAGCCAGCCTGGCGCGAGATAATGGTGGGGCGCTACAGAAGGGCTGGCGGACACTCATGATTTCGAGCCGTTGGGGCATGACGCCACGAGAGAGCGTCGAAGAGGAGTGCCGCCGCACGGGAACAAAGAACGTCGTGGCGCGCTGCGTCGAGATTCTCTCTGGCGCCGAGACGGACGAAGAGACCCTGCGTGCGCTCGCCGGACCTGCCTCGCGCCAGGTTCTCGACGGCAGCGAGGGGGGCCTCTCGGGTTACTGGCCTCGCGTGTGGGCGATGCGAGGACTGATCTACGCCTGGAACGACAGCGCCACGCCGGTGGTAATTGAAGGTGCCAAGGACGAGTCGTGGCGGGTTCGCGAAATGAGTGCGCGCGTCGTCGCCCGTCACCAGGTCAGTGACGCCCTAGAGATGATGGTCGTCTTACGCGACGACGAGGTACCTCGCGTGCGAGAGGCGGCCGAGCGCGCCCTGGTGCGCCTCGCAGAGTACGGGGTGTAGACGAAGCCCGCTTTAGGACGCCGCGTGCTCGGGCACGCACGTGGTCGCCACGTTGTCCTCACCGCACGAAGCACAGAGCAGGATGAGTTTGCGGCACTCGAGGTTGGCGCAGTTGTAGTACTGACTCGTCGGGGTGTGGCACCGTTCGCAACGCCCGAGCGTGACGCTGCGCTCGCTGAACTCCTGTTTCATGCGACCGTCGAAGAGGTAGAGCGACCCTTCCCAGAGGCCGTCGTCGGCGAACGTCTCGCCGTAGCGCACCACGCCGCCGTCTAACTGATAAACCTCGCGAAAGCCTCGACGTTTCATGACCGAGGAGAGGACCTCGCAGCGCACGCCGCCCGTGCAGTACGTCACGATCGGGCGATCCTTCAGGTGGTCGAACTTGCCGCTGTCCAGTTCGCTCACGAAGTCGCGGGTGGTGCGAACGTCGGGCACGACCGCGTTCTTGAACCGACCGATCTCTGCCTCGAAGGAGTTGCGAGCATCGAAGAAGACGACGTCGTCACCACGCCGGTCGACCAGCTGATGGAGGGCCTGGGGCGTGAGTCGGGTGCCGCCCCCGACCACGCCGTCGCCGTCCACCTCGAGTTCGCTGGACGCGCCGAAGGCCACCAGTTCGTCGCGCACGCGAATACGAAGGCGAGGGAACTCGTCGCCGGTACCTTCGGACCACTTGAAGTCAGTCCCCTTGAATGCCGGGTACTCCTTGGTACGGCGGATGTACGCGGTCAGTGCCGTCATCTCCCCGCCAAGCGTGCCGTTGATGCCGTGCACCGAGAGCAGGATCCTCCCCTTCAGACCGAGGCCTTCGCAGAGCTCTCGCTGCCAGAGACGAATGGCGTCGGGGTCACTGAGGCGCACGAATCGATAGAAGAGTATGACCTTACGGGGTTCCACGGAGCAATTTTAGGGATCGTGCGACGTGCGAAGAGCCGCGACCCGCGGCGTGGAGATTCAGGGGAGCGTCGTGGCCGCAGCGGTCGTTGTTCGCAGCGCCCGGGACTTGGCGATCCACGTTCGCAGGGCGTAGTCGAGGGACAGACGACCCGTGCCCATGAGACTCACCACTACGGCAAGTCCGACGAGGGCGAGGTTGAGTTGGTAGCCGATGCCGCTGGCGTCGCCGACGAGGCCCTGGGAAAAGGTCACGGTGATCATGGCCATGATCATGTCGCCCGCCAGACCCGCAGCCGCAAGGCGCCCGAAGAGTCCTAGGCCGACGGCGGCCCCACCGAAGCACTCAATGATCCCCCCGAGCACGGCGAAGAAGGTTCCAGGACGCAGGTGCGCCACCGTCGCGAAGTAGACGGATTCGTTGTGGATTCCCGCGCCGCCGAAAGCGCCAAAGAGCGTGCCGGCGCCGTGGTACACGAAGATCCAGGCGAGACAGATCCTGGCGACCAGCAAGGCGATGTCGCGCGTCGCCAGGGAGTGAGCGGTGTCGCGCACTCTTTCGTATTGTTGGCGTGCTCGCGTTCTGACGTCGTTCGCCATTAGGCGTCGGTCTTGGAACGGACCGCGAAGGGCTGGGCCAACTGGGCGAGCACGACCTTGGGCGCGGCGAGAAGCGAACTCGTTTGCTCAATCGGCACGGGTCGCCCCGAGATTCCCGTGGCCACGGGGACGCCGGACGGAAAGGCCGCGCGGTGGATCATCTGGTCCCAACAGACCAGCACAAAGCCGAAATTCACCGTGCCTCGATCGTCGATGAACGACGCGGCGTGGTGCAAGCGGTGGTAGGCCGGACTCACGAAGACCCTCCCCAGTGGTCCGAAGGTCCAGCGAAGGTTGGCGTGCGGCAGGGTGATCAGACACCCGTAGATCACGATCGCCGCGGCCGGGACGGTGCCGCTCGCCCCGAGGATGAGGGCGGGAAAGAGCGACGGCAAGTAGGACACGTGAACCAGGGGGTGAGTGCGAAATGTCGTCAACACGCTCAAGTCCTCTTGAGAGTGGTGTAACGCGTGTAAGCGCCAGAGCGTGAGCGATCGATGATTCGCGACGTGCCCTCCCCAGTTCATGGCGTCGATACCGATCAAGATCAGTCCCGAGACCACCACCTGCGGCAGGACGGCCAGTCGACCGAGGACGAGAAAGTTCGCGTGACGAGTGATCTCGTGAGCGAATCCGGTCTCGACCAGCGTCAGTACCGGCAGCACCGCGACCGCGAAGATCGCGAGATAGCTGGCGTCAACCAGGTGAGCGCGCGAGAGAAACGGTCGGGGCACCGCGGGCCAGAGTCGTTCGGCCAGAAGGATCACCGCGACGAAGACAACCAATGCCGGCCCGACGGTTCGCCCTCTCGCTGTGGAGAGGGCGGCCATCACGCTGCCGGCACTCGCCAGCGTGCGATAGCCGACCACGCCGAGCCAGGAAGTGAATGCCGCGAGCGCGAGCACGCCGCACCAGGCCTTGGTGGGACCCGCCTCTCGAAAGAGGACGAATCGAAGCATGGCTGAGAGAGGTTGCCGTCCGCTCGTCGCGGTGGGCGTGTCGCGAAACCTTCGGAAAGGGACGCCATCTTCCAAGGTGTAGTGCGAGGTGATGTCAGCCATGGCTAGTACGAAATCGGCGACGTTGTCGTGGTGCCGACGGTCGACTTCTTCGGTGGGGTCAGAGGACTCTTCGGGTTGATGGACCACCACTGACCCCAGGTGTCCTTCACGTTCCCCGAGACCTCGCCGGCCTTCTTGTCTTTGCTGAAGCGATAAAGAGGAATGCCCTCGTAGGTCACTTGCTTGGTACCGTCACTTCGCGTGAACGAACCCAAGTGACTCACACCCACGCCGACGGGGGTGGTCTGACCGGGGGCGAGAAGTACGGGGAGCCAGATCGTCGCGCACTTTCCGGTGCAGACGCTTTTATCAGTCGAGTCCTTCGTCAGCCGATAGAGCGTGTCTCCGTCTTTCAAGGTGAGCGTCGGCCCCCACGTCTTATTTTGCGACACCGTGATCGTGGTGGGCGAGGAGGACGCGCCGCTCGTCAACGGGAGTGCGGTCACGCTGAGGGCGCTGAGCGCACTCAGCGCGAGGGCGACGAACGTCGCGCGGTGACGGCCAAGAAGCAACGGGGTTGATGTCAAGTCGTGTCTCATGATGAGGTACCTCTCCTCTCGCGACCACAGGGGGTAGGTCGCGTCTTACGAAGGAATACCGAGACTGCGTCGATTTGTTCACGGTGACTTCGAACCTTTCTGACCCGCCTCGACGAATCCTTGGTTTCTAGCGATCGATCGCCAGAAACCGTGAACAGACTGGCCGCGACGCGGGTATACGTCAGTGACATGACTATTCAGAGCTCGCTTCTCAGGGTATTGACGCTGCCCTCCGACGGGGAAGGTTCGATATCTCTAGGGTCGCACCGTGAGTGGCTTCGGGCGCGGCGACGGTAGTCAAATGGGGTCTATGAAGGCACGAGCGGCTGGTGACCTTGAAGCGGCGGACGAGGCGGGCCTTCGAGAGGCGTTTCTGACCCACGGCGGAGAGTTGTTCGGCTTCGCTCGCCGTTCACTGAACTCCAGCGAGAGCGCCGAGGATGCGGTGCAAGAAACGTTCTCGCGTGCGTGGCGCTCACGATCTCGGTTCGATCCGTCACTCGGTTCGCTGCGCACGTGGCTCTTCGCCATTGAGCGTCGAGTCATTCTTGACGTGAGTGCCAATCGGATAAAGAACGCCACGTTCCCGCTCGACGACGGTCACGAGCCGGTGGGAGATGACCACGTGGAACGCGCGATGCTCGGCTGGCAGATGGAGTCCGCGCTGGAACGCTTGGACCCTGAGCACCGGATGGTGGTGACTGAGCTCTACTTCAACGGCCGCAGCGGTCGCGAGGTCGCTGAGCTGTTCGGGCTTCCCGAAGGAACGGTGCGAAGTCGGGCCTTCTACGCGCTACGAATGTTGCGCCTGCTCATGGAAGAGTCGGGATGGGACCAGTGAGTGACTCCGACTGCGAGAGGTGGCGAGAGGCTCTCGCGATTCACCTATTGAGTGATCAGCCGGTCGAGGAGATGACGGGGCTCTTGGCACACCTCGAGGGGTGCGCGGAGTGTCAGGCGATGGCGAGTGAACTGACCGAGACGGTCGCCATGTTGAAGTACGTCGATCGCTCGTCGGTGGAGCCGACGGCGTCGGTTCCTCCGTCACTCACGGCGCGCGTTCTCGGTGACCTGCACGAAGCGAGCGCCACTCATCGACGTCGTCGGCGAAATGCAGCCGCGGTAGCGGGGCTCGTCGGCGCGCTGGCGGCCGCGTTGATCGTGGTGGCGGTAGTTTCGAGTTCGCACGCCGTCACGCCGGGTGAGCGGGCCCTCGCTCTTCGGGGCGCTTCCAACGTGAGCGCGAGCGCCCTCTTGGTGAAGCAACCCTGGGGCACGTCCTTGCAACTTCGAGAGAGCGGGCTGCCCGGCGGCGACGTCTACACGGTCTCGATGGAGACGAAGAGTGGTCGATGGTGGACCGCCGGGACGTATCGGCCCGTCAATGACCAGGCCGTGTTCGCCACGATGGCGTGCGCCGTCTCGTTACGAAAGATCACGGGCGTTCGCGTCGTGAACAGTGCTGGCGTCACGGTTCTCGCCAGCGCGGGGAGCGGACAGTACCTCACCTACAACTAGGTACACCTCTCGTGCACCTGATGGTCTGTGCAAAGAGGGTCTGTGAAAAACTTAAATCTAATCCCCGGCCCCCTAGGAGAGATGTGAACCGATGACATCGCGCTCTCTCGCCGTCGGGGTGCTCTTTGTGCTGGTGGCGGCGACGCCCGGTGGGTCGAGCGCCGCGGCGGGCACGCCGCCCGGTCAAGTGATCACCGTCGAGGCCGCGACACCGCTCTCTCAGACTGCGGTCTTACGGACCTGGCGAGAGACAAGAGCGGGTCGCTACGTGCAGGTCTTCGGCGCCTTCGAGGCCTTCGTCGGGGTCCACGGAGTGCGTCACACCAGGGAGGGACTCGGACGAACGCCCGTGGGAGTTTTCGCTCTGACCGAGGCCTTCGGCAATCGTCCCAACAACGGAACGCGGTTGCCGTACGTTCAGGTGGGACCGGACGATTGGTGGGACGAGAACCCGGCCTCGTCGCACTACAACCGCCTGGTGCGAAGCTCGGTCTCTCCGGGGGGCGACTCGGAGAACCTCTACTACGCCGGCACCGCGTACGCCCACGCCGTCGTGATCAACTACAACATGAATCCCGTGGTCAAAGGGGCGGGCAGCGGGTTCTTTCTTCACGTGAGTTTCGGCGCGCCGACCGAGGGTTGCATTGCCATTCCCGAAGGCGATCTCGATCGTGTGATGCGCTGGCTGAATCCCACGCTCCACCCGGTGATCAGCATCGGCGTGGGTCGAGCGGCCCTCTCCCTCGTGGAGCCCCCTTCGTAGATCCGTTAGGCGAGGGACTCGTCCAGCGCGGACTCGCTCTCGAGCCACGCTCGGTTGAGCGCGATAACGAAGGAGGCAAAGATCACGTAGCACAGGGCGAGGGTCCTCGATTTTTTTGAGGCACTTTTGCCAAACACCAGCTCCGCGCGCAGCGACACCACGACGAAGAGGAGGCCGATCATCGCTCCCGCGGCACCAGCGCTGGCGATCATCTACTCCAGGTACGTCCTCGGTACCACGGCAGTCCTCTTTCTTTGGGTGTTACCCAAGCCCCGAGGTGAGCCTCGAGTCGTAGGTCGTGCGTAGTGCTCCTCAGCGCTTCTACTGTGTCGAGTGGAAGACTGTATGGGAGATGAGCATGGATGAGCGCCCCACTCTCTACGACTTCGCCGGTGGTGGCGAGGCGTTTCTCGCGCTGTCTCTGGCGATGCACGCACGGTGCTTGGCCGATCCCGTGCTGAATCACCCGTTCTCTCACGGCACGAGCCCCGAACACGACGTGCGATTAGCGCAGTACTTGGGTGAGGTCTTCGGCGGGCCCCGTACGTACTCCGAGCGCTATGGCGGACACTCGGCCATGCTCGATCTGCACGCTTCGACGGGCGCGGAGGACGAGATGGCGAGGCGGTTCGTCATCTGTTTCGACCAAGCCGTCGAGGACGCCGGGCTGCCGGACGACCCCGAGTTTCGCCAAGCCCTCCACGACTACATGATGTGGGCCACCAGCGAAGTGCACGACTACTTCCCGCTCGGCTCAACGGTGCCGAGCGGTGTGGCGTTTCCGTACTGGACGTGGAGCGGGCTAGAAGAGTAGGGCTGGTGGTGACGAGGGTGCCGGTTACGTTTCGCGCCTCCATCGAGATCGCGGGCATCAATCCCTACGTCCTCGTGTCGTCTCGGCACGCGTCGACTCTTCGACCCGGCTGGCGTCGTCCTCTGCCCGTCCTCGTTCGACTGAACGACGAGACCGACACGTCGTGGCGCACGAACCTCATGCCGCGCGGTGACGGAGCGTTCTATCTGTACCTGCACGGTGAGATGAGAGACACGGCGGGTGTGAGCGTCGGTGACCGGGTGAGTGTGGAGTTGCGCGTAGACGAGGCGTACCGGGGCGGTCCCACGCACGAGGTTCCGGCCCGCTTTCGAGAAGCCCTGGACGCCCACCCCACCGCCGCCGCCAACTGGGACCGACTGGCGCCTAGTCGACGCAAAGAGATTCTTCGGTATTTCGCCGGACTCAAGAGTGAGCGCGCGTTGCAACGCAATATCGACAAGGCGCTGCGTGTCCTCGGTGGAGAAAAGGAACGATTCATGGCGCGCGACTGGATCGACGGGCGCTAGCGACGGCGTGCGTCGCGAGGCACGTTGGTACGGTAAGAGGACTCACTGTCGAGAGAGGAACGACGTGTCCCACGAGTCCTACCGATCGGCGATTTTCGCCTTCGCCAACACCGTCGTCGAAGAGGACGCCGCTTTTGATCCACTCTTCGCCACGAGTGCGGGCGTCCCCGGCTACGACGACCAACTGCCAGACTTTTCCCCCGATCGCGTTACCCGGGAGATCGACCTCGTGCGGGGACATCTCTCCGCCCTCTCGTCACTCTCACCAATCGACGACGTCGATCGCATCGCCCTCGCTGTGCTCGAGGAGCGGCTGACCTCGCGCGTCGCTCTGTTGGAGTCGGGCGAGTCGGCCCGGGTCTTCACGGTGATCTGGTCACCGCTCTCGGAGATTCGTCAGGTCTTTGAGCTGATGCCCACGGAGTCGAGTGAGGACTTAGACGTCATCGCTCGACGACTTCGCGCGGTGCGACCGGCACTGGCGAGTTGGCGAACTACCTTGGCGGCCCTCGCCTCGGCGGGAGAACTTCCGGCGAGGCGTCACGTGGTGGGGGTCGCCGAGCAGGCCGCCACCTACGCCGGGGGAGCGTTTGTCGGCTTCGTGAACCGGGTCGCCCCCACGTCGGCCGTGGACGGTGAACTTCATCTCGCCGCGCTCGACGCGGACAGCGCCTGCGCAGACCTCTCCTCGTGGATGATGGAGGTTCTCGCGCTGGCGACCACGCTTCACGACGCGTGCGGGGCGGAACGATACGCGGCCTGGGCGAACTACTGGACCGGAGCCACCCTGGACTTTGAAGAGCTCTACGCCTGGGGATGGGCGGACTTACAGCGCATCAACGCCCGCATGTGGGAGATCGCTCGCGAACTCCTGGATGATCCGAAGAGCCTCGTCGAGGCCACCGAGTACTTGGACCACGACCCCGCGCAGATCATCGTAGGCACCGAGGAGTTGCTGCGCCGCTTGATCGCCTTCACCGAGCGAGCCGTTAATGAACTTGATGGCGTGCACTTCGACATTGACCCGCGGATTCGCTTCTGCGACGCCCGCCTCGCTCCCGAGGGATCGGCCGGGGCGCCGTACTACATTGCGCCGAGTGAAGACCTGTCTCGTCCCGGCACGACGTGGTATCCCACGTTGGGCGAGACGACGTTTCCGTGGTGGGGCATCGCCTCTACCTGGTACCACGAAGGGGTTCCCGGCCATCATCTCCAGTGCGCCACCTCGCTGCTCGAGGCCGAGCGCCAGAGCCGTTTTCATCGACTGGAAGCCTGGACCAGCGGGTACGGGGAGGGCTGGGCGCTCTACGCCGAGCGTCTGATGAACGAGCTCGGTTTCTTCAGCGACCTTGGCGAGGAGATGGGCTACCTCTCGGGCCAGTCGCTGCGTGCCGCTCGCGTGATGGTCGACATCGGGTTGCACTTCGAACTCCCTGCCCCGAGCGACCTCGGAGAACTTATCGGCCTGGGCGACTGTTCGGGAAAGGTGTGGACGGCTGAGATGGCGGTCGCGGTCTTAGAGGAGCGTGCCATGCAGAGCCACGAGATGTCGGTCTCCGAGGTCGACCGGTACCTGGGCATGCCGGGCCAGGCAATCTCCTACAAGGTCGGCGAGCGGATCTGGATGCGCGCCAGGGAAGAGGCGAGGTCTCGTCTCGGCGACGACTTCTCCTTGAAGAGATTTCATGCGTACGCCCTGGCTCTTGGCCCCATGGGCCTTGACCCCTTGGAAGACGAACTACGTCGTTGGGACGGCTCGTAACGCCGATCGCGTCGACGTCTCCCTAAGGGGTCGACACGTCCCAGAGGTGGTGTACCACGTCGTGCAGTCCGTACGCGCCGAGGGTCTCGACAGTAAAGCGACTGCCGTTGGACCTCGTCCCGGGCCGAGACCACTGCTCGCTCGTCACGCCGTCAAACCGATCGGCGTAGGCGTTGGCCGCGCTGACGAGCTCTGCACTTACTA
The DNA here is from genome assembly GCA_963849705.1 of uncultured Acidimicrobiaceae bacterium. Taxonomy (GTDB): domain Bacteria; phylum Actinomycetota; class Acidimicrobiia; order Acidimicrobiales; family RAAP-2; genus RAAP-2. Next base: position 456,544 of record CAWKII010000007.1, on the reverse strand, counting down.
GTTCGGGCTGTTGCAGGTCATAGCGCTCTTCAAGTGCGGTCTCGTCTTGATCCCAGTTAGGAAAGACGGGATCATCCTCGTCCAACATTCGCGCCAATCGTCCGCTCATGGTCTTGTAGACGTCGCGCACGTGGCAGCCATATTCGAGTGGCGACCACTTGTCCACGCGCGGTCGCTCTCGCACGTCCTCGCGGGCCAGGACGACGGTCCACTGCTGCGCGTTCTCTCGAAGGGCGCGGGAGAAGGAGTCTCGAGGGTACGACGCCGCCACGAAACCGCACTCCCCGCAGGGGCGTTCGAGTACCCAGGTCCAATCTTTGTCGTCGGGAATGATCGTCACGATGCGAATCTAACGCCCCGCGTTGCGACTCCCACCGCTCGTTCGCGTCAGCGACTGAGGAGGCGGGTCGTTGCCGGTAGCGTGGCCACGTGGACGACACTGAGTTGCTGCAGCGGCTGTTGAACGGCGACGAAAAGGCGTTCGTCGAAATCGTCACGCGCTACCACGAGTCGCTCGTACGTGTGGCGCGTTACTACGTGGGTAGCGAGGCCTCCGCCGAAGACGTGGTGCAAGAGACCTGGATCGCGGTTCTGAGAGGCGTCGATCGATTCGAGGGTCGTTCGTCGTTCAAGACATGGCTCTTTCGTATTCTCGTGAACCGCGCGCGAACCTTGGGGGTGAAGGAACACCGCACCGTTCCGGTCGATCCCCTCACCTCCGACCGATCGGTCAGCCCGAGTCGTTTTGACCAGACGGGCCATTGGAGTGAGCCGCCGGTGCCCTTCACCGACGTCATTGAGGATGGGATCGTCAACGAGCCGATTGTCCGCATGATCCACCAATCGATCGCCCGACTTCCCGAGGCGGCCCGCGCCGTTGTAACGCTTCGTGACGTTCAAGGACTATCTACTACGGAGGTTGCGGAACTGTTGGGCTTGACGGAGGCTAACGTGCGCGTCATCTTGCACCGCAGTCGGGCCCGAATACGATCAGAGGTCGAAGCGAACATGCAAGTCGGTGGATTATGAGGGTGACGCCGAGTCGTCTCGTCTGTCAGCAGGCGGTGGAGCTGATGAGCGACTACCTCGACGGAGCTCTGTCGCGGCGAGATCGGCGTCGTCTCGAGAAGCACCTGGCCGAGTGCGACGCTTGTACGGCCTACCTCGAACAGATGCGCGTCACGATCGCGGGGAGTGGTGTCGTGACGCCCGACGACCTGTCACCCGAAGCGCTGAACGCGCTCACCGAGCTGTTCGAGCGGTATCGCAAGCTCGACTAAGACACCTACCCCGCTCTAGTGAGCAATGGTGTAGCGCGCGAAGAGATGCACGCCGACAAACACCCACAACAGCACGAGTACGACGCGTCCGACGCGGTGTGAGGCCAGGTATGCGCCACACTGCGCGAGAGTCGCGAACCTCTTTGGATGGAGTCGTGCGAGCACTTCCAGGGCGAGGCCGGCACCGAGAAGAACGAACCAGAGGACGGCTCCTATCATTCGCGCACCGCGTGGCGACGTCGCTGGCGCCGACGCCACCAGGGCGCCGCGCCTACCGCTAGCCATAGCACGAAGAGCACGCAGCGCAGCCAGTGCGTCGTGAGCAGGTGATCCATCATCGTGCTGAGGGTTGGCACGCGAGAGGATCGTCCACCAAGGATCAGGCCTACGGCTTCCAGGACGACGACACCGACCAGGACGAGAAGCCACGGTGTCGACCTACCCATTGATACGCGTCTCGGGCGTGACCCGCCCGGGCCTTCGTGGCCGAAGGCACCCCCGAACGCGTAGAGACCCACCACTACGAGTACTGGAACGGCGATCACCACGTAGGCGAGTGCGTGAAAGGGCTTGACGCCGGTGGCGAACCAGGCGTAGCCAACAACCAGTGCGGCTGCCACGGCGAGACCCAACGAGTGAGGACTCATCGAGGCCTACACCGCGTCAGCGCCGACGACGTCACGACCGGGCTACTTCGCTTTGGCGAGGAGGCCTTCCAGCATCGAACGCGTGACAATAGTGGGATTGGCCGGCGCGGTGATGTCGTCATCGGCGTGCGCGATCGTGGCGCTGAGCGTGACGGTCGCGTTACCTTGAGTGCCGTTCGGCGCGGTAACGGTGATCGACGCACCCGTGGCGCTCGTCCCCGAGGTGGTGAGGCTCAGCGTGTAGCTGCCCTGTACGGAGTTCAAGCCGTCGCTACTTCCCCCGAGGCTCTCGATGGTGGGCAGAACGGCCTTGACCACCGAAGCGAGCGAACCCGTTTGGGAGTATCCCCCACCCGACAAGGTGGTGTAGGGCGTCGTATCAATCAGATTCTCGAGGGCGTCGGCAATCTTTGTCGCGGCGGCCTGTTCTTTGGCGGCATCGGCCTTCATCTTTGAGGTCTGCGGGAACGACGACGTCACCAGGCTGGTGGGTATTTCAAACCAACGACCACCGAGCAACAGTTGTGCCTCGGCTACGTCTGATGCGGAAAGGTTCACCGAGGGGATGTTGCTCAGTGCCGTGACGTTGACCTCAAGATAGAGAGTGTCACTGACCTCTCGAAGATCAAGCAGCGCTGCGCCGCCGGCGTTAACGATCACCTCGACGTTGGCCTTTCCGCTCGACTGCGAGAGTGGAGAGCCGTTGGGATTCGAGTACTCGACGTCCAGGGACAACGCGCCCAGCACTGACTGCGCCTGTTGCGTTCCGGCGCCCGACGCGCTGGCCGTGATGTGCACCTGGAGGTCGGCGCTCGAGCCAAGAGAAGAAACGGCGCCGTTCAGTGACGCCGTGGCGCCACAAGCGGAGAGTCCGAGCGCCGACGCCGCGAAGGCCACGATCAGGAATTTCTTCATGTCGCTCCTTCTTGTGGCCTAGAGCCTTGCGGTGCTACGTGACGCAGCTATCGCCCCGACGCTACCACCCGTTCTCTCTCCTGAGACGAGGTAAGCACGACAACTCTTTCGCAAATACGAGAATCTAGGTCAGAGAGGCCCGGCGCTCGAGGCGCCAGACGAATCGCAGCGCCGTCCACGTGGCGTCGATCGCGCAGACCTTGTTATCGACGAGTCCCAGGGGCAGCGCGGCGTCGCGAACGACGTGATCGGAGAGGTTGGTTCTCACGCCCGACGTTCGCTTGGGCCACGCGAGCCACAGAGATGCCGAGGGAAAGATGAGCTGGGCGAGCGATTCGATCTCGCGGGCTAAGGACGATGTATCCGTATAGAACGCCACCACGACATCGGCGCGCGAGCGGCGCGTTCGCTTGACTCTCACACTGGGATCGATCTTCCACTGAAGTATTGCCGGAGCGTGGAGCAAGGTCAGCGACGAGAAGTCCTTGACGCCCAGCTTCGTGCTGAGTGACGCCGTTGAAGGGGTCTCCACGGAAGAAAGTCTTTCACTCAGGACCGGGTGCACTCGTAGTGTGGGTCCGTGCACGATCCCCACCCACCTAGTGCAATGGTGGCCTACCTCAGCGCCAGAGAGATTCTGCGGCGATTCGAGATCGGCGACCTTCGATCAATTGACGTGATCGATCTGCTGTTGTCCCGCGTGGCGGCGATCGACGCCCAGGACTCCCCGGTGGCGCTCAACTCGTTGGCGGCCGTGAGTGACGATGCTCGCCATGTCGCCAAGGAGCGAGACGACGAGCGCGCTCGCGGCGTGGTGCGTGGCGAACTCCACGGTGTGCCGGTCCTCATCAAGGACAACATCGAAGCGCACGGACTGCCGGGCCTCGCGGGATCGACGGCGTTAAGTGGCCGTCCGAGTCGTGAGGCGGCGCTGGTGACGCGTCTACGCGACGCGGGGGCCATCGTCTTTGGCAGTACCAATCTCAGCGAGTGGGCCAACATTCGCTCTCCCCGCTCCACCAGTGGCTACTCCGCCAGCGCCGGGCTGGTGGCTAATCCGTGGTCACTCGATCGGTCCGCCGGTGGGTCGTCCTCGGGATCGGGTGCCGCCTTGGCCGCGGGACTGGCGCCGCTCGCCGTCGGCACCGAGACCGACGGCTCCATCGTGTGTCCGTCGTCGCTGAACGGAGTGGTTGGACTGAAGCCCACGGTCGGCAACGTGCCCACCACGTACGTGATCCCCATCAGCAAGAGCCAAGACAGTCCCGGTCCTATGGGACGAAGCGTGGACGACGTGGCGCTTCTCTACGGCGTTCTCTCCCAGAGCACCGCTCCTCCGTCGACTCCGGACCCGACTATCGCCGTCGCCACGACGTGGCGAACGGGCCATCCCCAAACCGATCAGCTGTTTGACAGCGTCGTGGCCTCTCTCCGCGAGGGTGGCGTTGCGATCGTCGATCGAGAAGCGGCGCTACCGGGCGAGGCGGAGGGCAACGACGAGGCGGCCGTCCTCTTCGCCGAGCTCTACGACGATCTCAGCGAGTACTTAGCCGAACGTCCCGGCGAAGGCGTCCACTCCCTGGCCGACGTGGTGGCCTTCGAGGACGAGCATCGAGACCGCGAACAGATCTACTTCGGACACGAGAACTTTCTCACGTCCCTCATGAGTGGTGGCAGAGCGGGCGGACTCTACGCCGAGGCTCGACGGCGCAATCTCGAGTGGGCCATCGAGACGTGCTTGACGCCGGCGTTGGCGGACGTCGATCTCTTGATCGCACCCGCCTACGGACCCAGCTGGAAGAGCGACCTCATTGTGGGCGGCCATCCCGGACCCGCGAGTCCCGCGTCGACGGCACCGGCGATCGCCGGGTGGCCCATCCTCTCGCTGCCCATGGGTCTCGTCGGCGGACTGCCGGTCGGGCTCGCCATCGTTGGCCGAGCTAACAGTGAGTGGACGATCTTAGAAGGCGCGCGTCGCATTGAGCGCCTGATACACCAGCGGACCGCCCCGCCCCTTCCGTCCTGGCTATCGGCGTCGCGCGGCTAAAGAGATTCCCGGTCTCTGCGGGCTAGGTGTTCGGATAGCAGGGATGCATGGTCCAGTTCCACACCTTGCGAACGGCCAGGGGAATGACGAGGGGGCAGACGGAGTCTTCGGCCCCGCCGAGACCATCGTCGTAGATCGTCCAGTGTGACGCTCCTCGTTTCATCGTGAAGAGGTTGTAGCCGCCATCGTCTTGCGTGCCGACCTGCGCTCCCATGGAGTTGGAGTTAGGCACAATCCCCGCGGCAGCGTAGTAGCGGTCGTTCAGCGAATCGAAGGCGTAGTACGTCATTCCTGGCGTAAGGCCTCGGTAGTCCGAGGGCGGGTAGGAGTGGTACGCCGCGTCGGCGTCGAAAAGACTCTTTCGAACGGCCGCCGTGACGATGAGGTTTTTTGCGGCCGGCCCGGCGTTTGCGTGCGGATTCGTGGATGGCGTCGTGGTGCTCGACGGTGGTGTCGCGGCGGATCCGCACGCCGCGAGGAAGAGTGTGCTCACCAGTAGCAAGGGAATGATCAACGGGCGCGTGGTCATCGTTGGCTCTCCTCTACGAATTTCTCCTCAGTGTAAGCAGCGCCATCGACGCGTGCGAGATCGAACCGCTTCTTAGAAGTTTCCGTGTGTTTAGTATGCGGATTGTTTTTTTCGCGCGCGCGGATGCACGTGGGACCGATTGCCGTCTGAAACAAGGAGAATCGAGCGAACGTCATGTCTACTGAAACTCACCACGTGCTTCGAGAGTGCAACGTACTTATTTTTCTCTTGCCGGTACCGAATTCTAAAATGTGAAGGAGTGGAGATGTGGTGTCTCGCATCTCACGAGTACTGGCTACTCCAACGAGGGAAAGAAGGATGACGATGGGTCTAAAGGGAATGGTTCTCAGTGCGGTGGCCGTCGTGGTCGGCGCCATTTTGTACTTCGCGGTCACCGCGCAGAACTCCGACGTGGTGCAGAACCACGGATTTCGACTCTCTACCGTCGGTGTCATCTTGATGGTCGCGGGAGGCGTCGGCTTTCTCATCTCGGTGGCGGTTTTCGCCGCGTCGCGCCGCTCGCCATCCGCGCCGCCTCGTACGTTTGATCGAGAGACGGTCGACGAATCGGGCCGCACCACCCTGACCCACGAGGAACAACACTGACGTAGGTCGAAGAGGCCGCTCGTCGCGGTGTGGCGCCGAACCATGTGCGTTAGGGTTTGCGCAGGGTTAAGTGCGCTCTGTAGTCACGAAGTTGTTTCACTAACTACGTCTTGAGGAGACAGCATGATTACCTTTGGAATCGTTTTACTCATCATCGGCTTTCTGACGCGCATAGCGTTCCTGTGGTCACTGGGCATGCTCTTTGTCATCGTGGGCCTTATCTTCTGGGTCCTGGGCGCTCTGGGCCACGCCATTGGTGGTCGAAAGCACTACTACTGATTGCGTACCCAACGTGACCCTCTTGCCGACGGGGTATCCACAGGGATTCGCGGCGTAGCGAAGCCGAGTCTTAGTCTTCGCGTCCGGGATCTGACGTTGACGCCGCCGTAGTGCCTTCCTTCGAGGCGGGCAGCCCCAGCAGCTCTCTCACTCGTTCTTTCAGCGGCGGGGCGAGGTCGCCGCGGGTTTGGCGGCCCTTCTTCTCGAAGTGCTCGTGAAAGGCGATCGATCCAGCGCCAAAGGCGACAAAGAGAATGATCGATGCAATTAGTGGGCGATGCCCGTGCCCGGCGATGCCCGGACGCAGCAGAATCTGAAACAGACCCAAGACTGAGACGGCAAATCCCACGACCCAGGCCCAGACGTTCCACTGCTTGATGGTCCATCCGGGCAGTCCCTTGATGGGGATCATCCCGAAGAACGATCCCACCAGGCCACTCACGAAGAGGGCGCCTAGGAGGTCATCGGCGAGCACTACTCCGAGGAAGGGATTGGTCGTCTCGGCTGCGGCGTTCACCGGGACCCATATCGCCCACGACACGACCGAGAGGATGAGAGTCGTCAACACCCCCAGCGCCGCGAGGTGGCCCTTCTCGTTCGGGGGAAGCTCGCGGGTGAAGACGACGCCACAGACCAGTCCGTAGAGGTAACCGGGCTCAAAGTTGATGAGCCGGCTAAATGCCACCAGAACCGCAGCGATGGCCAGGCCCATGGGGATGGCGATGAGCTTTCGCGGGGCACTCCCGTGTCGCTTCGTGTGGTAAATGGTTCCGATGACGACCGGCACCGAGACGCCAATGGCGAGTGACAAGATGACCGCGACGAAGGTCACAAGGGAACTCAGCGTGAACCCGAAGTGGCCATCGTTGAGGGCGTTGGCTAACGCTCCTAGGAGAAAGACGCTCCCAAAGACCCAGGGACTCTCGAGGAGCGAGGTTCGCCGCTGCGACGGCGAGGTCGACGTACTGCTCGCCGTTGGCGAGACGTCACCCGGGGTTGAAGATTCTCGACGCCGGAAGGGGTGCAACTTCCTTCGCCACCACAGGGTGATGTCGCTGTAGTTCTGCTGCAAGGTCTGGTTAAAGAGTTGTGAGGGGAATGTCAACAACATCGCGACCGCCGCGGCGATGCCACCGTTCACGGCGAGTGACTTCAGCGGGAGTAAGGCCTCTCGGGGGGTGGGAATGGTGGTGGCGATGCTCGACGCGACGAGCGATGAGGACAGGGGAATCGACACGTTGTCGATCAGATTGCTGGTATCGGTCACGGGATCCAGGTTGAGAAACTCGAGCGTGGTGTGCGTCGCGGTGGCCACGAACGAGGTCCGAAAACTCACCCAGATCACTCGGGTGGTTCCCTTCCCTTTCGAGTTGGTCGCGGTGAAGATGCGCTTGCCATTCACCACGACGGCCACCGAACTGCTGACGCCAAAGATTCCCGTGGGGTTGTAGACGTTGCCGACCGAGAAGTACAGAACGTAGCGGGTGCCCACCGATGTGGGAAGAGTCTGGGAGACCCCCGTCGGCGTGTTGGAATCGCCCGTGAGATCGAGGAACTGATTGGTGCCGTCGGACTCAAAGGTGTAGCCGTTCTGGACGAAGGTCTTGCTCGTTACCGCCACGTTCCCCGTCGCGCCCACCACGCGCCAGTGGGAAAAACTCTGCCCGGTACTGAAGTACCCGAGCCCACCGGGACCGACATTGGGCGAGGAGAAATTTCCGTCGAGAACGAGGTTGGTGCTCGCAGCCGACGCCTCGCTCGCCAGTCCCAACGTCGACAGTGACGCGACAACGAAGAAGGTGACGACGCCCCTGCGCACTCACTCAGTCTGCGAACTGCGCTCTAGAAATGCAAGTGAAACGTACCCGTGACGCCGGGCGATGAGGGCTTAGGGGTTTTCCAGTTCCTCGGGCGGCGTGCGACGCTTACCCAGACACCAGAGCACGAAGCGACCAAATCGCCCGACGTTGCTGCTGCGCCCGTGAGCCTTCTCGTGGTCGAGGCGATGTCCGAAACTGCCACCCGTATCATTGCTCAGACCGGCCAGTTGAATATTGTTCGACTCGGCGCCGCGCGGCACCTTCGCCAATCGTCGCCGGGGCTTTCTCGGTTTGTCGCCAGATGATCCCACGTGGCGATTCTCCCACACTCGCGCGGCCGAACGACGGTCGTGCTAGTGAGGGTGCTGGTGGCGCTCTTCGAACTCTTCTTTGATCTCGCAGAGCGCTTCGAGCCCAGCGAGAAAGCCTGCCAACTGCTCCTCTGACAAGCTCTGCGCCAGCAACTCGTTGACCTCGTGGACCGCTTCGCCGACCGCCGCGGCGGCCGTCTCTCCACGGGGCGTGTTCACCAGGTCCGGCACCCCGAACGCGGCTGATCCCTCACCGGGAGTCACGTACCCTCGCGCGATCAAGGTCTCTACGAGTCGCACGCCGGCCTCCTCGCGCAGACCCATCTCTCGCAGAAGTTGGCCCGCGCTCACGCCGTTGGCCAGTCCGCCCACGACGTACGGGCCGTTCCTTGGGAGGTCTTCGCACTTGACGTGCGCGAGAGAGTGACGTATGAAGTGCGAGTAACTGCCCCGCGCCGCTCGCAGGCTGGCGGGGACGACCGATGCGTCTAACTCGTCACTTTCCACCAGAGGAAATGTACCAACCGATGCGCTGCGTGTCGAGCGAGTTGCGCGTCGTCGCTACTGGGGCGTGCGCCGGTAAGAGTTGCGGCGGATCACGAGCAGAGAGCCTCCGGCGCGCCGTGACTCACCGGTGAGTGGTCGCGCGCGGAGCGCGTCGCAGAGCGTAGGAGCGGAGCGAGCGAGTCGAAGGCCTGGACTCCCGCTTGGACGGCGAGCGCCGCTCCCATGGCTGAGGCGAAGGCGAAGAGAAGGTTGCCCCCGCGAAGCGTCTCGGCCAGCACCAGCATGGCAACCAGGTAGGAGTAGGAACCTCGGGTCACGCCCCGCAGAAAAGTGGACGACGCGTTAGCACCGTGGTCCTGGTGCGTCATGAAGGCCATCATGAGACTCATGGCCGGCAGCGCGTCGACGAGACCCGACACGACCGGCCCGAGACGACCGGCGAGAGAGACGATGACGAGAGTAAAGACGGCGGACAGCACCAGACGCAGCCACAGCCGTGAACGTCCCGACGATGGCGCGGCGTCACCCGTGTTGGCGGGCCAGAGCCGTAGGGCCAGAGCGAATCCCGCGGCCGTAAGGAGGGCCGCGAGTACGGCCGAGAGCTTGAGAAGGTTGACGGCACCCGTGACGATGGCGAAGGCGGCCAAGGTCCCGCCCAGGGCGACCAGGGGCGAGACGTGCGTGGTCAGGCGGGCGTAGAGCCACAAGACGACCGCCTCGGCGATTGATCCGACGAGGAGGGCGCTGGTCATGGAGCTGGCGAACGCGGTTCCGTGCTGGAGAGCGACGAGCCATAGGAGCGGCAGGCTGGTTAGGGGGAGACCGACGATAAGACCGCTGATGGCGTGGCCAAAACGGCGTTGCGCCACGGTCCCGACGAGAACCGCCAGGGGCGCGAGAAGGATTCGAAGAGCGAGGAAAAGCATGCCTCCAGAATACGGGTAAATACGCCTAAAATGACTCGGAGAAGTACCACTCTAGCGCCTAAATCCATCGCTAAGAGAGGTAGTATCACAAATATACCTCTGAAAATTACGTAACAACGAGGAAGGATCTTGTCATGGACGACATAGACCGAGCTTTGCTGGTCGCCTTAAGCGAAGACGGTCGTCTGAGCTACCAGCAGTTGGCCGGACTGGTTCACTTGAGTTCCAACAGTACGGCGGATCGCGTACGCCGATTGCGCCAGAGCGGGGTCCTGGCGGGATTTCACGCCGAACTCGATCTGGCTGCCTTGGGGTACACCTTGCACTCGCTGACGGACGTCAATTTGAAAGAGTCGGTCGATCGCGTGGAGTTTGAACGCGACCTCCAAGGCGTCCCCCAGGTACGAAGCGCGGTGCACACGACGGGAGAGTTGGACTACCAACTTCGCATTGTCTGTCGCAACACCGACGAGTTGCAGTCCGTGCTCGACACGCTGCAACGCCTCGGAACGCGCGACGTGCAAAGTCGCATCGTTCTCGGTGAGACCTCCTACGACGACGCCCGTCTCCTCTAGAGGCGGCGCCTCACGATTCTTCGGGCGCGTGCCACTCGAGTTGCGCGACCCTCTCCTTGGTGACGTAGTGGTGGTCGACGAACCATCTCGCTGATTCGTAGAGGGCCACGGCGGCCGGTCGCGAGCGATATCCCAGTTCGCGTCGCGCCCGGGAGTCATCAAAGGTCATCGTGGTCGAGGCCATCTGGGCTGCCTCTAAGGGGACACGGGGTTCGCGGTGAAGGACGGTGCCTTCGAGAAACTGTGACGCGTGCCCGGCCAGCAGGGGAAAGATCGCGGGAAAGTGTCGTTGGGCCGCCGGGAGCCCCGTGACGTTCGAGAGAAGCGCCAAGAGTTGCGACATGGTGATGTTCTCGCCCCCGCAGATGTAGCTGCGCCCTTGGCGGCCGTTCTCCAGCGCGAGCAGGTGCCCGTCGGCGAGGTCGTCAACATGGGCCACGTTCATCGCCGTATCGACGAAGCCGGGAAGACGCCCGTTGAGATAGTCGAGCACCACCTTTCCCGACGGCGTCGGCCGGTGATCGAAGGGACCGTGCGGCATGGTGGGCAGGACCAACACCACGGGAGCGCCCTGTGCCGCGAGGCGAAGAACTTCGTGCTCGGCCACGTACTTGGTCTGTTTGTAGTTCCCGTAGAGATGCGAGAGATCGGCGACGTCATCTTCGTTCGAGGGCCGACCCGACTTGGTGTCCCAGAGTCCCAACGTGGCGACGGTCGAGGTGTAGACGATCCGCTCAACGCCGGCCTCGGTGGCGGCGCTGACCACGTTGCGACTACCTCCGACGTTGGCCGCGTAAAACGTCGCGGGATCTTGCGGCCAGAATCCGAACTTCGCTGCCAAGTGAAAGCAGAAGCGAGCGCCATCGAAGGCGCCGCGTAGCTGCTCGGGCGCGGTGATGTCCACCTCGCGTCGCTCCACGGTAAGCCCCTCGAGGTTCGAGGAGGAGGCGCCCGGTTCGACGAGTGCCACCACCTCGGCCCCTCGTCGCAGGAGTGCCCGGGTCACGGCAGAGCCGATGAAGCCGGCCGCGCCCGTGACGACCACCCGGTCGCCCGGGAGAAGTTCGTGGGTCACGCGGTGCCCGACGCGCCTGACGGGGTGCGCGTCTTTTTCAGGACCCCCTTCGCCATGGTGAGACCAAACTCGACCAGCCACCCGCTGTTTCGCTCGGCGTCGCTCAACAACTCATCGAGAGCGTGGCAGAAGTAATCGATCTCTTCTTCGCCGGCAATGAGCGGGGGGAGAAGCTTGATGATGTTGACGTTGTCGGCGGCGACCTGGGTGAGGATGCCGTAGCGGTGAAAGAGGGGCACGACGAGCGTCTGAGAGAACATGGCCTTCCTCGCGGACTCGACCATCGACCAGCGGCGCCGGGCACCCGAGGACTTGGGTCGGCCGAACTCCAGACCGATCATCTGACCCTCACCGCGCACGTCGTAAATGAACTCGTGACGATCGGCCAGTTCCCCGAGGCGCTCTTTCCAGAGGTCGCCCATGGCGGCCGCGTGCGCCACAATCCCTTCCTCGTCAAAGACCTGCAGGGTTGCCAACCCCGCCACCATGGCAAGTTGATTTCCCTTAAAGGTCGTGGAGTGCACCATGGCGCGGTCCATGGAGGAGTACACACTGCGCGCGATCTTGTCGCTGGTGAGCATCGCCCCCACGGGCACGAAGCCGCCGGAGAGGGCTTTGGAGACGGTGATGATGTCGGGAGCGAGGCCGTAGTGCTCGAAGGCGTAGAACTTGCCAGTTCGTCCGAGGCCGGTTTGGACTTCGTCGCAGACGAAGAGGGCTCCCGCTTGGTGCACGGCCGCTTCGATCTCGCGCCAGCGTTCGCCACTGAGTTCGTAGACCCCTTTGCCCTGAATCGGCTCCACGATGAAGGCGGCCACGTCGCCTTTTCGTAACTCCTTGGTCAGCTCGTCGAGGTCCCCAAAGGGAATCTGCGTGGCGCCCGGCAATAGCGGTCCGAATCCGCTCTTGAACTCCGCCGAGCCGTTGAGCGAGAGCGCCCCGACGGTGAGCCCGTGAAAGGCGTGCGCGTGATACAAGATCCGTGAGCGACCGGTCTTCATGCGGGCGAACTTGATGGCCGCCTCCACCGCTTCGGCGCCGGAGTTGGCGAAGACCACGCGCTCGATGTTTGACGGGCTGCGCGCTACGAGTTGTTCGGCCAGCAGTCCCGGCAGTAAGGCACAGTCCATCTGGACCATGTTGGGCAGGTCGGCGTCGAGAGCCTGACGAAGGGCGTCTTTGATCGTGGGGTGACTTCGACCGAGGGCGAAGACGCCGAAGCCGCTCAGGAGGTCGAGGTAGCGCTTGCCGTCGTAGTCGTAGAGGTAACAGCCCTCGCCGTGCTCGTAGAAGCGATCGAAGCCGAGCGTCTTGACCACCTTGGCCAGTTGAGGGTTGAGGTACTGGGTGTGAAGTTGAAAGTTCTCGCCCCGGCGCTGCTCCAGCAGTTCTTTCAAGTCAAAGGACACGTCTTCCTTTCCGTTTCGTTATATGAACGTTACGCCCGACGCGACCAGGGGCGAAAGGCGGGAAAAGACGGGACAGGAGAGAACGGCGCGCGGACGTCCTCTTCCTCGGGCGGCGTCGTCCTAATCTCGAACGATGGTCGTTCTTCTGGCGTTACTCGCCGCCTTGGCTAACGCCGTGGCCAGTATCTGCCAACGATTGGGCGTCGAGGACGCGCCCACGAAAAACGGCCCGTCGCTCGGACTCGTACGACACATGATCCAACGGCGAATCTGGCTGGTGGGCTTTGGCATCATGGCGCTCGGCTACGCCGCGCAGGCCGCCGCGTTGCACCTCGGCACGTTGGACCTGGTGCAGCCGCTCTTGGTCAGCGAGTTGATCATTCTGGTGGTCATCCTGTGGCTCTGGTACCGGACGCCACTGCGGGCTCGCGACCTGGTCGCCGCGGCCGCGACGGCGCTAGGCCTCGGCGTTTTCCTCTACGTGGCGTCGCCCAGTACGGGGACTCGCGTGCCGAGTGACGGCCGCTGGTTCGGCGCGGGGGTAGCCACGCTGGTCGTGGTCGCGGTGCTGGTGGCCCTTGGATCTAGCGGTCCGGCGTGGCGACGGGCGTTGCTCCTGGGAGGAGGCGCGGCCACGGGATTTGCTCTCCTCGCCGCCATCACGAAGTCGATGACGAATGTATTGGTCGCCGGGGTCGGGGGTGTTTTCACGTCCTGGCAGATCTACGCGATCTGCGTGGTGGGACTGGGGTCGTTCTTGATCATGCAGAGCGCCTTTCAGGTCGGCCCCTTCGCCGTCTCACAGGCCGCCCTCATCTTGGTGAACCCCTTCGTCTCCATTCTCGTGGGCCACGTTCTGTTTGGCGAGTCGCTTCGCGGGGGGGCGGCGCGCGTCGCGCTCGAGGTCCTCTCGCTGGTCGTGATGGTGGTGGGCGCCGTGGGCGTCGCGTCGTCGCCTCTGGTCGCGCAAGTTCACGACGACAGTGGCGCTGAGCATCTGCTCAAGGGTCGAGGCCGCTACGCGCGTTGGATGGCCCAACGTTCGCCTACCCCATGACCGATCACGCCCCCCTCAACCACTTCGTCCCGTTCGAACGTCCCATTCGGGTGGCCATCATCGGCCTCGGACGGATCTACGACCTCAACGTCCTCGCCTACCTCGAGAACCCGGACGTGGAGGTCGTCGCCCTCGTCGACGCCAGCAAGGAACGACAACGGCAACGTCAACAAGACTGGCCGGCGGCGGCCTGCTTCTCCTCGATCGACGAGCTCGTGGCGAGCGGAGTGCCGGTCGATGCGACAGAAGTGTTGCTCCCCATCGCTCTGCACGAAGAGGGGGCTACTCGGTGCCTCAACAACGGTTGGCACGTGAACCTGCAAAAGCCTGTGGCCAATGACCTCGCCAGCGCGCAGCGCCTTCTCGACGCGGCGCGGCGCAACCAACGAGTTCTGCGCGTGATGGAGAACTATCTCTTTTACGAGCCACTGATCACCCTCAAGGCCACCGTCGAGAGCGGAGCGATCGGTGAGGTCAGTGGCTATCACCTGAAGATGGTGGCCAGTGGCCGCGGGGGCTGGGACGTGCCCGGCGACACGTACGAGAGACAGTTCGAGCAGGCACGGCTCGGTCGTGGTCCGCTGCTCTTTGACGACGGGTGGCACAAACTCTCGACGGCCCTGTGGCTCTTCGGTCCGGTCAAGGAGGTCCGCGCCTGGATCGGCGATACCGAGATCGTCCCCGGTATCAACGTCGACGCTCCGACCACCCTCCTCTGGGAACATCACAGTGGCGTGCGCGGCGTCTGGGATATCACCCTGGCCGTCGATATGCACCTTCGCTCGGACTACTACACCAACGATGAGCGCTGGGAGGTCACGGGACGGCGCGGGTACGCCCGCGTTAATCGCTGCACGGCCAAGGGGATTCAAGAGCCCAGCGTCGAGGTCTACGTCGACGGCGAGATGCGATCGCACCACGCCCTCGATGACGACTGGGCCAGTAGCTTTCGCGACTCCGGTCGTCACTGGCTGCGATGGCTGCGTCACGGTGAAGGGCCGCTGTGGTGGAGTGGTGACCAGGCCCTCGACGTCTTGCGCGTGGCGCTGGCGGCCTACGAAAGCAGCGCCAGAGGGGGCATCGGGGTGGACCCGGCCTCGATCACCTAAAGGACTACGTGCGCTGTACGTCTCGCTTGGTGAGTTGCGGTAGAGAACGAACACCACGATGGCCACCGTGAGGCAGGCCCCGACCGGACCGTCACCCCAGTTGAGTCCCCCCACCGCATGGGTTTTGTCCGTCCAGTCGGCGAAAGAAGCTCCCACCGGTCGCGTGAGGACGTACGCCGTCCAAAAGGCCGCGACCGCGCTAAAGCGCAGTCGCCAGTAGGCGAGGGCGGTGACGCCGATCAGGGCCGCGAAGAGAAGGCCGGCGCTGAAGTACCCCAGCCCGAGCGTGGTGGCGAGGAGATCGCCCGCGGCGGTACCCAGGGCGAAGGTGGACAACACCGTGGCCCAGTAGAAGAGTTCGCGGCGCGGCGTGTTGATGGTGTGAATGGACAGGGTGTGCTCGGTGCGGTCCCACACGATAAAGACGCAGGCGAGAACGACGGCGAAGAGCACGCTCGTCACGGCGTAGGGCACGTGGAACTGAATGTGGAGCGCGTCGGCGCACATCGTGCCAAAGACCGCCACCGACACGACGGTGAGCCAGTATCGCCAGGCCACGTAGGTCGTCGACGCGAACTGCACGGCGAGCGCGAGAAGAAAGAAGATCGCGCCGAAACCGACGGCCACGAAGGGGTTGATGCGATTGACGAGGTAGTCCGACGTCGCTTCGCCCATTGCCGTGGTCAAGAGTTTGAGAATCCAGAAATAGGCGGTAATCTCGGGAACCTTGACACCTCGGGCGATGATGCGCTGGTGCTTCGGGGGGCTCACGATTCGACTCCACGCATGAAGGCACTCTACCGTGGCGACGTATCGGGCCTGATGGCGAGGGTCATAATGGCGCCAACCTCAGTGAGCTAGTCGGCGAAGTTCTCGGTGGGTTCGATCTGTCGCGTCTCGCGCAGCACGGCGTCGCGTGCGCGCAGGTGCCGCACGGCCAGGTATCCGATACCGGCGGCCGCCAGACAGGACATCGCACCGACGCCGAGGCCGACGCGGGCACCGGCCTCGCTGGTAATCCAGCCGATCACCGGTCCACCGATCGGCGTCGATCCGAGAAAAGCGACCGCCCAGAGGGCCATCACCCGTCCGCGCATCTGGGGATCGGTGCTGAGTTGCAAGGTGGAGTTCGCCATGGAGAGGAAGGACACGCTGGCAAAGCCGACGAAGGCGAGCGCGACGAGTTCGACGGCCAGCACGGGAGAGAGCGCGGCGAAGGCCATGAACACCCCGAAGATCAACGACGCGCGAATCATCGCGCGCACGCCCGTCTTGCCTCGGGCCGCCGTCCACAGACCGCCGACGATCGCGCCGAAGCCCATCGCCGCCATTAAGAGGCCGTACACGGCGGAACTGCCGTGAAAGACGGAGCCCGCCACGACCGGCAAGGTGACTTGAAACTCGTAGGCCAACATGCCCACCAGGGCCATCATCACCAGGGGAATCGCGAGACCGGGCGTGCGAGCGACGTAGCGGAACCCCTCTCGCAGCTGACCTTTCGCGCGCACCGTGGGGACGCTTGGATGCAGCGTCGATCGGTCCATGGCGACGAGCGAGGCCACGACGGCGACGAAGCTCGCGGCGTTAAGGGCGAAACACCAGCCTTCGCCGGCCGCGGCGATAATGAGGCCGGCCACGGCGGGCCCGACCGCGCGCGCCACGTTGTTCATCGTCGAGTTCAGACTGACGGCGTTGCGAAGGTTGTCCTGGCCCACCATCTCCAAGACGAAAGCCTGGCGCGAAGGATTCTCAAAACAGTTGTTGAGCCCGAGAACGACAGCGAGGAGGCAGACGTCGAGATAGGTGACGACGTGAAGGATGGAGAGCACCGCCAAAATGGCCGCCTGCACGCCCATGGCCGATTGCAATGCAATCATCAACCGCCGCTTGTCGACGCGATCGGCGATGACCCCGCCGTAGGGACCGAGTAGCAGAATGGGCAAGGTCTGTAGCGCTACCACGAATCCGATGTCCGTCGCGGAGTGGGTCAAAGTGAAGACGAGCCACGACTGGGCCGTGGTCTGCATCCACGTGCCAACCAGCGACGTCGTCTGCCCGAAGAAGAACTTGCGGTAGTTGGAGTTGGAGAGTGACGAAAACGTCCGTTGCGCGGCGGCGTGTACGTTCACTACTCGCCTCTCAGGGTGGCCACCAGAGTCTCTAACGCAGGGAGGGCGCTAATGAGTTCGTTCCGTTGGTCCTTTGGTAGCTTCTCCAGAGCGAAGAGCAGCGCATCGGTGCGTTCGTTTCTCATCTCTTCACACAGCACTCGTCCTTTTTCGGTGGCGGCCAGGTGGACGACGCGAGCGTCCGAGGCGTCGGACGATCGCGAGACGAGCTCGGCCGCTTCAAGATGAGACACAATGCGCGAGACCATGGTGGGGTTTAGTCCCTCGCTCGCCGCCAACTCGGAGAGTCGCAAGGGGCCACGCCGCGTGATCGTAAAGAGCACCTCACGCTGACTGGGCGAGAGGTTGCCGTCCTCGTGAGTAAGACGAAGCGAGCGGCCGAGTCGAGCGACGACGGTCCGTAGACGATCAGCGGCGTCGACGTTGGCTTTGGCGGAGCGAAGAGTGGAGGATTTCACGATCACAGTCTAGTGTTAGTTGCCTGCTGGCAAGCATCTAAAAGGGGAGGCCCCGACCACCACGATCGACCGAGCCGCCCAAAAGGACCAATCTGGGCTTCGTGTGGGACCTCTGATGGAGAGTTGTGGAGCTTGCGTCAAAGTCGCCGCGACTTTGACGCCGCGGCACAATTCGCCAGCAATTCGCGCATAAATCGCGGTCGAAACCTGTGAGATCAAAGCGTCGGTCGATAGCGTTGAACGCTGTGAAACGTCTGCTGATCGTCGTCGCCCTCGTGGTGAGCCTGGCACCCGCGGTGGGTGCTTCGGCAGCGACGCATCTGTCGTCGCAGCTTCTGTCGGGAAAGAATCTCTCGAAACAGTGGTCGCGGTACTACATCGAGAACCAGGACATGTCGAGCTGTCCCGAATCAATCTTTCGACGACCGTCGAACAAGTCATCGACGGTTGCCTTCTTCGCTAATCGCTCCTCGGGCACCTTGATCTTGGAAGACCTGAGTACTGCGACGAGCCCTACCAAGACGTACGACGCCCTGGTGAGTACCACGTTGAGATGCTCGAAAAGCGATCATACGTCCAATAAATACGTCACCTTTCAACAAGTTCGAGCGATCCAAGTCTCGGGCATTTCTGATCCCCACCGCGCCTTTTCTCTCTCGGCGGAGGCGGGCGGTATCAGTGTGTCTGGTCGAGTGGTGTACGCCGTGAAAGGCCACGTGGCCGTGGCTTTCGCCGAACTTTCGATTCTCCCTTTCAACGCCGGTCAGTTCAAGTCCACGTTGGAGAAGGCCTTAGCAAAAATACTGAACTGAACGTATGAGACTGAGGCATCAATCCGCTGACGCGTTGGCAGGGTGTCGCGAGTTCGAGCGAGCGAAGACCATTGACCTCGGGTTTTAGGTCCTCCACACAGTGAGTGCCCCGGATTCCATTAAGGGATTGTGAAGAAATACTTATCGTTTTTCAGAATCGTTTCAGGATCCTGCCTGCAGACTGGATGAGTACAGAAATACAGGCAGGTGAGATATGTCGAGGAAGAGCAGCGTTCCAGGAGCGTCCGGCACGATGATTCGTTGGGCGGCGATGATTTTCGGAGCGACACTGGACTCGCATCTCGCCGACGGCGAGGGTCCTGACGCCAATCCTCTGCTGACGGCTCGAGCCCTGCAACTCTCCTCGTGGCGGCTCCGCCGCTCGATAGCCGACAGTTGGCTCGATGTACTCATCCAAGCTCGACAACAGCTCACGCCTTTTGACCCCCGAGTCCCCGTCATTCGACGCCGGGTGGTCGAGGCCGATGGCCAAATTCGCGCGGTGGCCGACGCCCTGATGGCGCCGCTCACCACGGCTCGGGGTGTTGCCATGGCGAGTTCCCTTTTGTCTGACGGGGCCGGGCCTCTGTACAACCCGGGCAACACCACCGACCTGCGCTCGATCCTGGGCGACGTGCTGCGCCAACTCGATCCGGTGGTCGTTTCGGTCTAAAGCCTTTGCCCCTGACCGTTACGGCACGGGGGCGGCTTTTCTGGTCGCCGTGTACGCCGTTCCTTGACAGGGTGACTGTCCCATTTGGATCGTACCGATGAACTGATGGTGCGCGGTAAACGATCCCGTGAGGCTGACCGACGAGGTGTAGGAACTCTTCGAGAGCTGAGCGTTGTTCTCGGTAACAGTGGTGAACTTCTGCAATGTCACGGTACCGGAGAATCTAAAAGAACCGCCGTGCAAAGGGATTGTTCCGCTGTCGAAGTTGTCGGTGATGGTGTCTTGCCCTCTAGGAATGCTGCAGTCGAACTGGACGGTGACGTTGGTGACGGGATCAAGGACCGAGATGCTCGCCTCAAGATGTCCGCCACCTCCCAGCAGTTGGTTCACCGTGTAGACGCCAAAGCGGGGTTTCGCTGTCGCGGATGCCTGAGCGGGTAGCGCGATCATGACCAGAGTCATGACGACGGCACAGCCAGCGATCAGTCGACGCATGGCACATGGTATTACTGCCGCGGTCTCTAAATCTTGTCCAACCGAAGTGACGAAATACGCCGTCTCAGTGGCCGTCGAATCGATAGACGGTATGGCCAAAGGTTCCTTTAGCGAAGGCGTCGACCCTCTCGGGTCTAACCGAGAAAATTTTCCAGTAAGAATTAATCGATCGACTGGCGTATTCGATGCCATTGATGGCGAGCGGCGTCGAGAACATAGAGCGCGTAACTGCCCTTCGGCACCTGAGAGTAACTGGCGCCACTGATCCGCAGCTCGATGGCGCCGCTCGCGGAGTACGACGCGATGTCCCAGGTATCCGCGGAGTTCAGGTACTGGTACCACTGTCGTCCAGCGTCAGTCGATACGTCGATGACTGAGTTGCTCACCATGACCACGGCCGCGGGGCCTTCAGAAAAGACCTTGCTGACGTAGTACAACGACCCGCCGACCCAGTCGGTGGCCAACATCGGACCGGCCTCTCTCCACGTCGCGCCTCCGTTGACGCTCCGAACGGGGAAGGTCTCCGACATTCCATTGAGTCTCCATACTCCCCAGCGATCCCTACCGGCCGGCGAGCGGATGGTGACCCAACGCGCCTGCGCGGCACTGAGCTGAGTTCCCCACTTTGGCTCATTCGTGACGGCGTGCGAGAACAGCATCCCGTGTTGCATCCGTAACGTCAAGGGGAACGGAGAGGTGGTCGCGTTCGCGACCGCCACGGGAAGAACCGAGACGAGCATCGCGGCGGTGGCCGGTAGGACCTTTCGCGCGAGTGCCTTCACGGGCCGACTCCTCGGTGTGTCGTGAGAGCGATGAGTGATCGGCGAACTCCGGCTGCTCTTCTCACCAGGCCCCCTACGAGCTACCACCCATGTGACTCACGATGGCGTCTCTGGTGATGCCGTGCTTCGCGGCCCACGTCTGCAGGGTGTCAAGATCCACCTCGTCGGGTAGTTCCGCCTCAGCTCCGACGGCCGCGTCGCTGAACCCCGCTCGGCGCAACGTGTTAACTACTTGTTGCTTGCTGTAACTCACGACAACCCTCCTCGCGATAGGGTGCGATGCCTGTCCCTCGAGATCCTAGGGATCGTCTCGTGCCATCGTCGCGAGGGTGGCGCCCTCGAGAGGCAGGTTTCACCGGCGGCGTCGCGGAACTGTTGCTGACGCTGTGCTGTGCCGTCACCGCCTCGTTACTTCGCTTTCGTAACGTTTGAGCGTGAGACGCATGGTGGTTCCAACAGGGTTCCTCACTCGGTGTTCCCGGTGACGCTGTCACTGCAAAGCGCGTTGGCGGCATTCCCTCCCATATGGCTGCGCGACAACTGCCCCTGTCAGAGTTGTCGCGATTCGAAGAGCACGCAGAAGCTATTCCAGCCAACCGACCTTCCCCGCGACATCGCTGTCGCGGAGGTGCACGAAGCGGATGACACGATCGCCGTGACGTTCTTACCCGATGGCCACCGTTCAGTGTTCTCGCGAGAGTGGCTCCTCGCTCAGCGGTCGGCCGCGCCGGCGAGATCGCGCGAGCTCTGGCGCGGAGTCGACCTCGACGACACGGTAGGGCGAGCGGAGTGGTCGAGTTACTCGAGTGATGATCGCGAGCGGCTGCGGGTCCTTCACGGCGTCGAACGACGTGGCTTCGCCATACTCCGGGGCACTCCTACCACCGAGAGGACGGTCCTGGGCGTCGCGCGAACGTTTGGATATGTGCGCGTAACGAATTACGGCGAAGTTTTCGACGTCCGGGTGGAGGCTGAGCCCACCAATCTCGCTTTCAGCGCGCTGGCCATCTCTCCCCACACGGATAACCCGTACCGGGATCCCGTCCCGACGATGCAACTCCTGCACTGCCTCGAGAATTCGGTGCCGGGTGGGGAGTCGGGACTCGTCGATGGAGTATTGGCGGCGAACATCCTGCGTGACGAGCACCCCGAGTATTTCAACGTCCTCTCGCACACGCCAGTGACTTTCGCTTGGTCCGACGACCACAATGTTCTCAGCGCGATGCGGCCGATCATCGAACTTGACGAGCGCGGACGTCTCCGATCCATTCGCCTCAATAGTCGTTCCATGCAGGCGCTGAGGTTGGACTTTGACGATGTGGTGGCGTACTACGACGCGTACCGCGCATTTTTTGACATCGTGACCGACCCGGAGCTCGCCCACACGTTCCGCCTCGAGGCGGGTGACTGTCTGATCTTCGACAACACCCGTCTCCTCCATTCGCGTACGGCCTTCGACGCTTCACAGGCGGGTCGCCGTCATCTTCAAGGTTGCTACGCAGACCTCGACGGGCTCGTCAGCACCGTCGCGGTCCTCGAGCGACTCTGAAGCATCGGCGTTTCGTTATCCACGCGACGGAGTTCGATCACCGCCACCGAGAACACGTCGTTCGCGGATGACGAGTTCGAGAAGGATCTTTAAAACTCTCGCTGACACTTCTTCGTAAGAGTGGCAGTGGCGTGGCTTTTCTGGTCCTTTTCTCGACGCACGGGGCACAGTACATTGGTCCCAACGAGAGCCGAAAGGATTCGGTTTGGTCTTGGGAAACCTGAGCATCCGACGAGCTACCACCGGTGCGCGGGTCGACGACCATGGGCCGCTCGGCGAGGCTGAGGGGAGTCCACGGAGGTTTGCCGCGATCGCGAGGATCTTTGCCAAAGAGACGTCGCGGTGAAGAGATCGGCGTCGGGGCGAACGCGAGCCGGCCGGGAGTGGGCTGAGCATCGCGCGACGAGTCGGGTACTGTCCGGCAAAATCGTCTCTTTCGCCAACCTCGTCCGATCTCCGGTGATCGACACGGAACAACGGCGTATCGGACGGTTGAACGACGTCGTGGTTCGTTGGGAGAGCGGGGACTCGCAACCGGCCGTCACGTCGATAGTGGTTCGGGCTGGTCGGGCTCGATTGTCGGTATCGATCTCGGACATTGACATCGAGCATGACCGCGTTCACTTGCGTTCGTCGGCCCAGGCCGTAGCCGTGCCGCGCGAGGATCAAAGCACGATGGCCTTGGCCCGCGACGTTCTCGATCATCAACTTGTCGACGTCGCGGGAGTGGAGGTGGTGCGCTGTGCAGACGTCTACCTCTCGTCCAGCGACGGCCCGTGGCACATCGCCGGCATCGACGTGAGCCAGTGGGCGTATTGGCGTCGGATTCTTCCACGTCGCCCCACGTCGCCCCTTCCTCGTCGAGCGGTCCCGTGGTCGGACGTCCAGGCGTTCATCCCGCGCTTCGTCGACGCCCACGCGACCTACGCCGACGCGCCGGCGGCGTCGGCCGGCGTCGAGGGTAGCAACTTGCAGCTTCTGCGACCAGCCAAGCAGCTGCACACGCTGCGCGCTCTCGACGTAGCGGTCCTCCTTGGGGGCCTCTCTCGCGAGCACCAGGGTCAACTCTCTCGATTGATCGACGACCACACGGTTGCGCAGGCTCTGCGCGACCTCGACCCCAAGAGGCTCGCCACAATCCTCGCGAACATCAACGCGCCCCAGCGCGCCCGAATCGAGGCGCTGCTCCATGAGGACCCGGCCTAGTCACAATGGGACAGCGCTTGGGCGAAGCCAGGAAAAGTTCTCGTCGTCGGGTGTGGACCCGAGTTCTCGCGATCTTGGCCATCTTCGGGCCGGGCCTGATCGCGGCGAACGCGGGCAACGACGCCGGGGGAATTATTACCTACGCCAGTGCCGGCGCGGAGTTCCGCTACCGCACACTATTCCTCATGGTCCTCGTCACCGTGGCCCTGGTCGTGGTGCAGGAAATGTGTTCGCGTCTGGGAGTCTTCACGGGCATGGGACTTGGCGGGCTGATCCGCGAGCAGTTTTCGGTACGAGCTACGACCGGGGCGCTCGGTCTTCTCCTGGTCGCCAACGCCGGTCTCACCGTGAGTGAGTTCGCTGGCGTCGGCGCCTCCCTCGAGATCCTCGGGGTCTCGAAATATGTGTCGGTTCCCGTGGCCGCCGCAGCGGTCTGGGCGCTCACCGTCCTGGGCACCTACTCAAAGGCGGAGCGACTGTTCCTCGTCTTGACCTTGGCCTTTTTGACGTACCCGATCGCCGCGGTACTCGCGCATCCGCGCGCGTCAAGCGTTTTCGAGAGTCTCGCGTGGCCCCACTTTCTCGGTACCCGGGCGTTCCTCGTCCTCGCGGTAGCGCTGATCGGAACAACGGTGACTCCCTACATGCAGTTTTACGTCGCCTCCGCCGTGGTCGACAAGGGCATTCGCCCGAAGGACTATCCCAAGGAGCGTCTTGACACCGTCACGGGAGCGATCTGGAGCGACGTGATCAGTGTCTTCATCATTGTCGCCACTGCCGCGGCCATCGGTGGCAGCGGTGTGCTGAACTCCGCGCGCCAGGCCGCACAGGCTCTGGCCCCGGTTGTCGGGCACGCCGCTCCCCAACTCTTCGCCGTCGGTCTCCTGGGCGCATCCTTGCTCGCGGCGTCGGTGGTCCCGCTGTCGACCGCCTACGCGATCGCCGATGCGGTGGGCGCTCCTCGCTCGACCTCCAACCGATTCCGCGAGGCGCCGCTGTTCTACGGACTCTTTACCCTGCAGGTGGTCGTGGGAGCGGTCATCGCCCTGGTGCCGGGGAACCTTGTCTCGCTCATCGTTAAGACCCAAGTAGTAAACGGAATTATCACTCCGGTGCTACTGACCTACGTGTTGATGTTGGCCAATCGTCGTTCGCTCCTCGGCTCCGCAGCGAACGGACCCGTGTTCAAAGTCGTGGCGACGGCCTCGGTCGCTGTCGTCGGAGCCTTGTCCTTCGTCGTATTAGTGCAAAGCGTTGTGAGCCTTCACTGAGTCGTCGGCGCGACTTGCCGCGTCGTGACGCTCGCGCGGAATGTGGTGAAACAGAGGGACATTTGCCCTTAGCACGATCGATCCTCGTGGTGTAGTCTCGGCGCAGTTCCTATCAGAAAGGGCGAAAATAATGCTTGCGACCGGTTATCCCTTACTCGACGTTTTCGTGTCGACGCTGTACTTCATCCTGTTCGTCTTCTGGCTCATCCTCTTGTTCCACATCATGTATGACCTGATGCGTAGCCACGACCTCAAGGGCTGGCAGAAGGCTCTGTGGGTCGTCTTCATCTTGATCTTGCCGCTCCTCGGGGCGTTGGTCTACCTGATCGTGCGCGGTGACACCATGGCGCAACACGAACAAAAAGACGCCGACGACAGCCAGAAGGCCTTTGAGAATTACATCCGTCGCGTCGCGAACTCCAAGGACGACACCACCAGCGCGTCGTAGGCTTCACTCCTCCTCGCCTCGCGGATTCTCATGGTCGTAGCGTCGGCCGTATCGCAACGCCGTCTCCTTGGCGTTGACGGTGGGCGGTAAGGGAGAGTCCGTGGGCGAGACGTCAGGCGCTGTCGACGAGGACGATCAAGCGGCTCACGAGTCTCACCGATCGCCGCCCGGCGCGCGCCTGGCCGCGGGAGCCGCGCTCTTCGTGAGCGCGGCAACGCTGGTGGGATCCGTTGTCGCGACGGCGCAGAACCTGCTCTACGCGCTCGGTGTGGTCGTGACGGCGGCGTTGGGCATCTCCACTTCGTGGTTGGCGACGACGAATCGGCGCCACCGCGCCGTGACGGTGCCGGTGACTGTCGTCCTGCTGGGAGGGTCCATCGCCATCCTCGTGGCGCAGGGTCCGAGCGCCGCCGTTATTGCCGCGGCGCTGGTCGGCATCGCCCTGGCCTGGGCTCTGGGCACGCTGGCTCTGCGCTGGGAAGTCCGACAAGTCCTGGAGCGCAAGTGGTCGCCCGTTCCCGCCACGAACCACGGCGTTCTCATCATCAATCCGAAGTCGGGTGGCGGCAAGGCGACGCGCTATGACCTCGTTAACGAGGCCCGCCGTCGCCACGTGGAGGTGGTCCTCCTCGAGCCGGGCGACGACTTACGACAGCTCGCCGAGGCTGCCGTGAGTCGAGGAGCCGACGCCCTTGGTATGGCGGGCGGCGACGGTTCCCAGGCCGTAGTCGCCGCGGTCGCTTCGTCCCACGGCGTACCGTTCGTCTGCGTGCCCTCGGGAACGCGAAACCATTTCGCGCTCGACCTGGGGATCAATCGCGATGACCCCGCTCGCGCGCTCGACGCCTTTGGCCCGGCTCGTGAGTCCGTCATCGACCTCGGCGACGTCAACGGTGTCGTCTTCGTCAACAACGTCTCGCTCGGGCTATACGCGGAGATCATCCAGTCCGACGCCTATCGCAACGCCAAGCGTGAGACCATCGCCCGCATGCTCCCGGACCTCGTGGGACCGGGAGCTCATCCATTCGGGTTCGAGGTCGCGAGCCCCTTCGGCCCGCTCATGGGCGCCCAACTCGTACTTGTGTCCAACAACCCGTATCGCCTCGCGAGTTTGAGTGGATTCGGGTCGCGTCCCACGCTGGATGGAGGCCAGCTCGGTGCGGCCACGCTCACGCTCGAGCATCCAGGCGACGTCAACAATCTGGTGGCCCTCGAGATCGCGGGCCACCCCGAGCGCTACCACGGCTGGCGACAGTGGTCGGCGAGGGCGATCGAAGTGACGGGGCCGACGACGCTGAACGTCGGGTTAGACGGCGAAGCGCGCACCCTCACGTCGCCGCTGCGATTCTCGTGTCGTCGCGCAGCGCTGCGGGTCCGTATCGCGCCGGGAGAGATCGGGGCCTCGCCCGCATTTCTGCGCGCGCCACTGTCGGCGTCAACGGTGGTCGGGCTGTGGCGCGTGCTGTGGGGTCACCCGAGCGGTATCGTGCCCGATACTTGGAGTGGTCGAGGAGCGACATGAGTACTCAAAGTGATGAGGACGTCAAGGGCGGCGGTTCCGGGCGCAGCTGGTGGCGTCGGGTCGGACGGGAGATCGCGTCCCTCGATCGCGCCGTCACTAACGCCGTGGCGTCCACCGAGACGCCCACTCTGGATGGTCCGATCTCGAGGCTCTCCAACGCCGCCAACGACGGCTGGCTATGGATAGCCGTGGCCGCCATGGTCGCGCTGTTCGGCGGTCGTCGAGGACGGCGCGCGGCGTTGCGCGCGTTGCTGGCGCTCGGGGTCGCCTCGGCGACCGCGAACCTAGCGGTGAAGGGACTCACTCGCCGAGAGCGACCGCAGAGCCACGACGACGCTCGCGGCGTGGCCATGCCGTCGTCAAGCTCATTTCCCTCAGGCCACACCGCGTCGGCCTTCAGCTTCGCCGCGGCCATGACCTCGGACACTCCGTGGCTCGCGCTACCTCTTTTTGGGGTAGCCGCGATGGTCGGCTACAGCCGCGTGCACGCCGGCGTGCACTACCCGAGCGACGTCATCGCGGGGAGCGTTCTTGGCCTCACGGTGGGCACGCTCGTGCGCGAGGTGACGCTGCGCGTCGGACCTTTGGCTCAGTGAGGCAACGCCGCCCTAGCGGCGGCGGTTGCCGAGGCCGAGGAAGAGGGTGAAGACGTTGAGCAGGTCGAGGAAGATCGACGTCGCCATTAGCGGCGCGGAGTCGATATCGGAGTTTCGGCGCAGTCGCTGGAAGTCCGACATGGTCAGACCGGCGAAGATGACGAGTCCCGCGATCGAGTAGACGGTCGCGCCGGCGGGGATCTGCGTAAAGGCGAGGACGAGGCCGAACAAAATCAGGACCAGTAACGCCCCGCTGAGCGCGCGGGCCACGCCCGAGAGGTCACGTCGCGTCGTGTAGCCGGCGGCGCCCATCGCCAGCATAAACAGGGCGGTCGCCCCTCCCGCGTGCCACAGCGCTTGGGGGTCGACGTTGGCGTAGTACGCCAGCGTCGGGGACGAGGACAGACCCATGAAGGCCCCGAAGACGAAGAGCCATCCGACGCCCTCGGACTCCGATCGCCGCACCGCGCCTCTCATGACAAAGAGCGTCACCAGAGCCAGCACGAAAAAGAAGAAGCCGAGATCGGGCGAAAGGGATCGCCCCAGGTACGCGGCCAGGGTGAAGACGCCGACGGTCAGCGCCACCAGAGACATGGTTTGAGAGAAAAGCGCCGAGCCTGACGCGTTCGTCCTACCTACCGACCGATCATCGATCCATTCGCTCATGGCCCTCCCATCGTCGAATCTTCTACCGCAAGGTCCAACATGACCCACATGTGATCGTTAGCGGAAGAACGACGAGATCGAATCGCCGGCATCCTTCACGTGGGCTGACAAGACGAGGTTGCTGACACCGTAGACGAGGCTAAACAACCCGAAGAGCTCGGCGAGGGTGATCGCCCCGATGTCGGGTCGAGATAAGAGGATGATGCCAAAGACGCTGGCCAACAAGCCGCCTAGGGCGAAGAGCAATCGCTCCGACGCGCTCTCGCCGGCGAAGAAGACCAAAGCAATTTCGAAGATGCCTACGGCCAACGCCCAGACTCCGATGCAGACGACGAGCACGTAGAGCGTGATTCCGGGCCACGCAATGGCTACGACGCCCGCTGCCACGTAGATCAGTCCGACCACCGCGTGACCGAAAACCGCGCCCGCGCGGCTGCTTTCGAATGCCCGAACCCCTTGGATGAGGGCGCCGCCAAACGATAGGACCGCAAAGAGCGCGACCAATACGCCGAGCGTGATTCCCGGCCACGCGATGGCGAGGACGCCCACGATCAGTGCGAGTATCCCGCGCCACAGAAGGGACCGCGATAGTGATTTGAGCATGCCCACCTCTCTCGAGAGTACGTATGCGAGCGCCACCGCCCGCGCGCGGCGTTCACGCTAACACCAGCGCGGAGGATTCGCTGGGGTGCAGCGCCGCGAACGAAAGGAAAGATTAGAAAGCAGGCGGAAGAAGTCATTCGATCGCCCCTACAAGAGCGGCTAGGAGCGGACGGACCTCACTTCAGTGCCTCCACCGTGTGATTTGAGCAAGATTGCGGAGCACCGATCAAGTGACACTTGGGGCGAAATTGTGAGGATCTCCCGGCTACTTCATTGGCGACCGGGGGGTGGGTCAAGATGCCCTCGCAATACCGTTCATTAACAGCGACGCGAAGCCTGCGCCGAAGAGCATCCCTAAAGAATACGGTCGATTCATCTAGCGTCTTGAGGGTATGAAGGTCGTCAAGGGCAACGTACGTGCCTCTTCAATGAGGCGACGGTTATCGAGCGGTCGCATGGGACGTTCGCATACTGTCGCGCGCGGTTTGCTTGTTAGTTCTGTCGTGGCCCTCGCTCTCTACGCTCTACCGACCAGTGCGGCTGCGGTGACGACGGTGACGACGGGGACCACCGTCACCGACACGTATTCCTACACCGGCAGCACCGAGACCCTGACGGTGCCCGCCAACGTCTACGAGCTCAACGTGACCGTCACGGGCGCCGAGGGTGGTCGAGGCGGACGCGACGCGTCCGGAACAGCACCCCCGGGCGGCTACCAAGGAGTGGTGACGGGGACTATCAGCGTCACCCCAGGCGAAGTTCTCACCATCGGCGTGGGACAAGGAGGCGCGGACTCACCGGACTGGAACACGTGCACTGCCGGGGCGAATCAACCGACCGGCGACCCCAACGACGCGGTCGGTGGCACCAATCCCCTCGGAGGGTACGGTGGCGGCGCGGGCGGGGCGCCGGGACCTTCGGGATGCTCGGGCTACGGCGGTTCGGGCGGAGCGGCGTCAGTTGTCGAGATCGGGACCTCTACGGCACCGACGAGCATTGGAACCATCGTGGGAGGCGGGTCGGGGGGCTCGGGGGGCAGTGGTCAGTTCCCTCCCACGCTCGGTCAGATCTCGCTGCCGACCTTTACGGCCCGACCTGACGTGACGTCGACTACCGGTGAGGACGGTGAGTCGGTCTACACGGCCTGCCACCAGGTCACCGGCGAGCAGTGTGACGGCGGCGGTGGCGCGGGGGGCGGTGGAGGCGCCCAGGGTGGTTCGGCGGGATTCGTGGAGTTTGGTTCGGGCACGTCAGACGAGTGGTTCGGCCTCGGTGGCTATCCCGGTGAGAACTCGACCGCGGGCCTGAGTGGGCTGAGCTCGGAGTACAGCTACTACGCCGACGACAACGCGAACGGTTCGGTCGTGATCTCGTACTCCTCGGGGTCGCCGAGCGCGCCCACCAACGTCAACGGCTCGCCGGGCAACGCGAGTGTCGCGCTGTACTGGAGCGCCCCCTCATCTTCGGGAGCCACCAGTATCAGCGATTACGTCGTCCAGTACGCCACGAGCCCCTATTCATCGTGGACAACGGCGTCGTCCTGCACCGGTACGTCAACCACGTGCACGGTGGGCTCGCTCACCAACGGCACTCCCTACGAGTTCGAAGTGGCGGCGGTCAACTCCGTCGGGCAGGGGGCGTTCTCATCCCCGTCGGCTCCGCTCACGCCCACGGGGCCTCCGGGCGCCCCGACGATTACTAGCGTCACGCCGTCCGACGGTTCGCTCTCGGTCGTCTTCGGGGCTGCGAGTTCTTCACTCCCGGTCCTTGACTACCAGTACTCCTTGGACGGGGGTACGACGTGGGTGTCGGGCGGGGTCACCTCCTCGCCTCTCACCATCAGCGGACTCACGAACGGAACGACCTACTCGATTCTTCTTCGCGCCGTCAGCGGTGCAGGTGACGGCCTCGCGTCCGCTCCGGCCAGTGGGACCCCCAGTGCGCTGCCGGGCGCCCCGACGATTACGTCCATCACACCAGGAGGCGACGGGACGTCGCTGGGCGTCGCCTTCGTGCCCGGTTACACCGGGGGCTCACCGATCATTAGTTATCAGTTCGCCACGAGCGTCGGCGCGGGCACGAACAATTTTGGATCGTGGACGACCGCCACCGGCACCTCGTCACCGCTCACCATCACCGGTCTGTCGAACGGCACGACCTACAGCGTTGAACTTCGCGCGACGAACAGTGACGGTTCGGGCCCCCCTTCGGTGTACGTGGTCGGGGAGACGTTGACGGTGCCCGATGCCCCCACGATCACCTCACTCACGCCCGGCGACTCTACGATCCAGGTCGCCTATACCCCCTACTCATCCGCGAATGACGGCGGCTCGGCCCTCTCGGAACTCGACTACTCGCTCGACGGCGGCACGACCTGGATCAACGCGGGCACCTTGGCGGACCCCTTCACTATCTCCTCGCTCACCAACGGCACCCTGTACAACGTGATGTTGCGCGCCGACAATGGCGTCGGCGATAGTGACGCGTCGGCCTCTTCCTCCAGCACGCCGCGCACCTTGCCCGGAGCGCCGACGCAGGTGGTCGCCAGTGGCGGAGCAACCTCGGCGCAAGTTTCCTGGAATGTGCCCACCGACAACGGTGGTGCATCAATTCTTGGCTACAGCGCCTCGGCCTACGCTGCCCCCACGGGCGGCAGCGCCCTCGCCTCGTGTACCAGCGCGACGCTGAGTTGTACGATCTCGGGCCTCTCGAACGACACGACGTACTACTTCGACGTGTCGGCCACCAACGTGGCTGGCACCGGTCCGACGTCGAGTCCCCGTGTGTCCGCTGAGCCGGTGGCGCTCCCGGGCGCGCCCACCATCTCGACGCTCGGCGCCGGCAACTCGTATCTCTCGGTGCCCTACAGCGCCGGCACGTTCGACGCGAACGATCCCATAACGGGCTATCAGTACTCGACCGACGGCGGGGTCACCTGGCAGAGCGCGCTGTCGAGCACGTCGCCGATCACTATCTCCGGCCTCACGAACGGGACCAGCTACACCGTCGAACTTCGCGCGACGAGCGCCTCGGGGCCGGGGGCCGCGTCCAACAGCGAAGTCGGCACGCCCTACACCGCCCCCGACGCCACGGCGAACGCCACCACCTCCTACGTGGCGGGTAGCGGAAACGTGACCGTCAGTTGGCTCGCGCCTAACGACAACGGCGCCGCGATCGCCAGCTACACCGTGACCGCCTTTACCGCCCCGGTGGGCGGTTCGCAGAAGACAACGTGCACGACCACCACGCTGAGCTGCGAACTGAGTGGTCTGACCAATGGGACCACCTACTACATCTCGATTCAGTCGGTCAACGTGTACTCCGAGTACAGTCTGCGTTCCTCACCGCTCATTCCCGTCGTCTCCGGGAGCCCCTCATCCGTGTCGCTGGGGGCGAGTCCCACGTCCTCGAGTTACGGCGCGTCAGTCACCCTCACCGCCACCGTCACCACGGGTGCGACGGGCAGCGTGAATTTCGAGAGCGATGGTGCCACCATTGGCACGTGCGGGGCGGTCACGGTGGTGTCCGGGAGCGCCCAGTGCGTGACGTCGGCCCTGCCCGGGGGCTCGAACTCGCTGCAGGCGTACTACTCGGGAAACTCGACGTACGCGTCCTCGGTGAGCAGTACCGAGGCGTTCGTGGTCGCCGCCGCTAACCAAAGCGCCTTGTCGATAACCACGGTCTCCACCACGTTCGCGGAGAGTCCCTCCAACGACGTCACCCTCGCCACTTCAGGGGGATCGTCCGGCGGCGCGGTGACCTATACGGTGAGCCCCAGCGCCAATGCCGCTAACTGCGTCGTAAGCGGATCCATCCTCAGTTACACCTCGGCGGGATCGTGCTCGCTTACCGCGACCATGGCGGGTGGCGCCAACTACAACCCCGTGAGCTCGTCGCCGACGGCATTCACGGTGAATCTCGCGCCCTCCTCGACCACACTGGGGGCGAGCCCCACGTCCTCGAGCTACGGGACGTCGGTCACCCTCACCGCCACGGTCACCGCGGGCGCGACGGGCAGCGTGAATTTCGAGAGCGATGGAACGACCATCGGTACCTGCGGAAACGTCGACATCGTGTCCGCAAGCGCCCAGTGTCTCACGACCGTGGTGCCGGGAGGGACCGACTCACTCCAAGCGTTCTACTCGGGGGATGGCAACTTCCTCTCGTCGTCGAGTTCGACGCACACTTTCGTGGTCAGCCCCACGGCTCAACCGACCTTGAGTGTCACGTCGGTGGTGGGTACCATCGGTCACGACCTCACCCTCACTACGTCAGGCGGCGCGGGCACCGGCGCGGTGACCTACGTCGTCGCGAATGGCACCGCCACTTGCACTCAGCCCACACCGGGGGTCGTACACGCGGCGGGCGCGGGAACATGCCTGGTCACCGCCACGAAGGCGAGTGACCCCGACTACCTGTTGGCCAGTTCATCGTCGACGACGGTGACCTTCTCGGAGAATCAAAGCGTGGAGTTCACCACGAGTGCGCCTCTTCACGCCACGACCGGTTCGACCTACACGCCAGTCGCAACGTCGAGCGCCTCGCTGACCGTGGTGATCAGCGTGGACGCCTCCAGCACCTCCGTATGCTCCCTCAACGCCTCGGTGGTGACGTTCCTGACTGTCGGCACGTGCGTGCTCGACGCCAACCAAGCGGGCGCGGGCAACGTGCTCGCGGCGACCCAGGTCCAGCAAAGCGTCGCGGTCTACGCAGCAGTGCGCACCGGAGTTCCTTCGGCGCCCTTGAACGTGACGGCGACGTCGAGCGTTGGCGGCGCGGTGGTGTCGTGGGTCGTTCCCTCGTCTGACGGTGGCGCGGCGATCACGGGCTACCTGGTGAGCGCGGCGCCAGGCGGGGCCACGTGCTCGACAAACGGAGCCACGAGCTGCGCCGTCTCTGGTCTGGCGCCGGGCACGATCTACACGCTGAGCGTTGTCGCCATAAATCGCATCGGTGACTCGTCGCCCGGCGTGGCGAGTTATGAGCCGCAGGCCATCTCTCCTGACGCGCCGCTCGATGTTGCGGTGACCGGCCAAAACGGCGATGCCGTTGTGACGTGGGCTCCCCCGACCACCGGTGGCGGCAAGATCATTGGCTATGACGTGACGGTCACGGGCTCGAGCGCGCACTGCTCAACCACGGGCGCGACGACCTGCACGCTGAGCGGGCTCGAGGATGGCGTGTCCTACACCTTCAACGTCGTTGCCATTACCGCGTCGGGAACCTCCAGCCCGAGCGCGTCTAAGCCGACGATGCTGTCCGTTCAGCGCGTCGCCCTGAAGACGTATTTCGCTTTTGCCTCAAGCTCCTTGACCGCTCACGAGAAAGACGTTCTTCGCTCCTTCGCCCGCGAAGTCGCCGCGATGCGGATTCGCTCGCTGACCCTGTTGGGCTACACCGACGACATCGGACCTGCCGCATTTAACAAGGGACTCAGCCAAGAGCGCGCGGAGTCCGTGGGGGACTTCCTCCAGGCGCAGTTCCTCCGAATGGGGTACCGCGTCATCGACATTCACGAACACGGCATGGGCGTTTCGATGTCAGCTCTAAACCGAGCGCTCGATCGCACCGTGATCATCTCCTAGGCGAATCGGCCTTATTCGCACGCATCTCGGTGAAGACGTAAACGCTTCTCCTCGACGGTTGACCTTGTTTCGTTCCTTCTCCTAGTATCGGGCGAGGTACGCCTCGATGGATAACCCAATCTGCGGGGCTATCGTCGCACCGACCGAGGGCGACTCACCCAGAAAGGGAGACCCCGTGCACGCTCGCCACGTGATGCTCGCCGGGGTACTCGTCGCGGGATCGATGCTCACCTCGACGATGGCACTCGCTTCGAGCTCTAAGCCTGCGGACGCGAAGTACACGGGCGAGACCGGTCCTGGCTACCCCATGCATTTTGAGGTCATCGACAACGGCAGCGAGGTCTCTAAACTTGTTGTTGCATTCGAAGCAACGTGTGGCCCGGGCGCCGGGTCCGTTGCGCCGGACTTTGACTTCGGGAACTTGTCCATTCACGAGGGAAGCTTTTCGGGGGCGACGGAGCGAACCTCGTCGACCGTTTCGGACTCTCTTCGCATTGAGGGGAAATTCAAGGACGATCGATTCACGGGCGAAGTCACTGACACCCATAGGATCACCAGTCTTCCCACGTGCACGCAGTCCGAGCCATTTAGCGCCAAAGCAGTCTCTTAACGCATTCAGGGCGGCTCGCGAACTCCGAATCCGTGGCAAGGCGTGAGTGGCGCGGTGGCTCAGAGCCCATCGACGAGATTCGCTCAGAAAATAAAAGGAATGAGCATCTTGCTGGAGTGTTTGTACGCCGGATACGTCTGGGGAAAACGCTCGGTCATGTATCGCTCCTCGTTGAGCGCGCTATAAAGAAAATAGATTCCCGCCAGCAAGACTGCGCTCAGCCATAGCCAGTTCAGCGCCACCGCGGTGCCGATACCCCCGAGGAGAATGCCGGAGTAAATGGGATGGCGAACTAAGCGGTAGGGACCGCTGGTGACAAGTTCCGGATCGTCTTTCTGAGACATCGGGGTACCCCAGTTTCTCCCAATGTGTAGTCGCGCCCAAATCGCGAACCCCAACCCGAGTGCGAAGAGAAAGAGTCCGATGCCAGCACGCAACGGACTCGAATGGGACTCTCCTCCCCGGAAGGCTCCGGTCCGGGAGAGGAGAATCGCCAAGACGACGATGAGGGCTCGAACGCGGAACTCACGGGACCATTGGACCCGGCCCCGTTTCATCGAGAACGCTGCCACGATCCAACCGATCCAAAATGCCGCCCAACCGATGGCGAACACGAGTCCAACGGAGTGCATGCGATCAATCATTTCATCCGTGGCCGCCCTAAGAGGTCGTTGAATCGAGGGCGATGGCGCCAAGTTGCCTTCGCTAGCCGCGCAACGGGACTTGGTGGGATGGAAAACGCGGACGGCGAGTACCCACTGGTCAAGAAGTCTCCTACTTCAGACTGACATTGCTGGTCGTTATTGGCGATCCTCGCGTAATAAACCAGAGGACGACCATCGCGATCGAGGAGGTACACCACTCCGGTGGCGTCGGAATAACCCGATCTCCCAATCGAGACCACGACCGAATCTCGAACAAGAGACTCGCCACACGCCGAAGCGATCGCCTTCGCCTCGGCACTCTCATCGGTGGGCTTCTCGGCCGTCACTGAGTGGATGCCGAGATCGGCACCCTGGAATGCCGAAAAGGCTCCTGCCCACCACGAACGGTCCGTCACGGCGAGATCACTCGCGAACTGCGAACTCTGATAGTGCACGACGATCGTCTTCGCGGCGTTGATTGCAGCGATGGTGAACGGTTGGAGTCCGGCGCTGTTCGGACACGCGGGGAGGGTGGACGTTGCAGACTTGCGCGGCGCGGGGTAGAGCGAGACGGGGAAGCCCAGGGCCTTTATTCCCGGAAGCGTTCGATCGAGCGGAGTGCGAATAGGTACCACCTCGGCTCTGCCATTGGTGGCGATGCGCACCAGCACCGACGCGAGGCCATACCCGTTGCCCGCCGCATTGTCAACGTAAATCACGCCCGAGGGCGTCACCGCGATGCCACCCTCCTGAAAGCCGGAGAATCCCCAGTTCAGCCCGGCGACTTTCTGCGGGTCAACGTTGAAATACGGCTCGGCGTGTACTCCTCCGGGCTTGATGAGCTCGATTTCGCCACCGTGCGTTCCTGCGAACACGTCTCCGTTCGGAGCGGTCGTTAATTGCGTCGCGTACTCAACGCCGACATTGGTGATCGTGCCCGATGGGCTGAGCTGATACACCGCCTTGGGCCCGTCGCTCCAGATGTCGAGATCACCTCGGCCATCGAAGGCGATGCTTTCGGGATTCATCACTACCGTCGTAGGGGTTAATTTCGTTGACTCGTTAATGATCGTGCCCTGAACCCCGGCGACCCAAGCGAGTGAGCCGATCGGCGTCACTCGTTCGACGTCACGGTACGTCGAGACATACAAAGCACCCGAAGGCGAGAGGGCGATGCTGTTCATCGGGCAACTCGTCCCGCTGGGTTGGTCGTGGACGAGCGGAACCTTCACGACTGTCCGAATTACTCCCTTCGCGTCGACTGCTCGGATCCGGCAGTTACCGTCGTCGAGGAAGTAGACGGTGCCATCGCGGTCAACCGCAATTCCTGCTTCAGAAAAGTACGAGAAATCAAGTGCAGCGTCGACGGCCGGACCACCGTCTCCCGAAAATCCCTGTCGTCCACTGCCTGCAAACACCGACAGCGACCCTCCAGGAGTCAGTCGCAGTATCTGATCGCGAGAGCTATCGAGGATGAGAATGTCGCCGTTGCGTTCCGCCGCGAGCGTCGTGGGAAGAATGAGGTCGGGCGAGTGAGTCGGAGCGAGTGCCTTCTTCGAAGAGTTTGAACTTGCGCCGTTGGAAGTTGAGGTACTGCGGCTTCGAGGAGTAGGCGTGCGAGAAGAAATACCGTATCCAACAGCGCTCAGTCCAAGCGCCAGCGCGAAGGCAACCAAGCTAATTTCCCATCTTCGTCGTCGCGGTCGGCGTGCCTCGCGCATCAGGGTTCCTCGCGGAGTGTCTCCTCGGCGCGAGGCGGTTTAAGCAAGGTCACGACTTCCACCTCATGACGAAAAGACCTATGGAACTAACATACGCCGACTCATTTTTGGTCGCCAACGCGCGTTTCGCGCGGGGCAATCGATCCGTTTGTTCAAAGCAGCGCTTTTGACCCCGTCATCGCCAAACAACCCGCGAGGCGACTATGAGGTCGTGTGCAGAGGGATTCCGGTTCCCGGGCGGACTGGCCCTACGTGCATCGATGACTGGTGGGCGCAGACCACGACGGGGAAGTACTCGATAGCGTCCTTTTCGCCCACAGCAGTGGTCAGCGACTGACCCGGCGGTATCACCCGGAGCCCCGTGGCCCGCAGCGCCTGACCCGGGCAGAGGGCTCCGGTGTCGGTCACACCGAGAACGGCGTGGGCGGTTCCGTCGGGTGCGAGCGTCACCGCACTCGCGGAGCCTTGGCGTGTTGCCGGCTTGCCCAGTTGAACCAGGGCCCTGTTCACAGCCCATACGTTGGCGAGGCCGTTGAGAGTGCAGGTGTTCGACCCGATATTGCTGAACTCCAAAACGTAATAAGTGGTGCCGGCGGTGCCCGAGCCGTCGAACGCTGCCCAGACGAAGGTGTTGGTGGCGGAGCAGCGAGGACTCGACGCCGCGGCGATTGACGATTCCGCTGCCCACGGTGCGGTCAAGGTGGCTACGGTGAGCACGATCGCCACACTGGCCAGTGAGGCGGTTCGTCTGTTCAACAACGATGTCAGTTTCATAGTGCAACCTCGCAGACGTGATTGGCCGGTATTTACTCAGGGTCAATGACCTCACGTAAGCACGCGCCAGCAATCTTGAACAGGGTCTTTTGGCCCTTTCCGTAGTCGAGTTGGCCTTCCTCCGAAGGTGTGGTCAAGCTCGGCCCCACGTGACGCTCGGGTGGCCGAGGCATCCCTTATGGCTACGGTTGCGGTGGTGACTGAGTCAACCATGGCACCCGACGCGGGTTGTGCAGTTCAAACTTCTGTAGATGAATGGCTCCGATGGGGTCCAGGTGACCTCGTTGAGGGAGCACCGCGGTTACTCCCATTGGTGATCAGGACCGAGGATTCACGCTCAGGGGCGGAGCTATTTAGCGCTCCTTGTGACCGAAAGTTCGTCGCCGGGGTCAATCAAGGTTCAGGCATCAAATGTGGAGCGATGCTACGCTCCGCACCATGCGAGCCCGATCCGCATTAGTCACAGTGTGCCTAATGGCAATGTTGTCAACGATGAGCGTGATATCCGCGTCGGCTGGCACGTCGGGTTCAGCGATCCACGACGGGGTGTACGGCATGGAGGCGAACGGCGCGAGCGCTGGTTATTCCACCGTTTCCTTGACCGTGGCCGACAACGGAAGAAAGATTGTTGGAGGCCAGAAGCACTCTGCAGTGGACTGCACCGCATCCACTTCACTCGTGAGTGAGAATCCGAACACCATGACTTCAATCACCGTTGTGACCATCACCATACCGACGCTCCCCGTCTCCACCGTCGGTACGTTTTCTTTCTCTGGCAACGCGGAAGTGAACACTGACCAGAGTCCCAATCAGACTTTTACACTTCCGATGACAGTCAGCGGTCGCATCGTCAAAGGGAACATCGTCGCGAAGAGGACGACCGCCGCTGTCGTTACGTTCTCCTCGCCCACCATATGTGCAACCGAAACTCCGAGAAAATTCTTGCTGAAGTGGTATCCGTAACGCACAAGTTGGTGATCGTAAGACTGGAATGTGCGAACAACGCCACTGGAGGTTCGTAGGCTGTGGGCGTGGTTATGAAGGTGACGCCGCCGCCACGCTGAGGTTTCGGCCCTCGTAAACTCCAATTCGGTTCTCGTCCTCTCCTGGGAGGAACGCTTTCGCACCGTCGTTTAACCACTCTGGTTCGAGATGGAGTCGGTTGGCTACGCGAGAGGCAGCTATCCTCACTTCGCTTGACGGGACGAAGACCGCGTCAACATCGGCCGTCGCTCTGCGCGGGTCGTAGGCAATTGCCATCGCCGCTCCACCGACGATGAACACTTCGCCTCGTACGTTGAGGAGCTTCAACTCTTCGTCTAGTTCTGCAAGAGCTTCGAGTAGTTCTCGCCGACCAAGAAGTGCCACTATGCGTATTCCAATGCGCCTTGTGTTACGAAGACTCCCCTGCGGGCGAGGGAAATTGGACTATGCACCAAAGCGTCGGCGTGAAGAGACGCTATTCCCGATACAAACCACCACCGGTTGAGAAAGAACGATTCATCATTCACCCACAGTGGGGCAACCACGCCATGTGAGGCGCACGCAAATTCAACGATTCCAGCAAGGAGCGCGTCGTAACGATCACTGCCGGTAGTCAATGGCGCATCGGCCGTAATACGTCGGCGAGTCTCCCAGCCGGATTTGTCATATCGCTCTAGAAAGCGAAACGCCAGCCTGGTGGCCGCACTGGAATCTCCCTTAGCGAGGTAATCGGCTATTTCTTCTGCCAGTTCACCGATGGAATTCTCCTGCCACATCATGGCTACATCGTACGGCTCGTCGGTAACAGCCCCGTATGGCGACGAGCTCGTTAAAGGAGGACACCACCCGACATCGCTGGCGTGACGACTCTGTTAGAGAGCAGATTTTACGTGGGTCCGGCTCTTTCCACAGGCTCTTGGAGCGATTTTGGGCGCTCTACGGGCATATAGCAGGCATAATCTCTTCAAATTTGGCCACTTTGAGCGGTAAACCGATTTCAAGAAAGTGTCTTTTCAGGTCAATGAGCACCCCCAACGGGATTCGAACCCGTGCCGCCACCTTGAAAGGGTGGTGTCCTAGGCCGCTAGACGATGGGGGCCCGTACTTCATTCACCTTGCACTACCGGGTGGTCGGGCTGCCGGGATTTGAACCCGGGACCTCTGCGTCCCGAACGCAGCGCGCTACCAAGCTGCGCTACAGCCCGCGGCGAGTTCCCTCGCAGCCCGCCAATCCTAGTCGTTGGGCGAAGGAGTCTCCAAAGGCTAGATCGAGGCGGCGATCACCGGTTCGGGTGGAGGATGAAACTCGATCACCAGTTCGCTGATGCGCCGCTTCTCCACCGACTGCACGCGAAACGTCCAATCCCCGAACGTAAACGTTGTCCCCGCGGCAGGTATTTCACCGGCCAGGTCGAGGACGAAGCCGGCGATCGTCACGTACTCGCCTTCGGGTATCTCAAGTCCCAGTACCTCTTCCACGCGGTCGACATGGGTCTGGCCATCCACGAGCCAACGATCCTCGCGGATGCGCACGATGGTCGGTTCATCCTCCTCGTCGAACTCGTCGTTGAGATCGCCGACGAGCTGTTCCAAGATGTCGCGAATCGACACCACGCCCGCCACGCCACCGTGCTCGTCGAGCACCAAGGCGAAGGTTCGGTGCTGCTTCTTCATCTCGCCCAGGCTCTCTAAAAGGTCGAACGTCTCGGGCAACATGAGCGGGCGGCGGATCTTTCGAGTGATCTCCTCCGCGGTGGGAAGTGACACTCCGAGCGCTCGCTTCAGAGTGGAGCTACGAAAGAGGTCGTTTACGTAGAGCACTCCCACCACGTCGTCAAGGTCCTCACTGACAACGGGAAAACAAGAGTGACCGGTGTCGCGAA
Organism: uncultured Acidimicrobiaceae bacterium; assembly: GCA_963849705.1. Lineage (GTDB taxonomy): Bacteria > Actinomycetota > Acidimicrobiia > Acidimicrobiales > RAAP-2 > RAAP-2. The sequence goes on along the minus strand of CAWKII010000007.1, from coordinate 416,041 downwards.
CGGCTTCGGCGGTCGCTTCGGGAGTGACCGGCAGCGTGAGGAAAGTTACGTCGACCCGCGGGGTCATGACGTCACGAAGCTCCAGCTCGCTCAACTGATCCACTCGGGCGTGTATCGCCGCCGCTTCGGGTGAGACAGGTCGCCGAGCGCTTTCGTGTCCCGTTAGTCGGGCGCGGAACCGCGCGAGGCCTGTTGGGGGAGGCTTCGCGTCACTCATTCATGGTCGGTACTGCCAACGCGGACGGTTGCCGGTCGCAACGACTCATCCTCGTAACTCTCGCCCCGCAAGAGTGCGCGAACCGCGCTGCGTAACCGCTGGGGGTCGAGGGGCTTGACCACGAATCCATCGGCGCCGGCCCGGCGCGCGAGAAAGACATCGGGTCGACGATCGAGCAGCATGAGAACAGCGACCGAGTCCGCTCCGCCGTAGGACTCCAGGTTTCGAAGTTCCATGGTGATGGCCATACCACCCATGGCGCCCACCTGGAGATCAACGACCACGAGGTCGATCTCGCCGCGGGTCACCCGGGCGACGGCTTCGGCGCCGCTGGAGGCCTCTTCGATGTAGAGGTCGGGACCGGCGAGCATCGTTTCGAGCTCGCGGCGAAGTGACGCCAGGTCACTGACGAGTAGGACGGTAGCCACGAGAGTCAGCGTAGCGGAGGGGAGATTCGCGAAGATTGGGAGGGCGTTTCGGCGGTATAAATCTTCTCTTGTATTGATGGTCGTTCCGTGGTTAGTCTGCGAGTCGGGGCATGGACGGGGGAGTGTGGCATGGCGGCTGCGTCGTTGGACTGGTCGAGTTCCGCCGCCTGTCGAGGCAGCGAGGGCGCACTTTTTTACTCTGCCGACAGCGCCGAGCGCAAAGAGGATCGCCTAGAGCGCGAGCAGTTGGCGAAGCGAATCTGCGCCGGCTGTCTCGTGCGCGAGGAGTGCCTGCGCGCCGCGATCGAACGACACGAGTCCTACGGGATCTGGGGTGGCCTTAATGAGTTCGAGCGGCGGGCGTTAACTCGCGCGTGAGCGGGTCCAGCCCAGTTGGGCCGGACTGACCAACGTCAGCACGATGAGCAGGGCGAAGGTCGTGATGTGGACCCCGGTGCAGTACAGGCAGATGTTGTTGATGATGATCAACTCGGCGTAGACGAGCCACATTACGAAGCACATCGCCACAATGGCCAGAATGAATCGCGCCTCGTGAACCCAGCGATGCTTAGAACGCCAGGCCCAGGGCGAGTTCAGGATGGTCATCACCACGTAGTTACCCAGCCCCAAGATGGCGACGGGAATACCAAGGATCTCCGACTGTGCCGACGTGGTGACCTTGGCGCAGTTTATGAAGCCGCTGTCCGTGCACACCAGCGCTTGCGGCTCGAAGTGCGTGATGGTGAGGTACGTCGAGAGAGCCAAGCCGATCAGGCTCAGTAGAAATGTCGTCGCGACCGCCCAACGCGGAACGCGAAGTTCCGACTCGCTCACTTAATGCCCATCGCCTTTGCTGCCGCCTGCACGCCCGAACTCGTGCACACGTCGCCCGGCTGATCTTTGGTCAGCTGGCAAAGGGCCGCGGTCTGGTAGTTGGCTGACGTGATGATGGCGTCGGTGATGGGGCTCGAGGCGTTGCTCAGAGCTCCGGCGATCTCGTTGCGCGACGACCCGGTGAGAGTGGACGGCGAGTAACTGGCGCCGGCCACGAGGTACTGGTTCCCGTAGTCAACGAAGGGGATCGACTCGGCCTCTGCGGCCGTCAGCCCCTTGATGTACTTGGGCTGGTCGTACTTGGCGATCAGGGCCAGTTCGGCCGACGTGGGCTTCTGCAGCTTGGCGTAGTAAGTGCCCGCCTTGTCGAGGTAGTTGGTGTACTCCTCCACGCTCTTAAAGGCCAGATACTTCGACTTGTACTTGGCCTTTATGAAGGTAAAGGTGGGCGTGTTGGGATAGACGTCGCCGGAGTAACTCGACATATTGCCGAGCCCGCTCCAGGTGCCAAAGCGGCTGAGCGCGATGATCGTCGGCCAGCGTTGGGCAGCGCAGTAGGGGCAGTACTCCGCTCCCATATAGAGGACTTCTGGAACGGTGGCACCCGCGGAGTTGGTCGCCACGAGGGCTGGCTGCTTCGCGACGGCCTGAGGCGGGTCAACGCCGGCGATGGGCGACGTGACGCCCACCGTGTTGAAGACCGACGCGGGGATCGTGGTGAGTTCGGTCATGACCGCAGGGTTCACGGGTTGAAAGGACGACGCCGCGGGCGTCTTCGGGCTTCCACTGCCCGCGACTTTGATGATGACCAGGGCTGCCACGACGACAACGACGAGTCCGACGGCGATCCACGTGAAGAGCCCGGCCGGCCGGCCGCCCCTAGCGGGGGGTCTACTCGGCGCCTTTGAGGGCGCGGGGCGCCGCTGTGGTCTCGAGCTTTTGGGCACGGTGCTCCTTTATCGGTTCGACCAACAAACTTAGTGGACGAGAAGTGAGTGAACCACGGAGGGCACCGACTCGGTAAGTTGACGTCCATGGTCGAAACGTTGATTCCACGGCCCGCGTCGACCGTGATGACGATCCGTGACCGACCAAATGGTTACGAGATTCTTATGCTCCGCAGAAATTTAAGAAGCGATTTCGTCGGCGGCGCCTACGTCTTTCCGGGCGGAGCACTCGACGTCGCTGACGGCGAGTCGGTTGCTCTGGTGTACGGCCTCAGTGATGGCGACGCCTCGCGACGCCTGGGCGTTGAGCGCGGCGGACTCGCCTTTTACGTGGCCTGCTTACGTGAACTCTTCGAAGAGGCCGGGCTGTTGATCGCCTGCGACGAGAACGGCACCGTCGCAACCTTCTCTCGCCCCGACGACGTGAGGAGGATGGCCAGCCATCGCCGGGCCCTCAACGCCCACGAGTGGGACTTTCCCGCCATGATGAGGAGCGAGGGACTCCTCTTGGATCTTCGACGACTTGAGTACATTGCTCACTGGATAACGCCGGTCGGAGCTCCGCGGCGATACGACACTCGCTTCTTCGTGGTGCTCGCGCCCAGTGATCAGGTGGCCACCCACGACGCGGGCGAGACGGTCGCTGACCAGTGGGTGCGACCAGTGGACGCGCTCGCCGCGTACGAGCGCGGCGAGTTCGAGATGATCGCGCCCACCATTCGCAACCTGCAGGCCGTCTCTGGCTTCATGCGGACCGAGGAGGTGTTGAACTACGCCCGATCACTCGAGACGATCGCCTGCGTCGAGCCCACGATCGTCGATCGCGACGGAGTCCTCTTCGTACGAATCCCATCTGACGAGGGATTTAGCGAACTTCGCCTCTAGATCGCGTGCCGGCCAGGGTGTTCATTTAGGAGATCCTTCGCTACCATGGAAGCAAGGATTCCAGAAGGAGCTGCCTCGAGATGACCACTACCAACGTGAACCTGACCGCGAAGGTCACCGAACCCATCACGCTGACCGCGGGCGCGGTGACCAAGGTCGCTGAACTTATCGCGGCCGCTGGCGCCGACGAGCCTTTAGCGCTGCGCGTGGCGGTCAAGTCAGGCGGATGCTCGGGCTTTAACTACGACATGTACTTCGACTCTGAGTGGGCCGACGACGACGTCGTCAACTCCTTCGGCGACGTCAAAGTCGTAGTCGACCCCGCGAGTGCGGAACTACTGAACGGCTCGACGCTGGACTTCACCGACGCGCTGCAGGGGGCGGGTTTTCACATCACGAACCCCAACGCGACGCGGACCTGCGGTTGCGGCAACTCATTTAGCTGAGCCGGTGACTCCGCCTCGCTTCTACTCCCCGTGGCGTCGCGCGGGCGATTTCGTCATCGTGTCCGGGCAGCTCGGACTTCTCCCCGAGACCGGAGAACTCGTGAAGGGCGGGGCCGCGCCCGAGTTGCGACAGGCCCTTCTCAACGCGACGTCGGTTCTGGCCGAGGCGGGAGCCACCTTGGCCGACGTCGTCAAGGCGACAATATTTATAGAGGACATGAACGAGTTCGCGGCCTGTAACGACGTGTGGCTGGGCGCCTTCAGCGAGCCACTGCCGACGAGAAGCACCGTCGCCGTGGCCGATCTTCCCCGCGAGGCCCAGGCCGAAGTGGAGCTCTGGGCCTACCTGCCCGCGAAATAGTCGCCGAGCTAGTCGTTGGACTCGGCCTGGGTGCCGAACTTGTAACCGACCGAGCGCACCGTTTGGATCAGGTGCGCGTACTCCTCGCCTAACTTCGCTCGAAGTCGTCGAACGTGCACGTCGACCGTGCGGGCGCCTCCGTAGTACTCGTACCCCCATACGCGTGAGAGCAGGGTGGCGCGGGTGAAGACCCGGTTGGGATTGGTAGCGAGGAAGCGCAGCAACTCGTACTCCATGTACGTGAGATCCATGACTCGACCGGCAATGGAGGCCTGGTAGGTCTCTAAGTTCATCGAGAGTTCGCCGTGTTCGATGCGCGGGGCCACGCTGTCGTTGCCGGCCCGCCTCAGTCGATGGCGCAGCCGCGTCGCTAGTTCACTGACGTCGTACGGACCGACCACGAAATCGTCGAAGAGGTCCTCGCGAAAGGTGAGGTCATCGAGTTGGTAGTGATCGAGCAGCAAGATGATGGGACCGACTCCCCGTTCGCGTTGACGGAGTTGGCGACAGAGGCTCATGGCGTCGCTGAAGGGCAGAGCCGCCGCGTTAATCACGGCGCCGGAGAATCCATCGGTCGGCTCAAGGGCGGCGATCTCGTTCAGTCGGGCCGAGGCGGCGATGGCCGGGGTGACCCCGGTGACGTCGAACGCTTTGCGCACCGGCCCTTCGCAGGAGGGCACACAGAGAACGACGTCAATGCTCACAGCAGGGGAAGGTAGCTCTCTAGCTCGAACGGGGTGACCTGACCACGGTAGGCATCCCACTCGGCTCGCTTATTGCGAAGAAACCACTCGACCAAGTGGCTGCCCAGAGTCTCCTGCATCAACGTGGACTTCTCCATCAGGTTGAGGGATTCGGCGAGCGACTGGGGCAGCGCGGCCATCCGTTTCCCCTCTTTGGGAAGTTCGTAGTTGCCCATGACCCCGCGCAGCCCCGCGGCCAGAATGACGGCGAAGGCCAGGTACGGGTTCGCGGCGGAGTCCGGAGAGCGGTACTCGATTCTGGTCGAGTCGATGCGACCGGGCTTGACCGAGGGAACACGTACCAGAGCCCCCGCGTCGTAACGGGCCCACTCCGCGCCAACGGGCGCTTCTGAGCCGGGCACGAGGCGCTTGTAGGAGTTCACCCACTGGTTCGTGATGGCGGTGATCTCGGGCGCGTGCTTGACCAGTCCGGCGATGAATTTCGCGGCCAAGTCGCTCAGTCCGTACGTGTGCTCGCCGATGAAGGCGTTTTTGTCGTCTCGCCAGAGCGAGAGGTGCGTATGCATGCCGGAACCTTGCACGCCGATCAAGGGCTTGGGCATGAAACTCGCCGCGACGCCGTACTGACGGGCCAGTTCTTTCACCACGTGGCGCAGCGACATCACGGTGTCGGCCATGGTTAACGCGTCGGTGTAGCGCAGATCGATCTCGTGCTGTCCGGGGGCGTCCTCGTGCTGGGCGTGTTCTACGCCAATGCCCATCTCCTCTAACGTGATGACGGTGTGGCGGCGCAGTTGGCTGGCGGTGTCGTCCGGCGACAGGTCGAAGTAGCTGCCCCGGTCAATGGGCACCGGCCCCATGGTCGGGTCGAGGTCGTTGAAGTAGAAGTACTCCATCTCCGGGGCCACGAAGAAGGTGTACCCCTGGGCCCTCGCGTTGTCGAGAACGCGGCGCAACTGCTGGCGCGGGCAGCCGTCAAAGGCGGTCCCGTCAATGTTGACGATGTCGCAGAACACTCGAGCCACACCCTCGCCCGGCTCGTACCAGGGCAGTAGTTGGAACGTCGTGAGGTCGGGCCGGGCTAAAAGGTCGGACTCCGTGGTGCGCGAGAAGCCGTCGATGGCACTGCCGTCAAAGGTCATTCCCTGATCGAGGGCGTCCTCTAACTCGGCGGGCGTGACGTGAAAGGCCTTGTGGCGACCGAGGACGTCAGTGAACCAGAGCTGGACGAAGCGAACGCCGCGTTCTTCCACGGTTCGCAGCACGTACTGAGCCTGGCTTTGCATCCTGGACATTCTCGCACCTTCTCTCTAGAGCCCGCGATTCGAACGCAAATCAAGAAGCCCGCCGCTGATCGCGGCGGGCTTCTCTACCTGGGAGGGCTTAGCGAGTACTCGTTGCCTTCTTCGCTGTTGCCTTCTTCGCCACCTTCTTCGCGGCGGCCTTTTTCGCCGGCGCCTTCTTGGCGGGCGCTTTGGACGCGGCCCCGCAGATGGTCTCGGTGATGATGGCCGAGACCACGTAGGGGTCGATGTTGGAGTTGGGACGACGGTCTTCTAGGTAGCCGCGCTTCGCCGCGGCGACGGCCGCAGGGATGCGCACCGAGGCGCCGCGATTTGACACCCCGTAGGAGAACTTGGTGTAGGGAGCCGTCTCGTGCTCACCGGTCAGTCGCTCCTCGATGCCAAAGCCGTACGCGGCGATGTGCTCTTTCACTCTGGTCCCGAGCGCTTCGCAGCCCGCGATGATGGCGTCGTAGCCCCCGGCCGCGCGCATCTGCTTGGTCGAGAAGTTCGTGTGCGCGCCCGCGCCGTTCCAGTCGCCCTTGATGGGCTTGGCGTCGTAACTCACGTCGACCTCGAACTCTTCGGCGACGCGCTCGAGCAACCAACGGGCGGTCCAGAGTTGATCACCGATCTCGACCGGCCCGAGGATGCCTACTTGGAACTCCCACTGGCCCATCATGACCTCGGCGTTGGTGCCTTCGATGCCGATACCGGCGCGCTGGCAGGCCAGCGTGTGGGCTTCGACGATGTCGCGTCCGGGCATCTTGGCGCCCCCGACGCCGCAGTAGTACGGACCCTGGGGCCCGGGATAGCCGACCTCGGGCCAGCCGTAGGGTCGACCTTCTTGGAAGAACGTGTACTCCTGCTCGATGCCGAACATCGGCTCGAAGCTGGCGTACGTCTTGGCGACCTCTACGGCGTGGGCGCGCGTGTTGCTCGGGTGCGGCGTGCCGTCCTGGTTCAAGACTTCACACATGACGAGGACGTCTTTGGGTCCGCGCAGGGGGTCGGGACAGACGAAGACGGGCTTTAATCCGCAGTCGGAGTGATCGCCGGTGGCCTGGTTGGTACTCGATCCGTCGAAGCCCCACACGGGTGGCGTCTTACCGTCGGCGACGATCTTGGTCTTGCTACGAAGCTTCGCGGTCGGCTTCGTCCCGTCTATCCAAATGTATTCAGCCTGATACGACAACGCTGCTCCTTCGATGAGACATCGCGTCCTTACGCGACCACTTCTAGTTTGGTAGGCCCGGGGTCGGGCCCACCCCGTGTTCTGTTACTGGAGTGTGAACTTCGACCATGGACGTTGAGCGAAGTCGCCGTTAGGCTCGCTGCGTGGCAACGCTTCGACTCGCCTTGGCCCAGATGAACGCGGTCGTCGGCGGATTCGCTCAAAATGTTGAGACCCTGGCACGATTCCGCGCCCAGGGCGCCCTGGTCGGTGCCGATCTGGTCGTCACGCCCGAACTTTCCTTGATGGGGTACCCGCCCGAAGACCTCTTGTTAAAGGAAGGCTTCATCGAGGCCAGCGCCCAGGCGCTCTTCGACCTGTCGAAGTCTGACAACTTGCCGCCGATTCTCGTGGGCACGGTCATGCCCGAGGGCACGAACGGCGTCACCTTGGCGCCCTCGAGTGACGGGCGCGACGCGGTACGGATCTTCGACGAGGAGGAACGGCGCAGTCACGTGGCGAACGTTCTGGTGGCCTTGGGCGACGCCGGGGTGGTCGCGACGGCGACGAAGCGACTGTTGCCGAACTATGACGTCTTCGACGAGCGTCGCTACTTTCATCCGGGCGTCGGACCTCAGACGATCATCAACGTCCGCGGTATCGCCGTCGGCCTGTTGGTCTGTGAGGACGTGTGGACGGGCCACGGCCCCGCTTTCGAGTTGGCCGAGCAGGGTGCGACGTTGCTGGTGGTGGCGAACGCGTCGCCGTACGCACGCGGACGACGCGAAGAACGTGAAGCGATGTTGCGCGAGCGCGCCCGCGAGACCAACTGTCCGATCGCCTACGTCAACCTGGTCGGAGGTCAAGACGAGTTGGTCTTCGACGGCCAGAGCATGGCGGTGAACGCGAAAGGCGACGTGATCGCTCGCGCCAGCGCCTTCAGCGAAGAGCTGCTGGTCTGTGAGCTGGAGGCCCGCGACTCGGTGGTGGGCGCGCCACTCGACACGCTCTACGCGCGCAGCGAGTCCAAGGCCCGGGCTCGTCACGTCAACCACCTCGAAGAGCCCCTCGACGAAGTGCACGAGATCTACGAGGCACTGGTCATGGGCACGCGCGACTACCTTCGCAAGAACGGTTTTCGTGAAGCGATCGTGGCGGTCTCGGGCGGCGTTGACTCGTCGCTGGTGGCCGCGATCGCCGTCGACGCGGTCGGTGCGCGCGCGGTGCGCGGCTTTGCTATGCCCAGTCGTTACTCCTCGGAAGGGTCGATCGAGGACGCTCTCGAACTGGCCGCTCGTCTCGATATCGACGTCACCACGTTGCCCATCGACAGCGAACATAAAGTCTTCACGTCGTCGCTCGCCGATGTCCTTCTCGGCGGGCCGGTCGGGCTCACCGACGAGAACTTGCAGTCACGTATCCGAGCCGTCTTGATGATGGCCATCTCCAACGCCACCGGGGCGATTGTGCTCACGACGGGTAACAAGTCGGAGATGGCGGTCGGCTACTCCACCCTGTACGGCGACTCGGCTGGCGGCTTCGCCGTCATCAAGGACGTGCCGAAGACCCTCGTTTACCAGCTCTGTCACCACCGCAACGCTCTGGCGCGACGCGTGGGCGACCCCGAACCGATCCCCGTGACGGTCCTAGAAAAGCCGCCGTCCGCGGAACTTCGTCCCGACCAGCGTGACGATCAGTCGCTGCCCCCCTACGAGGTCCTCGACCCGCTCCTGGAGCTCTACGTCGAAGAGGACGCCACCGCGGAAGAGATCATCGCCCTTGGTTACGACCGCGCCTTGGTCACCCGCATTACTCGTCTCGTCGATCGCAGCGAGTACAAGCGCCGCCAAATGCCCCCGGGGGTGCGCATCTCAAAGAAGGCCTTCGGACGCGATCGACGCATGCCCATTACTAACGCCTTTCACCCCGAGGATTAGTGGCCGACCAGCGCGAGGTCATGGAGCACCTCTTTTCGTGCTTTGACACGATGTACGCCGTCCTGGGTGCCGGCGCGGTCGATCTGAGCGACGACGCCTACGTGGTGCGCACCTACGAAACGGGCCGGTCCATGGGTGAGGTGGCTCTGCAGTTCCGCGAGTACCTGGGCGACGTCGAGACGAGGTTTGTTCCTTCGATGCAGGGCGTTCTGGTGGACGCGCTGGCGAACGACCTGTCGGGAGCGATGGTGCTCTTTTGTTTCACCATGGTGGTGGCCCCGCGCGTTCTGGTCTCGCTGCGTGACGCCAGAGAACAGGTCGCCCTGGACAACGGGGCCCTCGAGGTGCTGAACGGGGCCTCCCAAACGCTGATTCGAGAGATGTTCGCCGCCGGGGAAGTGGCCAAGGCCGACGAGGCGAGCGAGGACCGACACTGGCAAGAGCACGCTCGCGCACTCAGCGACGCCCTTGACAAGGCCGGAAACGCGGAGAGTTTCGGTTTGTCACGGTAAGTTGCGTACCTCCGTATAACTGTAAGTACCGGAGAAGAAAACGCCTCCACAGCCAATAAAAGGGGAGAAAATGGCGAAAGACCGTATAGATCGTGACGATGAGGACCTCGTACGTCTTTACCTTTCTGACATTGGCCAGTACACCCTGCTAACGAAGGACGACGAGGTTCACCTCGCCCAGACGATCGAAGAGGGCCGCGAAGCCAAGGCCGAGCTGGAGGCTTCGGAGAACGACAAGAAGATCAAGCTGACCCCCAGCCGCAAGCAGGCCCTCAAGCGGGCCGCGCACCGAGGTGACCAGGCGGAGCGCGACTTCGTGCAGTCCAACTTGCGCCTCGTCGTCTCCATCGCCAAGAAGTACCAGGCGTCGGGCCTCCCACTGCTCGACCTCATCCAAGAAGGCAACTTGGGCCTCATGCACGCCGTCGAGAAGTTCGATTGGCGCAAGGGCTTTAAGTTCTCGACCTACGCCACCTGGTGGATTCGCCAGGCCATCACCCGGGGCATCGCCAACACGGGACGCACAATTCGCCTGCCGGTGCACGCCGGCGACACCTTGGCGCGCGTGCAGAAGGCGCAGTCGCGCCTGGAACTGAAGTTCGGCCGCCCGCCCACCATCAAAGAGCTCTGCGAAGAGTGCGAGATGCCCGAGGACAAGTTGATCGAGGCGTTGCGCTTTCGCTCCGAGCCGATCTCGCTCTCCGAGCCGCTTCGTGAAGACGGCGACGCCGAGCTCGGTGACGTCGTAGAAGACCGCTCGGCCGAGTCGCCCTTCGACGTGGCCGCGGTGAAGATGATGCCCGCCGCGATCGAGAAGCTCCTCCAGCCCCTCGACGAGCGCGAGCAGAAGATCCTGCGCATGCGCTTTGGCCTCGACGGAGCCGGTGAGATTCGTACCCTCGAAGACGTGGGTGCGGAGATGAACCTGACGCGTGAACGCATTCGCCAGATTGAGGCCCGCGCGATGAGCAAGTTGCGCCACCCTTCGTCTGACACGGGCGCCCGCGACCTGCTAACGCTTTAGCGACCTCGCACCGCCCAAGCCGCCCAGCAGGGCGGCGAGACCGACGACGGCGGCGCTCACGAAAAACGGCGTGTGGGACTTTGAACGACTGAGGGCGGTCACCGGGTGGCTGAAGGTCAAGATGGGCCACTCATGCTCGTGCGCGAACTTGGCGAGCACGCGATCGGGGTTCACCACGTAGGGATGTCCGACCGCCTCGAGCAGGGGCACGTCGGACTCGGAGTCGGAGTAGGCCGAGGACTCGGCGAGGTCGATGCCCCGGCGCTCGGCCAGTTCGCGCACGGCCACGGCTTTGTTCTCTCCGAGGGCGAAGAACTCCATCTCTCCGGTGAACTTTCCGTCCTCGTCGATGGTGGCTTGTGAGGAGATGGCTCCGGTCATGCCGAGCAGCTCGGCGAAGGGTTCCACAATCTCCGCCGGCGCGCTCGACACGAGGTAGACCTCCTCGCCTCGGGCGAGGTGAAAGTCGATCAGCTCGAGAGCTTCGGCGTAGATCAGCGGCTCGATCGCTTCGTTGAGCGTCTCTTTGACCAGTTGGCGCATCTCGTCGCGGTCCCACCCCTTGGTGATTTTCAAGACCGACTCACGCGTTCGTTCGAGACGTCGTTCGTCGGCCCCGAAGCGTTGGAACCAGAGCTGGGCAATGCCCGCTCGAATCAATGTGCGTCGGCGCAGGAGTCCTCGGGCGTGCAGTTCCGGCCCGAGGGCAATGAGCGATGACTTCGCGATGACCGTCTTATCGAGATCGAAGAAGGCCGCGCGCACCCTCTCATGCTAGGTCCCGCGGTTCAAAAAACCCTTGCGCTAACCGATGAATGCGGCGGTGCAGTCCTCCGTCGTGTCGGTGCGCGCCATGAGCACGACGTGATCCTGCTCGAGGAAGTGCATCGTTCCCGAGGGCACCAAGGGCTGTTCATTGCGAACGACCGCGACGACGCGAAGCGAGTCGGGAAGTCGGAGCTCGTCCAGCGTGAGGTTCTGCACGAGCGCAGGCGCGTTGGCGTCGAGGGTGACCTCGATGAGACGCATACGACCGTGCGCCAGGGTCATGAGTTGGATGATGGCGCCCACTTCTACGGCCTCATCGACGAGTGAGGTGATGAGGGCCGGCGTGGACACCGAGACGTCCACGCCCCAACTCTCGTTAAAGAGCCACTCGTTGCGGGCGTTGTTGATGCGACTGATGACGCGCGGCACGCCGAACTCCTGCTTCGAGAGCCAACTGATCACCAAGTTGTCCTCGTCGTCGCCGGTGGCGGCGATCATGACCTCGGCGCTACGCACGTCGGCCGAGGCCAAACTGGCGTACTCACAGGCGTCGGCCGCCATCACGGTGACGCCGGGCAGCATGGTCTTGAGACGCTCGGCGGTCGCGGCGTTCTGCTCCATCAAGGTCACTTCGTGATGGCGATCCATGAGGTCGAGCGCGATCGACGTGCCGACCGAACCACCTCCGGCGATCACGACCTTCACGAGCCGCTCGACGCGAGTAGGTCGTGCAGTTGACGAAGCCCGTCGTTGGTCACGAGGAACTCGAGAATGTCGTCTTCTTGGGCGAAGAGCCCCTCGACGTTGACGCGTCCCTGTCCGCCGCGAATCATCCCGACCAGGCGAACGTTCTCTCCAATGTTGAAGTTGGTGACGGGTTTGCCGGCCAGGGTATCGGGCACGATGCGCTCAACCAGATGCATGGTGTTGCCGGCGTCCGTCCACTCAATGGCGTCGTCCGAAGGCAACATCCAGCGCTTCACCTGCTGGGTCGTCCAGAGCGAGGTGGCGACGGTGGGAATGCCCAGCTTCATATAGATATCGGCCCGCGCCGGGTCGTAGATGCGCGCGACCACGTTTTTGATGTGGTAGTGATCTCGGGCGATTCGAGCACAGAGAATGTTCGTATTGTCGCCACTGGTCACCGCCGCCAGAGCGTCGGCCGTGGTGGCTTCGGCTTGGAAAAGTACGTCGCGATCAAAGCCCGAGCCGACGATCGTCTTTCCGTGAAAGTGGGTCAGGCGACGAAGGTTGTCGCGATTCTTGTCGACGACAACGACGGAATGTCCCTCTTCGGAGAGTTCCATGGCCAGTTCCGAGCCAACTCGACCACAGCCAACCACAATGATGTGCACGACGTATCAGACTACACGTGGCCTTTTACCCTTCTCTGTAGAGCGCCGCGCGCGACGACGTACGCGAGAAGGGCCGTGGCTTAGTATCGACTCCGTGTCCGACGAGGTGTCAGAGGAGAATAGACCGGCGTCTCTTCGCGCACCCGTCCTCACCTCACACGCCAACTTGGCGAAGTTTTACCCCGAATCGTTGGACTATCGCCTCAAGCGTCTCTTTCTCGGAAAACCGTTAGTTTCCGAACAACTCAGCGGCGAGCGGCTCAACCGACCCATCGCCCTCGGGGTGTTGGCCCCGGACTGCATTTCGTCCTCGGCGTACGGAACTGAAGAGATCCTGACCCAGATGACGCCCTACATCGGGCTCGCCGCCTTCGCGCTGGTCGTGCCGATCATGTTCGTGATCATCGGCGTGTTGTTCTTCGTGACGACCTCGTATCTCGACGTCATCAAGTACTACACGACGGCCGGCGGTTCGTACGTGGTGGCCCGCGACAACTTCGGGCCGAAGGTCGCCCAGATCGCGGCCGTAGCGCTTCTCATCGACTACACCGTCACCGTCGCCGTGCAGTGCTCGGCCGGTACCGCCGCCCTTACGACGGCCTTCCCGGCGCTGACCACGTCTTTCCCCATCATCAAGAACGCCACGTTGCTCTTGACGGTGGTGGTGGTCTTGATCCTCATTTTCGGCAACCTGCGAGGGATACGCGAGGCCGGTAGCTACTTCGCCGTTCCGACGTACTTCTACGTCACCATGCTGTCGCTGACGATCATCGTGGGCTACTACAAGAAGGCCGTCGGCACGCTCCACCTGATTCCCCAGCCGGCGACGAAGTTGCTGGTGGACGGCCGCCTGGGACACTCAGGCAGCGGGATCTTGATGGGCCTGGCCTTTCTCACGCTCTTGCGCGCCTACGCCAACGGCGGATCGTCGCTGACCGGCCTCGAGGCGATCTCCAATGGCGTGGGCAGTTTCCGACGCCCGGAGTCACGAAACGCGCGCATCACGTTGGTGGTGATGTCCTCGGTCTTGGCCTTTCTCTTGATCGGCACGACGTTGCTCGCTCACTGGACGCACGCCCTGCCCTATCAACTCGGTTCACCCACCGTGGTCGGCCAAGAGGTCTCCGACGTCTTTGGGGCACACGGCGTCGGACACGTCATCTTCTTTGTCGTGCAGATCGCCACCGTGATGATTCTCTACACCGGAGGGAACACCTCGTTCAACGGCTTTCCCTTCTTGGCCAACTACGTGGCGGGCGACAAGTACCTGCCGCGACAGCTGACCAAGCGGGGCCACCGACTCGCCTTCTCCAACGGCATCTTGGTGCTGGGCGTGGTGTCGCTGATCTTGATCATCGCCTTCAACGCCTCGGTCAACGCTCTGATCGCGCTCTACGCCATCGGCGTCTTTACCGGTTTCACCCTCGCCGGCGCCGGGATGGTGGCGCGTCACCTTCGAGAGAAGGACCGGCACTGGCGTCGCGGCGTCTTCATCAATGCGCTCTCCGCCTGCGTCACGTCCATCGTCGTGGTGATCTTTATTCTGGCCAAGTTCACCGAGGGGGCGTGGATCATCGTGGTGGTGGGTCCCCTCATGTACTACGGTCTGATTCGCTTTCACCGGGCGTACGTTCGCGAAGAGAAGGCCTTCGAAGCCAACAGCGCGAAGTCCTCCATGCACATTCGCATGAACCGCGTCATCATCTTCGTCGATAACTACGACCTACCGACCGAGAGGGCCCTGCTCTACTGCAACTCTCTCAACCCGTACTCGGTTCGCGCCGTTCACTTTGACGTCGACAACCTGGTCACCAAGCGACTGGAGACGAGTTGGGGTCGCCCCAACACGGCCTCGGCCAGCATCAGCCTGGAGGTCGTCGAGTGCGAGGACCGCCGCATCGATCGCGCCGCATTGGAGCTGGTGGCCGATGCCGTGCGCGACCCTGACGTGTTCTGCATGGTGATTCTGCCCCGTCGCGGCTTCGTGTCCCGCCTGCAGCGCCTGCTGCACGACCGGACGGCCGACAATATAGCCAGCGCCGTGATGCACGTACCACGCACGGCCGCCACCATTATTCCCTACAACGCGATGCGCCGACGCACGTCCGAGGGTCTGCGTCGCCGCCTTCCCGAGGGCGCCGAGGTGGTGGAGCCGCCCAGTGACGAGGTCACGCGCGGAGGAGTGCGCAGTGACGCTCACCTGGCCGCCGACCTCAAGCTCGCCGAACGTTCTCGCGACGCGGAACCCATCGGAGACGTGATCGAGCGTGACTTCGTGGAGGTCGCGGGCCGAGTGCGATCGATGGCTATCGGTAACGAGAGCGGTGTGCACGAACTGCGCTGCGTGCTCTCGGATAACAGCGGTTCGATCACCCTCGTCTTTCAGGGCCGCACCAACGTGCCGGGCATCGAACGAGGGACGAGATTGATGGTGAAAGGCACGGTTACCTCGCTGCGTCGTGAAGCGGTGATTCTGAACCCGCAGTACGAAATCGTGGCCGCGCCCCAAGGTGATCACTAAGTCGTCGTGACGCGACACGCCCGCGCGACGCGTCACGACGTCGTTCGACCGTTGGGCGCGGTAGCGCGAGCGCGATCAAGGAAGAGCCCTTACCCCGTCTAGTTTGTGCGACGGGCGTGCGTGGTGACGATAGTGTGTCTCGCCGTGAGAGACCTGAGAGGTGGTGAGCATGGCTAGGGCGCTCGTCATCGTCGAATCAGTAGCCAAGGCCACTCGCATCCAGGGCATGTTGGGGCCGGACTATATCGTCAAGCCCTCCATCGGTCACGTTCGCGATCTGCCCCAAAGCGCCGCGGACATACCCGCCTCGGTGAAGGGCGAAAAGTGGGCCCGTTTGGGCATCAACGTCGACGACCACTTCAAGCCCGTCTACGTAGTCTCCAACGACCGTAAGAAGATTGTCGCGGAACTCAAAGCCGCCCTCAAGGAGGTTGACGAGCTCTACCTGGCGACCGACGAAGACCGCGAGGGCGAAGCGATCGCCTGGCACCTTCAAGAGGTGCTGAATCCGAAGGTCCCGGTCAAGCGGATGGTCTTTCACGAGATCACCCCCGCCGCCATCACCAAGGCCGTCTCGGAGACCCGTGACCTCGACCTTCGACTGGTGGACGCCCAGGAAGGTCGGCGATTCCTCGATCGATTGGTGGGCTACGAGGTCTCTCCGGTGCTCTGGCGTGCCGTCGATAAGGCCCGTTCGGCCGGCCGCGTGCAGTCGGTCGCCATTCGACTGGTCTGTGAGCGCGAGCGAGAGCGCATGGCCTTTCGCTCGGCCACCTGGTTCGACGTGACGGCCACCGTGAGCGCGGACGAGACGGCCTTTGAGGCCACCCTCGATAGCGTGAATGGGGCCACGCTCGCCAGCGGCAAGAACTTCGACGCGGCGGGCGCGTTGGAGGCGAAAGCCAAGGTCGAACTACTCAGTGAGCCCGTGGCTCACTCCATCGCCCGTCAGTTAGAAGGTCGACGACTGAAGGTGGAGTCGATCACCTCGACGCCGCGCACCCAGCGCCCCCAGCCTCCCTTCATGACCTCGTCGCTGCAGATCGAAGCCAGTCGAAAGCTGCGCTTCGACCCCGAGCGCACGATGCGCGCCGCCCAACGCCTGTACGAACAGGGTTGGATCACCTACATGCGAACCGACTCGACCACGCTGTCCGACGAAGCCATTCGCGCCGCGCGCGCCCAGGCGGCCTCGATGTTTGGCGACGACTACGTGGCCGATAGTCCGCGCCGCTACGACCGCAAGGTCAAGAACGCGCAAGAGGCGCACGAAGCGATCCGCCCCGCCGGCGAGAGCTTTCGCACCTTGGACGAGGCGCAGGGTCAACTGAACGGCGACGAGCGTGCGCTCTATGAGCTGGTGTGGAAGCGCACGATCGCCTCCCAGATGGTCGACGCCCGACTGACCCAGGACAAGGTACGTCTCTCGGGCACGCTCGACGCCGTCGAGAGTTACGAGGGACCGGTGACGCTCGAGTTGAGCGCGACGGGGCTGCGCATTGAGTTCGCGGGCTTTCGCCGGGCCTACGTCGAGGGGACCGACGACCCCGAGGCGGAGTTGGCCGACCAAGAGCGTCTGTTGCCGATGTTGAAGCAGGGCAGCGACGTGCCGGTCAAGAGCGCCGAGGCGAAGTCCCACGACACCCAGCCGCCCGACCGGTACTCCGAAGCGACGCTCATCAAGAAGCTCGAGGACCTCGGTATCGGGCGTCCTTCGACGTACGCCTCGGTCATGAAGACCATCGAGCGCCGCGGCTACGTCTGGAAGAAGGGCAAGTCCCTCGTTCCCACCTTTCGAGCCTTCGCTGTGGTGAATCTGCTGGAGTTCTACTTCGCCGACCTCGTCGACTACCAGTTCACCGCCGCCATGGAAGACCAGCTCGACGAGATCGCCGAGGGCCGCCAGGAGTTGGAGCCGTGGCTGCGCAAGTTCTACTTTGGCGACTCTTCCGCCACGAGTGAGTTCGCCCAGCTCGGTCTACAACACGTCACCCACGAACCCCACGACTTCGACTTCGCCGCCATTAACTCTCTCCAACTGGGTGTGGCGAGCGACGGACAGCCCGTGTCGGTGCGCTCGGGCCGCTACGGGCCGTACCTGGTCCACGGTGACGAACGGGTCTCGATTCCTGAGGCCACCGAGCCCGACTCGCTCACGGTGGAATACGCCCTGCAGCTGCTGGCCGCGCCCAGCAACGACCGCGCCCTCGGCCACGACGATGACGGCGAAACCATATATCTGAAGGCCGGCCGCTACGGTCCCTACGTCCAGGTCGGCGAGATGACCGACCCCAAGGACAAGCCCCGCACGGCCTCCCTCTTCTCGACGATGAGCCCAGAGACGGTGACGTTAGAGGACGCCACGAAACTGCTCTCCCTTCCGCGCACGGTGGGCGAACACCCCGAAGGCGGCGCGATCCTGGCGCAAAACGGTCGCTACGGCCCGTATCTCACCTGGGGGAAGGAGACGCGATCCTTAGAGAGCGAAGATCAGATCTTCAGCGTCGACTTGACGAGTGCTCTGGAACTGCTGGCCCGGCCGAAACAGCGGGGACGTCGGGCAGCGGCCCGCCCCCTGGCCGAGCTCGGAGAAGATCCCATTACCAAGCGAGAGGTGGTCGTGCGCAGTGGCCGCTTCGGTCTCTATGTCACCGACGGCGAGACGAACGCCACCTTGCGACTGGGTGACGCGCCTGAGACGATGACCTTGGATCGGGCGGCCGAACTACTGGCTGAGCGACGAAACGCCGAACCCTCGACGCGAGCGCGCAAGCCAGTCAAGAAGACGGCGAAGAGTGCACCCACGAAGAACGCCGCGAAGACCACCAAAAAATCAGCCACGAAGACGGCGAAAAAGACGTCGACGAAGAAAGCGACGAAGACGGCAGCGAGGACAACGAAGGTCGCGACCAAGTCGCCCGGCGCCGCCAAACGCGCCGCCGTGGCCCAAGGGGCCCACGCCAACGCCGCGATGCTGAGGGGCGTCACCCACGAGGCCCACGAGTGAGCCGAGGGGTCTTTCTCGCCTTCGAGGGGATCGACGTCAGTGGAAAAAGCACGCAAGCGCGCCGCGTCGCCGCCGCCCACGACGCTCTTTTCACGTTTGAGCCGGGCGATACCGCCCTCGGACAAGAGTTACGTCACTGGGTTCTGGACGCCGAGACCCCCATGGAGCCCGAGACGGAAGCCCTCATCATGCTGAGCGATCGCTCGCACCACGTACGCAGCGTCATTGAGCCCACGCTCGAGACCGGTCGCTCCGTCGTGAGCGACCGTTTCTTCGCCTCCACGCTCGCCTACCAGGGATACGGGCGGGGTGTCGATCTCTCCCTGTTGCGAGCGGCCAGTGAACTCGCCATCGGCGAGTGCGTGCCCACCTTGACCATCCTCCTTGACGTGCCACTAGAGGTGGTGAACGAGCGACGCGCTCACGACAAGAAGGATCGCTTCGAGGCGGAGGACCTGTCATTTCACGAGCGCGTGCGCGCGGGTTACCTTGAACTCGCGAGAGGGGCTGACTGGTTCGTGGTTGACGGAGCGATGAGCGAAAGCGCGGTAGCGAGCGTCATCGACGAGAGGGTGGCCCGCCTACCCTGGTGAGATGACCGACGTTTTCGATCGCTTAGTGGGTCAGGACCGCGTCGCGGCGTCACTGCGTCAGTACGCGCTAGCACCGGTGCACGCCTTCTTGTTCAGTGGACCTGCGGGATCGAGCGTTCGTGACGCGCTTCTCTGCTTCGCCGCGGCCCTACAGTGCCCGCGGCATGGTTGCGGTGAGTGTGAGATCTGCCGTCTGGTCCTGAGTGAACAGGACCCCGACGTCCACTTCGCCGAGCGCTCCGGGGTCTCGTGGCGGATCGAGGAGATTCGCGAGGCCGAGCGCGTCTCGAGGCGTCGACCGTTGGGCGCGGGCTATCAGATTGTCGTCCTTGAAGACATCGAACTGACGACGACCGGAGCGTCGGTGAGCGCCCCGGCGTTGCTCAAGTCTCTCGAGGAACCCCCGCCGCGAACCATCTTTTTGCTGAGCGCGGAAGAGCTGCCCGACGCTCTCGACACGGTGGCCTCGAGGTGCGTCGACGTGAAGCTGCGAGCCCTCAGCGAAACCGACCTGAGGACCATCCTCGAGAGCGAAGGCGCGAGCGCGGAGGTCGCCCGCGACGCGGCCGCGGCCGCCACGGGCAACTTGCGTCGTGCCCGGGTGCTGGTGCGCGACAGCGAACTCGCGACGCGGATGTCGAGTTGGCGAAGTGTGCCCGAGCGGCTCACGGGGACGCCGGCCGCCTCGTCGCGAGTGGCCAAAGAGATTGCCGAGTCTCTCGACGAGGCGATCGCGCCACTGCAACGGCTGCAAGAAGAAGAGTTGGAGCGGCGCGCCAGTGACGCGCGAGAAATGGGTCTGCGATCAGCGGGAAATCGACGCGACATCGATGCGCAGTTCAAACGCGAACAGCGTCGTTTCCGACTCGACGAGTTGCGTTTTGGTTTCAGTGCACTCACCGGCGTGTATCGCGAGCGACTGCGGGAGAACCTAGAGGCGAGCGCCGAGGGCGACATCAAGAGTGAGCGACGCGTGGGCTCGTCACTTCGGGCCATCGACGTCGTCGCCGAGGCGAACGGGCGACTCACGACCAACGTCGATGAGACCTTGCTGTTGCACGATCTGATGCTGTCGTTGAACGAGATCTGAGCGATCTCGAGGAGGTCGTCGGGCGTCGATCGGCTAATCTTGCTCTTTGCGCCTGGGTAGCTCAGTCGGTAGAGCAACGCATTCGTAATGCGTAGGTCAGGAGTTCGAATCTCCTCCCAGGCTCCACTCGTCGCCAAGAGATGGCGGTGCTACGGTTCCTACCGTGAGAGTTCCGCGCTCCCTTATCGGTGTCGTCACGGTGGTGACGCTCTCGATGGCGTTCGCTACTCCGTTAGCGGCCGGAGCGTCAGGGTCGACCGTTCACGACGGTATCTACAGCATGAACGGCTTTGATGCGGGATACTCCTACGCCACGCTGAAGGTGGTGGGGAACGGGACGAAAATCGCTGCCGACACGGGTAGGAACTCGGCCGTAGCGTGCACGAACTCCCCGTCGCTCGCCAGCCAAGATCCCAGCCTGACTTCCATCTCGGTCGTGGTCGTCGAGCTGCCCACTATGTCGATCTCACGCGCGGGCACGGCCTCCTACTCGGGAAACGCAACGGTGAACGCTCGAACAACGCCGGATCAAACCTTTAGCGTTCCGATCACTTTCAAAGTCACCTTCGTCAAGGGAAATATTGTGGCGAAGAAAACCGTGGCGGCGATCGTGACGTTCTCTTCGTCCGCGGCGTGCGAGACGGCGACCCCCACGAGATTCCTGCTGAAGTGGTACTCGTAACGGCGTAACGACGCCGCCTCCACGAACGAGGGCTCATCGATCGTGGAGGCGGAACATCGTTCTTAGCTGGCCAGCGAGTACACCACCTCGACTTGGACGTTGACCGACTGCGAACCTGACTCGATGGGCACACTGGAGGCCGCCTTCGCTACCGCCGACGCGAAGGGAAGAACGATGCCGGTGGAACCGGTATTTTCTTCGTCCGTCACGCGAACGATGTGGCCGACCGTGGTGCCGCCGCCCTTGGCGATCTGGGTCGCTTCAGTCAGGGCGTTGCGCATGGCTGCGGCACGAGCCTTGGCGAGAACGGCTGACTGGTTGGAGATGGAGAAGGTCACGCCGCTCAGTTGAATGTCGTTGCCGACAGACTTCGCCGCCGCGCCGAGCAACGCGCCGGCCTTGGACAGATCGTGAGTCGTGACGTTAAGACTGTCCTGGACCGTGTAGCCCGTGACGACGTTGTTGTTGTTCGTGTTCTGGTAGATGTCGAGTCCCGTCGTCTGCAGGTTCTTCTTCGTGACACCGTTACTCAGGAGCGACGCTTCCAGAGCTTTCATCTTCGCGTTGTTTTGGCTGAGGGCCGCGGCGGCGTTGGCCGCGACGGTCTGCACGCCGATCTGAAAACTCATGGTGTTGGGCTCGCCGGTGACGGTGCCCGAACCCGTGACGGAGATGGTCGCTCCGGAGGAGGAGTGGTTATGTCCGAGCGACTCGCCCACGAAGGCGATGCCCGCGATAACGACGGCGAAGACGAGAAGAAAAACCAGGCGGAATCCTGCGCGTCGGCGGTATCCGCCGCCAATGGCGTGATCGTGCGGCTGTTCGCTGCTCGAGTGCGGACTGGGTGATGCGTCGAGGTGATCGCTCACGTTCTCTCCTTAGGGGCGATACGGTCGTACGCCGGTAGTGGTCGCGTTGCTACTTCAAAGGTCAACTACTCCCTCGCTACGTACCTGTCACCAGCGACGAAGTACTTTCAAGCTTTTTAGGAGTTCTTGGCGAGGGGCTAGGTGAGGAGAGAGCGCACAGTGTGGGTGAAGTCCTCTGAGCGCTCCTCCCAGTTGTAGTAACGATCAAAGCTCGGTGCGGCCGGGGAGAGCAGGACGACTCCTCCTTCGTGAAGGGCCTCTCTCGCCAGACTCACCGCTTCGAGCATGGAGTCGGCGCTGTGTTGAACGAGGTCTTTTTGGCGGCGGCGCACCTCATCGCTGAGGCGTAGCCCGGCGTTGCCCGAGGTGATCAGGGTGGTGGGCTGGCGACGGGAGACGATCGCCTCGGCTAGCTCGCCGTACTCGACGCCCCGATCGAAGCCCCCGGCGATGAGGGCCACCGGTTCGTTGGCGAAGACCTCCAACGCGGCGAGTGTCGGCAACACCGAGGTGGCCAGTCCGTCGTCGACGTAGCGCACTCGCGCGCCGTGGCGTTCCTCGCTGGCGACGAGCGTGAGTCGGCCTCGCAGGGGCTCGAAGTTCTCGGCGACCGCGAGGATCGACTCGCGCAACGTCGCCATGTCGACGCCGGTCAACGTCGCGACGGCACGCAGCGCCACGGCCACGTTCGAGTCGTTGTGAGCACCGATGAGTCCGAGTGCACCGGCCAGCCCCGTCGCGTCGGGGGCGACGACCTCAACCTCGCCGCCGAGTTGCTCGCGGGCCTCTCGAAGCGTGGCGCTGTCGGCCACGAGGGTGTGGTGAGGGCCCGCCGCTCGTGTGAGCGAGAGCTTGTCGCGGCGGTACTGCTCTAAGGAGCCGTGCCAGTCCACGTGATCCGATCCGAGGGACGTCACCGCGATGACGGCCGGCGCGGCGTCGAGATCGACGGCTTGAAAGCTCGACACTTCTAGGACGAGCCAACCGGTGGAGGTATCAACCGAAGGGTCGTAGGGCGGTTGGCCGATATTGCCCAGGCGCTGCGCGTCGAGTCCCAAAGCGCCCAAGAAGAACGTGATGAGTGCGGTGGTGGTGGACTTTCCCTTGGTGCCGGTGACGGCCACGACCCTGGCGCGATCGACGTCGTGCAGCCACAGGTTGAGCGCGGACGTGACGAACACACCATGGCGCTCGAGGTTGACAACATCGTCGCGTCGGCGAGGAATGCCGGGGCTCTTGAGAACGACGTCGCAGGTGAGGAGGGCCTCCAGACCTCCGCGACTCGCTACTAGGACGTCCGCCTCGAGTCCGTCGGCCTCATCGACAATGACGAGTTCGGCGAGGTTCGCCAGACGCGCCGCGGCCGCGCGGCCCTCGACGCCGTAGCCGAAGAGTCCGACGCGCTTGCCGGCGAGGTCAGCGAAGCCAGTGGGCTGGAACACGGCTCGGTCCTTGACTAACCAGTAGCTCATCGAACGATCGATCGGGACTCACCCCTCGGGCGAGGGCCCCGAGCCGCTCGTCGTCGCGCCACTCCTCGAGCTCGGTCACCTTGGTCAACGCGACGGCGCTCTCGTCGGGATCGCCTACGCACTCAAAGGGCTTAAAGGAGGCGCCCGCGCCCACCAGGACGCGCAGCTGCGCGTCGCGCGCGGGGTCGCTCAGAGGCTCGTGATGGAAGATGTCGCGAAGGGCGGCGCGCGGGAAGAAGGGCGCGAGCATCAGATTGATGAAGAGACACTTGTCGCACTCGCCGCACCACGTGTCGTAGCGCTGCTCGGGGGCTTGGCGAAAGGCGCGGTTGCAGCTGCGAAAGACGTGGTGGTACTTGGTGAGATGGCTGAAGGCCTCGCTCACCCAGACTTCACTTCGATCACGCAGGAAGCTCGCCACCACCACCCCGCCTCCCACGCTCTCGTTGACGGCCTCGGCGATCAAGATCTCGGCGCCGTAGGACTTGCTCCACTGGTGGTTGACCTCCAGGTCCTTCCATCGCAGGTTCACCGCGGACGAGGAGTGCTCGTTGCTCATCACGACGCCGCCGCGCTGGGTCGCCGCGGCGCCGATGGCCGCCAGCAGGGTGACCATCGCGGTCACCGGGACGTGTCCCTGGAAGAACGAAGGGTCGGGCGCGAGGATCTGGGGATCGAGCGCGCGCGTGGCGCGAACGACGTCGAGACCGGTGCACTCGGCCGTGGCTTCCAAGGGGGCGAATCGACCCGCCGGGGGACTCATCACGAAGAGGGCCTGGTCGAGATCGGCTGAGAGTTGCGAGGTGGTGACGACCGAGTCGATTCCCCCACCAAAGGGCACAAGAACCCGACGTGCGTCAAAGTGGCCGTCGACGCCCACCAGATCCGTGCCGCCGACGATGGCGACGTCCTCTAGTGAGAGATCGTTCTTGTAGGCGTACTCGGCGAGGCCTTCGCGCAGTGCGGCGTCGAGCAAGGCCCGCCCCCGGAGGCCGATGGGCGTCGAACCCAGATCGATTCGTCGGGCGGCGCCGGCCTTGTAATAGGAGAGTCCGGCGAGGAGGAACCACAACCAGGCCAGCGCGGCGACCGCGGGGTTGTCCCCTAAGAGAATCCCTTCGAAGGTGACGGCTTCTACAAATCGGCGTCCGTCGAGTTCGTAGGTGGCGAGGAGCGTGCTCTCGTCGATCTCGAGACTGACGTAGCGAAATAGGTCCGCGCGCTGTTTCGCTCGGGGGGCATCACTCATGGCGTCTTTCATGCTACGAGGCTCTCTTCGCCACCAGGGCGAAGCGACCGCAGGGCCGCTGTGCGCGATCACTGAAGAACACTTCGCCTCCGTCTGTCACTTGGCTCGAGGTCTCCACGTTCTGATCCGACATCCCTCCCGCCACCAACTGACGAACTGCGAGGTGTCGGAGGTCAAGTCGCGACCGGTCGCCTTCGTCGTGCCAGATCGCTTCGGGCACGTCCTCGAAGTACTGCGCGACGTCCGGTCCGACTTGATAAGCCTCCACCGAGATCGAAGGGCCGACGAAGGCGTACACGGCCGGCGGGTCCGAAAAGGCCGAGAGGGCGCGGGCGATGACGCCACGATGCAGTCCGCGCCACCCGGCGTGCACGACGGCGAAGCGCGCGGACGCGCTGTCCACGAGCAACAGCGGGACGCAGTCGGCGACCAGCACCGCGAGGGCCAGGTCGTTAGAGGAGTAGGTGAGGGCGTCCGCGTCGCTGGTCGCGGTGACCAGGTCGGCGCTAAGGACATCCGCGCCATGCACCTGGTTGACGGTGATGAGTTGTCCCGGGGTGACGTTCGCGGCGAGGGCGACCCGGCGGCGATTTTCGTCGACCGCGAGACGGTCGTCGCCAACGTGGTAGGCGAGGTTGAGTGAGTCGTAGGGGGCGGCACTCACGCCGCCGAAGCGGTCGGTCACAAAGGCGTCGACGCCGAGTTCTCGTGCGCGTTCTAGCGGATAGACGGTGAGGGTGTCGCGCGTGTCAGCGCGCAACGTTACGTGGCCTGACATGAGGCGCAGTGTCCAATGACGTCGAGCGCGTGCGACGTCGCGTGAAAGCCCTGCTGTCGAGCGAGATCGTCGACCATGGTTGCCACGGTCGCTTCGAAGGCCGCACTCGGCGTCACGTCGATCACCTTGCCGCAGAGCGAGCAGATCAAGTGGTGATGATGGTGCGTCAGGTCTTCGGCCAACTCGAAACGCGCGAACTCGTCGTTGGCGGCGATTCGTCGCACGACCCCCGCTCGCTGGAGGTCAGAGAGATGGCGGTAGGCCGAGCTCCGCGGGACGTCAGGAATGGCGCTGGAGATATCCGAGATGCTGAGAGGCCGACCAGACGTCGCGAGAAGCTCGACCACCGCCTGGCGGCCGGAGGTGTAGCGCTGGTCGATGCGGCGCAGGTGAATCTCGACCAGTTCGTGCAAAGGAGAAAACGAGGCGTTCGCGCCGCGATGCGCGACGTCGTCCCTTCCCGGACGGAGCACTGACACGTCGTTCCTTTCTGCAAACTTCCCGCTTTGTCTCAGTTGTAATGAGACTCAGTCTCAGTATACGTTGGTGTCATGACTACAAGCTCATTTTCGGTGCGAGGCATCACGAGAGCTCTCAGCGCAGTGGCGTCGGCAGCCTGCGTGCTTCTGTTACTGGTGATTTCTCCCTTTTTGTTGACCTCACCCGCCTCGGCCGGTACCAAGAGCACCGTGATCAGCGCCATTGGCGCGGAGAACGAGTACGCCAACGTGCTCTCTCAGATCGGGGGAAAGTTCGTCAAGGTCTCTTCCATCTTGAATAACCCGAACACCGATCCTCACACCTTCGAAGCGAGTGCCAGCGTGGCCGAAGAAGTGAGCAGGGCCCAACTCATTGTCCAAAACGGCGTCGGCTACGACGGTTTCATGAACAACATCGAGAGCGCATCGCCCAACTCGCACCGCGTGGTCATTGTCGTCCAACACGTCCTCGATCTCCCCAACGACACGCCCAATCCCCACCTTTGGTACAGTCCGAAAACGATGCCCAAGGTCGCGGCGGTCATGGCCAAGGACCTGGCCAAGCTTGACCCCACTCACGCCGCGTACTTCGAGGCCAACCTGACCTCCTTCGACGCGTCGCTGCAGCCGTGGCTCGCGGCCATCTCGACGTTCAAATCGGCTCACGGCGGCACGCCGGTGGCGGTCACCGAACCCGTCGCGGACTACCTACTTCAGGCGATGGGGATGAAGATCCTCACGCCCTTTGTGTTTCAGGCCGACATCATGAACGGTGTCGACCCGTCGCCGGAGGACATCACCTTGGAAAACAACCTCTTTACGAATCACCAGGTCAAAGTCTTCTGCTACAACCAACAGGTGGTGGACGCCTTGACCGCTTCGTTCAAGAGCGCGGCCAAGAAGGCGGACGTGCCGGTGGTCGGCGTGTATGAAACAATGCCCACACCGGGCTATGACTACCAAACGTGGATGATGGCTGAACTTAGCGCCATCGAAAAAGCCGTCGAGCACCACTCGTCAACGGAGAAGCTCTGAGCGACGCACCCGTTCTTGACGTCGATCACGTGAGCGTCTCGTTCGCGGGTCGCAAAGTTCTCGACGACGTCTCCTTTCAGGTCCGGGCCAGTGAGTTCACGGGACTCATCGGGTCGAACGGTGTGGGAAAGACCACCCTGCTTCGCGCCATCCTGGGACTGCAGCGCCTCGACGCGGGGGAGATCCGCGTGAACGGCGCGCCCTTGTCGCAACACGCTCGCTCGCTCGGTTACGTGCCTCAGAAGGTCAGCCTGGATCCCGACGTGCCCGTACGCGCCCGCGACTTCGTGGCCCTGGGCCTGGACGCACACCGCTTTGGTTTCTCTCGTCGGACCAAAGCGCAGCGCGATCTTGTCGAGCGGATGTTGGTCGACGTCGACGCCGAGCGCTTCGCCGACACTCGGGTGGGCCGTCTCTCGGGCGGCGAGCAACAGCGCATCCTCATCGCCCACGCGCTGATCAGTCAGCCCTCGCTCCTCCTCTTGGACGAGCCGCTCGCCAACTTGGACCCCCGGAGCGTCCAGGAGGTGGTGTCGCTGCTGCACCGCGTGGCGAAGGACCACGGCGTCGCCGTCCTGCTCTCCGCGCACGAGATGAACGCGCTGCTTCCGGTCATGGACCGCATTGTGTACCTCACCAACGGTCGGGCCGCCAGCGGGACGACCGACGAGGTGGTCCGCTCGGACGTCCTGAGTGCGCTCTATGGACACCACGTCGATGTGTTGAAACTGCACGGTCGGGTCTTCGTGGTCGCTGAACCAAGTGAGAACGGTGAAGAGATACCCGAACACTCCACCTTGACCGTCGAGTAGACGCCGTGACGCTTCTCTTCGAGCCGGGGTTCTTTTCGAGCGATCCGGTCCACGTGGCCCTGGTAATTGGTGCCGTCAGCGCCCTGGTCTCCGCCGTCGTCGGGGTGTTCACCGTGGTGCGAGGTCAGTCGTTTGCGGGGCACGCCTTGACCGACGTCGCGACGACCGGCGGTTCGGCGTCCTTCTTCTATGGCGTCAGTCCCCTGCTCGGATTTCTGGGAGCGGGCGTGCTGGGTGCGGGAGCCATGGAACTGGTGGGAGTGCAACGTCTTAGAGGCCGCGACGTGGCCACCGGTGTCGTACTCGGCGTCGCGACCGGCGTCGCGGCGCTCTACCTCTATCTCGATACGACGAAGAGCGCCACCACGGGGGCGGCGCAGCAGATCCTCTTCGGATCGATCTTCACCCTCGATCCCTCCACCATTCCCGTGGTCGCCGTGTTGAGCGTCGTGACGTTGACGGTGATCGCCTACATCTATCGTCCTCTGTTGTTGTCCTCGTTGAGTGCGGACTTGGCGGCGGCCCGGGGCATCTCGGTACGCGTGGTGGGGCTTCTCTTCATGCTGGCGCTGGCGATCTCGGTGGGACTCTCCTCGATCGCCATCGGTTCGATCCTCTCGACCGCGCTGTTGATCGGGCCGGCGGCGGCGTCGCTTCGACTCACCACGAGTCTGCGTCGCGCTTTCGTGATCGCCGTGGTGATCGGCGTGGCGGCCACCTGGTTCGGCGTACTCTTCGCCTACGACAGCTACTACTGGTTTCCCTCGAGTCAAGGTCTCCCGGTCAGTTTCTTTATTGTGTCGCTCGTCTTTCTGGCGTACCTGGCCTCGGGACTTCGCTCCGCGCGCCGGCGCGCGCCACAGCCACTCGACGTGCGGGCGCAGACCCCGGAAACGGTGCGCTGATGTTCTCGGGCTTCATGGTCAACGCGTGGGAGATTGGCACGATCGTCGCGGTGGTTGGCGGCGTGGTCGGCTTCTTCGTCGTCCTGCGCGGCGCGGCCTTCGCGGCGCACGCCATCCCCAACGGCGCCTTCGCCGGAGCGGCGGGCGCGAATCTGTTGGGTATCAATCCCCTCATCGGACTGGGCGTGTTCTCACTCGGCGCCGCCCTCGGCATCGGGCGACTGACCCGGCGGGGTCGAGCCGACGCCGTGACCGCACTGGCGCTAGTGATGATGCTGGCCTTAGGAGCCGCGTTCCTCAGCCAAAGCACCGAGTACGAGCCGGAGATCTTCTCTCTCCTCTTCGGTGAGATTCTCGGGGTGAGCCGCGGACAGATCGTGCCGGTCGCGGTGCTCGGAGCGATCTGCGTGCTCTTCGTTGGCGTGCTCTATCGCCGATTGCTCCTGACATCTCTGGCGCCCGAGATCGCGGCCGCGCAGGGTCTTCGCCCGGAACTCGTCGATACCGCGTTCTTGGTGGTGATCGCCTGTGCCACGACGATGACCGTGCCCGTCGTCGGGGCGCTCTTGATCTTCACGCTCATGATCGGGCCGCCCGCCGCCGCGCGTTGCTTTACCGATCGCGCGGAGATCGCCCTGGGCCTCTCGGTTCTCTTCGCCGTGGTCACCATCTGGGCCGCGCTGGCGTGCTCGTACTCGAGCAACTGGCCGGTCGGCTTCTACGTCAGCGTCTTCAGCGCCGCCTGGTTTGGCGTCGGGCGCGGGTACGTGGCGTGGCGTCGCTACGCCTCGTCGCGCAGGTCGGCCCTCGGGTACGCCCCAGTCGGTGTCTAACCTTCTGTCGTGACGCCCGACGTTTCGGCCCTTCTTCGCGCGTGCGTTTTTCCTCGCACGGACGCGACCGTGGCGCTGGCCGTCTCGGGGGGGCCGGACTCGCTGGGTCTGCTCCTGCTGGCCCTGGCCGCGGGGCTTCGCGTCGAGGTGCACCACGTCGACCACCACGCCCGAGCGACGAGCGGCGAGGACGCTCGCTTCGTGGAAGAACTCTGTTCGACCTTGGGCGTGACCTGCGTCGTGCACGACGTGGAGGTGCCGGGTGGAGCGAACTTTGAAGCGCGAGCTCGCGCCGAACGCCGTCGCGCCCTGCCCGCGGGGGCCCTCACCGGGCACACCATGGACGACCTCGTCGAGACGGTGTTGTTGAACATGATGCGCGGGGCCGGTGTCGACGGACTCTCGCCGATGGTGAATGATCCGACCAAGCCGCTACGCGATCTACGAAGGAGCGAGGTGCACGACTTCGTCGCCTCCTCGGGATACGTTGCACGCCACGACGAGTCCAACGACGACCTGGCCTTTCGCCGTAACCGGGTACGTCACCAGTTGTTGCCGCTGATGTGTGACGTGGCCGAGCGCGACGTGGTTCCCGTTATCGCCCGTCAGGCCGCGGTGCTCTTCGACGAACGTTCGTGGCTCGAGACACTGACCGAGAGCGACCTCGAGTTGACCTTGAGCGAGGCGGACTGTCGCCAACTGCGCCAGTGGCCGAGGGCCCGTCTTCGACGCTGGCTCCGTCGTCAACTCTCTGACACCGATGACCTCAACGAGCGACACCCGCCGAGCGCGGCCGAGGTCGAGCGTGCGCTCACCGTGGTCGACGGCGACGTGACCGCCACCGAACTGAGCGGGGGTCGACGGCTCGCTCGACGCGATCAGCGACTCACGCTCGAAGACGGCTCCACTACGCTGACCACTCATGGATAGGCATAGCGCGGAGGACTTTACGGCCACCTGGGCCCGTCACGATCTGGGCGACGTGGTGGTGTCGGCCAAGGAAGTCCACGATCGGGTTGGCGAGTTAGGCCGGGCCATTACCGAGGACTACAAGGACAGCCCGCCGCTGCTCGTCGGAGTTCTCAAGGGCGCCATCAACTTCATGGCCGACCTCATGCGCGCCATTGAACTCCCGGTCGAGGTCGACTTCATGGCCGTCTCCTCCTACGGCGCCGCCACCAAGACGAGTGGCGTGGTGCGCATCGTGAAGGACCTCGACGTCGATCTCACCAACCGGGACGTCTTGATCGTGGAGGACGTGGTCGACTCCGGTCTCACGCTCAACTACCTGCGCCAGTACTTGGGCGCGCGCAGCCCGGCCAGCCTCGAAGTGTGCGCTCTCTTGCTCAAAGAGGGCGAGCAACGGGTTCAACAGTCGCTCAAGTACGTGGGCTTTACGATCCCGGCGGACTTCGTGGTGGGGTACGGACTCGACGTCAACGAGCGATACCGCAACCTCGACGCCATCTACACCTACGTGGGCGAGGGCTAAGGGTGGTCGACCACGAGCGGGTGCAGCGACTGATCCGTGAACTCTTAGAGGCCATCGGCGAAGACGCCTCCCGCGAAGGTCTGGTGGAGACTCCCCGTCGGGTCGCCGATATGTACGTCGAGCTCTTCGAGGGCATCGAAAGCGATCCCGGCGAGCACCTTCGGGTCACCTTTGAGATCGGTCACGACGAGATGGTCATGGTGCGCGACATCCCCTTCACCTCGCTCTGTGAACACCACCTCGTTCCCTTCGTCGGTTTGGCCCACGTGGCCTACCTCCCGGCGAGCGACGGTCGCATCGCGGGGCTGTCGAAGCTGGCCCGAGTCGTCGAGGGCTACGCCCGTCGCCTCCAGGTCCAAGAGCGCCTGACCACGCAGATCGCCGAGGCCATGGAAGACCACCTGCACCCGCGCGGCTCGATCGTCGTGCTCGAAGCCGAACACTTCTGCATGTCCATGCGCGGGGTGAAGAAGGAGGGTATGACCACGGTCACCTCCGCCGTGCGCGGGGTCTTCAAAGATGACGCCGCGTATCGAGCCGAGGCCCTGCAGTACATCCACCAACGACGGTCGTCGTGGCATTGAGCCCAATGGTGATGGGCGTCGTGAACGTGACGCCCGACTCTTTTTTCCCGGCCTCACGCACCTCGCTGCACGATCAGGCCATCGAACGGGGCCTCGCGCACTTTCGCGACGGGGCCGACGTGGTGGACGTGGGCGGGGAGTCCACGCGTCCCGGCGCGACACCGGTCGACGGCGCCGAAGAGCTGCGGCGCGTTCTTCCCGTGATCAGCGCCCTCGCGCCGCAGGGGCCGGTCTCGATCGACACCCAGAAAGAGACGGTCGCCCGGGCGGCCGTGGCCGCGGGGGCCACGATCGTGAACGACGTGTCGGCGCGCCTGGTGGCGGTCGCCGCCGACCTCGCGGTGGGCTACGTCGCCATGCATCGACGGGGCGACTCCTCGGTCATGCAAGACAACCCGACCTACCAGAACGTCATTCAAGAGATCAGTGACTTTCTGCGTGCGGTGGCCGACGAGGCCCGGGGCCTCGGGATCGAGAGACTCTGGCTCGACCCGGGAATCGGCTTTGGTAAGACGCGAGCGCACAATCTCACGTTGCTCGCGCACTGTAACCACTTTGTCCGTCTGGCCGAGGAGTACGACGCGGGGGTCTTGATCGGCACCAGCCGCAAGCGATTTCTCGCACAACTCGGCTCGCGCGAACTCGACGTGGACGAGCGGCTGGAGGGATCTCTCGCGACGGCCACCTGGGCCCTCGTGGAAGGTGTCAGTATGGTCCGCGTGCACGACGTGAAAGAAACAGTTCAACTGAGAGAGTTGTTGAGCGCTCCCTTGGAGAGCGTGTCGCCGTGAGAGGCAAGTGGGCTGCGGGCATCGAGCCGCGCGGGTTCACCTGGGTCTACAAAGGAATTCTCGCGGTCTCCGAGCGCCCCGGGGGATCTACCACTGTGCACCGACAGGTTCGCCGCGACGAAGAGCTGCTGTGGCTGAAGCATCAGGGATTTGGACGGGTGATCTCGATCTTGCCGGTGATGCAGAACATGAGCGCGTACTTCGAGCACGGCCTCACGGCCAGCCACTACGCGCTGCGCGGTGGCCCTCAGCAGCGCGAAGTCTTAGAGGCCTGTTACCTCGACATCGCCAACTGCATGGCCGTCAACACGACCGTGTTGTTGCACAGCGATGAGGTGTCCGACCGCCTGTTGGGCGTGGTGGCCGGGTACTTGGTGTGGAGCCAGAAGGTGGCCACCGTGCCGTCCTCGATCGCGCTCGTCGAGCGGCTCTTTAAGCGCTCCATCGGGCCTGACGGTCGTTCGGTGATGTTCGATCTTCCCGAGGATCTGCGTGAGTGACGTCATTGAACTTCGCGAACTGCGCCTCAGCGCGGTGGTGGGGGTACTGAACGAAGAGAGGGATCGTGCCCAACCACTCGCCTTCGACATCGACGTGCACCGCCCCTTTGAAGAGGCGGCGATGAACGACGACCTGAACGAGACGACCGACTACGCCGCCGTACTGGAGATCGCCTCGCGCGTGGCGCACGGCGGGGCGTTCTTGCTGCTCGAGACGCTGGCCTACCGCGTGGCGCGCGAGGTGCTCGCCCTGGACGCGTCGATCACCTCGGTGATGGTCGCAGTGCGCAAGCTTCGCCCTCCCGTCGCGCTGGACGTGGCCAGCGCCGGCGTTCGTTGTACGGTGTCGCGCGCCTAGTGCGCAACGCCTACCTCTCACTCGGCACCAACATGGGCGATCGAAGGTCCCACCTGGAAGCCGCGCTCCCACTGGTGGTCGAGTCCGACGAGTACCGTCTCTCCCGCGTCTACGAAAGCGAGCCGGTGGGCGGCGTGGCCCAGGATGACTTTTGGAACATGGTGGTCGAGATCACGACGGACGCCAGCCCGAGAGAACTCTTGGCGCGAGCCCGACGCGCGGAGTCGGCCGCGAAGCGCACTCGCGAGGTTCGCTGGGGACCACGCACGCTGGACGTGGACGTGCTCTTAGTGGGTGACGAGACGAGCAGTGACCCCGAGATCCTCGTTCCCCACCCGCGTCTCTACGAGCGCTCCTTCGTCTTGGTTCCCCTGCACGAGCTGGCGCCCTCGCTCGTCACCGAGGCCCAACTGGCGGCCGGTGCCGGGGCCGTGAGAGAACTCGGTACACTTTCCTCGTTGCGCTAATGACCGAACGGCACCCACGGGGCCGGAACGGAAACGGAGCCATATGAAGATCACCATCCTCGGAGCGGGCCGCGCGGGCACCTCTCTTTACGACGCCCTGAGCGGCGCGGGTCACGACGTTCAACTTCGCCATCACGACGAAGCGAGCGACATCAGCGCGGCGCTCGTGCTGCTGTGCGTGCCCGACGACGCGATCGAATCGGTGTCGGATGACCTTGTCGTCACCGAGGAGACGGTGGTGGCGCACGTCGCCGGCTCAAGGGGGTTGGACGTGTTGTCGCGACACGTCCGGCGGGCCTTCCTGCACCCCCTCGCGGCCTTGCCGAGTCGCGACGTGGGCGCGCAGCGTCTCTCCGGCGCGCTCTACAGCGTGGGCGGCGACCGACTGGTCGAGGACGTCGTCGCGTCACTGGATGGTCGAGCGCTTCGACTCTCAGACGACCAGCGTGTCCTCTATCACGCGACCGCGAGCGTCACGGCCAATCATCTCGTGGCCCTGCTCGGTCACGCGCGCGCCATCGCCCAGGCGGGCGGACTCTCGCTGGACGACTTTCTTCCCCTGGCCCAACAGGCCCTCGACGACGTCAACTCGATGGGCGTGGATGCGGCCCTGACCGGACCGGCCTCGCGCGCCGACATGGCGACGATCGATGCGCACCTCGAGGCGTTGCCGCCGTCGGAGCGATCGACCTACGTGGCGCTGGCCAACGCCGCTTTCGAGCTCGCGGAGAAGCGGCGCGCCACGTCGGGCGTCTAGCGTGCTCGAGCTGACCCACATCGAGGAGTGGCGCTCGTTCGCGAGCGATCAGCGAGCGAAGGGTCTCGTGGTGGGCTTCGTCCCGACGATGGGGGCGCTCCACGCCGGCCACGTGTCGCTCTTTCACGCGGCCAAGGAACAGAGCGACGTCGTCCTGGCCTCACTCTTCGTGAACCCCCGTCAGTTCGACCGCCTCGATGATCTCGCCCGATACCCGCGTACCCCCGAGCACGACCGTGCGCTCGCGCTCGAGTGCGGCGTCGACTGCCTGGTGTCACCTTCTCTCGGTGAGATGTGGCCCGACTATCCCGCGCCGACCCCGACCACCGTCACGGTGGGAGAGCTCGGCGAGCGTTTCGAGGGGGCGGGTCGCCCGGGACACTTTGACGGCGTAGCCAGTGTGGTGGCCAAGCTCTTTGCCATCACCGGGCCGTGTCGCGGCTTCTTTGGTGAGAAGGACTTCCAACAGCTGGCCGTTATTCGCCAGATGGTGCGCGACCTGGCCTTTGACGTTGACGTGGTGGGTTGTCCCATCGTGCGCGACGAGGACGGTCTCGCTCTCTCGAGTCGCAACGTGGCGCTCACGGTCGAGGGACGCCAGCGCGCCCTCGGGCTCTCGCACGCGCTGTCGCGCGCGGCGACGACGGCAGGCCCCGCGAGTTCTCTGCGCACTCTCATGCGCGAGGTCCTCGAGAACGAGGGCGTCGAGGTGGCCTACGCCGAGGTGGTCGATCCCGCGACGTTGCTCCCGTCAGGTGACGACGAGACGGGTCGTCGACGCGCGTTGGTGGCCGGGTTTATCGACGGCATTCGCCTTCTCGACAACGGACCCGTCTCGATCGTGGGGAGTTGACGTGCTCTTAGCCATGGACGTGGGCAACACCGAGACCTTGATCGGTCTCTTTGGTGACGTGGGGGCCGACTCGCCCGACGCCATGGGCTTCGCGCGCGCCAGCGGCGAACACGGCCTCGCCTATCACTGGCGCACCTCCACGGTCGCGGAGCGAACGCCCGACGAACACGCCATGGTGTTGACCCAGCTCCTGGACCTCGAGGGGTTGGACCTGCGAAGTGCCGTCACCGAGATCGCCATCTGCTCCTCGGCGCCGGGTGTCACCACGCAACTGCGTCGCATGGCCAAGCGCTGGTTCTCGGAGCTGGATCTCACCGTGATCGGTCCGGGAACCAAGAGCGGCATGCCGATCCTCTACGACAACCCCCGCGAGGTGGGCGCCGACCGAATCGCCGACGCGGTGGGCGCGTACGACCTGTACCCGGGTGCGTCGATCGTGGTGGACATGGGCACGGCCACCGTCTTTGACGTCATCAGCGAGCGCGGCGAGTACCTAGGTGGCGCCATCGCGCCCGGCGTGGCGATCTCTCTCGAAGCGCTCTACACCCACGCGGCGGCGCTGCGGTCGGTGGAACTCATTCGGCCCCGATCGGTCATCGGTCGCTCGACCGTCGAGTCGATCCAAAGCGGTGTGCTCTTCGGCTTCGCCGCGCAGGTCGACGGTGTGGTCGAACGGATTCTTGACGAGTTGGGCGACGCGACGGTGATCGGCACGGGCGGTCTCGCCAGTCTGATCGCACCCAACACCAAGCACGTGCGAATAGTGGAACCGTGGTTGACCCTTCACGGATTGCGTATCGTTCATGAAAGGAATCATCTAAGAGAGACCACGTGACATCGCCCTATCAGTTTGCCCACGACGCGTACGCCGCCGCGCTCCAGAGCTCCTTCGCTCACCTCGAAGACGGCGAGGAGTCGGGCGAGAGCGCCCACGTGGCCGGTCGCATCATGCTTCTTCGCCGACAGGGCAAACTGGCCTTCGCCACCATGCGCGACTCGACGGGGGAGATCCAGCTCTTCGCGCTGGACGGCGTGGCTGAGAACTTCGACGAGTTCTCCAAGCTGCACCTGGGGGACTGGGTCGGCGTGGTTGGTGAGATCGTGCGCACCAAGCGTGGTGAGTTGTCGGTCAAGGTGGCCACGTGGGAGCGCCTGGCTGAGGCCCGACACAACTTCGGGGACAAGTGGGCCGGCATCACGGACTTCGACCTGCGCTATCGCCACCGCGAGGCCGACCTGTGGGCCAACGAAACGTCGCGGCGATCGTTGCAGCGACGCAGCGACATGATTCGCGCGGTGCGTGAGCGCTGTTGGGCGGCCGGCTTCATGGAGGTCGAGACCCCGATACTCAACCCCATCCCCTCGGGCGCGTCCGCTCGGCCCTTCGTCACCCACCACAACGCCCTCGATAGCGACTTCTACCTACGTGTCGCCCCGGAACTCTGGCTGAAGCGTCTGGTGGTGGGGGGCTTCGAGCGGGTCTTCGAACTCGGTCGGGTCTTTCGCAACGAGGGGGTCAGTCCGCGCCACAACCCCGAGTTCACGATGCTTGAGCTCTATGCGGCCTACTGGGACTTCGAGGACATGATGTCCTTCACCGAAGAACTCGTCGCCGGCGTGGCCCTCGACGTCCTCGGAACAACCGAGATTGAGTATCAAGGTCGACAACTCTCTTTAACCACGCCCTGGCCGCGACGCCCGATGGCCGAGTTCGCGAGCGAAGCGATCGGCGCGGAGGTCTCCGTGCACACGCCGCGCGACGTGCTGGCGGGTTATCTGCGTGATCGCGGCGTGGAGGTGCACGCCTCGTGGGGCGCGGGCCGCTGCCTGGCCGAGCTCTTCGAGGCGACCGCCGAAGAAGGACTGTGGGACGCGACGTTCGTCACGGAGTATCCCGTCGAAGTCTCACCGCTCTCGCGTCGTCATCGTCGCGACAGTGAACTCACCGAGCGCTTTGAGTCCTACGCCGCCGGGCGCGAACTCTCGAACGGCTTCAGCGAACTCAACGACCCCATCGAGCAGCGCGCTCGTTTCGAAGACCAGGCTCGTCTGGCCGCGGCCGGAGAGGACGAAACGATGCCGATCGACGAGGACTACATCCGCGCACTGGAGTGGGGCCTTCCGCCGACGGCCGGACTGGGCATCGGCATGGACCGCCTGGCCGTGCTGCTCGCCGACGAATCAAACCTGCGAGAAGTGATTGCCTTTCCGACCTTGAAACCCGTACGCGACTAGCCTTCGTCATTCCCGCAGCTTTCACCGGAAACGGCGAAGCTCACTAGTACGACGGGAGGTCGTGCAGTTGGGCGGTGATGAGCGAGCCAAAACTGGCGCGCAGGTTTTCACTGGGCAAGAGTTCGAGGGCGACGTGGGCGGCCTCGAGGTAGGTGGCCGCCGCTCGAATGGTCCGGTCGATGCCGTCGGTCGCCACGACGAGCTTGCGAGCGCGCTCACGTTCGCCGTCCTCCAAGGGCCGTCCCAAGAGCCCGCGCAACTCGTCACTCACGCTGGTGTCGGCCAGGGCGAAGAGGGTGGGGAGGTTGTAGATGCCCTCGGCCAGGTCTTGGCCGGCCGGCTTGCCCAGTTGATTGTCCGTGGCGATCAAGTCCAAGATGTCGTCGCGCAGTTGGTAGACCATGCCAAAGCACCGTCCGAACTCCGCCAGCGCGCTTGTTTCGTTCTCTGGGAGGTGGGCCGTCATGGCGCCCATGCGACAACTCGACGACATCAGGGTCGCGGTCTTTCCTTCGATGGCGGTGAAGTAGTCGTCCTCGCTGCGCTCGAGCGAGAAGGCCGTGCGCACTTCGCTGATCTGACCGCGGGTGAGCCAGGCGAGCGTGGTGGCCATCAGGCTGGCCGACTCGGCGCCTAGGTCAGCGGCCAGTCCGGCGGACCGGGCCATGAGGTAGTCGCCCGCCACGATGGCGATGAGGTTGCCGTAGCGAGCGTTCACGCTGTCGACGTTGCGGCGAATCTCCGCTTCGTCCATCACGTCGTCGTGATAGAGCGATGCGAGGTGCATCAGTTCGAGCGAGACCGCACCGAGCAGGTCATCTCTGGTGGCTGGTCGCTCCCCACTGGTGGCCGAGGCGAGGGCCAGCATCGGCCGCAAACGTTTCCCCCCGGCGCGAATGAGGTGCGTGGTGACCGAGTCGAGGTACGAGTCACCAAATATCACCGACTCTTCAAGAACGACTTCGAGCTCTGTCAGATCGCGGTCGACTGACGCAAGCCCAAGCGGTTCGTAGGGATTCACGGCTACACCTTAGATGAGCCTTCGAATATGCAACATTGGTGGTCGGAGGGGCTCGTCCTATTGGACCCCCACCGCCATTACACTTTTAACAAAAGAAACAAAGGACGACCATTGTTTGAGCGTTTCACCGACCGTGCCCGCCGAGTCCTCGTACTCGCTCAGGAAGAGGCACGCGACCTTAACCACGCGTTTATCGGGACCGAGCACATCCTGCTGGGGCTGATTCGCGAAGGTGAAGGCGTCGCGGCCAAGGCGCTGGACGCCTTGGGGGTCACGTTTGACGTGGTACGCGAGAAGGTGGAAGAGGCCATCGGGGCCAACACCAACCCCTCGCCCGGATCTCCGCCCTTTACTCCTCGCGCCAAGAAGGTGCTGGAGCTCTCGTTGCGTGAAGCTCTCCAGCTCGGCCACTCCTACATCGGTACTGAGCACATGCTGCTCGGCCTCGTGCGCGAGGGCGAAGGCGTGGCGGCCCAGGTCCTGAACGATCTGGGCGCCGACATGGCCCGCGTGCGCACCCAGGTCATCCAGATGATGTCCGGTCAGGCCGGCAAAGAGGCCGGCGCGACCTCTTCGGTCGGCTCGTCCAAGAGTGGTGACTCCGAAGCGGCTGGCGGCTCCGCTGTTCTTGACCAGTTCGGTCGCAACCTCACGCAGTTCGCTCGCGAGGGCAAACTCGACCCGCTGGTCGGACGTGAGAAGGAAGTCGAGCGCGTGATGCAGGTGCTCTCACGCCGCACCAAGAACAACCCCGTACTCATTGGCGAACCCGGCGTCGGCAAGACCGCCATCGTCGAGGGATTGGCTCAGCGCATCGTGGCCAACCAGGTGCCCGTGACCTTGGCCGACAAGCAGCTCTACACCCTCGACCTCGGGGCACTGGTGGCGGGATCTCGCTACCGCGGTGACTTCGAAGAGCGTCTGAAGAAGGTCCTGAAGGAGATCCGCACTCGCGGCGACATCATTCTGTTCATCGACGAGATCCACACTCTCGTCGGGGCGGGTGCCGCCGAAGGCGCCATCGACGCGGCCTCCATCTTGAAGCCGATGCTGGCGCGCGGCGAGCTGCAGACCGTCGGGGCGACCACCATCGACGAGTACCGCAAGCACATCGAAAAGGACGCCGCGCTCGAGCGACGCTTCCAACCCGTCAAGGTGGAGCAGCCCTCGGTCGCCATGACCATCGAGATCCTGAAGGGTCTGCGCGAGGTCTACGAGGAGTTCCACGCGGTCAAGATCACCGATCAGGCCCTCATCGCCGCGGCCAACATGTCCGACCGCTACATCTCCGATCGTTTCTTGCCGGACAAGGCCATTGACTTGATCGACGAGGCCGGCAGCCGTCTGCGCATTCGACGCATGGACACGCCGCCCGCCGCGAAGAAGATCGACGAAGACATCCTGCGACTTCGCCGCGACAAAGAGACGGCCATGGACAAGGGCGCCCTCGACCAGGCCAAGGCGCTGGACGAGCAAGAGCGCGAGCTGGTCGCCAAGCGTGACGAGTTAGACGCCGCCGTTTTGGCCTCGGGCGGAGAGTCCTTTGACCTGGTGGACGAGGAGACCATCGCCGAAGTTCTCGCCGTCTGGACCGGAATACCGGTCTACCGCTTGACCGAGGAAGAGACCTCGAAGCTACTGCGCATGGAAGAAGAGCTCCACAAGCGCGTGGTCGGCCAAGAAGAGGCCGTGAACTCGCTCAGTCGCGCCATTCGCCGCACGCGCGCCGGCCTAAAGGATCCCAAGCGTCCCGGCGGATCGTTCATCTTCTTGGGCCCGACGGGCGTGGGGAAGACCGAACTGGCCAAGACGCTGGCCGAGTTCTTGTTTGACGACTCCGACGCGCTCATCCAACTCGACATGTCGGAGTACATGGAGAAGCACTCCGTGTCGCGCCTGGTGGGTTCGCCTCCCGGCTACGTCGGCTACGACGAAGGCGGACAGTTAACCGAGGCCGTTCGACGTAAGCCGTTCTCCGTCGTGCTCTTTGACGAGGTGGAAAAGGCTCACCCCGACGTCTTCAACATCCTGTTGCAGATCTTGGAAGACGGCCGGCTCACCGACTCACAGGGTCGCGCCGTCGACTTCAAGAACACGATTCTGATCATGACCTCGAACTTGGGAACGTCCGACCTGCGCAAGGCCGCTATCGGCTTCGGCAAGGGCTCGGACTCCATCACCCACGAGCGCATGAAAGAAAAGGTCAACCAGGCCTTGAAGGCTCACTTCCGCCCGGAGTTCTTGAACCGCATCGACGACACGATCGTCTTCCACGAGCTAACGCGACCGGAAGTCATTGCCGTGGCCGACCTGTTGATCTCGCGTCTGCGCGAGCAGCTAAGCGCCCAGGGTCTCGGTCTGGAGCTGTCCGCCAAGGCCCAGGAGTACTTGGCCGACAAGGGCTACGACCCCGAACTGG
The DNA here is from genome assembly GCA_963849705.1 of uncultured Acidimicrobiaceae bacterium. GTDB lineage: Bacteria > Actinomycetota > Acidimicrobiia > Acidimicrobiales > RAAP-2 > RAAP-2. The sequence goes on along the minus strand of CAWKII010000007.1, from coordinate 375,364 downwards.
GTGCACGACCGCTGCGTCGAGCGATTCAGCAGTACGTCGAGGACGCACTGAGCGAGAAGATTCTCTTCAAGGAGTTCCACGCCGGCCAGACGATTGTCGTCGACGTCGGTGAGGGGGACGAGGGCCCGTCGCTCACTTTCGAAGGCGTCGAGGGACTTCCCCCCTCGGTCGACTTCGAGGACTCCACCCCGCTCTAAGGTCACAGCCACTCTCTAACTTGGCCAGGGTGAAGACCCACACCCTCTACGTCTGTCGTCTCTGCGGCGCCAGCGCGCCTCGATGGCAAGGACGCTGCTCCGCGTGCGCGGAGTGGAACTCACTTGATGAGGTCGCTGCTCGCCACGCTGTGCGCGAAGGGCTCTCCTCCATGGCCCTGGCCGACGTCACCGAAGAGGGCACCGAGTTGACGTCGTCGGGCGTGGGTGAACTCGATCGCGTGCTGGGCGGAGGATTCGTGGCCGGTTCCACGACTCTGCTCTACGGCGAGCCGGGGGTCGGCAAGTCAACCCTGGCCCTGGTGGCTCTGCGAGCCCTCGCCCTCGCTCAAAAGAAGGTGCTTTTGATCGCGGCCGAGGAGTCGGCCGCCCAGGTGGCGCGCCGTGCGCGACGATTCGGCGACGTGCCGCGTTCTCTCGAGATCGCCACGACCACCAGTGTCGAGGAGGCGTGTCAGCTTCTGCGTGACCCTCGCCGCTCTCTCTGCGTGGTCGACTCGGTCTCGGCGATGAGCGACGCGAGCCTCACCAGCGTGGTCGGCTCGGTGCCCCAGGTTCGACACGCCGCCGAACGGCTGTGCGCTGTCGCCAAGGCCAGCGGCACGGCCTTGTTGCTCATCGGACACGTGACGAAAGACGGAGAGCTCGCCGGCCCCCGCGCGCTTGAGCACCTGGTCGACACGGTCATTCGCATCGAGGGCGATCGGCACGGGTCGCTGCGTCTGCTGCGCGCACAGAAGCACCGCTACGGTCCGACCGGCGAGGTCGGGCTCTTCGAGATGGTGGGTGAGGGATTGCGCGAACTCCTCGACGCCTCGGTGTCACTGCGTGGTCCCCAACTGGACGTGCCGGGCGTGGTGTTGAGCGTCACCAACGACGGCTCGCGCTCGATCGTGGTGGAGATTCAGGCCCTGGTGGCGAGCTCGTCAGGATCGACGCGGCGGGTCGCTTACCAGGTGTCGTCGCAGCGGCTCTCGTTGCTGCTCGCGGTGCTCGAGTCACGCTGCGGCGTCGACACCAGCGCGCTGGACGTGTTCGCCGCGACGGCAGGGGGTCTGTCGGCCAACGAACCGGGAGTCGATGTGGCGCTGGCCTTGGCTATCGCGTCGGCCACGCTCGGTTTCGCCGTGCCGCCCAGCGTGGTGGCCCTTGGCGAGGTCGGCCTCGCTGGTGAGTTGCGTTCGGTGTCAGGGTTGACGAAAAGGGTCCGCGAGGCGAAGCGGCTCGGTGCCACCGTCGTGATTCTCCCCGCGGAGGGCGAGCTCGAGGAAGTCGGCGGCGTCACGTTACGCCGCTGCCCCTCGCTGGTCGAGGCCATCGCGGCAGCGCAGTCGACCGTGACGGCGTAGACGAGACTGTCGAGATGTCGAAACGACTCGACGTAACGTGGAGAGTGATCGAGAGCTACGAGTCGAGCGACTCGCGTCACTGCGTCGACCTCTTTCAGCGGCCCAATGGCACTTTTGGTTTCGAAGAGTTTCGCCGCGATCCCGAAGATCGAGGAGAGTGGACCCCACTGAGTTACCACTCCGCGACGAGGTACGCCAGCGACTCGGACGCCCTGGATGCCGCGCGTCGACTCGTCTCGTGGTTCGAAGGGCCCTAGGGGCGCGAGCACGGCCTTTCGGACGTCACAAGTGGCCAAAAATCTGGTAAAATAGTTAATCCCCCAGACGCCCCTTCGATCGGGCGTTGACCCCTTTGAGGAGTGTCTCACGTAATGACCGCGCGAAAGTATAAGAAGGGCGACCGTCTCGTCTACCCCCACCACGGAGCTTGCACCGTGGAAAAAATCGAGAAAATGACGGCCTTTGACGTCAAACAGGACTACTTGAAGCTAAAAGTCGCCTATACCGACCTGGTCCTCATGGTCCCGGTGGCCAACGCCGAGTCCGTGGGGCTGCGTGACGTGATCAACGACGAAGAGGTCGAAGAGGTCTTTGCGGTGCTGCGCAAGAAGGAAGCCCGCATGCCAACCAACTGGTCGCGACGCTTTAAGAACCACTCCGAGAAGCTCCGATCGGGCGACATCTATCAAGTGGCCGAAGTCGTGCGAAACCTCTCGATCCGTGACAAGGACAAGGGTCTTAGTGCGGGCGAGAAGCGCATGCTGACCCGTGCCCGTCAGATCCTCGTCTCGGAGCTGACCTTCGCTCTCAACGTGGACACGGAAGCGGCGGAAGAAAAGCTCGCCTCGGTCCTTCCCTAGGCATGTCCGTCGCGGCCGTCGTCGTGGCCGCGGGCCAGGGCACCCGCTTTGGCGGCTTAAAACAGTTCGCCCTCTTTGAGGGTGAGACGATCGCCGCGCGCAGCGTTCGAGCCGCGCGCAGTGTCGCCGACTTCTTAGTTCTCGTGGTGCCCGAGGGGTACGGCGGTGGCGGCGAAGGAGCGGATCTGGTGGTGGCGGGTGGCGCAACGCGCGCCGCGTCGGTCCGTCATGGCCTGGAGCGCTGTCTCGACGCCGAGATCGTGGTTGTCCACGACGCCGCGCGACCGCTGGCCAGTCCCGCTCTCTTTCACGCGGTCGTGGACGCCGTCGCGTCCGGCGCCGACGCCGCGATACCGGGACTCGCTCTGAGCGACACCATCAAGCGGGTCAGCGTGGAGGGCGAAGAGACCCTCGTCTCTTCGACGCTGGAACGTGAGGAGTTGGTGGCCGTGCAGACCCCCCAAGCCTTCCGCCGCGAGCTACTGGTGCGCGCGCACGCCAGTGGCGCGGACGCCAGTGACGACGCCGCGCTCGTCGAGGCGCTGGGCGCTCGTGTGGTGGTCGTGCCGGGTGAGTCCCACAACGTCAAGATCACCCAGCCGCAAGACCTCGAACTGCTCAGCCTGTACGAGAGACTTCTCCCATGAGAATCGGACAGGGTATCGATGTTCACGCCTTCAGCGACGACGGCGACCGCGAGCTGTGGCTCGGACTGGTGCACATTCCCAACGGGCCGGGCCTCGTCGGCCACTCCGACGCCGACGTGGCCACCCACGCACTCTGTGACGCGCTGCTCGGGGCGGCGAACCTCGGTGACCTAGGACGCCACTTTCCCGATCACGATCCGGCCTTTGCGGGCGCCTCCTCGCGCAAGCTGTTGGAAGAGACGGTGGCGCTACTTCGCGCTGACGGCTATCGCGTCCTCTCCGCAGACGTGACCATCATGGCCGAGCGACCAAAGTTGGTGCTGTATATGCCGGCGATGTCCCACGAACTCTCGACGGTGGTGGGCGCCAGCGTGTCTGTCAAAGCAACGACCTTCGAAGGACTCGGGGCCTTTGGACGCGGTGAGGGCATGGGCGCCAGTGCGGTCGTGCTCATCGAGGAGTCGGCGTGAGCCCCCGTCCTACGCCCTCGCGAGGCGCACAGCGCCCTGGTGGACGCGGTGGACGTCGTGTCAACGTCGTCGCCCCGCGTCGGGCGCCCTCGCGCGAGCGCGACGGCGTCGGGGGAGATCAAGTCGAAGGTCGTCACGCCGTCCTCGAACTGTTGAAGGCCAAACGGCGCACCGTCAAGAAGATCTTCATCGCCGAGGCCCAAGACGCGTCGGCCACGCTGGACGCGATTGAGTTCGAGGCTCAGCGACAGCGAGTACCGGTGCATATGGTCTCCATGACCCGCCTGGACCGTGAGGCTAAGACGGAGGGTCACCAAGGCGTGATGGCGTTGGCGAACGCCCTCGACACCGTGAGCCTCGACGACCTGCTCTCCGTGAAGAAGCCCTTTCTCTTGGTCTGTGACGGGGTAACCGACCCGCGAAACCTCGGCGCCATGCTGCGAAGCGCTGATGGAGCGGGGGTTACCGGCGTGGTGGTGCCGCGACATCGCTCGGCACGCATCTCACCCACCGTGACCAAGACAGCGGCAGGGGCCATTGAGTACTTGACCTTCTGCGACGTGGGGGGAGTGCCGTCGGCGATCGATCAACTCAACAAGAGTGACGTCCTCACCGTCGGACTTGCCGGTGACGCCAGCGACTCTCTGTACGACCTTGATCTTGGGTCGGGGCCGGTGGCGCTCATCGTGGGCGGTGAGGAGAAGGGACTTTCTGCACTCACTCGCAAACGATGCGCGACCGTTGTGTCAATACCACAGCTTGGCCGCATTAGTTCGTTGAACGCGGGCGTCGCCGTTTCAGTGGCGGCATTCGAAGTCGCCCGTCAACGACGCGCTTCGAATTAAACCAAAAATTTTATTCTTCGCGATCAATAAATTTCTCGACCACTCGAGTTCAAATCTCCCTCAAGGTGAGACGTGGCGTATTAAAAAATGAATCGCAAATCGTAGGTTTGCCACATCGAGATTCAGATCCGCTTCGCGTTATCAAGCCTCGGGTGCAAAGTGAATTTTGATCGGAAAACACATGAACCGCGGAGAAAGAAAAGTAATCGCGCCAGCTGATGAGCCTCGCGAATGAAGGTCCGGTTGAAGTTCAGCTTGATGTCGCGGTGCGTTGCCGTAGCACTGCTTGTTGCGACGGCGTTTGCGGCTTCGTTTCCGACTATTGCTTCGGCAATACCTCCGTATCACACCGTGACTTTCGCAGAAAATGACAGTGGATCTGACTCAGTCACCGCGATTCAGACATCTAATGTCCCAGCACCTCTTACTCGATTATTCGAATCTCAGTCCTCAGAATTCGCTAAAGAAGGATATTCGTTTACTGGTTGGAACACGCAAGCCGATGGGACAGGAGTTTCGTATACCGATGGCGAGACCTACGATTTTGATGCGGACATCGTCTTGTATGCGATGTGGGTTGGTCAGTATCACACGGTTACTTTTGCAGAAAATGACAACGGATCAGATGAGGTAACAGCGCACACAGTCCGAGAATGCCCCGGCTACTTTGCACCTCTTTGTAAATCTGAGCCCAGAATTCGTTAACGAAGGATATTCGTTTACTGGCTGGAATACAGAGGCGAATGGATCAGGCATCCCATATTCCGATGGCCAAACATACGATTTTGTTTCGGACGTTGTCTTGTACGCAATGTGGCAAGCGATGGACGCTACCGCTTCGTTCAACGTGAATGGTGGTGCGGGTTCGGTCGCGTCCGAAACCGTTGCAGTTGGATCAACGGTTTCTCTTCCTTCTGCCAGTGGCATTTCGCAAGCGGGCTACTTCTTTGCGGGCTGGAATACCGCGGCAAGTGGAACTGGCGCGTCGTACCAGCCCGGAGCCACTGTGGTTCTCAATACCGACGAGACGTTCTACGCCAAATGGACTCCCTCCATTCAGATCGCGTTCTCCGCAAACGGAGGCGTCGGGTCGATAACTCAGCTCAGCGGGCAAGTGGGGACGTCCGTCGCATTGCCCTCCGCGACGAATCTGACGTACGGCGGATATTCGTTCACTTCGTGGAACACCGCTGCCAACGGCTCGGGAACGTCGTACTTGCCCGGCCAGAGCGTGACTCTGACTACTTCCCTCACGCTGTTCGCCCAGTGGACGCCAGCCGCCGCCATTGAAGTGAACTTCTCGGCGAACGGAGGAAGTGGATCCCTCGCGACGCTCTCGGGAGCCACGGGATCGTCGATAACGCTTCCTAGTTCTTCGAGCGTGGTGAGATCGGGCTACTCGTTTACGTCGTGGAACACGGTGGCGAATGGGTCGGGCGCTTCCTACGCGCCTGGTCAGGATTTCACGCTCTCAACGTCTCTCACTCTGTACGCGCAGTGGAAAGCGACGCCGACGTCGTCGCTCTACGGAAAGATCGGTGACTTCTCGAAAAACGCCACGGCCCTGAACCAGAGCTTGGAGACACAGGTGCGGCGTCTTGCCTCGGTAGTGAAAGATAAGCAGTACGGCGTGGTGCGGTTGTTCGGATACAGCGCCGATACGGGCTTTAGGTCGCTCGACCGGACCATCAGTACCTTGAGGGCCGACAGCGTCGCAAACTTCTTGTCGACGCAACTTCGGTCAATGAAGATCGAGGGGGTCAAGATCTCTGTCTCGGGCGAGGGAGCGGTGTCCGGGAAGACGTCCTCCACGTACTCGTGCGTCGAAGTGTTCGTCCAGTGAGTGGTTCCTGCGCACCTGACCTTTGATTCAAAGTCGAGACGTCAAACGCGGTCGGGAGAACAAGCAACTCACCATCTTGCCCAAACCTTTTGTTTGGATTGTGCCTGAACCGCTCTCTGTGATGTTCTCGTGCTATCTCTCGCCGATTCCGTTCCTGCGACCTCGATTCGTGGCTATGTATGACCTGAGTACCATCTGAGTCGCGCGATGTTCACCTGAATGAGGGGCATTCTTCGAAATCGGAGAACGAGTTACTCTGAATGATGAGAGCGCTCTCAAGAACAATCGAATAAGGGCTGGTAGTTTGACTTTTTCTGACATGCGCAAAGGGGTTGTTGCTGGTGTCACGGAGTCGGACAGAGTCGGATAACGCCATGTTTTCTGCGCGCGATGAGATGAGCGTTAAGGCGAGTCGCGAAAACTTTCCCGTGGCCTTGCGACTCTTACCCCGTGACGTGCGAACGAACCTCATGGCCATCTACGGATTCGCGCGGTTCACCGACGACATCGGGGACGAGGCGGAAGGTGACCGATTGGCCCTCCTCGATTGGCTCGAAGACGAACTGGAACTGGCTGGCGAGGGAAAGGCCGTCCACCCCGTGTTCCGGCGGCTCACGCCTCTCATTCAGAGTCTGGAACTAGACCTCGGGCCTTTTCGCGCCTTGATTGAGGCCAATCGAGTGGATCAACGGATAACGCGGTACGAGACCTTTGACGACTTGGTGGGCTACTGCATGCTGTCCGCCGCACCGGTGGGTCAACTCGTGCTCGCCGTCTTCAAGGAGTTGTCGGACGAGCGCATCGCGTACTCCGACCAGATCTGTATTGGGTTACAACTGATCGAGCACCTCCAGGACATTGGAGAGGACGTGCGCCGGGGCCGGGTCTACGTGCCGCAGGAGGACCTGACGCGCTTTGGCTGCACCGAAGAGGATCTGCGCGCGCCATCAGCGAGTACCGCTCTGCGAGAACTTGTCGACATGGAGTCCCAGAGGGCGCGACACTTGTTTGAGCCGGGAGCACCGCTCATGGCGTCACTGCCACTCCAGCCTCGCCTCGCGATTGGCGGATTTGTGGCCGGTGGGATGGCGGCCCTCGACTCCATCAATCGAGCTCACTTTGACGTTCTCTCGGTGCAGTGTCGGCCCCGCAAAGTCGACGTGGTGGGCCACGTGGTGCGCGAACTCATTGGCGCTCGCCTTTCGGGACGCGCCGCGTGAATACCGAGGCCGCGTACGAGTGGTGCGAGGGGGTGACGCGACGAGAGGCGAAGAACTTCGCGTACGGAATACGACTTTTGAGAAAGCCTGAGCGTCAGGCCATGTCCGCCGTGTACGCCTTGGCCCGACGTATCGACGACATCGGAGACGGTGACGCCGCGCCCGAGGTGAAACTGAGCGGGTTACAGAACGTTCGAAAGGACATCGACCCGATCGATCCGCACACCAACGACCCCGTGCTCTGGGCTGTCGCGGACGCCGCTCGGCGCTATCAACTTCCGATGGAGTGCTTCGGCGAGATCATTGATGGGTGCGAGATGGACGTGCACGGGACGTCCTACGAAACAATCGACGACCTGGTGAAGTACTGCCGCAACGTGGCCGGATCGGTCGGTCGTCTCTCGCTCGCCATCTTTGGCACCGACCACCCCGCGGAGGCCGTGCCGCTGGCCGACTCCCTCGGCGTGGCTCTCCAGCTGACAAATATCCTGCGCGACGTCCTTGAGGACCGCTCCTTCGGTCGTGTCTACTTGCCGCGGGCCGACGCCGGACGAGTTCACTGTTCGCCCGATCTGAGTGGACCTCCCGCCGAGGTCGCGCGACTGGTGGAGTTTGAGTGCGGTCGAGCCGAAGAGTGGTTCGAGGAGGGTTTGCAACTGCTGCCGCTCCTCGACGGGCGAAGTCGGGCCTGCGTCTCGGCGATGTCGGGCATCTACCGTCACCTGCTCAAGCGAATCGAGGGCAACCCCCTCGCCGTCACGCAGGGACGCGTCTCCGTACCGACCTGGGAAAAAGTGACCGTCGCCCTTCAAAGTTTGGCCGGTGCACGATCATGAGTCAGCTTCGCGTGGCGGTGGTCGGTGGAGGTCTCGCCGGTATCGCGGCCGCCTTGAGCGCGGCCGACGCGGGCGCCCAAGTCACGCTTCTCGAGCGCCGTCCTCATCTCGGAGGTCTCACGACCTCGATAGAACGCGACGGACTGTCGTTTGACAACGGACAGCACGTCTTTCTTCGTTGCTGCACGGCCTACCGGACGTTTTTGGACCGAATCGGCGCCTCCGGGCAGGTCTATCTTCAACCCCGACTCGACGTGCCCGTGCTCGGTCCGGCGGGAAAGCGCAGCGCCATTCGCCGCAGCGCCCTTCCGGCGCCGTTTCATTTGGCGCTGTCTCTCCTGCGCTATCAACCCCTCAACTGGAAAGAACGACGTCGCCTCCTAGGACCGGTCATGGCCCTTCGCCGCATGGACCCCCGCGATCCCTCGCTCGACCAGGTCACCTTTTCTGAGTGGCTGGAACAGCATGGCCAGTCTCCCGGCGCGATCGATCGACTCTGGAACCTCATCGTGCAACCGACGCTCAACGTGAGTTCGCACGACGCCTCGCTGGCTCTGGCGACACAGGTCTTTCGCGTCGGTTTTCTCGATCGAGCCGACGGAGCCGACATGGGGTGGTCGAAGGTTCCCTTACGCCAACTCCACGGCGCGAACGCGCGACGGGCGTTAGAAGAGTCGGGCGTCGAAACGCTGCTCAACACTTCCGCCACCTCGATTAGCGCGTCGGCGGGGTCGTTCACCATCGAGACCAGCAGCGGTCGCGTCACGTCCGATCGCGTCATCGTGGCCACGCCGCCGCGCATCGCGGCCTCGCTGGGCGCGCTGGGTGACCCGCAGCTGGCGAACGAGTTGGGAGTGTCCCCCATCGTGAATATCCACTTCGTGTTCGATCGACGGGTCACCGACCTGGCGCTCGCGGCCTGTCTCGATTCGCCCATCGAGTTCCTCTTTGATCGAACCGACGCGAGCGGAGTGAGTTCAGGTCAGTGCCTCGTGGTATCTCTCTCGGCCGCCGATCGTTACATGACGACCGGGTCGAGCGAGTTGACGGCGGCCTTCCTCGAGGAACTCCATCGACTCTTCCCGCGCTCACGCGACGCCAAGGTCGTCACGTCGGTCGTCACGCGCGAGCACGCCGCGACGTTTCGAGCAGCGCCGGGTGTCGAAGCGCGCCGGGCCGCCATCACCAGCGCGATCCCCGGCGTCTTCCTCGCCGGCGCGTGGTGCGACACGGGCTGGCCGGCCACCATGGAAGGAGCGGTGCGAAGTGGAAACGAATCTGCCTTGCTCGCACTTTCACTAGGCTCTCTGCCAATCAGTGGGGGGCCACATGATCTGGAAAGGGTACGGACGTGACGTTGGCCGATTCGCTCTCCCGACGCGACAATGGAACGACCGCGCTCGACACGTTGGCCCGGGCGAAGTCTCTCGTCGAGCCCGCCCTTGACGAGGTCACTCTTCGACTGAGCCCGGAGCTTCGGCCCGTCGTTCTCCACCACCTCTCGGGAGGCGGCAAGTTGGTTCGCGCGACCTTAGCCTTGCTCTCCGCGAAGGCGGTGGGCGCCGAGGAACAGACCGGGCTGGTCGGGGCCCTCGCCATGGAACTCGTCCACAACTTCTCGCTGATCCACGACGACATCATCGACGGCGACGTGGAACGTCGACACGTTCCCACGGTGTGGGCCAAGTTCGGTGTCGGCCCCGCGCTGATCGCGGGCGACGGTCTGTTGACACTGGCCTTTCAGATCCTCCTCGAAGATCCGACCGCCGAACGGGTGAAGGCCACTCGAGCTCTGGCCGACGCCACCCAGGCGATGATCGTCGGCCAGGGCGAAGACATCAACTCCGAACACCGAGCGTCACTGACGGTGGAGGAGTGTCTCCGGATGGAGGCCGGCAAGACCGGCGCGCTGCTGGCCTGCGCGTCCTCCATCGGCGCCGTGCTCGCCGGCGCGGACGATGGGGCGATCAGCGCGTTATCGGACTTCGGCCAGCATCTCGGCCTCGCCTTCCAGGCGGTCGATGACATCCTCGGGGTGTGGGGAGATCCAAACGTCACCGGAAAGCCAGTGGGCAACGACCTTCGCCTTCGCAAGAAGACCCTGTTGATCTCCATCGCCAACTCCAAGGGTTTCGACGTCTTCGCCGAGACCGGTGCGGCCAGCGAACAAGAGATGAGCGACGCCCAGGTCGCCGACGCCATGGAACTCCTTGACGACTGCGGGGCGCGCTACGAAACTCTAGAGATGGCCGAGAGCAACCTGGACGCGGCCCTTTCCTCGTTACAGCGGGTTCCCTTGGACGCCTCCGCCGTGGCGGAACTGTCGGCCATCGCGCACTACGTGATCGAGCGCGACAAATGACCGATCTCCAGAACAAGACGTCTGACGTATCGAACGTGCCCTACGAAGCCTCAGCGCCAACGCCGTCGTTGACGCCCACTCCGTCCAGCTTCGAGACCGACGTCAAGAACGCGGTCAAGGGGGCGGTCGACATTCTCGTCTCGCTGCAGGACCCCGCGGGCTGGTGGAAAGGGGAGCTCGAGACCAACGTCACCATGGACGCCGAGGATCTCCTGCTTCGCGAGTTTTTGGGCGTGCGAACTGAGGAGCAGACGGCGGGAGCCGCCAAGTGGATCCGCTCGCAGCAGCGTGAGGACGGTACCTGGGCCAACTTCTACGGCGGACCGCCGGAGCTGTCCACCACCATCGAGGCCTACGTGGCCCTTCGGCTCGCGGGCGACCCGCCCGAGGCCGAGCACATGGTGCGCGCCCAGCGATTCATCCAAGCCTCGGGCGGGATAGAGAACAGTCGAGTCTTCACCAGGATCTGGTTGGCGATCTTTGATCTCTGGCCGTGGAGCGAGCTACCGGTCATTCCGGCCGAGTTGATGTTCTTGCCGCACCGGGTACCTCTCAACATTTACGACTTTGCCTGTTGGGCGCGCCAGACCGTCGTCTCGTTGACGATCGTGAGCGCGCATCGACCGACGCATCGATTGGACTTTGACGTTCCGGAACTACGAAGCGGCGTCCCCGCGGTGCGCGAGAGATCACTGACCACGTGGGCCGGTCGGTTTCACGCGCTCGATCGCTTGGGCCACGTCTACGAGCGACACCCGCTTCGATCGCTTAGGCGAGCGGCGCTTCATCGCGCGGAGAACTGGATCGTCGAGCGCCAAGAGGCCGACGGTTCGTGGGGCGGCATTCAGCCACCCTGGGTCTACTCGCTCATTGCGCTGCGCCTTCAGGGATACGGCCTTGATCATCCCGTGATGCAGGCCGGTCTGAAGGGCCTCGATGACTTCACCATTGAAGACGAGAAGGGTCGGCGCATCGAGGCCTGTCAGTCACCCGTGTGGGACACGGCGTTGGCCGTGACCGCCTTGGCTGACGCCGGACTCTCGCGAGAAGACCCCGTTCTGCGGGCGGCCGCTCGTTTCTTGCTGGGCGAGGAGATCACCGTCAAGGGTGACTGGTCGCTGCGACGACCGGAACTGACGCCGGGCGGGTGGGCCTTTGAGTTCGAGAACGACTCCTACCCTGACATCGACGACGCCGCGGAAGTCATCTTGTCCCTCGGTCGCACGGCCGAGCCGACTAACGGTGCCGATCGGCGAGGCATCGCCTGGATCGAAGGGATGCAGTGTCACGACGGCGGCTGGGCCGCCTTTGACGTCGACAACTTCCAGACCCTGTGCCGAGAGCTTCCGTTCTGCGACTTCGGAGAACTGATCGACCCGCCGAGCGCAGACGTCACCGCCCACGTTCTCGAAGCGCTGGGGCCGCGTGAACACTCCACGGTGGCCCTCCACAACGGTGTGGCGTGGCTGCTACGGGCCCAAGAGGACGACGGTTCATGGTTCGGGCGTTGGGGCGCGAACTACATCTACGGCACCGGCGCCGCCATCCCCGGCCTCGTCGCGGCCGGCGTGAGCACGAGCAACTCGGCGATTCGACGTGGCGTGGCGTGGCTGGAGGCTCACCAAAACGACGACGGCGGTTGGGGAGAGGACCTGCGGAGCTATCGCGACCCGGCGTACCGGGGCCGGGGGGCCTCGACGCCGTCACAGACGGCCTGGGCCCTGCTCGGTCTGTTGGCCGCGGGCGAGCGCTCGGCGTCACTGGAGCGGGGGACTCAGTATCTGGTCGACACGCAAAAAGAAGATGGTTCTTGGGACGAGCCGTACTTCACCGGGACGGGATTCCCGGGCGACTTCTACATCAACTACCACCTGTACCGGTTGGTCTTCCCGCTGATGGCCCTCGGGCGCTACGTCAGTCGAGGGGTCGGCGATGGCTGATCTCAACGTTCTTACGCCCCTGCGGATCGAGTCGATGGCCTACGGCGGTGCCGACACCATCATCGGCGCGGGCAAAGATCGCGCCCGCCGCTCGGGCGCGAAGTTGGCGAAGCGTCTTGACGAGGAGACGGCCGTGGCGCTGGTCGGCGTGGCCGGCGCGCTCGCACCCGAACTCGTGCCGGGCGACCTCATTATCGCCAGTGAGCTGCGCAGCACCGAGTCGACGACCTCGCGCCACCTGCCGGCCTCGTCGTTGCTGGCGGCCGAGTTTCGACGCACCGGCCTCGAGGTTCGCACCGGTCCGCTCGTCACGTCGCCGACGTACGTGCAGTCGAACGAGCGCGCGACGCTGGCGGCCTCGGGAGCGTTGGCCGTCGACATGGAGTCGTCGTGGATCATGGACTACCTCCCGAACAATCCACTGGCCGTTATTAGGTCCATCTCCGACACCACCACCACGGGACCGTTGCGCGGCGGGCTGCGCGCCCTGGCGTCCCTGTCGGCCGCGCGTGGGCCGCTGCAGCGATGGGCCGACGTCTGCGGCGAGCACGAGATCATCCTCGCCTCGCCTCGGTCGTTCTGCGCCGGCGTCGAACGGGCCATTCAGACGGTGGAGCGAGCGCTCGAGCAGTTTGGCTCTCCCGTCTACGTTCGACGTCAGATCGTGCACAACCTTCACGTGGTGCACGGCCTCGAGCGACGAGGCGCGATCTTCGTCGAAGAGATCGACGACGTGCCCGAGGGCGCGGTGGTGGTCCTGGCCGCGCACGGCGTCTCTCCTCAGGTTCGAAACGAAGCGACGGCGCGCGAGGATCTCGTGGTCATTGACGCGACCTGTCCGCTGGTGTCCAAAGTGCACGTCGAGGCGCGCCGCTTCGCCGCGCAGGACTACGACCTCATCCTCATCGGTCACGCCGAGCACGAAGAGGTCATCGGGACCTTCGGCGAAGCACCGGAGCGCATTCGCATCGTGTGCAGCGTGGACGACGTCGAGCGTCTTGACCTGGACCCGACGCGTTCGCTGGCGTACTTGACGCAGACGACTCTGGCCGTCGATGAGACCGCCGTGATCATCGAGGCCCTGCGCGAGCGCTTCCCCGACGTCGTCGGGCCCAACTCGAATGACATCTGTTACGCCACCCAAAACCGCCAGGACGCCGTGCGCTCCATCGCCCACCGCTGCGATCTGATGTTGGTGGTTGGTTCGTCTAACTCGTCGAACACCGCTCGACTCGTCGAGGTCGCCCAGCGCGAAGGATGTCGAGCCGAGCTCATCGAAGACGCCACGCAGTTGGAGTTGAGTTGGCTCATGGGCGCGCGGTCCATTGGCATCACGGCCGGCGCGTCGGTGCCCGAAGTACTGGTTCAACAAGTAGTGAGTTCGCTGTCCTCTCTCGGACCGGCTCATCTCAGTGAGGAGAGAATCATGCAAGAGACCACCCACTTCGCTTTGCCCACTAGGGTCCGATAGTGGCCGTTCCCTTCCGTCAAAATCTCCGCATCGGTACGTACCTCGTCAAGCACCGCCTCAAGCGCACGAAGTACTACCCCTTCATCGTGGAGATCGAACCACTCTTCGCCTGCAACCTGTCGTGCCCGGGCTGCGGGAAGATCCAACACCCGACCGAGGTTCTGCGTCAACGGCTCTCCGTGGAGGACGTCCTCACGGCGGTCGAGGAGAGCGGCACGCCGATGGTCTCCATCGCCGGCGGCGAGCCCCTGCTGCACCCCCAGATCGCCCAGATCGTCGACGAGCTCATCAAGCGCAAGATCTACGTGTACCTGTGCACCAACGCCGTGCTCTTGGAGAGACGACTCGATAAGTTCACGCCCTCGCGTTACTTCTCGTGGGTCATCCACATGGACGGTCTCGAGGAGCGACACGACCTGGCCGTCAATCGCGTGGGCGTGTTCCAAGAAGCGGTCTCGGCCATCAAGGCCGCCAAGGCTCGCGGCTTTCGCGTCACGACCAACTCAACGTTCTTTAACACCGACGCTCCCAAGACCATCCGCGACGTGCTCGACTTCTTGAACGACGACTTGAAGGTGGACGCGATGATGATTTCGCCGGCCTTCGCCTACGAGAAGGCGCCCGACCAGGAGCACTTCTTGGGCGTGGAGCAGACGCGCGAGCTCTTCAAGGAGGCCTTCGCCGACGGGCACCGCAAGAGGTGGCGTCTGAATCACTCCCCGCTCTTCCTCGACTTCTTAGAGGGCAAGCGCGACTTTCAGTGCACCGCGTGGGGAATCCCGAGCTACTCGGTGTTCGGCTGGCAACGGCCCTGCTATCTCATGTCCGACGGGTACGCCGAGAGCTACAAAGAGCTCGTCGAGACGACCGACTGGTCCAAGTACGGACGGGGACGTGACGAGCGGTGCGAGAACTGCATGGCCCACTGCGGGTACGAACCGACGGCCGTGATCGCCACGATGGACTCGCTCAAAGAGTCGATTCGCGCGTTGCTCGGCACGGGCTGACCAACCCCTTCGACGTGATCACTCCGTCTCTGACCTCGTTGAGCTGAGTGGTGGAGATGACAACCCGGCCGCAGAGCGCGCTCGAGAGACCGTCGTCGGTCGTGAATGAGTTCCGTCGACTGACGATGCTGGCCCGCGAGGGATGGGATCGCGGCACTCGACCCTGGTTAGCCCTTTCGGCCACGCTGGCGGCGGTGCTGGTGGCGACGATGTTGCACTTCCATCTACTTCATCCCGAACTGTGGCGTTCAGGCGACGTGTACGCGTCGCTTCCTCTGACGACAGAGTTAGCGCGTATGCCGATGTCCCTCTTTCTCCCCACGCCGTACCTGCCGTTGTGGGGGGCGTGCCTGCAACTGCTGGTGGTCCTCGGACTGGGCGAACTCATTCTCGGTCGATGGTTAACCGTGATGGTGGCGATCGCCGGCCACTTTGGTTCGACGCTGGTCGCCCGCGCCGTGCTCGACTCGGTGCACGGATACGTGTTCGGACTCTCGCCCTCGTTGGCCCACGTTTTCGACACCGGGCCGTCCGCGGCGACCACCGCGATAGGCGCGTGCCTCCTCGTGTGCGCTCGAACGAGCCGATGTGTCGTGTTGCTGAGCGTGGCTCTGTTGGGCGCGGCGCTCTTCGTGCCCGGCGTCGATGGCATCGAACACGTGATGGCCCTCTGCTGCGGAGTGATAGTGGGCGCCACGACTCGCTTCGTCACGTCGAAGTCCCTGAGCTCGCGCACTCCGTTGTGGGCGTTGCCCGGGCGATCCGCGCGCGTGCTCCGCCTCGTACGGGTACCTCGCCTCGCGTTTTTGGTCCGTCGCGGTCGGGGCTAGGTCGAACGCATCGCGCGAACGCGAGAGACGTGAAGGAGAGCTGGTGGAGGTGTCTGGTTCCAGGTCACTGAGAGCCGGTGGAGGGATTTGAACCCACGGCCTGACGATTACAAATCGCCTGCGCTACCAGACTGCGCCACACCGGCTTGGAACTACACAGGTTAGAGCACCCCTTGATGGCAAAAGTCAGGCTGCGGACTGAGGTCGCCACGTCGAGGTGAGTGCACTCGCTGACACGTCCTTAGGAATGGCGCTCGTCGCAGGCGTCGCCTCGAGACGTTGAAGAACTTTAAGTCGAAGCGAGAACGCAGGCGAGAGCCCTTGACGTCTTCTGAGTCATCGCCGATCGTCCTAGAGTGAGAGCAATGAGCGACGCAACTCCCACGCCCGGTAACGGTCACGCGTCGGGGTCGCACTACCAGCCCTCCCTCGGTATCGTTCTTGTGATCGTGGTGCTCTTCGTCGGGGCCACCTTCTTGATGGTGCGCTCGATCTCTCCGTCAGCGTCTCCCGGTGCCACTACGACCACCACGACCTCGACCACGCCGGGATCGACGCCTCCTCGCATCGTGAAGTCGCGAGTCAGCGTGCAGGTGGCCAACGGCACGAAGATCTCGCAACTGGCCGCGCACTACACGCAACTGTTGACGACGCAGAACTGGGACACCTTGCCGGCCGAGAACGGACCGAGTGTGAAGGCCACCGTTATCTATTTTCGCACGGGCTACCAAGCGGCGGCGAAGGAGGTAGCGAGCACTATTCACGCGAGCACCTCGGCCGTTCGACCGTTGGGTAAGGCCGTGCCGGTGACGGGCGCGCAGAGCGACGACGTGGTCGTCATTCTCGGACCGAACGCGAAGACCTCGAGTACCTAGGACTGGTCCGGCAGGTCGACCTTGAAGCGCTCGAGGGCCGCACGCAACACGTCGACGGCCATCGGACGAAGCTCTTCGAGCGGTCGATTGCGGTGGCGTCGAGTTCCGAGATCGACCTGGGCTAGCGCGTGCACTCCGAAGAGCTGGGCGAAGTCGATGAGGAGCGCGATCTCCACGCTGTAACCGGGCTCGAGGGAAAGCGTCTCGAGGGCGCTGCGTCTCGCGGCGGTCTCCCCGGCCAGGGGCTGGCGAATCTCGCCCAGTCCGGGATACAGCAGGGACAAGATCGGCCGCGCGGTCAGCTCATTGACGCGCCCGCCGCCCGTGGGCATGTTGTGCAGCGGTCGCTCGTAGAAGCCTTTCACCAGTTGGGTGGCCGGACGCTCGAGGAGGGGTTGGATGAGGCGAGCGACGTAGTCGGCGGTGGTATTCAACACGTCGGCGTCTAAGAACACGACCAGGGGAGACGTGCTGGCGGCCAGTCCGGCGCCCATGGCCACGCCCTTGCCCCCGGGTCCGTGCACGTGTACGACGGTGGCACCGTGGTGATCGGCCACGGTGGCCGTATCGTCGCTCGAGTGGTCGTCCACGACGATCAACTCGTCGATCAGGTGGTCGTGAATCATCACGGTGTCGAGCACGGCGCCGATGGTGGAGGCCTCATTCTTCGCCGACACGATGACGGCCACGGCGGTCCCGCGCTTCTGCTCGCTGACCCGCTCTAAGTTGAATCTCTCGCGCGCCAGCGTCCAGGGCACTTCGGAGCTGATCATGGAGTCGAGACTACGGGCGTCGAACTTCGCACTTGACAATCCCGACCATTTCGGTAACAATTGAGTCATCATCCAGAGCGACTGAGGGACGGCCCCGCAGACGTCGCGACAACCAGTGTGAGCCCAGGGATCTTCCCTTTACACCAGGTGCCAAAGGCCGATCGATGAAGAGGGAGTTATGAGTTTCGCTACCGGTCTGATATGTCGAGAGTGTGGTACCACCTACCCCGGTGAGGCCCTCTACGCCTGCGATTTCTGCTTCGGCCCCTTGGAGGTTAGTTATGACCTCGCGGCGGCGAAGGGCGTGGTTACTCGATCATCCATCAAAGAGGGGCCAGCGTCCATCTGGCGCTACGGAGCGCTCTTGCCCGATCCCGGCGAGGCGCCCGTCGATCTCGGCGCCGGGTGGACGCCGCTTCGTCGAGCCTCACGACTGGCCGAGGTACTGGGCGTGCGAGAGCTCTGGCTGAAGGATGACACGCGCAACCCCACCGGTTCCTTTAAGGACCGCGTGGTCTCGGTGGCGCTCTCCAGTGCGCGCCGCCTGGGCTTTACGACCGCCGCGTGCGCGTCGACCGGGAACCTGGCGACCTCGGTGGCCGCGCACGCCGCCTTCATTGGCTGGCCCAGCGTGACCATCATTCCCGCGGACTTAGAGAAGTCCAAGATCGCCATGACGGCTATCTTCGGCGGCACGGTGTTGGGCGTCGAGGGAAACTACGACGACGTGAATCGACTCTGCGTGGAGTTGGCCGCCGAGCACCCCGACTGGGCGTTCGCCAACATCAACGTTCGTCCCTACTACGCCGAGGGCTCGAAGACTCTGGCCTTTGAGATCGCCGAGCAACTCGGCTGGCGCACGCCCGACCAGGTGGTGGTGCCGCTCGCCTCGGGCAGCCAGTTCACCAAAGTAAAGAAGGGCTTCCAACAGTTCATCGACCTCGGACTGGTGGAGGGTGACGCGCCGGTGCTTTTTGGCGCTCAGGCCGCGGGCTGTTCGCCGATCGCCATGGCGCACGCCCAGGGCACCAACGTGGTCACTCCGCAACGTCCGAACACCATCGCGCGCTCGTTGGCCATCGGCAATCCCGCCGACGGCCCCTACGTGCTCGACGCCCTGCGCGCGAGCGGCGGCGACTGCGGTTCGGTCGTCGACGAGGAGATCCTCGAGTGCATCGAGTTGCTGGCCCGCACCGAGGGCGTCTTCGCCGAAACGGCGGGTGGTGTCACCATCGCCTCACTTCGCCAACTGATCGCCAAGGGCTCCGTGGACCCCGAGAAGTCCATCGTGGCGATCATCTCGGGCCACGGTCTTAAGACTCTCGACGCCGTGGTCGACACCGCCACCGTCAGCGCGACGATCAGCCCCTCTCTCGAGGCAGCCGAAGAAGCGTTGCGTTTTCACCAGTTAGTGGCGGCGTCATGAGCGTGATCGTGCGACTACCCAGCCAACTTCGTTCTCTCGTGGGGGGTGCCGGGGAAGTACCGGTGGAAGCCCTCACCGTGCGTGAGGCGATCATCGCCGTGGACCTCGAGTACCCGGGTCTCGGTGCACGCGTCCTCAACGAGGACGGGTCGCTGCGCCGGTTTGTGAATGTCTTCGTGTCCGACGAGGACGTGCGTTTTCTCGATGGCCTGGACACCGTACTGGAGGCCGGACAGACGGTGTCTCTCGTCCCGGCCGTCGCCGGAGGGTAGCCCTAGGGCGCCGAGGTTGTCAGCGACGCTCTCGCGTCGCGGTAGGTGAGCCAACGCCCCGCGTCGAAGTCGTAGAGCTTGCACGCCTTGGTCGCCCGTCGAAAGTCGCCGAAGCGCCAGGGCTCATCGTGCACCACGTTGGGGAAGGCCGCCTCAATGGCCTTCGCTGCTTTCTCCAGGTTGTACATGGGAATGCGCATGTCCACGTGGTGGGGTGTGTGAATCATGATCCAGTGAAGGAAGAAGTTGAGACCCTTCGGCACCCGCAGGACCGTGGTCCCGTCCATCTGGCCCCTGAACTTCGTCCACTCCGAACGCTTCCACCAGCGGATATCGCGCTGCACGTGGTGCACGTGAACGACCGATCCGATCATGACCATGAACCCGAGCAAGGGGATGATCTCGACTCGCGCTACCAGCCAGAGCGCGCCGAGGAGAGAGTGCGTGCGGGCGTACCCCAGTGCACCGCCACCGAGGGCGAGGGCGAGGGCGAAGGCGCCCACCAGGAGGCGGTCGCGCCGAATGGCCTTCTTCCAGCGCGCCGGTGCGGAGAAGGCGATCATCTTGTGCCACCACACCTCTTTGAGGTAGTAGAGACCGGCGCCGCTCCAGGACCACTCCACTCGATGCAGGAGTCTTCCCAGAGGGCTTTTCGCCGCGTACTCGGCCGCCGTCACGGGGTGCCAGACGAAGTCGTAACCCTGGCGAACGGTGAAGGCGTGGTGAATCCGATTGTGGCCGAGCACCCAGGCCTCGTAGACGTGCCAGGAAGGCAGCATGGAGATCTTGGCGATCGCCACGTTCATGCGCTTGGAGCGAAAGAGCGCTCCGTGCGCCGCGTCATGGCCGACGACGAAGAGGCCCGTGACCGACAGGATGAGCACGATCTCGAGCGGGATCGCCAGCAAGGGATTCGTGACGAAGACGAGAGCGGCGAGGGCTCCTATGTAAATGGCCAGGTCGCGCAGGAAGTAGCCGAGTCCCTTCCAGGTGGGATTCTCGTAGAGTTCGGCCGGTATGGCGTCGATCACCGGCTTGAGTGAACCCTCGCGCGGTGCCTCGGTGGTCGCCAGGGGGGCTGAATCGGGCACGGAACTCCTCGGGGCATCCGCACCAACCGGGCGCAAGAAGCCTCTGAGAGGCTAGGGCCGTCGTCGCTCTCGCACTAGGGACAAATGTCCCAAAAATCCTTCGTTAGCACTCTCTACTAGAGAGTGCTAATATTGGTTTGCACCAAAATGGTGCCTCGCACTAGGAGGAATCACCGTGGCGAAACTGATCGCTTTCGACGAAGAGGCGCGACGCTCCCTTGAGCGCGGCATGAACAAGCTGGCCGACGCCGTCCGCGTCACCTTGGGACCCAAGGGCCGCAACGTCGTGCTGGACAAGAAGTGGGGCGCCCCCACCATTACGAACGACGGCGTGTCCATCGCGAAGGACATCGACCTCGAGGACCCGTTTGAGAAGATTGGCGCCGAGCTGGTCAAAGAGGTGGCCAAGAAGACCGACGACGTGGCCGGCGATGGAACCACTACCGCGACCGTTCTCGCCTGGGCCATGGTCCGCGAGGGTCTGAAGAACGTGGCCGCCGGAGCCAACCCCATGTCACTGAAAAAGGGCATCGAGGCCGGTGTGGAAGCGGCCGTCGCGTCGTTGCACGACCTGGCCAAGCCCGCCGACACGAAAGAGCAGATCGCCCAGGTGGCGTCCATCTCCGCGGCCGACAACGAGATCGGCCAGATGATCGCCGACGCCATCGACAAGGTGGGCAAGGACGGCGTCATCACCGTTGAGGAGAGCCAGTCCTTCGGCATGGACATGGACCTGGTGGAAGGTATGCGCTTTGACAAGGGCTACATCGCCCCCTATTTCGCGACCGACGCCGAGCGCCAGGAGGCCGTTCTGGAGAACGCCTACGTGCTCCTCGTCTCGAGCAAGATCGCGTCCGTGCGCGACGTGCTGCCCGTCCTCGAACAGGTCATGCAGTCTGGTCGACCGCTCTTGATCATCGCCGAAGACGTCGAGGGCGAGGCTCTCGCGACGCTGGTGGTCAACAAGATTCGTGGCACGTTTAAGTCGGTGGCCGTCAAGGCTCCTGGCTTCGGCGAGCGCCGCAAGGCCATGCTCCAAGACATCGCCATCTTGACGGGTGCCACGGTCATCTCCGAGGAGATCGGCCTCAAGCTCGACACGGCCACGCTGGAACTTCTCGGTTCCGCGCGCAAGGTTGTCGTCACCAAGGACGAGACCACCATTGTCGAAGGGGCCGGATCCGAAGAGGACATTAAGGGCCGCATCAGCCAGATCAAGGCCGAGATCGAGAACACCGAGTCCGATTACGACCGCGAGAAGCTTCAAGAGCGTCTCGCTAAGTTGTCCGGCGGCGTGGCCGTCATCAAGGTCGGAGCGGCGACTGAGGTTGAGCTGAAGGAAAAGAAGCACCGCATCGAGGACGCGGTCTCCACCACCAAGGCCGCGATCGAAGAGGGTGTCGTCCCCGGCGGTGGCGTGGCGTTGCTACGCAGCCAGTCACGAATCATCGAAGCCGCCGAGAAGTTGATCGGCGACGAGCAGACAGGCGCGCGTTTGGTCGCGAAGGCCGTCGAAGCCCCACTCAACCAGATCGCGGTGAACGCGGGCTTCGAAGGTGGCGTCATCGTGGACAAGGTTCGCAACCTGGCCAAGCCCACCGAAGGCTTGAACGCCGCGACGGGCGAGTACGAAGACTTGATCGTCGCCGGAGTCATTGACGCGGCGAAGGTGACCCGCTCGGCTCTGCAGAACGCCGCCTCCATCGCCGCGCTCTTCCTGACGACGGAGTGCGTCATCGTCGACAAGCCCGAAGAGAAGGCGCCGGCCGGTATGGGCGGCGGCGGGATGGACGACTACTAAATCGTTTCAACGTTTTTGAGTGACACTCCCCGGGGCACTGCCCCGGGGAGTGTTCGTTACGGGGCCGTAGCATGGGCCTATGACGACACCCACGCCCTTGGTTCCTTCGCGCGGCCTCAACGTGGTGCACTTGTTTTGCCACGCGGACTACGACGTCGACGCGGGAGCGTTGAGCAAGGCCATCGACGAAGCGACGGCACAGGGACTTCAGGTCGTGACCGTGGCCATCGTGGGCGCCAAGGCCGATACCTGCTTCATGGTGCTGGGAGAGAACCTCTGGGACCTGCGCAAGTTTCAAACGAAGGTTCAGTCGGCCGGCTTCAACGTGGCCGAGAGTTACGTGTCGGTGACCGAGGTCAGCGAGTACGCCGCCGGCATGCCCGAGGAGATGTTGAACGCTCGGCTCTACCCGACCCTACCGCCGGAGGGTATGAGCGCCTTTTGTTTCTACCCGATGTCTAAGCGTCGCGGCGAGGTGAACAACTGGTACGCGCTCGACTACGACGCCCGCGAGGCCTTGATGAGCCAACACGGCGCGATCGGCAGGACGTTCAAGGGCCGCATCCTCCAGTTGATCACCGGTTCGACGGGCTTGGATGACTGGGAGTGGGGCGTTACCCTCTTTGGCGTGCACGTGGATGACCTCAAAGAGTGTGTGTACACCATGCGCTTCGACGAAGCCACCACCCTGTACGGCGAGTTCGGTCCTTTTTACACGGGCCTGGTGGGAACCCTGGACGAAGTACTCGACGCCACGGCCGGCTGATCGTCATTGCTAGCGTCGAGACGTGAGCGACTCGATCCCTGAGAAGACGCTGCGTCGCTGGGCCGAAGCGTTGGCCGGCGTGGCCAAAACCGGGCTCGGATTCACCGAGAGCCAGTACGAGCGCGAGCGCTTCGAAGAGATTCTGAAGATCGCTGGTGACATCTTGGTCGCCGCCGACGAGGGTCTGGACGGGGTAGTCGACGCCGACGGTCGCGTCACGCAGTGGCTTCGTGAAGTGGGTCGCGGTGTCCCGGGGTACCAGACGCCGAAGGTGGCGGTCGGCGCCGCCGTCACGAACGACGAAGGACAGCTTCTCCTCATCCGGCGCTCCGACTCGGGCATCTGGCTCTATCCGACGGGCTGGTGTGACGTGGGGTACTCCGCTCCGGAGGTCGTCGTGAAAGAGGTGCTCGAAGAGACGGGCATCGAAGTGGAGCCCGTGCGGCTCATCGCGGTGCTCGACGGGATGCGCCTCGGCGAGTCGAGGATCCCTCTCTACTCATTGCTGTTCTTCTGTCGCGCCACCGGAGGGGAGCTCAGCCTTCACCCCCTTGAGGTGACCGACGCCGGCTGGTTCGATCGCGACGCCTTGCCCAATCCGACCATCGGGGCCGAGCGGTGGGCCGGGCCGATCTTTGCCGCGATCGACGGCGAGGTGCGCGACGTGTACTACGACGACCTGCGCCGACCCGTCTGGCGAGGAGAGTCATGACCGTCACGGTAGAGAAGGCTCAGCTCGCGACGACGGAACTGGTAGAGGGGCTCAACCGGCTGTTGCCCCAGTTGTCGTCGAGCGCCCCAACTCTGACCAGCGACGACGTGGAGGCGATGATCCGCTCCGAGTCGACGACGCTCTTCGTCGCGCTGGACGGCACCAACGTCGTGGGCACCTTGACTCTCGTCGTCTTCTCGATACCAACGGGCCGACGGGCCTGGATTGAGGACGTGGTCGTCGTCGAAGAATCTCGGGGCAGCGGGGTGGGCCAACGCCTAACGATGGCCGCCATCGAGGAAGCACGGTTGCGGGGGGCTCGCTCGATCGACCTCACCAGTCGCCCCGCGCGAGAAGCCGCCAACGCGATGTACGTGAAGCTCGGGTTCGAGCGCCGCGACACCAACGTCTACCGGTTTTCAACAGAAGACTGATTCCTCCTCCACCGGTTCGAAACTTAGACTGCTCAGCGTTTACAGATTGGGGGACCCGTGAGCGAGCAGTACTACGACCGAACGAACCGACCTGATGCTGTTGCCGGTGGCGTGAGAGTGATTCCAATCTCGACCCCACTAGGCGCTTTCAACGTGTGGACGAAGCGGATTGGCAATAATCCCGCCCTCAAGGTGCTTCTACTACACGGCGGGCCCGGCGCGACGCACGACTACTTTGAGGCTTTTGACAGTTTCTTCCCGGCGGCGGGTATCGAGTACTACTACTACGACCAATTGGGATCCGGCCGCAGTGACAATCCGGCCGATTCAAGCATGTGGGACGTGAACCGCTTCGTCGATGAGGTTGAGCAGGTGCGCCACGCCCTCGATCTGGGACCGGACAACTTCGTTCTCCTGGGCCATTCCTGGGGCGGTATCTTGGCGATGGAGTACGCCCTCGCGCACGGCGAAGAACTGAAGGGCCTGGTTATCTCCAACATGATGTCGAGCGCCCCGGCCTACTCCCGTTACGCCAACGATGTTTTGATGCCGGCCATGAATCAAGACGATCTGGCCGAAATTCGAGAGATCGAAGCGGCGAAGGACTACGCCAATCCCCGCTACGAAGAGTTGCTCCATCGCTCGTACTACGTCGACCACACGTTGCGAATGGATCCCGAGGAGTGGCCGGAGCCGGTGAAGTTCGCTTTCGCAAGCTTGAACTACGACCTGTACCTGACGATGCAAGGCCCGAGCGAGTTGGGCATGTCCGAGGACGCGAGCTTGGCCAACTGGGATCGCACGAACGACCTCCAATACATCGCCGCCCCCACTCTGGTTCTAGGTGGCCGTTACGACACGATGGACCCCACGTTTCTCGAGATGATGGCGACCCGTCTTCCCAGAGGCTCCTCCTACATCTGCGAGAACGGTAGCCACATGTCGATGTACGACGACCAGGAGGCCTACTTCGAGGCTCTGATCGACTTCCTATCTTCGCTGTAGTTCTTATGACCGCACCGCGACTTCTACCAGGAATCGGTGGACCACTGCGTAGCGGAGTCGACGGGTGACGAACGCATCGGACTCTGAGGCACTCGCCTCCCTCGCGGCCACGGGCTTTGCCCAGGGTGATCTCTATAACTCCGCTCGACCGGACTATCCTCGCGAGGCCCTCGAGTACTTTGCCATGACCTTCGGCCTCGATCGCACGATGCAGGCTCTCGACCTCGGCGCCGGTACGGGCATCTTCACTCGACAGATACGCCCCTACGTTGAGCGTGTGGTCGCCGTTGAACCCTCGCCCTCGATGCGCGCCTCGTTGGCAGCATCGGGAGTCGACGTGGAAGTCCTCGAGGGCAGTGACGTGGCAATACCGCTCGCGGACGGAAGCGTTGATGTGGCCTTCGTGGCGCAGGCGTTTCACTGGTTTGATTCGTTGGGCGCGTTGAGGGAACTCCATCGCGTGCTGGTGCCTCGCGGAGGCCTGGGGCTGATCTGGAACGAACGCGACGAGTCAGTGGAGTGGGTGGCGGCACTCAGTCACGCCATGATGTGGGACGTCAAGGCCCCGTACCGGGTCGGCACTGACTTTCGCCCTCAGATCGCCGCGGGGCCTTTCACTGACATCGAACGGATCAAGTTCACCCACTCCCAAACTCTCTCCCGGAAAGGCCTCTATGACCGCGTCGCGACGACCAGCTACATCTCCGCGATGGATCAGGCATCGCGCGATCACGTGATGGCGAACGTCGCGGCCGTGGTGGAGCAACTCAGCGAACCAATCGTGCTGCCCTATCTGACGGATGTCTACAGCGCGAGGGCCACGTTGTCGTGACCTCGTGGGGCGAGGTAACTCCGGGCGAGAACTGGACACCTGAGCCGAGGGGCAACTGGCGCGCTGCGCTCGGTAATCTGTCGCTCATGGGACGTCGTCAACAGGTGGCACGGGCGCTGGGTATCGGAGTCGCGGCCTTTGCGGTGGGCGCCATGGATTCTCTCGTCAAGGGCAACGGCTACGGCATCCTCGGTGCCCTCAGCGAGACCGTGGTTCCCTGGTTCGTTCTCGCTTTTCTCGCCGGCGCGTACACCAAAGAGAGACGCTTCGTGCTGGGGGCAGTCGCGGGGCTGGAGGCCACCATGTGTGGGCTCGTCGGATTCTATTTCGTGAATAGTTTTCTCTTTAACTTCGGCATGATCACCTGGCTCGCTAACTTTCACGCCGCGCTTCAAACGGGGTCGGTACCGTTCGAGTTGGGCGTGGTGAGCGGACTGTCGTTTGGAGCGCTCGGGGTGTGGTGGAAGGAGCGACTCTCGATCGTTCCGGTGGTCGGCTTGGGCGTGGCCTTCGTGCTGGAGGCCGCGGTTCGCGCTCTTCAGGCGGCCAATTTTTTCCAGCACGGTCACGCCGTGGGTGTCATCGAATCGTTCGTGGGTGTGGCGTGGATACTGCTCGCCGTCTACGTCACCGTAGCGCTGCGTCGAAAGCCGTCGTCCTATTTTGCGCGCCCCAGAAACGACGGGATTCTTCGCTCGTAGCCCGAAGCGCCTCGGCGCGAACCGGGGCGTCCACGCGCGTTCGAGCCAGAGCGGGCCGCTCGGCGGGGGTTGCTCCCCTCCAAGTCTTTCTGCCAGACTCGCTTCATGAGCGAGGATCGTTGGCGCGAAGTAGATGAGTATCTGGTGGGGCACCTCCTCGCCGAGGATGACGCTCTAGACGAGGCCTTGGCCCGCAGCGAGGCGGCCGGGCTTCCTCGGATCAACGTGGCGGCGAATCAGGGAAAGTTGCTCCAGTTGTTGTCCACTATTCAGAGGGCTCGGCGAATCTTGGAGATCGGCACCCTCGGTGGGTACAGCACTATCTGGCTCGCTCGCTCCCTACCGGCTGACGGCACTCTTCTGTCGCTCGAACTGGAAGCGGGAAACGCCGACGTCGCGCGCGCCAACATCGAACGCGCCGGACTCGAATCGCTCGTCGAGGTGCGCGTTGGCCCCGCCGTGCGATCTCTGCACGAACTGGTCGCCGCGGGTCCCGAGCCCTTCGACTTCATCTTCATCGACGCCGATAAGGAGAGCTACCCCGAGTACTTGGATCTCTCGGTGCAACTCTCTCGGCCCGGAACAGTCATTGTCGCGGACAACGTCGTGCGGGACGGGGAAGTCATCGATCCCCACAGCGCCGACTCACGGGTGCAGGGTATTCGACAGTTCCTGGAGGCTGCGTCGAAGAACCAGCGTCTGGACGGCACCGCGGTGCAAACGGTCGGGGCCAAGGGGTACGACGGCTTCGCCCTCTTCGTCGTCACGTGATAGCGATGTCACTATCACCAGGCCACGAGAGGTCCCGTCGATCGTGGAACTGAAGGAAAAGTCTCCGGCCGAACTGGCGGTCTGGTTGCCCGCGATGTGGGTGGACTACCGCAAGGGACTAGTAGAGGCGGGCATGTCCGAGGAAGCCGCCGATCAGAACATCGAGCGCAACCGCGGCCAACTCTTCGTGGGAGATCAACTGGTCGAAGGGCAGTACGTTCTCAACGTCGTGAACGACGGCGAGACGATAGGGACACTGTGGCTTTCCACTAGCTCACCACAAGACTCGGGTGAGTGGTACATCTACGACGTCGTTGTCGACGAAAGCCATCGAGGAAAGGGCCTCGGCCGTCTCACCATGCTCGCCGCCGAAGACTTCGTGGCCGCCCACGGGGGCACACGAATCGCCCTCAACGTCTTTGGGCCAAATCGCGTGGCGAGAAACCTGTACGAGTCACTGGACTACCAGGTGAGATCGATAGGGATGTTCAAGGATCTCGCCTAGGTTCGACGTGCGCTGTTGCTGGCCCGCGGCGTGGTCTCCTTGTCTCTCGCCCCCACCCACCGCGTCGAGGCCACTGCCTAGGCCAGGGCGCGAAAAGTTGGCCCGTTCAAATTTCACTTAAACTGGACCGCTACCGAGCCGAGAGGGGATGACGTGCGACCAGTCGACGCTGATTCCTGGCATCTCTCCACCGACTTTGGCAACTCCACGCTGCACGCCGCTCTCTTCATACGCGACGCCTTTCACCTCAAGCCCGAAGATGACGCCGCGCTGCCTCCGCGTCTCCTGGGCGATGTTCCGAACCTTTCGGCCTTGGTCCCGGGCTTCGATCCCTTTGAGGCCGCTCAGGAGTGGGCGTCCTGGTGGGAGCGGGCCGTTGAGTACGAGGGGGCCGTCGCTCTCGGGGAGTTCGCAGAGAGCGAAGAAGGCGACCATCTTCGCGACTTGGCCGAGGCTCGCGCCAAGGTCTTCGACCCACCGAACTTTCTCAGCATGTCGGACTCTTCGTCGCTTCGATCCTTGTCCACAGCGGCGCACCGTGAGGCGCTCCGCTGGAGTAAGTACCGATCGTCGAGATCGAATCCGGCCCTGCATCAAAGAGCGCGCGAATCGGTAGTGACCCGCGTGGCCTGGGAGACGTGCGTGTCGCGGCACGTGAAGCCCTCCCAACTCAGCGCCACCGTCATCGTGCTGGACGTCGAGGGCTCGTGGCGATCGTTTCCTCGACCGGGGTTATTGCTGTGCTCGGCGAACGTCTTGCGCAAGGAGTCCTTGTTCGAGAACTATCTGCGTGAGACGTTTCTCGAGAGCCTGGGGGTGAGCGATGCACCGACCCCATTGGCGTGGTCGTATGACGACATGATGGCCGACGGGTTCGACTTCAACGCGGACTTCGACGAGGGTGTCGTCGACGAGTCTCACCTCCTTGACTGAGCCGTTATTCATGCGAAGAGTGCGGCCACGATGATTCGACGAGTTCGCATCGCCTCCACCGTTGCCCTCCTCTTCGCTGCGTGCACTCTGGTGGCTCTTCCTAGCGCCGCGGAGGCAGCGACCTATCGAGCTTCGACACCTCAAAACGAGCGCGTAGCGGTGAGGGAGGTGAGGTGGACCTCGAACGTAACGATCTCGTACGCGAGCAGTTCTTGGACGTTCACCTCCGACGGCGTCCCGGCGTCCAACTTCGTCGCGACGGACTACGCCGTTCCCGCCAATCCCTTCGACGTGAGCGCGTCGGGGGCGAGCGTCATTGCCTCGGCCGCCGTCTTGGAGGACCAGAACTACGACTACACGCTCCCTCTCGTCCCGAGGTACTCACGGAGCGTCACCGCCACTAACCAAGGTCCTATCGGTTTTCTTCTTGACGGCGGCGCTCTCTACAACCCTTACGAAGCAAATCACTCGACCGTGGCGACCAGCGACAACTTCGTGGCGACGCAGAACGGGGTCACGGCGTCGTTTCTCGACGACTGCGACGGTCATCCCGGTCCCGGCGGGCAGTATCACTATCACGGACTGCCGGCGTGCTTGGTCTCATACGCCACGGGCAGTACCGCGAGCGTCGCCTCGGTGGCCTCCACGGCGGGCGCGACGACGGCGGGGGTTGTCGAGGACAACGCGGCGGCGAGGCGGCCCGTCATTCTCGGGTTCGCCTTTGACGGCTTTGGCATCTACGACAACGTGGCGATGAATGGCCACACGGTGCCGGTCTCGGCTCTCGACTCCTGCAACGGAATCTTTTCTACGGTGCCCGGATACCCACACGGGGTGTATCACTACGTATTGGAGAACGTGAAGGGTGCACGATCGTCCATCGGCTGCTACCACGGCGTGGTGTCATCGGCCTACACCCGGGCTCTGGAGAACGAGTTGGACGGAGCCGACGCGGCGTGGACCACTCAGTCCTCCCCGACGCAGGGCGTTCTAGTGGCGAGCTCGAGCGAAGACCACTTTCTTCTCACCATGCTGCGACTGCGCGGGTTGGACCGCGAGTGCTGAGGCGGGACTCTCGGTAAGATCGCCGCCATGAGCACCATTCGAATCGGTTCTGTATCCCTCGAGTGCGCGCAGCCCGCGCCCCTGGCCGCCTTTTGGGCAGGCTTGCTCGGAGGCGAGATCGCCTTCGAGTCGGACGACTTCGTGGCGGTCAAGTTGGAGAACCTGTGGCTCTCGACGATCAAAGTGGAGAACTACCAGCCCCCGACGTGGCCGAGCGACGAGATCCCCAAACAGATCCACTTGGACCTCGCGGTCGATAACCAGTCCGAGTCCGAAGCGGCGGCGATCGCACTGGGTGCAGTGAAAGCGTCGTTTCAGCCCGAGCCTCTGCGTTGGACCGTCATGATCGACCCCGCTGGTCATCCCTTCTGCCTGACCACGCTCATCCCCGAGTAGTGCAGAACCGGCGGCCTTCGACGCGTGATGATTCGATCGGCGAGAGAAGGCGAGGGGGCGACGCTGACTCGTCTGGTCGTTGAGTCCAAGCGCTCCTGGGGCTACGACGACGCGTTCATGGATCGGTGTCGAAGCGAGCTCGTGGTGCACGAGAGCGACGTCGCCGCCGGCAACGTCTACGTCGCCACCGATGAACGCGATGACGCGCTCGGCGTGTACGTCGTGAAAGGGCGAGGCGACGGGCTTGCGGAGCTCGAGGCGCTCTTTGTGGCGCCGCCCTACATGGGAACGGGGGTAGGCGCCGCGTTGTTGGCGCACGCCCTGGACCGGGCGCGCGACCTCGACTGCACGGCGATGCACCTCGACTCCGATCCCTTCGCCGTGACGTTCTACGAGCGCCAGGGAGCCACCGCGATCGGCACGGCACTCTCGCCGTCGACGGGTCGGGCGCTTGCGAGGTACGAGTTTCGCCTGTAGCGAAAGGGCGAGCCGTTAGCCTTTCGTGATGACGAGCGAGCGCTATTCGCATGGACACCACGAATCGGTGCTTCGAAGTCATCGCTGGCGCACGGCGGAGAACTCGGCCGGCTTTCTCTTGCCTCGCCTGGCGCCGGGGAGGTCGCTGCTCGACGTAGGGTGCGGGCCGGGGAACATCACCGCCGATCTGGCCGACCGACTGGGCACGGGCGCCGTGGTGGGAGTCGACCTCTCCGAAGAGGTCATCGAACTAGCGAAGGGCCAGTACCAGAACGCGGGCCATCCGAACCTTGCTTTTGAAGTAGCGAACGTCTACGAACTGGACTTCTCTGAGGGCCGATTCGATGTCGTCTACGCCCACCAGGTTCTCCAACACCTGTCCCAGCCCGTCGAGGCTCTTCGTGAGATGCGTCGGGTGCTGGCACCCGGAGGGACGCTCGCAGTTCGCGACGCCGACTACGGCACGTTCGTCTGGTCGCCCGACGATCCTCTTCTCGATCGTTGGCTGGTGCTCTATCACGACATCACGCGAAGAAACCGCGCCGAGGCCAACGCCGGTCGCTACCTGAAAGCGTGGGTGACGGCGGCGGGCTTCGAAGATCTCGTTGTCTCGTCATCCACTTGGCTCTTTGATGGCACCGAGGAACGAGCGTGGTGGGGAGGGTTGTGGGCGGACCGCGTGCTTCACAGCGACTTCGCTCGACAGGGTCTCGAGTACAACGTGACGTCCAGGGAAGAGCTCGAGCAGATCTCTCGCGCCTTCAGGAGGTGGGCCGACTCACCCGGCGGCGTATTCCTTCTGGTCAACGTGGAGGTATTGGCGGTGCGTCCTACCTAAAGTGACCCTTTGGTCGAGCGACCCTTCAGGCCAGGGGCTCTCGTCGCCACACGATCACCTCGCCGTCTTCGTTCTCCCGCCGATCGACTTTCGTGAAACCCAGGTTCTTCACCACGTGCTGGCTGGCGACGTTCTCGACGGCGGTCTCCGCGGTGATTGCCATTCGGTACTCGCGAACGAGATCGAGCAGTTGCGCCAGGGCGCTCGTGGCGACGCCTCGGCGTTGCCACGAAGGCACCACGCCGTACCCAACCTCTAGCTCTCCGTCTCGAGGCTCGCCCTTGAATCCGATCGTTCCGACGGCCAAATCGTTGGCGATGATCAACCAGGACGCGGACCAGGGGAGAGCCGCGGTGTCCAACTGAGATGAGGTGTAGCGAGTAGCGGCGATGTCGCCACGTTGCGGGAAGTCCTCGGCCCATCCCACGACGGGGCGAACGCCGGCCGCTATGTTCATGGACTCTTGCAGGGTGAGTTGGCGAAGGGTGACGCCGCGTGACTGCGTACTCATCCACAAAGTATCGCCGAGGCCACGTGGGGGATCGCTTCGACAGGGTTCATTACCGAGGCGCCCCTGGTATTCAGGGGATTCGTCGCCGTCCTTTAGAGTGAGGGCGAGACGTAGGGCTCGCCCGAATGAGCGGCCCAAGGAGAAGAACAGTCGTGCGCAACTCCGACATGGACGTGGCCGACAGCCCCATCGAACTCATCGGTCACACCCCGATGGTCCGATTGAGCCAGATCGGGGCCGGACTTCGCTGTGACTTCATGGCGAAACTTGAGACCACCAACCCCGGTGGAAGCTCCAAGGATCGCCCGGCGCTCACCATGATTCAAGCGGCCGAGCGCGAGGGTCTCTTGGGACCGGGTTCAACGATCATCGAACCCACCAGTGGAAACACGGGTGTGGGGCTCGCCATCGTGGCCGCGCATCGCGGCTACAAGTGCATCTTCGTGATGAGCGACAAGATGGCGCCAGAGAAGATCGACGTGTTGCGCGCCTACGGTGCCGAGGTGGTTGTCTGTCCGACCGCGGTCGCGCCCGAGCACCCCGACTCGTATTACTCGACGGCGGAGCGACTGACCAAAGAGACGCCGAACTCCTTTCGCCCCGACCAGTACTCCAATCCCAATAATCCTCTCGCGCACTACCAGACCACCGGTCCGGAGATTTGGGAGCAGACCCGCGGTCGCGTCACGCACTTTGTGGCCGGGGCCGGTACCGGCGGGACCCTGTCCGGGGTGAGCAAGTACTTAAAGGAACAGAACCCGAATATCAAGGTGATCGCCGCGGACCCGCAGGGATCCGTCTACTCCGGCGGTGCCGGCCGGCCGTATCTCACCGAAGGCGTGGGGGAGGACTTCTGGCCGAAGAACTACGACCCCTCCCTGATCGACGAGGTCGTCGCTGTGAGCGACGCCGACGCCTTCGCGATGGCCCGCTTGGTGACCCAACGTGAAGGACTCTTGATCGGTGGGTCCGGCGGAACGGCCGTGGCGGCGGCCCTGCGCATCGCCCAGCCACTCCCCGAGGACGCGGTCGTGGTGGTCCTCATTCCCGACTCCGGTCGGGGCTATCTGTCGAAGATCTTCAACGACACGTGGATGACCGACTACGGCTTTCTTCGTCCCCATCACGAGATGGACGCGGGTGACGTGCTGGAAGCGAAGATCAAGCGACAAAACGACAGTCTGGCCGACCTGGTCCTGGTCACCGAGGAGACGCTGGTGCGCGACGCCATCGCCGTCATGCGAGAAAAGGACGTCTCGCAACTTCTCGTCACGGTGACCGACGAGTTACCACTGGCCGCCAAGGAAGTCTCCGGCTCGCTCAGCGAACTCGGTCTCTTGGAAGCGACCACGCGCGACTCCAGCGTGCTCGATCTTCGGGTGAAGGACATCGCTGATCCCTCGCTCCCGATGGTGGGGGTGGGCATGAGCGTCACTCAGTTGACGCGACTGCTCAGCACCACGGCCGGCGTACTGATCCTCGACGGCGGCCACCCCGTGGGGGTCTTGACTCGCAGCGACCTGTTGAGCTTTCTCGAGCAAAGGAGCGAAAAGTGAACGGCTTTAACACCCGAGCCGTTCACGTGGGCTCCGAGCCCGACCCGTCGACCGGCGCGGTCAACACGCCTGTCTACCTCACGTCCACCTACGCCCAGGACGCAGTGGGGGTGGTCAAGTTCTCCGACTACGCGCGAGGCGACAACCCCACCCGGGCGGCGCTGGAGGCCTGCCTGGCCAGCCTCGAAGGAGCGAAGCACGGCGTCGCCTTCGCCTCAGGTCTCGCCGGTGAGGACGCGCTGCTACGAACCCTCTCGCCCGGCGATCACGTACTTTTGGGCCGCGACGCCTACGGCGGCACGTATCGACTTCTCACCCGCATCTTTGGCGAGTGGGGCATCGGAGTCGACTCCGTGGAACTGGGCGACCCCGAGTCGCTCGCGGCGGGGTTTACCGACCGGACCAAGATGGTCTGGGTCGAAACGCCGAGCAACCCCCTCTTGCACGTGGTATCCATCGCGAAGGTGGCCGCCACCGCCCACGAACACGGCGCGAAGCTGGTCGTGGACAACACCTTCGCCAGCCCCTACCTCCAGCAGCCCCTGGCGCTCGGAGCGGACGTCGTCGTGCACTCGACGACCAAGTACATCGGCGGCCACTCCGACGTGCTGGGAGGGTTCGTCGCGACGAACGACGACGAGCTCGCCGCGAAGTTGAAGTTTCATCAGTACGCCATCGGCGCGGTGCCGGGGCCTCTGGACTGCTACCTCTTGTTGCGGGGGGTGAAGACACTGGGTGTTCGCATGGATCGCCACTGCTCCAACGCCCGAGCGGTGGCGGCCTTTCTGAGCGATCACTCCTCCGTGGAACGGGTCTTCTACCCCGGTCTCGCCACTCACCCTGGTCACGACGTGGCGGCCGCGCAGATGAGCGACTTTGGAGGAATGGTGAGCTTCACCCTGAAGGGCGGTGTCGACGTGGCGAGAAAGGTCTGCGAGTCCACCTCGGTCTTTCTCCTGGCCGAGTCGCTCGGCGGCGTCGAGAGCCTGATCGAGCTGCCCTCGGCGATGACGCATCTCTCCGTAGCCGGATCCCTGCTAGAGCCGCCAGAGGGTCTCGTTCGACTGAGTGTCGGCATCGAAGATCTCGAGGATCTCATCGACGACTTAGCGCACGCGCTCTCGCTCTAGCCCGCTCACGACCAGTCGAGCAGTGCCAGAGAACGGTCCCACAGTCGTTCAGCGCTCTCGGGGTTGAGCGCGTAGGGAGCCACCCCTCCCCCGAAAATATCCAACTCCGTCACGACGGGAGCTTCGTTGCAGTCCTCGAAGTATCGCCCGCCCACTCCGGCGACCAGTGGTGAGGCCGCCAGCAGCACCGACGTGGCGGCCCCCTGCTCGGGCGTCTTCAGTCGGTCAGGGGTCGTCATGGCGCCCGTGTGGCGCTGAAGGTTGGTGGGAATGGACCCGGGATTGAGCGCGTTCGCCACGATGCCTTCCGAGGCCCATCGCCTCGTTATCTCCACCGCGTGCAGCACGTTGGCCGTCTTTGACTGCCCGTAGGCCGACCACGGGTCGTACGGTCGACTCTCGTAGTCGATGTCTTCGAAGATGACGTCGGAGAAGTGATGGGCGTTCGAACTCACGCAGACGACGCGCGCGCCCGACGCGCCGGCCAGCGATCGATGCAGCGACGCCGTCAGTGAAAAATGTCCCAGATGGTTCGTGGCGAACTGGAGTTCGTGGCCCTCGAAGGAGAGTTCTAACTCGGGCACGGCCATGACGCCCGCGTTGTTTACCAGCATGTGCAAAGGCCCGTCCCACGATGCGGCGAAGGCGCGAATCGAGTCTCGATCGGTGAGGTCCAGCCACGTGGCGCGTACTCGATCGTTCCCGGTACTCGCCGCGATCTCTCCCGCGACGCGCTCGCCGGCGATGAGGTTGCGCACCGCGAGGGTCACCTCCGCACCGGCCGAGGCCAGCGCTCGGGCCGTCTCCACTCCGATGCCCGACGCCGCGCCCGTCACCACCGCTCGCTGTCTAGTGAGGTCGAGTCCCGCGACGACGTCGCTTGCCGTTGAGGTGAACCCGAAGGGAGTGGTGATGAGATCCGCGATGAGTCGAGTGTACGACGAGCGTTTACGCCTTCGTGATGTCGCAGCACCGGCTAATCGCTTTTGTCCTCGATCTCCCAGGCGTGGTCGACGATATGCCAGGCGATACGACGAAGGGCGTAGGCCACAGGCCACTTCGCGCTCGACGATATCGACCGCAGCGTCGTCATCACGACGTCGCGCTGTTCGTCCCACGGGGTGCGAGGAGCGACCCTGAATCCCACCCGCGAGCAGTACGCCCGTTCGGCTTCGCGCACGTGATCGGCGATCGCGTCGCGGTCGCGACCTCTTCCCCGAGGCCCTTTTCGTAAGGTGGAAGGCGCACTTTCGACCGTCAGGTCGAAGTAGTTCCAGCAGTCCTGCAAGACGGCGATCTGTCGCGAGAGTTCCGTCGCGCTTAGGGCCTCATGATCCCACGGCCCTCGTGCGTCGGGCGCGCCAAAGTCGGTGGTGGCGTTTCCTTTCACCGTCCCGACAATCTCGAAGGGGCCCGGTCGAAAGGGGCTCGTCACTATCTTCGCGTACCGCTCGCCGTAGACGTCCAAGGACTCGATCGCGAGGTCGGTGGTTTTGGCTCGACGACACCAGCCGGGCCACCCGAGGGAGACGGCGAAGACCGAGTTCTTGCCCTCTTCTACGTACACTCGCGACGTCGCCACGGATCCCCCTCGTCAAAAACTACTCCGACTCTTATCGACGTCGATGGGCACAGGTGTGGAATCGGGTGAGGCGTCGCAGACCTCAAAGGGTGGCGGCCAGATGCGCGGCGTTGGCAAGAGAGCGTTGGCCCACGGCGAGATACCGCGGGCGAGACGAAAGACCGAGGGAGGTCATCATGACGCCGAAGTGTGTCGCCCATCCCACCGTTCGCCACAACGTGTCATCGTCGACGACGCCGTACGCGGCGAAGAACTCCTCGAGGGTTCCCGAGGGAAGAGACATCAGTGCGCCACCGAGGTCAGTCGCGGGATCGCCCCCGCACAGATCTCCGAAGTCCACCACGCCGATGAGCTCACCTTCGCGGTAGAGGGTGTTGCCGGGGTGTAGATCGCCGTGCAGCCAGACCGGGGGGCCATTCCAAAGCGACGCGGAGAGACAGCGTGCCCAGAGTTGTCGCGTGGTCGCGACGTCGATCACCCCACTGACGTCGAGAATTCGCGTCTCGAACGTTGACGACCGGTCGGACAGCGGGCCACCGCGAAACGGGTTCGTGGGCGCTTCGGGTGGTGCCTCGACGTGGATCTCTCGCAAGAACGTGGCCAGTGCGACAGAAGAAGTGCCGAGATACTCCTCGGATACTTCGTCTCCCGGTACGCCATCGATCCACCGAGCGATCAGCCACGGCCACGCGAAGTACTCACTGGGCCTGCCGGCCAGGTGGGGCAGGGGTGTTTGCAGCGTCGCACGTCCAGCGACTTGGGGCAGCCAGCGCAACTCGTGTCTGATGAGTTCGACGGCCACCGCTCGTCGGGGAATGCGTGCGACGAGGTCGTCGCCAAGGCGCCACATCGCGTTGTCAAAACCTTCCTCTACTTGGTAACACGAGAGGTGCGAGAGCTGAGGGTACTGCGACTCGATCAGACTTCGAACGAGAGCCTCGTCGATGACCTCTTCCGCGGCGGGCCACGTCATGAGTTGAGACTACAAAGGCCGCTAACTGGCCTCGAGCACGTCCGCTGTCGGCTCGGCCACCGGTGACCCCAGTGCAGCTACAACGTCCACGTGGTGCAGTTACCGACTCGAAACCACACGGTGCCCTCGAGGGGCCGCGGCGACCTGGCCGCTCGAAGGGCCTGGACCATCCCGCCGTGAGAGACAACTAGCAGACGAGTCTGCGACCACTCATCGTCGGCCCGACGAAGAAATCGCTGGGCTCTCGCGACGACATCACGAAAAGACTCACCTCCCGGCGGTCGCGCGTCGGGATCGACGTACACGCTCTCCTCAATGCCGGTGAGATCGCTCGACAGGTCGTCGGTCGGTCGCCCTTCGTACACCCCGAAACTTCGTTCACGAAGCAAGGAGTCTGTCTCGGGAGTCAGACCGAGCACTTGGCCGATGATGAGGGCCGTCTCCTTGGCGCGATCCAGATCGCTGGTCACGATCTGGTCAAAATTCTGTTCCCGCAGGGACTCTGCGAGAGTGCGGGCCTGTTCGCGGCCGGTCTCGTTGAGCGACGAGTTGGTATGGCCTTGAATGATGCGCCGCTCGTTCCACTCCGTCTCGCCGTGGCGCACGACGGTGATCGGAAACGTTCGCGCTGAGGTGACGGACACGACGTCAACGATACCGATCGAGTTGGTCGGCTCCGTTCTTCGACGGACGTGTCGCGGGCAAGAGGATGCATCGCACACGACGAAGAGAGAGGCGCGCGTAAATCATGATTCACAGGAGATTCCCAAAGATGTCGAGATGAGCAAGTGGACGTAAAGCCAGTGTTTGAAGGAAGTTCCTGTCCGAAATACACACCTTTCTCAGAAGATGTGAAGTTTTCACTTGTAACATTTCTTCAATGTCGTTATTGCTGCCACCGCGAGCCCTAAAGCCGCGCACGGTCGGCCTCACGATGGTGATCGATAAGGGCGTGCCCGGTCACCAGTTCGCTGATCTCATTGAGAGCCACGGCGAGCACATCGATTTCATCAAGTTCGGCTGGGGAACGTCCGTGGTCACGAAGAACTTCACGTCGAAGCTCGATGTCCTGCGAGGAGCCGGTGTCAACTTCTACCTCGGCGGCACACTTTTTGAAAAGTACGTGTTGCAAGACCGCTTCGACGAGTTTCGACAACTCTGCGACGGGTACGGCTGTCGATACGTCGAAGTCTCTAACGGCACGATCGATATCAGCAACGACGATAAGGCCGAGTACGTGAAGCGGCTCTCCGAAGACTTTCAGGTCATCTCCGAGGTTGGCTCGAAGGATCAGGCCACTTCGGACACCATGGCCCCCAATCAGTGGATTAAGTACATTCGTGCCGACCTGGACGCTGGCGCGGTTCTCGTCACGCTCGAGACGCGCGAAGGGGGCAAGGGCGGCATCTGTCGATCGAACGGAGAACTTCGCTACGGGCTCATCGAGGAAATCTTGAGCGCCAAGATCGATCATCGTCGCCTGCTCTTCGAAGCCCCCTCCACGGAGTTGCAGACCTACTTTGTCCAGCGCGTAGGTTCCGACGTCAACTTGGGTAACATTTCGACATCTGACATCATTCCTTTAGAGACGATCCGCCTCGGTCTGCGCAGCGAAACGCTGCTCACCTTTGAGCCGGGCCGCAACGACTACGACTGAGGTTACGTGCGAGAGAGTCGTGACGTTTTCCATCTGGCGGTTCCCGCGTACGACCTTGATGACACCGTCGCGTTCTACGTGTCCCTGCTGGGCTGCAAATTAGCGCGCCGCTACGACGACCGGGTGACTCTGGACTTCTTTGGTGACCAGTTGGTCTGCCACCTCTCCCCGGCGCCGGAAGTGGCGGTGCCTGTGAGCGAGTTGCCGATGTATCCGCGACACTTTGGAGTTACCTTTCGCGAGCAGGCGGACTTTGACGCGGTCTATCAACTCTGCCGACAGCGTGATGTGCCCTTTTACAGCGACGTCAGCCTTCGCTTTGAAGGTCGCGTGGAGGTCCATCAGACATTCGTCATCTGTGATCCCTCCTCGAACCTCCTCGAGTTCAAGCACTACTTCGATCATCGAATGATGTACTGAGTTGA
Source organism: uncultured Acidimicrobiaceae bacterium (assembly GCA_963849705.1). GTDB lineage: Bacteria > Actinomycetota > Acidimicrobiia > Acidimicrobiales > RAAP-2 > RAAP-2. The sequence continues at coordinate 335,962 of CAWKII010000007.1, read as the reverse complement.
TCGACACGGCCGCTTCTGCCTCCAGCGTCGATAACCACCGTCTCGACTCGCTGATCTCCTATCAAGCCGCGACAAGGCCCGCGGGCGCCTATCTCTTAGAAGCACGCGGCTCGCGCGTGGTGACCTACGGACACCTCGCGAGTGAGGTCATGTCGAGGGCGACCCAGTTGCGTGCGTGGGGGATTGGTCCTGGCGATCGCCTCGCCCTGTTACTCGATGACCCCCTCAACTTTGCCCAGTGGTTTATCGCCGCGCTGGTCTTGGGGGTATGGGTCGCGCCCATGGATCCCTCCCTCTCCGCCACGAGGACCGACCGAGTGGAGGAGCGATCGCGCGCGCTCTCGCTGTCGGCGATCGTCTCGGATCGGGTGGTCGCGTCGAACGGCGTGACTTGGTTTGACGTGACGCATCCCTCACTCGACGTTGCCGGTCCCTTCGTGGCGCCAGCCGTCGAAGAGAGCGCCGGTGGCGTCGTCCTCTCGTCCTCGGGCACGACCGGTGAGCCAAAGGTGGTGGCCCTGTCCACGGCGCACCTGCTGGAGGTCGCGACGCTCATCGCTCGTCATAACAAACTTGAGCCGAGCGACCGGGGGTTCAACTCTTTGCCGCTCTGGCACGTGAACGCCGAAGTGGTGGGACTGCTGGCGACACTGACCTCGGGCTCCTCCCTGGTACTGGATGACACGTTTCACCGCACGGGATTCTGGAAGATCGTCGAGGACTTCGACGTCACCTGGATCAACGCCGTCCCCGCCATCATCGCTCGATTGGTCCACCTCGACGGCGGCGAGCGCGTTCCCTCACGCGTCCGATTTGTCCGCTCCGCCTCGGCGCCCCTGTCGCCCACGCTCTTCGAACGATTCGAAGATGCCACTCAGGTGCCCATCATTCAGTCGTACGGGATGACCGAAGCGGCCAGTCAGATCTGCGTGAATCCCCTCGACGGCGTCCGCAAGGCCGGATCCGTCGGCGTACCCGTGGGCGTGGGAGTTCGTGTGACTCTCGATGCGGCTTCGCCTCCCGGTGAGAGCGCCATTGGCCAGATAGAGATCAAGGGCCCCACGGTAATCTCCCGCTACGAAAGCTCAGGATACGACGACCGCTTCGACGCCGAAGGGTGGTTACGCACCGGGGACCTCGGATACTTTGACGGCGACGGGTACCTCTTTATCGTGGGTCGCTCGGATGACGTTATTAACAGAGGGGGAGAGAAGGTGTACCCCCTCGAGATCGAGAACGCTCTCGTTGACGTGGAGGGCGTCGGCCTCGTAGCGGTGGTGGGCGAGCCCGATGACGTCTTCGGCCAGGTTCCGGTGGCCTACGTACAGCCCGATCCCTCCTCGTTGCTCGACGATTCCCACGAGATCGCGGCCCTGGTTGTGCGACTCCGCGAACGAATGCTCGACGCCTTTCCAAAGGCCAAGCGACCCGTGGCGGTAAAGCTCGTCCACGCCTTCCCCGTGATGTCGACGGGCAAAGTTCGCAAAGGACTCTTTCGCGACGGCGCCGTTCTGGTCGCCTACGAAGAGCGCCTCTAGTTTTAGAGTGAGGCGCTCCCAACCACCCCGTCGTCGAGGAAGAGAATGAGTTCAGCCTCAGACGCGCCACCGAGCGGGACTCGTCAACGACTCGATCACGTGGACGCGATGCGCCCGATCAAGCAGTCGGCGGTCATCTCGACTCACGCGCTTCTCTACTTCTCACCGTTGTCCACCAGTCTCTTGGCCTCGGGACTTTTGACGTTGACGCACTTCTCGCGAGACGCCTTCTTCTTCGTTTCCGCGTGCATGTTGACGTACAGTTATCGCGATCGGACGTGGGTGCCGTTAATCCCGTACTGGAAACGGCGCTTCATGGCGGTCGGTCTCGTGTACTTGGTCTGGACGCTGATCTACTTTCCCGTGGCCGCGGCCCAAAACTCGTCGAGCTTCCCGTACCTTCGGGTCCCGATGTCGGCTATCTTCTCGCGCGCCGGACTGCACAACCTTCTCTACAACCTGGCGACGGGTTACTACCACTTGTACTTCTTGCTCGTGCTGCTCCAGTTCTACGTCCTCTTCCCTCTCGTCTTTTGGCTCTTACGTCGTTATCCGAAGTCGCATCTGTACGTCCTCATCGGCGCACTCATCTCGCAGTTCCTCTTCACCTACCTGGTGCGCCGCGGTTGGCTCGGCTTCGTGATGCCCTCCAAACTGGAGACGCGCCTTGTCATCTTCTACCCGCTCTACTTGCTCGGAGGGGTGGTGGTCGCCTTCTACCTCGAAGATTTTCACGATTGGGTGGTGAGGCACTGGCGAGGGATTATCGCGTGGACCGTTGTGGCGGGCGCCGTGCCCATCATCTTCGATTACGTCGCCGAACACGTTCGCAGTTTCCCGGCTCTCTTGGTTCCGGGCGGCGACCCCTTTGCGGCCGCCGTGCTGCCCTACAACGTCGGCGCTATCGTGGCGGTCTACCTGCTCGGGGTCTATCTCGTCAGCCCAAAGCGAAGCCAACGCACACGCGCCATTATCGCGTCGGGATCGGAGGCAGCGTACGGCATCTACGTGTCGCAACTGGTGTGGATCTTGCTACTTCACCGCTGGGCGGAGAAGTTGAATCTCCTCACGCGCGTGCCGTGGCTCATCATGACGATCTCTGCGGTAATCATTACGTACCTCGTCGGTTGGCTGTTCAGCGCCGTGGCGGCGCGAACCCCGCTGGCGCGCGGACTGGTGGGTCGCACTCAACAGCCCTGGAGCACGCTGATTCCCGAACGACGCCACGAGGATGACTCACCGGAGCGCGACTTCGGTGAAGGACCGCTCAACCTCACCGATGTCTGATCGACAAGCGGCGCTATCTTTCGACTTTCTCTAGCGAAGTAAGAGCATTTACGTCGAGAAGGCGGGAGCGAGGCCAGCGCTACGCTGGCGTCGTCGGCCAAGGTGAGGGTATAGGTGCGTAAGTCCCGCGGCGAGAGTGAACGCTTACGAGTTCCCCCGCCACTGATCAAGCATCGCATCGCGTCCGGACGCGGAGCGATGGAGCAGCCCAACGTCACCCACGACGGCGACGCCCGGCTCACCCCCAAGTTCTGGTTGGCCGTGGTCTTGACGGGCATCGCGGCCGGCCTCTTCGGCGACTTTTTGATGTGGGTGCTGGCCCTCGCCGAACGGGTGGCCTTTCACTACCACTCGGGGAGTTACCAGAGCGCCGTCGCCGCGTCGTCGGGGGAGCGTCGCGTCGTGTCACTGCTCATCGCCAGCGCGATTGGCGCTACCTCGTGGTACTTGATTCGTCGCTATCTCAAGCGCGAGAAGTCCGAGATCGATGAGTCACTCTGGGCGGGAGACGGTGAACTCTCTCTGCGCAGAAGCTTTCTGACGTCCGTGGTCTCGGAGGTGGTGATCGGCATGGGAGCGTCGCTCGGGCGAGAAGCGGCGCCCAAGTTGATGGGAGGCGCGTCGGGCTCCCTCTTCTCGCACTGGTTCGATTTGACGCCCGCCCAGAAGCGGCTCCTCGTGGCCTGCGGGGGCGGAGCGGGGCTGGCCGCCGTCTACAACGTGCCCCTCGGCGGTGCCCTCTTCACGGCCGAAGTACTCTTTGGCAGCTTCACCCTGCCGGTGGTGTTTCCCGCGTTGGCCACCTCACTCATCGCCACTGCCGTTGCCTGGATCTATCTTCCGAATCACGCCACCTACGCCGACATTCCGAACTATCGCTTCACGGTCTCGATCATGATCTGGTCGCTGCTGGCTGGCGTCCTCATCGGGGGGCTCGCGGTGATGTACGTTCGCCTCATCGGGTGGGTGTCCCATCACCGGGCCAAAGGCGCCCATATCTTCTGGGCCATGCCGGGGGCGTTCTTGATCGTGGGCCTCTTGGGTATTCAGTATCCGCAGCTGTTCGGAAACGGTAAGGGCATGGCCCACGAGGCCTTCTTAGGCGCCGCCGGCATGGGACTACTCTTCGCTCTTTTCGCCCTGAAACCGCTGGTCACGGCCCTCACTCTCGGAAGTGGTGCGGCGGGAGGGGTCTTCACGCCGTTTCTCGCCACCGGAGCCCTCTTGGGTGGTTTCCTCGGGACGTTGTGGACTCACCTGTGGCCGGGCTCTCCATCGGGCGCCTTCGCCGTCGTGGGAGCGTCGGCCATGATTGGCGCCGCGATGCAGGCTCCCTTGGCCGGGCTCGTCTTGGTGCTGGAACTGACCCACGGCGGATTCAATCTCGCCGTCCCGATGATGGCGGCCACGGTCATTGCGACCCTCATCGTGCGTCAGGTCGATGGGTACTCCATCTACTCAGCGCGCCTACCGGCACGAGAGACTCAACCGGAGGGCGACGCGGAGCATCCCTAGGTGAGCGTCTCGGGCGAGATGAAACAATAGAGAGATGAAACGTCGTAGCACCACCGCCTCACGCGGCGCGCTGGGCCACGGAGGGCTCGTCGTACGACGTACCAGCGTTGAGGACTGGTCTGACCTTCGCCGCATCCGCCTCGAGGCGCTCAAAGACACCCCCGACGCCTACGGCTCCACCTACGAAGGGACCGTCGAGATCTCTCCGCGCCGCTGGAGGGCCATGGCCGCGGAATATCGCTACTACTTCGCCGAGCGCAACGGGGTCGTTATCGGGATGGTGTCGGGCGGGTTCAACGACCAACACCCGGGCACCCACTGGCTCTACTCGATGTACGTGACGCCGGCCGCGCGAGGGAGCGACGCCGCAGCGGCCCTGGTCGACGCGGTGAGCGCTTGGGCCGAGGGCGAGGGCGCGAGCGAGTTGTACCTACACGTCACCACGAGGGTCGAGCGGGCTCGCGCTTTCTATCGAAAGATGGGATTCGTGGAAACGGGTGAGCGCCTGTCGATGGAACGCAATCGCACTTTGCAGCTCGTCACGATGAAGAAGTCTCTTGTCGAGCCCTGAGTTTGTCGTCTCGACCGTGGAGGCTCCGGTCCTGTACGAACTCCGGCGTCGCGTCCTGCGGGGCAACGATCCCGCCAAGAGCGTGGTCGACTCGCGCGACGGCGACGCGACGTCGCTGCACTTCGGCGGCTTCCTCGCGGGCCGGCTCGTGGTCAGTGCGTCGTTCTTTCCCGCCGAGTCGCCGGTGTCGCCCGAGCTTGTCTCCTACCAGTTGCGCTACATGGCCACGGACTTCGACGTTCAGGGCTCGGGCTACGGCGCACGGGTCCTCGAGACGGCGAGCGCGCAGGTTGCGGCCCGCGGAGCGCAACAACTCTGGGCGAACGCGCGTGACAGCGCACTCGGTTTCTATCTGGCGACGGGCTGGAGCGTGGTGGAAGGATCGGAGCACCTGAGCCCCGAGACCCAACTGCCTCACACGGTCATCGTCAAGAGACTTTCCAGCGCGGACTTTCCGCCCTCTTCGTAATACCCCGGTTTACTAAGTTGGTCCGATGCGCAAACTTGTAGTCACGGTCGCGGTACTCGTCGTCCTCGCGGCGGGTGGAGTCGCCGTGTACCACGTCTCCACCACCAAAGGCGCCAGTAGCCCGACCACGACGAGCACGACGACGACCACCGCGCCGAACTACCCCACGGCGCCCCTCACCGGACTACCCGATCCTTCGGGCACGGCGCTCACGAGGCCCGCTCTCACCATCAAGGTAGAGAACACACCCCAGGCCTTGCCGCAGTGGGGAATCAACGAGGCGGACGTCGTCTACGAGGAGATCGTAAACGGCGGCATCACGCGACTGGCGGCGGTCTTCAACTCTCAAGCACCCGGAAAAGTCGGGCCGGTTCGCTCGGTGCGACCGACCGATACCCAGGTCGTCTGGCCCTTGGGGGGAATCTTCGCCTACTCCGGCGGGGCTCCCTACGCCGTCGACTCCATCGAAACCGTGCCGAGGTTGAACCTGGTCAACGAGACACAAGCCGGCGACGCCATGTTCCGTGATAACGCTCTCGAAGCGCCGCACAATCTCTTTGCCCGGGCGCCACTTCTCTTCGCCTTCAAAGGAACACCCACGCCGCCGCCCGCGCTGTTTCACTACCGCACCGCGAAAGAGAAGGTGATCGGACCCAAGGTGGCGAGCTTCGTCGTGCCCTTTCCCAGTATCTATCCCGTCACGTGGACCTGGGACGCCGCCACGCTGTCGTGGGACCGCACCCTATTTGGCAATCCCGACGTCACCGGCACCGGTCAGCGCGAGTCGCCGCAGAACGTGGTGGTGATGTACGTGAACTACGTGAACGGCATCGGCACGGAGAACTCCTACGCCGACCTGCAAGGTTCGGGCACGGCCGACGTCTTCACTGACGGGAAAGAGATCACCGGCACGTGGTCGAGGGGGCCTTCCATGGCGGACATCCTTCAGTATCACGACGCCGCAGGATCGACGATTCTGCTCACCCCCGGCCAGACGTGGGTGGAGATCCTCAACGACGGTGTACCCCTGACGATTACGAAGTAACGGCCGTCTCGAGTCGCTCGAGGGTCGTGCGCATGGACTCTTCGTTTCGCTTGGGAAAGCCCAGAGGAATGATGAAGACGCCCCAAGGGGGCGAGTAGTCGAAGGACTCGGTGACCGTCGTCCTGCCGTCGACCTCGTCTAAGTCGTAGCGCCACACGAAGTGAGAGAAGTGGTGCCAGGCGATGGACTTGTTCTCCACGAAGTCGACGACCACGTTGTGGGTGACGTAGGGTACGCCGAAGTCCTTCATGTGCATGGCGAAGGTGGCGCCTAGGTAGAGCCGGTCAGGGGAGGACTTCAGGCGGCTGAGCGCCCCCGAGCCATCCAGTCGCACGTGCTGGCGGGGATCGGCGAGGAGGTCAAAGATGGCGGACGCCGGGGCTTGCATGGTGCGAGTAGCGCTGACGCGACGTGTCATGGGTTCAGCGTAGGTTATTGAGTCGAGGGCTGATCGAGAAAGGGGCGTCGTGAACTACCAAGAAAAACTCGTGGCGCTGCCCGACGGACGAACCTTAGAGGTGGGGGCGCTCGGCGACCCCGAGGGCACGACCGTCATCCTCCACCACGGCTCTCCGGGATCGGTAAGGACCGTGAAGTCGTTCGCGCCACTTCTCGAGGAGGGGAGCTTCTTCGTGGTGACGCTGTCGCGGCCCGGCTACGGCCGATCGTCGCGACGCGAAGGCCGAGCGATCGCCTCGATTGTCGAGGACACGCGTCAGGCGCTCGACGCCTTCGATCGCTCGCAGTACGTGGCACTCGGATGGTCGGGCGGAGGACCCCACGCGTTGGCCTGCGCCGCGCTGGACGCGCCGCGCTGTCGCGGTGCCGTCTCTTTGGCGGGCGTCGTACCGATCGACGTTGATTTCGACTGGACCGAAGGAATGGCGCCCGAGAACGTCGAGGAGTTCGCTCGGGCGAGAGAGGGAGGACCGGCCTACGAAGCTGCGATGGAAGAGGCCGGCGCGTCCATGGCCGCGATGAACGCGGACAATACCTTAGAAACGTTCGGCGATCTCTTGAGTGAGCCCGATAAAAAGGTACTGAGCGACCCCGACGCGCTCGCTTGCTTCGTGGACGCCACGACCTACGCCTTCGTGGAGGGTTGGCGCGGCTTCTACGATGACGACGTCGCTTTCTTGAAGGCCTGGGGATTTGACCCCGCGAAGATCTCCGTCCCGGTGGAGATCTTCTACGGCGACCACGATCACATGGTTCCTTCCACCCACGGCGCGTGGCTGGCGAGCCACATCACCACGGCGCGCGTGTTCCACGACGAGCACGAGGGGCATCTCTCCATCTGGATGCGCCACTTCGACGAAGTTGCGAAGGCCCTCCACAGCGCGGCCTCGTCATGAGCACTTCCGCTAAGGCCGGTCATGGCGCGCATCGGTAACCTCTACGGACCTGACGCCACGTTTCTCGGCGTGCCCGCGGTCGATCCCGACGACGTCGAAGCGTGGCGCCGGTGCGGAGCCCTGATTATCGGAGCGCCCTTTGACGGCGGGACCTCGCACCGACCGGGCTGTCGATTCGGCCCTCAGGCCATGCGCGTCACGGACTACCTGCCTCACGACGGTCTTCGGCCGAGCCTGGCCTTGGGCGTCGATCCCTTGAGCGAGCTGGCCGTGGTGGACCTCGGCGACGTGGAGATGCCCTCGGGGCAGACGGAGCTGTCCCTGCAACGTCTCGAAGAGCGGGTGAGCCTCGTGGCCCAGCAAAACGTGATCCCCGTCGTGCTGGGAGGGGATCACACCATCGCCCTTCCCGACGTCACCGGCGTCGCCAACTACTTCGGCTTCGGTCGCGTGTCGGTCATTCACTTCGACGCCCACGCCGACACGGGCGAGAGTCAGATGGGTTCGCTCTACGGACACGGCACGCCGATGAGGCGACTCATCGAATCGGGCGCCTGTCGCGGGGACCGCTTTCTACAAATCGGCCTGCGCGGCTACTGGCCCGAGCCCAAGACGCTGGACTGGATGGCCGCCCAAGGAATGCGCTCGTACGAGATGGGAGAGATCGTTCTGCGCGGGCTCGACGTCGTCCTCGACGAAGCCATGGAGATCGCCCTGGACGACTGTGACGCCGTCTTTCTCTCGGTAGACGTTGACGTGGTCGATCCGGGAGCCGCACCGGGCACGGGAACCCCAGAACCGGGGGGACTCTCGAGTCGTCAACTCCTAGACGCCGTTCGGCGAATCGCCATGAGGGTTCCCATGGCCGGTATGGACGTGGTCGAGGTCTCCCCGCCCTACGATCACGCCGAGATGACGGCCTACCTCGGCAATCGCGTGGTACTGGAGGCGCTCGGTGGCGTCGCGTGGCGCCGTCGCAGAGAGCGCGGCGAGACCACTCGCGATCCGAGCGACCCGTTGTTGCGCCGCTAGTCGCGCATGGAGTCGAGAATCCGATGGACCATCTGGTCGGTCGTATTGGGGTGCAAGAAGGCGAGACGCGCGACCGTTTCGCCCTCCCACTTGGTGGGGGTGACGAAGGCGATCTGACGACGAAGAAGCTCGTGGCTCCACTCTCCATATCGCTGCGCGCTCCATCCCTTGCGACGAAAGAGAACGATGGAGAGACTCGATGGTCGAACCATCTCTAAGTGATCGGCCTCGTTGATGAGATCCTCGGTGCGTTGGGCTAAGTCGATGGCGTGTTGCACGGCGCTCTCGTACGCCGCGGTGCCGTTGGTCACCAGAGAGAACCAGAACGGCAGTCCGCGCGCCCGGCGCGAGAGATGGATGCCGAAGTCCGAGGGATTCCACTCGTAGTTGTCGTCGTCGCCCTCGTGCAGGACGTCGAGGTAGCTGGCCTGCTGGGCCAGCACCTTCCTCGCCACGGTGGGGTGGCGATAGATGAGGGCGCAGCAGTCGAGCGGCGCGAAGAGCCACTTGTGGGGATCGACGATGAAGCTGTCGGCGTGGCGAATGCCCTCGAAGAGGTGACGGTGAGTGGGCGAGAAGATCGCCGCGCCGCCGTACGCGCCATCGACGTGAAACCACAGATCGTGCTCGCGCGCGTACCGGCCGAGCCCTTCGAGGTCGTCGACGATGCCCGCGTTCGTGGTGCCGGCCGTCGCGACGATGCCCACCACGTTCTCGGGGTGGGGGTCCTCGGCCAGGGCCGCTACGAGGGCTTCGTGGGTGAATCGGTGGTCGTCGGTCGCCACGATGAGTGCGTCGATCGCCAAGACGTGCAGGGCCTTGCCAATGCTGGAGTGGGCGTCGGCGGAGATGGCGAAGCGCACGCTGCGGGGGTCGATCTCGGGGCGCTTGGCCCGTCCGACGTCGCGACCCACGGTCAAAGAGGAGAGGTTGCCCATCGAGCCGCCCGAGACGAAGGCGCCATTCGCGCCGCTCGGAAGTCCCGCGGTGTCAGCCAAGAAGGCCAGCGCCTGATTCTCGGCGACCACCACGCCGCTCGACTCCAGCCAACTCGTACCGTTCAGGCCCGAACAGGCCACCACCATGTCAAAGAGCAACGAGTTCTTGGTGGGCGCGTTCGGAATGAAGGCCAAGAATCCCGGCGAGTCGATGGAGACGACGGCCGGGGCCAGGGTGTCGCGAAAGAGTTCGAGAATCTCGTCGGCGTCGCGACCTTCGAGGGTGATGAGTCCGTCGATCTTGTCCCTAGGAATATCCATGAGGCTGCCGAAGTCGAGGGGGACCGGTTCCATCTCGAGACGCTCGCGGCAGTAGGTGAAGACCTTGTCCGCGAGCTCCGCGTCGAAGTCAAACATTTCGTGCCCCATTGCACTCCCTTTCGATTTTGGCCCCTCGCCATCGTACGGCCTCAAACGATATTGCTGGGCTCCGTGCGGTCCCCTCGAGGGAGGGAAGTAGCATCCCGTCATGGAAAACGCCCGCGTCGGTTACCTCGGCCCCGAGGGCTCGTTTTCTCACGAGGCCGTCACCACGTTGAAAAACGTCGATCCCGTGGCCTACGCCACCTTGGAGGATCTCCTGGGTGCCGTCGCCAGCGCCACGATCGACCAAGGCCTCGTCCCGTTAGAGAACGCGCTGGAAGGAACGGTGTCGGCGACCATCGACGGCCTGGTCTTTGACCACGAGCTGGTCATTCTGCGCGAGATAGTTCTCCCCATCCACTTGCATCTCTTGGCCCGCCCCGAGGTCACTCTCGAGGAGATCGTGAGCGTGCGCAGCTACGTTCACGCCCTGGCCCAGGTTCGAGGCTTCCTCCACGAGCGGAGCCTCGAGTCCGTGCAGACTACGTCCACCTCACAGGCCGCGCGTGACGTGGCCGAGTCGCGAGAGCCCTGGGGAGCGGTCGGATCTTCGCTGGCGGGAGAGCTCTTCGGACTCGCCGTCGTCGCTGCGGACATCGAGGACCATCCCGAGAACGCCACCCGGTTCGTCCTCGTCGGTCGCCACGACGTGGCCGCGCCTACGGGGCACGACCGCACCACCATTGTCTGCTTTCAAGACGCCGACCGACCCGGATCGCTCTACGCCATTCTCGGTCGCTTCGCGGCGCGTGACATCAACCTCACGAAACTAGAGAGCCGCCCCACCAAGCGAGGACTCGGTGACTACTGCTTTGTGATCGAGTTCGAGGGCCACGTGGCCGACGACGTGGTCGCGGACTGCCTAAGTGATTTACAGGCCCATCTCGCGCGCGTCAAGTTCCTGGGGTCGTACCCGGTAACCGGCGAAGGGGCGTCCGATCGCCGACACGAGGTCGTCGCCGCGCGAGTCGCGGCCGATCAGTGGATGGACGCGATTCGCCAGCGAGTGCTTCCCGACTGAGGGTTTTCGAGCTCACGACGTGAAGCGAGGGCGGGGCGAGTTGGCGACCTCGTGCCTAGGATGACGAGCGGCCCGGCCTAGGCCGATGTTTCGCGAAAGGAGAGCGGACGTGACCTACGACTTCGAAGTCTCCGATCAGATTCCCGCGTCGCCCCAGGAGATCTACGAGGCCTGGCTCTCGAGCGAGGGCCATAGCGCGATGACCGGCGGCGAGGCCCACGTCGATCCCGACGTCGGCGGCGCCTACGACGCGTGGGACGGCTATATACACGGCACGACGCTCGAGGCGGTCCCCTACGCCAAGATCGTGCAGTCGTGGCGATCGGCGCAGTTCACCGATGAGCACGGCGACTCACTCATTGAAGTCACCCTTGAGGGGAACGATGAGGGCACCCTCGTGACGCTTCGCCACTCGAACGTGCCCGACGATCAACGCGGTTACGAGAACGGCGGTTGGCAGCAGAGCTACTTCGATCCGATGAAGGCGCACTTCGCCGCTAGTTAGACGCCTCACGACGAGCGGGCCATCCTCGCCGTGGCCGGCGAAGTGGGAGGCCGCGAGCTCTGAGAAGTGTCTCTCGTCCACGTCGTGGGACGCGAAGGCGCCACTCACCTGGCGGATTCGTGGCGCGGAGCGGAGGGAGTGGGATTTGAACCCACGGTGGGCAAGCCCACGCCGGTTTTCAAGACCGGTACATTCGTCCGCTCTGTCATCCCTCCGGGGACAACCCTAGTGGAGGGTTCTCTACGCCTTTTTGCGAAGGCGGTGTCGCGCGGCGACGTCGAGCACCGTTTTTCGTAGCCGCACCGACTTGGGCGTTACTTCGACCGCTTCATCGTCGGCGATAAATTCGAGCGCCTGTTCGAGAGAGAAGATGGTGGGTGGCGCGATGCGCTCGGTGTTGTCACTGCCCGAGGCGCGCATGTTGGTGAGTTTCTTCTCTTTCGTCGGGTTGACGTTCATCTCATCGGAGCGCGCGTTCTCGCCGACAATCATTCCTTCATAGACCTCGACGCCCGGTCCGACGAACAGCACGCCGCGCTGCTCTAGGTCGAGCAACGCGTTGGCCGTGGTGTCGCCTCGACGGTCGGCCACCAGGGTGCCCTTCTGGCGCATGCGAATGTCGCCGTACCACGGCTCGTAGCCGTCGAAGGTGGTGTGCATCATGCCCGCCCCGCGCGTCTCGGTCATGAACTCGGTACGAATGCCGACCAGTCCGCGCGCCGGAATGCGCCACTCCATGCGCACCCAGCCGGTGCCGTGGTTGACGAGGTCGATCATCGCGCCCTTGCGCGTGGCGAGCAACGTATTGATCGGGCCGACGTACTCCTCGGGCGCGTCGATCGTGACGTGCTCCATCGGCTCGTTCAACTTGCCGCCGATCATGCGGGTGACGACTTGGGGCTTACCGATGGTGAGCTCAAAACCCTCGCGACGCATCGTCTCGATCAAGACGGCCAACTGCAACTCGCCACGACCCTGCACCTCCCAGGCGTCGGGCCGATCCGTGGGCAGAACGCGCAGGGCCACGTTGCCGACCAACTCTTTGTCGAGTCGGTCCTTCACCATGCGAGCGGTGAGGAGTTTGCCCTCCGTGCCGGCGAGGGGTGACGTGTTGATGCCAATGGTCATCGAAAGACTGGGCTCATCGACGTGCAGGGGCTCGAGTGGCTCAGGGTTCTCGGCGTCGGCCAAGGTCTCACCGATGGTGATGTCCTCAAATCCAGCGACGGCCACGATGTCACCGGGACCGGCGCTCTGGGCGGGGACGCGTTCGAGGGCCTCGGTGATGAAGAGTTCGGTGACTTTGGCGTGCTCCACCGTGCCGTCGATGCGGCACCAGGCCACGCGTTGTCCGCGTTCTAAGTTGCCATTCACCACGCGACAGAGGGCCAGTCGACCCAGGTAGGGGGAGGCGTCGAGGTTGCAGACCAGGGCCTGGAGCCCGTGTCCCTCTTCGTACTCCGGGGCCGGCACGTAGTCGACGATCGTCTGAAAGAGAGGGGTGAGGTCGCCGGAGGTGGCGTCGGGATCGAGGGAGGCCCATCCCTCGCGTGCGCTGGCGTAGAGGATCGGAAAGGAGATCTGGTGTTCGTCGGCGTCGAGATCGAGAAAGAGATTCTCCACCTCGCCCACGACTTCTTTGATACGAGCGTCAGGGCGATCGACCTTATTTATCACCAGGACGACGGGCAGGCGCTTTTCGAGGGTCTTGCGCAGGACGAAGCGCGTTTGGGGCAGGGGGCCTTCGGCGGCGTCCACTAACAAAATGACGGCGTCCACCATGGCCAGGCCACGCTCGACCTCGCCCCCGAAGTCGGCGTGGCCGGGGGTGTCGATGATGTTGATGGTGAGGCCGTTCCACTTGACGGCGGTGTTCTTCGCCAGGATGGTGATGCCCTTTTCGCGCTCCAGATCGCCCGAGTCCATGACCCGGTCAGTGATCTCCTCGTGGGCCGTGAACGAGCCCGTTTGGCGGAGCATTTTGTCGACGAGCGTGGTCTTTCCGTGGTCGACGTGGGCGATAATGGCGATATTTCTCAGGGAAGAACGCGTGGACATGACTGAACCACGCTAGCGGTCAGGGCCCCTCCGTAGAACTAGGCGGCCGTGACGAGATGGTGACGACGTTGCGCCACTGCGGTTCGCACGAGATCGCGAGCACCCGCGCGCAAGTCCTCCATCGTGCCGTCGACACTCAAGAGGACGCCCGCCTCGGGCCAGAGACCGACGAAGCGAGCGGCCGCTACGCCGTCGGGGCTGGCGAGGGCGTCGATCGTGAGGTCGGCACGTAGCCCAGGCCCCGCGCTTTTTCCCGGTGCGCCGCTTCGAACGCGTACGAGAACCCGTGACAATCCCCGCTCGACCACGAGGTCTCGGCGACCGCGCAAGGTGGTACGCGCCCGAGCGACGTCGTAGTAGGCGTCGCTCTGACAGACCGACCACGGGAGGGACAGGCTCTCGGCCGCCTCGCCTAACTGCGTCACCCAGTTGGTGGCCTCGGAACGGATGAGCGCCAAGGCCGAGGGCGAGGACTGCGCCAGGTAGTGGGCGAGCGAGCCCGTGCGGGCGTACCCCGCGACGAATCGCAGCAGCTGATCATCGATCTCCTCGTCAACCGCGGCCGCGCCCGAGATCGACGGATCGCATACGGTCCGTCGCAGGGCGGCGTTACCGAGGACGCGTCGAGCCGTGCCCGGGGACCAGCGAAAGTGGCTGGAGGGTCGGCCGGCCCGTTCGACCATCCACGCGTCGAGGCGTCGGTGGCCCTCGCTGGCCACGGCGCGAAAGCGCGCGCTCAGCGAGAGCCGATGATCGTCCGTCAGCGTGGCGCTGTCGAGAGGAGCGTCATCGAGGAGTCGATCCAGCACGTTCATCGAGTGACGGCGGTGCGTCAGTGTGGTCACTCGGTGGCCTTCAGTGATCTCACGACGTTCACTACCTCGTGGACGGAACGCAGGAGCAGCTCCTCCTCGACGTCGACGCACCATAACTCGCCAGTGGACGTGGAGAAGGCAGCGGTGCGAAGTGGGACGACCCCGGTACGAAGCGTCTGGACGAGGGCGTGATATCTCATGACGCGCTCGTGGGACTCCTCGAGCGGCGAGGTCGTCAGATCCAACAGCGCGACGGAGGCCTCTTCGCTCGTGGTGGTGCCCATCATCAGATCGATCACGTCGCGCAGCACCACGTTGCCGCCGGCCAGCCGTTGGTAGGCGCGCAGCGACGTGCGCGGCATCCAGCGGCTGGAGAGCGAACCGAGGGAACGCTGCAACGTCACGCCGTGCGCGGTGACGTCGGTCGCCAGGCGCGCGCGCTCGTCGTCGTCGAGTTGATCGACGAAGGCGCTCAGATCGTTGGACCCCACCTCGGCGCGCCAGGCCAGCAACGAGTCGCCAAAGGCGTCCTCGATGTCGAGGCCGACACTGAGAAGTCGCAGCACCTGGTTGACTAAGACGCCACGCACCCGTGCCAGCGAGGAGGAGGGGATATCTCCTTGAGACGACGAGTCGCGAAACGAGGAGGCCCGTACGACGAGCGGCGCGTCGCGCAACGAGGGACCAAGTAGCTCAAAGATCGAGTCTTCCAAGACGGCTCGAAGCCCCGCGGCAGCGCTGGCGTTGGCCAGAGGACGACTGGTTCGCTCCCCTCGCAGTACGTCCAGCACGCTTCGTGGCGAGGCGTCAAGCAAGGAACTCATGGGAAGAGTTTTGCGTCACCGTGTGACACGACCTAGCGTGAACGACGTGTTCATCGCCGTCTTTTCGATCTTCATTCTGGCCCTGTTGGTGTTGATTGTCGTCACCTTGCGCTGGGCCTTTCGCAGCGATCGCGCGGCGTGGCGAAGGACGACCAAAAAGGGCTAGCCCCGCTCGTCCTTTTCGCTCGCGGGGTCGTTGCGGACAAGTTCTTGGAGTTCTTTCACTTCGCGACCAAGGTCGGCGATGGCCCGCTCGATCACCGACAGTCGATCATTAAAGGACTCGTCCACGCGCTTGTCCACGCGCTTGTCGACCTGGCCACTCAGACGGTTGTCGATGGTCGCCACGATGGGTTCGGCCATCTGCTTCAGGCGCGCGAGGATGTCTTGAGGCTTGGCGCTACTGGGTTCTGACGTGTCGCTCATGGCCCAAGACTAGGTCGAGGGAGGCGAACAGTACACGCCCGCGTTGAACTGCAACGTATTGAACTGGCCACCCCAGGGTGGGTTCTCCAGGGTGTTGGCCTCGCTGGCGAGAGTGGTCGCGGGCGTGCAGGCCGCGCCAAAGGAGATGAAGCCGCGAACGTTGCTCCCCGTCGCGCCGGTGACCGGCACCGGACCGCTTCCCCCAAAGGCGAGCGCCACGAAGACGGGCATGGGGAGGGTGGAGAGCTGGTAGTTGCGGTACTCGGACTGCGCGGCGTAGACCGCGGCGTTGAGCGACTGATCGATCGAGTCGAGGCCCTGCTGCCAGCCCTGGAGCATCGCGGTCCAGTACGTGGCGTAGACCGCCAGCGTGGCGTTGGACGCGCCGGCGGGTGCGTCGAGTCCCGAGTGGTTATCGGGATAGCCCTCTGGGTCGAAGATCACCCAGTCCGGTTTGATGCCCACGCCGAGGGCGCGGTAGGAGTCGATCTGCGTGGCCACCCACTGGCCCGCGGCGAAGCCGTGCGAGTAGAAGTTGGATGTGGTAAGGGGTTGTCCGGCGAGCGGTCCACTCACGGTCCAGAAGGACAACCAGGTCACGCGTTTGTGGGAGTTGTAGATCGCCTGACCCATGAGAAAGTCGGGTGACTCGCTGACGGTCGTGGTGGCGCCCGTAAAGCCGACCCACGGAGCGCTGCGCGTCCCCAGTCCTCCGGTCTCGGAGATAATCGGCCACCCGTCGCTGATCGCTTGGGTCCACTTCGCCGAGGGTATGGCGTAGACGCCGACACCCTGCGGGGGCGGAGAGTTGACGCCCGCCGCGTAGAGGGTGAGTTGGCCGCCGAGGGAGAGTCCCGCGACGATATTGCCCACCGTACGAGCGGAGCTGCCCGCCGTCACCGAGACGTTGGTGGCCGTCCACGGCGAGGCGCCGCTAGGGCTCGAGAGCACGAAAAGGTCACCCCAGTTGGCGGCCTGACCGGCGATGGCGACTTGGGAGGGCGTGACTTCGACGGCGAGTGTACCGCTCAAGGGCGGCGCACCCGAGGCGAAGGCGGTGACGTTCGAGACGTTCCACGCCCCGTAGGAAACGGGATTCGACTTCATCTTCGCCGCCGGCACGGGCGCGTCGTACTGCGTGCTGAAGAGTTCCACTGCTCCACCGCTCGTCAGGGCGGCCACGTCGATCTCGTCGCTGCTGGTCCCGAGGGCGAGGGTTCCGGTGACGGGAGTGGAGCCGGTTAACGCCGTCAGGTTGAGATCACTCCATGAGTTGAGCGCGGTGTTGGCGCTGGTGTAGATGACGAGGTCGCCGTTGCTAATCGTCGAGGCGAAGGTCGGCGTCGCGCCGGGAAGGACCACGGGGTCGCTGCCGAAGGCCGTGGCCGGAATCGGCAGAGTCGTCGTGGTGGTCGTGGTGGTCGTGGTGGTCGTGGTGGTCGAGGTCGTGGTGGTGGTAGACGTGGTCGTCGTCGCGGACGCCGCGGGCGACAGAGTGGTGCCACCGACGTTGTCAACGGTGGCGGCGTCTTGAGCGAAGATCGGAATGGGCTGAGAGTTCTGCCAACTCAAGGTCAGGACCTCGACGTCGTTGTGGACGGTGAGGTAGGCGACCGTGGCGCTCGTGCCCAGCACCTGCACGCTGGGCAGACCCGGTGCCGCCTCGACACCGGTGAGGGCGCTTAAGTCCGTCGTGACGTAGGGACGCCACGGTGTGCCGTAGTGCAGCCGCGCCCAGGTTGCGCTGGCGGGTTCGTTGGGTGAGACGAGGATGGCGTCACCGGCCTGGTCGACGTAGAGGAGATCGACGTTGCCCGAGGGATCGAAAAACGGTACGGGGTCCGACGCCGGGGCGGGCACGTTGTTCTGGAACGTGTAGTTGAGCCAGGTGGTGGTACCCGTGGCGCTCAGGGTCAGCGTGGCTATCTGATTCTCGTTGGTGCGGTACGCGAGCACCCCTTCGCTGGCGTTGGTCACTCCGTGGGGACCCCCGAGCATCTTGGTTGAGTTCAACTCACTCTCGAGGGAGAGCGCGTTCCACGGCAGTGGCGGGGCTCCGGTCTCGGCGAACTGGAAAAGAGGCAGGCCGTTGAGCGTCGTGGGGGCCGTGGTCACGCCATGCGAGGAGTTTTCGGCGAACAGGGTGCTCGCCGCCAACACCAAGCCAACCAACGCAAGTCGTCGAAGCTGCACACGTGTCCTTAGGGGGGTGACGGGCCGAACTCGACGTGAGCCCATCTCTCAAAAGTTTAGAGGTGGGTCCTCATAGAACTGGGGTCAATCAACATGAAGAACAATGTGAATACTTACGTTTTGGTGACAACGACTTTCGAGATCGAGGGAAGTGAGGCGCCTGCTGCGTTTATCGCTCGCGCGTAGACGCGATAGGCCCGACCTTGTGCAAGTTTCACGACGTCGACGGAACGCGAACCCTTGGCGAGGGCCTTCCACGTCTTGCCTCCGTCGATGGAGTACTGGTACCAGGTGATGACGCTCCCGCCGTTCGAGCTCGGTGGCTTCACGATGAGGGTGAATCCACCGACGATGGGTGCGAGTTTGGCGATGGACGGAGCACTCGGTGCGTTGATCGTTGCCGTGGCCGCAAACGAAAGGGTGGTCGAGTAGATCGTCTGACCGTTGTACGTGACCGTCACCGCGACGTCTTGCGCGACGGCCGAACCAACGGTGAAACTCACGACGCCACTGGCACTGCTGGCGATGGTGTCGGTGTCCTGGCCGGGGCTCGTGGAGGACCCGCTGACGGAGTCAATGCTGAGCGGACCCGAGGGAGCGGTCGCCGTCACGGCGACGTCGCTGTTGGCGAGCGGGTTTCCCGCCGCGTTGCGCAGCGTCGCCGTCACGGTGGGGCCGGCGGTGTTGATGACGCCACTGGTGCTCGTCACGGCGAAGGAGCTCTCGCTCGGTGAGTAGGTCGTAGGACAGAGACCACTAAAGAACGCCGCTCCGTCCGGACTGCCGAGACCTGACGCTTCGTCGTAGCCCGGCGTCGCGTTGTACTCGCCCACGTTGTAGAGATCGTTGTTGCCACTCGTGACGTCCACGAATCCCGTGGTGGCCATGGCGTAGAGCGAAGGATTCACGAAGCCGAGACGGCTGACGCCACAGGCCTGCGCGGCCACGGCGATGAGAGAACTCACCAGCGGCGCGCCGATGGAGGTTCCGCCGATGGCGCCCCACCCGCCCGAGCACGAGTGATGGCAGAATCCCGATCCGGCGCCGGTGTAGTACTGAATGAACCCGGTCGACGGATCACCCATCACCGAGAGATCGGGCACCAATCGCATGGTGTCGGCGGCCACGATGCCCGGGGCGCTCTGCCAACTTGGTCGGCTCCATATCGTGGAGATCCCGCCGCCGCCCGCACCACAGCTCGACGACGTGCACTGGTCGTTCCAGACGGACTCACTGAGAGGATCGATGTCGTTGACGGCGAGTCCGCCCACCCCCGTCACGTAGGGCTGCGACGCGGGGTCGTCGACGGCCAGCGCGGTACTGGATCCGCCTTGGACGCCTTCGCAGTCCGAGGAGCCATCGTCGCCAGCCGCCGCCACGAGTGTCTGTCCCTGCGCGGCCATCTCTTCGAAGATGGGCTGTTCGACCTGCGCGGCGCCGTCGGTGTCGGCTTCGCAGATTCCCCAGGACGTCGTCACGATGGTGGCGGTGTCTTGGCTGGCGATCTCGGAGTAGATGTCGGTCGGGCCTGCGCCGTTCTGCGTGCCCTGGTAGACCTCAATGGCGGCCCCGGGGGCGAGGGCGGCGGTCTCTTCGACGTCCAAGGTCGCTTCGTCGGGGGCGTCATTGGCGTTGTCGCTCTGGGTCGGCCCACCGTCGACGTTGATCGACGAGATACTGGGGGCCAGACCGTAACAGGCGTCGTACGTGCTCACGTCACTCGCGTTATACGTGGCCAGTTCGTAGACACCGATGGTCTGACCGAGGCCCGTGTTCCCGGCGGCCCACTCGGTGCCGAGCCCATAGAGCGTCGCTTGTTGTTGCACCGTGTAGCCGCCCACGCTGGTGGGGGTGGTGCCCGTCGAGCTACCGGCGGAGGGGCAGTTGCCGGCGATGGCCACGGCGCGCGAGGTCGTGTCGTTCGTGGACTCCGGCGCGACCGTCGACAGTCCCGCCACGGCCGTGACGTCCTTCGCGATGGCGCGGGGCAGTGACGCGGGAGCGGCGAAATGAGCGTCGAGAACGCCGCCGCTGACGCGCACGGTCTCGACCGGTGCGTCAAAGGCCCGGGCGATCTGCGCCGTGGTCCCCACGATGCGCAGCACGTTTCGACCTTTGCTGAGTTGCCCCACTCGAAGGTCGTACCCGGCAAAGTACGCGCGAACGGCGCGAACGGTAGACTTCGTCGCTCCGAAACGCTGCGCGTACTGAGAAGGGGTCAAGTAGTGGTGGTAGTCCTTCGACGCCGGGTTGGCGAGGTTGGTGATGAACGAACTCAACTGGCCGTGATGCTGTTGGGCCAGCGCGACGTCGAACGACGTGGTAATAGTCGTCTTGACGACGGTGTCGCTGGTGGGTACGGGTGATAGGCCGCTGAGCGAGAGTCGGGCCTGACTGGCGCTGGCGACAAGAGTGGTGACCGGCAGGGGCAGCACCACCAACGTCGCCGAGAGGGCGACGACGCGCCAGCGTCTACGAGCGCGAGATCCGACCATGGGGCCAGCCTAGAGAGGCAATCGGCGGAGGTACTCTGCGACGTTCGTATTGTTAAACAATTGTTATTTACGTTGAAGAAACGTCGAAACCCGCCCGGCGATAACGCTCTCGCAGGTCACCGCACTCTTCGCAGACTGACGCCGGCACGAGGCCGGCGCGAATCAGCCAGCCAAAGACGGTGCAGCCCAGGCAGTAGCCCCAGAGTCCTTCGAGTGAGGCGGCGCCGATGAGCGCGAGCAGGATCCACCGTGCGTCGAGCCACCCGGCGCTGAGCCACGTGATCAGCGCGGCGGACGAAAAGGCCAGGCCCAGGGCTTGGGCGAATCGTTTGGGCGGACCGGGCACGAACTTCTGCCAGCGCGTGAGGCGCGGCGCGCTGACGTGCACCGCGAACCATCCCAGAGGTGAGATCTTCGGTCCCGCCGCGACGCGCGCCAGGAATCCGTAGACGAGCGGGATCAAGAGCCACGCGGCGCCGGTGGTAAAGGCCAGCACCGACATCGTGAGCACGCCGAGAGCCACGGTGCGCGCGGCCGCGTCGTTGACGGGATTCGGGAACGAGAAGAAACTCTTCACTCCACTTACCTTAGTGAAATTATCACCTATTGAGGACTAGCTCAGGGCCAGTTTGATAGTCGTCGCCGCGCCGAAGGCGATGACCAAAATCCGTACGAACATCGGCGAGAGTCGCACCACCAACATTGCCCCGAGCCAGCCACCGATCAACGTCCCCAACAGCAGCATGATGACGTACTGTCCGGCCAAGTGTCCGTAGACGGCGAAGATCGAGGCGGCCACGACGTTGATCGCCATGGACACGGCGTTGCGAAGACCCTGCAACTCGAAGATCTCGTACGGCAGTGCCAGGGCCAGCACGGCGAGCAACAAGATGCCGATCCCGGCCCCGAAGTATCCGCCGTAGATGGAGACAACGAATATCCCTATATAGAGGGCCCACCGTCGCCCCCGGTGCTCGCTGTCAACGTGGGCGAGTGAGCGCGTGACGTACGGGGAGATGGCGAAGAGCACTGTTCCCACCCCGATCAGCCACGGCACCACCTCTCGAAAGGTGGAGGGCGAACCTCCGAGCAAGAGCGCCGTTCCTAAGGCGCTACCCAAGACGCAGGAGGGCAGTAGTGACATAATGAGTTTCTTGTGCGGTCGTAACTGCACGCGAAAGACTCGAAGTGACCCTATGTAACTCGGCACCACCCCGACGGTGGTGGAGATGTTGGCGGTGAGAGCAGGTACGCCCAAGCTCAACATGGTAGGAAAGGTGATAAACGTGCCACCCCCGGCGATACCGTTCGCGATGCCCGCTCCGACGCCGGCCAGAAACATGATGCCGAGACGCCACACGAGTGGAATGGTGCCGACAAACATTGTCACTACTCTACGTATGATGCCTTTTCTCCCCTCGAGGGCTTGGAATCCGCCAAATGATCCACACCGTCATCTACCGTTAGCGACGTGTACCTCTTGAGTGGCGAACTCATCATTCCAAAGGACGCGCCGGACGATCTCATTCGAGCAGCGGGCGGGGTCGTGACACGCTTCGTGCTCGGCGGACGCGTAGAGGTGGCGTGCATTTATCGCGAAGCGCGAGGCGACTGGACGTTCCCCAAAGGAAAAGTCGAAGAGGGCGAGACGTTCGAACAGGGCGCGCTACGCGAGGTCTACGAAGAGATCGGGATGAAGTGTCGCATCGTGCGCTTCATCGGCATGACGAACTACACCCACCGCAAGGGCAAGCCCAAGATCGTCGCCTACTACCTCATGAACGTGGACGACGGCGAGTTCGCGCCCAACGAAGAGGTCGACGTCTTGGTCTGGCTGCCCTTGGAGCACGTGCGCTCCCACCTCACCTGGGACCGCGACCAGGAGCTCTTCGACCTCGTCATGGAGATGCCCGAAGTGCGGGCGCTCGCCTCTTAACGCACGCGCTGTAAGAAGTTCCGCGTCGACTCCTGCTTAGGATTGTTGAAGATCTCCTCGGGAGTTCCCTGCTCGACCAGCACCCCTTTGTCGAGGTAAACTACCTGATGAGCGACGTCGCGGGCGAAATTCATTTCGTGCGTGGCGATCAGCATCGTGGTGCCCTGGTGGGCCAAGTCCGTCAGTAGATCCAGCACCTCGCCGACGAGAGTGGGGTCGAGCGCGCTGGTGACTTCGTCGAGGAGTAACAGTGACGGGCGCATGGCCAGAGAGCGAACAATGGCTACGCGTTGTTGTTGACCGCCCGAGAGTTTTTCGGGGTAGTCGTGGGCTCGATCCTTGAGCCCGATTCGATCGAGCAACGCCAACGCTTCGTCCTCCACTTCGTCGCGTTTCCTCTTCAACGCGCGAACCGGGCCGAGAAGAATGTTGTCCAGCACATCGAGATGGGGGAAGAGGTTGTAGGACTGAAAGACCATGCCGATGTGTCGACGCACCAGGTCGGGGTCGATGCGTGGATCGGTGAGACTCTGACCGAACAGAGTCACCTCGCCCCCGTCGATGGACTCGAGAAGATTGGCGCACCGCAGCAACGTCGACTTTCCCGATCCCGACGCGCCGATGAGACAGACGACTTCGTGACGATGAAGCGTGACCGTCACGCCGCGCAGCACGTCGTTGTCGCCGAAGCGCTTCACGACGTCGTTGAGTTCTAGTACCACATCGTTCACTATTCGTTCACCAAACGTTTCGCTCGGTCACGAGAAATTAATCGATCGGTGAAACGCGTCATCGGAATGGTCAAAACGATGAAGAAAATCGCGGCCAACACCAAGCCGCTCTCGTTGAACTGGGTGGCGGCGTAGATCTGCGCGGCGCGCACGACCTCGACAGCACCGAGCACCGACACGATGGCGGTGTCTTTTTGCAGGGAGATGAAGTCGTTGAGTAGCGGTGGGATGACGTTGCGAATCGCCTGGGGCAGAATGACGCGTCGCATGGTGGACACTTGGGTCAGACCGAGTGAGCGGGCGGCCAGGAGTTGACCATTCGGTACCGAGAAGATGCCCGCTCGCAGCACTTCCGCCACGTACGCGCTGTAACACATCACCAGGGCGACCACACCGTAGACCGCGGGCGACTGGGACGAGATCACGGGAAAGTTCAACTCGGGGAGTCCGTAGCCAATGAGCAGCATGGTGAGGATCAGCGGCACACCGCGCATGACGTCGGTGTAGAAAGTGGCGAGCACGCGAAAGGGCCAGAGCACCGACGACTGACTGATGCGGATCCAGGCGATGGCCAATGCGAAGAAGAGGACGAGGACCTCACTGAGGAGGAACATCCAGATGTTGGTGACGATACCGTCGCGCAACGCGTTCAGTCCGAGGCGCGGATCTCCAACCCAGGACTGCCACAGGTCGTGGCCGTTGAAGAAGGTGTAGCGGACGGTGGCGCCGCCCGGGGTGAGAAAGAGCACCGAGACAATGGCCCCGACCAAGATGACGCTCGAGAGGACGCTGGCTACGAGGCCTCGTCGGCCGACGAGTATGCGGCGGTAGCGAGGCGCGAAGAAGTTCGGCCTGAGCGCCGACTGATCGTCGTCGGTCGTCAGTGACACGGTGCCTTAGGGCTTGATGACGGGGACGCTCGTGTAGATGCCCAGCCACTTTTTCTGCAGAGCGGCGAGCGTGCCGTTCGACTTCAGTGCGGTGATCGCGTCATTCACGCAGCCAACCAACTTGTCACCCTTGGCGAAGAGGAGTCCATAGTGTTCGCCGGTGCTGGGGAACTGACCGACCTGAGTGGCGATGGACTTGCCCTTCTTGTTGGTGATCTGAGCCGAGGCCATGTACTGGCCGGTGGGAGTGTCGATGACGATCGCGTCGATCTGTCCCGTCTGCAGGGCCAACACGGCCTGGTCCAAGGTGGAGTAGACGCGCGCCGGGGTGGTGGGCTTGATGAAGTTGTCGATGTAGGCGAGACCGGTGGTGCCGATCTGATCGCCGTACTTGTAGGTCTTCAACTCGGCGGGCGTGTGCTTTGTCACGATGGCGTCTTTGCTCAAGGCCACGATGGACTGGTTGACGTTGTAGTAGCTGATGGAAAAGGAGACCGCCTCGGCGCGAGCGGCGGTGTAGGAGATCTCGTTGATGTCAAAATCGAAGGACTTAGGACCGGGGATGTAACTGGAGTCAAAGGGCTCTACCACCCACTTCACGTTCTTCTTGGCGACGCCTAGCTCGCCGGCGATGGCGTAGGCCACGGCCGACTCGTAGCCTTTACCATTCGAGGGCTTATTGCTGACGAACCACGGCGTGTACGCCGGCTCGTCGGTGGCGATCGTGAGTACGCCCTGGTGAATCTCGTCCGAGGCGATGGTGGTACGACACTTCACGAGCGAACTGGTGCTCGAAGCCTGCGCGACGACGTCCGTAGAGAGGCTTAGCGCGGTGGCGAGCGACGCTCCCAGGATGGCGGCGAGGACGAGGCGACGGCTGCGCATGTGAACCCCTTCCCAACGCGACTTCGCGTCGCGGTTCACAAAGTGTAATCCTGAGTCTCCCGACGTTGAGGGCTCGCTCATGATGCCCGTGATGGTGAGCGGTGACCTTTAGTAGGCTCTTTCGAGGGAGAGGTGGGTGAGTTCGGTTTAAACCACATTCCTGCTAAGAATGCGGCCTGCGAAAGTGGGCCCGAGGGTTCAAATCCCTCCCTCTCCGCCACTAAACCGAGCGCGTCGCGCTCGGCGACGCTACGCGAAGGGACTGTGGTGCGGTACTGGATCGAGACGCTCGGGTGCCCGAAGAACCACGTCGACTCCGAAAAACTCGCGGGACTCCTCGAGTCCCAGGGCTACCTCGAGGCGGCCGGTCCCGACGTCGCCGATCTGGTCGTCGCTAATACGTGCGCCTTCATCGAAGCGGCCCGCGAAGAGTCCATCGACACCGTCCTCGACCTAGCCGATCGAAAACTTGAAGGATCGAGACTGGTCGTCACCGGCTGCATGGCCGAGCGCTACGGCGATGAGTTGGCTCGCGCCTTGCCCGAAGTCGACCTGGTCGCGGGATTTGGCGAGAGCCTCACTGCGGCGACTTCCACGCCGGTGAGTCTGCGCGAGCGCCCCAGGCCGTCCTTCGACCTTCTCAATCTGCCTCGCCCGAAATCAAAGGCCCCGTGGGCCTACGTCAAGATCGCCGAGGGATGCGACCGGCGCTGCGGCTTCTGCGCCATCCCGAGCTTTCGCGGTGATCAGCGATCGCGCTCCACGGCGGAGATCGTGAGCGAAGCTCGCTCCCTCGTCGAGGGGGGTGTTCGCGAGTTGGTCCTCATCGCTCAAGACCTCGCGAGTTGGGGACACGACCGACGAAGTGCCGGCAGAGGCGAAGCGCTCGAAGTGCTCGATCAGGGCGGCACCCAGCCCCTGATCGAGTTGACGACCACGTTGGCCCACGAGGTCGATCGTGTGCGCCTGCTCTACCTCTACCCCTCGGGTCTCACGCAAGGCTTAATCGAGACGATCCTCGCGACGGGCGTGCCGTACTTCGACCTCTCGCTGCAGCACGCCTCGCGGCCACTGCTGCGCGCGATGCGCCGGTGGGGCGAAGGGGAGCGCTTCTTGGAGCGAATCTCGGCCATTCGGGCGGCGGAACCTGACGCCACCTTTCGTTCGTCCTTCATCCTCGGCTACCCCGGGGAGAGCGAGGACGATCAACGACGACTGCTCGAGTTCATCGAGGAAGCGCAGTTGGATTGGGCCGGGTTCTTCACCTTCTCCTCGGAGGTCGGCACCTACGCCAACGACCTGGACGAGCCGGTCCCTCACGAACTGGCCTTGGAGCGGCTCCGCGAAGTCTCCGAACTCCAAGACACCATCACGGCGAAGAAGCGCGACGCCTTAGTGGGCACCTACCAGCGACTCTTGGTGGACGCGCCGGGGGTGGCGCGCAGCGAGCGAGAGTGTCCTGAGATCGATGGCGTCGTTCTGGTGGACCCCGCACTTATCGTGGGGTCGATGGTTGACGCGCAGATTGTGGCCAGTCACGGCACAGACCTTGAGGCGGTGCTGGCGTGAGTACCGACCGCACCTACGGGCCGAGCGCCTTACTGACGCCGGCCAACTTGATGACCGGATTTCGTCTCGTCATCGCGCCCTTCTTCATCTACCTGCTCGTCTTCGATCGAATCTCGTGGTGGACGGCGGCGGTCGGACTTTCCGTCGCGGCCTCGGACTACTTCGACGGCATCGTCGCTCGACGCCACGGCACCACCACCTCGGGCGCCTTCCTCGACCCGCTGGCCGACAAGGTCATCGTGCTCGGCGGCCTCTACGCCGTCATCATCTCGCGTCCCCACGGGGTGACGTTCTTCATCGTTCCGGCGATCATCATCACGCTGCGCGAGATCGGCATGAGCATCTACCGCGCCCGGGCCGCGCGCCACGGCGTGTCCATTCCGGCCAGTCGTTTAGCCAAGTGGAAGACCTTCGTGCAGGACTGGGCCATCGGCTTCACCGTCCTGCCGATCACCGCTCATCATCCGGCGTTCGCTTTCGTTACCATCTGGCTCGCCGCCGTGCTGACCGTCTACACCGGGTGGCAGTACTACTACTCGAACAAGAAAGTCGTGGCGCGTGCGAGTTGAGATCGTGGCCGTCGGCACCGAACTGCTCCTAGGTCAGATTCCCGACACCAACTCCCAGTGGCTCGGCGAGCGGCTCGCGGCGAGCGGCATCTCCTCGCACTTTCATCAGCACGTCGGCGACAACCACGAGCGCATCGTGTTGGCCTTTCGCACGGCCCTGGCCCGCAGCGACGCGTTGATCGTCTGCGGCGGACTCGGTCCCACCCAAGACGACATCACGCGCGCCGCGTTGGCCGAAGTCATGAATGTTCCTCTCGATCGCGACGAGGCGATCGTGGCGACGATTAGGTCCATGTTTGAGTCCCGGGGCCGGACCATGCCCGACAACAACCTGCTCCAGGCCGACGTGCCGCGCGGCGCCACGATCATTCCTCAGACGCGTGGCACGGCACCCGGACTCATCTGCCAGGTCGGCCTCAAAGTGGTCTACGCCGTTCCCGGTGTGCCCTACGAGATGTCCGACATGTTCGACCGCGCCATTTTGCCGGACCTGCTCGAACGACAGCGCGAGGCGGGCGAGACGTCCGTGATTCGAAGCCGAGTTCTGCGCACCTGGGGGGCGAGCGAGTCCGCGCTGGCCGAGTCGGTGGCCGATCGTTTCGACGAACTGGAGAAAGGCGGTCGCGTGACCATTGCGTTTCTCGCCTCGGGTATCGAGGGCATCAAGGTCCGTCTCACCGCGCGGGGTGACAACGATGACGACGCCACGGCGCTGCTCGTCGACGAGGAAGAGAAGGTGCGCGCTCTCATCGAAGAGAAGCTCGGCGACATCATCTTCGGCGTCGACGATCAGTCAATGGAGGACGTCGTCGCCGCTCAGCTGTCGTCGCGAGGGCTGACCCTGGCCGTCGCCGAGTCACTGACGGGCGGACTCATCGCCAGCCGACTGGTCAACGTCCCGGGCGCCTCGGCCTGGTTTCGCGGCGGGGTCGTGAGTTACGCCTCGCAGGTCAAGTTCGACGTTCTCGGCGTGCCCGAAGGTCCGGTCGTCAGTGGTTCGGCCGCCGAAGCCATGGCCGTGGGGGTGCGCGACCTGCTGAACTCCGACGTGGGGCTGAGTGTCACCGGCGTGGCCGGACCCGACGAGCAAGACGGCCAAACTCCCGGCACTGTCTTCGTGGGGTTGAGTTGTGGCGAGGACCTCACGCACAGCGCGCTTCGTTTGCCCGGCGACCGACCGCGGATTCGCGCCTACAGCGCGATTAGCGCGCTCGACGTCTTACGTCGCGCCCTCGAACGCACGGAGTAATTGGGGCTTTCATCTAGTCTCGACTCAAGAGAGCGAGGCTGCGTGTCGAAACTGCAAGTCGAAGTCGATCCCGAGTCGCTGGGACTGTCGGCGGAGCGACTCGCTCGCATCTCTCTACACTTCGATGGCTACGTTGAGGATCGTCGTTTGGCCGGATGGCAGGCCACGATCTCGCGCGGCGGCCAACTGGTCTGGAGCGGCAAGGGAGGATACCGCGACCGCGAGAACGACCTCGACGTAGAAGACGACACCATCTGGCGCATCTTCTCCATGACCAAGCCGATCACGGCCGTTGCGGTGATGATGCTCTACGAAGAAGGCCTCTTCGACCTCAGTGACCCGGCGGGCAAGTGGATCGACTCGCTGCGTGAGCCCCGAGTCTTCGTGGGAGGGACCTCCCTGGCCCCCGCGACCGAGCCCGCCACGGGACCGGTGCGCATTCACCACCTCCTCACCCACATGAGCGGTCTGACGTACGGCTATCAGTACCGCCATCCGGTGGACGCCATCTACCGCCATAAGGGCTACGACTTTCGATTTAAGCCGCACGCCAGCCTCGAAGAAGCCGTTGACGACTGGTGCTCGAGCCCCCTGGTCTTTCAGCCCGGGTCGAAGTTCAACTACTCAGTCTCCTTTGACGTGCTCGGACGACTCATCGAGCTCTGGAGCGGGCAGCCACTCGACGTATTCATGAAAGAGCGGATCTTCGACCCGCTCGGCATGGGCGACACCGAGTGGTGGTGTCCGCCGGAGAAAGCCGATCGACTGGCGATGCTATACGTGCCGGTTAATCGAGAGGCGGTGGCCTACGAGGACGGGGCCAAGTATTGGTTACACCCGCCGTCACTCTTGGCGGGTGGGAGCGGGCTCGTCTCGACGGCGTACGACTACAACCGGTTTATGGTCATGCTGTTAGGCGGCGGCGAACTCGACGGTGTGCGACTGCTGTCGAATCGGACCGTCGACCTCATGACGCAGAACCACCTGCCCGGTGACGTCGACCTAGAGGCCATCGCGGTCGATTCGTACTCCGAGTTGACGTATGCGGGTGAGGGTTTCGGGTTGGGCATGGCCGTCATGATCGATCGACGAAAGAACAAGTCGCTCTGTACGGAAGGGTCTTTCTTCTGGGGCGGGGCCGCCTCCACGACTTTTTGGGTTGATCCCGTGGAGGATCTCACCGTCGCCTTTTACACCCAACTTCTGCCGAGTGGCACATATCCGATCCGTCGTGATCTTCGACAACTCGTCTACCAAGCCTTGGTCGACTGATCTCTTATCGCTAAGCCAAAAAGCCTTTGATTATGGGAGTATCACGCGTCGGGGCACCCCTAAGGTTCATGATGAAAGTGGTCGGGAAATCCTGAATACGAACAAGTGTTCGTAGTACTCTGAAACCTAAGAAACGACCGACCGATGTCACACGGGCTCCCTAATTTGCCCCCATGACAAAGAACAAGGAGACAGTAATGGCAACCGATGATCTTGCGAAGGCCCTTGACGCTGCACTCGGCCAGATCGAGAAGCAATTCGGCAAGGGTTCGATCATGCGTATGGGCGAGAACATGCACTTCAACATCGAGTCGATCCCGACCGGTGCCCTCGCCCTGGACATGGCGCTCGGCATCGGTGGTCTCCCGCGTGGTCGCATCGTCGAGCTGTACGGCCCGGAGTCATCGGGTAAGTCGACCCTGGCCATGCACGTCGTGGCCGAAGCGCAGCGCAACGGTGGCGTGTGCGCTTACATCGACGCCGAGCACGCCATGGACCCGGTGTACGCGCGCGCCATCGGCGTCAACGTCGACGACCTTCTGATCAGCCAACCCGACACCGGGGAACAGGCCCTCGAGATCGTCGATATGTTGATTCGCTCCGGGGCACTGGACGTCATCGTCATCGACTCGGTGGCCGCACTCACGCCTCGCGCCGAGATCGAAGGCGACATGGGTGACAGTCACGTCGGACTGCAGGCACGACTGATGAGCCAGGCGCTTCGCAAGTTAACTGGCGGGCTCTCCAAGTCGAACACCGTCGCCATCTTCATTAACCAGTTGAGAGAAAAAATTGGCGTTATCTATGGCTGCTTTTCTTATGACTCTCGCGTAGTTCTTGCCGACGGATCAACCGAAATGATTGGCAGGATCGTCAATCAGAAGATGCCAGTCGAGGTGCTCTCGTTTGATGCCAAAACGGGCACTATGGTGCCAAAGCGCGTAGTTAATTGGTTTGATAATGGCGTCACGGAGGAATTCCTGCAGATCACGGTTGCGAAGCCATTTAGGAACGGACGGGCCGCATTGGCATGTACCCCAAATCACCTGATTCGAACTCCGTCCGGATGGGTTGAGGCCGGAAAACTCAAAGTGGGTGACCGAGTTATGGAGGCGCTGCCTCAATACCTGTCCGACTTTCAGTGGTCCGCCCTACGCGGAACACTCATGGGCGACGGAGCAGTTTCGAGCACGAAGAGTGGACTGGGCGCGCGACTTCGCTTCAGTCACTGCGAAGATCAAACGGAGTACGCGGACTGGAAGGCTTCACTCTTTGCCAACGTACGTTCCACCCGTCTTGTTCGAAAAGATCGAGTCGTTACGTTTGACTTCCAGACAATGCCTGAGTTGGCTGAACTGCGTGAGAACGTCTACGTCGACGGTAAGAAAGTTTTCGACGACAACTACTTGAAGTCCTTGACTCCAGTATCTCTCGCACTTTGGTACATGGACGATGCGCATTTTGCGATTCGATCGAAGGGCGTCCAGAAGCGAACTGAAGGTCTGACTGGTCGAGTCGAGATCGGCGTGCAGTCGATGGAGGAGCGCACACAGGAGCGCCTTGTGGAATATTTGGCTGACACTTGGGGTATTCGCGGCACGCTAAAGAAGAAGGGTGCGCGACAAACGGCTGCCATCACGTTCACTAACGTCGAGTCGGCGAAGTTTCACGCTTTGATTGCTCCTTTCGTTCACCCGAGCATGGGATACAAACTTCTCCCCAGGTTTCAAGGACAATTCGACGTTGTGCCCGAGTTTGTGGCCATGAGTTATCAGCTCAGGGCGATGCCGATTATCTCCGTAGGGGTAAAACCGAAGACGAGGTCAATGCACCGCTTTGACATTGAGGTGGAGGACAGTCACAACTATCTCGTCAATGGCGTGATGGTCCACAATTCACCCGAGGTGACCCCAGGCGGTCGGGCACTCAAGTTTTACTCATCGGTTCGTCTTGACATTCGCCGCATTGAATCCATTAAGGATGGGACTGACGTCGTGGGCAACCGCACGCGTGTGAAAGTCGTCAAGAATAAGTGCGCCGCGCCCTTCCGTCAGGCCGAGTTCGACATCATGTACGGCCAAGGCATTAGTCGCGAGGGTTCGGTCCTTGATGTGGCCGTGGAGTTGGGCTTCGTCAAGAAGGCCGGTGCCTGGTTCACCTACGAGGGCGAACAGATGGGCCAAGGTCGAGAGAACGTGAAGACGTTCTTGCGCGAAAATCCTCAGACGATGGCCGAAATCGACGAGCGTGTACGCGCTCACCTGGCCGAGGCGTTGGTGCCCGACGTCGTGGGAGCGGGCGACGGTCTCGATATTGACTCGCCGATCAGCCTCGACTAACTAACGTTCGACGTCTCTCGCGTCGAGATCCGGTGATCTCTCGGGTCGAAGTGACGTGTTGCTTGACGATATCTAAAGGTGAAGTCAGGCCAGATAGTCGTGTTCTGACCGTCGGCGTTGAGATACCAACTCGAGCACCCAGTTCCCCAGACGGTGCCCGGAAGCTTCGCCTGGACCTCGCGCGACCACTTGGCGGCTATATGCGCTTTGGGCTCTACGAGGACGTTACCTTTCAGCGCCGTCGTGACGGCCTCGGTCACGTAGTTGAGTTGGCTTTCCAGCATGAAGATGACTGACGTGTGCCCGAGGCCCGTGTTGGGTCCTCCGAGCATGAAAAAGTTCGGGAAGTCTGGAAACGTCGTGCCTTTGTAGTTGTCGAGTCGCCCCCGGAAGGCGTCAGACAGTGGTTCACCGTGCGCACCATGAACCTTGGTGGCCATGGGGTTGTCGCTCACGTAGAAACCAGTGGCCGCGACGATGACATCGGTTGAGTGAAGAACTCCGTCACTGGTACGGATGCCGTTCTCCTCGATGGAGTCGATGCTCTCGGTGACCAGTATCACGTTCTCGCGATTGAACGAGGGGTAGAAGTCGTTACTAATGAGGACACGCTTGCAGCCGGGACGATAGTGCGGCGTTAACTTCTCTCGTAGGGCGCCGTCTTTGACCTGACGTTCGAGGTGTTCGCGCGACAACGTTTCGGCTTTGGTCATGCGAGTCGGGTCTTTCACGAAGCCGAGCACCATCAACTCGCGGCGCCAGTAGTCCCAGGCTCGAACTACGCGCTGTGACAGTGGGAGCGTGCGGAAGAGTCGCCTGGATCGCTCGATCACCGGGTGGCCCAAGTGAGGAAGAATCCACGAGGGGGTGCGCTGAAAGACTTCGAGAGTCTCGACAAGCGGCGCAATCTTCGGGACTGCCTGAATCGAACTGGCGCCTGTGCCAATAACGGCGACTCGCTTCCCATTGAGCTCGACCGAGTTGTCCCAGCGCGCGGTGTGCATGACGGCTCCTGTGAAGTTCCCGATTCCGTCGATGTCGGGCAAACGAGGCTCAGCCAATCCACCGGTCGCGAGGACCACGCACTTCGCCTCGAACTCGCCCCGAGACGTTGTCACTTTCCAGAGTTGCGCGGATGGGTCGAAGGAGACGTCGGTGACGTCGTGGTCGAACTTGATCAGTTCGCGAAGGTTGAACGCGTCGGCGACACCCTCTAGGTACTGCCAGATCTCGTCCTGGTAGCTGTAGGTGTTCGTCCAGTGCGGGTTGGGAGCGAAGGAGAACGAGTAGAGGTTGCTCGCGACGTCGCAACGGCACCCCGGATAGATGTTGTCGCGCCACGTGCCGCCGAGGTCATTGGAGCGCTCGAAGATGGTCACGTCGTTGACTTCGCTCTGGCGAAGCCGAATGGCGGCCCCGAGGCCACCGAAGCCTGAGCCGATGATGGCCACGTCAAGCGACATGTTCAGACCATACTCAGTGAGGACGCGCCGGTGAGCCGGCGATAGCGTGGCTCAGGTGAGTGCGCGTCTCAAGTTCCGTCGATTCTTGGGCTCGCGCGTGCGCTCGTGGCGCCGCTACCTCAATGAAGTCGCGACGGTAGGTCCTGACGACGCCTACTCCAAAGAGTTCTATTACTTTGGCCGTCATACCGCTTTAATGGCGCCACTTGGTGTGATCTACAACGAGCGGTACCTCTCCATCGGCGACGAGACGCTGATCGGCCCCAACGTCTGTCTCACGGCGGGGATCAATGGCGAGCAGCAAATGCTCGCGACGCCGACCGTGTCCATTGGCCGAAAGTGTGTCATTGGGCGGGGGTCTCACATCATCGGACACTGGTCGATCGAACTGGGCGACGAGATCCAAACCGGTCCCTACGTCTACATCACCGACCAAAACCACTCCTACGAAGCGATCGACGAGCCGGTGGGCTGGCAGCAGCCAAGCGAGTCCGCCGTCAAAATTGGTTCGGGCAGTTGGCTTGGCGCGAACGTGGTAGTCCTTCCCGGGACGACGCTCGGGAAGAACACGACGGTCGCGGCGGGCGCGGTCGTACGCGGGACGTTCCCCGATCACGTTGTCTTAGGAGGGGTGCCGGCCAAGGTCCTTCGCCACTTCAGCGCGACTGAGGGCTGGGTCTCAGGTCCCGCGTGAGTCAAGGGTTTTTCGGCGTGGACCTCGCGCCGCTGCGCCAGTCAAAGCAGTACCGCCGCCTCTATACGGCCGGATTCATCTCCATGCTCGGGTCGATGGCCACCTACGTGGCCGTCCCGTTTCAGCTGCGCCTCCTCACGCACTCAACCTTGGCCGTGGGATCCATTGGACTCGTCGAGTTAGCGCCACTCGTGATCTTTGGCCTCTACGGTGGCGTGTTGGCCGATCGCCTGAACCGGCGACGACTCATCATCTCCACGGAGATGATCATCATGCTCTCGACGGCGGCTCTGTTTGTCAACGCCTTGCTCGTTCACCCGCTGACGTGGATTCTCTATCTCGACGCTGCCTTCGTCGCGGGTGCCTCGAGCCTTCAGAGCCCGAGTGTCTCTGCCCTCAATCAGATCTTCGTCTCGCACGAACTTCAACGCTCGTCCGCGACGCTGGCCAATATCAGTGGTACAACCGCCTCGATCATCGGACCAGCCCTCGGGGGATTGGCCGCCGTTGCCTTTGGCCCCGGTTCGGTTTACTTCTTGAATCTGGTGACCTTCACCATCTCGCTCTACCTCCTCTCACGTCTCGGGGCTACACCGAAGCCGGAGGCCTCCGGTGAGTCCGTGTTCGCCGATCTGCGTGAAGGACTGGCGTACACGAGAAGTCGCCCGGACCTCGTTGGTACGTACATCGTTGATCTCCTCGCCATGATCCTGGCCTTTCCCGTGGTGATGTTGCCCTTCGTGGCCGTTCGCTTTCATGAGACCTACGCGCTCTCGATCCTCTACTGCGGACTCCCCGCAGGAGCGCTTATCGCCACTCTCACGTCGCGATGGTCTCGAAGAGTGCACCGATACGGCCGGGCCATCGTGGCCGCCGCCGCGCTGTGGGGACTGGGCATTGCGCTGTTCGGGTTCTCGAGTTCTCTCTGGCTCGTTCTTCTCGGCCTAGCGATCGGCGGAGGCGCAGACTCGGTCAGTGGGATCTTTCGCAACACCATGTGGAACGAGTCGATTCCTCCCGACGTTCGCGGCCGGATGGCCGGGATCGAGATGATCTCCTACTCTCTCGGCCCCACCGCCGGACAGTTCCGCGCCGGGGTCATGGCCGCGTGGACCTCCCTTCGCTTTTCACTCACCTTCGGAGGCTTGGCCTGCACCGGATCGGTGGGTGTGG
Organism: uncultured Acidimicrobiaceae bacterium; assembly: GCA_963849705.1. GTDB lineage: Bacteria > Actinomycetota > Acidimicrobiia > Acidimicrobiales > RAAP-2 > RAAP-2. The sequence goes on along the minus strand of CAWKII010000007.1, from coordinate 300,682 downwards.
TCGCTGCGGCGCTGCCCTCGATGTGGCGCTTCGACGCGCGAAGCGACGCGCACGTCGCGCAGGTGCGCGCGATACGCGAAAGCGAAGAGTCCTAGACCCACTTCGCGTTCGATGGGAGGGGCAACCTCTAACCTCTATCCATGTCGCGATCAACATTCCTCGTCACGGTCTTCGGACCCGACCGCATCGGCGTGGGCGCGGAACTCTTCCACGCGCTGCACTCGTTAGAGGGCGATGATGTTCAACTGATGGACGTCGCGCAGATTACGATTCGCGGGACCCTGGTTCTGTGCGCCGAGGTGAGCTCGGCGTCGCTCACGCGCGAGACGCTGTCGGCCTCATTGAGCGAGTGCAAGATTGAGGGCGATGGCATGCGCGTCAGCATCGAAGAGGTCACGCCTCGAGACGAGGTGGACGGTCGCCGACTTCTGGTGACGCTGCTGGCGCCGGAGATCTCTGGCGGTCAACTGGAGGGCGTCTTCCACGCCATCGCGTCCAGCGGCGCCACGTGCGAGCGCATCGTTCATCTAGCCAGCTATCCCGTGAACTGTTATGAGCTCATCGTCATCGGGCCTGATCACACTCTGCTTCGAGAGGCGCTGACGGCCGTGGCCGAAGTGAGTGGTCTCGACCTGGCCGTCCAGCGAGCGGGCCTGCATCGTCGCGCCAAGCATCTGGTGGTGATGGACGCCGACTCCACGCTGCTCCAAGACGAGGTGATTGACCTGCTCGGCGAGGCCTGCGACTGCGCCGTAGAGATCGCCACGATTACCGAGTCGGCCATGGCCGGGGAGATCGACTTCGCCGAGTCGTTGAGGCGGCGCGTTGGTCTCTTGAAGGGCCTCCCCGAGAGCGTGCTTGACGACGTGAGATCACGTCTTCGTTTGACGCCCGGTGCGCGCACGTTGATACGAACGCTCCAGCGACTCGGCTACGTTCCGGCGGTCGTCTCGGGCGGTTTTCTAGAGGTGCTCTCACCACTGCTCGATGAGCTCAACGTCACCCTCGTCGCGGCTAATCGCTTGGAGATAGAAGACGGAGTCCTCACCGGACAGGTCGTCGGCGACATCGTGGACCGGGCGGGCAAGGCCACCGCGCTTCGACACTTCGCCGAGGTCGTCGGCGTGCCGCTCGAGCAGACCGTCGCCGTGGGCGACGGCGCCAACGACATCGACATGCTCTCGGAAGCGGGACTGGGTATCGCCTTTAACGCCAAGGCCCTCGTCCAAGAGCACGCCGACACGGCCCTGTCGGTGCCGTACCTGGACGCCGTCTTGTATTTTCTGGGCATTAGCCGCGAGGAGATCGAGGCCACCTGAGTCGGCCAACTGGTATGCCTGCTGCTGTTACCAGATAGTAACGTCGGGACTATACGAGTCGAGGGGGGACACGTGAAGGTTGTCATTGACACCGAACTTTGCCAAGGACAAGGCCGATGTTTCTCGATGGTACCAAGCCTTTTTGAGTTCGACGATCTCGGTAACGGCGTGGTCATCGGCGATGGCACGCTGACCCCGGAGACCGTGGAGCTCGCCCGCCTAGCCCAAGCCAACTGCCCGGAGCACGCGATCTTCATTGAGGAGTCCTCGTGAGTGAGAAGCCACCCGTCCTTGACTTCGCCACCGACTGGGATCACACCGATCCAGCGTGGGTGAAGGATCCCTACCCCATATGGGAGGACCTCCGGCAGCGCTGTCCGGTGGCGCACACGGAGCGCTACGGCGGCGGATGGTTTCCCGCGACCCACGCCGGCGTGTCGGAGGTCGCCAAAGACACCGAGCACTTCACCAGCCGGGCGGTCATCATCGCCGACAACCGTCCCGGTGAGGAGGAACTGCCCGCGCCCATCGGGGTGGCGCCGCCCATTACATCCGATCCACCGTTTCACGCCCTGGCCCGCAAGCTGATCCTTCCGGCCTTTGCACCCGGGGTGGTCAACGCGCTTGAACCGCAGATCCGCGAACTGTGCAACGACCTGCTGGACGACGTGATCGGCGAAGAGATTGTCAACGGTTCGCTCAGCTACGCGAGGAATATTCCACCGGGCGTCATTCGACAGATGCTGGGCTTTCCCGAGGAGGACACCGAGAAGTTCATCGAGATGGTCCACATCATCACCGAGATCATCGACCTCCCCTTCGAAGAGCGGCTCCCGCTGTTTCAACCGGTGGAGGACTACTTCGTGGCCCAGATCGAAGACCACCAAGCCAACCCCCGCGATGACCTGACGACCTTCTTGCTCGACGCCGAGATCGGCGGTCAGAAGCTCGCCATCGAGCACGTCTTTGGCACCATGGTGCTCATTCTCGTCGCCGGCATCGACACCACCTGGGGCGCCATCGGAGCCTCGCTCTGGCACCTCGCCCAGAACCCGGACGACCTGGCGCGACTGGTGAGCGAGCCTGAGTTGATGCCCTACGCGGTCGAGGAGTTTCTGCGCTTCTACGCACCCGTCACCATGGCTCGCTTGGTGAACGCGGACATGGAGTACCTGGGCTGTCCGATGAAGGAGTACGACTGGATTTTGCTCGGCTTTCCGGCGGCTAATCGTGATCCTGTCGCCTTTAAGGACGCAGACAAATTCATCATCGACCGCGCCGAGAATCGCCACGTGGCCTTCGGTCTTGGTATTCATCGCTGCATCGGGTCAAACTTGGCCCGCCTTGAGTTGCGCGTGGCCCTCGAAGAGTTCATCCGTCGCTACCCCAAGTTCGAGTTGGCCAACAAGGACGACGTGACCTGGTCCCAGGGCCAGATCCGAGGGCCGAGAAATCTGCCGCTACGGATCTTGAGCTGAGGTGAGCGTCGAGAGCGACCTCAAGCGACCGGTCAGTGACTTCGCCACCGACTGGGACCACACCGACCCCCAGTGGGTACACGACCCGTATCCCATTTGGGATGACTTACGCCAACGCTGTCCCGTGGCCCACACCGATCGTTACGCCGGAGCCTGGTTTCCCACCACGCACGAAATGGTCAGTCAAGTGGCCAACGACCTCGATCACTTCACCAGCCGCATGGTGGTGATCACCAACAACAAGTACCCTCCAAACTCCGTGGCGCCGATCGGCGGCGCGCCACCCATCACCTCGGACCCTCCGTTCCACCAGTTTGCGCGTCGCTTGATACTGCCGGCCTTCGCTCCGGGACCCGTCAACGCCTTAGAGGGGCAGATTCGAGATCTCTGCACCAAGCATCTAGACGCCCTCGCGGGCGAAAAAGAGTTCGACGCCGGAGCGAAGTTTGCGCAGTTCATCTCGCCCGGAGTGATCTCGCGGATGTTGGGTTTTCCCGAAGAGGACGAAGATCTCTTCCGCGAGTTCGTTCACGTCGTGCTCGACCTGGTGGACCTTCCCATCGAAGAGCGCGGTCCGCTGTTCGAGCCCATGGCGGGGTACTTCGACGCGCAGATCAAAGATCACCTGGCCAACCCCCGTGACGACTTCACCAGCTATCTACTCAGCGCAGAGAGCAATGGCGTAAAGCTCACCGAGGAGCAGGTTCGTGGCGTGATGTTGCTCACCTTGGTGGCGGGCATCGACACCACTTGGTCGGCCATTGGCAGCGCGATCTGGCACCTGGCGCAGAACCCGGGCGACTTGGCGCGACTGGTGAACGAGCCGGAGTTGATGCCCGTGGCCGTTGAGGAGTTCCTGCGCTTCTACGCGCCGGTCACCATGGCGCGCCTCGTCAAGGAAGATATGGAGTTTCACGGCTGTGCCATGAAGAAGGACGACTGGGTCCTGCTCGGCTTCCCCGCGGCGAACCGGGACCCCGCAGTTTTCGAGGACGCCGACTCTTTTGTCGTTGATCGTGCCTTGAATCGTCACGCTGCCTTCGGGCTTGGCATCCATCGTTGTGTGGGATCGAACCTGGCGCGTCTCGAGTTGCGCGTCGCCGTCGAAGAGTTCATCAAGCGCTTTCCCAAGTTTGAACTCTCTGATCCAGGTGGTGTCACCTGGGCCCCGGGACAGGTGCGCGGGCCGCGCGCGATCCCGCTTCGGGTCCTTGCGTAGGGTTACAGCCCGAGGGTGGGGGAACCCGAACTTAAGAGACTCGCCATCCACGCTTCCACGTCGTCCGCGGCGCGGGGTAGGGCCGCCGAAAGGTTCCGCGCGCCCGTTGCCGTTACGAGAATGTCGTCTTCGATGCGCACGCCGATGCCGCGGTACTCCTCGGGCACGGTGAGGTCGTTCACCTGAAAGTAGAGCCCGGGCTCGACCGTTAAGACGTACCCTTCCTTCAGTTGACCCGGGTAGAACTCGTTGCGGGCAGTCACGCAGTCGTGGACGTCGAGGCCGAGCATGTGGCTGGCCCCGTGCAGGGTGTAGCGCCGGTGCAGCTGGCGGTCCTTGCGCAGGGCTTCGTCGGGGTCCGCCTTCAAGATGCCCAGCTCGAACAGCCCTTCCGCGAGGACGCGCATCGCCGCGTCGTGGGGATCAGTGAACTTCGCTCCCGGCTTCACCGCGGCGATGCCGGCGCTCTGCGCCGCGAAAACCAAGTCGTAGACGCGACGTTGGGCGGGGGAGTACGTCCCGCTGATGGGCATCGTCCGTGTCACGTCGGCGGTGTAGAGGTTGTGACCTTCGACGCCCGCGTCGAGCAGCAACAGCTCGCCCCATCGAACGGCGCCGTTGTTGCGCGTCCAGTGCAACGTCGTGGCGTGAGGTCCACTGGCCGCGATGGTGTCGTAGCCGACGTCGTTGCCTTCGACTCGGGCGCGCAGGTTGAAGACCCCTTCGATGACGCGCTCCCCGCGACCCTCGGCGGCCGGCAGCGCGCGCACCACGTCCTCGAATCCCTTCACGGTGAAATCGACGGCGAGTTGAAGCTGCTCGATCTCGAACTCGTCTTTGACGAGCCGCGCTTCGCCCAGCGCGATCGCCAACTCCTCGTCGTCCGCGCTCGGTTCGCTCATGGCGTCGATGGCCTCGTCGTAGCCCCGAAGCGTCACGACGTCGGTGACGCCCAGATCGACCAGGTCCTTCTCCAAGTTGTCGAGCGGTGCCGTGTCGATGGCGTAGTAGATGGCGGCTTCTTCGACACCGCGCCGCTCACCCACCCAGAACTCGCCGTAGCGAGAGTCGGTGTAGAACTCGTGCGAGGTGGTGTCGCGTCGGCGCGGCACGTACAGCGTCGAGCGAGGTCCCTCGGTACTCGGTGAGATCACCAGCGCGCAGTCCGGTTCGTCGCTACCGGTCAGGTAGAAGAAGTCCGAGCCGGCGCGGAAGGGGTAGTCGGTGTCGTTCGAGCGCACCTTGAAGTTACCCGTGGGAATCACCAGCGTCTTGCCGGTGAATCGCTCGCCGAGCCGCAGGCGACGAGCAGCGGAGTGACTGGCCGCGGGGTGTACCTCTTTGGAGGTTTCGCCGGCCCCCCAGTTCTGGGTCATGACTTCTAAGAGGGCGCGGGGACTGGGTGGACGGTGGGTACCGGCCCAGACCCAATTCTCGGAGACGGGGTGTTCGGCCGAGACGTCGGGTTCGGGTATCTCGCGCTCTTCGTTCACACCGACAACTTAATACCCTGAGAATTTGCAACGTATGCTCACCCCATGGACATCTCAGTGCAGCACGAAGGTTCCGTCGCGATACTTACGTGGGATGACGGAGAGAATCGCATCAACCTCGACTCCCTAGCCACGCTCAACCAACGACTCGACGAGTTAGAGGCCACCACCGGGCCTCTGGCGGTCGTGCTCACGGGGACGGGTAAGTTCTTTTCGAACGGACTGGATCTCGCGCGCTTTGGGGGCAATCCGATCGAGTTTCGCGACACCCTGGCGGAGATGAAGCGCACCGTCGGCCGACTGTTCCTGTATCCCGCCTACACCGTCGCGGCGCTCAACGGTCATACGTTCGCCGGCGGAGCGCTCCTGTCGCTCGGATTCGACTATCGCGTGATGCGCGACGACCGGGGATATTGGTGTATGAACGAAGCCGAGATCGGCTTGGCCCTGGACGAACAGCTCTTCTCGATCCTCGAGCACCGCCTACCGAAGGCCACGGCTCGCGTCGCCGCCTTCACCGGCAAGCGTTTCACCGGTCCCGAGGCACTCGCCGCTGGCATCGTAGAAGCGACGACCAGCGAGGACCAGGTGGTTCGCCACGCGATTGACGTGGCCGAGAGTTACGTGATGGCCGATCGAGGCATTCTCGCGCAACACAAGCGACTCGCCCATGGGGCGGAAGCTGCCTTCTTGGGTTTTGAAAACTGATAAGAGGACGCGGGCCGTCGAGATAGTGAGAAAACGTGGCTAAAAACATCGACGCTGCGTCGCTCGAAGGATTTGAGCGAAGTGTCTTTCGCGCGTCCAGCGGAAAGTGTCACGACGTGTACCGCTTCGGGAGCGGTCCGGCCGTCATCGTCATTCACGAAGTGCCCGGCCTCACCCCCTTGGTGGCGGCCTTCGGACGCAAGGTTGCTGAGCGCGGTATGACCGCGGTCATGCCCAGCCTCTTTGGCACTCCGGGTCGACCGGTGACCATGGGCTACTCACTGGGAGTGGTCGGAAAGGCGTGCATCGGCGGTGAGTTCGCCATCTTGGCCACGAACAAGACCAGTCCGATCACCCGTTTTCTTCGTGAACTGGCGGCCCACGAGCATGAACTGCGGGGCGGCCCGGGCGTCGGTGTCGTGGGCATGTGCCTGACCGGCGGCTTCGCTCTCGCCATGAGTGTGGACGACACGGTGGTGGCGCCGGTCATGAGCCAGCCCGGTTTGCCGGCTCCGTTCGGCGCGCGTCGAAAAGCCGCCACGGGAGTGTCTGACAGCGATCTCGCGCAGGTTAAACGCAGAACGTCTGAAGGACTCTGCGTGATGGGTCTGCGCTTCACCGGTGACCCGGCGTCGCCGGGCGAGCGTTTTGAGACCCTACGACACGAACTCGGCGAGAACTTCATCGGCGTCGAGATCGACTCGTCGCCCGGCAATCCCTGGGGCTATCGCAAGGGCGCACACTCGGTGTTGACCGAGGACTACTCCGATCAAGAAGGCTCACCGACCCGCCAAGCTCTCGACGGCGTGATGACGTTCTTCTCTACTCGACTCCACCTCGCGCCGCCCGGGTGAGCGTCCGCGTGGGGTGTGGCTAGATCCAGCCTTGGTCGCGGGCGATCTGTTCGACGTCTCCGATGCGCATGCCGGTACGGTGTTGCAACGTGCGAATGAGACCGCCGGCTTCGTAGAGTGACTCGTGCGTACCGGTGTCAAGCCAGGTAGTGGCGCGTGAGAGGACTTCAACCCGAAGCTCGCCCCGCTCTAGGTACGCGTTGTTCAAAGCAGTGATCTCCAACTCCCCTCGTGCACTGGGCGTCAAGTGCCGCGCGAACTCCGAGGCGCGTTCGTCGTAGAAGTAGATGCCGGGCACGGCGTAACTGCTCTTGGGTGCGACGGGCTTCTCTTCGATGGAGAGAACGTTGCCCTCGTCGTCGAACTCCACCACGCCGTAGGCGGAGGGATTGCTCACCTGGTAGGCGAAGATCAGCCCTCCGTGGACGTCGGTGTTCTGTTGGAGGTGCGTACCGAGCCCGGGACCGTAGAAGAGATTGTCACCGAGAATCAGTGCGCACTTCTCACCGTCCAAGAACTTCTCGCCCAAGATCAGTGCTTCGGCGAGACCGTTTGGTTGGTCTTGCACGACGTAAGTGATCTTGACCCCGATCTGCGAGCCGTCACCGAGAAGTCGGAAAAAGGCGTCTTGATCGTGAGGCGTGGTGATGAGGAGAATTTCGCGAAGTCCACTCAGCATCAAGGTGCTGAGCGGATAAAAAATCATGGGCTTGTCGTAGATCGGCAGTAGTTGCTTCGAGACCGCCCGAGTAATGGGATGCAGGCGAGTACCCGTACCGCCAGCCAAAATGATTCCCTTCACTCCATTAGTATAGAAGTCTTCTATCCGCTTTCTAAAGGCCGGGGTGCGTTATGCGCGTGGTGATTACAGGTGCGGCGGGGTTTATCGGGTCTCGACTGAGCGAGCTGTTGGTGGCCGACGCCGAGCGACTGGGTTACGACGACGTCGTCTTGTTGGACGCGCTGACCTACTCGGGCCGACTCGAAAACCTCGAGGTCGTCCTACGAGACTCGCGCGTCTCCTTCATTCGCGGATCTATCACCGATCAACTGGTCACCGACGAAGTATTGAGTGGCGCACACGCCGTCCTTCACCTGGCCGCGGAGAGTCACGTGGACCGCTCCATCGCGGGCGCGAAACTCTTCTACGAGACGAACGTCATGGGTACTCAGCAGCTTCTCGAAAGTGCGCGCGCCTCGGGCGTCGAGCGATTCGTGCACGTCTCCACCGACGAGGTCTACGGTTCAATCGACCGCGGCTCGTGGCCGGAGGACCACCTCCTCGAGCCGAACTCTCCGTACTCCTCGAGCAAGGCCGGGTCGGACTTGGCCGCTCTCGCGTACCAGCGGACCTACGGACTCAACGTGATGGTGACGCGCTGCTCTAACAACTACGGCCCGCGCCAGTTCCCAGAGAAGCTGATCCCGTTGTTCGTGACGAACCTCTTCGACGGCCAGAAGGTTCCGCTCTACGGCGACGGTCTCAACGTTCGTGACTGGCTCTTCGTCGACGATCACTGCCGAGGACTGTTGGCGGTGCTGGAATCGGGTCGACCAGGAGAGATCTACAACATCGGCGGTGGCACCGAACTGACGAATCGCGCGATCACGCACTTGCTGCTCGAACTGTGCGGGAGCGACGAGTCGATGATCGAGCCGGTCGAGGACCGTCTCGGACACGACCGCCGCTACAGCGTGGACTGGACCAAGATTCGCGAAGAGTTGGGCTACCGGCCCGAAGTCGACTTTGAAGAGGGCCTGGCGCGCACGGTGAAGTGGTACCGCGAGAACGAGCGATGGTGGCGACCACTGAAGGAACGTGGCGAGTGAAGGTAACGGCGCTCTCGATAGGGGGCGCGTTTCTCATCGAGTCCCCGGTGTGGGGCGATGACCGGGGGTACTTCCGAGAGTGGTACAAACAGAGCGATCTGGATAAATACGGTGTGGTGCTTCCGATTCAACAGGCCAACCTGTCAATGTCGCGGCGCGGCGTCATTCGAGGGTTGCACTACTCCTTGGCGCCCGAGGGTCAGGCCAAACTCGTGACCTGCGCGTACGGCGAAGTGCTCGACGTCATCGTCGACGTCCGCGTGGGCTCGCCCACCTTCGGCGCGGTCGAGACGGTGCATCTGGCCGCCAACGAAGAGCGCTCGGTGGTGGTGCCCATCGGTGCGGCGCACGGTTTTTGTGCAACCAGCGAGGTCGCCGCTCTGACGTATCTCCTATCGTCGCCCTTTAACGCGGAACTCGAACTCGAGATCAACCCTTTCGACGAGTCTCTCGGGGTGGCTTGGCCCGTGACGGGAGAGCCGATCGTCAGTGCGAAAGACGCTCGAGCCCCGACGCTGGCCGATCGACTACGAGAGAGCCAACTACCCTTGTACCCTGCATCGACCTAGGTCTACTTCAGCGGAGATTGCTAGCCTGAATCAGGTGAGTACCGCCCCGCTACGGCTTGTGACGAGCGACGATCGAGGGGTGCAGTTACCTACGACGACCTCCCCGCTGGTCATCGAGTCGGAGTCGCAGTTGCGAGCCATCCTCTCGGGGCTGCCCGGGGTGGACGCCGTGGGCGCGGAGGCGCGGGCGGCGAAGTTAGCTACCCGCTCGCTGAAGAAGTCGACGAAACTCGCCGCGTTGGATTTGGCCATCTCGATGGTCGATCTCACCACCCTCGAAGGAGCCGACACCCCGGGACGAGTGCGCTCGCTGTGCGCCAAAGCAGCCCGCCCTGACGCTCGAGACGGGGGCGTCCCGCACGCCGCCGCCGTGTGCGTCTACCCCGACCTCGTCGCCGTCGCCCGCCAGGCCCTCGGGGAGTCGCCGGTCAAGGTGGCGGCCGTGGCGACGGCCTTTCCTTCGGGACGCGCCTCGATGAACGTGAAGTTGCTGGACGTGCGCGAGGCCCTGGAGGCCGGTGCCGACGAGATCGACATGGTGATTGATCGCGGAGCGTTCCTTTCCGGGCGCTTCGGTCAGGTCTTCGACGAGATCGTGGCCGTGAAAGAGGTCTGCGGTGCCGTGCACCTCAAGGTCATCCTGGAGACGGGCGAGCTGGTGACCTACGACAACGCCCGCAAAGCGAGTTGGATCGCCATGCTCGCCGGGGCTGACTTCATCAAAACCTCGACGGGTAAGGTCACCACGTCGGCGACGTTGCCGCACGCCTTGGTGATGGTAGAAGCGGTTCGCGACTTCGCCGAAACGACGGGCCGCCTGGTGGGCGTCAAGGTCGCGGGCGGCATCAGAACGTCGAAGGACGCGTTGCGATACCTCGTGGTGGTGAACGAGACGGTGGGCTCGGCCTGGCTCACGCCGGACCTCTTTCGCTTCGGGGCCTCGTCGCTCTTGAACGACCTCTTGATGCAGCGACTGAAGCAGCGTCGTGGTACCTACGTACGTTCTGATGAGTTCAGCGCGGACTGATGAGCGAGGACCTCACGAACTCTCAGCTCGGCTCGATGGCCTACGACGCGGCGCCCGAGTCTGCGGCGATCGCTCATCTACGACCTGCTTACGGCCTCTTCATCAACGGGGAGTTCACCGACCCCTCGTCGCACCAGTCCTTCGACACGCTGAATCCCGCCAGCGAAGTGCCGCTGGCCCGCGTGGCCCTGGCCTCCGGCGCCGATGTTGATCGTGCCGTCGAGGCCGCCAGGACGGCCTACGAGAAGGTCTGGTCCAAGACAAGCGGCGCCCAACGCGCCAAGTATCTCTTTCGCATCGCCAGACTGATCCAAGAACGCTCGCGCGAACTCGCGGTCGTCGAGACCCTCGACAACGGAAAGCCCATTCGCGAGTCGCGCGACGTGGACATTCCCCTGGCCGCCGCGCACTTCTTCTACTACGCCGGCTGGGCCGACAAACTGGACTTCGCCGGGTTCGGGCCGAATCCCCGGCCTCTGGGCGTCGCCGGCCAGATCATCCCCTGGAACTTTCCACTTCTGATGGCCGCGTGGAAGTTGGCTCCCGCCCTGGCCGCGGGCAATACCTGCGTCTTGAAACCGGCGGAGACGACGCCTCTGTCGGCGTTGCTCTTGGCGGAGATTCTCCAACAGGCGGAACTGCCGCCCGGGGTGGTGAACATCATCACCGGTGACGGCACCAGTGGCGCGGCGTTGGTCGAGCATCCCGGTGTCGACAAGATCGCCTTCACCGGATCGACCGAAGTGGGTCGACTCATCCAAGAGCGTGTCGCCTCGAGTCGAAAGCACCTCACCCTCGAACTCGGCGGCAAGGGCGCCAACATCGTCTTTGACGACGCCCCGGTCGATGAGATGATCGAGGGGATCATCGACGGCATCTTCTTCAACCAAGGTCACGTCTGCTGTGCCGGTTCACGCCTCCTGGTCCAAGAGACCGTGGCCGACGAGGTGCTGCGCCGCTTGATTCGCCGCGTCGACCAACTGCGCGTCGGCGATCCGCTCGACAAGAACACCGACGTCGGGGCGATCAACTCGGCCGCGCAGTTGGCCCGCATCAAAGAGCTCAGCGACTACGGCGAGGTGGAAGGCGCCACGCGTTACACGAGTACCTGCGTGCTGCCCGAGAAGGGCTACTGGTTCGCGCCGACCGTATTCGCGGACGTCTCGCAGTCCCATCGCATCGCCCGCGAAGAGATCTTCGGGCCAGTCCTGTCGGTGCTGACCTTTCGCACGCCCGAAGAAGCGGTGGCCAAGGCCAACAACACGAACTACGGCCTGGCCTGTGGGGTGTGGAGTGAAAAGGGCTCTCGCACGCTCTGGGTGGCGCAACGGCTGCGGGCCGGGGTCATCTGGGCCAACACCTACAACAAGTTCGATCCCGCCAGCCCCTTCGGCGGGGTGCGCGAGTCGGGCTTTGGACGTGAAGGTGGTCGTCACGGGCTGGAGGCGTATCTCGATGTCTGAGCGCCTCGATGTTCGTAAGACCTACAAACTGCTGATCGGTGGGGCCTTTCCCCGTTCCGAGTCGGGCCGCAGCTACGAAGTCACCGCGGCCGACGGCGCCTTCTTAGCGAACGCGGCGCAGGGCTCGCGCAAAGACGTTCGTGACGCCGTGGTGGCCGCGCGCGCGGCACAGTCGAAGTGGTGGGCCCAGAGCGCGTACAACCGTGGGCAGGTGATCTACCGCCTGGCGGAGATGGCCGAGTCGCGCCGCGACGAACTGAGTGAGAACGTGGCCCTGGCCGAGGGACGGACGGCGCGGGAGGCGAAGGCCACGGTGGCCCGTTCCATTGATCGGATCGTGTGGTACGCCGGATGGACCGACAAGATCGCCCAGATCCTGGGTTCGTCGAACCCGGTGGCCGGCCCCTACTTCAACTTCTCGGTGCCCGTGCCCAGCGGGGTGGTCGGCGTGATCGCCGATCAAGACTCCTCACTCGAGCTCTTCCTCGACTCGGTGCTCGCCCCGATCGCGGCCGGGAACGCGGTGGTGGCGCTCGCCAGCGAGCGTCGGCCGATCCCCTCTATTTTGGTGAGCGAGATGACCGCCACCGCGGACTTTCCCGGCGGCGTGCTCAACGTGATCACCGGTTTCACCGGAGAACTGGCGCCGACCGTGGCCGGACACGAGGACGTTGATGGTCTGGACTTAGCGGGTGTCGATGACGCCTTCGGGGACGACCTGGCCAAACTGGCGGCTGGCTCGATTAAGCGCGTCCTTCGAGCGGACCTCGCGAAGGAGACGACGCTTCGACGTCTGCGGGCCTTCGTCGAGACCTCCACCGTGTGGCACACGATCGGTCAGTAGTGCCCAACCCGTACGAACTCGCTCGCGTCGCCGCCGACGAGCTGCGAGGCCAGAGTGGCGTCGACGCCTACGACGTCGCGGTCGTCTTGGGCTCGGGTTGGAAAGAGGGTGCCGTGGCGCTCGGTGAACCCACCAGCGTCGTCTCGACCTCCTCACTCAGTGGCTTCGTGGCGCCCACCGTCGCGGGGCACTATGGAGAGATCCTCTCGATCGTTCTCGGGGGTAAGAACATCGCCCTTGTCGCCGGTCGCGTGCACCTCTACGAGGGCAACTCCGCACACCAAGTGGTCCACCCCGTTCGCACGGTCATCGCGGCGGGAGCCAAAAAAATCGTCTTGACCAACGCCTGCGGTGGACTCGATGCGAGCGTCGCACCCGGGACCGTGGTCGTCATCCGGGACCATCTCAACTTGACCGCCACCTCACCAATGGAAGGGCCGCCTCCCCCCGAAGGATACGGATCTCGTTTCGTGGACTTAACCGATCTCTACAGTTCTCGACTGCGCTCGATCGCCCGCGGCGCCGAGCCGACCCTGAGCGAGGGTGTGTACGCCGGACTGCGCGGGCCGCACTACGAGACGCCCGCCGAGATCGAGATGGTGCGCCGACTGGGAGCCACTCTGGTCGGCATGTCCACGGTGTTAGAGGCGATAGCCGCGCGCCACCTCGAAGCCGACGTCCTGGGGCTCAGCCTGGTGTCGAACTTTGCCGCCGGCGTCTCGAGTGGGCCGCTCAATCACCGCGAAGTTCTCGAGACCGGACAGAGCGCGTCGACGAGGCTCGGCGCACTACTGGCCCAACTGCTACCGGCCCTGTGAACCCGTCGTTGGCGAATGCGGTAGAGCAGTGGATCGCCAGCGATCCCGACGAGGACGATCGCGCCACCCTGCGCCAACTCCTGGAGAGCGACAGTGAAGCGGAGCTCCATCGACGCTTCGACCAGCCGCTGACCTTTGGCACGGCCGGGCTGCGCGGACCGGAGATGGCCGGGCCCGCGGGCATGAATCGCGCCACCGTACGACGCGCGACGCAAGGCGTGGTGGCCTGGCTCGCCGAGAAGGGCCTCGACGCCTCTCGCGGCGTCGTGGTCGGGCGCGACGCTCGTCGCGGGTCCGAGAGATTCAACGACGAGGTCGTGTCGGTGCTTCTTGGAAGCGGCGTGGCCGTCCACGAGATGCCGGGCGCCCTGCCGACGCCCTTCGTCCCCTACTGCGTCAAGGCTCTGGGCGCGGCGGCGGGCATCATGATCACCGCCAGTCATAACCCACCCGAGGACAACGGTTACAAGCTCTACTCGAGCGACGGCGCCCAGATCATTCCACCCGATGACGAGGTCGTGGAACGTCTGGCCCGAACGGCGGGAGAGGCCGTCCTCGCCGATCGCTCCTCACCCGGGCACTCCTATATCGCCGACTCGCTCTTCGAGGAGTATCGCGAGCACTTCGTGGGACGCTTCGGGGTGGGTCAGAGCGCCCTGCGCATCACCTACACGCCGCTGCACGGCGTCGGCGGCGCCGTGATGACGCGTCTGTTCGAGGAGGCCGGGTTCACAGCGGTCTCGCGGGTCGAGGAACAGTTCGCGCCGGACGGAACGTTTCCGACGTTGCCCTTTCCCAATCCCGAAGAGCCCGGAGCGCTCGACCTGGCGATCGCCACCGCCGCCGTAAACGACTCGTCTCTCATCATCGCCAACGACCCCGACGCCGACCGCCTCGGGGCGGCCGTTCGCACCAAGGAGGGGTGGCACGTGCTGCGCGGCGACGAGATCGGTTGGCTTCTGGCCTCCTCTCTCCTAGGAGAGATCCAGAAAAAGAACGAGGCCGTGGCTACGACCATTGTGTCCTCGACCCTCCTCCAAGTGATGGCGCAGAACGCGGGCGTTCGCTGTGTCACGACGCTCACGGGATTTAAGTGGATCTCGCGGGCGGCGGGCGACGGCGTGCTCGGCTTCGGGTACGAAGAGGCGCTCGGCTTTGCCGTCGACGCGTGCGTCGCCGACAAGGACGGCCTTTCCGCCGCGCTGGCGTTGAGTTCCTTGGCCCACGCACTCTCTCGAGACGGCTTGACGCTCATGGATCGCCTGGATCAGCTCGAAGAACGATTCGGCGTTCACGCCACCGCGCAACTCTCGATCCGCGTCGGAGGGCCGCAGGCCTTGTCGTCGATCCGAGGGGCAGTCGAGCGGCTGCAACACGAGCCGCCGTCGCGACTCGGGGAACTCGACGTCAGCGAGGTCATTGATCTCAACCGGGGCTGGCGCGGGCTCCCACCGACCGAGGGCCTGGTGCTCGTGCTGAGCGAGAAGGGCCGCGTCATCGTGCGTCCGTCGGGCACCGAGGCCAAGCTGAAGGTCTACCTGGAGATGACCCCGCCGCACGAAGGGTCGTTGGCGCACCAGCGTGAGCGGGCGCACGGGTGGCTGGACGCCGTCACAGAGGACCTGGCCGCGCGGCTAGCTCTCTGATCCGCGCAGCGCCGCGTACCCCGGTTTGATGACGGTGTTGATCATGTTGAGTCGCTGGTCGAACTCGTAGAAGGTGCTCTTCGCGGCGTTGAGGGTGAGCCACTCCATGTCGTCCAGGTTCCAGCCGAACGTGGACGCGCAGACGTCGAACTCTCCACTCAGCGTGATGCCACTCATGAGGCGATTGTCGGTGTTGAGGGTGACGCGAAAGCGAAGCCGCTTGAGGAGGTCGATCGGGTGCGTAGCGATCGAGGCGGCTGCTCCGGTGTGTACGTTCGACGTCGGGCAGACCTCAAGGGGAATGCGGCGGTCTCGCACGTAGTTGGCGAGTCGACCGAGGCGGTGATGGCCGTCGGCCTCGTGAATGTCGTCCACGATACGAACCCCGTGTCCCAGGCGCTCGGCGTTGCAGAACTGCACGGCCTCCCAGATCGAGGGAAGTCCGAAGGCTTCGCCGGCGTGAATGGTGAGGTGGAAGTCTTCGCGCTGAATGAGGTGAAAGGCTCGTAGTTGCCTCGTCGGAGGAAAGCCGTCCTCCGGCCCGGCGATGTCGAAGCCGCAGACCCCCTCGTCGCGAAAGTCCACGGCGAGCTGGGCGATCGTCTCACTGAGCGTGGCCTGGCGCATGGCCGACAAGATGGTGCGCACGACAATGCGACGTCCTTCGTTGGCCGCCTCTTTGGTGCCGAGGGCGAAGCCGTCCAGCACGGCGCGAACGACTTCGGACAAGGTGAGGCCGCCGTCGAGGTGCAGTTCGGGCGCGAATCGAACCTCGGCGTACACGACTCCGTCGCGCGCGAGGTCGATGGCGCTCTCGGCGGCGACGCGCTCGAGCTGATCTCTGGTCTGCATGACCGCCGTGGTGTGCGCGAAGCCGGAGAGGTAGCCGACTAGGTCGCTGCCGGGGGCGTCCACCACGAACCAGTCGCGCAGTTCCCCGGGATCCTTCGTAGGTAGGCCGTCGTAGCCGCTTTCCGCCGCGAGTTCGAGAACCGTTTCCGGGCGAAGGCCACCGTCCAAATGCTCGTGCAAGAGAACTTTGGGCGCCCGCTTGATGGTGTCGAGCGTCAACGTCGAGGCGGTCATGGGGACAGGCTAGTCAAGGGTCTCGCGCTCACTCCCTCACGATGGTGAGTGCCGGGTCCGGTCGCGGCGAGTCCTGATCGACAAGGGAGATGGCGTCAGCGATCGCCTCTCGGCCCGACGCCAGGTGGACCTGATCGTCGGCGTGCAGTTCGAAGAGGGGTTGACCGGCCTCGACGTGCTCGTGCTCGCGCACCAAGCAGAGTACGCCCGCGGCCGCGCTGACGCTGTCTTCCTTGCGGGCCCGGCCCGCCCCGAGACGCCAGGCGGCGACGCCCACCGCCAGGGCGTCGACCCGCTCCACGTAGCCGGCGCGGGGCGCGACGACGACCTCTCGGATCGCGGCGACGGGAGTTGGGGCGTCGGGATCGCCGCCCTGAGCGGTGATCATCTCTCGATAAGTCGTATACGCCGATCCGTCGTCAAGTTTCGTCGCCGGGTCGATGTCGAGACCGACCAACTCCAACATCAGCCGCGCCAGAGAGAGGGTGAGGTCGCGTACGTCGCTCGGACCACCGCCGCGAAGAACGTCCACCGACTCGGCGACTTCTAGAGCGTTGCCCACGGCGCGACCTAGTGGCGTACTCATGGGAGTGAGCCGTGCGACGGTCTTGACGCCGTGAGCGTGCCCCAGGCGAACCATGGTGTGAGCGAGTTCTTCCGCCTTCACCGGGTCCTTGATGAAGGCTCCCGTGCCGAACTTCACGTCGAGCACCAACGCGGACGTACCCTCGGCGATCTTCTTCGACATGATCGACGACGAGATGAGGGGAATCGACTCGACGGTGGCGGTCACGTCGCGTAGCGCGTAGAGCCGTCGGTCGACGGGGGCGAGGCCTTCTCCCGCGGCACAGATCACCGCGCCGACCGTCTCTAGTTGTTCGACGATCTGTCGATTGCTGAGCGTGGCGCGCCAGCCTGGAATCGATTCGAGCTTGTCGAGCGTGCCGCCGGTGTGCCCCAAACCGCGCCCCGAGAGTTGGGGCACCGCGGCACCGCACGCGGCGACCAGCGGCGCGAGAATGAGCGAGATTTTGTCACCGACTCCGCCGGTGGAGTGCTTGTCGACCGAGGGACGTGACAGTCCCGACAGGTCGAGTCGTTCGCCCGAGGCGATCATCCGGTCGGTCCAGGTGGTGAGCTCCTCGGAGTTCAGCCCGTGGAAGAAGATCGCCATGAGGAGGGCGGACATCTGCTCTTCGGCCACCTCTCCACGCTGGTAGGCGTCCAGCATCCAGGTGATCGCTTCGTCGCCCAGTACCCCGCCATCGCGTTTGGTGGCGATGATATCCACGGCGGACAGACTGCTCACGGAGATCGCCGAATACCGAGATCCTCGGGGCCAAAGGCATCGGGTAGCAGTTCGCCGAGCGTCCGAGGCGCACCGTCCTCGCCGGTGTCCAACAACAGCTCGGCCCCGCCGTGCTCGTAGAGCACCTGTCGGCACCGGCCACACGGCGCGATCGCTTGGCCGTCGCCGGCGACGATGGCGATGGCCACCAAGCGCCCACCGCCCTGGCGGATGAGATCACTCACGAGCGAGCACTCCGCGCACAGGGTCAAGCCGTAGCTGGCGTTTTCGACGTTGGAGCCGACCACGATGGCTCCCGTGCTGCACAGGGCGCCCGCGCCGACACGCACGTGAGAGTACGGAGCGTAGGAGCGCGTAGTGGCCTCGCGGGCTAGTTCGCGCAGCCGCTCCCAGGCAATCTCGGGGGCCGCACTCACGACCTCACTGTACACTTTGCGCTGCGTGAACAACTTTCGATTTTCCCCCGTCGTCGTGAGTGACGAGGTCTCGACGGCGATTCGAGAGGGCCGCGGCGTCGTCGCGTTGGAGACGACCATCGTGGTGCACGGACTTCCCTCGCCGATCAATTTGGAGGTGGCGCGCGAGTGCGAAACGTCCGTGCGCAAGAGTGGCGCCGTGCCCGCGACGATCGGCGTGCTGGACGGTCGCGTCGTCGTCGGACTGAGCGACCGTGAACTCGAAGCGCTGGCCGATCCGGATCGTCACGCCGCCAAACTCTCCTCTCGTGACCTCGGCCTGGCGCTCGCCACGGGCACCGACGGAGCGACCACTGTGGCCGGAACGATCGCCGTCGCCACTCGCGTGGGCATCCACGTCATGGCGACGGGCGGGCTCGGGGGGGTGCACCGCGACGCCCACGACACGTTCGATGAGTCCGCGGACTTAACGGCGCTCTCGCGCACGTCTATTGTCGTGGTCGCCTCCGGGGTGAAGTCGATCCTCGACATCGGTGCGACGCTGGAACGCCTCGACACGCTCGGCGTACCGGTGGTGGGGTACGGAACTCGTCAGTTTCCCGGCTTCTACCTGCGCGACAGTGGCTTTGGTCTCGACTGGTCAGTCGCCAGCGCCGAAGAGGCCGCCGCCGCGTTTCTTCGTCATCGCGAGTTCTCTTTGACGGGACTGTTGATCGCGAATCCGGTGCTCGCCGAGAAGGAGCTCGATCGTTCGGTGCACGACGCCGCTCTCGAGAGCGCGCTGGCGACGGTGCAACTCGAAGGTGTCAGCGGTAAAGAGGTGACGCCGGCCCTGCTGGCGGAGTTCGCTCGCCACACCTCGGGGGTGAGCGTGCAGGCGAACCGCGACCTCGTGGTCGCGAACGCGGAACTCGCGGGTGAGATCGCCATGTCCCTCGCGCTCGCCCTGGCGTGAGACGTCGCGTCGCCGTCATCGGCGACGTCATGCTCGACGTGGTCGTGCGACCCCAGGGACCACTGGCACCGACGAGCGATACACCGGCAAGCATTCGCGTGACCCGTGGCGGGTCGGGCGCCAGCGTGGCGCTGGCGCTGCGTCGCAGTGGACATCAGGTGCACTACATCGGAGCGGCCGGTGACGATCCGGCCCGTCAGGTGTTCCAACTGGCCATGAACGCCGCGGGCATCGCGTTGCAGTTGAGAATCGTGGACCGGCCCACGGGGACGGTGGTCGCTCTG
This sequence comes from uncultured Acidimicrobiaceae bacterium, assembly GCA_963849705.1. Taxonomy (GTDB): domain Bacteria; phylum Actinomycetota; class Acidimicrobiia; order Acidimicrobiales; family RAAP-2; genus RAAP-2. The sequence continues at coordinate 281,364 of CAWKII010000007.1, read as the reverse complement.
GTGGCCCACGACGGTCAGCGCATGATGCTGACCGATCGCGGGGCCAACGCCTCTCTCGATCAAGCCTCCGTGGATGAGTTCTTACAGCACCCCTACGATCACCTGCACGTCTCGGGCTATCTCCTGCTCGACAGTGCCACCAGGAGCGTGGCCGAACACGCGCTTCGAAAGGCCCAACAGTTTGGATCTTCCACCTCGATCGACGTCTGTTCGGTGGCGCCGCTGCGCGCGGTGACGCCGGAAGTCTTCTTGCAGGCGGCGAGCCACGCGTCGAAGATCTTCGCGAACGAAGAAGAGGCCCTGGTGCTCACGAGCACCGAGCACGCAGCCGAGGCGCTGGAGAGTCTGTCGGGGACCTTCCATGAAGTGATGATCACGCTCGGCCCCCGTGGCGCCTTGGCGTCGTGGGGTGCGAAGCGCTACTCGGCGCCCGCACTCGACGTCGAGGTGGTGGATACGACCGGCGCGGGGGATGCCGCCACCGGCGCGTACCTGGGCGCTCGCCTGTACGGGGAGTCGCCCGATCGCTCCCTGCAGCTCGCCATGGAAGCCGCCGCGGCCGTACTCGGCAGACTCGGAGCTCTCGACTAATCGCGAATGTAGGGCTGTCCGTCGGCGGCCGGAGGTCGCACCCGGCCAATCAGTCCGGCCACGACGGCGATGGTGATCAGGTACGGGAACATCTGCAAGAAGTAGATGGAGATCGGCACCTGATAGGTCACCAGTTCATAGGAGAGATAGACCGACAGTCCAAAGATGATCGACGCGACGACCGCGCCCGACGGCCGCCAACGACCGAAGATGAGGGCGGCCAGCGCGATGTAGCCATATCCCGAGGTGTAGCCGACTTGGAACTGGCCCTGGGTGGCCATGAAGGCTGCGCCCCCGATGCCGGCGATCGCGCCACCGAGGACCACGTTGATGTAGCGCACGCGAATGACGTCGATGCCGACGGTGGCCGCCGCTCGGGGGTGCTCACCGACCGCGCGCACGTGCAACCCGTAGCGGGTCTTAAAGAGCGCGAAACTCACCACCCCAACGAGCACCATCATCAGATAGAAGAACCCGGACTGATTGAAGAAGACCGGTCCGATGATCGGGATCTTCGACAGGAGGGGAATGGGCAGGTTCGGCGCCAGGTTGCCGGTGTTGAAGTTGGGAAAGGGCGTAAAGACCTGGAGGTTGAGGTACGACGAGAGGCTGCTCAACATGGTGACGAGCACGATGCCGACAATGATCTGGTCCGAGCGATAACGCAGAGCAAAGAACGCCAGCACCAGTCCGATGAGGCCACCGATCACCGCGCCCGCGACGGCGGCGTAGAAGAAGTTGTTGGTGGTCGAGGCGATCATGCTGCCCAAGAAGGCCCCACCGATGAACTGACCCTCGATGGCGATGTTCACCACGCCCGCGCGCTCGCACATGACTCCCGAGAGTGCCCCAAAGATGAGCACCATCGTGGTGGCCGACGCTCCCACCAAGAATGAGGTGACGTTGACGTACTCAATTGGTGACGGCCCCGGGGTGCGCGCCGCCCAGAAGAGCAGGGCGAGGAGAAACAAGACGGCTACGAAGCCGAATCGCGCCATCACGCCGCGGCGAGGCTCGCGCAAGAACACTTCGGCCGCTAAGACCACCATGAGAAGACCGAGCACTAGGTCGGTCCAACGAGTAGCCACCGTGAGCGTACCGAGGTGCCAGGGTGCGTTGGTCAGATTGAGCGGTGTGAAGGTGAGCTGGGAGTGCGTGTTGGCGGGACTGCCCAGGGCGAAGACGAAGATCGTAAAGAGTCCCACCAGCGCCATGAGGACGGCGATGACGCGCGTGCGCTTGTTCTTCACGAGCGACGTGGCGTTGGCGGCCGTGGTGGTGACGAGACTCATGAGCCCCACACGTTCGTCGAGACTTTCAGAGTGGAGGTCTGGCCCGTGCCCTTCAGGTGGAAGATCTCTTTGACGAGCATCGGCGTCGCTACGAAGAGGACCACGGCTGATTGAATGACCGTGGCGAGGTCTAAGGGTATCCCCGTGGAGGCCTGCATGTTCCGCCCGCCGACCGAGAGAGCGGCGAAGAGCAGGGACGCCCACACGATGCCGACGGGTCGGTTTCGCCCGAGCAGCGCCACGGTGATCGCGGTGAAGCCGATGCCGGCGTTCCCGATAAGAAAGCCGCCGTCAATGTAGTGCGTGGTGCTGGCGACCTGCACGAAGCCGGCCAGTCCGGCGAGACCACCAGAGATGAGAAACACGAGCACGATGACCGACTTGGCGCTGATGCCCGACGCTCGCGCGGCCGAGGGGTTGGCGCCCGTGACGCGAAAATCGAAACCGAGCGAGGAGCGGTCGAGCAGCCACCAGGCGAAGAGCACGACGGCGGCGGCTACGAAGATGCCGTAGCTGACGCGAAGCCCGGACTTGGTGCCAAAGAGCGGCGCGAGGATGGCACTCGGATAGAGGGTGCGTCCGATGTCGTTCTGCTGGCCGGGCTCTTGAAAGGGCGTCGAGAGAACGGCGTACAGCAAGAAGGCGTACGTGACGTAGTTGAACATCAACGTCACGATGACTTCGTGAGCCCCGGTGTACGCCTTCAACAGGCCCGGCACCGCGCCACAGAGCATCCCACCGAGGATCCCTCCAACTAGCGCCATGGGGAGGTGAATCACCGTCGGCAGGCGTAGCATCGAACCGACCGCCGTCCCGGCGATGCCGCCGATCACGGCCTGGCCGTTGGCGCCAATGTTGAACAGCCCGGTTTGAAAGGCGATGCCCACGCCGATGCTCACGATCAATAGGGGAGTCGCGTACGTCAACGTCTCCGACATCGGGGTCAAGGTGTTAGGCCAGTTTTTCCCGGTGGTGAGCGAGTGCCAGAGCCCTTGCGGGTCCACGATGGAGCCCGTGAAGATGGCGCGGTACGCGGCGCCGACGTTGTCGAAGGAGACTTTTAGAGCGCGGGGCAGCCCATCCCAGTGGCGAAAGATCTCGCGCCACGCGTCCAGCACGGCCGGCGTGGTCACGATAATGATGATCGCCCCGAAGACGAGGCCCAGGATCAAGGCATAGAACGCGACGATGATCGGGCTCGTCGAGGTGTAGCGCGCCCAGAGAGATCGATGGAGGGCCGGACGCGAAGGAATCTCGACCGGCGCCTCTTCCGGCGCAGACTTCGAGGTGGCGGCCTCAGACACCGGCTGCCGCCATGGTCGATCCCGCCATGAGCAGGCCGATCGACTCCCGACTGACAGAAGGATCTACGACGCCGATGATCTTGCCTTCGTACATCACCGCGATGCGATCGCCCAGGGCGAAAACCTCGTCCAGTTCCGAAGAGACGATGAGCGAGCCGTTACCACGGTTGCGGTAGTCGACGATCTGACGGTGCACGTACTCGATCGACCCCACGTCCAGACCCCGGGTCGGCTGACTCGCCACCAGAAACTCCAGCGGACGCGAGAGTTCTCGGGCCACGATGACCTTTTGCTGATTACCTCCGGAGAGGGAGCTGGCGGGAGCGAAGATGGAGGTCGTTCGAATGTCGAAGTCGTGCACCAGCCGTTCGGCATTCTCGTTGATGGCGGCGAAGTTTCGCGTGCCCCTTCGGGCGAAGGGCGCTCGCCGGGGCGTGTTGAGCACCAGATTGTCAGCCACGGACATAGAGAGCACGAGCCCGTCACGTTGACGATCTTCAGGAATGTGTCCTAGCCCCGCGTCCAGAGCTTCGCGGGGCGTGAGATTCGTGATGTCGACCCCGCGCAGGGTGATCGATCCGGCCTCTACGTGGCGCATGCCGACGATGGCCTCGACCAACTCCGTTTGACCGTTGCCCTGAACCCCCGCCACGGCGAGCACTTCGCCCGCGCTCACCTCCAGAGAGACTCCGTCGACGGCTACCAGTCCGCGATCGTCCAGAACTACGAGGTCGCGAATCTCCAGGACGGTCTCGCCCGGGTCGTAAGCCGACTTCTCGACCGTGAGGTTCACGCTGCGTCCGACCATCATGGAGGCCAGTTCGCCCTCGGACATCGAGGGTTCGGCGGTGCCCACCACCTTGCCCAGGCGAATTACCGTGATGATGTCCGCGATCTCCTTGACTTCCTTCAGTTTGTGGGTGATGAAGAGGATCGACTTTCCGGCGGCCGCCAGCGAGCGCATGATCTCCATCAAAGCGTCGATCTCCTGGGGCGTAAGGACTGCAGTCGGCTCGTCGAGAATAAGGAGCTCGGCGTCATGACTTAAGGCCTTGATGATCTCCACGCGCTGTTGAATGCCCACGGGCAGATTCTCGACCGTGGCGTCGGGGTCGACTTCGAGCTTGAAGCGCTGGGAGAGCTCGCGGATCTCTTGAGTGGCGCGTTTGTAGTCGATGCGATTAATCGATTTGGTTGGTTCGAATCCGAGCACCACGTTCTCGGTCACCGTGAAGACGGGGACCAGCATGAAGTGTTGATGAACCATGCCGATGCCCCGGCGAACGGCGTCACCCGAGTCGTGGATGGGGGTGACCACGCCGTCGATGACGATCTCGCCCTCGTCGGGGCTGAGCAGGCCGAAGAGTACGTTCATCAGCGTCGATTTCCCGGCGCCGTTCTCTCCGAGCAACGAGTGAATCTGACCTGGCTCCACGGTGAGAGAGATGTGGTCGTTTGCCGTCAGCGAACCGAAACGCTTGGTAATACCGCGAAGTTCAAGTTGCATGAGGCCTCATCGTATGCCACGACAAAGACCCGGGAGAGCCCCGGGTCTTTGTCGTGGTGTAGCGCAGAAGCGCTACCTCGTTATTTCGGTGTGGGCGGGTAGCTGTTCGGGTTCACGGAGATGGTGCCCGCGATGATGCCCGCCTTGACGGTCGCAATCTTGGACTTGAGCGACTCCGGTACCATCACGCCGCCGTACTCCAACTGCGTGCCGTTGTTGGCCAACGTACCGATGTAGGAACCGGCCTTGAAGGTGCCTTTGGCCGCGGAAAGAACCGCCGCCTCGACCGAGGGCTCGACGCCCTTCGCCACGGTACCCACGAAGTACTTGCAGTCCGACGCGTCAGAGATGCAACCGTTCGAGTCGACCCACATGACGTACTTTCCGGCGCCAGCCTCTTTGGCGGCAGCGACGGAGCCGAGTCCAACTGAACCGGCGACCGGGAACACGATGTCCGCGCCCTCGGAGAAGAAGGTCGTGGTGTCGGTCTTGCCAGCCGTCTGGTCGGTGAAGTTACCAATGAAGGTGCCCGATCCGTTACAGGTAGCGAGCGTGCATGTTCCCTTGCCCGGCGTCCAACCCAGAACCTTGACCTTCTTGTTCCACGTCTTGTCGTAGTAGCGAACGCCCGCGACGAAGCCGTTCATGTACAGCGTCACCGCGGAGAAGTTCTCTCCACCGTAGGTAGCGACCGTACCGGTCTTGGTCATACCGGCGGCCAAAATGCCACCGAGGAAGCCAGCCTGGTCCGTCTCGTACTGCAGCGCCTCCACGTGCGTGCCGGACTTGACGACCGGTGCGTCGTCCACAATCGCGAACTTCTGGCTCGGGTGAGCGTTAGCCGCCGCGGCGGTGGCCGCGTCCATCAAGAAGCCGACCGTCACGATAATGCCGCAACCCTTCGAGATGAAGCTGTTGATGTTTGGTGCGTAGTCGGACGACGACGTGGACGACAGGTACTGCACCGAGATGTTGCCGTCGGCCTTCTTGGCGTCTTTTAGACCAGCCCACGCTGATGCGTTGAACGACTTGTCGTTAATGCCACCAGTATCGGTGACCACGCAAGCCTTGAACTTTGATGAGGCCGAGGCCGCCACCGTTGTCGAGGCCACACTCACCGTCAACGTGCCGAGAATCAATGCTCCAGTTCCCAACACGGTGACGAGGCGACGAATACTCCCCATGAATTTCTCCCTTATTCGTTTGTCAATCCTGTACAAGGACTGTCCTCAGTTTCGAGGTGCTGCCGACTCGGCACCATCACACTTGCGGATGTTTGTCGTCTCGACACTAGCCCCGAATGGTTCGACGAATGAGGGCGAGACGGCGGGTCTTGCCGACCAGTTCACTCAGGATTAACGGCCTGCGCCGCGGGTGCGCGACCGGTTAGTCGAGGCAGAAGAAAGGTGATCCCCAAGGCCACCAGCGCGATGATCGAAGAGATCTGAAAGGCCCGTTGGTAGCCCGCGGTCAAGGCCGCGCCCTGCCCCACTCGGTGCATCAACGATGCCGTGCGGTCGGTCGCCACAGTGGCGAGAGCCGCCAAGGCCAGGGACCCTCCTACTTGGCGCGAGGTATTCAAGATGCCTGAGGCGAGTCCGGCGTCCGCTCGGTCGACCCGTGAGGTCGCGGCCATAGCGAGGGGCGAGAAGAGAAGTCCCATGGCAAAGGCCGTTATGAAGGAGGGCACGAGAACGTGACCCAGGTAGGAACTGTGCGGTTGGATGAGCGAGAGCCAGAAGAAGCCGAGGGTGGCCAGCAGGGCGCCGACTTGAAGAATGGGCCGCACGCCGGCTCTATTGATGAGTCGTGATGACACTTGCGCGCCGATGATGATGGCGACGGCCGTGGGCACAAAGGCCAGCCCGGCCTTCACCGGTCCGTACCCCAACACGAGTTGGAAGTAATACGTCAAGAAGTACCACATGGCGAAGAAAACGCCACCCACCAGGATCATGATGGCGTTGGCCACCGAGAGGGGTCGCGAGCGAAAGATGCGAAAGGGCACCAGCGGATGGGAAGCGACCTTCGCCTCCCAAAAGAAGAAGAAGGTGACGAGAACGAGGCCCGCGATGAGCCACTCCAGCGTGAAGGGGGATGTCCACGAGTGCGTCGTGGTGTTGACGACGGCGTAGATCACTGAGGCGAGGCCCCCGGTCACGAGGACCGCACCCGTGACGTCGAGCTTGGCTGTCGCATCTTTGTTGCGCAACTCCTGGAGATACAGCGCGGCGGCAGTTCCCGCCACGATTCCGAGTGGCACGTTGATGAAGAAGATCCACCTCCACGAGACGAGCCCGGTCAAGATGCCGCCCAGCAGCGCTCCCACCGCGCCGCCCGCTCCGGCCACGGCACTCCAGGCGCCGAGCGCTTTGGGCAGACGTGTCCCTCGAAAGGTAGTGATGATGATGGTGAGCGTCGCCGGCGACAAGATGGCGCCTCCCACACCTTGGATTGCGCGGACCGTAATCATCTCCGTGCCGTTCTGAGCCACGCCGGCGCCAACGCTCGCCAGGGTGAAGACGGCCATGCCGGTGAGATAGACCTGACGACGCCCGAAGTAGTCAGCGGCCCGACCACCCAGCAGCAGGAATCCCGCGAAGGTCAAGACGTACGCATTGATGACCCACTGTGCGCTGGAGTACGTGAAGTGAAGGTCGTGGCCCATGCGCGGCAGCGCGACGTTCACGATGGATACATCGAGCACCACCATGAACTGCGCAATGCAGGCAATAGCGAGGATCATCCCCTCCGGTGCGTGACGCTTGGTCGGCGTGACTTCAGTCGCATTCTCGGAGGACATTTTCCGAGTGTAACGGCGAGCCTGTCACACTCATCCCGACAAAAATCTTGATCACCGCAAAATCGGTCACACTAGATGACGTGGCCGCACAGTTCATCTTCACCATGCGAGACCTTCGACGGTTCTACCCTCCGGACCGCGAAGTCCTTCGGGGAATCAACCTTTCCTTTTATCCGGGCGCCAAGATTGGAGTCATCGGCGCCAACGGTTCGGGCAAGTCGTCACTGCTTCGCATCATGGCCGGACTCGACGATGGCTTCACCGGGGAAGCGCGTCTGACCCCGGGGTTCAGCGTGGGCTTCCTCTCACAGGAACCGCGGCTCGATGAGACCAAAGACGTGGTCGGCAACGTCGCCGACGGCGTGGCCGAACAGCGGGACCTTCTGATCCGCTTCAATGAGGTCTGCGCCGCCTTTGGCGACCCCGACGCCGATTTCGAGAAGTTACTCAGCGAACAGTCAGAGCTGCAGAGCAAGATTGACGCGGCCAACGCGTGGGACTTGGAGCGCACACTCGACATCGCGATGGACGCCCTGCGCCTTCCGCCACCCGACGCCAGCGTCGCCACTTTGTCAGGAGGTGAGAGGCGTCGGGTCGCCCTCTGTCGGCTCCTGCTATCCAAGCCGGACCTGTTGTTGCTCGACGAACCGACGAACCACTTAGACGCCGAATCGGTGGCCTGGCTCGAGCGCACTCTCCAGGACTACAGCGGCACCGTCGTCGCCGTAACGCACGACCGCTACTTCCTTGACAACGCGGCCCAGTGGATTCTCGAACTGGATCGCGGACACGGTATTCCCTGGGAAGGCAACTACTCCTCGTGGCTGGAGCAGAAGCAAAACCGGCTCGCCGCCGAAGAGAAAGCCGACAAGGCGCGCCAAGCCTCCTTGCAGCGAGAGCTGGAGTGGATCCGCCTCTCGCCGCGAGCTCGACAGAGCAAGGGTAAGGCGCGGGTGAGTTCGTTCAACGAGTTGGTCGCCGAGTCCGAAGCGGCCGAACGACGGGCCGATCGACTGGAGATCGCCATTCCCCCCGGTCCTCGACTGGGCGACGTGGTTGTCAACGCGGTCGAGTTGACCAAGGGGTACGACGATCGGCTGTTGATCGAGAACTTGTCCTTCTTGCTCCCTCCGGGCGGCATCGTCGGCGTGATTGGACCCAACGGGGCCGGCAAGACCACGCTCTTTCGAATGATGGTCGGTGAAGAGAGGCCCGACGCTGGCACCATCGAAGTCGGTTCTACGGTCCAGTTCGCCTACGTTGATCAGTCGCGCGACTCGCTCAATCCCGAGAACACGGTTTTCGATGAGATCAGTGGGGGACAGGAGCACATGGTGATCGGCTCACGCGAGATTCACGCGCGGGCCTACGTGGCGAGTTTCGGCTTCAAGGGCAGCGACCAACAGAAGAAGGTCGGCGAAATCTCTGGTGGCGAGCGCAATCGAGTGCAACTGGCCAAGGTCTTGCGCAGCGCGGGGAACGTTCTGCTGCTGGACGAACCGACCAACGACCTGGACGTCGATACGCTGCGCGCTCTGGAGGACGCGCTGCTGAGTTTCCCGGGCTGCGCCGTCGTGATTAGCCACGATCGCTGGTTCTTGGACCGCATCGCCACGCACGTGCTGGCCTTCGAAGACGACGCCGTGGTGCGGTGGTTTGAGGGCAACTTCTCCGACTACGAAGCCGATCGCCACAAGCGCCTCGGAACGGATGCTGATCAACCCCACCGGCTCCGCTATAAACCCATCACTCGCGCCTAGAACCTGCTCGCTTCGCCCGGCCTAGAGTCGTCGTCGTGGCTAACAAGACCGACTACTCGACGTATTTGCGCATCAACGATCTCTTGAAGCTGCAGATTCCTCTCACCGACGGCGCCGCCGACGAACTGCTGTTCATCGTTGTTCATCAGTCCTACGAACTCTGGTTCAAGGTCATTATCGACGAACTTTCGCGGACCTCTTCGTCACTCCACGCCAATGAACCGTGGCTGGCCCCGTCGCACTTGCAGCGGATCGTCGAGGTCGAAGAGTTGCTTCTGGCGCACTTACGAATGCTCGACACCATGTCTCCGGAAGGATTCTTGGCTTTTCGCGACCCCCTCGACCCGGCGTCGGGCTTTCAGTCCTTTCAGTTTCGAGCCATCGAGTTCTTGAGTGGTGGGGGAAGAAAGGCGGTTTTGAGCTACGACTTCTTTGACGACGAACGGCGCGCCTGGCTACGAGAGATCAGCGATTTGCCCGACGTCTGGTCGGGCTTTGAACACTCGCTGCGCACGACACTGGCGGCGTCGGCACAAGATGATCTCCTCGACCTGGTACGGGCGCTCTATCTCGACCACGCCACCGCGCCCTTGACATCGCTGCACGCCGTCGCCGAGCTCTTGATAGACCATGACGAGAATCTGGCCCTGTGGCGCTACCAACATCTCCTCATGGCCGGACGACAGATCGGTCGTCGGCCCGGGACCGGCGGCAGTGAGGGCATGGCCTTTTTGGACACGACGCTGGCGCAGCGTCTCTACCCGGTGTTGTGGGAAGTGAGGTCGGTGTTATGACCACGAGAGAAGAGTGTCAAACACTGGACTTAGAGGATGAGCTGGCCCCGCTTCGAAACGAGTTCCTCCTCAACTACGACGAGATCTATCTTGATGGCAACTCGCTCGGCCCCGTGTCGCGCGGCGTGTCCTCTCGAGTCAATGAGGTCGTGGACCACGAGTGGGGAAAGAAACTCGTTCGGGGCTGGACCGAGGCCGGGTGGATGGCCATGCCGACGAGGCTGGGCGATCGCGTCGGCGCACTGATCGGCGCACGTTCCGGTGAGGTCGTCGTGGCGGACACCTTGACGATCGCGCTGGCCAAACTCATTGGCGGGGCGCTTCGACTTCGTCCCGATCGCCACGTGCTCGTGACCGACATGCACAACTTTCACTCGGATCTGTACATCGCTGGCGCGATGGCCAACTACGCCGGACGCCCCATCACGATGAGGAGTGTCGAGCGAAGCTCGCTCGACGACGCTCTCAGCGAAGACGTGGCGCTCGTGATGCTGACGCACGTGGACTTTCGAAACGGCGAGATGCTCGATCTGAAGGGCATCACGCAGAAGGTGCACGACGCTGGCGCCCTCATGCTCTGGGATTTTGCGCACTCCACCGGTGCCGTTCCTCTCAACGTCGAAGAGGCCCAGGTGGACTTCGCGGCGGGGTGTGGGTACAAGTACCTGAACGGGGGCCCGGGCGCACCGGCCTACATGTACGTACGTGCCTCCTGGCAGGGCATCTTGGAGAATCCTCTGCCGGGCTGGCTCGGTCACGCACGTCCGTTCGACTTCGAGCCGGAGTACGAACCGGCCAAAGGGATGCAGGCCTTTGTGACCTCGTCGCCCTCCATACTCGCGCTCTCTGCCCTCGATGGGGCCCTGGACGTCTTCGACCAAACGTCCATGAGTGCCATACGGGCCAAGAGCGTGCATCTCACGGACCTATTCATGGAACTAGTGGAAGCCAAGATGCCCGGTACCTTCGAGATCGTGACACCGCGCGAATATGTGCGCCGTGGCAGCCAGGTCTCCCTGCGTCACGAGGAGTCGTACGGGATTGTTCAGGCGCTCATCGAGCGGGGTGTCATCGGTGACTTCCGGGCCCCCGATATCGCGCGCTTCGGGTTCACACCTCTCTACCTACGATTCGTCGACGTCTTCGACGCCGTTGAGATCCTGGTCGACGTCATGGTCAGCGAGTCGTATAGAGATCCAAAGTTCGCGCTTCGTAACGCCGTCACGTAGGACGTACCGGGAGATTCTCATGATTCGCGGCCGCCAGTGCGAGCCGCGAAGCGATCAAGGAACTCGTAATGTGCCAGACCAACCGAAAGGCGTCGTCGTCGCCCAGGTGTGAAGTAAGGCCGTTCAGGCCGTAAAAAACAACGATGCAGAGCCACGCAATTCGCTTGTTGCTATCGACGAGCGCGTGTCATCGAGTCCAGGAGTGCCCCTTGACCAGGTATTTCTAGAGAGTTCTCACCGACTACTTGACAAACGACTGATAACGATATATCGTTATATACAAGTAACTATCGAAAGGATGATTATGAGAAACAAAGTGTTCAATCACTCGCCACACGGGCGAGACGCGAACGCTGACAACGTCGAAGGGAATCCCTTCGAAGATCGCACTAGCGGGCGCCGTCGCCACGGCCCGCGTCACGGCGGAGGACGAGGAGATGGCGGTCGGGGCCGTGAGGAGTTCGCTCGCGGTGGACGAGGTCGTGGACGTCGAGGCGACGTGCGCGTTGCCATCTTGGCGCTCTTAGAGGAGCGTCCGATGCACGGCTACGAGATGATGCAGGAGTTAGCGGAGAGGACCCACGGTCTGTGGCGTCCAAGTCCCGGTTCCCTGTACCCCGCGTTGCAGATGCTCGAGGACCAGGGACTCGTCCGATCCGAGACCGCCGACGGTCGTCGCCAGTTCACTCTGACCGACGAAGGTCGTGAGCACCTCAAGGCTCACCCCCACACGTCCGCCCCTTGGGAGGCGATGGTTCGCCAGGCCGATCAGGGCGACCTCGTGCTGCGCGACGATCTACGTCACGTGGCCGTGGCGGTTCACCAAGTGGCCGAAGCCGGCACCGCCGAGCAAAAGACGAAGGCTGACGCGTTGCTCAAAGAGCTGCGCCGTCAGATGTATTTGTTGCTCGCGGAGTCTCTCGCTCCTCAAGAGGACAAGTAGAAAGCCGTTCATACGGCTTCACCAACAACCCCTAGATCCCCCTTAAGGGATCTAGGGGTTGTTGCTTTCTGCAAAGGTTGCTTCGGGCCTAGAGTTTGAGGGTCCCCCCAGAGCGAACGAGCACCCGTGCCCTCCGTTGTCCAAAGCGAATCACTAACCAAGCGATACGGCGACGTGTTGGCCGTCGACGACTTGTCGTTCACCATCGAGTCGGGAACGATCACCGGCTTCTTAGGACCCAACGGCGCTGGCAAGACCACCACGCTGCGCATGCTGCTCGGGCTGGCCAGCCCCACGAGCGGTGACGCCACCATTTTCGGTGTGCCCTATTCCGAACTCCCCACGCCAGCCATGCGAGTGGGCGCGGTCCTCGAAGCCACCGACTTTCATCCGGGTCGCACGGGCCGGGACCACCTTCGAACCCTCAGCTGGGCCGCGGGACTGCCCGACTCGCGGGTGGATGAAGTCCTCGGACTGGTAGAGCTCACCAGCGCCGCCAGACGGCGAGTGAAGGGCTACTCGCTCGGCATGCGTCAACGTCTGGGCCTCGCCGCTGCCCTGCTTGGCAATCCGGACCTGCTCGTACTGGACGAACCGGCTAATGGACTTGACCCCGAGGGCGTGCGCTGGCTTCGTGACTTCTTAAGGAACTTCGCGTCCGGCGGGCGCACCGTGCTCGTCTCCAGTCACGTTCTCGCCGAAGTCGCCCAGACCGTGGATCAGGTCTTGATCATCAACCACGGTCGCCTAGTCACCGAGTCGTCTCTCGAGGACCTCACCACGCACACCACCGTGGCGGTTCGCGTACGCAGCCCGAAGATCACCGAACTCGCGGCCGCGCTCAAACGCGAAGGCCTCGACTCGATCGAAACCAACGACCACGCTCTCTTGGTCCATGACGCGACGAGTGAACGGGTAGGCGACATCGCCTTCGCCGCCGGGCTGGCCATACATGAACTCATGAGCGAAACGTCCTCGCTGGAAGAGGTCTTCCTTGACCTGACCTCGGGAGAGTCGTCGTGATCAATCAGTTGAGAGCCGAACTCCTCAAGATACGCTCGACGCGAACCACCATCGGGCTGCTGCTGGGCATGATCCTGCTTGCGTTGATCTTCATCATCCTGACCTGCACCCTGTCGCCCACGAATCAGATCTTCACCGAGCAGGACCAGGTGGGCCTTTTGAGTTTCGGCAGCATCTCGGGCGTGTTTTCCGCGTTGGCCGGCATCATGCTGTTGACGAGTGAGTACCGCTTTGGCACGATGCGACCGACGTTCCTCTTCAATCCCAGTCGGAGCCGCCTGTTCGCCTCGAAGGCCATTGCCGGCGCCTTGGCTGGTCTCGTGTTTGGCCTCATCGCCGAGGGCCTGACCTTTGCCATCGGCCTCGCCATCTTGAACGGTCGTCACATTCATATCGTGCTGAGCGGTTCCAATATGACCACGCTGTTCGTTGGCGCGGTGGTCGGATCGGCGCTCTGGGGCATCATCGGGGTCGGCCTGGGCGCCATCATCCGCAACCAAGTCGGGGCGGTGATCGCGCTGCTGGCCTTTGGGTTCGTCGTCGAAAACTTGGTCTTCGGACTCCTCCCGTCAGTCGGGCGCTTCCTTCCGGTTCACGCTCAGAACTCCATGATGGGCTTCACCGGGCAGCACTATCTCTCCGGCGCCGTGGGGGCGGTGGTCCTCGTGGCGTGGGCCGCGGCGCTGGCCGGAAGTGGGCTGGCCGCGATGAAGGGTCGCGACGTTCAGTAACGACGCGCTGCGTCACCCCTACAGATGCCTGGACGGCATAAGAGGTTCGCCGCATTGGTGTCCTTACGATTGACGAGGTCACCTAGCCTTTCTTGTAGAGAGTCGCGGCGCCCATGTGTCGCGGAATGAGAACTGAGGTTGACGAGTGATCGGGATCGACCTGGCAAGTACCGTCGACTGTCGCTCGCAGATCGGGTCGCGCTGCGCACCACCTGGCCGCGGCGGCTACGGCCATTGAGCCGTGAGCGCTGACTTTCCTGAGTGGCCGTATCGGCGGGGTGTGCGCTTGGTGGGCGATGCCCTGCGCGACCACGTTTTCGCGCGGCTGGTTCGTCACTGGGTGAGTCTCACCGTCGAAGGAAGCGAACACTTGGCCCTCGTCACCGCGCCCTCACTTTTCATCTTTAACCACACCGATGACTTCGACGGTCCCGTCATCTACGAGGCGCTACCGCCGAGGATCCGTCGGCACACGACCGTGGCGGTGGGAGCGGACATTATGCGCGATCATCGGGCGCTGGCCTTTGCCAGCAGGCTCGGTTGGGGAAGTTTCGCGTTCTCTCGCACTGCACCCTTTCGTCCGAGCTTGAAGAACGTCGCCGACATGCTCGCATCGGGGCACCACGTCCTCTTCGCCCCGGAGGGGCGACTCAGCACCGACGGCGAGTTACTGGATTTCAAGCCCGGCATCGGCTACATGGTCGCGCGCCTCAAAGTGTCCGTCGTTCCCCTTAAGACCAAAGGACTTTCGGGCACGGTGCCGATGCACGCGAAGTGGCCGAAGAGGAAAAGCGAGGTCACGGTGAAGTTTGGCGAGCCTATGAGCTTTGGCACGACCAAGAACTACCTAGAAGTGACCGAGCGGCTTCGTCGCGCCGTCGAGGAGCTCTAGTTACGGAATCACGCCGGCGCGCTGCTGGTCCAGCGCGTCGTTGAGAACCAGCCAGAGCACCCCCGCACTGAGATTGCCCGTCTGATCAGTGCTGTAGTTCAAGAAGGCGTTGGTGGCGAAGCCGGACATGTGGAGAATGAAAGTGTCCGTCAACCACCGCGGCGGGTCGGCCTTTCCGCCTACCGCCTGCCACGCGTTGAGGGTCATCCGTTCACCGAAGTCAAAGCGCAACAGAGACGCTTGCGCGGCCTTCGTCGCCACCTGCGTCGAGATGCCCGGACGTGCGGAGTAGAGGTCCCAGAAGGCACGACCGACGACGCGTCGCAGCAGAGCGTGCACCGATCTGGCGGAGGTGTGCAACCACTCTCGAATGTCTTCGTCGGGCGAAGGCGGTTGAGGCATCGCGAGATTGATGATGAGAACGGCCTCGCTGATGGTGGCGACGAGAAGGTCGTCGTGGGTCGCGAAGTGGCGAAAGACGGTGCGGCGACTCACCCCAGCGGCGTCAGCAATCTCGTCCACGGTGGCGTCCAGGCCCGAGGCCGCGACCGCGGCGATGGCTCCTTCGATGATGCGTTCCCTGGTGCGATTTCGAGCATCTTCGCGCAGCGTCGGGCGAGAGGCGAGGCTGGAGTCGTTCCCGTCCCCGACTGTGTTTTCCCGACTCTTTAACTGCTTGTCGTCAAATGAGGCCATATCGCCACTGTAGCGCGCCGTGATGGCATGCTATAGTGCCACAGTGGCATTCATTGGAGACGAACGGCGACGGCGGGTCCGAAGGCCCGCCCACGTGCCGGGCTCGGGCGGCACGGGCTTCGTGGATGTGGCCGCTGACGCCAGTTCGCTGAAAGAGCGCTTCGCGCTACTCGAGCAAGTCGGCCAGAGGTCGAGTGACCTCATTGTCGTGATCGACCGAACCGGCAGCGTGGTCTACGCCAATCCAATTGCCCTGTCACTGTTTGGCATCTCTTTGGAGGCGAGCGTCGGTACTCGCGCCTTTCGCTATCTGCACCCCAACGACGTGCGGCGCGTCGCTCGACGATTCTTTACGTTGGCGCGCATCGCCGGAGCGTCCATGAGAGACGAGATCACCGTGGTGACTGACGAGGGCGAGAGTCGTTACCTCGAGATCGTCACCACGAACTGTCTTGAGAATCCCGACGTCGCCGGCATCGTGGTGAACGGGCGCGACGTCACCGAGCGTCGCGCCTACGTCGAAGAGCTGGAGGCACGCGAAAAGTGGCACCGCACGGTGGCGGAGAACTCGAACGAGATCACCTTGGTCTTGAGCACGTCGGGCACCACCCTGTGGGCCAGTCCGTCGAACGTGAACATCTCGGGCTACCCGGCGAGCGAGCGTGTCGGTCGCAGCGCCTTTGACTCCCTTCATCCCGACGACGTCGAAGAGTGCCTCGAACGGTTCGCCGAAGCCTGTGAGCGGCCGGGTACGAGCATGCCCTTTGTCACCCGATTCGCCACGGCCTCGGGCGATATGCGCTTTCTCGAAGTGGTCTTGACCAACTGTCTCGATGACCCCACGATTCGCGGCATGGTCGTGAATGCGGTCGACGTCACGGACGCGAAGAACCTCACCCGAGCACTGCAAACACTCATCGAGAGCAATCAGGTCCTGGTTCGCGCCACCAACGAAGAGACGTTGTTGGCCGACATCTGCGAGACGATCGTCGCCTCGGGCGGCTACCGACTGGCCTGGGTGGGCATCGCGGAGGATGACGAGAACAAGACCGTTCGTCCCGTAACCTCAGCCGGCGACACCTCATACCTTGATGAGGTTCGCTTTTCGTGGGCGGACGACGAGTACGGCACCGGCACGACCGGCACGGCGATACGCACTCGCACCCCGCAAGTCTTGAGCGACATTCGTCAGGCGGACGATCACCTGGTCTGGTTGGAGCCGGCCCAACGCCACGGACTACTGACGGGGTGTGCCTTTCCTCTGGTCGTGGCGAGCGAGGTCGTCGGTGCCCTGACCATCTACGCCGGAGAGCCCGGTGCCTTCGGTCCCAGTGAGGTCGATCTTCTGAGCGAGCTCGCCCACGATCTGGCCTATGGGATCGGGCGACTGCGCGATGCGCGGCGCCTCTTTGAGAACGATCGCCTGTTGCGTGAGTCCGAGGAGCGCTTTCGTCTCGCCTTCGAACAGAACATGGCGCCTATGTTGTTCGTCGATCTAGACGACGTCGTCATCGCCGCCAACGATGCTTTCTGTCGGATGATCGGGTTCTCTCGCGAGGATCTCATCGGCCGCGACTCCACCCCCTTCACGCATCCCGACGACGTCGGCATTACCGAAGAGAGTCACCGACGCGCCACGCTCAGTGATCTCAGTCAAGACCGCTACGTGAAGCGATATCTCCGCAGAGACGGACGAACCGTCATCGTGGAGGTGCTCCGATCGCCGGCGCGCGACTCGACGGGCAAGACCCTCTACTACGTCATCTCCGAACGTGACGTCACCGAAGAGCACGCCCTCACCGCGCAACTATCGCACCAAGCGCTGCACGATCCACTGACGGGACTCGCCAATCGAGCCCTCTTTGAAGACCGTCTCGCTCACGCTTACGCTCGCGTCACCCGCCAGCACTCCCTCGGCGCGGTACTGCTGTTGGACCTCGATGACTTCAAGGGCGTCAACGATGTTCACGGCCACCTCGTGGGGGACCAGTTGCTGGTTGCGGTGGCGCGTCGATTTGAACAGACCTTGCGTTCGGCCGACACCATCGGACGATTCGGTGGTGACGAGTTCCTCTACCTAGCCGAAGGCCTCAGTTCACCTGACGACGCGGTCGACGTGGCGACCCGGCTGATGGGGGTGTTAGCCGAGCCCTTCTTTATTGGTGGCGTGCAGATAGAGCAACGCGCCAGTATCGGTGTAGTGGTATGGGAAGGAGAGAGCAAGGACCCCGCCGAGATCATTCGCGACGCGGACGTCGCCCTCTATGAAGCGAAGTCCAAGGGCCAGGGCCATCACGTGATCTTCACGCCCAGCATGCATCAACAGGCGATCAGTCGCTTCTCCCTCGTCCAAGAACTTCATCACGCGTTGCAAAACGGCGAGCTCGCCATGCACTATCAGCCCATCGTCGACCTCGCCACCTCAGAGGTCGTCGGTTATGAGGCGCTCATGCGCTGGTGGCACCGAGAACGCGGCTGGGTACCGCCGGACGTCTTCATTCCGTTGGCCGAACAGAGCGGACTCATCTGGGAACTGGGAACCTTCGCCCTCCACGAGGCGATGGCGGCGGCCTGTTCGTGGGAGACATTTGGGGCGAACGGCAATCGACCCTACGTGTCGGTCAACCTCTCCGCGCAGCAGTTTCACGAACCGAGGTTGGTTGGCGTCATCGAGGAAGTCCTCGCCTCGTACGGCGTCTCGCCCGAGCGCCTGGTGATCGAGATCACCGAGGGTGTCATGTTGCGCGACGCGACCGAGGCCACCAACGTCATCAGTCGACTCCAAGAGCTCGGCGTCGGATTCGCCCTGGACGACTTCGGCACGGGCTACTCGTCACTGTCGTATCTCGCGTCCATGCACCCGCGCGTGATCAAGATCGACCAGTCCTTCGTGCGCCCCACCCAGGAGGGCGCCCGCAACGACGCGCTCTTAGAGACGATTGTCTCTCTGGGCAGCAAGCTCTCCATCACAATGCTCGCCGAGGGTATCGAGACGCCGGCGCAACTCGAACGGCTTCGAGGTCTGGGCTGCGAACTCGGTCAGGGCTACCTTTTTTCTCCGGCGGTGCCGAATGAACAGCTCGAACATTTTCTCAACCGTGGGGCCTCGATGCGGGCGTCATCGCTCGATAAGGCGTCGTCTACGACGTAACGTCTTCGAGCAGCCGACGAGGTCGTGGTCGTCGTGGCGTTCTCGCCTACGCGTCGCGCGTGGCCATGCGCCACGCACCAAGTCCGGTCCACACCACGATCCAGGCCACGATAACGAGGACCGCTACCGTGGTCGACTCGGGGACCAGTGAGGCGCCTCCGCCCCCGCGCGCAATTCCTCCGACTCCAAAGACGGCCGGCAGTCCGGCCGGCTCTATGTGGGCCATGGCCAACCCGACTAAGCCCCGCTCGGCGTTGATCAGGTGAGGTATGGCGTTCCTGGCGAAGAGCGGGGTGATGACTATCTCGTAGATGATGAGGAGCACCACGGGTACGGTGCGCTGTCCCATGAGCGACGACAGACCTAGCCCCACTAAGAAACCGACGATCGCCCACAACTCGACCCAGAGGCCGGTCTCTACCATCAGCTTGAGCGGCGGCGACAGAAAGGTCGTGGCGTAACTCGCGTAGTTCTGCTTCGCTGATCTGATCGCTTGTGCTCGTAACTCAGCCTTGGTCGCGGGGCTCGCGATGGGAACGCCTGACTTGATGGTCACGGCGACCACTTTGTTGTTGGGGCCGCAGTTGATTTGCGGGGTCGAGGAGGGCTGCTTGCGATAGAAGTAGCCCATCTCGCAGATGGTGGTCTTCGGGTGGTCTTCGGCCCACGTAATAAACCCTTGACGGTTGAGGCCGACCGGCATGTTGTTGATTCCGTCGAAACTCAACTTCGTCGGCGCGGCGGCGACGCAGACCGAGCACACCACGATGACTCCCATGGCGACGAGGGGCACGATGATCATCAGGCCCGCCGGAATACGCGCGAAGTACAGGGCGAGTCGCGAGCGACCGGTGATGACGAGGTGGCGAAACGTGCCCTCGGTAAGGTCGGCGGAGCCCGCCGTGCAACCGAGCGTGGCGGCGACGATGAAGCCGAAGACGTACATGAGGCCCGCGATCAGGGCCTGAAAGATGCTGTAGCCTCCGGCCGGCCCGTACGAGTGAGGCGCGACGGCGTGCGCGATGAGGCGCACCGCCAGAAAGACGCTGGGGATACCGATATTGACCGCGATCAGGGCGATCATGAGCCCGCGGCGCTTGCGCAGATCCATAAATCGAGTCATGATCATGGCGCCGGTCGGGATGGGGCTGCCCCGGTGGTCGGGGCGGGCCGGGACGAGCGAACGGACGGTGGACGTCGTCACTCTGGGGCCCCCAGTCGGCTGGTCACGTCGAGGAACCAGGACTCCAGGGAAGCCTGGTCGGCCTGCAGGCGGTAGACCGAGACGCCCCCGTCAACCAGGACCCGGTTCACTTCGGCCACGACTTCACGAGTCGTGTTCGAGGCGAAGACGATGCGAAGGCCGCTCTCGGTGGCAGTGATCTGAGCGTCGAGATGACTCTCTTGCAAGAGAGCAACCGCACGCCCGGGAGTAGAGCACTCCACCTGAAGGTCGAGAGGAGTTCCGGCTAACAGGTCGGCGATGGGTCCCTGGCGTATGACTTTGCCGTGATCGACGATGGCGACGGCGTCGCAGGTACGTTCAATCTCGTCGAGAAGATGTGAGGAGAGCACGACCGTGCGGCCCTCGGCCACGAATGATCGGATCATTTCGCGCATGTCTTGCATACCCGCCGGATCGAGGCCGTTCATTGGTTCGTCCAGGATGAGTAGTTGGGGATCTCCGAGAAGGCACGAGGACTTGGAGGTTTTGACGACCGGACAGGTGCCCCGAGAATCGTGGTTCGTCCACGATCGCCGCGACCCGTACCAGGGCTTGGTCGCGGTGGCGCGGAACCGACAAGCCCAACAGGGACATCGAACCGCCGTCGGCGCGCGTGAGCCCGAGCAGGACGCGAATAAGGGTGGTCTTCCCCGCGCCGTTCGGCCCGAGGTAACCGAAGGCGCTGCCACGAGGAACGCGCAGGTCCACTCCGTCGACCGCGGTGCTGGAGCCGAAGCGCTTGATGAGCCCGTGCGTCTCGACGGCGTACGAGTCGTTCACTGCTTCGTCAGTTGTCCTCGCACTCATCGCCACGCCTCTTCACGTTCGTTGTCCCTACGCCGTGATCATAGAAACGGACAGACGTTGTCGATATGGGGGGAAACCCTGAAGGAACCCTCACCGAGAGCGGGAGGACCGATCCTTCGAGCTACGTGCGGTAGGAAAAGAAGCCCTGTCCCGACTTTCGCCCCATGAGACCCGCCTGGGTCATGCGCGAGAGCAAGGGTGGTGGCGCGAGATGGGACTCTTTGAACTCTTCGTACAGGGACTCAGCGACAGCCAACGTGGTATCGAGTCCAATGAGGTCTGTCAGGGCCAGCGGACCCATGGGGTGCGCGCATCCCAACACCATGCCGGTGTCGATGTCCTCGGCGCTAGCGAACCCCGACTCAAGCATCCGAATGGCGGAGAGCAGATAGGGGATGAGCAACGCGTTCACTACGAAGCCCGCGCGGTCTTGTGACGTGATGACCTGCTTTCTCAGAGTGTCGGTGGCAAAGTCGCGAGCCCGTTGATTGCTCTCGGGGCTGGTTAACAGGGACGAGATCAGTTCCACCAGTTTCAGCACGGGCACGGGGTTGAAAAAGTGCATGCCGATGACCTGCTCGGGCCGTTTGGTGGCCATCGCCAGTTTGATGATCGGGATCGACGACGTGTTGGTGGCGAGCAAGGCGTGGGGGTCGTCCACCGCGGCGTCGATCTTCTCGAAGACATCGATTTTTACGAGCTCGTTCTCGGCGACCGCTTCGATCACCAACTCGCGGTCGGCGAGGTCCGAAAAGTCCAGGGAGTACGCGAGGTTGGCCCGGGTGCTGGCCGCGTCGTCCTCGGAGAGCTTGCCGGAGTTGACCGCGCGCGAGAGCGAGCGTTCAATGCGCTCGATGCCCCTCGCCAAGGCGTCGGCGTCTTGTTCGAGCACGACTACCTGGACTCCCGCGCGAGCCGTAACTTCGGCGATACCCGATCCCATGAGTCCGCACCCCACTACGCCCACACGTTCCATTGGAACCTCCGTTATGTGAGAACTCTCTTCTCGCGGGCTCAGTCTAGGTCGCGCGTGGCGAGCGACCTAGGGTCAAAAGCGTTGCGGTAACTGACGATTCGCCGGCGCGAGCCTGCGGTGCGTTGAGTACGATTGAGTTCGATCAGCGACGTTCGCCGCGTCGCGCAGAAGGGACCGCACATGGACACGGTGAACGTCATCGTCGAGATTCCTCGATTTAGTCAGAACAAGTACGAATACGACCATGACACGCACGCCATCAAGTTGGACCGCCACCTCGTCGTGGCCATGGGGTACCCCGCGGAGTACGGCTTTATCCCCGACACCCTGGGCGGCGACGGTGACCCTCTCGACGCCCTCGTCATTACCGAGTTTCCCACCTTTCCCGGCTGTCTCATCGAGTCGAAGATTCTCGGAATGTGCATCATGACCGACGAGAACGGTCGAGACGAAAAGCTCATCTGCGTGCCCCACTACGACAAGAGGTGGCGAGACGCTAACGACATCGGAGACGTGCCCAAGGAGATCCTGGACCGCATTAGCCACTTCTTCACCGTGTACAAAGACCTCGACGAAGGCAAGTGGGTCAAAGTCGAGAACTACGTGGGTCGCGAAGAGGCGCTCCTCGAACTCGCGGCCGCGCGAGAACGCTTCATCCCGTAACCCCAGGTGTTCGCATCCCCCCGATGCTGTTCGCGGTGACGTCGCCCTCGAGAGGTAGTTGATGAACCTGAGCGTGGAGCGATTCCCGCGGTGGTGTTTGCCGATCCTACGAGCACTACGCGTGGACTTTCGACCGGGACGCCAGCCCTCAGCCGGGTCCGTTCTTCTGGCGTCGATGGTGGCGATCGCGGGCTCGCTGCTCGCGGACTATCTGCTGGTAAAAGCCGGCACCGCGGTTTTTCCCTCAACGAAGGGTTTCGTTCACTTTCGCTTCTCCGATTACGGAAAACTCACGACTATTGGCGTGGTCATCGCCTGCGTCGGTTGGCCACTCGCTACGCGACTTACGTCCACCCCGCGTCGACTGTTCCTGCGCTTGGCGGTGCTGGTGACTTTGGTTCTCCTCCTGCCTGACGCCTGGATCTGGCACCAGGGCGAGCCCGGCAAGGCCGTTTTTGTGCTGGTGTGGATGCATCTGGCGATCGCCCTGGTGACGTATAACTCTCTCGTACGATTGGCCCCGGTTCCTCGCGGCCGTCACGTCGCGCAGCGACGTCGACAAGGCTCCGGATTAGCTGAAAACTCATAGATGATCGCCAAATGCGCATGGGGTAGTGGGTCACTTTGCTATTATCTACTAATTCACTCGAAATTAGAGAAATAGGAGCCAGAATGAACCGTAGGATCAAAACCCTTCTCGTCCTTCCTCTCGTCGCGACGCTCGTTTCGCTCGGCGTGGTTGGTGTGTCGGGGGCCTCGTCCGGCGACACGGTCGCCGTCGTGGGATATTCCACTGTCTCCACGGCCTACACCGCCTTAGAGACGGCCTTTCAGTCCACCCCCGCGGGGCAGGGCGTCACCTTTACCAACTCCTTCGGCGCGTCGGGCACCCAGGCCCAGGACGTAGCCGCAGGACTGCCCGCCGATGTCCTCAACCTGTCACTGATTCCCGACATGAACATCGACGTCACGTCGGGTGTCGTTCCAAGGAACTGGCAGAAGGATCCGATCTCGAAAGCCGAAGACGGGTTCGTGGCCGACTCGACGGTCGTCATCGTGGTGCGTCCCGGCAACCCCCTCAACATCACCGGATGGGACAATCTGACGCAACAGGGTGTGCAGATCGTCACACCGGATCCCATCAGTTCCGGTAGCGCCAAGTGGAACCTGCTCGCGGCGTACTACTCGCAAGTGCTTCAGGGCAAGAAGGACACCGAGCCGCATAACTTCCTCAGCTCGGTGATCACCAACACCGTCTCGGAGCCTTCCAGTGGCTCAAAGGCCCTCTCGACCTTTCTTGCGGGCACCGGCAACGTGCTGTTGGCCTACGAGAGTGACGCGCAGGCGGCGCTGGCCATTCCGGCGGACGCCTCGAAGATGCAGATCGTCTATCCCGCACAGAACATCCTCATTCAGACCCCGGCGGCATTGACGAACACCGGGCTGCAGAACCCTGGTGCGGTGGCCTTCTTTAAGTATCTCTTCTCCGACGCGGGGCAGACCATCCTCGCGGCGAATCACTACCGCGCGACGATCCCCGCCGACGCCAAGCAGTTGAACAGTTCGTTCTACTCCCCGGCGAGCTTGACGACCATCTCTAAACTGGGTGGCTGGTCGAAGGTGTGGGCACAGTTCTTCTCCTCGACAGGTCTTTTCACGAGGATAGAGAATGCCCACGGTTACACCACCTAAGACAGCACCTCTAGAAGTCCACTCGTCGCCAGCCCGTCCCGGCTGGCGACGAGTGGCGTCACGGCTCTCCCTCCCGTTCTTGTTGGGCGGCGGCGGAACGCTGATCGTCGGCTATCTCTCGATCATTGTGTTGCTGCCCATCGCGGCGATCATCAGCCACGGTCTGTCGATCTCCGTGGCCGGGCGCGGTGCGGGTTTGGCCTTTTGGCACTGGCACGTGTCGATCAACCTCTCGATGTTCTGGGACTCGATCACCGCGCCTGGAGCGGAGAGCGCGATCTTTCTTTCGCTGTGGCTCTCCTTCGCGGTGGCTGCCATCAACGCGGTCATGGGGGTGGCGATTGCGTGGGTGCTCGTTCGGGACCGCTTCTTTGGCCGCACCTTCCTCGACTCCGTGATCGATCTGCCCTTCGCGCTACCGACCATCGTGGCCGGCGTGGTGCTGCTGGCGATCTATGGACCGGACAGTCCTATCCACATCGACCTCTTCGAAACCTGGATGGGCCTCATGTTGGCCTTGCTGTTCGTCACCTTGCCCTTTTCGGTGCGCGCCGTACAACCGGTCCTCGCCTCCCTCGAGAAAGAGAGCGAGGACGCCGCCCGCACGCTCGGGGCCGGGGGCGTGCGCACGTTCCTCAGCGTGGTCATGCCGTCGCTCTGGCCCTCGGTGCTCGCGGGGTTCGGACTGGCCTTCGCTCGCGCCATCGGGGAGTTCGGGTCCATCTCGCTGATCGCGGGCGGGGTCCCACGCACCACCACCGCGTCGTACTACGTGTTCAATCTGACCGCGGGCTTTGAGTGGACCGCGGCCGCCGCGGTGTCGACGGCGTTGTTGGTCTTGAGCCTCGTGGTGCTGGTCACGGCCAACGTGCTGTCGCATCGCTACCAGAAGAGACTTCTCTAATGGGTGGCGCCTCTCGCCGCGGCCTCCGCGTCGTGGTGCTGCTCTACCTCAGCGTTCTTATTGGACTACCGGTCGTCTTCCTCGTCGTCAAGGCCTTCGGCAGCGGCTTCGGAGCGTTCTGGCACGAGATCACCGCCCCCGACGCCCTGAGTGCGCTGAAACTCTCCTTGGTGGTGGCGGCCATTGCCGTACCCGTCAACACCGTGGTCGGCATCGGTGCCGCCTTGATCATCGCCCGCCACCGGTTCATCGGTCGACGAGTCTTCGACACCATCTTCGACGTGCCGGTGGCCGTGTCGCCGATCATCCTCGGCGTGGCTCTCGTCCTCGCGTACTCGAGGATCGGCTGGTTCGGCGCCCCGCTGGAGCGTTGGGGTCTGAACGTCCTCTTTACGCCTCTGGGCGTCACCCTCGCCACCATGTCGGTCTCCTTGCCGTACGTGCTGCGCTCGGTCGTCCCGGTCTTGACCGAGATCGGACAGGAGCAAGAACAGGCCGCGCGCACGCTAGGCGCCGGGCGGCTGCGAATCTTTTGGAACGTCACCCTGCCCTCCATCCGCTGGGCGGTGCTCTACGGCGTCACGCTCACTATCGCACGCACGCTCGGTGAGTTCGGCGCCGTGCTCATCGTGTCGGGCAATATCGCCGGTGTCACCCAGACCCTGCCGATCTACATCTACGACAGCTGGGATCAGCGCTTCGACGTGCTCGGCTCGTACTCGGGCGCCCTGGTCCTGGCGTTAATCTCGGTAGCGGTCCTGTCAGCGCTGGCCGTCCTACGAAGAAGAGAAAAGAAGCTCCTTGTCGATCTCGCTTAGCCATCTCTCCAAGCGTTACGGGAAGACCCACGCCGTCGAGGACGTCACCACCGAGATCGCCCACGGCTCCTTGACGGCCATCCTCGGACCGTCCGGATCGGGGAAGTCGACCCTACTCAAGCTCATCGCGGGCCTGGAGCGTCCCGACGAGGGCAGCGTCGTGATCGACGGCGAGGACATGACCAACGTCGATCCCCGACACCGCGACATCGGCTTCTGCTTCCAGCACTACGCCCCCTTTCGCCACATGAACGTGGCGAAGAACGTGGCCTTCGGCCTCAAGGTTCGAAAGCGGCCCAAGCAGGAGATCGACCAGCGCGTCGAAGAGCTCTTGGCCCTGGTCAAACTGCAGAACAAGGCCAAGAGTTTTCCGGCGCAACTCTCCGGCGGTGAGCGTCAACGAATGGCCCTGGCGCGGGCGCTGGCCATCGAGCCGCGCGTACTACTGCTGGACGAGCCCTTCGGGGCGCTCGACGCCGTGGTGCGCGCCGAGCTGCGCCACTGGGTGAAGGAGTTGCACGCGCAGATTCACGTGACGACGGTGCTGGTGACCCACGACCAGCAAGAGGCCATGGAAGTGGCCGACCAACTCATTGTGATGAAGAGCGGACGCATCGTGCAGTCGGGAAATCCCCTAGCGCTCTACGAGAGTCCGGCCACTGACTTCGTGCACGAGTTTCTGGGACCGTCCACGATGTTTCAAGGCGAGGTGACACGCCCTCACGACCTCGAACTGGTCTCGGTCTACCAGGGGACGGAGAAGGGGCGCATCACCTCGATCGTCTCGCTGGGTTTCGAAGCCCAGGTCACGGTCGAGCTCGGTGACGGTACCTCCACCTGGGTGCAGCTCTCGCGCAACGAACTCTCCGATATGGGACTACGGGTCGCCCTCTTAGTTGGCGTTCGTCGGCGCCTCGACGCCGACTGACGGAGTCGCCTCTAAGTGCCCCGAGGGGGCACCGCGCATCCACGACGTCACGGCCGCCAACGCGCAGACGATCGTCGCGAAGTCGAGCGCGGGGTGCAGACCTGAGACGAAGGCCTTTTGAATGATGCGCGGAAAGAACTCACGCCCGATGATGGTGGTGCGCGCGCTGGGCGAGAGCGTCGAGATCACGTGTGCGCCGAGCAGGTGAGCCATTGGGTTATAGCCCAGGAATGAGGCGAAGAGAGTCGTCACCGGCGGCAGCTGTGACACGTGCTGGGCGACCGAGTGGCGGACGCCCTCATGGGTGAGCCCGATGAGGAGCGCGTGGGGCAGCGTGCGTGAGAGCCCGATGATCATCAGGGTGAAGAAGATGCCAATCGAGATCACCTGGCCGGAGTTTTGGAAGGTCGAGTTCATGCCCGATCCGACGCCGCGGTGCTCCGCCGGCAGGGCGTTCATGACGCTGACGCGGTTGGGGGCTGCGAAGGCGCCCATGGCGAGCCCGTTCATGAAGAGCAAGAGCCCGAACTCGGGGTAGGAAAAGTTGGCCGGGAGGAACTGCAACAAGAAGAAGGACGTGGCCGCGCCGATCATGCCGCCCACCGTGAAGGGGCGCGACCCGTAGCGGTCCGAGAGAAAGCCGCACAGCGGTCCGGCTACTAAGAATCCTCCGGTTAGCGGGAGCAGCGCGATGCCGGCCCAGAGTGGTGTCTCGGAGAAGTTGTAGCCGTGCAGGGGCAGCCAGATTCCTTGGAGCCAGATCACCATGGTGAACATCAACCCGCCTCGCCCTATCGCCGCCAACAGCGTCGAGATACTGCCCGCCGAGAAGGCGCGAATGCGAAACAGGCTGAGGCGAAACATCGGATCGGGTGAGCGAATCTCGATGCGCGAGAAGAGAGCCAGCGACGCGAGGCCCAGCGCGATCGAACCGAGCACGAGAGGGCTGGTCCACCCCATGACGTGGCCGCCGTAGGGCTGGATACCGTAGGTGATGCCGACCATCAGCGCCACGAGGCCGACCGCGAAGGCCACGTTGCCGCTCCAGTCGACCTTGTGATCGCGCTTACCCGGGACCTCGCGGAGTTTCGTGTAGGCCCAGATCGAGCCGAAGATGCCGACCGGCACGGAGATGATGAAAATCAGCCGCCACTGAATGGGGCCCAAGAGCCCACCCAGGATGAGGCCGATGAACGATCCGGAGATCGCCGCGATCTGGTTGATGCCGATCGCCATCCCGCGTTGATGTTCGGGAAAGGCGTCAGTGAGAATGGCCGTGGAGTTGGCGATCAGAAAGGCCGCGCCGACGCCTTGAAAGAGCCTCATGACGACCAGCCAGATGGCGGCCGAGGTGCCGGTCATCCAGGTCACGGAGAGTAGGAGCGAAAAAAACGTGTAGACGACGAAGCCGAGGTTGTACATGCGGACCCGTCCGAGCATGTCGCCTGGTCGCCCCAGGCTGACGACCAAGACCGACGTCACGATCATGAAGCCGAGGATCATCCACAGCAGGTAGAACGTGTTGCTCGGCAGCAACGGGTTGATGTTGATGCCCTTGAAGATGTCCGGCAGCGCGATCAACACGATGGAGGTGTCGATGGTGGCCATCAACACGCCGAGGGTGGTGTTGGTGAGCACCAGCCACTTGTAACGATCCGAGTCAGGGGGCGGGAGGTCCCGCGCGTGCGTTCGCGTCGTCGTGACGCTCACGGGGTCGGTTCGCTCAGCAGTTCACTCGGCACCGCATCGAGGGTGTGCAAGATGGCGTTCGCCAGTGCTCGCGCGCTGTCGGGGCTGAGTTCCAGGGCCGCACGGGCGGAGGGGCCGTGCGCGGGGTTCAGCACGTCGATGAGTAGCGCGTGCCCGGCGCCGAAGTGCACAGGATGATCGAAGTAGACCGTGGCGTCGGTCATGTCCGTCCACCCGCTCGCCGTCTTGGCGCTGCCGCTCACCTTGAGGCGTTCCGTTTGGTAGGTGCACATGTCAGGCCCCGGCGACGGTGCGCTCGAGGAAGGTGAAGATCTCTTTCCATCCTTCGGTGGCGGCGTCGACTCGATAGCTCGGGCGATCCACGGCGAAGAAGGCGTGCCCCGCCCCGTCGAAGGTGCGAAAGGTGAACTCTTTGCCCGCCGCCTCGAGGGCTGCCGCCAGTATCTCGTTTTGCTCGGGTGAGGGGTACTGGTCCTCGGCGCCGAAGAGTCCGAGCAACGGAGCGGAGAGATTGTCCACTTCGTTCACGATGGCCTTCCACTTGATCGGGTGCTCGGAGGGCGGATCGACCACGACGAACGCGCCGTAACAGTCGATGACTCCCTGAAGGGGAAGTCGGCACCCCGCGAGCAGCGACTGACGCCCTCCCGAGCAGTAACCGATCGAGGCGACCTTGCCGTTCGAGTGGGGCAGTCCCCGCAGGTGCGCCACGGCGCCGGCGACGTCGCCGACGAGTTGGTCGTCCGACACGCCACCCTCCGCGCGCGCCGTGGCGGCCGCGTCGTCGGGACTCGCGCCGGGTGCTTGGCGCCAGTAGAGGTTGGGGACAAGGGCGGCGTAGCCGTTAGCGGCGAACTTGCGCGCGATCTCCTTGGTTCCCTCGTCGTAACCGGGCATGTGGTGGATAACAACGATCGATCCGCCCTTCTCGACGTCGGTCGGAAGAGCGAGGTAGGCCTCGATCTCGTCGTCGTTCTGGCCCGTGATGGTGATGGTGTCGGCTCGCAGATCGTGCGTCACGTTCGTCCTCTCGATCGGTACTTCGCTGGACGCGTCGTCCGGGAACTGCGGAAGAGCGATCCGCGCAATTAGTTACTTATAGTTACTAAGTGGTATGTTAGCGCAATGGGCAAGGCGATGAAAGAGTCGCAGGTCGACACCACCCTTGAGCGAGAGTGGGGCCGACTTCGTCGAGGTCAACTCATGGGTCTGGTCCGCGCTTCGTCCGCGCCCGGCCACAGCCCTCTCGCGGTCGAACTTCTGCGCGCCGTCGTGGAAGCCGGCGAAATCCGCGCCTCGGACCTAGCCAGTGAGCTCTTCGTCACCAAGACCTCGATCAGTCGCTACGTGAACGAGATGGTGCGTGGGGGTCTTCTCGTGCAGCGCCGCGATCCGAGCGACGGACGAGCCGTCTTGCTACGAGTCTCGGCCAGTGGGCGACGTGAACTCGAAGAGCGTGAAGCTCGACGAAGTGCGCTGTTGCGTGACCTCTGTGAGAACTGGCCCCCGGGGGACGTGGCCACCTTGACCAAGCTGTTACAGCGACTGAACGACGGCATCAATCGGCGGCTCAACGAACTGCAGCCTCGCTAGCGTCGGGCTACTCGTCGGCCACCATCGAACTTCGCTCGGCCGTTCCCGTAAAGTACGCGATGCCACCCGAAACCAAGAGCAGGAGCCCCGAAGCGGAAAGTGCCAAGTTGAGTCCATGCGTGAAGGCGCCGTAGGCGGCGTGCACCACTTCGTTGATGATGTGGCGCACCGCGGCCCCGCTCTGTTTGCTCTCCTTCTCGGCCTGCGTGTTGACGGTGCCCGTGATGACGGCGGTGATGATCTCTCCGCGGAAGGCGGCCGGTATGCCGAGTTGTATCAGCCGGTGCGTGAGATTGACGGTGAGCTGCCCGTTGACCAGAGATCCGAGAATGGCGACGCCCGTCACCGCGCCGAGCTCGCGGGCAGTGTTGATCGTGGAGGCCGCCACGCCCGAGTTCGCGGCCGGGATGCTGAACAGAGCGGTGGCGTTGACCGGAACCACGATGATGCCAAAGCCGATGCCGGAGAGCCCCATGGTCCAACCGAGCGTGCTGATGCCGGCGTGGGGACCGATGACGGCGTCGGTGAGAAGAACACCCAGTCCGGCTAGCAGGCACCCCACCGTGAGGGGCACCCGGGATCCCACCCGCCCCACCCACCTACCGGTAAAGAGCGAGGCCACGACCATCCCGGCCAAGAGGGGTAAGAAATCGACGGCCAAGGTGTAGGGACTCACCGCCGCGACCACTTCTAAATAGAGCGCGACGAAGAAGAAGATAGAAAAGATGGCGAAGTAACTGGTAAACGCGATCACCGTGGAGCCGGTGAAGGCGCGGTTGCGGATCCATTTCACGTTGAGCATCGGATACTTCGTCTTCGACTCCACGATGAAGTAGGCGAAGAAACACACGGTAGAGATGGCGTAGAGCAGGAGTACGCTCGAGGAGTGGTATCCCCACGTTTCGCCCGCGATGGTGGCGAAGGTGGCGCACCCGAGGGCCGCTCCCGCGAGCACGAAGCCGTAATAGTCAATTCGTCGGCGAATCTCGTTGACGCTTTCGGGCAAGGCGATAAAGGCCATCACCATCACCACCATGCCGAAGACGAAGTTGAACCAGAAGACCGCCCGCCACGACCACAGCCCCACCAAGATGCCGCCGATGACGGGACCGAGTGCCAGGGCCAGCCCGGAGACCGCGGCCCACGCGCCCAGCGCGCGCGCGCGAAGCTTCTTATCGGGGTAGATATGACGAATCATCGAAAGCGTGCTCGGCTCAGAGCCCGCGGCGCCCACGCCCATAATCACGCGCCCGACGATCAACTCCGTGGGAGAGACGGAAACGGCGCAGACGATGGAGCCCGCGCAGAAGACCACGACGCCGATCAACATGATTCGTTTGCGACCGAAGTTGTCACCCAGCGATCCGCAGATCAACATGAGACTGGCGAAAGCCAGCGCGTACGCTCCCACCACCCACTGCAACTGGGACACACCCGCGTGCAGTTTGGACTGCACGCTGGTGAGCACCGCGCTGGCGATCGTGTTGTCGAGGAAGGTGAGAAAGAGGATCGCGAGGAGTGAGGCAAAACTGAAGTGTGCTTTTAGCTGGTGCACGATGGTGCGCCGACGGTCCTGCAGAACTTGCGTCAAGAGTGACGGCGAGCCGTTCCCTTCCTGCATGCTCTCCCCTCAGCCCTCACGATCATTCACGCACCGAGAATGATCGGTACCACCCTTCTAGGTAATCCTTGAGGCACCCTAATAAACGCCGCGCCTTACCAGCAACCAAGCCGTCGTCTGAAGCGCTGCTCGGCTATTTCTTCGGAGCCTTAAAAGCGATCGGTGCGACGGCGGAGTCGCCGCCGGCCGCGTTGCCCACGCTCACAGCGCAGTTTTTGAGATTGGCTTTCGTCGTTCCGCACGAACCGTTGCCGATCTTTCCCTCGATGACGGTAAACGTGTGTCGAGGCAGGAGGCCCGTGGCGGTGATTGTTTCCGAGGCGGGGATGCCATTGACAAGGCAGTTCGATTCACCCTTGGCTTTGACGAGGCACTCGACGAGAAAGACCGTGTCGCCGGGCTTGAATCCGCTGCCCGCGACGCTCACCTTTTCCTTATTCCGGAGGTTGGTAGAGGGCGTCACCACAATCTTTGGCGTGGCCGCCGCCCCGGCGTTCGTCGCGTCGATAATGCCCGTCGAGAGCCCACTCAGTCCCAGGACCGCGATGCTCATCGCCACGCGTAGCCTTTTGCTCGTCATCGCTGTTCCTCCCTGATGCTCTCGGCGCCTACCCGCGACATACCTCACTCGACTCAAACACAGTGACGGCACTCAACGAAGCGTCGAACCCTCACGGTCATCGTAGTCAGATGACCCAACCATTGATTCGTCCCGCCCGCAGCTCTCGGCGAGCGTCAACGTCGAGGCGAACCTCGGACACCGCTGAAAGCGAGTGTGCGCTTAGGAGATCTTGCTGAACTGATCGCGCCGCACGACGACTTCACCCCGAGAGGCCGACCGGATAGCGTCCAGTACGTCGGCGATGGGACAGTCTTTGCCGAGAAGACCGACGCATCCCGCTTCGAGGGCGCGCTTCAACATGTCGGGGTTGCCACTACCGGACAGGAGAACCACGCGAGTGTCGGGCTCCTCTTTGAGGACTTCGCGGACTAGATCAAGACAGTCCACGTTGAGAAGTCGGTAGTTCATCAGGATGACGCTGGGGTGTTCTCGCTTTATCAACTTGAGAGCATCCACGACGCTGCCAGCGACACCCACGAGTGCGAGGTCCTTCTCTTTTGAAATGGACAGGGCCAGCATCTCCGAGACCATGATGTGGTCGTCAACGACGGCCACTCTAAGAGGAAGGGGGATTTCGTTTTCCATTACAGACAAAAGGCTAGCGACAGCGGCATTTTGTAATTCGAATATCGAGCGTATTTTGTAGAAGCGCACTTTCACGATTATTTATTTGATCTCGTGTTGTGATGACGTCGCGCTAATCAGATGCATGCCTCACAATGATCGCTTGGGCCACGACGCCGACGAAAAATAACGTCATGCCATCGACAAGTGCGTGGCGTTCGATGTGAATGACCTTAGAAGTGCCGATCCGCGCTACGCCGTGGGCGTTCTTATCGAAACTCCTCCTGGAGTCGCGCCAGTTCTTCTGATCCGGGACAGAGTTGATCGAGTGGAATCTTGTTCAGTCCCGTCACCGGTGTCTGATTGAGGGCGTGAAGTTCGACGCCGGATTCGTTGAGGTACAGAACGCCCGTCGCGATCTCCCCGCGAGCCGTTCGATCCCGCAAGTACTCCTCGACCGAGGAGCGATTACTGGGGTCGTACCCTTCGGGCAACGATCGAAAGCGAAGCACGCTGCCGTCGTGCATGGTGACGGCCTTCACGCCGTCCCGGGGCATCTTCTCTCGGATGGGCACTTGAATCGGGACGAAGTCGCTCTGTTCGAACTCGGTCTGGACCTCTTTGACCTCGTGCTCGCGCACGAACTTGTAGCTCTTGGTCGAGCCCTCGTGGTCGTTAAAGGTGACGCAGGGCGAGATCACGTCGATCAGGGCAAAACCCTCGTGGGCGATCGCGGCTTTCAGTATCGGGATCAGTTGCTCTTTGTCGCCCGAGAAGCTGCGCGCCAGAAACGTGGCGCCGAGGGCGAGGCCGACCATGATCGGGTCGATGGGCGCCAGGTGGTTCGCCTCGCCCTTCTTCGGGGCCGAGCCGATGTCGGCGGAGGCCGACAGCTGCCCCTTCGTCAGTCCGTAGACGCCGTTGTTTTCGATGACGTAGACCATGTTGACGTTGCGGCGCATGGCGTGCATCAGGTGACCCAAGCCGATCGAGAGCGAGTCACCGTCACCGGAGATACCGATGTAGGTGAGCTCTCGGTTGGCGGCGTTCGCGCCGGTGGCGATGGTGGCCATACGGCCGTGAGCGCTGTTGAAGCCGTGGGCGCCACGAACGAAGTACGTCGGCGTCTTAGAGGAGCATCCGATGCCACTGAGCTTGGCGATGGTGCTGGGAGGCGTCGAGAGTTCGAAGAAGGAGTGACTGATCGCGGCCGTGACCGAGTCGTGGCCGCATCCCGCGCACAGGGTTGACATCGCACCCTCGTAGTCGCGAATGGTGAGCCCGAGTTCGTTCTTGGGCAAGGGACTGAGCGGAATAAAGGGTTTCGTTATGGAAGGCATTAGGAGATCTCCATCTGGGTGAGCACGCTGTCGACGACTTGCTTCGCGCTGAGGGGAAAGCCTCCGTAGGCGAGCACCGAGTCCATCAGCTCTATCGCGACGCCAGTTTCTGTCGAGATGAGAGTGCGTAACTGCGCGTCGCGATTCTGCTCCACCACGAAGCATCGGTCGTGAGATTCGACGAAGGAGCGAATCTCTTCAATGAACGGGAATCCTCGAACCCGCAGGAAGTCACAGATGACGCCGTGGCCCTCGAGCTCATCGAGCGCTTCACGCACCGCCAGGTCACAGCTTCCTACCGTGATGACACCCACGGTCGCGTCGGAGCGGCGCTCGACGACGGGCTCGGGGACGTGAGGGGCGGCCGCGGCGTGCTTGAGTTTCAACCGGTCGATGACCTCTTGATACTGGTCGGGGATCTCGGTGTAGTGGCCGAACTTGTCGTGGCCCGATCCTCGAATGAAGTAGGCGCCTTTGGCGTCCGAGCCGGGGAGGGTGCGGGGGGTCACGAACTCATCGTCCTCGTTGGTGTAGCGAAAGAACTCGGTGATGCCGACCAGGTCCTCATCATGTAGTACCCGCCCTCGGTCGGGCACGTAGGAGTCGTCCCAACTGAGCCTCGGTACGACCCAGTCATTCATGCCAATGTCGAGATCCGAGAGCATGAAGACCGGAGTCTGGAAACGTTCGGCCAGATCGAAGCTCTTGGCCGCGAACTCAAAGCACTCCAAGGGATTGGCCGGGAAGAGCAGGATGTGTTTGGTGTCGCCGTGCGACGCGTAGGCGCACATCAATATGTCGCCCTGCTGAGTTCTGGTCGGCATGCCGGTCGACGGTCCGACGCGTTGGACGTCAATGATGACGGCCGGAATTTCGGTGTAGTACGCCAAGCCGAGCAGTTCGCTCATGAGCGAGATGCCAGGCCCCGAGGTGGAGGTGAAGGCGCGAGCCCCGCTCCAGGACGCGCCGAGCACCATGCCGATGGAGGCGATCTCGTCCTCGGCCTGGATGATCAGGTAGTTGTTCTTGTACGTCGGCGGCGCCTCGGGATCGTCGCTCTCGACTCTCTCGCGTCGATACTTGGCGCACAGCCTCGTGAAGTTGTCCATCACCGCAGTCGCCGGCGTGATGGGATACCAGCCGGCGACGGTGGCGCCGGCGTAGAGACAGCCCAGCGCAGCCGCGGTGTTGCCATCGATCAGGATCGAGTTGTCGTTCTCGTGGAGGGTCTCCAGTCGAAAGGCGAGGGGGCAGTCGAAGTTCTCCATGGCGTAGTCGTAACCGAGGCGTAGCGCGCGCTGATTGGAGTCGCGCAACGCTTCGTTGCGAGCGAAGGTCTCGGCGAGCAGCGTGGAGACGATCTCCAGGTCGACTCCGACCAGCGCGACAATCGCTCCGGCGTAGGCGATGTTCTTCATCAAGATCCGTTCACGCGGCTTCTTGAAGTTCTCCAGACACATGGTGGCCAGGGGCACCCCGAGAAAGTGGACGTCGTCGCGCTCCAGGTCGGGATCGAGAGGCCAGGACGAGTCGTAGAGCACGTAGCCCCCGGGCGAGACTTCGGCGATGTCCTCGGCGTACGTCTGGGAGTTCATGGCCACCATGAGGTCGTAGTCCAGCGCGCGGGCCGTGTATCCCGAGCCGTTCACACGGATCTCGTACCAGGTCGGGAGACCTTGAATGTTGGAGGGGAAGAGGTTTTTGCCCGAGACTGGCACCCCCATGCGAAAGATGGCCTGCACCAAGAGACCGTTGGCACTGGACGATCCGGTCCCGTTCACGTTGGCGAGTTTGATGGCGAAGTTATTGACCTGACTGCGAGCGGGCGTCACGAACGCGTCGGCGCTCCTCGCTTCAGCGCCCTTCGACTTTCGAGCCTTGGACTTCTCGGTCATGGTCACGAGCGCACCCCGCTTCCACCGAAGCCCACGGCGACGGGGATGAAGTTCTTCGATCCGGCGTAGGGGATGGCGAGGTCAAAGAGCGCCATGTCCCAGGCGGCCGTGGGACAGCGCTCCGCGCAGAGGCCGCAGTGGACACAGACGTTCTCGTCCTTCACCATGACGCGTCCGGTCTGGGGCAGCGGCTCGGACACGAAGAGTTCTTGACTGAGATTGGTCGCGGGGGCCAAAAGACGCGTGCGCAGGTCGGCCTCGTCCCCGTTGCTGGTGATGGTCAGGCACTGCACCGGACAGATGTCCAGGCAGGCGTCGCACTCGATACAGAGCGGCGCCGTAAAGGCCGTCTCCACGTCGCAGTTCAGGCACCGCTGCACTTCGCGGGCCGTCTGCTCCGCGCTGAATCCGAGCTCGACCTCGAGGTTGAGTGACTCGAATCGCTTCGTCAACTCCACGTGGCTCATCTTCTGACGACTAGACGGGTTGTAGTCATTGTGGTAGCTCCACTCGCTCATGCCCATCTTTTGGCTGACCAACGTCATGCCCGGGGCCGGACGATCGTCCAAGGCGATGTTGAAGCAGTAGTTGTCGATCGAAATGGCCGCTTGGTGGCCGTGGGCGACGGCCCAGATGATGTTCTTCGGACCCCAGGCCGCGTCGCCGCCGAAGAAGACGCCCGGCAGGCTCGACTGCATCGTAACCTCATTCACGACGGGCATATCCCACTCGCCGAACTCCATTCCCAGGTCGCGCTCGATCCAGGGGAAAGAGTTCTCCTGTCCGATCGCCAAGATCACGTCATCGCACGGGATAATCACCGTGTCCAGGGTGGTGGAGTTCTTCGCGCCTTCGTCCCAGGAGAGAACCTCGAACTCCATGCCGACCAACCGGCCATCTTTGATGACGAACCGGGTGGGCGCGTGGTCGACCAGGATCTCGACGCCTTCTTCCTCGGCGTCGTCCAGCTCCCACGGAGAGGCCTTGAAGAACGGGCGAGGACGTCGGGCCATAACTTTGATGTCGCGTCCCCCCAGTCGGCGAGAGGTTCGACAGCAGTCCATGGCGGTGTTGCCCACACCGATGATGAGCACGCGTTCGCCAATGGAAGTGATGTGGCCAAAGGCCACCGACTCGAGCCAGTCGATGCCGATGTGGATATGCGACTCGGTCTCGTCGTGGCGGCCGGGAAGGTTGAGTTCTTTCCCCCGCGGCGCACCGACGCCGATGAAGAGCGCGTCATAGCCTTCGTCGGCGAGCTCGCGCATGCTCGTCACGGGGCTGTTGTAACGGATGTCGACACCCATATCGAGGATCATCGCCGTCTCGTCGGCGAGCACCTCTTCGGGGAGACGAAACGAGGGGATGTTCGATCTCATGAGCCCGCCGGGCTTGTCGTACTTCTCGAAGATGGTGACCTCGTAGCCGAGGGGCATAAGATCGTTGGCCACCGTGAGAGAGGCGGGACCCGCTCCCACGCAGGCGACGCGCTTGCCGTTTTTCGTCGTCGGAATCGCGGGCAGGCGGTCTTTGATGTCACCTTTTAAGTCGCTCGCCACGCGTTTCAAGCGGCAGATGGCGACCGGGTCGCCGTCGACCCGTTCTCGGCGACAGGCCGGCTCGCACGGTCGGTCGCAGGTTCGTCCGAGGATCCCGGGAAAGACGTTCGACTCTCGGTTCAACATGTAGGCGTCATCAAATCGCCCTTGGGCGATGAGTCGGATGTAGCCCGGCACGTTGGTGTGGGCCGGACAGGCCCACTGGCAGTCGACGACCTTATGGAAGTAGTCGGGGTTCTCAGTATCCGATGGCTGCACGCAAAAACTCCTCTCGCAGGCCCACGGCACCATGACACGCCAGACTGCACAAGTCTTCCATTTCGTACGTTACTTCGGCGGCTCGGACCGCTCGGCGCATGACCTTCGGAGGCGTCGCCACCGGAGGTTTCGGGCCGTCTCGACACTGCGTCCCTCTAAGGTGGCGCCATAGCGAAACTTTCGAGCAGCAGTGAACTTCAGCGAGTGATGGATGCGGCCCGAACGCCGAAGTGGAGCCTCGGACTGGACCGACGCGGCCAGATCATGGCTACCAGTGACTCCGGCGAGATCGGCCTGCCCTGGGTCGTGACCGCCACACGAGCGGGTCGAGGCATGAAGGTCTTCAAGTATCACCCCGGCGACGACGTGGAAGCCGAAGGCGAGGCTATCGGTGAGATCACCGGGAATCCACGGGAGATGGGTCGCCAGTTGCGTGGGCTGCTGGGCGACGTCACCCTCGACGAGTAGGACACCTAGGGCCAGGTCGGGGCGTTCAGTCTGCCCTGTGCGAGTTCTTTGAAAAAGGAGTGCAGGTCGCTGCTTCGCGCTTGGTCGTCTCGCGTCGCACACTCCGCGTAGTCAACGGGCGCCAGGGATCCTCCACTAACGACGTCGGAGAAGCTTTGACAGTCGGCCCCGCGATAGGAGAACCATGACGTCTCCGCCTTCACGAACTGACGCCTCTGTTTCGTCGTGGGAAAGAGATCGAAGACGAGGGCGACCTGTTCGTTCAGGCGTTTGTCGGCCCGGAGCAGTTGCCCTTCGGCGCAGCCCTCAAGACCGATGGTCGTGTTCTGGTGGCAGGGGAGTCGAGTGAAGTGTTCGGTGATGACGGGTGGTTGAAGCGCTGATGCCGCCCGCGCGGTCCGCACCGCCACACACGACGCCGCGAGGGACAAGACCGCGGCCCCCAGAAGAAGCGGGCGGGCGTGTCTCAACGGGGGATTTAGTACCAATGCCAGTGGGAGAGGGGCCAGATCTTCATAAAGACCTTGCCAATGAGATCAGAGCGCGGGACCGGGCCCCAGTAGCGACTGTCGCATGAGCCGGCGTGGTCGTCGCCCATCATGAAGTACATGTTCTTCGCGAGCGTGATGCGCTTGATGGGGACCGAGCCCATGGCTTTGTAGACCGTCCACTTCTGATCCAGCGGCTTTCCGTTGACGTAGATGGTGTTGCCTTCGGAGTACAAGGTGTCACCGGGCACGCCGATGACGCGCTTGACGAGATCGGCGATGTCGTCGTGGCACGCGGTGCGAACGCCGGGTGGGGCTTTGAAGACCACAATGTCGCCGATGTTGACGGTGCCGAAGTCGACACTCAACTTATTCACGAGGATTCGGTCCCCAATGTCCAGGGTGGGCGTCATGGACGTACTGGGCACGAAGTACTCCTGGACGACAAACGTGCGCACCAAGAAGGAGAGGGCGACCGCGATGATCAGAACGATGATCCACTCGATGAACCCCCGGCGTCGTGACTTTGGCGGCTTGAGGCTTGGCGTCTCGTCCGTCGGCTCCATTTGATCTAGGGACACTCCCTAAGAGTAGGACGTCGCGTCTCTGTTGGTTCTCGCGCCTAGTGTGCGGTCAGCGATGGAACGGGAGACTGCGATGAACCCGACGAAGCCACTTGAGGGGGTCGGTTGATCGCTGCTGTGTCGTCACTGGGCAATCTCTTTTGGTTTCTGCTGTTCTTCGTCCTGCCCTTGTCGGCACTGATCAGCGCCGCGATGACGCCTTCGTCTACTTTTCGGGCCGCCCACAGCTCCAAGGCGCTGTGGATCATCATGCCGCTCTTCCTGGGTGTTATTGCCGGAGGGATCTACTGGCTGTATGTTCAGCCGCGACTAAAGAGAGTCAGCCGCTAGGGGTATACCGGCGCGGCGTCAGTGCGTCGCGTTGTTGTCTCGTTCACTCGTGTTGACCGCGATCTCGCCGTCCAACATCTCCTCGAGACCGACGGCTACTTCAACGGCGAGGTCGGTGCTCTGCGAGGGCGTGACCGGGGGCCGGGGCTTGCCTAAGAAAGCGGCGACCACACCCGCGCCAGCGGCCATGATCGCGACGTAGGTCCAGAGGTGGTGAAAGTTTTGCAGGGCTTGCCCGGCCGACGTGGGTGTTCCGAGAATAACCACCAGAATGGCGACGCCCAGCGCTCCGCCCACTTGGCGCGCGGTCTGATTCACCGCGCTGCCGACCGAGTAGCGCGACGGCTCAAGGCTGGAGACGGCGGCCGCGCTGATGACGGGGAACGTGAGACCAATGCCCAGACCGACGATCAGCGTGCCGGGCAGCCACACGCTGAGATAGTGCGGAGTCAGTCCGACGCGCCAGAGGTACCACAGCAGCCCGAGGGTGAAGACACTAAAACCCACCATCAAGACGCGGCGAAAGCCGTATCGTCCAGCCATCTTCCCCGCAGAGCCAGAGACGAGGGCCACGACCAATGGTCCCGGCGTGACCGCCAGTCCGGCGCGAAGGATGGAGTAGTGCCACACACTCGTCAAGAACAAGATATTGCCGAGCAGCATGGCGAAGAATCCCATGGAGTAGAGCAGCGCGGTGGTGTTGGCAACGCTGAATGAACGAGCGCGAAAGAGACGGAGGTCCAGGACCGGCTCGGGGTGTCGCGAGGAGCGAAGGAGGAAGGTGGAGAAGAGCACCACGGCGAGCGCGAAGCCTCCGATGATGCGCACACTCGACCAGCCCCACGTAGGACCTTGTGAGATGGCCAAGACGAGCAGAGCGAGAGAGAGGCTCAAGAGCACGACACCCGGGTAGTCGGGGCTACTCGTTGAGCCCGTGCCCGTCGACTTCACGAGGACGCGTCGACCGACGAGCCACGCGATGAGTCCCACGGGCAGGTTGACGTAAAAGGCAGCGCGCCAGCCGAAGCCGGTGATGAGAAGGGCCCCTAGGGAAGGGCCGGTCGCCACCGCGAGTGCGCCGATGCCTCCCCAGAGCGCCACCACTTGGGACCGCTGCTCTTTCGTATACGCCGTGAGAAGCAGCCCCAACGACGCGGGCAGCACGGCGGCCGCGCCGGCGCCTTGGATCACGCGGCCGATGATCAACGTGGCGACGGACGGAGCCACGCCACATAGCAGTGAGCCGAAGCAGAACACACCAAGACCGAAGAAGAAGACGCGCCGACTTCCGATGCGGTCAGCCGTTCGTCCGGCGACGACGAGCAGCGATCCGAAGATAATGGAGTAACCAGTGATAACCCAAGAGAGGCTGGCCCGAGTGTCGTGCGAGAAGGCACGTTCGAGGGCGGGGAAGGCCACATTGACAATCGAGAGGTCGAGCGATCCCATGAAGGCGCCGAGCGCGGTGACGATGAAAATTGTCTTGCGACGTCGACTGGAGATCGACCCCGAGGTGATGGCAGTCAGTTCTGTCATGAAACTGAGGCTACATGGTTTAGTTGTATAATGCAACTGACTAGGGTGGGAACATGGAACGAAAGAGTTTCTCGGAGATGGACTGCTCGGTGGCCCAGTGCCTCGAGGTGGTCGGCGAGTGGTGGAGCATGATGATCGTGCGTGACACCTTCATGGGCGTGACCAGGTTCGAGGAGTTTCAAAAGCGTTTGGGCATCTCGAGAAACATCTTGCGCGAGCGGCTGAACTCCCTTGTCGATACGGGCGTGCTTGAAAAAGTTCCCTACTCCGATCACCCGCCGCGTTACGACTACAAACTGACGCAGAAGGGCAAGGACCTCTGGCCGGTACTGACCGCTATGCGTCAGTGGGGCGATCAGTACGCCGCGCCCTCGGGGCCGCCCGTTGAGTTGGTGCACCGTTCGTGCGGCCAAACGACCCACGCCGAGTTGACGTGCGCGTGGTGTGGTGATCGCCTCACCTATCGCAACGTACAAGCCGTACCCGGCCCCGGACGCGATGATCGACTTTTGGCGAAGACCTCGTAACGTCGATCAGCCGCTGAGGTCGACGGCGTTCACCTTGGTTACATTGATGCGCACGACCACGCGGGAAACGCCAGGAGCGTCGTACATCTTGAGATCGGCCCCGTACTTCTGTCCGATTGTGGCGGCGAAGGCGTAGTCATCGTCGGGAGAGATCTCCGCCTCTCCCCGGATCTCTAAATAGCGTTGAGGGTTAGCGAAGTCAACGATAAGAAGAGACAACTGCGGCCGCTGGCGCAGGTTCTTCAGTTTCTGGCGAGTCGTATTGAATGAGAGTGACACGGAGTCCCCGTCACTCAGAAACCAGACCTCGGTGAGTTGGGGGCCGCCGTCGGGGCCGATGGTTCCGAGCGTGGCGACGGCACTCGAAAGAAGATCGCGATGGGAGTCGGGGATACTCATGTTGCCTCCTGTTGGCATTGGTGGGGGTAACTCTGAAATTACCGACCCCTGCTTTCGGCGTCAACTGGAGTTAGGTCGCGTCGGCGGGCGGTCGTTTCGGCGGGAAACGGCCTTCATCGGCGCCGAGTACTTTGCCGATATTGGCGATGTGCAGATGGATCTCGTCTAAGAGATCGGTGGCGTTCTTTACCGCGGCCGTGAGCTGCGTGTTCTCTTCAATAAGTCTCTTAATGTCGTCGGTGTTGTTGGCGGTATGAAGGGCGACCTCTGACGAGATGGCGTCGGATCTCTTAGCCGCGATCAGCAGAGCTGCCGCCTGAACCCCCGCCATCATCGAAAGGAACAGGTTCAAGAGAATGTAGGGATAGGGGTCGAAGGCCTTGTGGTGCAACACGTGCTCCAACAGGCCGGTGTTGACGAGCGCCCACGCGATCATCACCGCAAAGAAGCCGAAAACGAAGCCCCACGAACCCATCATGTTGCGCATCCGATCGGCGGCGCGCTCGCCGAGGGTGAGGTCGTCCCCGCTGCGAACTCCGGGGTGTTTGTGCCACACGCTTTGCCAGGGTCTGTGAACCACCCCTGAATCGTGGCACATCGAGCTGGGGTGGAAGAGGCTTCGACCTAAAAAGTCGGCTCGAAGTCTGGCCGTAACGGCATGCCGCTCCTGCCCTCAAGGGGCCGAACGTTTAGTACCTGATGGATTTCGAGGTGATGACGCTCGAAGCCCACGGCCGAACCGGACATGTACAGGCGCCAGACCCGAGCGCGCTGCAGGCCTACCTCTTCGACGGCCTCATCGAATCGCTTGGTGAGATTGTCGACCCACCGTCGCAGCGTGAGCGCGTAGTGCTCGCGAAGGCTCTCCAGGTGGCGCACCTCGAACCCGTGCGCCTGGAACAACGAGACCAACGAGCCGACTTCGTGGAGCTCTCCATCGGGGAAGACGTAGCGGTCGATGAAGACGCTGCCCGTCTTGGAGGGTCCTCGTAGCCCGAGGGCAATTTGCACCTGCCGATTCAGCTCAGAGGTGCGTGTCGGCTGAGGATCGTCGTCGTAGGAGACCGGTCGTCCGATGGCGTGATTGAGGAACCGACCGCCGGGCTTTAACAGATCGAAGATCCTCTGGGTGTATTTGGGCAGGGAGCGCCGCCCGACGTGTTCGGACATGCCGATGGAACTGACGGCGTCGAAAGGGCCGTCGGTAACGTCGCGAAAGTCTTGCAAGCGAAACTCGACCAGGTCCGCTACACCCGCTAACTTCGCCGCTTCGCGGGCGTAGCGTTGCTGCGGCTCCGAGAGCGTGACGCCCACCACGGACGCGCCGTAGTGGCGGGCCGCGTGAATGGCCATGGTCCCCCACCCACAACCGACGTCGAGAAGCCGCATTCCCGGTTGAAGATCCAGTTTTCTCGCCACCAGGTCGACCTTGCGCGCTTGTGCCTGTTCCAACGTGTCCTCGGGTGAGGCGAACACCCCACAGGAGTACGTCATCGACGGTCCCAGCACCATCTCGTAGAAGCGGTTGGACACGTCATAGTGGTGCGTGACCGCCTGACTGTCGCGACTCTTGGAGTGGATGACGCCGCGAGGCCTCGCCTCCGCCGACGGAGGCGCGAGGGGTCTGATGGCTGACGTACCCGCCGCGCTCAGGAGGGATCGAACGTTCCTGGCGTTGAGAAGGTGGCGCAGTGGTGGGAGTTGCAGGTCGAAGAGGGGATCGAGGTCACCGTCGACGTCGATGTCGCCGGCCACGTAGGCGCGAGCCAGGCCCAACTCACCGGGGTGGGTCAAGATACGAGAGATGGCGTCTCGCGAGATGATTTTCAACGTAACGCTATTCGCGCGGGACTCGACAGTCGGTTCGGCGACGCTTCCGTCGTAGGCCTCGACACGAAAAGGCAACTTGCCGTCAAAGACGGCGGTGACAAATGCAGCGACCTTCATGTTTCTCCTTTCGACCTCGCGCGTGGGTTCGGCGGTACTCAGTAAAGGCACTCACGTTTTATCAGGAACTTTGAGGGTCTGCCACGTGGCAATTCCGCGGTGATCCTCAGAGCGGCTACGGGCTGACCAGGCGGGACGTTCTCTCTGCCGGGGAGGGCGAATTAGGGGTCCGATACACTTCGCCACAGAGCCAAGACACGATCAGTTACCTCAACTGCCACGCCGTTTTGGGGAGGTAGCACCACATGAACACCGGAGTAGTTATCGCGATTATCGCGGGCATCATCGTTCTCTTGATCATTCTGATCATTTCCAAATCGGTGCGGATTGTCCAGCAAGGTTTCGAAGGCGTCGTGACTCGATTTGGTGAGTTCAAAGA
Source organism: uncultured Acidimicrobiaceae bacterium (assembly GCA_963849705.1). GTDB lineage: Bacteria > Actinomycetota > Acidimicrobiia > Acidimicrobiales > RAAP-2 > RAAP-2. The sequence goes on along the minus strand of CAWKII010000007.1, from coordinate 236,815 downwards.
CATCAAGAATCCGGGACTGACCTTTATCTTCCCGTTCATTGAAGTCATGAAGATCATCGACGTGCGTGAGACCCCGCGCACGGGAGACCGCCAGCAGGTCATCACGCGCGACAACGTGGCCGTCATTGTGAACGCGACAATCTTTAGCCAAGTGGTTGACGTTCGTCTCGCCCTCTTCACCAACTCGGACTACTTGGTCAGTGTTGACAACTTGGCGCGTACATCCGTGCGCGCCGTCTTCGGGTCGATCAGCCTCGACGAAGCGTTCTCGCAGCGCGAGCGCATCGGCACGTTGCTGCAGACCCAGATGGAAGAGGCCACCGACAAGTGGGGCGTGCGCATCAACCGCGTTGAGGTCTTAGAGATCACGCCGCCCGACCAGATCCTCCAGGCCATGGCCCTTCAGAAGCAGGCCGACCAGGAGAAGAGGGCGCGCATCCTCGAGTCAGAGGGCCAGCAGCAGTCCGCCGTCAACGTGGCTGACGGTCAACGTCAGGCCGCCATCAAAGAGGCCGAAGGTGCTCAGCAGTCACAGATTCTTCGTGCCGAAGGTGCACGTCAGGCCCAGATTCTCGAAGCCGAGGGTCGCGCGCAAGCCATCGCTCTGGTGTACGCGGCGATCAAGGGACAGACGCCCGATCCGACACTGGTGGCGATTCTCCAGCTCGACACCCTCTCGAAGTTTGCCGAGAGCCCGAACACCAAGCTCATCATTCCGGCCGAGAGCTCCGCGCTGCTGGGTGCCGCGCAGGCGATCAAGAGCGTTATGGAAGGCGTGCCGGGAACGGCGTCGATCTAAAGCGACAGCGAGGCGCCTGACTTAGGGCCGCGTCGTGAGCGGCTCGACCCAGAGGGTCGTTCCGTACGTCTTCTTCACGACCACCTGGGTCCCGTCGGGGATCGCCTCTTTGGCGTCCGTGACGGCGCGCCACGACTCGCCCTTGATTTTCACGCTGCCCGGGTGACCCTCGTCGCCCACCGTGTTCTCCACAAAACCCGTCAGATTCGTCATTGAACTTTTTGTGGGCGCCGAGAGGTCAACGACTCCCCGGTGATGAAACTTGTGCAGGGCGGCCGGTCGGAGGGCGGCCAAGAGTATTCCCGAAATGACGACCCAGAGAATCGCCTGTACCGCGAAGGGCACGCTGGCGATGGCCAGAAAGAAGGGCACCACCGCGCCGATCCCGATGAAGACCGTGATGAAGGCGTTGGTGTGAATCTCGGTGAAGATGCACACCAGGATGATGATGAGCCAGAAAAGTACTGCCATAGTGCGCAGTATAAGTCTGCGAATGGAAAGCAACTCGTCGTGTTGCGAAATGTTGTCGTGGTGCCCTAGGTAACTGCAGCAGCCAACGTGCTCGGGTGGGCAACTCTCGATTGGCATTACGTTTGACAGTGACAAAGGGGTCATGTGGACGAGCGAGAAGAGGGACGAGGGCTCCTCGGAGAAGTCACCGTCACCCTTGAGACCGACGTCGATCATCTCGATCCGCGTCGCCTGGAGCTACGGGCCTGGCTCGCGGCCCATCCCGACCCTTCGGGACGTGACTTGGCGGACGCCAAGCTCGTGGCTCCCGCGTGGCCCGAACCCTGGGGGCTCAACGCCTCGGTCGAATATCAACTCGTCATCGACGAGGAGCTGCGACGGGCCAACGCCCATCGGCCGATCAACCCTATTGGCATCGGATGGGCCGGCCCGACCATCGTCGTCGCCGGGACCGAAGAGCAGAAGGCCCGGTGGTTACCTCCGCTTCTGAGTGGCGAGGAGTTTTGGTGCCAACTCTTCAGCGAGCCCAACGCCGGCAGCGATCTAGCCTCCCTCGCCACCACGGCGAAGCGCGACGGAGACGAGTGGGTGATCACCGGTCAGAAGTTGTGGACGAGTTACGCGCATCTCGCGACGTGGGGCATCTTGTTGGCTCGCACGTCGAACGAAGGAGCGCCCCAGAACGGCATCTCGTACTTCGTGTGTTCCATGAGTTCTCCGGGAATCACCGTTCGCCCGCTCGTCGATATGACCGGCGATCACGCCTTCAACGAGGTGTTCTTCGACGAGGTTCGACTCCCCGCCGACAGCCTGCTCGGCGACGTCAATGACGGCTGGCGTCTGGCCAAGGTGACGCTCGGCAACGAGCGCGTCTCGCTCTCGGGCGAGGGAGTGCTGTGGGGGCGCGGTCCGACGGCCAACGATCTGGTGGAGCTCGTTCGATCGCAGAACCGCCCGCTTCGAAAAATAGATCGCGCCGACCTGGTCAGGTGTTGGTCGCACGGCGAGATCCTTCGTTTTCTGCGTATGCGTCTTACGACCAACGCGGTGGCGGGTAAGGCCACGGGATCGGATGCGTCGCTGCGCAAGGCATTGGCCGACGATCACGGTCAAGAAGTGATGACGTTAGCTCAACGGCTCGCGGGAAGCGCCGGACTCTTGATGGATCGCGGCCCGGGCGGCATCGAGGGCGAGGACGGTCGCTCGTGGTCCTGGGGCTTTCTCTACTCTCAAGCACTCACCATCGGCGGAGGCACCTCAGTCGTTCAGCGAAACATCATCGCCGAGCGGGTATTGGGCCTCCCCAAAGACGTCTCCGCCTAGCGGCCGTCACCACCGAGCGCGACCCGGCGCCACCGTCGGCCGTGCTTCTTAGCCTGCCCGGGCCATCAGCCCGATCAGCGTGAGGACCCTTGACCGAGTCCGCGACACAGCGGCTTCGGCCCGGCGTGAGTGTTGCCGTATCGGTGATTCGTGATGGCCACACTCTGTTCGAGTAGCCACCGAGTCAACTCAACGGACCCTGCTTGAGCGAGCGGCCGCGTATCGACGCTCACTCCGGCACTGAGAAGAGTTGACGTCGGCGGTGCCTCGCGGCTCAGCCAACGAACCTTGGCGACGCCCCGTGCTCGGTCGGCGAGTTCTACGACGCTCTCGAGCGTGACGTCGAGGAGACCCTTGATCGGCGCATCGGAACTGAATTCGACGTCGAGCGTCGCCGTCGCGACGAGACCGCGAACGTAGGCGAGCTGTGTGGGGGTAATGGCGTCGTCAACGCGTACGACGACGGGTTTGAGCGTGTGGCGATAGCGAACCACGTTGCGTTCAGCGCTCAAGTGGACGTCATCGCGCGCCAACGACCCATACTCCTGCCACCACTGGCACGCTTCGCCGAGGGCCGTATCGAGGTCGCTGAGGGCCGCCCACTGGCGCAGGCAGTTCACGTAGTTGGCCCCGCCGGCCTTCGCCGTCGGACCGACGCTCGAGCGTTTCCACCCGCCAAAGGGTTGGCGGTGCACGACGGCACCCGTCGTACAACGGTTGAGGTAGAGGTTGCCGCCCTCCACTTTCTCGATCCAGCGTTGGCACTCGTCCTCGTTGAGCGAGTGGAGCCCGGCCGTGAGAGCGTAGGGAGTTTGGTTCTGCCACGACACGGCCTGGTCGAAACTTTCGGCGATCATCACCCCAAGGACCGGACCAAACCACTCGTTCAGGTGACTCCACGAGCCCGGCCGCACACCGACTTTCACCCCTGGACTCCAGCGGTGCGCGGACCGGTCTAGTTGCTTCGGCTCCACCAGCCACGACTCGCCGTCGTCGAGCGTGCTGAGGGCGCGCAGCAGTGGCGCCTCAGGAGGACGGATAAGAGGTCCTACCTGGGAGGAGAGGTCGTAGCCGGGGCCTACGCGCAGGCTGGTGACCGCGTCGCGTAACTGCGCGCAGAAGAGTGGATCCTCGTATAGCGAGCGCTCGACGATGGCCAGGCTGGCGGCACTGCACTTCTGTCCGGCGTGACCAAAGGCCGACTGGACGAGATCCTTCACGGCGAGGTCGATATCGGCGCTCGAGGTGATCACCAGGGCGTTCTTACCGCTGGTCTCCGCCATCAAACGCAGCGAGGGCTTCCACGACGTAAAGAGCTGCGCGGTGTCGAAGGATCCCGTGAGCACGACGGCGCTCACTCCCACGTGGGTGACGAGATGTTGTCCGCACTCGTCGTCGCGCGTGGGGATGAGTTGCAGAACGTCTCGAGGGACTCCGGCGTCCCAGAGCTGTTGAACGAGTTCGACGGCGACGGCGACCGACTCCGGCGCGGGCTTCAAGATGACGGCGTTGCCCGCCGCTAAAGAGGCCAAGACTCCTCCAGCGGGTATGGCGTAGGGGAAGTTCCACGGAGGCACCACCAGAACCACCCCGAGTGGCGTGGACGCGCCGTCGGAGAGCGCACGCGAGGCGTAAAAGCGGGCAAAGTCGATGCCTTCGCTGACCTCGGGATCGGCTTCGGCGACGGTCTTGCCGCCGTCGCGCGCCATGACCGCGATGGCGCGGGCGCGGCGTTCCCCCATCACGCGGGCGGCCCGGAGCAGCGTCGTTCGACGATCCTCGAGGGACAGTCGGTGCCAGGCGGCGAAACCCGAACTGGCGAACTCGAGCGCGCGATCGACCTCTTCGATGCTCGCCACGCGGTAGCGATACCAGGCGCGCCCGTCGTCGTTGGGATCATGACCCGTCTCGAACTGTGGGTTCAACTGGAGGTCCAGGTGGTCCAGGGTGTCGATGACGTACTCGTTGAGAGAGCGCACCGCTTCGAACTCGTGCGCGATGGCCGCGACGTAGTCCTCGTGGGTGGGATCACCGTCAGGCTCGCTGTCGAAGCGTTCGGCGGAGACGTCCAGGGCCCGTCGACGCGGCTCGATGCTCAGCGTGAATCGGGCCTCGAGTGCGTGGAGAAACCGTCGACGCTGCTCGTCGAAGACCGCCTGGTCATCGGCGATGAAGAGGGCGGCCCGCAGATAGTTCTCGGGCGCGGTGTTCTCGTCGAGCCGACGCACGAGGTAGGCGACCGCCGACGGGAAGTCGTCGCTGCGAGCGACCGGCGCGTAGAGCAGCACCGGCTGGCCGCTCTCGACAAGTGCCCTCGCTTCGCCGTTGGCCATACCCTCGAGCATCTCCACATCGAGTTGGTGGAGAACGCCGCGAGATGAGGCCACTTCCAGCGCCCACGACACGTGAAAAAGGTTGTGACTCGCCACGCCAACGCGCATCGCCGGGGCGTGTTCAAGACGGAGGGCCACGTCGAGGAGACGCAGGTAGCTGGCGTCGACGTCAGCTTTGGTGGGGTAGGGCGCCGCGCGCCAGCCGTGCAGTTCGCCCTCCACGTGTTCCATGGCGAGGTTGGCCCCTTTGACGAGTCGGACTTTGAGAAGGGCGCCGCCTCGCTCGTGACGTCGATGAGCGAACGCCAGCAACTCCTCTAACGCTGCGTGGGACTCGGGAAGATAGGCCTGCAGGACGATGCCCGCCGACAGAGAGGTGAAGGCCGGTTCACTGAGAACGGACATAAAAGCGTCGAGGGTAAGGCGCAGGTCGCGGAACTCCTCCATGTCGAGGTTGACGAACGTGCCCGAGGTCTGCGCCTCCTCGTACAGCATGCGCAACCTCTCACTGACCCGACGAAGCGAACCTTCGTGATCGATGGTGAGGAGCTGGCTCACGACAGACGACAGCTTGACCGACACGTAGTTCACGTCAGGTCGTCTGATCATCTCGAGCACTCGCTCTAGCCGGTCCGCCGCTTCGCGTTCGCCGAGAACGGCCTCGCCGAGAACGTTGACGTTAAGGGCCAGCCCGTCCCGTAGGTGTTCGTCGAAGGTCTCACGCAGTGACGTCGACGAACTATCCAGTATCAGGTTCTGCGTCAGACGTCGCACCCGGGTCGTCACGACTCGCAGCGCAACGCTCGGCGCCACCAGCGACAGCGCGGCCACGGCCCGGAGACCGAGAAAGTTCACCAGGCCAAAGCCCCTGGGGGACGCGTCGCGCACCGCCGCGCGCAGCGCACTCGCCGCACTTCGAGGCGAGGTAAAGCGCATGACCTCGTCGGTCAGGGTGATCGTTACTTCGACGGCCTGGGGGTCGTCGAAGAGTCGACGCAAGCTCTGACGCGTTCGCCTATCCTCTCTGCCGCGAGGCTGAGCGGCAGCGTCAATGAGCTGGCGGGTTCTATCGAGCGCGGCACTCGTCACCGAGGGTGCCAGGTGGTGATCAGGAGTAGCGGTCACGGGGTCACCGTCTTTGACTCAGGAAGAGCTGAGAGGATCGTCACCAAGGATCGTCGGGTCTTTGGTCAGAGCGGCCGGCGAGCGCGTGGAGTTCCAGATCTCACGAAAGAGGACGTGGAAGGTGGCGGCGGAGGGCACCGCCAGCATGACGCCGACGAAGCCGCCGAAGATTCCGCCCACCCACGAGCCCATCTCGGCACCGATCAAGATCGCGATGAAGACGGTCAGCGGGTTGATCTTCTCCGCGCGACTCATCACGATGGGGTTGAGGACGTGGTTTTCTAGCTGGGTGTAGACCATGAAGACCACGAAGGTGATAATCCCCGCCTCGAGGGAGTGGATCAGCGCGAAGAGGACGGTGGGAATGCCCGCCAAGGCGCCGCCAATCTGAGGCAGGAAGTCGACCAGGGCAACCCAGAGTCCCCACAAAATGGCGAAGGGAACCGACAGGCAGATCAGCGTCACGAAGATGACCGTGCCCGCGATGATCGAAGTGCATAGATTGCCAAGCATGTAGCCAAGGGCGACTTTGGAGATTTGTGCACCGACCCGGGTCACCCAGTCGGCCTTGGGCTTTGACATCATGTTGAGGCCGACGACGCGAATCTTGGGACTCTCGAGGAGAAGAAGGACCACGAAGGCGAACAGGGTGATCGCGAGGAGCATCACCGTAGCCGCGCCTTTGCCGAGAGCGAGGACCGGTTTGGAGAGTCCCTTGGCGATGCTCACCAGTTTCGAGGAGTTTTTCTTCAGCCACCGCTCAACGTGGTAGCGGTGCAGAAGATGACCCAACCATCCCCGATTGTGCTCGGCCTTCTTCACAATGTTAGGAAGAGCGTTGGCGAGGTGAGTGGTGGAGTTGATGAGCGGGTAGCCAAAGGCGACGCCTAGTCCGGCGAACACCACGACCGCGACTAAGACCACGACGAAGACCGCGGCTCCTCGACGTCGAAGTTTCCATCGCTGGAGGAAGTTGACGGCGGGGTTGAGGAGGAGTGCGATAAACCCACCGACCAGCATTAAGAGGAGAACGTCGCGCAACCGATAGAGGACCTGGCCCAAGAGGAAGGCGAGCGCCACGACCAGGACTGTGGTGAGGATCGTGCGCAGAGGGACGTTGCTGTCGTCCGCTCTCTTGAAAAGCCGGGAACGCCTCGAGCGGATGACGAAGGGATGGTCGTCGTCGGGTTGATCGGCCACGTCGTTACCTCCTTTCTTCCACGATGACGATCACGCTACTTGTAAAGAAAACTTCGACGGGACTTCAGGCGTTGCTCTCACTTTGACGAAGTGGTCCGTAGCGTCGTCGATAGAGGAAGTAGCAGACTCCACCGGCGATCGTGGGCAACCAGTACGAGCCGACGCGAAAGGCCAGGGTGGCGACTACGGCGTTGGCGCTGGGAATCCGGGCGAGCACCAAAAGCCCGCTCAAGCTCGCCTCGACGATGCCAAGGCCCCCGGGCGTAATGGGCAGGAGGGCGAGGACCGCCGTGGCGGAGTAGGCCAAGAGGACCAGCGCAGGATTGGGACGCACCCCCGTGGCGTCTAAGACGGCCAGGAGACTGGCATAGTCGAGCCCGATCCGACCTCCGACGAGGAGGACGGCCTTCCACCAGTTCTTGCCCAGGTCGCTTCGTACTAGGTCGCGCTCGCTAATGAGGCGTGCTCCTAAGTCCGCGGACTTCTTACGTCGTCGCGGCAGTTTGTTGATGATCCATTCGAGAGCGTTACCCAACGCCATGAGGGTGCGGTCGGTTGTCAGGATGACCACGCCCAAGGCGACGATGAGTACGAAGCCAATCACGCCGAGCTCCCCGGCGTGGGCGAGACCGGGGCTCACTGACTCGCCCCCGATGATGACCGGTAGAGCGAAGATAGGGAGGGCGAACAGCGCACCTACGCCGATGATCGAGCTGACGGCTAAGCCGCTCGCGGCCTGCACCGAGTCGATCCCGGTGCTCGCCAACATCCGGTACTGCACGCTGGCGCCGACGGCGTCGCCTCCCGGGAGAGTGTTCGTCACCGCGTTTCCCGCCAGCATCGCCGTGACGACCGGGAACCAACTCTTTGAGCGCAGAACGAGTTTCAATAGCGCGATGGCGCAGACGAAGCTCGCGACCTCGCAGAGAAAGCCCACGAGAAGCCACCAGGGCTCTAATTGAAAGAGTCGTGGCCAGGACGAGGCGACGCGAACGAACTCCGGCAAGAGTATGTAGAGGCTGAGACCCGCTACCACCACGGCGACCACGCGACCGACGGTGGAGCGTTGAGAGCGAGGCTTGGCGTCGGTATCGATTGGCTCAATATAGGCCAGTCATAAAAATTCTCCGGCCGAGTCCGCGAAGTAACGCGCGGGTCACGACAAATGCGGCGAATACTTAAGGGGCGGGCTTTCGCGCATGCGCCCTGGCGGAAGGCCCCGACGTCCAGTCGAGAGGCTGTCTCAAGGCTTCGATCGGGAGTTTCTCCCGTGGCTCAGGCGCCTCGCGAGGGGCACACGTCATTACCGACTTGAACTTGACGTGGCGCGTATTCCCTTGAACCCGGTGCGAGTCCAATAAACCGAAGGCCATCATGGACCAGCCCGACGCGCGCCGATAGATTCAAGAAGTAATGCGTCCGACGCAAGTCATCGACGTCTGCGTGACGTCCCATCAGCAGTTGCTCAATGACGTAGTGCAACTCACCGAGCACGACCTGCGCGGGCCGAGCCGGCTGCCAGGATGGACGCGCGCTCACGTGCTCGCCCACTTGGCGCGAAACGCCGACAGTCACGTCTGGCTGTTTGAGGGCGCCATGATCGGCGAAACGCGCCATCAGTATCCCCAGGAGGGGATGAGAGAGCGAGACATTGAGTCAAGCAGTGCGCGATCGAGGGATGAACTCCTCCGCGACCTCAAGAGTTCGTGTCGTGCCCTAGAACTCGCGTGGGATGAACTCGATGACGATCTCTGGGAGTCGTTTCAGAACGTGGGTCCTGGACCTCGCACGATGTCCGACATCGTCTTTCGTCGTCTTCGTGAGGTCGAAATTCATCACGTGGATCTTGACGCGGAGTACTCGTCGTCCGACTGGCCCGATTTTTATGTGGAGGAGGAGTTGCGCCGGCAGCTGCAGAGCCTGCCCGGCCGATCGGACCACGCCGCCCTCGTGGAGTGGCTAGTGGGACGCCGTGAAGTACCTGAGCTCGGACCTTGGTAACTCAGTCGTCGTCGAGCGACCTGTCGACTTTCGACAACGCGCACGGCGTTCGGCCCTACGATGCGCCTGGGGGGTTCGAATATGGACCACGAGCATGAGCACGCTTCGGGAGCGATGTCCTCGGCGAACCAAGAGGTCTGGGACGTTGTCAAGGACCTAGAGCTCTCCTTGGCTCTCGTGAGCATCGAAAACTACGTCATCGTGGCGGCCACGGAGGCTTTCCTTGAAGCGGTGGACCGAGACGCCTCCGACGTGATTGAACGGCCGGCCTTCGAACTGTTTTTCCCGAGCGAGGAGTCGAGCGTTCGCGCGGCCTTGGACGCCCTTAGCAAGGGAAAGATCGAGTTCTATCGAACTCATCGTCTTCTCTACCAGCCCAACGGCGACGCTCGCAAGGCGGCGATATGGGTGCACGCCATCAACTTCGGCCCCGACCGCTTCGCCCTGTGTGAGCTCTCGACCGACGGCGACGCTACGGATAGCGCTCTCGTGAAGTACTTGGGGCAGGCGGCTCCGGCGATGGCCTTTGGCATCACTGACGATCGCGGCGTTGTGACGTCCGTGTCGGAGGATATTTACGACGTGATGGGGGTGAACGCGGGTGACCTCATCGGCAAACCGTTGCTGCGAAGTGCCAACATGAGCAACGCGTGGCGACTCTTGGACGCGACGCCCGCTCAAACGGGTCGCAACTGCATCTCGATGCGACTTGATTCCCTCGGCCCCGCCAACGCCCCGCACGTTCGATGCATCTTGACGTCGTTCGTGAAATCGTCGAACTACGGCTTCATCCTTATTCCCGAGTCGGAACTCGCCTGCGCTCCCACGAGCGATCGGGTGGCCGACTTGGAGAAAAGTCTGTGGAAGATTGCCAGTGAAGTGCGAGCCAGTGGCATCTTCGAGCACCTCGGGAGCTTCCCGGACGCGGAGCGATTTCCTCAACTCAACAGTTTGAGTTCTCGACAGTGGGAGGTGCTGAGCCGGTTGCTTCGAGGTCAGCGAGTGTCCACGATCGCTGAGGCGCTGTTCGTGAGTGAAAGCACCGTTCGCAACAGTCTGAGCATGATCTTTCAGAAGTTCGGCGTTCACTCCCAGGCCGAGTTGCTGAAACTGCTCCACGACGGTACGCCGAAGGGCTGACCTCGCCGAGATCGCCTGGCCCACTCGTTCTCGAGCGGGAGTGACCCTCGCCCTCTCAGTCGCCGTCGTAGTACTTGTCGGCCACCGACAACGCTCGGTCCAGTCGGGCTAGACCTTCGCGGGCCTCCTCGTCAGTGATTGTGCACGGTGGCACGACGTGAAGGCGATGGAAGTTGTTGAAGATCAAGAGTCCCTCGGAACGACAGGCGGACACGATCTCGTCCATGGCGGGCGAGGAGCCGCCGTAGGGCGCCAGGGGCTCTTTGGTCGCGCGATCGCTGACGAGATCCAGGGCGAAGAAGACGCCTAGACCGCGCACGTCGCCGATGATCTGGTGTCGGTCCGCCAACTCCTCGAGACCGGGGCGCAACACTTCCTCGCCAATGCGCCGAGCGTTCTCGACGATGTGTTCGTTCTGCATCGCTTCGATCGTCGCCACCGCGGCGGCGCAGGCGAGAGGGTGACCCGAGTAGGTCAGTCCGCCGGGATAGACGCGATCGTTGAAGGTGGCGCAGATCGCTTCGTTGATCACCACGCCGCCCAGGGGCACGTACCCGGAGTTCACTCCCTTGGCGAACGCCACGAGGTCGGGCTTGATGCCCTGGTCGAGGTAGGCGAACCACGAGCCGGTGCGGCCAAAGCCACACATGACTTCGTCGGCGATGTAGACGATGCCGTAGCGATCGCACAGTTCTCGCACGCCCTTGAGGAATCCCCTGGGTGGCACCATGATGCCGGCCGTGCCGGGGATGGTCTCCAAGATGATGGCAGCGAAGGCGGCGGGCCCTTCAAAGAGAATGGTGTTCTCGAGGTTCTCCAAGGCTCGCGCGCACTCCTCCTCTTCGGTGGTCGAGTGATAGACGCTGCGGTAGAGGAAGGGCCCAAAGAAGTGCACCACGCCCGCGGTGCCGTTGTCGTTGGGCCAGCGCCGTGGGTCGCCCGTCAGATTGATGGAGGTTGAGGTGCCGCCGTGGTAGCTGCGATAGGTCGAGAGCACCTTGTGGCGTCCGGTGTGCAGACGAGCCATGCGGATGGCGTGTTCCACGGACTCGGTGCCGCCGTTGGTAAAGAAGACTTTGGCCGCGCCGTCGAAGGAGTGATCGAGTATCAGTTCCGCGGCGCGATAGCGCGACTGATATCCGTGCTGAGGAGCGATGGTGCAGAGAATCCCCGCCTGTTCTTGGATGGCGCGAACCACGGACGGATGTTGGTGGCCCACGTTGGTGTTGACCAGTTGGGACGAAAAATCGAGGTAGGTCGTGCCACTTTCATCGGTGACGTAGACGCCACGGGCACTCTTCACCATCATGGGGTTGATGGTTGACTGGGCCGACCAGGAGTGAAATACCGAGGCCTTTTCTCGTTCTTTCGAGGTCAAGGTGGAGCGGTCCGTTGACATGTGTGGTCCTTTATCTACTTAAAGGGAACTGTAATGCTCTGGCAAATACCTTCCGCTTCGAGGGAGCCGCGATGACTTACGTGCGAAGGACCACGTTGAGGGGCTCTTTCCCCTCGAGAAGACGAGTGATCTGTTCCCTGAGGAGACGAGCCAACCTGGGCATCGCGGCCGAGGTGGCCCCTCCGACGTGCGGAGAGATCAGCACGTTGGTGAGGGCGAAGAGGGGATGACCATCGGGGAGTGGTTCGGGATCGGTGACGTCGAGGGCCAGGCGTAGTCGTCCCGAGCTCGCGTGTTTCAACAGAGCGTCCGTGTCGGCGACGGGTCCGCGAGAGATATTGACAAAGAGAGCCCCGTCGTGCATGTGAGAAAGAAACGCGTCGTCGACCATTCCGGTGGTGTCCTCGCTGAGTGGCACGGCCACGATGACGATCTCCGCCGCGGGAAGCAGCTCGTCGAGGGAGTCGACGCTGAAGATCTCTCCTCGTTCGTCGAAGCGGGCGTGGTGTGCGACCCGGGTCAAGATCACTTCGAAGGGGAGTAGTCGCTCCTCGATCGCTCTACCGACGCCGCCGTAACCAATCAAGAGGACCCGACGGTCGGCCAGGCTCTGATGCCACTCTCGCTCCCAGCGACCCCGCGCGGCCGAGCGCACGAAATCAGGAATGCCCCGCTGGGCGGCGAGGACGAGGGCTACGGTCAACTCGGACGTCGAGGTCTCGTGTACGGACGCGGCGTTGGCGAAGGTCTGTCCCGGTGGCAAGTACGCGGCGACGCCGTCGTAGCCCACCATCGGACTCTGCACCAACCGCGTCGAGAGACCTTCTAATTGCGTGAGGACGTGGGGCCCGACGAGGTACGGCGAGACGACCAGATCGATCTCGTCTCGTGGCGGTGGCCCGGACAGATCCCAGTCGATGAACTCCACCCCGTCGGGTACGCCGCCAAGCGCCTCGAGCGCTCGCACCATGGCCCGGTCGGGCACGCTAACGATGAGAGCCGGGGCCATGGCAAATCTTCTCACGGTGTTAGCTCATGCGCATCTCGATGACGCGGGGGACGCCACACCCGCCAGCGCGAGGGTCGGGGCGTGGTGGCCCCGACCCTCGTCCGCGAGACGCGGTCCCTCATGGCGATAACGTGCCAGCGATGACCTCTGAGAACCTGCGCGACGAACTGGTGGCCATCGTCGGCAGCGACGCCGCGACGTTCTACCCCGATCACAACCTCGACGATCTCCACGATGAGTCGCTGCACGTCTCCCACGTCGAACCCTTCGCGGTACTGCGACCCACGAGCACGCAACAGGTCGCCGCTATCGCCACGATCGCTAACGCCAACGACCTCGCCATTACCGCCCGGGGCTCGGGGACCGGCCTCTCCGGCGCCGCGACGCCGGTGGCGGGCGGACTCGTGGTCAGCTTCGAGCGGATGAGTCAGGTACTGCGACTCGATACCAACGATCACGTCGTGGTGGTGCAGCCCGGTCTGACGCTGCGAGAACTGAACGAGTATCTCGCACCGAGTGGCCTTCGCTACCCCGTCTATCCGGGCGAGCTGTCCGGCTCAATCGGGGGCAACGTGAACACCAACGCGGGGGGAATGCGCGCGGTGCGACACGGTGTGACCCGTCAGCACGTGCTGGGCCTCGAACTCGTGCTCGTCGACGGCTCGGTAGTGCGCACCGGGGGACCGGTCGTCAAGTCCTCGTCGGGCTACGACCTCACCCAACTGGTCATCGGTAGCGAAGGCACGCTGGCGCTGGTGACCGAAGTCACTTTGAAACTCTCGCCCGTCCTGGCTCACGCCGCCACGATTCTGGTACCCTTCGCCTCACTCGACGCGATTACCCGCGTGGTGCCGACGCTCGTGGCCTCTGGTTTGCAGCCCTCGATGCTGGAGTATCTCGACGTGCGCACCATGTCCGCCGTGACGTCGGCGGCCTCGCTGGAACTCGGGGTGGAGAAGTCCGTCGCCGAGAGAGCGCTGGCCTACCTCATCGTGGTTCTCGAGACGCGAACCTCGCAACAGTTAGAGACAGACATCGTCGATCTCGGAACGCTGCTCGATGGCGAGGGCGCGTTGGACGTCTACGTGCTGCCCGAGCACGCGGCCGCCCGTCTTATCGAAGCCCGTGAACGGCTGTTCTGGGTGTCGAAGGACGCCGGGGCGAAGGAGATCGTGGACATCGTGGTGCCACGCTCGGCGGTGCCGTCATTCTTAGAAGAAGTGGCTCGTATCGGTGCGCGACACGCCACCTCGATTACGGGATGCGGCCACGTGGGCGACGGCAACATTCACTTGGCCGTCTACCTGCCCGACGACGAAGAGCGCAGGGTGCTCCTGCGCGAACTCTTCGTGGTGGGGCTGGGTCTAGGGGGACAGATCTCGGGCGAACACGGCATCGGCCGTGACAAGCAAGAGCACTACCTGGCTCTGACTGATCCGGCCGTGCTGGAGCTCGAGAGGGGGATCAAGCGTGTCTTCGACCCCAAGTCGCTCCTGAATCCCTATCGACTGTTCGACGAACGCGGGGCCCAGAACGACGCACTCGCGCACTCACTCGACGTGTGATGTCACCTCAAGCTCAGAACCAATGCCCGATCTGAGTAGAAGGAATCGCCCGGCCACGACCGTACCGATGAAGACTCGACTTTTTGTATCGACCGAGGCGTACGTTGTACCACCCCGTGGAGCAAAAGATGTCACTCCAAAAGGACAGAGTGTCACGCATCGCATCGCAAAAAAATCAAAGGTGCGAAGTTAGGCTGATGACGATTTTCGCGACCTCCCGCGCTACCACGAAGGGTCGATAGTGGTTACTGCATACGAAGGCGAGTTTCTTTCGCAGGGTCAACTGCTCAACGAGCGCGCCAAGGCGGGACGTCTTGCCGCCGAGCGTGCCGCGACGTTGGTGAACGACAGCGTGACGCACTTCGTTATCGCGGCGCGCGGATCGTCGGACGCCGCGGCCCTGTATCTGCAGTACTTGCTCGGCCAAGAGTTGGGCTTCCTCAGCGCACTCGCCACACCGTCGCTTTACGTCGATCCGCTCAAGGTCCATCTCACTGGCGCGTTGGTCATCGGTATCTCTCAGTCCGGTCAGTCGCCCGATGTGGTGTCGGTGTTGGCCGCGGCCCGCGCGCAAGGTCGTCCGGCCATCGCCATCACCAACGACGCGCTGTCTCCGCTCGCTCAGCAGGCCGACGTCGTTATTCCTCTGCTTGTCGGCGAAGAGGTGTCACTGGCGGCCACCAAGACCCTCCTCGCGTCGCTGCAAGCGGCGGCGCAGTTCGTTCAGGCCCTCGCCGGATCGCGCGAGGTACTACCTCGGGAGAAAGAGTTGCCGTCCTTGGTGAGCACGGCCAGCGAGTGGGCTCTCGGGCACGTCGCCTCGGCCTTCGAGGGATTGGCGCTAGACGGACTGACGGTCGTCGGGCGCGGGCTCGGCCTGGGCGCCGCTGAAGAGTGTGCCCTCAAGATTCGTGAGGTGTCGGGAATACGAGCCGAGGCCTTTGCGCTCCCTGATCTCTTGCACGGCCCGATCGGCGCTAACGGCAGCGGTTCAACGATGTGGCTGCTTTTGACCGACGAAGTCAGTGATCAAAGCGCCGCCGATCTGATCGCGCGGGCCAAGTACTCCGGCATGACGACCTTGATCTCACGCCCCAAGAGCCGCCGCGAAACGTTGGCCGACGTGGAGATGGTTTTGCCGCTGGAGACCCCGAACTGGATCACGCCCTTCATCGACATCGTGGTCGGACAGGTCATGGCGCTGCGCCTCGGGGAGTTGCGTCAACGACCGATCGACCAGCCGCCGGGGCTGAACAAGATAACGCTGACCAACTGACGCCTTAAGCGAAGTCCACGCCGCCGCGGGGCGTGATGCGTCGCTCGAGCGCGAGGTCCTCGCCCACGATCGAAAAAGTATGCCGGCGTGCCCGGGGACAAGGTCGATATTTCTGACACGCCGAGCATCTTCGCCGGACGTGAGAGTGCGGCGCTGATCGCTTCGTTCTGCGAGAGACCGAGCTGACCCAAGCGGAACAGGCCATCGCGCAACTTGGCGATGCTCCCCGCGATCGTGCCATCGCTTCGTCGGGCCACGCCGTCGACGATGGTGACGGCAACGTCGCCCAGCTGGGCCGTCGACTCGCTCGCTCCCGCGGCGGCCAGAGCGTCGCTCACGATCACGCAGCGACCGGGCGCGCTGCGAAAGGCCAACAGCATCATCTCGTCGGCCACGTGCACGTGATCCCCGATGAGTTGCACGGTGACGGCGCTATTGGTGAGCGCCTCTCCGACCAATCCGGGGGCTCGGGCGCTCATCGGCTCCATGGCGTTGAACAGGTGAGTTACCGTCGTCGCACCCGCGTCGAAACCGGCTCGAGCTTCTGAGACGTTGGCGGCGCTGTGGCCGAGCGACACGATGACCCCGCGCTTCACGCAGAAGCTGATCGCCGCCAACGCCCCTGGGAGTTCCGGCGCGATCGTGATCATGGCTACGTCGTCGCCCTCGAGCAGTTGGTCCAGCAGCTCGACGTCGGGGGCTCGCAGGTGCTCAACAGGGTGGGTGCCCGAGCGTTCCGGCGAGAGAAAGGGGCCTTCGAGATGGACGCCAAGTATTCTCGCGCCGTCGTGCTGTCGACGACGGGCTTCTCGTAGGTTCTCGCGGGCGCGCGACAACTTATCGAGATCACTCGTGATGAGTGTCGGCTGGAATGCGATGACCCCATCGCGGCGAAAGGCCACACTCATGTCGAGAATGTCATCGACGCTGGCGTGGAGGAGATCTACACCGTAGGAGCCGTTGACCTGCGCGTCGATGAGCCCCGCGATCGCGATGCCTCGCCCCGGACCGGAGAGCCCTACCGCCACCACTTCGCCGTCTTGGATGGCTACGTCGCCCTCCACGACCGCTCCGTTGACGAAGGCCGAAGCGACACCCAGCCGAGTCCAACCGTGAGCATTCCCTTTCGAGCCCCCGGAGGAGAGTCGAAGTGATGCCAGGGTCGGGCGAAGCCGTTCCCCATAGAGAGCGAGTCGCTCCGCTGCGTCTTCGGCCGAGACCTGGCCGACAATCATGGCGGCGGCGACTTTCGTCTTCCAACCGCTCTCTACCAGGGCGTCGAGAGCCACCTCGATGGAGGAGTTCGTGATGCGCGCGACGATGCGGGCTGAACGATCACGAAGCTTCTCGTTGGTCGGTCGAAGGTCAACCATCAAATTGCCGTACGTCTTGCCCAGACGCACCATGGTCGCGGTGGAGAGGACGTTCAAGACGATCTTTTGAGCGGTGCCAGAGTTCATGCGCGTTGAACCCGCGATGAGCTCGGGGCCGACGACAACCTCAATGGGCCGATCGACGCTCTGCGCCAGCGGCGTGCTGAAGTTGTTAACGATACCGACCGTCAGCGCGCCGAGTGACGCGGCCGCCTCGATGGCGCCCAAGACGAAGGGCGTTCGCCCGCTGGCCGAGATTCCCACCACGCAGTCGTGCTCTTTGACGTCCAGATCACGAATTGCCTGGCGACCACCGTCGACGTCGTCCTCGGCGTTCTCTTGGGGTACGCCAAAAGCGTCCACTCCTCCGGCCAGTACGCCGATCACTTGACCTTCGCGCACGTTGAAAGTCGGTCCCGCCTCCGCGGCGTCCAGCATGCCGAGTCGTCCCGCGGTGCCCGCTCCGACGTAGATGAGTCGGCCGCCGCGTTCGAGACCGGCCACGATGTCGGTCACCGCGACCACGATCTGTTGGTGTGCCGCGACCAGCGCGCTCGGCAGTTGACGCACATCGGCGCACATCAAGTCGACCAGATCATCGATAGAGAGTTCGTCTAAGTCAGACAGCTCCGGGCGAACCTGCTCCGTGCTGAGTTGCTCTAGGAATTCGAGATCACTATTTTCCACTAGGCGAGGCTCCTTGCGAGTATTCGATGGATCCTGGTACGAAAGTCAGCCTGCTCATCGAGGTGTCGCTGAGGGTGCACGGCGTTGGTGAGTAGCACCACGCCGAGGTTGGCTTTGGGCGCGACGAGGAGCGACGTGCCGGTGAAGCCGGTGTGCCAGTAGGTGCCCTCCGGCCAAGATCCCCACTCCTTCGGATCAAGCCTCCATCCGAGACCGCGTACCTCGGGTGGCGAGCCCGCGTGACAGCGAGTCATCTTGGCGAGGGAGCCGTAGGTCAGCACGGGATGGTGGCGGGGACTCAACAGGGCGCCGACGAAGAGAGCCATGTCGTCGGCTGTGCTGAAGAGGCCCGCGTGGCCGGCAATTCCCCCTAGTGCCCAGGCGTTCCCGTCATGGACCTCTCCCCACACCAACGCGGGCTCGTTGCGCTGATCGCCGTCGAGCTCCGTGGCCGCGATCTTCGCCCGATCGCGCGCTCGCGGCCGAAATCCCGTGTGAGCCATTCCTAAGGGCGCGGCCACCTCCTCGCGAAAGAGACGCTGGAGCGCCTCGCCCGAGCAGTTGGCGATGGCCCAACCGAGCAACATGAAGTTGAGATCGCTGTAGAGAACGCGCCCGGAAGCACCACCTCGCGTCGCTTCTTCGTAGACCGCTCGACGGATGGCGCGTGGACTCTGTCCTAGGTGGAAGAACGGCTGATGGGGGATCAGCCCTGAGGTGTGGGTGAGCAGTTGAACGATCGTCAAGTCGTGACGGGGGAATCCCGGAAGCCAGCGATCGACGTGGTCGCTCAGCTTCCAACGACCTTCTTGTTCTAGCCGCAAGGCCAAGGTGGTGGTGGAGATGACTTTGGTGAGTGACGCCAGGTCGTAGATCGTCTGGCGCTCGGTCAAGAGGACGGGCGCGACGCGATTGGCGTAGCCGCCCCAGGCGCGGAGCAGCGTTTCGGTCTTATCGACGACCGCGAGGTTAAAGCCTGAGGGAAAGGAGGTATCGATGGTGGCGAGAAGTTCTGCCGTGAGACGGTCGCGAACCGTCGCGGGAATTCGCGGCGATGCCCCGGTGTAGTCAACGACAACGTGAGGCGACGCGACACCGCCCATCAGGCGGGCGCATCCGCAGTGCGAGTAACACTTCCGTTCGGGCTCGCCGAGGCGGGGTTGGCTCGACACATCTGGATCTCTTGGGCTCGATACTCTTCTTCGACCCTTCGCCGCGCGCCGACTTCGAAGCCAGCGGCGCCGTAGAGGCGTTGAGCTCGTTCATTGGCTTCGAAGACCCACAGCGTGATGTTTCGCCCCGATCCCGGATCGAGGTCACTGATGACACGTTCCAGCAGCAGTCGGCCGACGCCCTTCCCCGCCGCGTGCGGCGCGACGTACAGCGCAAAGAGGTGACCGTTCGAGGGATCCTCGGGGTCGTCACCGAATCGGGCAAACCCCACGACTTCTCCGCCCGAGCGCTCGGCGACCAGTGTGGTGGCGGACGTGTCCTTGACGACGTCGGCCAGCCAACTGGCGACCTCGGTGTGATTTAGCGCGTCGATGATGGCGTCATCCACCACGCCGCGATAGCCATCGCGCCACGCTTCGATGAACACGCTGGCCAGCGCTCGCGCGTCGCTCTCGTGCGCTTTGCGCAGCATTACGTCGTCGGAGCTCTTGACCTGCGCCGAGATTCCCTGGCGCGGACGTTGCAATCCCGTCTGGAACCGGTAGCGGTCGCCGCGATAGAGGGAACGCACGAACTCCGTGACCTGTCCTTTGGTGTCGAGTGTTCGTCGTGACAGCATGAGCAGCGGCATGCCCGGTTGACATTTGAGGAGACCGGCTTCACGGCCTTCCGCGACGACGGCCTCGATAGTCTCCTCCGCCGAGGCGAGCTCGACACCGTAGTTCGACGACAGGAGTTGGTAGAGCGACGCGTTGTCACCCAGGGCCGAGGCGATGCCGTCGAAACGATCGGCGTTGAGGAAGAGAACCTCCAGAGCGATGGGCTCTCCGTCGGCAAGGCGGAGTCTCTCGATGCGTAGCACTTCGGCCTTGGGCGAGAGGTCCAACTGGAGGCCGACATCAATTCCTGCCGGTATTCGTCGCACGTCGATCAACTTGGAGCTTGGTGCGATTCCTCTCGAGCGCATTCCTTCGGTGTGACTTGTCAGTTCGAGGCTCTGCTCGATCTTCGGTCTCGCCACGAAGGTTCCCTTACCTTGACGTCGAAAGATGCGCTGCTCAATCTCGAGCTGGCCCAGCGCTTGACGCACGGTGGCGCGTGAGACGCCGAAGGTCGTACAGAGCTCGCGTTCGGTCGGCATGGCCGATCTGGCTGGGAGACCTTCAATGGACAGAAGGATGGCGTCGTGACGCTTTGGTACTTGGGTGCGTTGACGGGGGCGTCGGCGAACAGCGCTGGTTTGTCACTCACGACACTCTCCCGTCAACGTCACACCTGATTCGTGTGAATTTTTGTAATCTACCAAGACATATTGGTCTGGTCAAACGACATCCTGAGAAAACAAAAAGCCTTTTAATTACTGCCATTATGAACAGTCACTTGTTAGGGTGATGATAACAAGTTCTGACTTGACTGGACGAAAGAGCAACTGTAGTCTCGCAAACAGGAACGGCCTTCTACATTCAACCAAAGGGGAGTAATGAAAAGAATTTTTGGACTGCGAGGTGTCGCTGCGGCGGCTCTCGCCTTAAGCACTCGCGCTGTTTTCCACCAGCATCGAAGGATCGAGCGCGTCTGCGGCTAGCTCCACCTTCGTCATCGGTACGGGGAACAGCGTTCAAAAGATCCACCCCGACATCGTCACGAACTTCCTCGATTCGAGGCGTTGGGGCTCATCTACAACACGCTCGTGCAGGAAAACTCGAAGTTACAGATCGTTCCCGACCTGGCGACCAGCTGGGCCTTCTCGAACGGCAATAGACTCTCACGTTGCAACTTCGCCAAGGTGTGATGTTCGACGACGGTTCGACGATGACCTCGGCCGACGTTGTCGCCTCGCTGACTCTGCGCAGGCAACAGCCACCGCCGACCCCTCCGCGTCTTTCATTGGTTCGGTCACCAACATCGCGGCGAGTGGTCCCAACACGGTCGTCCTGACGATGAGTCACCCCGACGTCTCAGTGCTAGAAGGACTCCAACCGTCAACATGGCCATCATGCCGGCGTCCGCCATAACGGCAGGCACCATTGCCACGACGCCTGAGGTACGGGACCCTTCGAGTACTCGGCCTCGTTCCGAACACGTCCTTTACGATGACGGCCAACCCGAACTTCTGGGGTGGCAAGCCGTCGCTCTCCACGGTTGAGCTCGAGACCATTCCGACCGAGATCGATCGCGGCCGCCCTCGAAGCGGGAACGATTCAGATGGGACTGCTCTCTCAGCCGACCGTCGTGAACTCGATTCCTAAGAGTTACCCAGAGCAGGGCGTGCTCGACCTGTCGTACCCTTGCAGCTCCAGGACCACCACGGCGTGCTCGCCAACAAGGACGCCCGTCTGGCTATTGCCTGCGCCACGAATCGCGCGCAGATCCTCCAAGACGCCGTGTTCGGGAAGGGCAAGGTCGTAGGCCCCGTACCGCTCGGGCCGTACGCTTCGAACCCAGTATCTTCGGTCTGCCCTACCCAGAACCTGACTCAGGCCAAGAAGTACCTGAAACTGGCCGGAATGCCCAAGGGCTTCTCGTTCACCGCGATCACCTCGACGGATCTCGACTCCACCAGCTCCGCGCAAGCGATCGCCATGCAGTCCGAGCTCGCCAAGGTGGGCATCAAGATGAACATCCAGAACCTGGCCTCCAACGCCTACATTCAGGACTGGCTGAAGGGTAAGTTCCAGGCGGCCTTCGCCGAGAACGGCGCGGACCCAGACCCCTACGTCATGTACGGCCGCTACTTCGGCGCCGGTGCGGACCTGGCAGTTCCCGCCGGGTACAGCTCCAGTTCGTTGAAGAGTCTGTTGCTCGCCGGTGACGAGAACTCCACGGCCGCCGGCCAAAAGGCCGACTGGACCGCCTTGTCGAAGAACCTGACGAGCAACGCCGTGTGGATCTGGCTGTTCGACTCTTACGACTACGCCGCCTTGTCGCCTACGGTAAAGGGATTCACGCTCTCGCCCGTCAACACGACGCAGTTGTCAAGCCTGGCCAACACCTCCGTGTCCTAGAAAGCGGCTAAGGTGTCCGCCGCACAATGAGCATTGTCTTGGCCGTTGTGCGGCGGATTCTCAGCATGCTCGTCCCGCTGATCGGCGTGTCGGTCATCATCTTTATCGTCTTACGTCTTCTGCCTGGTAACGCCGTGCAGGCCTCGCTGGGCGTGAGTGAAGGTCTCCTCACTCACGCCCAGATCGCGGCCCTCGATAAGTACTACGGCGTGGGTCAGCCCGCCTTTCAGCATACTTCTCCTGCTCCACGCCACCCTGACCGGCAACCTCGGGGTGAGTCTCGTCTCTCGTTCCGCTCAGCACCCTGATTGGGACCGCACTTCCGGTGACCCTGGAGTTGGCCTTCTTCGCCATGTTGATTGGGGTTCTCATCGGTGTGGGTTTCGGCATGTGGAGTGGCTTGCACGCAGGTCGTTGGCAGACCGACCTCGGTCAAGCGGTCTCTGTGATTGGTCTGGCCATTCCGACTTTCATCTTGGGCACGGTGCTGGTGGTGTTCATGTCCTTGAGTTTCACTACTTCCCTTCGTCGCTCCCCTTCGTGGGCGTGGCAACGAATCCCTGGCTCAACTTTCAACAGATCATTTTCCCTGCGCTCGTCTTAAGCCTCGGCATCGGTGCGGCCATCCTTCGCACCACCGCGCGGCGTTGGAAGTTCAGAACTCGAATTTCGGCGAACTGCTCTGGGCAAAGGCGTCTCGCGTCGCTCGTTCATGTGGCGACACATTTTCCTGAACGCGCTGACGGCCGTGCTCACCATGTCAGGTATTCGCTCGGGTATCTCCTGGGAGGCACCGTCATCATCGAGCAGATCTTCATCTTGCCGGGTATGGGGAGACTGTTGATCACCGCCATCGGAGCCGCGACTTCCCTGTGGTGCAGAGCGTGACGTTGGTCTTCGCGGCCGGTTTCGTGATCGTCAACATGCTGGTTGACCTCTGCTACACCCTCATTGATCCACGAAGAGGAAACGATGAGCATCGACGCCGTACCGTCACCCATTGACGCTCTCCTAGGCCTCGACCAGGAGCTCGTCGTTCGCCATCGTGGCTGGGTCGGGGCGGTCTGGCGCAGTCGTAACGGTCGCCTCGGCATGATCATCGTCGGCGTTATCTTGGTGGCGGGCGTTCTCGGCATGGCCGGCCTCACGCCCTATGCCCCGGCCGCCCAGTATCCGAACGCGGCCCTCAAGGGAATCTCATGGGCGCACCCCATGGGCACCGACCAGTACGGCCGCGACGTTTTCTCTAACGCCCTACAGGGTCTCGGCGTTTCGCTGGAGATCGCTTTTCTCTCGGTCTCATTGCCGGTGTCATCGGCAGTCTCGGCGGCATCATCGCGGGATTCTTCGGCAAGTGGACGTCGGCCGTGATCATGCGCTTCACCGACATGATCTTCGCCATACCGACCGTGCTGTTTGCCCTGGCCATCGTGACCGCGCTGGGGCCGGCATTTTCGATAGTTCCATTGCTATCGGGGTTGGGTGGGTGCCCATCTTTGTGCGTGTCGTGCGTAGTCCGGTCTTGGCGTTGCGAGAATCGGACTTCGTACGCGCCGGTCAGTCCTGGGCTACTCGCGTGTTCGACTGTTGTTTGCAGACATCTTGCCGAACGTGACGGGCGTCATTGCCGTCCAGACCAGCCTGGCGCTGGCGTGGGCCATCTTGGCCGAAGCGAGCTTGAGTTTCCTCGGACTCGGCCCTCCGCCGCCCAGCCTCGCTGGCGAGATGGTCGCGGACTCGAGTTCGCTGGCCAGCGTGGCGTGGTGGACGTTGGCCGGGCCGTCTCTGGTCATCGTGCTCGCGGTGATCGGCTTTAACTTCCTGCGACGGACTACGCGACGCCTCGGACCCCAGGACAAGGACACGTTCATGAAAGTAGTGGGAATCATTTCCGGCACCTCCTTCGACGCCATCGAAGCGGTGGCCGTCGAACTGTCGCTCGTCGACCGGGTGGTCACGGCCGACCTGCTCGGACACCTCTCCATTGAGTACTCGCCCGAGATACGTGACGGGGTCGCGAGCATGTTGCCTCCGAATAGCACGACCATCGGCGAAGTCTGTCGACTCGACACGATGATCGGGCACAGTTTCGCCGAGGTCGCGGGTCTGCTTTCCGATCAGTACTTCGACGGAGCGGTCGACGTGGTCTGCTCGCACGGTCAGACGGTCTTTCACTGGGTGGAAGACGGCCGCGCGCTCGGCACGCTTCAGATCGGGCAACCGGCCTGGATCGCCGAGCGAACCGGCGCGACGATCGTCGCCGACGTGCGCAGTCGCGACGTCGCGGCCGGTGGTCACGGTGCGCCGCTGGCCAGTCTGGTCGACGTGTTCTCCTCAGTCGTTATCCCGACCACGTCCGCGGATCGCTCAATCTGGGCGGCATCTCCAACATCACTGTCGTGAGCCCGACGAATGAGCCGATCGCCTTCGACATCGGGTCGGCGAACGCCCTTATGGATAGTGCCGTCACCTGGCTCACGAACGACGCGGAGACCTTCGACCGCGACGGCGAGCGCTCGGCGCGTGGTCGGGTCAATGAGGATTTCCTCAAGGAACTGTTGAACGACCCGTATTACCGCGAAGCCGCTCCCAAGTCGACGGGTAAGGAGTACTTCCACCTGAGGTATCTGCGCGAGAAGTTGGGTGATCGCGAGATCGCGGGCGACGACGTGCTGGCCACGTTGGCCGAACTCACCATTGAGACGGTGGCGCGAGCGGTTGAAGAGTACGGCGTGACCGAACTGTTCTGCGCCGGCGGGGGGACGCGCAATCCCACGCTGATGAAGGGCCTCTCTCGTCGACTTCCCCACGTCGCTATCTCTCTAATCGACGACTTCGGCCTGCCCGAAGCGGCCAAGGAGGCAATGCTCTTTGCGCTCATCGGTTTCCTCACCGTCGATGGTCTGTCCGGCGCCATAGCCTCGTGCACCGGAGCGCGCCGCGACAGCATTCTCGGCTCCATCGTGCCCGGTCGCCAGTCAGTGCGCTCTCTCGTCGTTGACGAAGGTCCCACGTCGTTAGTCGTGCACAACCTGATCGACGCCAAGGCCACCACTTGAGCGACGCCCTTCTCTCCATTCGCGATCTTCGAATCGGCATCAAGTCGCGTCGGCGCACGGAGGAGATCGTCCGTGGCGTGAGCGTCGACGTGACGACGGGAGAGAAGCTCGGCATTGTCGGTGAGAGTGGTTCGGGCAAGACCCTCACCATGCTGGCGGTCTTGCGACTGCTAGCGAGCCCGCCGCTGAGTGTCCTGGGCGGAGAGATTCTGCTCGATGGCGAGGACTTGGCCACAGTGAGCGATCGACGTCTTCGCGAAGTGCGCGGGGGCGAGGTCGCCATGGTCTACCAAGACCCCATGAGTTCGCTGAACCCGCTGCTGCGGGTCGGCAGCCAGATCGAAGAGACCCTGCGGGCCCACGGGTTTTCGCACGAAGGGGCGAAAGAGCGCACCACGGAAGTACTGTTGCAAGTCGGTCTGGCCGATCCCGAGCGAGTGCGCGAGTCGTTTCCCCACCAGCTCTCGGGCGGCATGATCCAGCGCGTCATGATCGCCATGGCGCTCTCGACATCGCCGCGAGTCTTGATCGCCGACGAACCGACGACCGCGCTCGACGTCACGATTCAGCGCCAGATTCTTGAACTCGTGACCTCACTGCAGGCCACTGCCGGGATGGCCGTTCTCTGGGTCACTCACGACCTCGGTGTCGTAGCCAGTCTGGTGGATCACGTGGTCGTCATGTACGCCGGACGCATCGTCGAGAGCGCCTCGACCCTGGAACTCTTCGAGCGACCCACTCATCCCTACACCAAGGCGCTGCTCGCCTCCTTGCCCGGACCCGAGACGGGACATCGCACCCCGTTGCACCAGATCGGCGGTACTCCGCCGGATCCGACGCAACTCACTGCCGGATGCCCTTTTCGTTTTCGCTGCCCCTACGTCATTGCGAAGTGCTCGGAGGAAGAGCCCCGGCTCATGGAGCGGGGCAGCGGCTCCAAAGCCGCGTGCTGGAGAGATCCGTCCGAATGGTAGACGTCGTCCTTCAAGCCGAGAACCTCGCGAAGGTCTACGGCGGTCGCCGCGGTCGAAGAAGAGTCGTGGCGTTGGACGGCGTCTCACTAACCCTCGAGCGAGGTGAGACCTTCGGCGTGGTGGGAGAGAGCGGGTGTGGAAAGTCGACGTTGGCGCGACTCCTGGTTGGCCTCGAAGCACCCACCTCGGGAACGCTCCAGATCAACGGAGAGTCCGTGCGACTGCGCGAGCACGGCGACAACCGCTCGCTCGCGCGAAAGATCCAGCTCGTCTTTCAAGACCCCTTTTCCTCGCTGGACCCCCGACTCACGGTGGAGAAGGCTCTCAAAGAAGTGCTGCACGTTCACGGCCTTCATCAAGACCAGGTGGAAGGCCGGGTCTCTGAACTTCTCGCGATGGTCGGACTCACGGGACGCTTCACCGCGCGCTACCCCCACGAACTCTCGGGTGGACAGGCTCAGCGCGTGGCCGTCGCGCGCGCCTTGGCGGTCGAGCCGGAGATTCTGGTACTCGACGAGCCGACGTCGGCGCTCGACGTGTCGGTACGCGCGGAGATCGTCAATCTGCTGGTGCGCATCCAAGACGAACTTCGCCTTACCTACCTCTTCGTCAGTCACGACCTCTCGATGGTGCGACACATCAGCGATCAGATCGCGGTGATGTATTTGGGCAAGGTCGTGGAGTTCGGCCGGTACGACCACGTTTTCGATACCCCGCTGCACCCCTACACCACGGCGTTGGAAGAGGCCATTCCGATTCCCGATCCCGAACACGAGCGTTCTCGCACCGTCAGTGGCGACGTGCCCATGCAGGTGCAGATCGCCGACGTCACCGAGGGATGCCCCTACGCTCCTCGCTGCCCGTTGGTGGAAGAGGTCTGTCGAGAGATCGCACCGACGCTGGCAGAAAAGGACGACGGCCACTTCGTGTCGTGTCACGTCGCCCTTCGCCCGGCGACGTAGTCCCAAATCTCCTCGACGCGCTGGCTCGCCACCAGTAGTCTGGGCGCGACGGCCGCTGAGGCCACGCGAAGGAGGCCCCATGAGTGGAGTTCGGGTACTGGTCGGAACGCGAAAAGGTGCCTTCATCCTGAGATCCGACGGCACGCGCCGCGACTGGGACGTGAGTGGTCCCTTCTTCGGGGGTTGGGAGATCTACCACCTCAAGGGATCGCCGGTCGAGCCCAATCGGATCTTCGCTTCCCAGTCCACCGGGTGGTTCGGTCAGTTGATCCAGCGCTCCGACGATGGGGGCCTCACCTGGGCACCGGTGGGCAACCAGTTTCTCTACGACGGCGTGCCCGGCACGCACCAGTGGTACGACGGGACGCCCCACCCGTGGGAGTTCGAACGGGTCTGGCACCTAGAGCCCTCCCTCAGTGATCCCGACACCGTGTTGGCCGGGGTGGAGGACGCCGCTCTCTTTCGCTCGAGCGACGCCGGCGCGACGTGGACGGAGCTCTCGGGGCTGCGCGAACACGGTACGGGGCCGTCGTGGCAACCGGGCGCCGGTGGCATGTGTCTGCATACCATCATCGTGAGCCCGAAGGACCACCAGAGGATCTATGTAGCCATCTCCTCGGCCGGCGCGTTTCGAAGCGACGACGGCGGCGACACCTGGCGTCCCATCAACCACGGCCTTCACTCCGAAGGTCTGCCCGACGAGAACGCCGAGGTCGGCCACTGCGTGCACCGCATCGCGCTGCACCCCTCGCGCCCCGACGTGCTGTTCATGCAGAAGCACTGGGACGTGATGCGCAGCGACAACGCCGGTGACTCGTGGGTCGAGGTGAGTGGCAACCTCCCCTCGGACTTCGGCTTTGCCATCGACGTCCACGCGCACGAGCCCGAGACCGTCTACGTGGTGCCCATCACCAGTGACTCTGAGCACTTCCCGCCCGAAGGAAAGCTGCGCGTCTATCGCAGTCGTAGTGGCGGCAACGAGTGGGAACCCCTCACCAAAGGCCTGCCCCAAGAGAACTGCTACGTCGACGTGCTGCGCGACGCCATGGCCGTTGACTCACTCGACGAGTGCGGCGTGTACTTCGGCACGACCGGGGGACAGGTCTACGCCTCGTCGAACGCCGGTGACTCGTGGGAGCCCCTCGTGCGCGATCTTCCGGCCGTGCTCTCGGTGGAAGTACAGACGTTGGCATGATTCGGGTGGTCTTACCGGCCCATCTCAAGACGCTCGCCCACGTGCACGGGGAGGTGGAGATCGACCTCGACACCACGGCGACGCCGAGCTCCGTGATCGACGCGCTGGAGAGCCGCTACCCCATGCTGCTCGGAACCATTCGCGATCCGCGAACGGGCCAACGCCGAAAGTTCGTACGGTTCTACGCCTGCCAGGAAGACCTGTCGCTCGAACCCATCGACACAGCGCTACCGGAAGCGGTCGCGACGGGGAGGGAGCCCTTCTTCGTGATTGGCGCGATGGCCGGGGGCTGACGGCGGCTCGTCAGTGTTCTCCTAACCACCCGAAACGGGAGGGAGAACCGTGATCTGGTCTTCGGTACCGACCAGAGTGTCGCCCGCGGCCGGCTCTCCGTTGACCCACACCTGACTCACCTTGAGAACAGCCTCGAACTCGAGGCCGTAACGCTCGACGGCCAGGTCGAGGACCGCGGCGAGCGAAGGCGCCTCCACGACGTCGTGCTTCGTTCCCGCCGCCTCGTGCGCGGGGCCAAGCAGAACGAGTCGAGCCATCTCAGTCGCGACTCAATCGATCGGGATCGAGAACAATTACTCGCACGTCATCGCCAAGGGCAGCCCCGTCGCCATCGGGCAGGACGACGAGGGCGTTGGACTCGGCGACGGCGTTGAGAAGGTGCGACGCGTGGCGAGCCACGCGCTCGACGTGCAGTCGGCCGTCGTCGTGGACTCGACCCACCACGTGAACCAGGTGCACCCGGCCGTCGGGCGTTCGAGGCATCGCCAGGTCAAGCACGCCGTTCAGGGTCAGACGATCGAGCACCCGATGGCCGCCCAGACGGCGCAGTGCGGGACGCACAAAAACCTCAAAACCGACGAGGGTGGACACGGGGTTTCCCGCGAGCCCAAAGAGCGGCGTGCCGTTCGAGGTCGCGATGCCGAAGGCGAACGGCTTGCCTGGTTTCACGGCGACTTGCATCGACCGAGCGGTCCCCCCGGCCAGCTCAGCGATGATGACTTTCACGAAGTCGGCGTCACCGACGCTGACCCCCCCAGTTGAAATGACTGCGTCGCAGGTAGCGATGCCCCGAAGAAAGCCCTCAGCGATCTCCTCTTTGGTGTCACCTACCACCCCCAGGTCGACGGGCTCGAAGCCCGACTGGCGAAGTGACGCGAGGAGCGACGGCCGATTGGCGTCGCGTATCTTTCCCGTGGCTAGCGGACCAGCCTCGTCCGAGAGCTCGTTGCCGGTAGAGAGCACGCCGACCCGGGGTCGCGGATGTGCCATCACTCGAGACACCCCTTGACTGGCCAGGACGCCCAGCAGCGCGGGTTCGAACTCGTCTCCCGGTTCCAGGAGAGGCTGTCCTTCGCCAAAGTCGTCTCCCACCCGCCGAACGAACTGACCGAGAGCGACGGGACGCTCAATCACGACCGTGGTTCCGTCGTCCTCGACGGTGGCGAGTTCGCGCATGCACACGCTGTCGGCGCCAGGGGGGAGTGGCGCGCCCGTCATGATTCTCATCGCCTCGCCGGGCGAAACATGAACGTCGCTGGAGTCGCCCGCAAAGATCGAGTCGGTGATCCGCAGACGCGCTCTGCCATCGGCCGTGTCGTCGGCACGCAGCGCGAAGCCGTCCATGGAGGAGTTCGCGAAACGTGGTGACGGCTCGGTGGCGAGTACCACCGCCGCGGAGACGCACCCGAGAGCGTCGGGGAGCGCAAGGTCTCGTGGTGCGAGGGCGCTGAGGTCTTTGAGAACGAAGTGGCGCGCTTCGTCGATCGTGATCATGAGTCGCCCACGTCGAGGAGCGGCGAGGTCTCTTCGCTCCAGGCCGATCCGCCGGGCCAGTACTCGCGCTTCCACATGGGCACGCTTCTCTTCAACGTATCGATACAAAACCGCGCCGCGTCGAAGGCGTCGTCGCGATGGGGCGAGGAGACCGCTACCAGGACGGTGGGCTCCGACAGAGCCACCCGGCCCACCCGGTGGTGGAGCGCGACCGCTTCGAGGTCGGGCCATCTCGTGCGGGCCTCGGCCACGATCTGGCGCATCCGTCGTTCGGCCAACTCGGTCTCTGCTTCGTATTCCAGCGCGGTCACGTTCGATCGCGCCCGAGAGTGGTCGCGCACGATTCCACTGAAGGTGACAATGGCCCCGCAGTTGGGCCGGGTCGCCCAGGCGACGAGAGTCTCCTGTGAAAGCGCCTCCGACGAAACCAGGACCCAATCGGAGGGCGGCGTCGACGGCATTCGCCTCATCCTACCGTCGCCTCTTCAGGTGCTCTCGAGCGCCGAGACGATGCTCGCCACCGGCTCTTGATCGACAGGCGGTGTGAGCCGTGGCTAGTGGGGACGGCCACCGGCGAGGAGATCGAGAGCATGTGCCAGTACGTCACTGACCGCGGCGAAGTTCTCCTGGACACCGGAAGGCGATCCTGGAAGGTTGAGGATCAGGGCCGTCCCGACCGTGCCAGCCACACCCCGCGAGAGACGGCCCAAAGGACTGACCGCCCGCATCGCTTCACTGAGGCCGGGCGCCTCACGCTCGAGGACGAGGCGGGTTCCCTCGGGAGTTTGATCACTCGGGGCGAAGCCGGTGCCACCGGTGGTGACGACGAGGCCGGTGAAGTCGTCAGAAAGACGGCGAAGCGTGCGCGCCACGTTTTCGGCCCCGTCGCGGATGACGACTCGCTCGACCACGCTGAAGTCAGACTCGACGAGTAACGCGACCAAGACGTCACCCGAGCGATCCGCTCTCGTCTGATCCGCGACTGACTCCGAGACCGTGACAACTTTGGCTTCGAGTTTCACGCCCCAAGGCTAGGTGTTCCCCTGGCGCGCGTCGCCCGACGCACCCAGTCCCGACGTCGAAGATTGTGCCACATCGGTTCGCAGATTGGTCACGCAGATGCGGCATCGAACCTCTTGAGTAGCGTGTTCTGCGTGGAAATATCTCTACTGGTACTGTAAATGCAATTTCTTTGGAGGTTGAGACTATGCCCCGCGACTCATCTCGTGTTAGTGGACGCTCGCGACTGGCGGCAACGTTCGCAGCGACGGTACTCGGAGTAGGCGGACTCGCCGTCACTTCTATCCCGGACGCCTCGGCGAGCGCGTCTAGTCGAGCCAAGGCGTCGGGGACCGTGGACGTTCTCTACGCCGGGTCCTTTCTCGACGTAATGGAGCAGCAGATCGACCCCGCCTTCCATCGAGCCACGGGCTATACGGTGAGCGGCTTCTCCAATGGCTCGACCGCGTTGGCCAGCGAAATCCAAGGTGGAACCCAGGTGGGAGACGTGTTTATCAGCGCGTCGCCGAGCGCGGACGTTGGCCTGGAAGGCACGGCCAACGGAAACTGGGTCTCGTCGTACCAGGAGTTCGGCCAATCGCCGCTCGTGCTCGGGTACAACTCGGCCTCGAAGTTCGCCAAGGACTTACGGACCAGACCGTGGTACCAGGTGGTGGACCTGCCCGGCTTCCTGCTGGGGCGCACCGACCCGACCACCGACCCCAAGGGCGTTCTAGCCGTTGACGCCATGACCGGCGTGGCGCTGAGCTACGACGAGCCGTCCTTGAACGCCCTCGCCACGTCGCCCTCGAACATCTTCGAAGAGACGGCGCTGGTGGGCGAGCTTCAGGCCGGTCAACTCGACGCCGGTTTCTTTTACCAAGTTGAGGCTGACGCCGCCAACCTCAAGACGGTGCCGCTGGTGGGAACCCACCTCAGCGCCCAGTACACCGTGACGATTCTCAATCGAGCCCCCCACGCCGCCGCGGCCAAGGCCTTCGTAAAGTTTCTTCTCGGCGTCAAGGGCCAGAAGATATTGAAGGAGTACGGCGTTACCCCTCTCCGGCCGCCGCGCACGTTTAGCGCCTCGTCGAGCGCGACCACCACCACGACCTCCTCCACGACCACTACGACCACCGCGCCGTGAACAAGGCGGGGGCGCTGAAAAGCCCCTTGACGTGGTTGGCCGGACTGATCGTCCTCTACTTGGGCTATCCGCTCGCGGCGTTCGCCGTACGACTGGTCACGTCACCACAAAGGGGATTCCATGCGCCCGGACTCTTTCCCGCGCTGTGGGTCTCGGTCTGCGGGGCGACCATCTCGTTGGCGCTGGTCACCCTCTTGGGCGTGCCCCTTGCCTATCGACTCGCTCGATCAAACGGGCGAGTGGCTTCTGTCATCGGGGTCATCGTGATGATTCCTCTTGCTCTGCCGCCCCTCATGAGCGGCATCGTCTTGGTGTACTTAGTCGGGCCCTACACCTTCCTCGGACAACTGTCGGGGGAGCGACTCACTGACTCCATGATCGGGGTGGTCATCGCCATGACCTTCGTCTCCGCGCCCTTCTTGATCGTGGCGGCTCGGGCGGCCTTCGCGGGAGTGGACCAGGGCCTCTTGGACGTGGCGAAGACCCTCGGGCACTCCGACCTTTCGAACTTCTTGCAGGTAGCGGTGCCCGGCGCCGGGCCGGGCATCCGCGCGGGGATGCTGTTGACCTGGCTTCGGGCCTTTGGTGAGTACGGCGCCGTGGTGATCCTGGCCTACAACCCCGCGTCTCTGCCCATCTATACGTACAACCAGTTCAGCGGACGAGGTCTGCCGACCACGTTGGCACCCACCGCCTTCGCCCTTGCGGTGGCGGTGGTGGTGGTGGTGATCAGTCGGGTGAAGCTTCGCGCACCGCACCGCCGCCCCACGATCGACGCGGTGCCTCGTACACCGGCGCGCGTGGTAAGCGCCCCCGTTCGCTTCGAGATCGATCACCACCTCGGCACGTTCCACCTCTCCCTCCGGCGCGAGGCGCGCTCGGCGCACCTGGGGGTTCTTGGACCGTCGGGCTCGGGAAAGTCGGCGCTGCTTCGATGTCTGGCGGGGTTCTCCGGACCGGGCCCCGGCCCGGTGTGGTATGGCGAAGAGTCGGTCCAATATCTGCCTGTCGAACAACGGGTCGTCGGCTACGTGGCCCAGGGCTTTTCGCTCTTTCCTCATCTCACGGTGTGGCGTCACTTGATGTTCGCCGAGGGCGTGACGCCCGAGCTAGCGCAGTATTGGATCGACCACCTCGGGCTTCGCGGTCTGGAGTCGCGCCTTCCCTCCCAGCTCTCCGGTGGACAGCGTCAACGCGTGGGTTTGGCGCAGGTCTTGTGTCGCTCACCGCGCGTCTTGTTGCTCGATGAACCATTCTCCGCGCTCGACCTACCGGTACGGATGGAGCTTCGCCGTGAACTTCGAACGCTACAGCTGGAGACTGGTCTCGCGACCGTGCTGGTGACTCACGACCCCGACGAAGCGGCGTACCTGTCCGACGAGTTGATGGTCATTAGCGAGGGCGCCCTGTTACAGTCCGGCACCAGTCGCTCGGTCTTCACGCGGCCGTTGTCGCCCGAGGTGGCGAGGCTGATCGGCGTGGAGAACTTTAATCACGCGACCCTGACCTCGAGCACGTCGATGACGTACGTCGACGCGAGTCTCGCCATCCCCCGGACCGATCTCGCGCCGGGGACCGAGGTGCTCTGGAGTATTTCGCCCGAACGCGTCGTCATCTTCGGCGCGGACTCTCCCACGCCCATGACTTCGCCCTCGTGGCTGTACGGGACGCTCCGAGACGTGGCCGACACCGGGCGAGCGTACGACCTGGTGCTCGTCTGCGGAAACGGTGCGGTGCTTCGCTCTCGCACACGCGACGCCGTGGGCATCGAAATAGGAGGTCGGTGCCGCATCGAACTCGACACTGAGGCGATCTCGCTTTTGGCCCGCCGACACGGCCTCGCTATCTGTCGCCGAGGCCGCCGTCTCTCACTAATCGCGGAGAACTAATACGTAGTGGGAATCTCCACGCTGACGTTGGTGGCCTTGATGACGGCATCGACGACGACCCCGGGGGCCAGCGCCAGCTCGTCGGCGGCCTCGCGCGTTATGACCGAGACAATTCGGTGCGGGCCTGCTTGGATCTCAACTTGGGCCACGACTTTGTCCTTCGTCACTTTGGTCACGATCCCGACGAAGCGATTACGAGCAGACTGAGCGCGGGGACTCGTGGGCGTGAGGGTTGCGTTCGCGGCCACGGCCGCCGCCGCGAGGTCCACGCCGTCGAAGTATCGCTTGCCGTCCTCACCGAGTGAGGCCTTCACGCGCCCCGCGTCGGCCCATCGCCGTATCGTGTCGGTGCTGACACCCAACAGCTCGGCGGCCTGGGACGCCCGGTACTTCACCATGGCCAAACACTAGTCACGGGGGTTACGATCTCGTGGCGTTAGCCACCGATCATCGACATGGAGCGCGCCGGGCGCAAGAAGTCTGGTTCATTGATGGCGTGACCGGGGTACTTCTGCCAGACGGCCCTTCGCAGCAGCAACGAAATGTCGTCGTCGCTGCCGCCGTTTCTCATCAGATCGCGCGCCGACAGTTCGTCATCGGAGAAGAGGCAGTTTCGTATCGCCCCGTCGGCGGTCAAACGGAGTCGATTGCACGTGCCACAGAACGGCTCGGAGACCGAGGAGATAAGTCCGATTTCGCCGCCACCATCGCTGAATCTGAATCGCTCGGCCGGCGCCGACGAGTCGGCGTCCACCTTCTCGAGCGGCCAGCGCGCACAGATTCGTTCGTAGATCTCGTGTCCGGGGACGAGTTGAGAGTTGTCCCACGCTCCCTGCGCGTCCAAGGGCATGAACTCGATGAAGCGAACGACCCGTCCCGTCTCGCGCGCGAAGGAGGCGAAGTCCAGAACTTCGTCGTCGTTGACGCCACGCAGGATGACCACGTTCACCTTCAGGGGGGAGAGCCCGGCTCCTTCGGCGGCGTCCATCGAGGCGAGCACCGTGGCTAAGTCCCCTCGTCGGCGAATCGCGTTGAACCTCTCGGGACGCAACGAATCGCAACTGATGTTCACTCGTGTCAGCCCGCCCTCGGCCAAGGACCGCGCGAGCGGCGCCAGGAGCATCCCATTGGTGGTCATCGAGAGATCGTCGAAGCCAATCTGCGACAGACGCGCGACCAGCGAGGCAAGATTCTTGCGCACCAGTGGTTCGCCTCCCGTCAAGCGCAGAGAACGTACGCCGAGGGAGTAAGCGAGAGAAGCGACGCGAACGATCTCGTCAAAGCTGAGTAAAGCCGAAGGCGGTTGAAACGTCATGCCCACTTCCGGCATGCAGTAGACGCAGCGCAGATTGCAGCGATCGGTCACCGATATTCGAAGGTCGTCGTGAACTCGTCCGTAGCGATCACGAAGGGGACCCTCGAGGGGCATCGTGACGGGGTCGCGGTCCCTCTCCACGCGGGGGAGTCCCGCGCCGGGGTGATGCGGACGCACGGACACCGCGACTCGACGTTGCTCGGTGAACTCCACGTCAGATATCACGGGCGTTCGCGTGGAGCCAGTTGAAGAAAGCCAGGTTGACCACTGACGGCGAGTCTAACGAGACCGGTATTTGATGGATAACGGATCGACAACAACGCTCCCTAGCGAGTGCCACTTCGTTTTGCGCGACGCTTCGTGGTGCTCTGCGTCGGATCGACGTTCCGCCCCCAGTCGCCCGACTTGCCACCCTCTTTCTTTAAGAGCACCAGTTCGTCGATGCGTGCGTGCGGGTCCGCGACCCTGAGCGAGTCCAAGATGCTGAGGGCGGCGAGGGCGCAGGCGGTGAGCGCTTCCATTTCGACGCCGGTGCTCTGGGTGGCTTTCACCGTGGCGGATACTTCAATGCCTCCTCTACGCTCGTGGACCTCGATGTCGATGTCACTCAGATTGAGAGTGTGACAGAGAGGAATGATGTCCGCTGTTTTCTTCGCGGCGAAGACACCCGTCAGACGGGCCACGTGCACCGGATCAAAGTCGTCGTCGCGCCGCTCAAGCGTGGAGAGCGCCGTATCCGTCACGACCAAACAGCGAGCCAGCGCGGTGCGTTGCGAAGGGCGCTTGTGAGTGATGTCGACCATGCGCAGTTTCCCGTTGGGAGCGACGTGGGTAAAGGGACGTTCCATCGGACCTCCTTCGCGTTGCGCCGACGCCTTCTTAGTCGCGAGGTCAACGAACCGTCGCGGCCACGATTGCGAGGAAGTGTACCGTCCCTACCACGACTCAGTTCTCGCTGGTCGCTTCACCGGTCGCCGTCTCTTCGTTGAACCACGCGCGGGCGTGGGTCTTGGCCCAGGTCGCGCTAACCCATCCCGTGAAGATTGAGCGCAGCGAGTCGCGATGGGTGAGGGCCATGTAGATGTGACCGGCCACGACCACGAAGATCGCCAGCGCGAAGACGTCATGAACGAAGGTCGCCCCTTGTCGCAGATCCACCGAGAAGAACCTGAACCACTGCAACATCGATCCGGTCACGATCATGACCAAGATCGCCACCGCCACGAAGATGGCGTTGAGCTTTTGTCCGGGGTTGAACTTGTCGGCCTCGAGAGGCGATCGTCCCAATGTGCGCAGCCAGCGGATCTCACTCTTGGTCCAGTAGTTGATACGGCGAACGTCCTGGCGCATGCTGCGCCCCCACGGGCCGAGGAGCGAGACGATCAGCGGGGCCGGGAGGGCTAGGCCGCACCAGAGGTGGATCTGCTCGATGACGTGTCGCGGGAACGTGAGACCGAAGAAGGAACCGAAGTAGAGCACAATGGCCGTGAACATCAAGACGCCAAAGAGCGCGGCGTTGGCCCAGTGCGCCGCACGTTGGACGCGGTCAAAACGAAGGACCCGCATCGTCGCGATCGATGTCGTGTGGGTGAGCGACGCGGACATTACTGCAGGCTCGGATCGGGATCGGTCGGCCCGGTCGCGCCGTCGAGCCACCCGTTCACGGGATAGCCGTTTTGTTCCCAAAAGCCCAGCTGTTCTTGTTCGACGACGCGAATGGCTGAGAGCCACTTGAGCGATTTGTAGCCGAACATGGGGGCGACGTACAGTCGCACCGGCCCTCCGTGTTCAGTGGTCACGGGCGCCCCCAGCATTTTGTACGCCACCATGACGTCGGGCAGGCGGGCTTGGTCGATGGTCAAGCTCTCGGTGTCGGCGCGGTCGTAGGACTCGAAAGTGAGGGCCCGACCCTCGGGCTTGACCCCGACGGCGTCCAGGAGGTCAGAGAGGAGAACGCCCTCCCAGGCCACATCGGGTACCCGCCAGCCGGTGACGCACTGGAACGTCTTGACGAAGGAGGTGGACGGCATCGCCTTCAGATCGTCCAGCGTAAAGATCTTGGGTCGTTCTACTAATCCGGTGACTCTCAGTCGATAGTCGCTGTCCTTGATCTTCGGGAACGTGCCGGTGATGGAGTAGATCCGAAATCGGTCGCCGCCCGGCAGCAGTCCCCCGAGGCCGGACCCGAAGGCGTTACCTAGAAAGTTCTGGACGCTCGCCCCGAAGGCGACGCCGAGGGCGCCCAGGGCGGCGACGCCGAGAAAGACCCTTCTCCCGACGGGTACTCGCTTGGCGGGGCCGTCTGTACTCTTCATCTGACTCTCACTTTGCCGGCGTCGCGCGTCGCACCTCCATACTGACAGCAGGACCCGGGGAGGTGCCCTGCTGTCAGCATAAGAAGTTGCTAAGCGCTCAGTTTCGCCGCGGTAATGGTCGTGCCACTCAGCGTTCCGGTCACCGTGACGAGCGCACCCTTCTTCAAGTTCTTCTTCGAGCCCATGACCCAGTGGGTCATGCTGTCGTAGTGCACGACGTACACCTTCATGTCAACGGTCATGCTGAACGACTCGGTCGTACCCATGGGGGCGTTCAACTTGTCGACCTTGCCGTGCCAGGTCTTGGTGGCCATCGTCGCGTGGCTTTTTTCCAACGCGAAGGCGGGAGTGGTGGCGATCGCACTGGCGCCGAGCGCGCCGAACACCAACGCGGCGGGTAGGACCAACTTCGTTATCAACCTCTTCATACGTGGCTTCCTCCTGGGCCCACGCGCGCGGCGTGGCACTAGTACCTCAGACATCCGTCTCCTCTACCGTCCAGGCCTCCGGGCAAAGCGTTACAGCCCCCCGATAGCGGGACGCCGGCGGGTGAGATTTCCTCTTCGTTAGGCTTTCGTCAATGCTCGACCAAGAGGCTCTCGCCCCGGCGCGAATCGTGTCGCTCTGGCGCTTTCCCGTGAAGTCAATGCAGGGCGAGAGTCTGAGCGAGCTGCGTTGTGACGCCACGGGCGTGGTGGGCGACCGGTCCTTTGGCGTGCTCGACGTGGAGTCCGGGACGATTCTCTCGGCGAAGCGCGAGGGCCGCTTGCTCGAGGCGTCCGCGTGCTATCTCTCAGGCGTCCTCAGTGTGCGACTACCCGACGGGTCAGAGTTTCGCGAGGGGTCACGACTGGACGGGGCGCTCTCCACGTGGCTGGGCCGTTCGGTGCGAGTGGCGACGGCGGCCACGTACGGCGCGGCGACCTTCCAGAGCCCGGAAGATTTCGAGCACGACGAGTCGGCTCTCGTCTCCTGGGAGGGTTTGGAGGGTTCTTTCGTCGACGAGAGCGCCCTGCATCTACTGACGACGGGTGACTTGGCGCGCCTTGGCGCAGAGCGCCCCGACTTACAGTGGGACGTTCGACGATTTCGACCCAACATCGTGATCGGCTCGACGGACTCCGTAGAGGTCGTGCCCGGTCGACGGCTCAGCGTCGGTGGAGTAGAGATTGAAATTGAAAAGGCCTGCTCTCGTTGCGTCATGACCACGCGGGCCCAGCCGGGGAACCTGGAACGCCAGTTAGACGTGCTGCGTCACGTCGCTCGGACGCATCACGGCGACCTCGGGGTGAGGGCGTGGATCACTCGCGCGGGATTACTGCGCGTGGGCGACGAGGTTCGCGGACTTCACGTGACGGTCGACTAGGTGGGGTCGTGTGGTCCCGCTATCCGCTGGCGTCCGCTGGTGATCAACTCCGGCGCTAGGAGCGCTGTCCCGTAAAAGTGATTCACGGTTGAGCCGCAATTACGGTGACGTTGATCTTTTTCCCCTACTGTGGGCCCATCGTAAGGAGCCTGCCGGAACACACCGTCGACGCCTGGGTCGCTGGCGCCATCTGTTCGACATTTCCCCACGCCAGAATCTGGGCGCCGACCCCTCGGAGTCTGAGAAGCGGTTGGGACCAAGAGGCGGAGCAGGGCGAAGGAGTGTCCTTCATTTTCGAGATCAAGGCCACCGAGCTCGTCAAGCCGGGCAACGACCACGTCATCGAGATCAACCGTTCACAACTCGAGCGGTACTGCGCTCTCAGCGAAGAGCCCGCTCAGTCGCCAATCTTCTACGTGCTGCCCGATCCGCCGTGGTTCAGCGCGCCCAGTCAAAACACACCGGTGCCCGGTGAAGCCACTCACCGAACGGGACCGACGCCGTTTGCGGCGTGGACCTGGGTTGTCTCGTGTAGTGACCTGCGCGGCTACCTCGCCGGGGCCCACTCGATCAGGACGAGCACTCTCGCGGCGAGGGGTTGGCCAACACTGGCAGGTTTTCTCGCGGACGCGAAAGAGTCCCGAGTCGGGAGAACGTCGCCGAGAGACGCCGAGCCCGAGAGGCCCGACGTGGCGGAGGCCTCGTCGGAGCGAGAGTTACGTAGCCGAGACACGTTGATGGCCGTGTTTCTCCCGAGAGAGGACCTTCTCAGCGGGGGCGGGGGAGCTGCCGCTACTTAGAGTCCGGAGAACTCGCCCGGCGCATCGAACGCTCCGGCGGGCACCGCGTCCTCGGCGCTGATGTGAGCCTTGTTTCGAAGCGGAATCTCCTTCATGAGCCACGAGACAGCGAAGGCGACCACGGCGAAAGGAATGGCGACAATAAACACCGTCTGGAGCGTGTGGCTGAAGGCGTCGACGATGACGGTTCGCGCGGCCAAAGGCAGGTGACTGATCTGGGCCGGGTTCTCCGAGATATCGCTGCCGCCGATGCGCCGCAGGAGGGCCGGAGGCGCGGAGGCCTTCAAGTTGGACAACAGCCGGCTGTTGAAGACCGCTCCGAGAATGGCGACACCGAAGGCGCCGCCGATGGTGCGAAAGAACGTGGACGTTGCCGTCGCCGTACCGAGTTGCGAGTGAGGAACGGAGTTCTGCACCGCGACGACGAGGACCTGCATTACCAGGCCCAGACCGAGTCCCACCACGAACATGTCGAGGGCGGCGACGCCGTAGGAGGAGTGCGAGCCCAGTTGGGCTAACAGGCCGAGCCCTATCGCCAGGACGCCGGAGCCGATGATGGGAAAGGGCTTGTAGTGACCGGTGCGAGAGACGAGCTGACCACTCACGATGAACGTGATGAGCATCCCCGTCACCATGGGCAAGAGCTCCAGCCCCGACAAGGTCGGGGAGGCCCCGTGCACGATCTGCAAGTAGAGCGGCAAGTACACGATTGAGCCGAACATGGTAAATCCGATCACGAAGCCCACCGTGGACGCCACGTTGAACGTCCGGTTCTTAAAGAGGTTGAGCGGGATGATCGGCTCAGCGACTTTCGACTCGACCCAGCAGAAGATCGCCAGCGCGACGACGCTGCCGATTCCAAGCAGGAGGATCGTCGGGGAGCCCCACGCGTAGGTGACGCCGCTCCAGGTCGTCAGCAGTATCAGCCCGACCACGCCGGCGGAGAGCAGCGCCGTACCCCACCAGTCAATCTGGTGATGAACCTTCTTTACCGGGACGTGCAGCACGACACCCACCACGATGAGCGCCACGATGCCGATGGGAACGTTGATATAGAAAATCCAGCGCCACGAGACGTGCTGGGTCAGCCATCCACCCGCGAGAGGACCGAGGATGCTCGACAGGCCAAAAACTGCTCCGAAGTACCCCATGTAGCGACCTCGTTGGCGAGGCGGGATGATGTCCCCGGTGATCGCTTGCGATCCGACCATCAGACCACCGGCGCCCGCGCCCTGGATGGCACGACAGATGATGAGTTCGAGCATGTTCTGCGAAAGACCCGAAAGTATCGATCCGATAAGGAAGACGACGATGGCGAGTTGGAAGAACTTCTTGCGTCCGTAGAGGTCGCCGAACTTGCCCCAGAGCGGCAACGAGATGGTCGAGGTGATCAGATACGCCGTCACCACCCACGCCAGGTGGTTCAGACCCTTGAGATCGCCCGCGATCGTTGGCAGGGCGGTGGCCACGATGGTCTGGTCGAGCGCGGCGAGGAACATGCCGAGCATGAGCGCCGAGAGGATAACCAGGATCTTGCGGTGCTCTTCCGGGGTGAACTCGTGGTCTTCGGGCGCTGTAACGACGCTCGCTAGGTCCTCACTCACGGTTATTCTCCATTTCCGCTCTCAGCGCGTCGGCGAGTTTGCTCATCGACACGTTCAACTCTTCGATCTCTGGTTTCGTCCAGCCCGCCAACAGTCGGGCCAGGCGCTTCTTCCCGGCCGCCATGACCCGCTGGAGGGTCTCGTCGCCGCTCGAGGTGAGGCCGACTCGCTTGGCGCGCTTGTCCTCCAGGTCGGGCTGGATCGAGACGTACCCGAGTCGCTCTAGTTGTTGAACCTTCCGCGTGACGCCGGGTGTGTCGATGCTCAGAAGTTCGGCCAGCTCACTGATCCGCAGATCTTTCTTCGCGTGGTGCAACTTGTAGAGCAGCATCACGCCGGCTCGGTCGATGCGAACACCGGCCTCTTGGAGAAGAACCTCATGAGTCCTCGTCTGGTTAAAGGAGCGAGACAGAACCTGCAG
Source organism: uncultured Acidimicrobiaceae bacterium (assembly GCA_963849705.1). Lineage (GTDB taxonomy): Bacteria > Actinomycetota > Acidimicrobiia > Acidimicrobiales > RAAP-2 > RAAP-2. The sequence goes on along the minus strand of CAWKII010000007.1, from coordinate 195,102 downwards.
GCTGGCGGTTATCTGGTCGAGTTCGGCGGCGCTGGGGGGAGAGACGGACGCGGCCTCCGACGAGATAGTTGCTTTTGGCATGCAACTACGTTAGCAGAGAATCGGGGAGGTCCGACACCGTATCTACCCGAGGCCATCAGTGGCGTCCCAGCAATCCCTCAAACTTTGAGGACACGTTTCACGACGTCGAGGACTACATGTTTCGTCGGTAGACCCCGCCCACTTCGAAGAGTGTCTTGGTGATTTCGCCCAGCGACGCGGAGCGCACCGTCTCCATTAACGCGGCGAAGATGTTGCCCCCTCGCAGCGCGGTGTCGCGCAGTTGTGCCAGCGCTTGGGCGCTCTCGTTGGCGTGGCGTCGCTGAAAATCATGAAGCCGGCGAATCTGGCCCAGTTTTTCTTCCTCCGTCGCTCGGGCGAGTTCGAGCTTTACCGGGGCGTCGCTGCTCGTGGGAGCGATGAACGTGTTGACGCCCACGATGGGGAGGGTGCCATCGTGCTTGGCGTGCTCGTAGAGCATGGAGTCGTCTTGGATTCGCCCACGCTGGTAGCCCGTCTCCATCGCTCCGAGCACGCCACCACGTTCGGAGATCCTCTCCAGTTCATCGAGGACCGCATGTTCGACGAGGTCGGTGAGTTCTTCGACCACGAAGCTGCCCTGGAGGGGATTCTCATTCATGGCGAGTCCCCACTCGCGGTTGATGATGATTTGAATGGCCAGGGCTCGACGAACCGACTCGGCCGAGGGGGTGGTGACCGCTTCGTCAAAGGCATTGGTGTGCAGGCTGTTGGCGTTGTCGTAGATGGCGCAGAGAGCCTGCAGCGTGGTGCGAATGTCGTTAAAGGCCATCTCCTGGGCGTGAAGCGATCGCCCCGACGTCTGGACGTGGTACTTCAACTTCTGAGACCGCTCCGAGGCGCCGTAACGATCGCGCAGGGCGATGGCCCAGATGCGACGCGCGACTCGACCGATGACGGTGTACTCCGGATCCATGCCGTTGGAAAAGAAGAACGAGAGGTTGGAGGCGAAGTCGTCAATTGACATTCCTCGAGCCAGGTACGACTCCACGTAGGTGAACCCGTTGGCGAGGGTGAAGGCCAACTGGGTGATGGGGTTCGCGCCGGCCTCGGCGATGTGGTAACCGGAGATCGAGACGGAGTAGAAGTTCTGGACGTCATGGGCGACGAAGTACTCCTGGATGTCGGCCATGACGCCGAGGGAGAACTCGGTCGAAAAGATGCAGGTGTTCTGGCCCTGGTCCTCTTTCAAGATGTCCGCTTGCACCGTCCCGCGGATGGTGCGCAGAGTGTTCGCTCGGATGTCGTGTGCTTCTGTCTTCACTGGGCGCGCGACCTTGCTCACGAGTGAAGCGATCGAGCTGTTGATCGATGGCCGTGTTCATGAACATGGCCAAGATGGTGGGTGCCGGACCGTTGATGGTCATCGACACCGAGGTCGCCGGGTCGCAAAGGTCGAATCCGTCGTAGAGGACCTTCATGTCGTCCAACGTGGCGATGGACACGCCCGAGGTGCCGATCTTTCCGTAGACGTCGGGCGGGGTGTCGGGGTCTTGCCCGTACAGGGTGACTGAGTCGAAGGCCGTAGAGAGGCGCGTCGCGGGTTGGCCCTGGGAGAGGAGGTGGAAGCGGCGGTTCGTGCGATAGGCGTCGCCTTCACCGGCGAACATGCGCGCGGGATCTTCGTTCTCTCGCTTGAGGGGAAAGACGCCGGCCGTGAAGGGGAAGCGCCCGGGCAGGTTTTCCGCGCGAAGCCAGCGATAGAGATCGGCGTTGTCCTCGAATCGGGGAAGCGCCACGCGAGGAACCAACGTGCCCGAGAGCGACTCTCGTTTGAGAGGGGTCCGGCGCTCACCGGATGGGGTCACCGTGACGAGTTCGTCCTGAGAGAACTCCTCTTTGAGAGCCGCGAACCGCTCCAGAAGCTCTCGGCTCTCGGCATCGACGCGACGCTCCGTCTCTTGCGCGAGCGTGACCAGTGGCGCAGAGAGGTCGTCCACGGAGCGATCACTCAACTGTTCAATGGTGCCGGCGACCTGGTCGGCCTGGCGAAGGGCGCGGGTCTGGGTCTCGGTAGTGGCGTGGTAGCTGCGCAGCGCACCGGCGATCTCCGCCAGGTAGCGAATCCGCTCAGCCGGAACGATCGGTGAGGAGGAGACCGAGGTCTTCGACGTCACGGCGGGCAGCTGCGGTTCGCTGGTAATGAGCCCCTTGGCGCGCAGTTCGTCGCGGACGTGTTGATAGAGCGCCGTAGTGCCTTCGTCGTTGAATCGGGCCGCGATGGTGCCAAAGACGGGCATGTCCTCGTTCTTCGTGCCAAAGGCCACGTGATTTCGCGCCCACTGGCGACGTACGGCTCGCAGCGCGTCGTCGGCTCCTCGTCGATCGAACTTGTTGATGGCCACGAGGTCAGCCAAATCGAGCATGTCGATCTTCTCGAGTTGCGACGCGGCGCCAAACTCCGGCGTCATGACGTAGAGAGAGAGTCGGCCACGTTGGTGATCGCGGCGTCGCCCTGGCCGATACCGGGCGTCTCCAGAATGATGAAGTCGTATCCGGCGGCGCGACACGCGGTAATGACGGCCGGAATAAGTTCGGGTATCTCCGACGCGCTGCCCCGAGTGGCCAGGGAGCGAAAGAAGATCTGGGGTGAGTTGATGGCGTTCATTCGAATGCGATCGCCCAACAGTGCGCCGCCGCTTCGCCGCTTCGTCGGGTCCACGGCCAAGACGGCGATGCGCAGTTTGTCGCCCTGGTCCAGGCGAAAGCGTCGAATCAGCTCGTCGATCAGCGACGACTTACCTGACCCGCCCGTGCCCGTTATGCCCATCACGGGTGTGACGTGGCGTCTCGCCGCGAGCTCTAGCTCCTCCATCGTCGTCAGATCGAGGGCGCCAACCTCCAAGGCCGTAATGACGCGGGCGAGTGATTTCGCTTCTCCCAGTAGAAGTTCATCCAGACTGCCCAGTGGTTGTTTCGCGAGGTTGACGTCGCACTCTTTGATGAGGACGTTGATCATGGCTTCGAGACCAAGGTGCTGTCCATCGGCGGGGGAGAAGATCTTGCGCACCCCGTACTCTTCGAGTTCGACAATCTCGCTCGGGATGATGACCCCCCCACCACCACCAAAGACCTTGACGTCGCCCCGACCCTCGGCGCGGAGTCGATCGATGAGGTACTTGAAGTACTCAAGGTGCCCGCCCTGGTACGAGCTAACGGCCACGCCCTGAACGTCCTCGGCAACTGCCGCCGCGACCACTTCATCGACGGATCGATTGTGACCGAGGTGGATGACCTCGGCCCCTTGAGATTGCAGGAGCCGGCGCATGATGTTGATGGCCGCGTCGTGACCGTCGAAGAGACTGGCGGCCGTGACGAAGCGCACCGGATTCGTGGGCTTATGCAACTCGAGAGGCGATGCGGCCATAGGGAACACAATAGTTGGATGTCCAACTAAATTCTCGAAAAGTTACGCACCTGGTCTGGGGGGTGAATCATCGCCCACGCGCGAGGTCACTGGTAACCTTGAGCCCTCAGCGTTCGCCACTCTGGCGACTGACTACGCAATGAAAGCGGGCGCGTGGTTCCTTCAAAACCACTTGATTTCGATCCCATCGAAGAGGCTCGCCGCCAGTGGAACGAGCACGGATGGCGAAGTGCCGCCGATGGGATGGCGCTGGTCACGTCCGTGATTCGCGCGCAACAGATCTTCCTCACTCGCATTGACGCACAACTTCGACCGCTCGATCTGACGTTCGCGCGATTTGAGATTCTCACGCTGCTCAGTTTCACGCGAACCGGATCTCTGCCTATGAGCAAGATTGGCGTGCGCCTTCAGGTCCACCCGACCAGCATCACTAGTAGCGTCGACCGGCTCGAAGATCAAAATCTGGTGCGACGTCGAGCTCACGACACGGATAGGCGGACCACGTTGGTGGAGATCCTCCCCGCGGGTCGTCGGGTGTTGAAGAAGGCGACCGCGGCCCTTAATGACAAGGTGTTTACGGCGCCCGGTGTGTCGAAGAAGGAAACTGACGCACTGTTTTCGCTGCTCAAGTCTCTTCGAGCCGCGGAAGGGGACTTCGAGGAGTAAGGCGTCGTCGCCGAGCGCGCTCTTCGACCGCCAGGTCCCAACGCTGTTAACGCCGCTCCCTACACTGGTCTTCCATGAGCGGACCCCTAGAAGGACTCAAAGTGCTCGAGTTGGCGGGTATCGGTCCGTCGCCCTACGCCTGCATGCTGCTGGCCGACCTGGGTGCGGACGTCCTTCGACTTGAGCGCGGAGACCCCGACGCTCCGGATGAGCCGACCGGAGAAATCTTGAATCGGTCTCGCTACTCCGTCGCCCTTGATCTGAAGAGCGACGCGGGGCGAGAGTTGGTCTTGGACCTGTGCGAGCAGGCCGACGTCCTGATCGAGGGCTTTCGACCGGGGGTCGCCGAGCGTCTCGGCCTAGGGCCCGAGGTGGTACTCGCCTGCAACCCCCGGCTCGTCTATGGACGCATGACGGGATACGGTCAAGAAGGCCCACTGTCTCAGCGCGCGGGACATGACATCAACTACATCTCGATCTCGGGTGCTCTCTGGGCCATCGGCCGCGAGGGCGAACGACCCGTCCCGCCACTCAATCTGGTGGGCGACTTTGGCGGGGGCTCGATGTTTCTCCTCTTCGGAGTGCTGGCAGCCGTGTGGTCGGCGCAACGCACGGGCGAAGGACAAGTGGTCGACGCGGCCATGGTGGATGGCTCGGCGTCATTGATGGCTATGACCCACTCTTTTATTAACAACGGTTTATGGACGAACGAGCGAGGCGCCAATCTGCTGGATACCGGTGCTCCCTTCTACGAGGTGTACGAGACGAAGGACGGCCAGTTCGTGGCCGTGGGGGCCATCGAGCCGCAGTTCTACGCCGCGTTCGTCGTCGGCCTCGGTATTCCCGAAAACGAAATGCCGCAGTGGGATCGCGCCAGATGGCCCGAGTGGAAACAGCGCGTGAGCGAGGTGCTTCTTACGAAGACGCGCAGCGAGTGGACCGAGATCTTCCAAGACGTGGATGCTTGCGTCACGCCCGTGCTCTCGACCACCGAAGCGCCGGGTAGTCCTTATAACAGCGAGCGCGACGTGTTTACCACCGGCGACGCACCCGAGCCGACGCCAACGCCGCGATTCTCGAGAACGCCCGGCGCCATTCGACGGCCCCCTCAACGTCCCGGCGCGGGCACGCGCGCTGGCCTCTCTAGTTGGGGAGTGGACGACGCGCGAATAGATGAACTACGCCAGCAAGGAGCTTTCGGAAGTTGACTAGTCCGTCGGCCCGCCAGCGACGTAAATAACCTGGCCGCTTACGAAGGACGACTCGTCACGCGCGAAGAACGACACCATGGCGGCGATGTCCTCGGGCTGGCCCACTCGGGCCACGGGAATCTGCTTCGCCGCACCAGCCTTGAAGTCCTCGAAAGAGATGCCCATTCGTTTGGCCGTGTCGGCCGTCATGTCAGTTTCAATGAATCCGGGCGCGATGGCGTTGACGGTGACACCGAATTTTCCTAACTCGATCGCCAGGGTCTTGGTGAAGCCCTGAAGACCTGCCTTGGCCGCCGAGTAGTTCGCCTGTCCGCGATTACCGAGCGCCGAGGTGCTGGACAAGTTGACGATACGTCCCCACCCGGCCTCGGTCATGTACTTCTGGGCAGCGCGACTCATCAAGAACGATCCGCGCAGGTGCACATTCATGACCGCGTCCCACTCACCCGCGGTCATCTTGAAGAGCAGGTTGTCGCGCGTGATGCCAGCGTTATTCACCAGAACGGTGGGACCGCCCAGTCCTTCGGCAACGTGCGCTACGGCCTGGGCAACGGACTCTTCGTCGGAGACGTCGACAGCCACCGGAAGCGCCGAGCCGCCCGAAGCGTTGATCTCATCGGAGACCACCTTGCACGCGTTCTCGTCGAGGTCAAGGATCGCGACGGAAAACCCATCGCGGCTCAGGCGCCTGGCGATGGCGGCTCCGATGCCCCGGGCCGAGCCGGTGACGATGGCGGTGCGTGGTTGATCAGTCATGGATTCTCCTGGGGCGACGTAGAAGTGGCTGAGGAAAAGTGTAGGAGACGACGAAGGTGCCTTCGTCCGGCGGGCTTCGAGCGCCACGTCGGTGCCTCGGCAATAATCGGATAGCCACGCCGCCACTACTAGAGGAGACTTCCGTGCCCATCAACGTGACGCCCATCCCGGGCCTGAGCCCTGAGGTCAATGACATCCGACGTCGAACGGCCGACCTCGTGAACGAGGAGATCCTTCCTCACGAAGAGGTTCTCTGGCAGTCCCGTCGAGGTTCCGACGAGAGTCAAAGAGCAACGGGACGACTCGACGTCTCCAGAGTGCCGAGCTGCGCGAGAAGATCAAGGCCAAGGTCGTACACGCCGGACTGTGGGCGCCACATCTGCCGCGCGAGTATGGCGGTGCGGGCCTCGACTTTTTATCTCTTGCCTACATGTACGAGATCCTGGCCTACGCCGTGGGGGCCAACGCGCTCTTTGGAATCGCCGCACCAAACTCGGGTAACGCCAGCATTCTGGTGAAGTACGGCACCGAAGAGCAGAAGCAGAAGTGGCTGTTGCCCCTCATCGCTGGAGAGATGGAGTCGGGCTTCTCCATGACCGAACCGGAACATGCTGGATCGGATCCTCGGTCCATCGAAACCGAAGCGGTGCGTGACGGGGACGAGTGGGTCATCAACGGACATAAGTGGTTCACGTCGAACGGCATCGAGGCGAACTTCTTCATCGTGATGTGTCGCGCCGTCGATCCCAGCGGTGAGTTCGGGTCGTCGGGTCGGATGTCGCAGATCATCGTGCCGAGCGACGCGCCCGGAGTCAACATCGTTCGAGGTATCGGCATCTTCGGCCACGCGACGTCGGATCACTGTGAGATTCGCTACGAGGACGTACGCGTGCCGATCGCCAACACGCTCGGCCTGGTTGGCGATGGTCATCGGGCGGCACAAGATCGCCTCGGGGCCGGGCGCGTCTATCACTGCATGAACTCCATCGGCCAGATGTGGCGCGCCTTTGATCTCATGGTCGAGCGCTCGCTGGTTCGCGAGGTTCACGGCGGGCTCTTAAAGGACAAGCAGTTCATCCAAGGCTTCATCGCCGAGAGTTACATGGACCTCCAGTCGGCGCGCCTCATGACGATCAACGCCGCCGAAAAGGTGGCCCGTGACGACCCCGACGCGCGAACTGCCATCTCGGCCATCAAGGTCTTCGTGCCCGCCGCCTACCACCGCGTGGTCGATCGCGCGATACAGGTCTGGGGCGGCGCGGGGGTGAGTAACGATCTGCCGCTGGGTCAGATGTACCTGACCGCTCGGATTCTCCGATTGGCGGACGGTCCGGACGAGGTGCACAAGATCCTCATGGCCAAGAACATCCTCCACCACTACGAAAACGGTCAAGGCTGGAACTTCGGCGCGTAGAGCGCGACGTGTTCGTGGACCCGGCCTTTCCACTTGAACGCCAGGCAACCACTCGTTAAACTCCCGGCCCAGGCGGGCTCCGATATGCGCACGTGGTTGAGGTTCTCGAGGGCAAGGACATCCGACGCGAGAGGGGGTTTCCGCGCGCGCCGAGTGCTGTGCTGCCTTTGCCTAGCGGCCGTGGGGAGTGTCTTCATCGCCGGAACCGCCTACGCGAACAGCGGCCACAACCTGGTGGTCAACGGCGACTTCGCGGCGGGCAACACCGGTTTCACCAGCCAGTACGCCTACAACGCGCAGAACTCGGGGCTTGGCGGCGCGGACACCTTTTCCGTCGGCACCGACCCTGCGCTCTTCAACGGCGCCTGGCCGACGATGAAGCCGCACTCTCCCGCGACGCAGATGTTGATCGCGAACGGCGCCACGACGGCCAACACGAAAGTCTGGAGCCAAACGGTGTCGGTCGAGGCGAACTCCACGTACGCGTTTTCGCTCTGGGCCGCGAGTCTCTATCCGACGCCAGCGGTCGTTGACTTCCTGGTCAATGGTGTGTCGATTGGCTCTCGGAGCGCCCCCACGACCCTCGCCCGGTGGAAAGAGCTTCAGGCGACGTGGAACTCGGGCTCGACCACCACCGCGACGATCACCATCATCGACAGCGATCTGGCCTACGCCGGCAACGACTTCGCCCTCGACGATATCTCCTTCATCGGCGCGTCGGCGTCGGACGTCGCGCCCATCGCCTCGACGTTGGGTACTCCCGGGGAGATCTTTCACTCGGTCACCCACGACGTCATCGGGGGCGGCATCACCATGGCCGTGCTGCTCTTCATCGCCTTTCCCGCAAACATCTTCAACCAGACCTTCTCCGATCACTACGCCGAGATCACCTCGTTCGTGTCGCGAGTGCGCCGACGGCTACGCCATCCCTTTCAATCGGCGTCCCCGGGTTCCGCGACCTCGCCTGGAACCGCGACCGTAGCGACGTCCGCGGTGAACGAAGCACCCGGTCGCGTGAATCGGGCGTGGTTCGCGCTCACGCTGCTCGCCGGAGCCCTCCTCGGAGGACTCTTGAATCCGAAGTTCGGAGTGAACGTCCACTCCCTGGAGGATCTGATCGCAACGTTGATCGCCTTTAGTGTCGGCGCGATCGTTAGCTGGTACATCGCCAAGACCTTTCGCCGACTCCATCAATATCCCTCGCACACGTACCTGCGGGCCCTTCCCATGGGACTGGTCATCGCAGCCGCCTGCGTGCTGGTGTCGCGGCTGTCGAACTTCGAACCGGGTTACCTCTACGGCGTCGTGGTGGGCATCTCCTTCATCGAGTCGATCGAAGACCGCCACTCCGCCCACTTGATCGTTCTCTCGACTCTCTCCACGTTGAGTGTGGCCGTGCTGGCGTGGCTGGCCTGGATACCGATCAACCACCTGGCGTCGACCAACGGACGCGACTTTCTCGTCGTCACTCTCGACGACGCGCTGGCGTCGATCTTTGTCGGTGGTCTCATGGGCTCGGTCATTGGGTTGCTGCCGTTAGAGGGGTTGCCGGGAGGTCGTCTCTCGAAGTGGCGCCGCGATGTCTGGGGCGCCGTCTTCTTCGTTGCGCTGTTCTTACTAATCGAGGTGGAGCTGAATCCCGATTCAGGGCCGACCCACCCGGGCGGCGCGCCGGTGGTGACGGCCATCGTTCTCTTCGTCGTCTTTGGCGGACTCAGCATTGGTCTTCATCAGTTTTTCTCTCGACGCAGTCGTTCGAAGGAAACCGTGTCCGCAACGCCGCCCGGGGCATCGAACTCAGACTGATCACAGCAAAATCCCTGAATCGCGTGGACCCGTTGGGAAGGAGTTGATGAGGGCTCGATACCGTGATCGACAGGGCACTCATTGATTCTTTGACATTTGTCTGCTGACACCGGAGAGACCGTGACCGCCAACATCATCAACCTGCACTTTGATGATTACTGTTCTACGTGCGGCGCTCACTTGCCCCCGTCGACGAAGGCAATGTGGGACCGCGACGCTCACGAGGCCACCTGCCTACAGTGCGTCCTCGACAAACGGGACTCTCAGACGATCGACGAAGCGCTCCTTGAAGCCATCGGCGTGCCGAAAAAACCCGACAGCGGAGCGGCCGGCGCGTCCGCGAGGCGCGAGTACGAACGGCGTCACGCCAAACGAGAAGCGGAACTGGATCAGCGATTCGGGCGACTGTCGGGCGTCGTTAAGTTTCTCGTCGACGATCCGCAGTCGACGCGGGCCTGGGCCAAAGGCTCCGAAGGCGAGCGACTCTTGGCCGAAGGACTCACGCGGCGCATCGGCGATCGCGCGGTTCTCTTGCACGACCGACGCATTCCACGAAGCCGGGCCAACATCGATCACCTGGCCATCGCGCCCTCGGGCGTATGGGTGATCGACGCTAAGTCCTACCGTGGGCCCCTACAACGCCGCGACAAAGGTGGCTGGGGCAAGGTGGACTATCGCGTCTACATCAACGGCCGTGATCAGAGCCGCCTGGTCAACGGACCTTTGCGCCAGGCCGAGGTCGTTCGTTCCGTTCTCGGCGACCAGGGAGTGCCCATTCACACCGCGCTCTGCTTTGTCAACGTGGAGTGGGACTTCTTCTTGAAGCCATTTCAGATCAAGGACGTCTGGGTCACCTACGCCAAGAAACTGTGCGAGAAGATCTCTGAACCGGGACCACTGAGCGCGGACGAAGTGATGACGGTGGCCAATCAACTTTCCAAAGACCTGCCCCCCGCCACACCCCACTGAGAGTTCGCCGGTCGCTAGTTGCTGATGACCGTCGGCCGGAAGCCGATGAAGAGACCCGATCCCACCACTCCGATGACGGAGTTCAGTTGAGCGCCGAGCTCCGGACGAACGTCGCCAAAGGTGACATCGAGAATCAGGTTTCGGTTCTCCGTCACCACCGGGCCGTCCTTCCCCTCCGCCATGCGCAGGGTCGACGCGGTCACGTCGAAGGCCCCGTCGAGTTGGAACTCCACCAGTCGAAGGGACTCCGGAACGACCTCCAAAGGGATCGGCGATCGCTCACCTAACTTCGTGACCAACTTCGACGTGTCGACCACGACGTAGCGTTCCGGCGAACTGGCCATGATGATCTTCTCGCGCAGCATCGCCCCGCCGCGGCCCTTGATCATGTTGAGCTCTCCGTCAATCTCGTCGGCGCCGTCGAACGACCAGTCGGGCCTTTGCTGAAGGAGGTCGGTGGTGGCCACGCCCAAGTTCGCGCAGTTCATCTCCATCTCCAACGACGTGGTGATCGCGCTAAAGCGCCAGCCGCGACGCCGGGCGGTCTCGACCAAGGCGTGCAGAGTCAAGAGACTCGTCGAGCCGCTGCCCACCCCGATGACGTCACCGTCTCGTAGTCGCTCCGCCATCGTCCGCGCGATGCGCTCTTTGGCCTCGCGGTCGCTGATCTCTCCGCGCCACTCCACGGCCCGTTCCTTTGAAGCTGGCCAGTCCATGTCGAGTCAACTCCTCTGCTCGATACGCCAACGTTAAGTCAACACGGCAAACGGCCGCGCCCACGCTGTTTTCCAATGTTGACGCGGCCGCCGGCCGCTCTCGCTGTTACGCGACGGCGGAGAGTTCGCCGTCGAGAGTCGACGGAGCGTCGCTGCGCAGTGCCGGTTCGAGAACGTCGGCAATCGTGCCGGCGAGGTGGAACGTCATCACGTTGCGAACCTCTTCAGGCACGTCCTCTAAGTCCGGCCCGTTTCGTGCGGGCAAGATGACCTCGGTGAGACCGGCCCGGTGCGCGGCGAGAACCTTTTGCTTCACGCCGCCGATGGGGAGGACTCGACCTTGCAACGTGACCTCACCGGTCATGCCGACGATGGGTCGCACAGGCTCGCCCCGAAGGAGGCTGACCAGTGCGGTGGTCATCGTGACGCCGGCCGAAGGGCCGTCCTTGGGGACCGCGCCCGCGGGCACGTGCAAGTGGAAACGCTTTCCGGTGAACACGGCGGGGTCGATGTCCAACTCCGCGGCGTGGCTGCGCACGTAGGACATGGCGATCTCGGCCGACTCCTTCATGACGTCGCCGAGTTGACCGGTGAGCGTCAAGCCCTCGGGGCCTTCGGCCACACTGGCCTCGACGAAGAGTACGTCACCCCCGGCGCCGGTCACGGCGAGTCCCGTCGCCACACCGGGCACGCTGGTGCGGTCGGCCGACTCGAAGTAGAAGTGCGGACGACCGAGCCACTCTCGAACATCACGGGCCTCAACGACGATGGGAGCCTCGCGCTCACCGGCCGCTAACTTGGTCGCCGCTTTGCGCAGCAATCGGCCAATCTCGCGCTCGAGGTTTCGCACGCCGGCTTCACGGGTGTAGTCGGCCACGATGGTTCGCAGGGCCTCATCATCGATCTCGACTTCGTCGTCACGCAGCGCCGCTCTCGTGAGCTGGCGATCCAACAGGTGGTGGCGCGCGATAGAGACCTTCTCGGACTCGGTGTAACCGTCGAGGCGAATGATCTCCATGCGGTCGAGGAGGGGACCGGGAATCGTGTCGAGCACGTTGGCGGTCGCCACGAACATCACTCGCGACAGGTCGAGGTCAACCTCGAGGTAGTGGTCACGGAACGTGTGGTTCTGCGCCGGGTCGAGCACCTCTAACAGCGCCGACGAGGGGTCGCCGCGATAGTCCGAACCGATCTTGTCGACCTCGTCGAGGACGATGACGGGGTTCATGGTGCCGGCCTCTCGTAGCGCGCGCACCAGTCGTCCTGGCTGGGCGCCCACGTAGGTACGGCGATGTCCCCGAATCTCCGCCTCGTCGCGCATGCCACCAAGGGCCACGCGCACGAACTTGCGCTCCAGCGCGTTGGCGATGGACTGACCGAGCGAGGTCTTGCCCACACCTGGGGGCCCCACCAGGGCGAGGATCGCCCCCGAGCCTCGACCGTCGGTGGGCTTCAGTCCTCGTTCGGCTTGGAGTTTTCGCACGGCCAGGTGCTCGAGGATGCGGTCCTTCACGTCCTCGAGTCCGTCGTGATCGGCGTTCAGGATTCGCTTGGCCTCACCGACGTCGAGGCGGTCGTCGGACTCGACTCCCCACGGGACCTCGAGGATGGTGTCGAGCCAGGTGCGAATCCAACCCGTCTCCGGGCTCTGATCGCTGGTTCGCTCCAGCTTGTCGATCTCGCGCAGTACGGCGGTACGAACGTGCTCGGGCAGATCGCGGTCGGCGATCTTGGCCCGGTAGTCGTCGGGGTCGGCCTCGTCGCCGTCGCCCAACTGACCGAGCTCCTTCTTGATCGCTTCGAGTTGACGGCGCAGCAAGAACTCTCGTTGCGTCTTTTCCATTCCCTCCTCGACGTCACTCTTGATGCGCTCTCTAAGAGTGAGGTCGGCCAGCGTGTCGCGAGCCCAGCCGAGCACGAGGTGCAGACGCGTCTCGACGTCAATGGTCTCTAAGACCTCGACCTTCTGGGACAGAGAGATGTCGGGGGAGTATCCCGCCACGTCGGCCAGTCGGCCCGGCTCGGTGATCTCACGCAGTTGTGCGGCGATCTGGCGCGCGCCGCGACTCAAGAGAATGTTCTCCAACACCGCGCGGTACTCGCGTGCGAGTTCCACCACCGCCGGCGTGGCCTCGCCGTCATCGAGGGGCTCCGCTTCGACCCAGAGCGCGTCGCCCGTCCCCGGAACGCCGGTACCGATGGTGGCGCGCTGGTCGCCTCGCACGGCGATGGCTTCGAGACCGCCGGGCAGCGTTCCCTCTTCCATCACTTCGGCGATCACACCGACGCTGGCGTAGCGACCTTCGATGTGGGGAACCAACAAGAGGTGTCCGCCGGCGGAACGTGCCGCCTCGACGGCGACGCGGGACTCTTCTGATTCGAGGGCCATGGTAAAGACCATGCCGGGTAGGACCACACCGGACTTCAACGGCAAGAGCGGCAGGGTGATGGTTGGGTTAGCCATAATCAATCCTTCTCACGTGATCGAACTCACCTGATCGGCCAATGACCCCCAAGCAAATTCCTTCCCGGCCTGGGCTTTTCTCTTTCCAGACCCGGAAAGCCGAACCGAAGTTCGGACCGTCAATTATACCGGTCGCCATACTTTTCCTGGCACTCCCATCTAGAGAGTGCCAAATCACCAGTTGGGAAACTCATTTTTCTGCCCGGAAGGCGTAGGAATCCGTCCAGAGTGGCCGAGGTTTCTCCTCCTTCGGCGGCGCCGACTCTAAAGGCGGGAGCAAAGAGAGCGGCCGTATACTCACCGTCGAAACCTCCTGAGACGGAGCGACGGGTGATAGAGGGGAGACCACGTGGCACTAGAGGTAGGGGTTCAGGCACCCGATTTCGCGCTACTCGCCACGCCCGACCAGAAGGTCTCCTTGTCGGAGTTCGACGGGCCGGTGGTGTTGATTTTCTATCCGGCCGACTGGAGCCCCGTCTGCAGCGACGAGCTCTCCGTCTTTGGTGCGGCCAAAAAACTCTTTGACGGTCATGGTGCTCAGTTGCTGGGAATTTCGGTGGATGGCCCGTGGTGTCACGAGGTCTTCAAGGAAGAACGACACGTCCCTTTTCCGCTACTCGCCGACGCGAATCCCCACGCCGAGGTGGCGAAGGCGTACGGCGTCTACCGCGACGCGGACGGCACCTCAGAGCGCGCTCTCTTCGTGATCGACCGTGACGGCAAAGTGGCCTGGAGTTACGTCTCACCCGTCGGCGTCAATCCCGGCGCGGACGGAGCCCTTCGAGCAGTGGAGGCCCTGTCATGAGTGACTTATCTATCCCGGTCGGTCCGAGCGACCACTCCAGCGGTAGCGAGGACGCGAGGTTGACGCTGGTCGAGTACGGAGACTACCAGTGCCCCTACTGCGGGCAGGCCCATCCGATCGTGAAGCAACTGCAAAAGAAGTTTGGCGACAGCCTGCGACTCGTCTTTCGCAACTTTCCCCTCACCGACGTGCATCCGCACGCCGAGGCGGCCGCCGAAGTCGCTGAAGCCGTGGCGGACCAAGGCAAGTTCTGGGAGATCCACGACACGCTGTTTGAAAACCAGCGCGATCTCGGCACGGAGGCGTTGATGCGCTACATCAACGACGTGGGCGCCGACGTGGAACAGGCCACCAAGGACATCCAAAGCGGTGCTCCGCGCCGCCGAGTCGAGGGTGATTTCGAGGGCGCGATCCGCAGTGGCGCCAACGGCACGCCGACGTTTTTCGTGAACGGTGAGCGTTACGACGGCTCGTGGATGTTCGAGCCCTTCGCTGAGTACTTGCAGGAACTCCTCGACTAGCTTGAACCGGGCTGCTTCGCTCGAAGTTTCTTGACTTCCAGGTAGCGAAAGCACTCCTTCGCGTGGTCGTTCACCATGCCGACGGCCTGCATGAGAGAGAGACAGATCGTCGGCCCGACGAATCTGAACCCGTCGCGCGCGAGCTGCTTGCTCATGGCTGTGGACACCACGTGTTCGTCACCTCTCTGGGCGCCCAGGTTCCAGAGGTACGCGTCGAAGCTGCCGTGTTCACGCCGAACGTCGATCACCGCTCGCGCGTTGGTCACGGTCGAGGCGATCTTTTGCCGGTGGCGAACGACACCGGGATCCAGGAGGATCGTTTCAATCTTCTTCTCGCTGTACTTCGCGACGCGCTCGGGGTCAAAGTTCGCGAACGCCCGCCGATACCCGTCGCGCCGTTGCAGCACGGTGTACCAACTGAGGCCCGCTTGCGCCCCCTCTAAGGTGAGGAACTCAAAGAGCGTGTGATCGTCGTGGACAGGAACACCCCACTCGAGATCGTGATAGCGGACGTACAGCTCGTTGACACCACACCAGGAGCAACGCGGACGACTGTCGTAGTCCCAGGAGACGTCCACCAGAGTTGGGCCGTTAACCGGTGGGCTGAAGACCCGAGAGAACGATGTTCAACAGACGTTGGAAGCCTGCTTCGTCAACGCCGGAGTGTCCCGCGGCGTGGCACGTGCCCGACACGAGGTTCATGATGTCACTCGTCTCCACGTCACGGCGAATTGCGCCCGCGTCGGCCGCGCGCTGACGAAGTAGGTCGATCTTCTCCATGAGTTCGTCGATGCGCTCCGAGAAGCGCGTCTTGATGTCGACGCCGTTCTGCTCGAGCGCTTCAAAGAGATCTTGTTTCTCGGAGGCCTGACGCGCAAAATTCCTCAGGAAGGAGTTCAAGGCCAGACCGGGATTGGAGTTCGCTTCGTCGATGGCGACGTCAGCCGTCGCCAAGAGATCGCCGAGGCGAACAGTGACGATCGCCTCGTAAAGCGACTCCTTGGTGGGGAAGTGACGATAGAGCGTTCCCACGCCAACCCCGGCCCGCTCGGCCACAAGGTCGATAGGAACCGCGACGCCGTCAAGGGCGAAGATCTCTTCCGCGGCCGCCAGGATTCTGTCGTGATTGCGCTGAGCGTCCGCGCGCATGGGACGTGAGGAAACCCCGAGGTCCTCGCTTCCTTCCATTCGCGCCTCGGTCATAAAAATCTCCCAACAAAACATTTGACAAACGGAACTGGCGTTACTATTATCGATCGTTAACCGGAACCGAGGTTCCGGATATGCTCGAATACCCCAAAGTTTAGCCGGTTTCGCTCCGCACTTCGCTCCAAAAGTTCGTCCCCCAGCCCTGAAGGAGAGTCCGATGACCACCGAGTTACTCATCAACGAAGTCCCCAGCGAGAGCGCTGGGCTCGATCCCAAGCGGTACTGGGCGCTGGCGGTGATTGGTATCGCGCAGCTCATGATCGTGCTCGACGCGTCGGTCGTCATCGTGGCCCTCCCGTCAGCCCAGCACGCGCTGCACATCTCCATCGCTAATCGCCAGTGGGTGATGAGCGCCTACACCCTGGTATTTGGAAGTCTGCTACTGCTCGGCGGACGAGTAGCCGACTACCTCGGACGCCGACGGGTCTTCATCATCGGACTTATCGGGTTCGGAGCGGCCTCCGCTCTGGCCGGCCTCGCGCAGAATCAAGCCATGCTCTTCAGCGCGCGAGCGTTGCAGGGCGGCTTCGCCGCCGTCATGGCGCCGGCGGCGCTGTCCTTGCTCACCGTCACCTTCACCGAAGCGCACGAACGCGCCCGAGCCTTTGGGGTCTACGGCGCCATCGCCGGCAGCGGCGCGGCCATCGGACTCGTCCTCGGCGGCGTCTTGACCGAGTACGCCTCGTGGCGCTGGACTCTCCTCATCAACACACCGATCGCTTTGATCGCCGCCGTGATGGCCAGCCGCGTCATTCGCGAAAGCAAGGTCGACGTGCGCCACAGCTACGACCTGCCCGGTGCGATCACCTCTACCGCAGGACTCTTCTTCCTGGTCTACGGCTTCACGATGGTGGCCTCGCACGGCTGGGGCTCGGCACTGGTGTTGTCGCTGCTGAGTGCCGCCGTCGTCCTGCTCGCCACCTTCGTGGTGATTGAGATGCGAGTGGCCCACCCCTTGTTGCCACTCAAAGTCGTTCTCGAGAGGAACCGTGGTGGTTCCTTCCTCTCTTCTCTCTTCGTGGGATTCGCCCTGCTCGGCACGTTTCTCTTCCTGACGTACTTCTTACAGGGCATCCTCGGCTACAGCGCTCTGCGCACGGGTTTCGCCTTCTTGCCCTTCTCGGGAGGCATTATCTTTGGCGCCACCGTGGCTAGCCGACTACTGCCTCGCACCGGCCCGAGAAACCTCATGGTCGGCGGTCTTTCGTTGGCCACCTTGGGTCTGCTCTGGTTCTCGCGTCTCGGCGCGGACAGCACCTATGTCGCCCACGTACTCGCGCCGGAGATCCTGGTCAGCATCGGGATGGGCCTCGCCTTCGTGCCGATGAACTCGACCGCTCTCTTCGGCGTGGAAGAGGACAGCTCCGGGGTCGCTAGTGCGCTGGTGAACACCACCCAGCAGGTGGGCGGGGCCTTAGGTACCGCATTCCTCAACACCGTGGCCGCCTCGTCGACCGCTGCGTATCTCGTGACGCGCGTCGCGAGCGCCTCGGTCACTCGATCGGCCACGGTGCATGGTTACACCACCGCCTTCGAAATCAGTGCGCTGTTCTTGGCGATCGCTGCCGCCGTGGCCGGTGTTCTTGTCCGATCACGACGACACCACGAAGTATCTCTATCGGGCAGTCTTGAGACCTCGGACTTTATGCGAGGCGTCACGGTCGTCGACTAGGCGAGTCGGCGCCAAGCGCCGGACCATGCGAGATGTAGGTTGGCACCCGTGCCACCAAAGCCCGGACCCATCAAGCAGATATCCGCAGCAGTGCGGAGTGGTCGTCTCAGCGCCACAGCGGTCGTCACCGCGTCGATAGAGAGACTCGAGGCGGCGTCGGCGTTGAACGCTTTGGCCGAAGCCGCCTTTGACGAGGCTCTCTCCACGGCCCAGAAGATCGACGAAGGGGACCACACCGGCGGTGCACTACTGGGAGTTCCCACGTTGATTAAGGATCTAGAAGACTGGCGCGGCCATCCCACTAGGAAGGGATCGATCGCACTGCGCGACGCACCGCTAGCGAGCTCGAACGGAGTCGTGCCCGGCCGCTTGATTGATGCCGGCGCCGTGGTGGTCGGAAAATCGACGTTGCCCGAGTTCGCCATCGAGGGATACACCGCGAATCTCTTAACAGGAGTCACGCGGAATCCCTGGCAACTTGAGTATTCGCCCGGCGGTTCAAGCGGTGGATCGGCTGCCGCGGTCTCTGCGGGTCTCGTCGGTATCGCGACGGCCACCGACGGAGGCGGATCGATTCGCATCCCCGCGTCTCTGTGCGGTTTGGTCGGTCTCAAGCCAACCAACGGCATAATCGGCCGGTGGCCCACACCCGACTGGATTGACTACTCCACCGACGGACCCTTCGCCACGTCCAGCGACGACCTCGCCCTGCTCTTTGGCGTCATGGTTGGTCCCGTTGCCGGTGATCCGACGTCTCCCTCCGCGTCGACGTTCGCGCACCTTCCTCGCTATCAGGGCTCACCGTCGACGCTGCTGGCGGCGGAGCGTACGTCGCCACTCGGTCCGCTTCCCGAAGCGGTGCGCAGTATCTTTCACGGCGCCGTGGACGCGTTCGCGGATCTCGTGGGTCAGAGAGTGACGTGGCTGGACGCCGAGGGATTCTTCGTTGACGGAGATCCCGATCTTGACTGGTTCACCGTAACCACGGCAGAGCATGTTGTGGCGCTCGGGCGCGAGTGGGTCCTCAGCCACATGGACGAGTTTCACGTCGCTACTCAGGAGTTCTTCGAAGTGGGGCTCAAAGTTAGCGCCGATGAGTATCTTCGCGCCCGTCGGCGACGATATCTCTACGTACGCACGATGGACCAGTTGCTGGGCGCTGACGGGCTGCTGCTGACACCGACGGTGGCGAGTGCAGGGTGGCTCGCGGACGGCCGACTGGACGTGAACTCCGCCATTCACGGATTGCCTCCCCACGTCTACTCGACGGCCGTGCAGAACGTGACTGGACATCCGGCGCTCACGTTGCCCGCGGGATTGTTGCCGACGGGACTTCCCATTGGCTTACAGGTCACCGGCCCTCATTTTCATGACTACCGATTGCTTGACCTCGCGGGCGCATTTGAAGCGGCGTACCCGTGGCCCCGCACGGCTCCGGGCTACAGCGAACTGGATGAAGCTCTTTTAGCTCAATAGCCGTCAGCGCCCGGGCAGTTTCTCCAGCATCATCATGAGGTCCTCTTTGCGGTACCCGTGCTGTCGGGCGACATCGAGAAGTTCCTTCATCTTCGTTGCCACCACGCTCCGATCGGGTCGACCCGTGACGCGGATCGAGCGTCCGCGACCCATCTCAATTACTCCTTCGTCGCGAAGGACCCGTAAGGCGCGTAGCACGGTGTTGGTGTTAACGCCGAGCTCGGCGGCGAGATCTCTTGCCTGGGGTATTCGTTCGCCAGGACTTGCTTCACCGTCCGCGATGGCGCGACGAATAGCCCCCGCCACCTGCTCGTGAAGCAGAGTGGGGTCGCTCCGATCGAGAGGATTGAGGGCCAAAGAGTCCTCGTCTGGCGTGCGGGCACCGGACTTGAAAGAACTCATAAAAACAATTATAGTAGCTTCAATGATCACCGCCACCGACGTCAATAGTTCAACGAGAAACCCGCTGCCGCCTTATGAATCCCAATCGGAGTCGGCACTCGAGCTTCTTTTCAGGGAAGCGAAACGCCGTCAAACTCGTCGCCGTTGGCGTTGGTTCGGTGCGGCGTTGGCACTCATACTCACCGCCAGTGCGGTCGCAGGCGTGGCATTGAGTGCCGGTGGGTCGTCGCCGCAGCATCACGGATCTGCGCGACCTCTCGCCTCCGGTACGGACGCAAAGGCCTGGACCTGTCAAGGAACCGAAGTTGTTCGTCCGGTCAACTTCATCATCTCGTGCGCGGACGCGGGCGCGCGTCTCACCAACACGAAGTGGTCGAGCTGGACCACCACTGGCGCCGTCGGCGAGACAACGTTTGCCCTTAACCTCTGCAAGCCCTACTGCGCCGCGTCCAAGATCTCATACTTTTCGAATAGCCGAGTGACGTTCTCCGCACCGATGCCGACACCGCACGGCAAACTGTTCTCACGACTGACCGTGCGATACCGACTCGGCGGAAAAATGAAGAGCTTCAGCATCTCCTATCGGGGAGACACTTCTTTTAGGTGAGTCTCCCGGCCTTGATTGCTACCACTGGCCTCGCGCCGTCAGGAGATGTCGAAACGGTCGAGATTCATGACCTTGTCCCACGCGGCGATAAAGTCCCGTACAAACTTTTCTGAGGCATCGTCAGAGGCGTAGACCTCAGCGATGGCGCGAAGTTGCGAGTTCGACCCGAAGACCAGATCCGCTCGGGTGGCCGTCCAGGTGAGTTCCCCGGTCGTACGACTGCGCCCTTCGAACGTCGTGTCAGAGTCCGAGGTCGCCGCCCACGCCGTGTCCATGTCGAGGAGGTTGACGAAGAAGTCGTTGGTCAGTTTTTCGTTTCGCTTCGTCAGAACACCGAGGTCGCTCTGACCATAGTTAGTGCCGAGGACACGCATGCCGCCAACGAGCACCGTCATTTCGGGCGCCGTCAAGGACAACAAGTGAGCCCGATCTAACAGCAGCTCTTCCGCGCGCCGGTTGTCGTCTTCGCGTTGGTAGTTTCGAAAACCGTCGGCGGTCGGTTCCAACACTTCGAAAGACTCGACGTCGGTCTCTTCTTGTGACGCGTCGGTGCGACCGGGCGAGAAAGGAACCGTGATGTTGTACCCCGCGTTGTGTGCGGCCTGCTCCACGGCCGCGCAACCTCCCAAGACAATGACGTCGGCCAGCGATACGGCTGTGCCTTCGGTCTGGGAGCGGTTGAATTCGCGCTGAATACCTTCAAGGATCGCCAGCGTCTTGGCGAGCACGTCGGGAGAGTTGACGTCCCAATCCTTCTGGGGTGCCAGACGAATCCGCGCGCCGTTGGCACCGCCACGCTTGTCGGTCCCGCGAAACGATGACGCCGAAGCCCAGGCCGTCGTAACAAGTTGTCCGAGTGACAAACCGGACGCCAGGATCTTGACCTTCAGATCCGCGGTGTCTTGTGCGCTCACCAACTCGTGTGTTCGAGCCGGCACGGGGTCCTGCCAGAGTTGCGGTTCTGCTGGCACCAATTTGCCGAGACCGCGGACGTAAGGACCCATGTCACGGTGCGTCAACTTGAACCATGCTTTAGCGAACGCCTCGGCGAACTCATCGGGGTTCTCCTGGAAGCGCTTGGAGATAGGACCGTAGACCGGATCGAATCGCAGGGCGAGGTCAGTTGTCAACATGGTCGGAGCGTGGCGCTTGGAGGAGTCGTGCGCATCGGGTACGGTGTCCGCGCCTGCCCCATCCTTGGGCTTCCACTGATGTGCTCCGGCGGGACTCTTCGTGAGTTCCCATTCGTAGCCGAAGAGGACGTTGAAGAAGTCGTCGTTCCATTTGGCGGGACTGGGTGTCCAAGCACCCTCGAGCCCACTAGAAATCGTGTCATCTCCCCGGCCGGTTCCGAAACTGCTTTTCCATCCGAGACCCTGCTCTTCAATGTTGGACGCCTCCGGCTCGCGGCCTCCGTACACATTCGGATCGGCCGCGCCGTGGGTTTTGCCGAAGGTGTGTCCACCGGCAATGAGAGCGACCGTTTCTTCATCGTTCATGGCCATGCGGCGGAAGGTCTCACGAATGTCGATGGCCGCGGCCAGTGGATCCGGTGCACCGTTCGGACCTTCCGGGTTGACGTAGATGAGACCCATCTGCACGGCACCGAGGGGAGTTTCGAGTTGGCGCTCGCCGCTGTAGCGCTCGTCACCGAGCCAGGTGGTTTCGTATCCCCAGTGAATGTCATCCTCGGGCTCCCAGATGTCCTCGCGACCACCGGCGAAGCCGAAGGTCTTGAATCCCATGGACTCCAAAGCACAGTTGCCAGCAAAGATCATGAGGTCGGCCCATGAGATCTTGCGCCCGTACTTCTGCTTGACTGACCAGAGAAGACGGCGAGCCTTGTCGAGATTGACGTTGTCGGGCCAGCTGTTCAGTGGGGCGAAGCGCTGAGCGCCGGATCCTGCTCCGCCTCGACCGTCAAAAATTCGATACGTTCCTGCGCTGTGCCACGCCATGCGAATAAAGAGCGGACCGTAATGGCCATAGTCCGCGGGCCACCACGCCTGTGACCTGGTCATTACTGACTCGATGTCTTTTTTTAAGGCGTCCAGGTCGAGCGATTTGAACTCCGTGGCGTAGTCAAAGTCCTTGTCCATGGGGTCGGCGGCGGGCGAGTGTCCGTTAAGGATGCTCACGTTCAACTGGTTCGGCCACCACTCGGCATTCGTTTGACTTTCACCCACGCGGGTGTAAGAGCCGCCTACCACCGGGCACCTGTTTTCGTCGGTCATATTTCTCCTCTATTGCTTCGTACGTCGTGCTACGAGATCTCTTTACTCATCATGGTCGAACCGCTTTACCCTTCAGCGTCGTCACGGTGTTCGTTCGGTGACGTCGATTACTTCGAGGATCGAGGCGGGTCGAGACGCGACCCTCCTCTTGACATTGCGGACACCGGCCCCAAAAAGCAACCTCCGCTTCGTCGATTTCGTAGCCAAGGTCGTCGCTCGCCTCAAGACACGGCGCCGCGCCGACTACACAGTCAACGTCAACGACGTCGCCGCAGATACGACAGATGAGGTGATGGTGATTGTCACTCACGCGATCTTCATAACGCGCAGGCGATCCGACCGGTTGAATTCGACGAATCAAGCCCTTCTCTACCAAGACGGTGAGTGCGTCATATACGGCTTGTCGTGAGATGGTGCCGATGTCGAGTTGGACGATTTCGGCAACGGCGTCGGCGCTGACGTGAGGTTGATCTGACACTGCGCGCATAACGGCCAAGCGCTGGGCGGTCACTTGAATGCCGAGTTCACGAAGGAGGTCAGGGGAAGAGGTCATCTTGGAATCAGACTATATCGAATTCTTGATTGAGTACAGAATCGCAAAGGACCCAGTCCGTTTCAGAGTCTGTGCGACGCATCTCGAACGCAGGGAAACGTGGCAGATTAGTGATCACCATGACACTTGAGGAGCTGGCGGCAGAAGTCGCGGCGCTACGGCGCCGCGTAGACGTGAGTGAAAGTACTCTCGCCATCCAAGCGATGAAAGCCCGGTACGCCGAGTTGGTGGATCAGCGTTTTGTGGCGGGCGTCGTCGTTGATCCGATCACGATGGCCAACATCGCCCGAAGGATCGCAGATCTCTTCACTCTCGATGGCGCCTGGGACGGTGGTCCGGGTCTCGGGCTCTCCGTGGGTCGACAAGCGATCGCGAATCGGCTGGGCGATACGGCGTTTTCATTTTCACGACACTTCTTTTTGAACCCGCGCATAGCGGTCGACGGCGACACGGCGACGGCGAAGTGGGACCTCCTCAGCCCGTGTCGACGCGCCGATGGTGAGTCCTACTGGATGTGCGGAATCGAGGACGATGAGTACGCGCGAATCGGCGGGGTGTGGCTACATCGCTCGATGAAACTGACGACCGTCTTCTTCTCCCCAGCCGACGACGCCTGGTCGAAGGTTTTTGTGTGACGTGGCCAAGCGCCACGATATAGGTACGAGACATGAAGGGACCGAGCGGTGAACGAGAAGATATACATCCACGAGTACATCGACATCATCGGACATAACCGTGCGAACTACATGCACCACATGACCGCCAACTTCAGTCCTCGCGCGCAACAGGAACGTGACCAACTCTGTTATGGCGTCTGGGGCGTGCTCGGCTCCACCGGGCGCTGGCCCCAGGTGGTCAACATCTGGGAGGAAGATGGCCTGGAAGGATTAGCGACCTCGTTTCGCCACGAATGCAGTGGTCCGGGCATGCAGGACCCGCATCTAGCCCAGTGGTGGGCGAAGGCCGCGGAGTTTCGAAGCGGCGGAAACGACCGCTTGTTACGTCCCGCGCCGTGGACACGAACCATCGAGCAACTCTGTGCCGACGGTGTCACGGGCGAAGCGTACGCTCACGAACACGTGGGGGTTGCGCCCGGAAAGTCCGGAGAGTACCTAGAAGTGTTACGCCATGATGGAGTGCCGGCCTACGAAGAGTTCGGCTGGCAGCTCGCCGGGGCCTGGGAAACCTTCATGTCGAATGATTCGGAATGTTTTGTCGTTTGGGCGATTCCGACCTGGGAGCAGTGGGCCGCGCTCGAGGGCGAACAACGCCGCAATGCTTCCATGAAGGAATGGGTCTCTCACCGTCGCGAAATGACGGAGACGTTTGATCGCTTCCTCATGGTCGACGCGCCGCTCAGCCCCTTTCGCACCCATCGTCAGCCAGCCTTTAGCGACCAGGTTGAGGCGCTCGACCACTAACGACGACAGCTGCCGGAACTTCGTGATATCCGACGAGACGCGCTATTCGACAACGCCTTGCTCGCGCAGCTCGGCGATCGTGCCGTCGTCCATACCCAGGACTTCTCGGAGGACTTCGCTGGTGTGCTCACCGACATTGGGGAAGTATCCGTCCGTCACTTCACCGACTCGCGACATCTTGATGGGATTGCCGGCCACGAGAAAGGGTTTCTCGACGCCATCGGTGCGGGGAACCTCAATGAGCATGTGGTGAGCTTTGACGTGGGGATCGTTGATGAGATCCTCTGCCGTATAGCCGGGAGCTGAGGGAATACCCGCTTCGGCCAGGAGCGTGGCTACTTCTAGTTTGGTTCGCGCACCTGCCCACTCATTGATGGCCGGCCTCAGGATTTCGTCCATGTGGTCGACCCAACCCCAGGGATCGGAGAGTCGAGGGTCCTCGAGCCACTCGGGGTGTCCCATTAGTTCCGCCAATCGGACGAACTGATGGGAGCGTGCCACCATCATCATGAACCAGCCGTCGCTCGCTTCAAAGGCGTTGTTGATGATGGGGATACGTCGATCCTCGTTAGGGTCTCGAATCAGGCCCAAGGACGAGTAGTTGGCGGGGACGTCGCAGATCGAAATCATGGAATCCAACATGGAGATGTCGATGTACTGCCCGCGCCCCATGAGGTCGCGGTGACGAAGCGCGGCCAAGATTCCTATGAGGGTGAAGAGACCCGTGCCGGTGTCGCCGACACCACCGAGCGGATTCATCACTGGCAGTTGGTGAGCCCGACGACCGTACTCGTAGCCGCTAGACATCGATTCCGCGACCGCCGCGTAGGCGGGCCAGTTCGCGTAAGGTGAGTCGCCTTCGTTGCCGAATCCGGAGAGCGACGCGACGATGATTTTCGGATTGATGGCATCCAACACCTCGTAGCCGAGACCTAGGCGATTCGCCTTTTGGGGTCCCAAATTCTCACAGATCACGTCGAAATGCGGTGTGAGCGCCAGGATGAGGTCGCGGCCCTTCGGATTTTTAAGATCAATGGCGATGCTTCGCTTGCCGAGGTTGTAGCGAAGAAATGTAGCTCCGGCCTGACGGCCCGACGTATCCGTGACGGCAGGCAGCGAGAGGCGACCGGTTTCGCCAGTTTTCGTCGGCTCCACTTTCACGACGTCGGCACCGAGGCGGACCATCATCTGCGTCGCGACGGGCAGTGATTGGAGTTGCTCAATCGCGAGCACACGCACGCTATCGAGCGGTCGTCCGAACTCGTACTCGGGACTACTCGAAGATTCAGTTGGTTCATCTATCGTCATGTCTCTCCATTGTTCGCCGCGAAACTTCTCGGGATCATGTTTCGTTTCACTTGCCCAACGTCACCGGAATCGAGTCGGTGTCCCCGTTTCAGCAAGTGACGCTAGCCGTCACCCTGGTGCCGTTGACGAAACATCGGGACGAAAGACCGGAATGAACGACGCTCCGTCCTCTCCCGCGGGAACGAAATCGACGATCACGGCCATATCGATCCGTACGTCTGAAGGCTCCACGTCGATCAGGTTGGTCATCACGCGAGGACCTTCCGCCAACTCGACGATGGCGGCCACGTAGGGAACCCTGTCCCTAAACATCGCGGCGTCGTTCTGACGCACGACGGAGTACGAGTAGACGCGAGCCCGTCCACTTGACGTCGCCCAGCGCACCTCGGTGCTCCAACAAAATGGACAGAAGGGTCGAGGGTAAAAGTGGGGGCGCCCACATGCCTCACAGGTTTTAATGAGCAGCTCTCGTCGAGTCGCGGCACTCCAGAACTCCTCCGTACTCGGATCGGACAGAGGCGCGGGGAAATTTTTACTGGTCATGGAGACGTCCGCTTTCGATTCATGCGAAGAAGAGGTGGCGCCGAGGGCCGTTGACGTCGTCCATTACATTGGGCATCGTAGTGGGCCGCGGCGTCGAGAAAGAAGACGAGAGGAGACCGATGAGTTCGACGAGTACCGCTCGACGGGTGGCCATCGTGGGTGCGGCGCTGTCGGACTGTGGTCGAGTGGACGACAAGACGGCCTACGAGTTGCACTATCAAGCGACGGCGCGTGCGCTTGAAGACGCTGGCCTCACGCGCGATGACGTTGATGGGTTCATGTCGACTGGTACCGGCGTCTTGGCACCCATTGAAGTCGCCGACTACTTGGGTCTCAAGCCGCGATGGGTCGACGGAACCAACGTCGGAGGAAGTGCATGGGAGTTTATGGTGCAACACGCCGTGGCGGCCATCACGAGCGGGATGGCGGAAGTCGTGGCGATCACCTATGGCTCTACTGCCCGGGCCGACTTGAAGCGTGGGACGCGCTCGGCGAACTTGACCTACGGGGGAAGGGGCGCCGAGCAGTTCGAGATCCCCTACGGACACACGTTGGTCGCGCGCTACGCCATGGCCGCTATGCGCCATATGCATGAGTTCGGCACCACGATCGAGCAGTTGGCCGAGATCGCCGTGTCCGCACGTTACAACGCCTCGCTGAATCCCGACGCGTACTACCGGGAACTCATCACCATCGACGACGTACAGAATTCTGCGATGATCGCCGACCCACTGACGAAGCTGCACTGTTGCATTCGCTCCGACGGCGGGGGATCGGTCATCGTGACGAGTGAAGAACGGGCTCGCGACACCGCGAAGTCCCCCGTGTGGGTGCTCGGCACCGGAGAGGCCATCTCGCACACGTCCATGAGTGAGTGGGAGGACTTCACCGAATCGCCCTGCGTCCAGTCGGGTCGAGAGGCCTTCGGTCGCGCGGGCGTGACGCCCTTGGACATCGACGTCTGTCAGGTGTACGACTCGTTCACGCCCACCGTGCTACTGACGCTAGAAGGACTGGGCTTTTGTGAGAAGGGCGAGGGCGGCTCCTTCGTTGAGGGTGGAACCTTGCGCGTCGGTGGAGCGCTGCCCACCAACACCGACGGCGGCGGACTGTCATGTAGTCACCCGGGAATGCGAGGAATCTTCTTGTTGGTGGAGGCAGTACGTCAATTACGCGGCGAGTGTGGCGCGCGTCAAGTGCCCGACGCGGAGCTGGCCTGCGTCAATGGTACGGGCGGCTGGTTCTCATCGGCGGGCACCACGATCCTGGGTCGAGACTGAGGTGTGCGCGAAGAGGATATGGTGCAGGGGTTTAACGCAGGGCTGATGGCGACGTCGATTTTCTATCGCCGGCGACGTCACGGCGCGTGGAAGGGAAACAGGTGAGTCGGTTACTCGAGGGAAAGGTGGCCATTGTCACGGGCGCCGGTCACGGCATCGGTCGAGGGCACGCGCTGGAGTTGGCGAAGCACGGCGCGTCGGTGGTGGTGAACGACCTGGGTTCCACCGTCGACGGCGTGGGCACCGGCCAAGACGCTGACGAGACGGTGGGTTTAATAACCGAACGTGGCGGAGCGGCTGTCGCTAACTACGGCGACGTCGGTGACGAAGGCGACACCGAAGCGATGGTTCGTCAAGCGGTGGAAACATTTGGGCACCTCGACATCGTTGTGAACAACGCGGGGATCGTGCGAGACCGGGTGGTCTGGAAGATGACGCCGGGCGACTTTGACCTGGTGTTACGCGTGCATCTACGGGGTTCGTGGTTGATGACGCACTTCGCGGCAATTCACTGGCGCGAGGTCGCCCAGACGACAGGCCAGGCGGTGCGCGGCCGGATCATCAACACGACCTCAGGAGCGGGGCTCGTCGGCAATTTCGGTCAGAGCAACTACGCCACCGCGAAAGCGGCACTCGTCGGCCTCACACTCACGACGAGCCTCGAGCTGTACAGCATCGGCGTCACGGTAAACGCTATTGGACCGGGGGGACTGACCCGACTGACGGCCACCATTCCCGGGTTTGACGGCGCCTTTGAAGCCAATGATCTGGGCGATGAGGAGTATCACCCGATGGACCCGGCCGGCAGTTCGCCGGTGGTTGCGTGGCTCGCCAGCGACGAAGCCCAACACGTCACGGGACAGGTGATTCGCGTACTGCGTGATCGGATCTATCTCATGGAAGGCTGGACCGAAGTGGTGGAAGTGGCCAGCGGCGAGAAGCGCTGGGACGCCACCAAACTCGGCACGGTGTTTGCGACTGACGTCTTCAAGACCCGAGCCCCGGGGCTGCGGGCGTGAGCGTCGACCAGGAGCTCGCCGAAGGGGAGTTGCTCTTCCGTGTGGACGAGGGTGTGGCCTGGATTCGTCTGAACCGTCCCGACGTAGCGAACGCGCTCACCCCCCGGCAACGCAACTCCCTCATTGAGGTGCTAGGTGAGTGCGATCAAAACCGAGAGGTGCGAGTCGTCGTTCTGGCGTCCACCGGCGCCCATTTTTGTGGCGGCGCCGACCTCCGGGTGGCGGGTGCCGATTTGGACGACGTCGCAGTAGAGAACGAACTGGCGACCGGTTCGGTGATGAAAATGATCACCTACGGAGCCAATCGGCTGCTTCCCGCCATCCAGGACTGCCAAAAGCCGGTGATCGCTTCGGTGCAAGGCACGGCCGCCGGTATTGGCGTGCAACTGGCCCTGGCCTGCGATCTCGTGATCATGGCCGAGGAAGCGAGTTTTATCGAAGTCTTCGTTCGCCGAGGTCTGGTGCCCGACGGAGGCACGGCTTATCTCCTCACCCGCCTAGCCGGTCTGCAGCGGGCCAAAGAGTTGATGCTTCTCGGAGAGCGAATAAGCGCCGAGAAGGCGCGCGAGTACGGCTTGGTCACCGAGATGGTGCCGCGCGACAGCCTGGAGGCTCGAACCGCAGAGGTAGCGAAAGTTTTAGCGCAAGGACCCACCGTGGCCCTCGGACTGATGAAGCGTTTGGCGAATCGGGCCCTCGACTCAGACCGTGAGACCGCGCTCTTTGAAGAGGCGTTAGCTCAGGAGATGATCATGAACACCACCGACGCCCAAGAGGGAGTCACCGCGTTCGTGGAAGGTCGCCCCAACAGATTTGAAGGACGTTGAGATCGATGAGTGGGAGGGACAGACAATCGTGACCAGTCGAGAAATGAGCGGACTGGCCCACGTGCAAGCCGAGTTGGAGATTCGCAATCTGATTGCTCACACGGCCCAGCTGGCTGACCACGGTGACCTGGATGAGTACATCCTTTCCTTTACCCCCGACGCGTCCTGGGAGTTTCCGGGTGGCCCTCGACGAGGTCACGCCGACATCCTCGACGGCGCGCGCCAGCGCCGACGTGAAGGCGTGACGGGTCCGGGCAGTGCGACGCGACACGTCATCACGACGATGGTGATTCGCATCGAGGACGCCACCACGGCGACCGCCGACTCCTACTGGTCCTTTTGGCGCGAAACCACGACATCGCCCGCGCTCTTCAACATGGGTTACTACCACGACACCGTTCGCTACGACGACGGCGCCTGGCGCATCGCCCGTCGCCAGATAACGCTCGGCTAAGAAATGTCCCCTTCAACAAAGCGAAAGTGAGATGAAACGCCATGGCTGAGGTGCGCTTCGACGACTTGGAGGGACTTAACGAGCAGATCGGAGAGTTCGGCGGGTGGAGTGATTCGATACTCGTCACCCAGGACATGATTGACGAGTTCGCGGACTTGACCGGTGACCGCCAGTGGATTCACGTGGACGTCGAACGAGCCAAAAAGGAAAGTCCCTTTGGCGGCCCTGTCGCGCACGGGTTCCTCACTCTCTCACTGATCCCGCGCTTGGTGCCGGAGGGCGCGCTACGCATCGTGGGTCACGCCAGCGCCGTGAACTACGGGGCGGAGAAGTTGCGCTTCTTGGCGCCCGTGCCGTCGGGCTCGGCTATCCACGCCCGAAGTCGCGTCGTGCGCGCCGAGGCCAAGCCTCGCGGCACTCTCTTAACGCGCGAGGTGGAAGTGGGCGTGGAGGGCTCGGACAAGCCGGCGCTGCTTTACGCCATGCAGATCCTCTACGTCGGTGGCGCCTGAGCGTCGCTCAGGACGGGCGAGTGAAATCACGGGCGCGCTCGCCTAAAGCGCGTTTGTCGACTTTGCCGACCGAGGTCAGTGGCATGGCGTCGACGATCTCGACGAGGTCGGGGGCCTTGTAGTCAGCGATCGATCGCTGCGTCCACTCGCGGACGTCAGCCAGCGAGGGTGGCGGCTCGTTCGGCGCGGGCACGATGAAGGCGACACCGATGTCGCCGAGCACCGGGTCGGCCTTGGCGACGACGGCGGCCTGGGCCACGGCGGGCATCTCGGAGATCACCCGTTCGACCTCGACCGGGTAGATCTTGTACGACCCGCGCAAGTACATCTCGCTGCGCCGACCGCCGAGTGTCAGGTAGCCGTTCGTATCGAGCGAACCCAAGTCCCCGGTGTCGAGCCAACCGTCCTCACTGAGTACTATCCGCGTCGTCGCGGGATCGCGCCAGTAGGCGCGCATCATGGCCGGCGAACTGCACTGGATGTTGCCGAACTCGCCGGGCTCGAGCACTGCGCCCTCGTCGCTGACGACGCGCACGTCCACGTTCTCGCGAGCCCGCCCGACGGTGCGTGCAATCAACTCCGGCTCATCGTCGGGCAGCGACCCAGTTGTCAGCGCCGCCTCGGTGCTGGTGTAGCCGATTACGACCGGACAGCCGAGGCGTTCGTTCATCTCGTGAATGAGAGTAGGCGGTACCGGCGCGCCCCCGGTTCCACAGATTCGAAGCGCGGAGAGGTCCGTGTCGTCGAACTCGGGCCGGTCGAGCAGGAGACGCCACTGCGACGGCACTCCTTGACCCACGGTCACCTTCTCACGGGCCATTTGAGCTAAGGCAGCCTCGGCCTTCCACGGCGTGGGCGGAATCACGGTGGTGATGGCGTAGGCGATCTCTTCGCTCAGGTGCACCATGTACCCGACGTGGGCGAACGGAGTCGGCGCGACGCGACGGTCTAACGGCCCACGAAGGGGACCGGCCCCCGCGGATACGGCGGCCAGGTTGCGGTGATCGAACAGCGCGCCCTTCGGCACTCCGGTGGTGCCGCTCGTCCACACGACCGCGAGGGCCCGATCGACATCGGGCGCGGGCAGGTTCGCGGGTCGATCGAGGCTGCGCAGGGCTCGTAGTTCCGATCGGGCCAGAGATCGGAACGGACCCTCGGGCACCGGTCGATCGTCCTCACTGATCACCACGCGGGGCTCGCTTCGCTCCAAGATGCTCGACACCTCGGCCGGTCCTAGGCGAGGATTGATTCCCGAAGTGATCGCCCCGAGCCGCATGGCGGCTTGAAAGCAGATGGCGTAGTCGATGCACGAAGGAAGAATCAAGGCGACGACGTCTCCCGCCTTGACGCCGAGTTCGGCCAGGGCGAAGGCCGTGCCGTCCGCGGCGCGCTCCCACTGGGCAAAGGTCAGATGCTCGCCGCCGGATTCTACGTAGGCGTCGCGCTCGGGGTACTCGTCGGCCGCCCAGCGCAGCAGTTCGTGGGCGGTTCGTTCGGGGTCGGGGGCCAAGGGCGCCGGTGAACTCGTCGTCACGTCGTTGAGCCCTCGCGCCAATACGACTGCCAGCTCTCGAAGCGTTCCGGGAGATCGGCCTTCGTGATCAACGGATTGTTCGGGAAGTGGAAGCGACCCGGGGCGTCGAGGGGTCTTTCGTGCACGTCGCACGCGTAGAAGGCGTGGACGCTTCGGCTCTTGAAGTACCAGTGGCCGTCACGACGTTCGTAGCGATCCCAATACTGCAGAGCCATGACGATCCAGAGGCTGCCGACCTCGTGTTCCGGACGGCAGTAGACGACCCCGGTCGCGTGATCGGCGTCCACCAGATCGATGACGTGATTGCCAATGAGGTGGAACGTGGTCGTATAGGGGCGAAGGATCTCGTTGAACCACGCGGCGAGTGCGTCGCGACCGACGCCACCGCCCAGAGTGCCCACGTCGTCGACGAACAGCGAAACGAGCGCTGGCACGTCGCGGCCATCGAGGGCGAGGGCGTAACGAGCGCAGATCTGACGTATCTCCTCGCGCGCTTCGAGGGCAGCCAGTCTCACTTCAATGTCCGTCATGAGAATCCCTCCCGGTCGTTGGCTATATTGACACAGCAAGCGCTTGGTTGTTTCAACTATCGGCGACGACAACGTCGAAGACCTCGAGGGAAATGAGGACATCATCATGAAATTCGGGATCTTTCCGCCAGTCGTGTCCGGGGTTACCGCCGATCCCGAGTGGATGGCGGGTTTTGCGGCCCGCGCGGATGCGTTGGGATACGAGTCGCTCGTGGTGGTGGAACACACCGTGGTCGTGTCGGACACGAAGAGCACCTACCCCTACTCTCGCTCGGGCCGCATGCCACTTCCGGACGACTGCCCGATCCCCGATCCGCTGGATTTGTTGAGTTTCCTCGCGGCGAAGACCGAACGAATCGTCTTGGCTACGGGGGTGCTGATTATCTCGAATCACCATCCGGTGGATCTCGCCAAGCGCGCCGCCACCCTCGACTGCCTGTCGCAAGGACGAGTACGACTGTGCGTGGGGGTGGGATGGATGAAGGAGGAGGTCGAGGCGTGCGGTGTCGACTTCTCGACGCGGGGGCGTCGCGCCGATGAGGCGATCGACGCGATGAGAGCCCTGTGGGCCGACGGTGGGCCGGACGGGGCGTCGTTTGAAGGAGAGTTCTTCTCGTTCGATCACACGCACTCGTTTCCCAAACCGACTCGCGGCACGGTGCCGATTCACATTGGCGGTCACAGTGAGGCGGCGGCCCGTCGGGCGGGTCAGCGGGGAGACGGTCTGCAACCGCTAGGCCTCGATCCCAGTCAGTTCGCCGACGCGGCGGCGCTGATGCGACGTTGTGCGGAAGAGGCAGGGCGTGATCCCGACAGCCTCGAACTCACCGTGAGTGGACTGCTCTCACGTACCGACGATGAGGCCATCCGCGCGGCGCAAGCGGCCGGAGTGGACCGCATGATCCTTCAGGCGTCGCCCACGACAGAGCTCGGCGAAGCCCTGGATGAGATGTCGAACTTCGCTGCGGCGATCGGCCTGTCGGCGTGAGCGGGAACCGGGGACTGGTGAGCAACAAAGTTGCGGTAGTGACGGGAGGTGGCGGCGGCATTGGCGCGGCCATCGCGCGTCGCTTAGCGGGCGAAGGCGCGCACGTCGTGGTGAACGACATCGAGGAGTCGCTCGCGGCGGCGACGGTACGTGACATCGAGGATGCGGGAGGCGTCGCTACCCCTGCTCTCGGCGACATCCGCTCCTTCGACGTGGTGGAGGCGCTGGCCGAAGCGGCACTCGGCGTCGCGGACGGTCGGGTGGATGTACTGGTGAACAACGTCGGCGACTACCGACCGGCGGGCCGATTCCTCAAGAGTTCACGGGAGCGCTGGAATGCCCTCTACGCCGTAAACCTGGAGCACGTTTTCGCCTGCACCCACGCGATCGCGCCGGCGATGGTGCGACAGGGATCGGGCAGCATCGTGAACGTCTCGACCGTGGAAGCCTTTCGGGGAATACCCGCGAACGCGGTCTACTCGGCCTTCAACGCGGGTATCAACGCGTTCACGCGAAGTATGGCCGTCGAGCTCGGGCGCGATGGAGTTCGCGTCAACGCGATTGCGCCCGACCTCATGGATACGCTGCAGACGCCGGCCGACGTCATGCTGGGCGGTCGCGATCCGGCGTTGGTTCGCCAGTGGGTTCCCCTCGGACGCTTTGGCCGACCGGAGGACTGCGCGAACGTGGTGCTTTTTCTCGCCAGCGATCTCTCGAGCTTCGTCACCGGTCACGTGATACCGGTCGACGGGGGAACGACCGCGGCGAGTGGTTGGTACGAGCGATCTGATGGTCGCGGCTGGACCAACTTGCCCACTAGCCCCTAGCTGTCACGGCTGGAGCAACGATCTAGAGTCGGCTCGCCGAGGTCGCCAAGTTGATCTCCAGCACGGTGCCGCTGGTGAGGCCGGGATCATCGACGAAGTACATTAGGGCTCTCGTGACGTCCTCGGGCTCGAGCCACGGTACGCCCATGGGGGTCAGTGCTTCGAATCGGGAGCGAGCGTCCTCGATGGTGGGGTGATCGATATCGGGACAGAAGAGCCGAAAGGTCGAGTCATTGAGGACCATGGGCGTGGCCACGGAGGTGGGACAGATCACGTTGGCCGTGATGCCAAACGTGGCGGTCTCCAGCGCTACCGACTTGATGAGACCGATGAGGCCCCACTTGGTGGCGGCGTAGTGGCCGAGGTTGGCCATGCCCGCGCGGCCGGCGCCGGACGACGTAGCCACGATGCGCCCGTAACGTTGCCGCTTCATGTGGGGGAGCGCCGCTCGAAGGCAGTAGAACACACCGCTCAAGTTGGTTTCGACGGTGTCGTGCCACGCGTCATCGGCTAGTTCATCGATGTGAGAGAAGCTGCAGACGCCCGCGTTCGCGATCACAATGTCTAACGAGCCGTGCTCGGCAACCACGGAGTCGATCAGTTGGCGCACGGCCTCGGAGTCGCGCACGTCGAGTGAGAATCCAAAGGCGTTCCCGCCTCCCTCCGTTATTTCCTTGACGGTGTCGTCAAGTTCTTCTCGTGTTGCGAGGGGATAGGGAACGGACGCGATCTGCGTGTCGATGTCGCCGATAATGACGGTGGCCCCCGCCTCGGCCAAGGCCCGCGCGTGCGATCGCCCTTGACCACGTGCGCCTCCGGTGACCAGCGCCACTCGCCCCTTAAGTCGATTCACGGCCGTACTCCTTCATCTCATTGCTAGCGAGGCGGTGTCGAGTCGACACGCTCACAGGGACTCGAGGGACGAGCCTCGGCGCGGGAGTGAGTCATCCGCCGTCGTGCGCCGCCCCCGCCGCGGCGTTTTTCCGCAACGTAAGCTTGTCGACTTTTCCCGATCCGTTGCGTGGCAGTGACGGTACGACCTGGACGAAGCGAGGGACTTTGTAGTTGGCCATGCGTTCTCGGCAGTACTCGATCAACTCACGGTCGCTCAGCTCCGCCTGGGGTCGCAGTACCACGTACGCCAGGCCGACCTCGCCCATGCGGTCGTCGGCAACCCCGATGACGGCCACTTCGGAGACGGCGTCGTGATGCATGATGACCTGCTCGATCTCGGCCGGGTAGGTGTTGTAACCACCGACGACGTACATGTCCTTCGTTCGATCGGTGATCTTGAGGTTGCCGTCCTCGTCCAGTACCCCGATGTCACCGGTATGCAACCAGCCCTCCGAGTCAATGGTGCGGGCGGTGGCCTCGGGGTCCTCGAAGTATCCGGCCATTACGTTGTAGCCGCGCACCAGCACCTCGCCCGGTTCACCGGGACCGAGTAGTTCTCCGTTGACGCTCGAGATCACCACTTCGGTTCCTTCGACCGCACGGCCCGAGGTGTTGGCGATGATCTCGTCGGAGTCCTCAGCGTGGCAGCTAGTCGCGAAACCGCAGGACTCGGTCAGGCCGTAGGCGTTGATGACGGTGCGAAAGCCGAGGTCACCCCGCATTCGCTGTATGAGGGCGGTCGGCACGACCGATCCGCCAGTCACCGCCACGCGCAAAGAGGAGAGATCGAACTCACTACGGCGCGGGTGGTCGAGCAGCGAGATGTACAGCGTGGGCGTACCCGGGGCGATGTTGATGTTCTCGACCTCGATGAGAGCCATGGTGTTGACCGCATCGAACACCGACACGGGCAACAGCGTGGCGCCCCGCATGACCGAGGCCAGCAGCCCGGCTTTGTAGCCGAAGCAGTGAAAGAAGGGATTAACGCCCAAGAAGCGGTCGCCCGGCCGCAGCCCGACGGTGTCGCTCCAGTATGTGTAGAGGCGCACGGTTTGTCCGTGCAGGAGCTCAGCCCCCTTTGGTCGGCCGGTCGTACCCGAGGTGAAGATAATGTCCGAGACGTCGCTCGGAACGACGGAGGCGACGGCATCGTCAAAGATCGCGTCCGCGACTCGTTCGGCCCTACCGAGGAACTGGTCGAACGTCGTGACGTGCGACGACTGAGAGGCGCCGAACACCACGATCTCTTTGAGTTCGGGTAGCAACGAGACGGGCGACTCGAGACTCGGCGCCTCACTTCCTTCGCGCAACATGTCGATCAGGGCCAGGTTGAGAAAGCCGTCGTCGATGAAGACGAGCGACGCTCGACTGGCCTCCAAGATGTAGCGGGCCTCGGCTCCCTTCAGTCGTGTGTTAACCGGGATGACGATGGCGCCGGTCGAGACAATGGCCAGGGCCATCACCACCCACTGATCAGAGTTCGGTGCCCACACAGCCACTCGGTCGCGCTTGGACACACCACTCGCCAGCAGGGCTCGTGCGGCCAGGCGTACCCGGGCGGCCAGCTCCTGGTAGGTCAACCGGGTGGCCCCATACACCACGGCCTCGGCGTCGGGATACTTCTTCGCGGTCGCGTTGAACGCAGCGGGGATCGTTGTTAGTTCGACGTTGTCGCCCACTTAGTGTTTCCTCATGTTTTCGTCCCGACGAGCATTCGTCAGTGAGTTCGCGTCAACGGTGACGCGTGCTTGCAGTCTTGCGTTCGATGCGCAGTTGTCATTCCCGCCCGTCTAAATCTAAATTCTGGGGAGTGCCCAGGCGGCGCCTCCGGTCCCATAGCAAGCGCTTGTTTGATATCGTAGCAAGATGCCACCAAACCTCCCAGGAGTGGGCGAGTTGCCAAAGGAAGATGGGTTGGTGAACGAGAAAGCGGTCCCCGAGAAGGACCCTGGCGCTGTCTTTACGACTAGAGCGTCCACGCTCCTTGGCGTGCGTTATCCCATCGTGCAAACGGGCATGGGTTGGGTGGCGGGGGCGAGTCTCACGGCCGCCACCAGTAGCGCTGGCGGTTTCGGCATTCTCGCTTCTTCGACGATGAATTACGCGGAGTTGGAACAGGCCATCCAACGGGTGAAACAGCGCACGAACAAACCTTTCGGCCTAAACCTGTCGCCTGATCTTCCCGATATCGAACAGCGGATCGATTTGGCTATAGCTGAAAAGATTCCGGTCGTCTCCTTTGCCGGTGCACCCTCAAAGGCCGTGATCCAACGACTCCACGATGGTGGCGTACGCACGGTGGCCACCATCGGCGCCCTGCGACACGCCCAGAAGGTGGCTGAGTTGGGCATTGACGCGGTCATCGCGCAGGGCGCCGAGGGCGGCGGTCACACGGGCGTCGTACCGACGAGCCTGTTGGTCTCTCAGGTAGTGGACGCGGTGGGAGAACAGATCCCGGTGATAGCCGCGGGAGGAATCAACGACGGTCGAGGGTTCGTCGCAGCACTGGCGCTCGGTGCCGACGGCGTGGCTATGGGTACGCGATTCCTCCTGACCAAGGAAAGCCACGTGCCCGACGACATCAAGTTGCGATACCTGAAGACGGGTGTCTTAGAGACCGTGGTTACCACCTCAATCGACGGGCGTCCCCAACGAGTCATTCGAACGGACTTCATCAATCGGTTGGAGTCGTCCAAAGCGCGAAAGGCGCTCACCGCCCTACGGTCGTCCCTCGCCTTTCGCAAGATGGGCGATACGTCACTGAGACGTCTGATCGAGAGCGGTGCGTCGATGCACCGCGACAGCGACCTCTCGTGGAGTCAGGTCCTCATGGCCGCCAACGCCCCCATGCTCACCAAGGCCGCTTTGGTCGACGGCCAGGACGCCGGGATACTTCCCACCGGGCAAGTGGTGGGCGTCATTGACGAAGTCGTGTCGGTAGCGGAGCTGTTCGCGCGCATACTGAGAGAGGCCCTCGACGCGGTCCAGCGAATCGACGGAATCGTTCATGATTGACGTGTCAAACGATTTTTGCCCCCCAGCGCGATGGAAGAGCGATTGTGAATTAGTTTCAGAGACAAAATTGAAATGGCGTGAGCAGCCCCCACAACTGAAGAGGCGGAGTACAGCGAGATGACGAATTCCAAGGAGGAGCCCGAGGTAACGCAGGACCGAAGGTTGCGCATTGTCGAAGTGGCCGCGGAGTTCTTCGCCCAGACGAGCATCAGTACGACCACGGTGCGCGAGATTGGTGAGGCCGCGGGCATTCTTTCGGGGAGTCTGTACCACTACTTCCCCTCAAAGGACGCCATTGTCGACGAGATCATGGTGAGTTTTCTGGACGATTTGGTCAACCGCTACGACGCGGTACTCAGCCAGCAGATCGGAGTGATTGAACAACTCCGCGGCTTGGTCCACGCCTCACTCGAGAGCACCTCGACTCACATGCACGCGGCCGAGATCTATCAAAACGACGTGAACTACATCCGTAACTCGAAGCGATTTGAACATGTGCAAAAGAAGGCCAATGAAGTTCGTACGGCCTGGTTGAGCGTCCTCGACGCGGGCGTCAGCGACGGGACGCTTCGCTCCGACGTTCCGACCTGGCTCGTGTATCACCTACTTCGTGACTCGATCTGGCTCACCGTTCGATGGTTCAAGTCGTCCGACGAGTATGACTACAGCGCGCTCGCCGAGGATTGCTGCCGCGTCTTTCTTCGTGGATTCGTCTCCCCCGGTGTTGATCTCGCGTTCCTCGACAACAACGTGAAGACTCGCGTCCGAACGAAGCAGTTATAACGACGGCGTGCTCGGACTGACCGGCCGCGTTTCGACTCACCGTTTCGAAACTCGCTCGTTCAACTCGCGGCGCTAAAGGATCACATGGATTTATCGGACACTCCCAGCGAAGCCTCCTTTCGACAGGAGGCACGGCTGTGGCTCGAACAACACGTTCCCCAAGGAGATCTCCCTTCCGGCGACAACCGCGAAGGTTTCGCTCGTCACCTCGAGTGGGAGCGACAACTCTTCGACGCTCGGTGGTCGGTGGTCTCCTGGCCCGCCAAATATGGAGGGCGAGACGCCACGGTGTGGGAGTGGATCATCTTCGAAGAGGAGTACTACCGGTCACACGGACCCCAGCGCGTCACCCAAAACGGGATTTTTCTCCTAGCGCCGTCACTCTTCGCCTTCGCAACGCCGCAACAACAAGACCGGTATCTCCTTCCCATGGCGTCGGGTGAAGAGACGTGGTGCCAAGGCTGGTCGGAGCCGGGGTCCGGGAGCGACCTCGCCTCGATCGTGAGTCGCGCAGTTCGCGATGAAGCTAATGGAGGATGGCGACTGAGTGGGCAAAAGACCTGGACGACGCGCGGGGCGTTCTGCACTCATCTCTTTGGTCTCTTTCGCAGCGACCCCGAAAGTGAGCGTCATCGCGGGCTGACGTACTTCTTGGTCCCGCTGGAGACCGAGGGCGTGACCGTTCGGGGCTTTGGGCGCCTCGATGGTGACGAGGGTTTCGCTGATGTCTTCTTCGACGACGCTTTCGTGCCCGACGACGCCGTGCTCGGTGACGTGGGTCAGGGGTGGCGCATCGCTATGTCCACGACGAGTTCCGAGCGCGGCTTAACGCTGCGGTCCCCCGGACGATTCAGCGCCAGCGTTGAGCGACTTCGTCTGCTGGCGCGGGGACGAGACGGCGGCATCAGTGACGAGGACCGGCAACGAGTGGCCCGCGCGTGGATCGGTGCCGAGGCGTATCGGCTCTTCACACTGGGTCAGGTCTCGCGCATGCTCGAAGGATCAGTGCGTGACGCAGAGTCCAGCCTGAACAAGGTCTACTGGAGTGAGTTGGACGTCGAAATTCAAGAGACGGCGATGGCCATCCTGGGGCCGGAGGCTGAACTCGACGACTACTGGAGTCGTGCTTTCATGTTCTCGCTCGGTGGTCCTATCTACGCCGGCACCAACGAGATCCAGCGCAATCTGATTGCCGAACGGATGTTGGGACTGCCGCGCTCATGAACTTCGTGCTCTCCAACGACGTCGTGGCCGTGCGCGACGGTCTGCGGGCGGCGCTGCGGGCCAACTGCCCGCCCGATCTCGTTCGCGAGGCGTCGTTCCCCGAAGGCGACGAACGACGTCGAGACCTGTGGAAGCTCCTCGGTGACCTGGGCGTTCTCGGACTGCTGGTACCAGAGGACCAGGGGGGACTGGGTTCTGATGAGATCCTCCTGGCCGTAGCACTCGAGGAAGTGGGGTACGTGGCGGCCCCCGGACCCATCGCCGAGGTCGTCTCCGTCGCCGCCCCGATCTTGGCGGAATCGCTGGACGAGACGGGACTGCTCCAGAAAGTGCTCGCCGGCGAGGCACTGATCGCCTGCGCGACGAGTGAGAGTCTCGTTCCGTACGCGCAAGCGAGTGACGCCGTTCTCCTCCTGCACGACGACCACGTGGAACTGGCACGTCGCACCGACGTGATCGTGACACCGCTCGCCACGGTCGACGGTTCGCGTCGAGCGGGGAGCGTGGTCGTGCGTGACGCTTCGACCGCGCTGTCGTCGACAGGGTTAGCGCGCGCGAAAGAACGCGCCACGCTGGCCACCGCGGCCGAACTGCTCGGGCTCAGCGCGCGGATGTTGGATATGACAACGGAGTACGTGCAGTCACGACGGCAGTTCGGTGCGGCAATCGGAAGCTTCCAAGCCGTGAAACACGCCCTCGCTAACTCCTTGATCAAGATTGAGTTCGCTCGGCCGGCGGTGTGGAGGGCGGCGCTGTCGCTGTCGAACGGAGACCCCGACAGCGCGGGGTACGTCTCCATGGCGAAGGCCTTGGCCTCGGACGCGGCGCGCTTCGTCGCGAGATCGTCTATCCAGTGTCACGGGGCCATGGGCTACACCGTCGAGTACGACCTACAACTCTTCGTCAAGCGGGCCTGGGCTCGCAGCGCCGATTGGGGCAGCAGCGAACAGCACATCGCGCGGATCGCCGACTGGCTCAACGTTTAACGGGGTGAATACCTAAGTGGAGGCGGTCGTCCTAGTCTGAGCGCAACCGCTTCAACAGGCTCCTTTTGGAGGCGTCGAAGCGTGTGGAAAGGACCAAACGAGCGGCCTTGGCTGGTCCGGGTGGCTGATCGGTGAAGTAGGGGGAGGCTTCGAATGGCTCTTTATTTTGGGCTTTTTCAGGGTTTGGGCTGCCTTGACAGGTGCCCACACCTCCGATATCATCGCATCAGCCAAGCGCTTGCTCGGTAAACGATCACCTCAAGGGGGAAACAATGAGATTGAAATTTTTAACGGTGGCCGCTAGCGCGTCCATCGTTTTGGCGGGGATTTCCATCCCATTAGGGCTGGTCTCCTCATCGGCCAGCGCGAGCGCGAAAAAGGCCCTGCCTCCCGTTCACATTCTGGTGACGACGCCGATCAGCGCCGTGGGCCTCGTGGCCAACGCCGAGATGACCGTCGACGCGGTGAAGGCCGCCGCTCGCGTTCTGAACCTCCGTGGCGGAATTCTCGGCCATAAGGTCGACGTCACCTACGAAGACGACGCGAACGATCCCACGACCGCGGTCACTGAGATCGAAGCAGCGGACAGCACTCCGGACAAGCCTCTCGCCTACATCGACGGCGGCCCGGCTCCTACGGCAGCTGCAGTTCTGCCCATTCTGAACTCGGCCAAAGTGATTTCGTTCAATATTGGTCCGACCGCGACGTCACCAGTGGGCAAAGACTTTCCGTACAACTTCGACATGAGTCCGTCCACGGCGAACTACGCCGCGGCCTTCTGCCCCTACGTGAAGGCGCACGGCGGAACAAGCGTCGGCATCATCTACGGAGTTGACCCCTACGGCAGCAGCCTTTCGGCACTGATCAACACGGACTGCCTCGCCGATGGCGTAAAGGTCGTGGGCATTCAGAGCTACCAGGACACCGCGATTGATGCGACCCCCCAACTCCTCGCGCTCCAGGCACTCAACCCGTCGTACCTTCTGTTTGAGGGTTACGGCAGCGTCGTTGGTTACGTCCTCCAAGACATCAACAAGATTGGTTGGAACGTTCCGATCCTCGGTGACACGGCCGTAGCGGCGTCCTCTGAGGTCATCGGTGTGCCGCCGTCGCAGGGTGGTTTGCTCGGAACTCCGGAAGTGGCGAACTTGAAGGTTCTCGTTTTCCAGAGCACCGTCTACTCGAAGACTGAGAGCAGCAACCTGAAGACCATGATCGCCAACATCAACCGGTTCTCAAACAACAATGACCCGTCGTCGTTGATCTTCGGTTACCAGTACGACTCGGTGATTCTGCTCGCAGCGGCCGCCACTCAGGCGAAGTCGTTGAAGCCGTTAAAGATCACCTACGCCCTGACGCACCTCAAGTTGAATGTGGCGAGAACGGGCGTCTTTGCTAACTACTTCTTCAACCCGAGCGTTCATGCGCCGAACGAACCGCCGTCCGCGTTCGACTTCGCTACGCCCTCGTTGCTGGTGAATGGCCAATACGACAACCCGAGTGCTGGCAGCTAGTCAAGCTTGATGATTTAGAGCGATGGGCCGTCGGGGCGACAAGAGATTGTCGCCCCGACGGCGACTCGCACCATCGCTGTTAACGCCGAGTTTGAACCCCTGGAGGTAGTGAAGTGACCGCAGTGGCAGCACGCTGTGCCGCGACCATCGGATTCGGCAAACGAGGTCAAGTTAGTCTCCACAGGATGAGCAAGAACTCACTCGCTTCTTCAGAGACGATCGCTCGCCGCGACGACAGGAGGCTCACGCTGTCAAGTTCCGTAACCGGAGACGCGTCGAAAGAGATCGTGAGAGTGGGCGACTTCTCATGATGACACTCGTATGGTCGTCGCTGACCATCGGTGCCGTGTACGCCTTGGTCGCGACCGGATACAACGTCGTCTTTACCGCGTCAGGCGTTTTCAACTTTGCCCACGCGCAACTCATGATGCTCGGCGTGTTCGTGGCGTACGCCGGAATCGTCGTGTTGAAGTTGCCCATCGTCGTCGTCTTTCTGATGGCCGGGGCCATTGTCTTTGTCGTGGCGGCCCTGGAAGAGCGCATCGCCATTCGTCCCGTTCGCTTGGCCGAGGCACAACTCGTAACGACCGTGGGAGTGGCCACCTTCATCAACGGAACGGTGCAACGTATCTGGGGCCCTAGCCCCCTCGCGGTTCCTTTCTTCGGGTCGAGTAAATCGGTAATCCTGTTCGGAGGCTTCATTCTTCCCGACGAGATCGTCATTATTGTCACCACTTTCTTTGTGGTGGCGTTACTGATCGTTTTGAGTCGTCGCACAATGATTGGACTGGCCATGTTGGCGATCGCCGAAAACCGTGAGGCGGCGCTGTTGAGAGGCGTGAACGTCCGTCGGCTCGCCTTAGGCGCCTTCGCCTTTTCGGGACTCTTGGCCGGACTCTTGGGTCCGATCATTGGACCACAGACCTTCGCCGCCGCGGGTCTCGCCTCAGCGATCGCGCTCTACGGATTCGTGGCGCTGGCCATCGGCGGATTTGGCAGCCTTCCCGGTGGATTGATCGGTGGCATGGTCGTCGGTTTTGCCGAGGAGTTCACGGCGCGCTACTTGAACTCCAACTACCCCGACGTGATTGTCTTCGGCATACTGCTCGTGGTACTTCTTTTGAGGCCGAACGGTCTGTTCGGCAAGACCCGGGAGCGAGCGGTTTAATGACCACGCTGGCTCGCCGACTAAACGCTGTCCCTCCGTACACCCTGCCCTTACTCGCGGCCGTTGCTCTCGTGCTTCTTCCTCAACTCGGAGTCAGCGCGACCAACCAACGGCAGGTGATACTCATTGCCTTCCTTACCTTGTTGGTGAGCGGTCTCAATCTGAGCCTCGGTTACGCCGGTGAACTCGCGTTGGGCCAGCCAGCGATTTACGCCACCGGCGCGTACGTGGCCGCCTACATGGGTGAACACGGCGCGACAGACATTGTCGTCCAGATCTTGGCGGCCGTGGGCGCCGCCCTCGTGGTGGGACTGCTGACCGGCATTCCGGGTTTGCGTTTAGGTAGTTGGTCACTCGCCATGACTTCATTTTTTCTCGTGCTCCTCATTCCCGACATTGCCAATATCTTTCCGAACGCAACGGGCGGCATGGTGGGCGCGGTAGGGATCGAAAACGCCACTTTCTTCGGTGTCCAGGTGACGAACTACGGCTACTACATCGTCGTCGTGCTCTGCGTGATCTTCTGGCTGGGGTTCATGCGTAACCTCGTCACCTCACGACACGGCATCGCCCTGCGCGTCATGCGTCAGAGCCCCGTGCTCGCCTCGTCCCTGGGCA
The DNA here is from genome assembly GCA_963849705.1 of uncultured Acidimicrobiaceae bacterium. Taxonomy (GTDB): domain Bacteria; phylum Actinomycetota; class Acidimicrobiia; order Acidimicrobiales; family RAAP-2; genus RAAP-2. Next base: position 150,731 of record CAWKII010000007.1, on the reverse strand, counting down.
TCTCCGTGTTTCGCACGAAACTCCTGGCCTACGCCCTCGGGGCGATCCCCGCGGGTATCGCCGGGGCCCTCTTCGCGAACCTCGACCATTACGTATCACCTGGGACGTTTTCCTTTTCCCTCGCCATCTCCATCCTCGCGGCCTCGGTGTTGGGCGGCGCGACGAGTATTTATGGGGCGGTCATCGGGGCGACCATCATGCAATTGGGCCCCAGTGTGTCGAACTCGTTCCAGCAGGACGCGCTCATCTTCTACGGCATTCTTCTCATCGTGGGCGGCGTCCTGTTAGCCAACGGCGTCAGTGGTCTTGCCACCAACGCGTGGAAAAAGTACGTGGTGCGACGACTGCGCGATACGAGTCGAGAGCGATCCGCGCAAGGCGATTTTCATTTCGCGCCCATGGCCGGCGCGAAACTCTCGGTTCAGGGTGTTTCTAAATCGTTTGGCGGCAACGTCGCATTGCGCGACGTCAGCCTCGTCGCCGAGGCGGGTCAAGTCACGGCGCTCATTGGGCCCAACGGCTCGGGCAAAACGACCCTTCTCAACATGATCTGTGGCTTCTATCGAACGGACGCGGGCACGATCGATATCGATGGCGTGCCGCTCGAACACTTGCGCTCCTACGAGATCGCCAACCTCGGTCTCGCTCGGACGTTCCAGACCCCCACCATCCCCGCCGGAATCTCTGTGGCCGAGGCCGTGCTCTCGGGGCGCTACTCACCGGAGCGGGTGTCGATCTTCTCGGCCGCACTGCGCCTTCCCAAGTATTGGAAGGTGCACGCGCACGACCGAGAGAAGGTATCTCAGATACTCGAGATCGTGGGCCTCAGCGACCTCGCCAACGAGGCGGCCGATTCTCTGCCGCTCGGTACGAGACGACTACTCGAGATCGCCCGCTCACTGGTCTCCGATCCTCGAGTTCTCTTGCTCGACGAATCGGCGTCGGGACTTGACGAAGACGAAGTGGCGCGTCTCGCTCTGCTCATAAGGCGAGTACGAGACGCCGGAGGCACCGTGATTCTGGTGGAGCACAACTTCCGACTCATTCTCTCGCTGGCCGACACTATTCACGTACTTGCTCAGGGCGAGATCATCGCCTCGGGGACGCCCGCAGAGATTGAAGTCAACTCTCGCGTGCTCACCGAGTACCTCGGCGTTAAGGAGGTGGACGTTGGCGCGGCCGCCGCGTCCATCGAAGCCGATACCGCGGGTACTTCGAGATGACCGACGTGGCGCCGACGGACGGCGAGGTGCTACTTGACGTCGACCATCTGGCGACGGGTTACGGCGACATTCGCGCCGTCTGGGACGTCTCGCTGAAGGTGAACCTCGGCGAGCTGACGGCCGTGCTCGGTCGTAACGGAGCCGGCAAGACGACCCTGCTCCGGGCGATTGCCGGACTGAACAAGGTGGGTAGTGGCTCCATTACCTACAAAGGACAAGACATTTCGACTCTGCCGGCTCATCGTCGCGTGGGACTGGGGATGAGCCTGGTCCAAGACGGCAAGCGCGTCTTTCGGCGCTTGACGGTGCAAGAGAACCTTTTCCTAGGCGGCTATACGTTGGGGGTCTCGCGACGCAAAATGCCCGAAGAGCTGACGCGAATCTACGACATTTTTCCCATGCTGGGAGAACGTCGCAAGGTCGTCGTGGGCCAACTCTCGGGAGGCCAACAGCAGATGGTGGCTATTGGACAGGCTCTGGTTGCCAAGCCGTCGCTCTTGATGCTGGACGAACCGTCAGGCGGTCTGGCGCCCTCCATCGTCGATGAAGTGATGGAGATCTTGGTTGGCTTAAAGAAGACGGGTATCGGCATCCTTCTCGTGGAACAGCAAGTCGAGTCGGCCATCGACGCCGCCGATCACGTGGTGGTGCTCGACATCGGTCGAGTAATTCTCGAAGCACCCGCAAGCGAGCTGGTGGACCTCGATGTCCTAAAGCAGGCGTACTTCGGCTCGGCGAAGTTGAAGGACGACGACGCCAGCGAGGCAGGGGATGCAACGTGAGCGACCCTCGTCGCCCGGTCGTTCTCGTCACCGGGGGATCGCGAGGGCTCGGCCAGGCGATCGCTCGGGCCTTTTCGAATGATGGTGCTGAGGTCGTGGTCTGCGGGCGCACACCTCCAGAGAGTGGTGACATTGACTCGCCTTCGAAACTCTTTTTGGCGTGCGACGTTCGTCGACCGGAGGAAGTTGACGCACTGGTTGCTCAAATAGTCGAGCGTTTCGGGTCCCTTGACGTCGTGGTGAATAACGCGGGCGGCTCAAAGACCGGCCCCGCCGCGTCGATCAGCTCGACGGCGTTCGCCAAAATCGTGGAACTCAATCTGTTGGCCCCGTTTTACGTGGCCCAGCGCTGCAATCAGGTCATGCAGACCCAATCGACGGGCGGGGTCATTCTCAATATTGGTAGTGTCGCCTCGCTTCGTCCCCCGCCCGGCACCGCGGCATACAACGCGGCCAAAGCGGGGCTGGTGGTACTTACGAGAACGCTCGCCATTGAGTGGGCTCCTCTGGTGAGAGTCAACTGCATCAGTCCTGGACTGATCCGAACTGACGACGCTGCCGATCGATACTCCTCCGTAGCGTCAGTGTCGCAGACGATCCCGCTGGGCCGACTGGCCGAACCGGTGGAAATCGCGGCGATGTGCACCATGCTCGCGTCGCCTAGCGCGTCGTACATCACGGGGGCGAACATCTACGTCGACGGCGGCGGAGAAATCCCGAGTTTCCTTTACGATCTTCAACGTCACGAAAGTCAGGACTCATGAGATATCGCACCAGCCCGAAGAGCACCAATGAGTGAGGCGTACCTGGTCGAAGCGGTACGTAGTCCCGTGGGACGTCGCGGTGGGGGACTCGCCGCAGTGCACCCGGCCGATCTTGGTGCGACCGTCCTCACCGCTCTCATTGAGCGCGCCGGAGTCGATCCGAATCTCGTTGACGATGTCGTTATGGGGTGCGTCGACACCATCGGCCCTCAGGCCGGGGACATCGCCCGAACATGTTGGTTGGCGGCCGGATTCTCTGAGGACGTTCCCGGCGTCACGGTGGACCGTCAGTGTGGCTCCTCGCAACAGGCGGTGCACTTTGCGGCCCAGGCGGTCATGAGCGGGACGGCGGACCTGGTGGTCGCCGGCGGCGTTCAGAACATGAGTCAGATTCCCATCTCGGGCGCGATGATCGCGGGTGAAGCCTTTGGCTTCAGCGATCCCTTTAGCGGATCAGTGGGCTGGCGCGCACGTTACGGAGACGAACCGGTGTCGCAGTTCTACGCCGCCCAGAAGATCGCCGAGAAGTGGGACGTCAGTCGACGCGACATGGAGGAGTTCGCCCTTGAGAGCCACCGACGGGCCGTCGCGGCCATTGACGAGGGGCGCTTCGCACGAGAGATCGTGACCATTGGCGACGTGAGCGTCGATGAGTGTCCGCGGCGCGATACCTCGCTAGAAAAGATGGCCGGCCTGGCCCCCTTGACGGAGGGCGGCCGATTGACCGCCGCCGTGTCGAGCCAGATCAGTGACGGCGCGTCAGCGGTACTAATCGCTTCAGGAGACGCGGTTAAGAAGTACGGTCTTTCCCCGCGCGCGCGCGTGCACCACTTGTCGGCGCGCGGCGCCGACCCCATCCTCATGCTCACGGCTCCGATTCCGGCGACCGAGTACGCACTTCGCAAAACTGGCCTCACCCTCGACGACATGGACGTCATTGAGATCAACGAGGCCTTCGCCTCGGTAGTTCTCGCGTGGCAAAAAGAGACCGGCGCCAACCTGGACAAGGTCAACGTCAACGGTGGGGCTATCGCCCTCGGACATCCCCTCGGTGCCACCGGTACGCGACTCATGACCACGTTGCTGCACGAGCTCGAGCGCACGGGCGGACGCTTCGGCCTTCAAACAATGTGCGAAGGTGGAGGTCAAGCCAACGTCACTATCATCGAACGACTCGACTAACTCTCCTATGCGCCTAGAAGGAAGGGCGGCGATCGTCACCGGGGCGGGTCGAGGACAAGGTCGGGCCCATGCCCTGGCGCTGGCGCACGAGGGAGCGGCCGTTTGCATCAGTGACGTTCCCCACGAGATCGCGACCGTCACGTATCCGCTCGCCAGTAGCGACGATCTCTTGGAGACCTCACAGTTGCTGAGCGAGATCGGTGCTCGGCATCACCTCGTGGAGGCGGATATCCGCCGCCGTGCGGACATGGACCGACTCGCGAAGGAAACCGTCGACGCGTTCGGACAGATCGACATCGTGGTCGCCAACGCGGCGATCTGCGGATTCTCATCCTTCGAAGAACTAACTGACGCGCAGTGGTCCGACATGATCGACACGAATCTGACCGGAACCTTCCACACCGTCCAGGCCGTCATCCCCTATATGCGTCAGCGTGAGTACGGTCGGATCATCGTGACGTCGTCGATGTCCGGACGCTCGGGCGGCGCGAATCTCGCGCACTACTCCGCGACGAAATTCGGCGTGATCGGGATGGTCAAGTCGTTGGCCTTGGAGTTAGCCACGACCGGCATCACGGCCAACGTGGTCTGTCCATCGACGACCAGTACGCCCATGATTCACAACGAGGAGTGGTACACGATCTTTCGTCCCGATCTCGAGAGCCCGACGCTGGAAGACGTGGAACCTGTCTTCGCGGCGCTGAATCCTATGCACGTCGCGTGGCTCCCTCCGGACGCCGTGTCGCGTGCGGTCTTGTACCTGGCGTCCGACGAGGGGTTCACGACCGGCTCGGTGCTCGAAGTAGGCCTCGGACTCTCCGCCTACAAGCCCTGAGGAGCTACCCCGCTATTCGACGACTCCGCGTTCTAGGAGGTCATCGATGCGACTCGGTGAGTAGTTCAGCTTCAGGAGTAGCCTGACAGCGACGCTCGAACCGCCCTCCGCCAACTCGTACGGCTTATCCGGTCGGGGGGTTCCAGCCCACACGGGACCGAGCTGTTTGAATCCCTCGCCGTCCGGCGTGACTGCTTCGCTGACGAGTCCGCGCGCGACCACTTGGGGATCGCGGGAGATCTCATCGACCGTCAGTACCGGTGTCAGACAGGTTTCTGCACTGGCGAGTTCGGTAATCCACTCGTCGCGCGGGCGTTGAGCGAAGACGGTCCGCAGGACTTGAGCGAGTTCCTCTTGTGACTCGTCGTCGTACTGTCGCGATGTCCACTCGCTGAGCCCTAACTCTTGACACAGGTTGGCGAAGAACTTCGTCTCGATGGCGCCCAACGCGACGAAACGTCCGTCGGCGCACTGGTAGACGGCGTAACACGCGTAGCGGCCGGTCAAGACGCCGTGTCCCGGTCCCGGCGTTACGCCCGTGGCGAGTTGTTCGTCAATATTCATCGCCATGAGTCCGAGGACACCTTCGGTCGCCGACACGTCAAGATACGTGCCAACGCCAGTCGTGGCGCGACGCAGGAGCGCGGCCATGATCGCCAAGGCCGCGTGCATACCGCCACCCGCCGCGTCGGCGACGGTGGATCCGGGTAGGGCGGGCACACCGAGTGCGTCGCGCCCGCCGGTGCTGAGAAAGCCGGCGACGGCTAAGTAGTTGAGATCGTGGCCGACCCACTGGGAGTACGGACCGGACTGACCGTAGCCAGTGACGGCGCAGTACACCGCTCGCGGATTGGTGGCGTTGACGACGTCGTAGCCAATGCCGATGCGGTCAGCGACGCCCGGGCGAAAACCTTCCATGACGACGTCGGCTGCAGAGGCCAATTCGAGGACGATGGCCTTACCCTCGTCCTGCTTCATATCGATGCGGCATCGATCGATGCCGCGGAAAGCTCCGTACGCGTAGAAGGGGAGCTCTATGGAGCCGAGACGCCGAGGGGGATCAATTCGAACGACGCGAGCTCCGAAGTCGGCCAGTATTCGCGAGGCCCGCGCGCCGGGACCCATCGTGCCAAGGTCGAGAACCTCTATCGAGTCGAGCGCCCCGCTACCCACCTCGACCCCTCACAACAGTGCACTCGGGCTCCACGGTGCTCAGTGTCCCATGGACCCGGCCGTAGGCCCCAATTTTGGGAAACATTCGCCCAGAAGACAGTGGATCCGCACCCAATCAATCGCTTGCTTCATAGTCGAAAAATGTTAACATGACCCACACCAACAAGGGGGTTGTAATGGTCGAATCTTCCGCTGGCGCGCCGCTTTCGGGAGTCCGCGTCATTGAGTGCGCGATGCTCGAACCTGATTCTTTGGGCATGATGCTCGCCGATCTCGGTGCTGATGTCATCAAAGTGGAGGTCCCGGGAGGCGACTACGTACGCGGCATCGGCTGGCCGATTATTGATGGCGTCTCCATCATGCACTGGCACCTCAATAGGGGAAAACGGAGCATCGAACTGGACCTGCGTACCGACGAGGGCGCTGATGTGTTTCGAGACCTGGTGTCAAGCGCGCACGTGGTCATCGAGGGGATGCGACCCGGCGCGTTGGCGCGCCGGGGCTTGGGTTACGAGGAGTTGGCCAAGCTCAATCCCGCACTTGTCTTTTGTACGTTGTCAGGGTTTGGAACGACCGGGCCGTATCGGGATCTCCCCTCGCACGGCATGGGTTTCGACTCCTGGGCGGGCGTGGCCCCCGCCATCATTGACGAGCGCGGATTCACCGCCATCTCGAAACACACCAGCATTGGCACGAGGGTCGGAGGAGTCTGGGCGGCCTTCGGAATATGTGCCGCCTTGCTACGTGCAAAAACCACGGGAGTGGGATGCCAGTTGGACGTCGCGCAGACCGACGCGGCAGCGGCAACGAACTGGTTGCTCATCGAAGGCACTCGCGCCTACGAGCGACCTGAACCCGAGGTCACCGGAAATCCCGCAGACGGAGGAGTGCGACGTGAGCCCGGTCCCGGGGGGATGGGTGAGGCGGTCCGTTATCAGTACTACGCGAGCAGTGACGGAAATGTCCTGTTCATGGCGTCGGAACGAGCCTTCTGGGAGAACTTCTGTCGTGGAATCGGTCGTCTCGATCTTTTCGAGAGCCATCCTGGCGCCTCCTACGCCGATCACGCACTCGGTGACTGGGAACTTCGTAGCGAGTTACGCGACGTCTTCGCGACTCGCACGACGTCGGAGTGGGTCTCCTTTGGACTCGAAGCTAACTGTCCGATTAGTCCGGTCAATGACGCCACATCAATAACCCGCGATCCCCAGTTTCAAGAACGAATGCCGTGGCTCCCTGCGGCCGAGTACGGGGCGGATCTCATGCCGCTTCCGATACGAGTTCTGGGCGAGGAGAAATATCGAACGCTTCCCGCTCCCAAGCCCGGCGAACAGAGTGGGGAGATACTGTCCGACGTGCTTGGTTACTCGCCTGACCAAATCGCGGCGCTGCGAGAGTCGGGTGCACTAGGACCAACGGCGCCCTAGAAGCGCCGCGTTCGCCACGCATCAATCGGTGGCGCGTACGAGCAAGGCGTCGGCAGCGACTGCGCCGTGAGAGCGGACAAAGACAGGGTTTGCTTCCGCCTCACTCACGAGCCCTTCGAGCCCGGCCGCCATGTCCTGGAAGGACATGATGACGTCAATTAGCGCGTCGACGTCTTTGCGCGCGCTACCTCGATACCCGTTGAGGAGTGGAGAAAACAGCAGGTCGCTCACCATTCTCTCCGCTTCGCCCCTCGTAAAGGGCGGAACTCTGAACTGAACGTCCTTCGACAGTTCTGCCGCTACACCGCCCAAACCGACCATCACCGTCGGGCCGAAGACGGGGTCGGTGACGAAGCCCACGATCATCTCGACACCATCGCGGATCTGTTCACTCACGAGGATTCCGTCGGAGGAGCCTTCACCCGGAATCTCGGTGAGGATGGAGCTCAACTCACTGAAGGCTTCGCGCACGCCCTCGCTGTTGCGCACGTTGGTTCGCACGAGACCAAGTTCGGATTTGTGCAGCGCCATTGAGTGCAGGCCCTTCATGACCACCGGATAGCCCAGCGTGTCAGCGGCGCGAACGGCGTCATCACTCGAAGTGACAACCTGTTCGCGAGTGACCGCGACGCCATAGTTGGCAAAAAGCTGTTTCGCGACGTGTTCGCTTACCTGATCGCTGCCCGACAAAATCGCTTCTGACTCGTGGCGCCGCTTCGTAGCGACAGCTTCGTCAATCTTCTTACCAAAGGGCGACTCGTACTGAGCGGCGAAGCGGTAGTACTCGAAGTACTCGGCCACGGCCCGCGCGCAGTTACGAAAGTTGCGAAAAGTGATGACACGATGCGAGTTCAAGAGCACGTCACGGTAGGCCGCTTCCGTGCCCACCGGGGAACTCCAGATGACGCAGATCGGCTTGGTCGTCGTCTCCGCCACTCGAACGAGGTCTTCGACGAAGCGGTCGCTCATGGGTGGCGTGGCCCCAGTGATCGCACAGATAAGGACGGCGACGTTCGGGTCGCTGACAAGGGTTTCGAGAATCTGTATGCCGCGCGCATCTCCCGTGGGGTGACCGCCGCTGTCGACCGGGTTCGAGACGTCCAGCGAAGCGGGGATCCATTGATGGAGTTTTTCCTGTGTCTCCCGTGACAGTTTCGTGAGGTGCAGTCCGGCAGAGGCACAGACGTCGGCTAAGTGAGCGCCGGTGCCGCCTGAGATGGAGTAGAGACATACGCCGTCCCCCTCGGGGGGATTGGCCCGGGCGAACATCTGAGAGATCTCGATCAACTCGTCGATGTCGTCCACGCGCACAACACCGGTCTGGCGAAACGCGCCGTTGACGACACCGTCGGCTCCCGTAAGTTTTCCCGTGTGCGACAGCGCCATGGCCGATCCGGCGTTCGTCCTACCGACTTTGATGAGCACGATCGGCGTTCGCTTACTCAGGGCGTAATCGGCCGCCTGAAGCATCGTTGCGCCGTCGCGAAAACCCTCAATGTACGCGGCGATCACTCCGACCTCGGGTCGATCAGCGTAGAACCGAACCAGGTCGGCGAACTCGAGGTCCGCTTCGTTGCCGGTGGTGGCCCAGTAGGCGAGGGCCACGCCATTCTCCTGAGTTTGAAAGACGGGACGCCCCTGATGGCCGCTTTGGGTGATCAGTCCAATACCTCGTTGGTCGCTCAGCAGATCGGGTTGCTTCACGTCAAACGCGTTGGGCATGGTGTTGGGACCGAAGAGCCGCGTGTGGGATCCCCGCAGCAACTCCTCCAGCGCGGCTTGGCTCTTGCGACCTTCCTCGCCGGACTCGGCGAAGCCCGAACTAAAGACAATGACGTAGCGAGAGTTGTTCCGTACCGCCGCTTCGACCGCCGACAGGACATCGTTCACGATCACCACGCACAGGTCCACCGCCGCGGGTACGTCGTCCATGGTCTTGTACACGGGGAGTCCGGCGATGGTGTCGCGATTCGGATTCACCAAGTACATGGCGGGGTCGTTCGCCTGGGCGGCCCACTTGAGCATGAACTTGGTGATTCCCGCGCCGGGGCTGCCTTCGGACTCCGAGGCCCCGATAATGGCGACGGTGGCGGGGGAAAAGAACCGCTCTAGATCTAGCGTTTCGACGTCGTCGGTTCTGCCTTGTGCGACCACTTCACTCTCCAATTCGTAGAAAACCCGCGCCTGGCCGGTTCATCGCGCGGCGGGCACTGAGGTCAAGTAAACAGGGTTTGGCGATGCACCGCCATGCTACAGAGTAAGACAACCAAGCGCTTGCTAGATAGCAATTTCGATGGTACTGTTCTGTCGGTTGGCCGTCAAAATCCCTCTAGTAAGGGGAAAATGGCGAGCTAGTGCGGGGACCGAGCAACGGAGACGTCACGAATGGATTTTGAGTTTTCGCCTGAGCAGTTGGAGTTCGTGGCGGGCGTCGAACGCTTCCTCGACGAGCACGAAGACCCCGAGGTCTTCGACCTCACCCGCGAGAACATGGCCCAGATCGTGGACACGCCGAAGCGCAGGGCCTTCATGGCCGAGCTGGGTAACCAAGGTTGGCTCGGCATTACCTGGCCCAAAGAAGACGGTGGACAAGACGGCGAGGGAGTGTACGAGTATCTCCTGAACGAGTCGCTGGCGCGACGCGGTGGGCCGCAGATAGGTAAGGGCGTGGGCATTGTGGGTAAAACCATCATTCGCCACGGCAGTGAGAAGTTGAAGGCCGAGTTTCTCCCCAAGATCTTGCGCAACGAAGTGGAGTTTGCCGTCGGGTACTCCGAGCCCAACGCTGGCTCGGACGCCGCCTCCATGCGCCTCAAGGCCACCCGCGACGGCGACGGGTGGGTCTTGAACGGGCAAAAAACGTGGACGACGTCGGCGCACTTCGCCGAGTGGTACTGGATGGGTGCGCGCACCGATCCAGACGTGGCCAAACACTTCGGCATCACGTTGTTTCTCGTGCCGCTTAACCACCCAGGGATCACCATCAAGCCCATCTGGACCATGGGGGACGAGAGAACCAACGAGGTGTACTTAGACGACGTGTGGGTCTCGGACGACTACGTGGTCGGAGAACTCAATCGGGGGTTCCAGTACATCTCCGAGGCGCTCGACCTCGAGCGATTCACCCTCTTCACGTTCTCTCCTATCGAGCAGCGCCTCGAGTTGCTCTGTGAGTACGTGGCCACTGCCCAGCGTGACGGTGAGCCACTCAAGAACGATCCCGTCGTGCGCCAGCGCATCGCTCAACTCGTCACGCAGGCCGAGGTGGCGCGAGTGTTGGGGCTCAAGTTCGTGTATCAATCGTCCAAGGGCGGCGCGGCTCCTACCACGGAAGCCTCAGAGTACAAGTTGTACGCCACGGAGTTGTCCAAGCGGCTGGCCAACGCGTCGATGGACTTAGCCGGACCCGGCAGCCAACTGCGAGTGAAAACGTCCGGCGCGCCGATGGAAGGTCGGGCCGAGTCGACGTACCGCTACACGGTGATCGACACTATTGGCGGCGGATCCTCGGAGATCCAAAAGAACATCATCGCTCGACGCAAACTCGGCCTCCCCAAGAACTTTTGATCAGTGCTGCATTGAGGAATCTCATCATCGCGCCTCATCGCGAAGGAAAGGTAGTTGCATGACGACAACGCAAACGGGTGACCTGCCCGCCGACATAGCCGCCCTCATTGGCGTACGCCAGTACGAAGAAGAGGCGGAGTTTCCGGTGGAGCGGAGTTACATCTGGACGACGTGCGCGTCAGTGGAGGACGGTAATCCGCTGTATTGGGATGATGAAGTCGCTGAGGAGATCACGGGGGGACCGACCGCCCCGCCCACGATGATCTCGGTGTGGCTGCGAGCACACCACTGGGCGCCGGGTCGCGAAGCGGGAACCCAACTACCGCTTCGCGTGCACTTTGACTTAAAGGCTCGTTTGGAACTGCCCGAAGCCATTATGAGCGAAGACGTGCTCGTCTTTCACGAGCCCGTCCGCGTCGGCGACCGGCTGAAGAGTTTTCAAGTGCTTCGCTCGGTGAGCGAGGAGAAGACCACCAAGGTGGGCGTCGGCCGGTTCTGGGTCATCGACGTGGAGTACCACAATCAAAACGACGAACTCGTCGCGGTCGACACCATGACCGGCCTCGGTTACCGGAGGCTGGCGTCATGACCGCGCCCTCGTTGATCTTTAGCGACGTCGCCGCGGGCGACCAGTTGCCGTTGCTGACCCACGACGTCACCGCCACCACCGTGGTGCTCGGAGCGTTGGCCAGCCGCGATGACCGTCCGATGCATCACGACCGCGACTTCGCACAGGGCCGAAACGGAGTGCGTGACATCTTCTTAAACACTCCCAACCAGGCAGCGTGGTTTGAGCGCTATCTGACTGATTGGACCGGCCCCTTTGGTCGACTCGGGCGAGTGACCTTCCGCATGCTGGGACCGGTGTTCCCGGGCGACACCATGACGTTTGCCGGGGTCGTGACGGACTCGTCGATCGATGACGTCGGTTGCGGGTGGGTAACGGTCAGCGTCGAGTTGACCGTCGCGGGAGATCTCAAGACGCGCGCATCGGCGACCCTAGCGATCCCCACTGCCGTGGATGACAATCCGTGGCGGCGTCGCGGTGAGCAGTGGAGGCCATGATGAACGCCCAATCGAATCGTCGAGGAGACCACGGTGCTTGACCTGGAGTTCACGCAGGAACAAGAGATGCTGCGCGACAGTATCCGGGGACTGCTGGCGACGCACAGCCCGTTGACCACCGTGCGCGCCCTGGAAGACGACGTAACGGGCTACGCGCCCGAGTTGTGGAAGCAACTAGGAGAGCTCGGACTTATTGGCCTCATGTTGCCCGAGAAGTATGGCGGCGGCGGTTCGAGTGCGCTCGAAGGCGTCGTGCTGTATGAGGAACTGGGCCGTAGTCTCGCCCCCACGCCACACTTCGTGAGCGCGGTGATGAGCGGGGGAGTCTTGGTTTGTGGGGCCAGCGCCGCCCAACGTGAGGAGTGGCTCCCGCGAGTCATCAGCGGTGACGCGATTCTCACTCCGGCCTGGCTTGAACCAGAGAACAGTTTCGGTCCCCAAGGTGTGCAACTTCGGGCCGTGTTAAATGACGGGGTCTGGGAGCTGAACGGAACGAAGCGTCACGTGGCGTTCGCTCAGGCGGCCGAGGCGCTGTTGGTGTTGGCTCGCACGGGCGAGGAACCCACTGACATCGATCTCTTCCTCGTCGATCCGAGTTCCCCGGGGGTGACACTCACCCAGCAGTTCAGTGTGTCGTCCGATACGCAGTACTTGGTGGAGTTCGCATCGGTCAAGGTCAACGAGACCGAGCGCCTCGGCCGCGCGGGCTCAGGCTGGTCGACGTGGAACGACGTCATGCACGACGGCATCATCTTTCTCGCGGCCCAGGCCATGGGTGGCGCGAGCTACGCCCTCGACATCACGGTGCAGTACGCCAAAGACCGCGAGCAGTTTGACAAGCCCCTTGGCGCGTTCCAAGCACTGGCTCACAACCTGGCCGACGCGTCGACGGTGGTTGATGGGGGATTCGAACTGGTGCACGAAGCGGCCTGGGCTCTCGCCACCGAACGCTCAACCGCTCGGCTAGCCCCCATGGCCAAACTGTTCGCCTGCCAAACGTTTCGCGACGTGACGGCGCTCGGTGAGCAGATCTTCGGAGGAGTCGGCTTCACCTTGGACTTTGATATTCAGCTCTACTTTCGCCGCGCCAAAGCGTTGCAAATCAGTTGGTGGGACACCCGCTACCTCGAAGAACTCGTCGCCGCGTCCGTCCTTGATCGTTGAGGTAGAAGCGACGCTGCCTTACGCGCCGTACACCGGCGCCGGTGCCGGAGCCTCCCCGAGCAGTTGGCGCACCACCGGGCCGAGTTCAGAAGGCTCCCAGCGATCGTTCTTGTCGACGCGAGGACCGGGCTGCCATCCGTCGGCGATGCTGACGATGCCACCCGACACTTCGAACACCCGGCCTGTGACTCCGCCCGACTCCTCGCTCACCAGCCAGGTGACGAGGGGCGAGACGTTGTCCGGGCTCATGGCGTCGAATCCGGTGGCCGGCGCGGCCATGGTTTCGGCGAACGCCACTTCGGTCATGGACGTTCGCGCGGAGGGCGCGATCGCGTTCACGGTCACCCCATAGCGCGCGAGTTCCACCGCTGTCACCAGGGTCAGTGCCGCTACACCCGCTTTGGCGGCCGCGTAGTTGGACTGGCCCACGCTGCCGTTGAGGCCCGCGCCCGAGGACGTGTTGACGACGCGCGCGCTGACCGGCGCGCCGTTCTTGGTTTGATCGCGCCAGTACGCCGCGGCGTGACGAAAGGGACAGAAGTGACCCTTGAGGTCGACGCGCACCACGAGGTCCCACTCGGCCTCGCTCATGTTGGCGAACATCCGGTCGCGCACGAGCCCCGCGTTGTTGACCAAGGCGTCGAGTGTGCCGAACGTAGTGATCGCGGTCTCAATCAGCGAGGCCGAGTAGTCCCAGTCCGCCACGTCCCCCACGCTGGCCGTAGCGCTGCCCCCGCCGTCGCGAATATCGGCAACGGTCTGGTGGGCGGAGTCGCCCACGTCATTTACTACGACGTGAGCGCCGTGACGGGCGAGCTCCAAGGCGTGCGAGCGACCGAGTCCTTCGCCCGCCCCCGTCACGATCACCACGCGACCTTCGACGAATCCATTCATACGTAAGTCCTTTCGCTATCAGGCCCGGTCGGCGGCGGAGGGCTCTCGAGGTAACCCGAGGGCGCGTTCGCCGATGATGTTTCGTTGAATCTCGTCCGACCCTCCGTAGATGGTGTCGGCGCGCGTGAATAAGAAGAGACGCTGAGCTCGATCTAAGTCACCCGACGAAGCACCGGAGAGCATGGCGTCGCTACCCAGCGTGTCGACGAAGAACTCTCCTAGATCTCGGTGCAGTCTCGCCCAGTAGAGCTTCGAGATGTACCCAGCCCCGGAGAGGTGCGGCTGATCGCCGTCGCTCAGTACGCGGAGCGAGTTAAGGCGCATGATCTCCAAGCGACTCCACAGCGCCGCAAAGCGCTGACGAAAAGCCGGTTGGGAGAACTCGCCGTTGGAGAGGGCCACCGATTTGATGGCCTCAAACTCCTCGTGAAAACCGAACTGCTGACCCAAGGTGGAGGCACCACGCTCGAAGGCGAGAAGTCCCATGGCCACTTCCCAACCCCGATCCACTCCTCCGACCACGAGGTCCGCGGACGTCCTCGCCTCATTGAAGAAGACCTCGTTGAACTCGGCCGTTCCGGTGAGCTGCACGATGGGTCGGATGTCGATGCCAGGTGCCTGCAGCGGCACGAGGAGAAACGAGATGCCACGGTGTTTGGGCGCGGTGGGGTTCGTCCGGGCGAGCACGAAACACCAGTCGCTGATTTGGGCGAACGACGTCCAGACTTTCTGTCCCGTGATGACCCACTCGTTGCCATCCAGCACCGCGCGGGTGCTGAGTCCCGCCAGGTCCGAACCGGCGTCCGGCTCGGAGTATCCCTGACACCACAACTCCCGACCCAGACGAATCTCCGGCAGAAACCGAGCCTGCTGTTCGGGCGTACCAAAGTGAATAAGCGTCGGACCGATCAGACCTTCGCCGATGTGCCCCAGCCTCGCCGGCCCCTGAGCGCGGGCGTACTCCTCGTAGTAGATGACCTGAAGGGGAAGCGAAAGTTCTCGTCCGCCGAACTCCCGGGGCCAGGCGACGCACGTCCATCCATCCGCACCAAGGCGTTGCTCGAAGGCCCGACGTTCGTCCAGGAGAGCCGGATCATCGTCCGATGCGCCGAGACCCTTGACGGAGGAGAACTCGCCGGAGAGCAGCTCGCCCAGATACTCGCGAATCTCCTGGCGAAAAGATTCCTCCTCGGCGCTGAAGCGAAAGTCCATCTCGCCTCAGTTCACGCGGGCGCGAAGGCGACGAAAGAGGCGCGACATCGCGCTGGAAACGTTGGCGTGCGGGGCACGATTTATTTTGGCGACACCCTGGTCGCAACGCGGCATGGTCTTGAGGCTACCTTGCGCTTCGGGGTGATGCAAGCGCTTGCTTGGCAACCCCTCCACTGCTATAGTCCCCAGTAATACGCGAGAAAGACGTCTCGTGGGGGCCTCTTTGAGTGCGTCGTGGTGGTGTCGGTGAAGGGGTGCGGTGATGGTGTCGAGAAACGAGTCTGAGTCCACGGCCGCGTCCCTGTCGACCTCGGGACCCGCCAGCCACAATCTTCTCGCGGGGCGAACCGTGATCGTCACCGCTGCCGCGGGAACCGGAATCGGTTTTGCCACCGCTCAACGATGCGCCGAAGAAGGTGCCCGCGTGGTCCTCAGCGATCGTCACGAGCGGCGCCTCGCCGAGTCGGCCACGAGGCTCTCTGAGATGACCGGGGAGGTGTGTCTGGCTATTCCCTGCGACGTGACCGACGCTGCTCAAGTCGACCATCTCTTCCGCGGAGTAGTCGATCAGTACGGATCGTTCGATGTGGTGGTGAACAACGCCGGTTTGGGCGGCATGGCCAACGTCGTCGACATGACCGATGATCAGTGGAACTCCGTTTTGGGGGTATCACTAACGGGGACCTTCCTGTGCATGCGTTCGGCACTCCGGTACCTGGTCGATCAAGGTCACGGCGTGATCGTAAATAACGCCTCGGTTCTCGGTTGGAGAGCTCAGGCCGGCCAAGCCCACTACGCGGCGGCCAAAGCAGGTGTGATGGCGCTCACCCGATGTGCCGCGCTCGAAGTGGCCCGCTCGGGAGTGCGGATCAACGCGGTGGCGCCGAGCATCGCCATGCACGAAAACCTGGCGAAGGCTGCCGACGAAGAGCTCCTCAGCCAACTATCGTCCCAAGAGGCGTTCGGAAGACCCGCGGCGCCCTGGGAAGTGGCCAACGTCATTGTCTTTTTGGCCAGTGAGTACTCCTCGTACATGACGGGCGAGGTCATTTCTGTGAGCAGTCAACATCCGTAAGATGACCTGCGCGGGAGTACGGCATGATTAACCACGCCGCGAAAGGCCACTCCGGCGACGCGTTCGAGATGGACATAGAGCGCGGGAAGATTCGCGAGTTCGCACGAGCCACGTGGTCGAATAATCCCAGTTATTTAGATGGTTCGTCGCCCGTCAGCGAACCGACCTTTCTCACCACGATGATCTTTTGGCAGGACGAAGCATCCGATCCGTGGCACGAAGTGGCCATGGATCCTTCGCGCGGTTTGCACGCGGAACAGGAGTTCGTCTTCTTCGGTCCGCCTCCTCGCGCCGGAACGCGTCTGCACGCTCGCTCTACCATCAGCGACATCTTTGAAAAAGAGGGTCGACGCGGGGGAACTTTGACCTTCGCGGTCATGACCACCGACTTCTTCGATGACGACGGCGCACTGGTCGCCCAGTCGAAGTTGACCGGAGTTGAAACGTCACAGCCGCCCGAGGAGCATCCGTGACGGTCGACGTGGTGCCCCCGCCCTTAGTTGTCGGTCCGTTGTCGATGACCGATATCGTTCGATACCAGGGTGCGTCGGGCGACTTCTATGCCATTCACCACGACGAGAACTTCGCCCGAGCCGCTGGCTTCGCCTCGCCGATCGCGTTGGGAATGATGCAAGCCGGCATGCTCGCCACGTGGGCGACGGACTGGCTAGGCGCAGAGCAAATACGTCGTTTTCGTGTTCGATTCGTCGAGCAAGTGTGGCCCGGGGACACCCTCACCTGCTCAGGAGTCGTACAACGCGAGTACCAGGAGGCGGGTGAGCGGCGAGTGGACGTGGAACTGGTGTGCCATCGACAGACGGGCGGCGTAGCGGTGCTTGGGTGGGCTACGTTCGTCGCCGAAGGAAGAGAGGAGTCGTCATGACTAATGTCGCGGAGAGTAGCGACGTCACATTCAGCGTGGACGAGTTAGGGATCGGCGAGGTCATCGTCGATCGGCCACCGGTGAACGCCCTGCCGGTCGCCGGCTGGTTCGAGTTGGCGCGCGTGGTGAAAAGTCTCGGTGATGACCCGAACGTCCGGGTGGTGGTCTTGCGGGCCGAGGGCCGGGGATTTAACGCGGGCGTCGATATCAAAGAGATTCAAGCCTCCCAAGGATTCGACGCGCTCATTGGAGCGAACCGCGGATGCGCGGCGGCCTTCGCCGCGGTGTACGAGTGCGCAGTACCCGTCGTCGCGGCAGTGCAGGGTTTCTGTCTGGGTGGCGGAATAGGTCTGGTCGGTAACTCGGACGTCATCGTGGCCAGTTCCGACGCGACGTTCGGCTTGCCGGAGGTTGATCGCGGCGCGCTGGGCGCGGCAACCCATCTCTCACGGCTGGTTCCTCAACACCGGATGCGCGCGATGATGTACACGTCAGCAACCGCCACAGCCGACGAACTGCACTCGTATGGCTCAGTGCTTCATGTCGTGAATCGAGACGAGTTGCGCGAGGCGGCGTTCGCCGTGGCCCGCGAGATCGCGGCCAAGGATCCCCGGGTGATCCGCGCTGCCAAGGAGTCTCTCAACGGCATCGATCTGTGGGACGTGCGAAAGAGCTATCGCTACGAACAGGGCTTTACCTTTGAACTGAACCTCAGCGGCGCTGCCGATGAGGTGCGAGAGGGATTTGGCCGCCACGACTGACAAGCTGTGGGCTTTCCTTCGCCTGTTCCCTTTAAGGACGCACGCCCGGGCGTGACTTTGGTCCGAGCTCGTAGCCCCGAACCGCTTGGGCCGTCTCGAGTAGGCGGATGAGGGTTGGTCGGGTTTCTCTGGGATCGAAAACGTCTTCGACGCCCAGCGCTTCGGCCGTTAAAAACGGCGAGCGCAGTTTGGTGATCGTCTCTTCGATCTCGGCTCGCTTGGCGTCGGGATCGGGAGCCTCTTGAATGACTCTGCGAAACGCGGCATCGACGCCACCTTCAATGGGGATGCCGCCGAACTCCGCGGAGGGCCAGGCGATACGAAGATTCATGCGGTCAGTGCGACTGGTCGTCGCGCTGCCCACGCCGTAACAACGTCGAACGATCACTTGCAGCAGAGGCACCGTGACGCTGTAGGTCATCCAAAAGGCGCGCATGCCGCGACGTAAGGCCCCCGATCGCTCAGCGTCCGGACCCACCATGAAGCCCGGGACGTCGACGAAGTAGACGAGCGGAATGTGGAACTGATCGCACAGCTCCATGAAGTGGACCTGCTTGTCCGCTCCCGGTCCGTCCAGCGCGCCACCCTGAAACATCGGGTTGTTCGCCAGAACGCCAACGACGTGACCGTTGAGTCGGGCGAAGCACGTAATGAGGCACTTGCCGTAGGAAGGCTTCAGTTCGAAGATCTCACCGTCGTCGACGACCTTACGGATGAGGCTCCTCATGTCGTAGGGCTGTCGACGGTTTCGAGGAATGATGCTGAGGAGATCCTCGTCTTTGCGGTCGGGACTATCAGTCGGTTCGCGATACGGGGGCAGTTCCCACACGTTTCGCGGCATGTAGGACAGGAACTCGCGAATCTGTCGGAAGCAGTCGAGTTCGTCCTCGCCCTCGTTGTCGACCGTGCCACTCACGTGGACCTGCACGTCGGACCCGCCGAGTTCTTTCTTGGTGATGTCGACCCCCACCGCGCGCTTGACGACGGGCGGTCCCGCGATGAAGAAATCGGCAGTGTTTTTGGGCATTACCGACCAGTGAGAGAGCATGGTGCGGCTCGCGGGACCTCCCGCCACCGAGCCCATCACCCCGGCCACGACCGGAACCGTCGCCGTTAACCCCACCTCTCCCGCCGCGTTGAGCCAGGTCGGGATCTGCATGTAGCCCCGACGAACGGTGTTCTCGATGTTGCCGCCGGCACCGTCGTGCAGCAAGACCAACGGAATCTTGAAGTCGTTCGCCATGTGCACCAGCAGGTGAACCTTCGTGCGTCCGTCACGCTCCGATCCTCCGCGGACCGTGAAGTCCTCGCCACCGACCGCCACCTCGCGCCCGTCGATGCGACCGAGTCCCGCCACGTAACCGGCGGGAACGAAGGAGTCCTCACCCCCCTCACCGGCCAGAGCGCCGATCTCGACGAAGGAGTTCTCATCGAGGAGCGCCTCAAGCCGTTCGCGAATAGTGAGACGACCCGCGTCGTGCTGGCGCTGCACGCGTTCCTCGCCACCCAGGTTGAGGGAGCGGCCGCGCCGTCGACGGATCTCCTCAACTTCATCGCTCCAGGTCACGGTTCTTCGCTCGGTTCAATCGTCGCTACCAGTTCATTGATCGAAATCGGCGTGGTCTCGGTCACGAATATCTCCGCCACTCGGCCCGTACACGGCGCGACGATGGGAATCTCCATCTTCATGAGCTCGACCAAGACGAGAACGTCACCCGACTGCACGATGTCGTCGATGTCCACGAGGACCCTCCAAATGCTCCCCGCCGTTTCCGATCTGACTTCCTGTAGGGCCATGGTTTGTTTCCTTTAGAGATCGCCGAGCGGTGGGAACAGCTTCAGCTCGAGGTTTACGTGGAGACCTAGAGCGAATGTAGATCGTCGCGGCGAGGGCGTCGCTCGCGTCGACGAGTCGTGGCGGGTCAGAATTGGTTATCGACCTCTCGGTGGCGTCGCCCTTCGGGGTCGATCAGGCCGAGAAGTCGCAACTCCTCGGCCGTGGGGATACGGCTGTCCGGAATCTCATCAGGAAGAACCAACTCGAAACCGGTGGCCGCGACCACTTGGTCCACCGAGGTTCCCGGGTGAACGCTCCGTACACGCATGCGACGATCTGGCGTCTCCCAGTCCAGCACCGCCAGATTGGTGACGACTCGTCGAAGATCGAAGTACCGGGTCACCGTGGGGCCAGCGGCCAAGGCACGATCCCAACCCACTCCCGTAACCACGTCCACTTCTCCTACGAAGACCTGGGTCGAGTGGTTGGGGATCCAGTAACTGGTCTTGTTGCACACCGTGTTGCCGGGGGCGCCCCGGAATCCCAGCAGTTGGATGCGG
Source organism: uncultured Acidimicrobiaceae bacterium (assembly GCA_963849705.1). Classification (GTDB taxonomy): domain Bacteria; phylum Actinomycetota; class Acidimicrobiia; order Acidimicrobiales; family RAAP-2; genus RAAP-2. The sequence goes on along the minus strand of CAWKII010000007.1, from coordinate 130,387 downwards.
GGCTTGGCGTAGTCGTCACCGATGGCCGCGAAGTTTTGGTTGCCGAACGTGTCGATCTGGCTGGCCCCCATGACGACGTGCCGTCGACCGGAGTAGACGATGTCAAACATGGCCCGATAGGGGTTGTAGTACTCCACGACGCGCTCGTCGCCCCAGGAGTAGGCCTCGTCGTTGGCGATGAGCAAGGCCTCGCTATCGGTCATCATCAAGTCGGGCGCGAAGGTGGCCCGGGCCAGACGGCCGCCGACCATGGGCAAGGTGCCAATGGGATTGGCGAGTATCTCGCCGTCACCGCGAAAGCACTCAGCCAGCGCTACCGCACACACGTCGGCTCGCGTGAACTCGCTCTCGCTCATGAGTGCACCTTGCGCTGATAGTCCTCTTCAGAGATGCTCAACCACTCGTGGCGAAACGCTTCAAAGTCCTCCGGGGATCGCGCCGAGGCGGCGTAGAGAGCTTGAAAGGCTTCGTCGCGTTCGTAGTCGGGCGGGTTTTCCGTAAAGTGGGCGCCGCCCTGACGTTCGACGACGCCATCGACCATGAGCCGACTGATCCGTAAACGCTGTTCGGTCCCCGCCTCCGCGAGAAGTTCAGCCGTGGGCACAATCTTGTCCACCGAAATGAACCGATTAGTGGCGGCCGCACGAAGGAAGAGGTCGTCAAAGTACAGATCCGGGCCGAGGAACACGGCGTTGCCGCGCTCGTCGGCCCGACTGAGGTGACAGAGCACCGCGTCAAGCGTAAGCGCGGGGGCCGCCACGAAGGTTTCTCCGTCGGCGTAGGGCGATTGCACTGTTTTCAGCCGACTGTTGAGCGTCATGAGATCGGATCCCAGGCCCGCGCGACTGGGCAGAAAGGGAACATTCCACGCCGCCGCCTGCAACCCCAGCATGAACAGCCCCTCGTCCCAGGGCTCGTCTTCGATCTCCCCCTTCTGTCGAGCTAATCGAAAGTGGGGTTCGAGAGGAATGGAGTCCAGCGACGCAAAGGAGTAGACCGCTCGACGGACTTTTCCCGCGGCGCACAGCAGACCAAGGTCCGGACCGCCGTAGGCCACGATGGTGAGGTCGCTCAGAGGAGAGCGCAGTATCTCGCGAACGAGTGACATGGGTTTTCGGCGACTGCCCCACCCACCGATGCCGATGGTCATGCCAGACTCCAGGCGGGCGACAACGTCGCGTTCTGACATGCGCTTGTTGTTCACCTCCGCCCCCTTTCTTCCGTCACTGATCGGACGGCTAATCTCCATAAACAGAAGTGAAGTTGCCTGACGCTCGAGGCGATGCTACCATAGCGAGTCAAGCGCTTGCTTGGAAGTTTTTCGGATCTGGTGCCAGTCGATTCTCTGGTAGGCGGGTGGGGATATGACGACGCAGTCGGAACACATCGTGGAGGGATGGTTCCAAGGCGGCGACCAACCCGCGCTGCTCGGACAGTCTTGTCACCGGTGCGGGACCGCGATTTTTCCACCGGTGGCGATCACCTGTCCAAATCCCTCCTGCTCGTCGCGGGAGTTTGCTCTCGTTCCCCTCTCTCGACGGGGGACCGTCTGGAGTTACACCGACGCGCACTATCAGCCGCCGGCCCCGTACGTCACGACGACCACTCCCTTTGAGCCCTTCGCCATCGCCGCGGTCGAGCTGGAGAAAGAGAAGCTCGTCGTTCTCGGTCAAGTGGCCTCGGGCTACGGCCCCGACGATCTCACGGTGGGCCAACTGGTTGAACTGGTGTTAGAGCCGCTCGAAGTTCGTGACGGCGTCGAGTACCTCGTGTGGAAGTGGCGCCCCTTGGAAGAAGCGAGTGCATCATGAGTCATGACGTCGCGGTGCTGGGTGTGGGCATGCACCCGTGGGGCAAGTGGGGCCGATCTTTTGTTGAGTACGGTGTCACCGCCGCCGACGCTGCGCTCACTGACGCCGGAGTCGACTGGGCGGACGTCGAGTTTGTCGTCGGTGGCGAGACCGTTCGCAACGGGTACGGCGGGTACGTGGCCGGCTCCACCTTCGCGCGGGCTCTCGGATGGAACGGCGCGCGCGTGGCGACGTGTTACGCCGCCTGCGCCTCGGGCTCGGCGGCGATCGAAGTGGCGCGCACGAGAATCTTGGCGGGCCTCTGCAACGTTGCCCTGGTCGTCGGCGCGGACACCACGCCTAAGGGATTCTTGGCGCCCAACAGCGGCGAGCGTTGGGACGACCCCGATTGGCTGAGGTTTCGCTTGATCGGCGCGACGAACCCGACCTACTTTGGGCTCTACGCCCGTCGGCGCATGGACCTCTACGGATCCACGACCGAAGACTTTGCCGCCGTCAAAGTGAAGAACGCGAGCCACGGGCTCCTTAATGAGAACGCCCGTTTTCGTAAGCCCGTGACGTTAGACGACGTGCGAGAGTCGCCAGTGGTGGCCGACCCGCTGCGACTACTCGACATCTGTGCGACCTCCGACGGCGGGGCCGCCGTGGTGCTCTCCTCCATGGAGTTCGCTCGGCGAAAGACCACCGATCCCGTTCGCATTAAGGCGGTCTCGACCGTCACGCCGCGGTTTCCAAACACAGTGCTGGATATGCCCGACATCACGACCGACTCCACCATTGCGGTACCGGTTCCCGAGGTGAGTTTCCGAGCCTCCATCGCGCAGGCCGCCTACGAAGAGGCCGGCATCGGACCCGACGACTTAAGTTTGGCCGAGGTCTACGACCTCTCAACAGCCCTGGAACTCGATTGGTATGAAGACATCGGACTGTGCAAGCCGGGTGGGGCGGAAGGGCTGCTGCGCGACGGTGTGACCAGTCTCGGGGGCAAGCTACCCGTTAATCCCTCGGGAGGCCTGGCCTCCTTCGGTGAAGCGGTCCCCGCGCAGGCCATCGCCCAAGTGTGTGAAGTCACCTGGCAACTGCGGGGAACCGCCGGCTCTCGCCAGGTGGAGGGTGCGCGCGTGGGCATCACCGCCAACCAGGGCCTCTTCGGACACGGTTCGGCAGTACTTCTGTCCAAGTGACACTGTCTTCGCACTAGTCGCGTAGCGAGAGGGGAACTGGATGAGCGAAGAACGCAACCTCGAAGGACGCGTCGCCATCATTACCGGCGGGGCGCGAGGACAGGGAGCAGCAGACGCTCGCGTGCTCTCGAGAGCTGGCGCCTTCGTTATCGTGACCGACCTGCTGGAAGAGGAAGGTCGGGCCTTCTGTCGCGAGATCGGCGACTCGGCCGTATTTGTTCGCCACGACGTTACGAAGGACGACGACTGGCAAGTCGTCGTGTCGGCCGCGCTTCATACGAAGGGTCGGATCGACGTTCTCGTCAACAACGCGGGCATCCACTGGTCGACGCCACTGCGGGAAGAGAGTTTGGAGGGGTTCGAGAAGACGTTGGCGGTCAACCTCATTGGACCGTTCCTCGGCATTCGCGCCGTAAGTGGAGCGATGGAACAGAGCGGTGGTGGGTCCATCATCAACATCTCGTCGACGGCGGGAGCTTCGGGCTTTCCGGGTCATGCCTCGTACGGCGCCTCGAAGTGGGGCCTGCGGGGCTTAGCCAAAGTGGCGGCCGCCGAGCTCGGCCCGTTGGGTATTCGCGTCAACACCATTCTGCCCGGCGCCATTAACACGCCCATGATGACCCCGGTGACCGAGGGAAGCACTCGTTTCGCGGGACTGCCACTACGACGTCACGGTGAACCCGACGAGGTCGCGACCGTGGTGTTGTTTCTGGCGAGCGATGCCTCGCAGTACGTGACGGGCGCGGAGATCGCGGTGGACGGGGGTGCCTTGATCAACGGATCCTCAGTTCCGGCTCCGACGTGACCAAGGGCTACTCAGTGAAGGGCTGCCATGTCGCTTGATCCACCTCACGCGACGATGTTCGAAGGGATGACGGCCCTGGTCACGGGCGGTGCCTCGGGGATTGGTGCCGCCTGCGCTCGTCAATTCGCCGCCGCGGGCGCGCGCGTCGTGGTGGCCGACGTTGATCTGGATGGGGCTACCCGTGTCGCCAAAGAGATCGGCGCGCCAGCCGTGGCGTGCCACTGCGACGTCGCCACCGTCGAAGGTCCTGAACGTGCGGTGGCGATGGCACTCGGACTGGGCAACGGTCTTCACATGGCGGCCAACTGCGCCGGCATCTCGGGAGCGCCACCAAAGTTGATCGGTGAGTTCGATCTCGACAACTGGCAGAACATCATGGACGTCAATGTCAACGGGATGTTCTATTCGCTGCGAGCGGAACTAGCGGCCATGCACTCGACGGGATCAAAGGGCTCCATCATCAATATCGCTTCCATATTGGCCGTGGTCGCAGTGCCCGGTCGCAGCGCCTACATCGCTTCAAAGCACGCGGTCATTGGCTTGACGCGCGCCGCGGCGCTGGACTACGCGCCGTTCGGTATTCGAGTGAACGCGGTCGGTCCTGGCTACACCGAAACGCCCATGCTGGCGGGCATCTCCGAGGAGATCAAGGATCGAGCAGTCGCCCGACATCCGATCGGACGATTCGGCACGGCCGACGAGATCGCCAGCACCGTGTTGTTTCTCGCGTCGCCGAGCGCATCGTTTATCACGGGAACGTTCTTTCCCGTGGACGGTGGCTACACCGCGCAGTAGTCCCTTTCGAGTCGAAAGACGGGATTAAAGAATGATCGTGGGTTCCACTTGTTCACGGAGAAATGTGATGACCGCGTTCGAGAAGGCATCGTTTTGATCACCGGCAATCATGTGAGCCGCGCCGCCGATCTCCACCACGGTGACGTCGGGCTTACGAGCCAACAAATCGTCGACACCTTCTTGAGTGACCACGTCGCTCAAGAGCCCACGAATGAGCATGGTCGGCACATGAATGTTCCCGAGGGCCAGGTCGACGAGCCCTTGATAGTTCCGGCTCGGAACTTCCGTCCGTCCCAGGCTCAGTACCTCGGAGTCCCAGTGCCAGTACCAGCGACCATCACGCTCGCGAAGCACCTTCATCAGGCCGGCGGGATTTACCGCTCGGACTCGTTGGGGGGTGTAGGCGGCGATGGCCGCGGCCGCTTCGTCCAACGTGCCGAAACCATTGATGCCCGACTCCATAAACTTCCGGACTCGAGCGACGCCCTCGGGATCGGTTTTGGGGGCGATATCGACCAGAATCAAACCGCTGGAGACAATGCGGTCGCTGTTGCCTTCGGCGAGCATGGCGGACATTCCCCCGAGCGAAGCACCAACCAGTACCGGGGGATGTCCCAGTTGGTCAGCCACCGCGACAACGTCGGCACCGAACGCCGTGAATGAGTAGTCCTTATTGGGCGCCCAGTCGCTGTCGCCGTGACCGCGCAAGTCGAGTGTGATCGAGCGCCAGCCGCTGTTGGCCACGACCTCGGCGGTCGCGCCCCAGGCGTGTCGTGTTTGGCCACCCCCATGCAAGAACAGCACCGGCCAGGCATCGGGATCGCCTCGCACGTCCGCGACGAGCGTCAAGCCTTCGAAGCCTCGATAGGTGATGGTGTCGACGTTCATAGGTGAGAGGGTTCTTAACCCCGCGAAATATCTAAGACGGAGTAGAGGGGATCATCTGCTCCAAAGCTACCTTTGATGATCGTCGTTTCGTCGTGGCCGACGAGTTCTAAGTAGGACTGTCCTAGCGGAGCGACCGTGGACCAGTCGTACACCACGGTCCGATTAGTGATAGCCCAGCGTGAGTCGCGATAGGCGAACCTGTCGAGATACCGACCACCTATCTCGCAGTGCATGGGGCCGTCGTCACTTTCTCGAACGACGACGCCCAGATACGTACTCTCGACTTGGGCATTCTCTCGATCTAGCTCGATCAAGATATTCGTGAGGGAATGCCACAGACAGGTGACTCGCTGCGTCGTGCCCGGTGCACTCATCGACTGCGTCGCGAGAAAGCCTGCCGCCGTGCCGGCGTAGCCTTCGTGCTCTTCGGTAGCTCCCTCGTGATAACAGGTGAGAGCCAGTTCGATGTCACGGCGATCGCTGGCGCGCACGCGCCGATACAAAACCTCGGTGATCTCTTGCTTGGCGATCAACTCTGCGAGTCGATGAGTACCTTCGACTACGCCCGTTTCGCCGTCGTTGGTCACTGCGTAATGGTCCATCCGCCATCCACGGTCAGGAGAATGCCGTTGACGTAGGAAGCGAGCGGGGAGAGCAAAAAGAGAATGGCCCAGGAGATCTCGTCGGGCGTCGCCATTCGCCCCAGCGGAATGCGACCGAGGGCGCGCTGTCCCACCTCGCTTTCCTTGAATCCCACAAGACGCCGGGTGTCGGTCATGCCAGGTGCCACGGCGTTGGAGCGTACGTCGGCGCTGCGATAGGCCGCAAGATGACGGGTCCAGCCCATGATCGCGGCCTTGGCCGCGGGGTACCAGTCAGGCTGGGTACCAATAAGGTTGCCCGCCACCGAGGCCACGTTGACAAGCGCGGCGTTGTCGAGATGCCCTCGATCAAGCCATGCGTTGGCCACTTTGTGCATGCTCCCGGCCGATATCACGAGAGCTTGATCGAAGCCGTAGTCGCTCGCGCTGGCGGGACCCGCGTTATTAACGAGGTAGCGAAGGGGTCCCAAAGTGGCGGACGACTCGAGCCCCGCGTCGATCTGCTTCTGATCGGTGGCGTCGGCAGCCACCGCCACCGCGCGGCCGCCATTGTCCTCGATCTCTTTGACCGTGTCAATCACGTAGTCCGTGTCGATGTCCCAGGCGGCGACGCCCAACCCCATCGCGGCCGCGTTAATGGCGGTGGAACGCCCGATGCCTCTGCCGGCACCGGTAATGACGATCGCGTCGGACGAGTTGAAGCCGAGGGAGATTTCCTTGGGCACGATCATGGGGTGTTGCCTTTCTTCTTGTTCACGTACTGAATCCGCCGTCCACGTTCAGTTTCTGGCCTGAGATGAATCCCGCGTTGTCGGAGGCAAGGAAAAACACCGCCTCGGCGATATCAGTGGCGGTGCCGAAGCGGCGCAGCGGTATGTTCGCGCGTGCGGCCTCGAGCGCCCGCTCGTCAATGTCGCCCGATGAGATGAGTCGTTCGGCCATGCCGTCGGTGAGCATCCCCGGACCCACGCAGTTGGCTCGCACTCCGAAACGTCCCTCTTCAACGGCTATCGCTCGCACCAGGGCCTCGACGGCGCCTTTTGGTCCTGAGGAGAGTCCGTCACGGACGGGGAAGCGGCTCGTGGCTGCCGTCGTCACCGCCACGATGTTGCCCTGCGACTGGCGCAAGTGAGGAAGTGATGGATGCACCACATTAAAGAAAGCGACCGCGTCGTCCAGGATCTGTTCTCGGAAGAGTGTCGGCGACACCTTGCTCAGGTGCAGCATGGGCACGTGCGGACCGGACGCGTAGATAAGCGTGTCGATGCCACCAAAATCCGTCGCGACCTCGTCAACGACACGTCGACACGCCTCTTCGTCGCCCAGGTCGAGTTGGTAGCTACGCGCCTCACGGTGGCGCGAAACGATCTCGTCAACAGTGGAAGAGGGGCGACGATAGGTCAGGGCGACGTGGTGGCCCCTCGTCAGGAATCCTTCGGCGATGACCGATCCGAGGCCTCCGCTGGCGCCGAGCACCAGCACCGCTTTTGACGACACGTCGCCCATTAGATGACCGAATCGCTCGAGTGCTCGGGCGCAATCGACGGTGGTTGCTCAGCCATCTTGGTAGTATAACCAAGCGCTTGATTGATCGCCGTTGCCGTAGGACGGAGTCGGTGGGAGGGGTCTCGTAGTGGAATGCCATATATATGGGCGGGTGCGCGTCGTGAACTCAAACTACTGGCAGCAAGGCTCGAGCGTCTGAAGTGAACAGCGCGAACCATCACCCCAGTCATGGCGCCGGCGAGATCTCGGCCGAACTGGCCCAGTCGTACCGGGACCAGGGATGGTGGTCCGACGAGCCACTCGGGGCCACGATTCGCCGCCGAGCGACCCTCGATCCGGATGGTCTCGCGTATATCGGTGACAGCGTGACGCTGACGTGGTCCGAGTACGACCGCAACGCCGACGCGATGGCCGCTCGTTTGGTGGGCTCGGGCATCGATCGTGGATCTCGCGTCGCTGTCTTTCTTCCCGACGGACCCTTGCTCCACACGGCCTACGTGGCCTGCGAGCGAGCGGGCGTGGTGATTGTCGGGATCCCCGAGCGGGCGGGCGATCGCGAACTCGCGCATCTGTTGTCGCGCACCGACGCCGCAGTGATGTTGTGCCCTCGACAACACCGGGAACGAAGTTCCTTCGAGATCTTGCGAGTTGTTCGCGAACTCGGCGCGCCGGTGCCGCGACACGCGGTGCTCGATGACGAGGGGACGTTCGAACTCTACGAGTGGCGCGAGGGCGTCGAGGAGCCCGTCGACGTCGAGCCCGGCGAGATCGTCGGACGCCAACTGCGACCGGACGAACTGTGGCTACTTAACTCCACCTCGGGCACGACGGGACTACCCAAGTGCGTGGAGCAGATTGAAGATCGCTGGCTGTACTTTGTCACCATCGCCCGCGAGGCCGCAGAGTTTCGTTCAGACGACGTCATGATGAGCGTGGTGCCCGGTCCCTTTGGATTCGGCCTGTGGACCGCGCACTTTACGCCCGCCCTGCTCGGCATGACGTGCGTACTGAGGGAACGGTTTGATCCCGAGGCGACGATCCGTGCCGCGGCGAAGCACAAAGTGACGGTGCTCGCCTGCGTAACCACGCAGTTCGTGATGATGCTCGCGAGCCCCGCACTCGACGAAGTCGATCTCTCCTCGCTGCGGGTGATGTACACGGGCGGCGAGAGGGTGTCGCCGGAGAAGGCGCACGAGTGGGAGGTGCGCACGGGCTCGACCATTTTGCAGTTTTACGGGTCGAATGAAATCGGCCCGTTTTCGTGCACGTCGTTGCACGAGAGCGAGGAGTTACGCCTCCATACCGTCGGGAAGGTCGTGCCGGGACTCGAGTTTCGGATCTACGACAACGAAGGTCGCGACGTGACGTCACGCGGTGTCGCCGGGCAGCCGGGCGGGCGAGGTCCCGGCGTGTGTAACGGATACTGGAACGACGACGCGGCCAACGCCGAGCTGTACAGCGCGGACGGATTCTTGTTGATGCCCGACGTGGTGACGATCGACGACGAAGGGTACGTGAGGATCGAGGGACGCAAGTCAGACATCATCATTCGTGGCGGCAAGAACATCAGTGCCGCCGCCGTGGAGGCCGACGTCGGAGCATTTCCTTCGGTGGATATGGTGGCGGCTATTGCCGCTCCCGACCCCGTCTTTGGAGAGCGCGTCTGCGTGGTGGTGTCACTACGCGCATCAGCGGCACGATTCGAACTCGCGGAACTCGTCGAGTTCTTGAAGCAACGAGGCATTAGTAGGGAAAACTTCCCGGAGTACCTCGCGATTGTCGATGAGATGCCGCAATCAATTGGCGGCAAGATCGCCAAGAACGAACTTAAGGCTCGCTTACCGGAACTACTCGCCCATCGCGGAGCCTGAACCGAGGTTTCGACTTCTCATCGCTGCACGATGCATCATCGGCATTGCAAGATCGTCGCATCAACCATCGTCGTTAGCGATGTGTGCGACGCGGTACTCCGAGAGGGGTTGAGCGACCGTGCCGTCGACGCTGAGTGAGGGGCGGTCATCCTCAACCTCGGTGAGTGGCTCCACCCGTCGCATCGTGGCGAGAGACCGCGCGGCGATCTGCTGGTAGACGACCGTGCCGTGCGCCTTCCAATTCATCTCGACTTCCGTCAGTGGGCGAATCTCTTGAGCGGGGCTGCCCGCCACGAGCCATCCCTCGGGGACGATGGTGCCAGACCGAACGAAGCTGTGCGCGCCCACAAAGGCTCGGGCACCAACCACTACTTCGTCCATCAATACGGCGTTCATCCCGATAAGAACTCCGGGCCTTGTTTCGCAGCCGTGGAGAATCGCTCCGTGGCCCACGTGGCCATCGACGCCTACGACCGTTGAGCGCCCAGGAAAAGCGTGCAGGACGCAGCCGTCTTGAATGTTGCTCCCTTCGCGCACTTCGACGCGGCCTAAGTCACCGCGCAACGAGGCGAACGGCCCGATGTAGCAGTGAGCCCCGATGCGCACGTCGCCAATGAGTGACGCGTCGGGGTGAACGAACGCGGTCGGATGCACGACCGGTATGACGCCCTCGATGCTGTACGCCCCGCCCATCGTCAGGACAGTCGCTGCACAACCATGGCCATGCCTTGACCACCGGCCGCACACATGGTCTCGAGACCGATTTCCTCGTCGCGCCAATCCAGAGCGTGAATCAGGGTTGTGGCCATGCGGGCGCCGGTCATGCCAAAGGGATGGCCGACGGCGATCGCCCCACCGAAGACGTTGACTTTTGAATCGTCGAAGCCGAGTTCGCGAACGCTCGGGATCACCTGGGCGGCAAAGGCTTCGTTAATCTCGACAAGGTCCACGTCGCCCACTTGCAGACCCGCTTTGGCGAGGGCGCGCCGGCTCGCCTCAATGGGCGTGACGCCCATGATCTCGGGCGAGACGGCGGACACCGCAAGGCTCAGTATCCGAGCCAGGGGAGTGATGCCCAGTTCGGTGGCTCGTCTCTCGGACATGACGACGACCGCGGCGGCACCGTCATTGAGGGGACAGGCGTTGCCAGCCGTGACGGACCCGTTGGGATTGAAGACGGGTTTGAGTGCCGACAGCCCTTCAAGGGTTACCCCCGGTCGAGGGCAGTCGTCGGCACTGACGGAGGTTCCGTCGGGGGCGATCACCGGGGTGATGTCATGGGCCCAGAAGCCGTCGGCGATGGCCTTCTCCGCCAGGTTCTGACTACGCAGCGCGAACTCATCTTGTTCCAGTCGGCTCACGCCATAATGGCTCGCCACGTTTTCGGCCGTTTGTCCCATCGACACGTACATGTCGGGAAGCTCTCCCTCGCTGCGAGGGTCTATCCACGGCCTGGGTTCGGTGGTTGCTCTTTCGTTCGAGCGCGCTTCAGCGTCCAGGAAGATCGAGTTGTGCGTGTCGGGCATGCCGTCGGATTTTCCGTGCGCGAATCGCGAGACTGCTTCAACGCCCGCGGCGATGAACACGTCACCGTCGCCCGCCTCTATCGCGTGCGCCGCCATGCGAATGGCCTGCAAACTGGACGCGCAGTAGCGCTGCACCGTGGTGGCCGGTACCGAGTCGAGACCGAGCATGACGGTCACGACGCGGGCCAAGCCGTAGCCTTGTTCACCGGCCGGCTGGGCGCAGCCCAGGATCAACTCATCGATCGTGGTGGGGTCGAGCTGGGGGATCTGCTCGAGGGCCGTACGAACGATGTAGGTGGCCAAGTCGTCGCCACGCATCTCTCGCAAAGAGCCTTTGTAGGCACGTCCGATGGGGGATCGCGCGATGGCGACAATGACGGCACTCGGCATGGAGTCCTCACAATCGTAGGTTCGAGCACCTACCTAGCAAGCGCTTGATTTGATAGTACCAGGGACAAAGTCTGACGGTCAATGAGCAAGATGTGCCTATTTCGCCTACGAGGGTGTGGCTCGTAGCTGGCGGGCGAAGCCCGAGGTTCCCAGTTGCGAACGACTTCGGCTCTGAATCAACCACTGACCGCCCACGCGTCGTAACTTCCACTCGTTGCTTCCCGCCGAGAGCAAGTGGATCACTCCCTCCACTTCTTTGTACAGCAGGGAGTAACTGTTGGCTACGGCACAGTCTCCATCAAGGTGGACCACGAGGCTTACGTCGGAGACGTGCATGGTATGACCGTAGAAACCGGGTCGCGAGTGGCCGTTGGGGTCGCTGATGAGATCACGCATGCCCTCCTTTCCGCGCCACGTGCGTGCCATCTCTTCGACGTTGGCGTTCTCTGCCATCACCACGCTCAATTCGTACGTTGCATCGTCAGTCCACAGCGCCACGTACTCACCGTCGCGACAGCCATCCGCGTTATAGCCGTAGCGCGACAGCAGTTCTCGAATCTCCCGCTCGTCTTCGCACGCGCGAACGCGTTGCTCGAGACTCTCTATCGCCAGTAAAAGTTCTTCCATTGACGCCATGATCTTCTCCTTCGGCAATACTGCCGGACTAGGTTTCCTTGTGCTCGTGAGTCGGAGCTTCATCGTTCATCATGTGGTCGAGAAGACCCTCCGCGACGTACTCGGGATACGAATCGATGGTGACGGGAGTGGCCTCTTGGCCGGGGTAACCGATGGCAGCGCGCACTCGTGGATCGAGATAGTAGGCACCTGCAACAGCTAGAGCCATAACACCGAACTCACCGTCACCTTGGACGCGAATCTCGGCGACTCGCTGCTCCGCGTCCAAGAAGTCAATTGTAAGAATTCGATCAAGAGTTGACGCCAGATCAGGCCTCGCTGATAACACTTCATCGAGCCGGTCGACGCCAATGTCAAGAGAGGTAGGTTTCAACTCTTCAGTGGCGCCCGGAATAAGAACGTCGGCTAATTTCGCGAACCTCTCGCGTTTCACTGGAGTCAGAATTCGAGTCGAAAGTGCTCTTAGATGCGCGCTCGGAGTGCGAAGATCACCAGATCGTTGTAGCCCCTCATGATCGATCGATCGATTAATTCTTCCTCGTCGTTCAATCAAGTGCTGCGACGCGCGAAGCGCCAGCGCCGCGATAGTACTCGTGGGGTTTACCGCGCCCGCGGTGACGAAAACGCTTCCATCGATGACTCCCAAGTTGGGTATGTCGTGGCTCATTCCCCAACGATCCACGACCGACGTCGCGGGGTCATCACCCATGCGAGCGGTACCCAAAAGATGTGCGTTATACCCCGAGACCCTGGACTCAACAATCACTGCTCCGGCAGCTCTGAATGACTCTTCTGCTCGCTGTGCCTGCCATGACATCATCTTTTGTACGTTGTCGTCAAACTTGTAAATGATTTTTGGTATAGCCAGACCCGAATCATCGAGCGTCGTTGATAATTGAACCCGATTGGTGTCGCTGGGCAGGTCCTCACAGAGTGCTACCCACGTGAGACTCCGACCGAGTCTCTCGCGGACGTACGCGTGGTGTTCCTGGCCCCAGACGCCGTCCCCGTTGGGAGGCGCCGCAATCCGCAGTGGACCACCCGTTGGATGCAGAGACCACTTCGAGCCCCTTACAAAGCCGCGAGAAACATCGCTCTTGTAAAACTCCCACGATCCGATGGCCGAGCCATTGTGTCCTTGCCAACTTCGCAAATTCTCATCAAAGACGCCCGTGATGTTGACAAAAGGGTGCAGCATAAGGCGCTTTCCCACGAGTCCCGACGAGTTGGCCAAACCGTCGGGAAATAGATCACACGCCGAGGCCAGCAGCAAACGCGCTGTGCCAATACCGTTGGCGGCGAGCAGGATGGTAGACGCTATTTGAAAATGCACGTCGCCTCGTTGGTCCACCCACTCAGCACCGCTAGCGAGGCCGCGCTTGTCCACACATATTCGAGTGACACGCGCACCGGTAATCAAGTGCGCTCCTTTGCGGACAGCCTCGGGCCAGTGGGTAACGTCCGTGGAGGATTTTGCTCCTTCACCACATCCTTGGGTGCAGGTGCCGCGCTGCACGCAGGGGTGTCGGCCGTGTAACGGAGCCGAGAGAATTGCATTGGTGTCGGGCCACCAATGCCAACCAAGTCGGGCGTGGGCTCGCGCCATCAACAAACCACCCGCGCCGATGGGCAGTGGGGGTAGAGGTGGATCCGCCGACTCTGGATACACGGGGTTGCCGCCTAAACCCGAGACACCAAACTGGCGATCGGTGATCTCGTAAAAAGGTCGAAGTTCTTCGTAGTCGACGGGCCAATCGTCGCCTACTCCGTCAATGGTCCTCGTTTTGAAATCTGCCGGTAGCAGGCGGGGCCACACCGCGTTGTACAGCACCGTACCGCCGCCGACGCCGTTGTACATGCCGACGCTCATGTCCGAGTCGGACACGTCCACTTCGTAGTCACCAACTCGAGATCTCACATTTGGATTAGCGGACCATTGCTTTCGAGACGTCAGTTCCCAGTCGCGCTCGCTGCCTCGGTAATCAGACGCGTGAGACCATTCACCTTGTTCTAGGCAGGTGACGGACACACCACGTGACGCGAGATGCAGGGCGGCGACGCCACCCGCAGCACCCGCACCAATGATTAGGACATCAGAGGCGTCGCTCATTTCCTATCTGGCTCTCATCAGACCCTGGTCGACGTCCTTGTCGGAGCGGTCTTTAATGATTGATCGAATCTCTACTTACGCGAAGTTACGAACTCTGCGAGCAGACCGCACACGTAGTCGATGTCGCTGTCCGTCAGACCATGGCTACACGGAAGTAAGAGACCCCTTTCCATCACCACGTCGGCATTGGGTAAACCGTCGCTCGGTTCACGATAGGTCACCCCTCGCATCATGGGATGACGAGTTACGTTGCCGCTCCACACAGTGCGGGTGTCAACCCCATTTGCCTCAAGGTACTCTTGCAGATCCGGCCGTGAGAAACCCGCTGACTCACCGATGAGGAATGGGTAGCAGAGCCACGCCGTCTCCAGACCTTCGAGTTGGCGAGGAGGAATAAAGACGCCCTCATATTGGCGTAGAAAGTTTGAGTATCCGTCGAAATTCAATTGACGTCTCTTGTAGAAGCCCTCGAGCTTGTCGAGCTGTTTCAGTCCAAAGGCCGCGCCTAGTTCTGAGGGTTCGAAGTTCCACGGAAGGACGTCAAAGATGAAGTCATTGTCGTAGGGCACTCCGTCGAGGTCTTCACGAAAGACCCTGCCCGTTTTCAACGATCCGAAAAGGTGAGGTTCGGAGCGTCGTCCCCATCTCCTGAGCATGAGGCCTTGATCTCGTAGCAGCTCGCTATCTAGGATCACCATTCCGCCATTGCCAGCGCAAGTGATGATGTGAGACATCGCGAAACTTGTCACGCTGATATCGGCTCGAAGGCCCGTTGGCGTGCCTCGGAGGGTCGCCCCCAGCGCGTCACACGAGTCTTCAATGACCGCCAGCCCTCTGGCGTCAGCTATCTGTCGGACCACGTCCCAATCGGGAGCGTTACCGATCAAGTTGGGCAGAAAGATCGCCTTAGTCAGCGGGGTGATCAGTTCTTCGATACGGCTCACATCGGCGTTGAAAGTGTCAGGCTCCACGTCAACAAAAACCGGGACCAAACCAGCCTTCACGATGGCCGAGATGTCCGTCGAAAAGGTGAGAGCACTAGTGATGACTTCGGACCCCGCGGGTAGATCAAGTAAAGCAAAAGCGAGGTAGATCGCCGAGGAACCAGAGTTGCACATCAGTCCTTGAGACTTGCCGAAGAGGGCAGCGACTCGATGCTCAAGTTCGGTGACGTTCTTGCCAATCCGCAACGCTTGCGGTCCTCCGGTGAGGACTTCCATCACTGCATCTATTTCGTCTTGGTCGTGCGCGCTTTGCGCATAGAGGACTCGCTTCATGGAACTCCTTTGTCTGGCCTAAAATTTTGTTGAGCAAGCGCTCGCTCAAGTTACATCCATTGGTATTCTTATCACAGATTTGGATTCGCGATCCCTAAAGTTTCTGCTGAAATCACGATGGATGATGACCAAGCGCGAAATTTTAGGGCCCACCGACAGACTAACTATGACATTGAAGGAGGCCGTTTATGGAAATGCGAAATGTGGGACGCTCTGGTCTCATCACTTCGCTGGTGGGTCTTGGATGCAACAACTTCGGGATGCGACTGGATAAAGAGCAATCATCGCTCGTGGTACACGCGGCACTCGACAATGGATACACCATGTTCGACACCTCCGACAGTTACGGAATGGGAGTATCCGAGGAGTATCTCGGTGCGGCACTCGGTAGCCGCCGAGAGAGCGTAATCGTGGCTACGAAATTCTCTTCTCCGATGGGCGAGGGCCCCTACCTGCGAGGTGCGTCGCGTCGATACGTCATGCAAGCATGCGAGGCGAGCCTGCGCCGCTTAGGTTCCGAGTACATCGACCTCTACTACCTCCATCGTCCCGACGCTCTTACTCCAATAGAAGAAACCCTGGGTGCCCTGGATGATCTTGTGCATCAGGGCAAGCTCCGCTATGTGGCAGTGTCAAATTTCGCCGGTTGGCAAGTCGCTGATGCCTCTCACCTCGCGAAGGCAGGGCATAATTCGGCGTTTGTAGCGAATCAGGTTGAGTGGAGTCTGTTGGCACGCCAAGTTGAAGACGAGTGCGTTCCGGCGTGTCGTCACTTTGGCGTGGGAGTCATCCCCTATTTTCCGCTGGCGTCGGGGCTTCTGACCGGAAAGTATTCAAAAGGCAAAGAGTTTCCACACGACACTCGACTAGGAGAGTTGGCCTATTTCGCTGGAATGGCCACCGATGAACGCTTTGATCAAATAGAAAGACTCCGTCGAGTTGCTGAGGAATCGGGTCATACCTTGGCGGAGCTGGCGCTGTCCTGGTTGGCCGCTCGAAAGGAAGTCTCCTCGATTCTGGTTGGGGCGACCAAGGTTGAGCAGGTCCACGCCAACGCCCGAGCCGTTAATTGGGCGTTCAGCGTGGGGGAACTCGAAGCAGTGGAAGCCGCGCTGACCGGTGAATGACTTGCAACGCTCAAGCGATTGAGCGGCTCGGGGGTTGTGACGACGGTCGCTTTATCGCAAGCGAGGACCTTGCGACGACTTCGATGTCTCTTTCAAGCGAGCTAACAAAAAACTCCTTTCGACCGCGTTGTCGCAGAAGGTGAGAGCCTCCTCGAAAGCGAGTGTCGCTTCACCACGGCGTTCGAGCTGGCGAAGAAACTCAGCTCGCGAGGACGATAAGTAACTGTAGGAAGCGAGCGTCGGTTCTGTCGCGAGTTCATCTATAGCATCGAGTCCCGCCTGGGTCCAAGCGCGAAACCCACAGCGACCGCGCGATTCAGGGCCACGATAGGCGAAGGTCACGCGATAACTAAGGCGTCGTAGAGGCCCACGATTTCGGTCCAGTCGGTCGCGTCCCTGGTGTCCTCCGTGATTATCGCCGCCCCCGAACCAAGTCAAAGGCGTACATTGCCGACTAGTGCGAGGCACCACTAGGCGAAGGATCACACTTTATGAATCGACCGCTTCTCATCAACCAAATATGTTGGTTGGGAGCGGTTCAGCCCATCTCCGCAATTGCTTCGTTGATGGCGTCGTCGATATCGGAAACCTTCACGTTGAGCGACTTGGCGACGTGCTTCTCGGCTTTCAACGCAAGCTTGTCAAGTACTATCCCCAACTCGTTCTGACCGGCGACAATGAGGGCCGCCTCACCTTGGTCGATGATGTCGCCTAGTTCTTTCACGTCAGAACGAGACATGCCCCGCCACAGATGGCCAGTCACCGCTCCCACAACGGCTCCCGCTACCGCCAACTCGATGACGGCGGGCGGAAAGAGGATGCCGACGAGGGCTCCCACGACGGCGCCACCCCAACCACCGTGACGAGTGGCCATTTCACGCTGTTTGACGTGGACCTTTCCCTTCTCGTCCTTGGTGACGAGACCTACGTCGTAGGAACCGACGTATCCGGTGGCGTGGAGGTCTTTGACAAGATCCCAATCCACAAGTGCCATCTCCTTGGTCGAATACGTGCCTATATATACGAATACATTGTCCGCATCAGACATTGGATGTCCTCTCCTTCGTTGTTCACTCACTCAACGACACTGGTGCCGAGATCACGAATAACCGTGACTATAGACCTACCGTTCGTGCAGGGCAACGTGTTCCTGTGGCCGAGTCAGGTCCTCGACTGAGTCGTAGTGAACGCAGTTCGTTCACCCGTCACCGATTCGTCAAGTTGTCCTCAATTCATCTTTGAGAGGGCGAACATTATTGGCTGTCAGTCCAAAGTGAGGTCGCTTCGAGTGCCGCAGTGGCGGCGGAAGAAGAGGACAGTTGGATGAGTCGCTGGCCAGCAATGTCACGGGGATCAGAAGAGACGTTCGGCTGTAACGAACCGTGACTTCGACGTGGCCTTACATTCGCCGAAACCGAACTCCTTTGCCAGCACATGGGACGTAGATTCGGCCCTCTCCTATAACGGCGCTCGCCATGCGCTTACCTGGCATGATGGAGTCCGCCATGGTTAGCGCTGATCCCGATGACGTGATCGTAGATCCCCAACAGGGCATCTTGCTTCGGGGCATCACGAAGCGATTCGGCTCGAGCACGGCGGTCAACAACGTCGACCTGGAAGTCTTCCGGGGTGAGTTCTTCACCATGCTGGGTCCATCAGGTTCAGGAAAGACCACCCTCCTTCGCGTCATCGCCGGTTTCGAAGTTCCCGACGCCGGGACAATCTGGCTGCGGGGCCTTGATGTCACCGGCGCGCCACCGTATCAACGAGACGTCAACACGGTCTTTCAGGACTACGCCCTCTTCCCGCACTTCACGGTGGCCCAGAACGTGGCGTACGGACTCCGCGTTCGTCACACTCCCAAAGACGAACTTCGTACCCGCGTGGCGGCCGCCCTCGACATGGTCCAAATGGCAGCCTTCGCCGAACGTCGCCCGGCTCAACTCTCGGGTGGCCAGCGACAGCGCGTCGCACTGGCCCGGGCCATCGTGAACGAACCTCAGGTCCTCTTACTGGATGAGCCTCTGGGTGCCCTGGATCTCAAGCTCCGCCAAGAGATGCAGGTCGAACTCAAGCGAATACAGCGCCAGATTGGTATCACGTTTATCTACGTCACGCACGACCAGGAAGAGGCGCTGACCATGAGCGACCGCCTGGCCGTCTTCCGAGACGGCCAGATCGAGCAGATTGGGCCACCCGGCGATGTGTACGAAAAGCCCGCCACGGAGTTCGTCGCTTCCTTCGTCGGCACCTCGAACGTCATCGATACCCCCGAGGGTCGAGCCGTTCTTCGACCCGAGAAGATCGAGATCTCTGACTCTCCCGTCGAGGGACATCCGAACGCCCACGGACGCATCGAAGACGTGGCCTACCTCGGAATGGTCACTCGTTTCACCGTGCGACTAGAGAACGGCAAGATCATGACCGTGGCTCGCCAGAATCGCTCCGGTGGCTTGGAACGGAATAGCCTCGAACTCGAGAGTCGCGTGGTTCTCTCCTGGGATCCTCGCGACGCCTTTGTACTGGCAACACACGCCGAGGCTGACGCACAGTCCGGCTAACTAAGGGGGAAATATGAAGCGGTCACGATGGTTGAGGTGGGCGAGCGCGGGAGCGGGGATGTTGCTCGTGGGCTCCTTCGTGGGCCCTATCGCTTTCAACGGAACAGCGGGCGCGTCCTTGGGCACGCCGCCCACGCAGGGGATCAAACCGCCGTCATCAATCGGCAAGGGCGAAGGGAAACTCAACATCATCGCCTGGGAGGGCTACACGCAGCCCGAGTGGGTCAAGCCCTTTGAAACGACCACCGGGTGTCAGGTCAACGTCAAGTACGCCGGGTCTTCGAGTGAGATGGTGTCGCTCATGGCCAATGGTGGCGGCCACCAGTGGGACCTGGTCTCCGCATCCGGCGACGCGGACCTGCGACTCATCTACGGCGGGGACGTCAAGCCCATCAACATCAAGTTGATTCCCTCGTGGAGCGAGTTCGAGCCCTTCCTCAAGTCGCCCTCCTTCAACACCATCAACGGCTACCACTACGGGGTGAGCTTCGAGTTTGGGCCCAATATCCTCCTGTACTCGACCAAAGTCTTTAAGACCCCACCCACGTCGTGGTCAGTCATCTACAGCAAGAAGTACAAAGGTCAAGTGACTATTCCCGACAATCCCATTCAGATCGCCGACGCCGCGCTCTACCTAGAGTCAGCCAAGCCGAGTCTGGGCATCACCGACCCGTACGAGCTGACGCAGCCGCAGTTCAACGCCGCTGTCAATCTTTTGAAGGCCGAGCACCCGCTGGTGAAGAAGTACTGGGATCTGGCCAGCCAAGAGATCTCCCTCTTCCAAAATGGTGAAGCCGTGGTCGGAGCGGCCTGGCCCTACCAGCAGTCGACCTTGGTAGCAGCCGGGGCGCCGGTCGCGTCCACCATCCCGAAGGAAGGGGCGACCGGCTGGGCCGACACCTGGATGCTGGCGGCTAACGCGCCCGATCCGAACTGCGCGTACAAGTGGATGGCTTACATGTCGACGCCAAAGATTCAAGCCGAAGACGCCATCTCCTACGGTGAGACGCCGGCCAACAAACTGGCCTGTCCCATCATGAACACCTTGCAAAAAGGTGGCTGCGCCGCGTACCACGCGAACGCGCCACAGTCGTACTTCACGACGATCAAGTTCTGGAAGACGCCGCTCTCGACCTGTGACAACGGTCAAAACGATTGCGTCGACTTCACTCAGTGGCAACAGGCCTGGACACAGATAACGGGATAACGCGCTATGTCGCTCCGCGGAGAGACTCGCCAACGACTGGGGGCGGCGCTGTGGCGCCGCCCCTGGTTGCGAGGTGCTCTCATGCTCACGCCACCACTGATGTGGTTCTTGGTGGTCTACATGGCGTCACTAGTGGCGCTTCTCGTGACGGCGTTCTTCAGCGTGAACTCGTTGACAGGCAACATCGTCTATCAGTGGACCTGGGGTAACTTCTCGCAGATTTTCACGCAGTCGGTGTACGGCACCATTATTCTTCGTACCGTTATCATGGCCGCGCTCGTGACCGTGACGGACGCCGTCATTGCCCTTCCCTTCGCTTTCTTCATCGCGAAGATTGCGCAGCGACGCGCGCGACAGGCATTTCTCGCGCTCGTCTTCCTGCCGTTGTGGGCGAGCTACCTGGCGCGGGTCTACGCGTGGATCAACATACTTTCCAATAACGGAGTCTTGCCTGACTTCGAGCGTCACTTGGGACTGCCCATCACGAACTTGGCGTATACCAACGTAGCGATGTGGATCGTGTTCTCCTACCTGTGGCTCCCCTTCATGATCGTGCCGATCTACGGGGCCTTCGAACGAGTTCCGGACTCTCTACTTGAGGCGTCTTCGGACCTCGGGGCAGGGGGATGGTTCACCTTTCGACGAATCCTCTTTCCCCTTATCCTGCCCGGAGTCGTGGCCGGCTCTATCTTCACGTTCTCTCTGACCTTGGGCGACTTCATCACACCGCTACTGATCGGTGGCTCGAGTTCGAACTTCATTGGCAATGCCATCTACGACAGCGCCATCAACGGTGGGGACCTGCCCTTCGCCGCGGCGCTAGCCTTCGTGTCGATCGCGATCATGGCTGTCTATCTGCTGATCGCGCGCTGGGCTGGCGCCTTCGAGGCGATATGAAACTGTCCGGCCTGTCCCGTGGCGCATTGGCGCTGTACGCGGCGCTAGTCGTGACCTTCTTACTCGGGCCGCTGCTCGTCATTGTTCTCTTCGCGTTCGACAAATCAATCGTTCAATCTCTGCCCATTCGACATTGGACCACACACTGGTTCTCCGTCGCCTTCAATGATCCGGCCGTGCGAAGCGCTCTCTGGCTCAGCGTGAAGGCGGGAGTCGCGGCGACCGCTATTGCACTGATCCTGGGCACCCTCGTGGCGTTCGGTATTCACCGTTTTCGATTCTTCGGTCGAGACACCATCTCGCTCATGTTGGTGCTGCCCATTGCCCTGCCGGGAATCGTTACGGGACTCGCATTGCAGTCAGCATTCAATCTCTCTCATATCGATCTGTCGATCTATACGATCATCGTCGGGCACGCCACGTTCTGCATGGTCGTGGTCTTTAACAATGTGGTCGCTCGATTACGTCGTACCTCGATATCCCTGCAGGAGGCGTCCTCCGACCTGGGTGCTCATCCCGCGCAAACGTTTCGCCTGATCACGCTGCCAATGCTGTCGACGGCAGTTATTGCTGGGGGGTTGCTCGCCTTTGCGCTCAGTTTCGACGAAGTGATTGTGACGACGTTCACCGCCGGGGCGCAAAACACTTTACCTCTGTGGATTTTTGGGGCCATATTGCGAGGTCAGGAGCTGCCGGAAGTGAACGCCGTCGTGGTGTTTGTGCTGTTGTTGACGATCATTCCCATTGCGTATGCCGCGCGGATATCGAGTGGTGAGGGTTTCCTGGGACCAGCGAGGAAAGAGTAGCCACTGACGACACCGCCGTAACGGCTAGTCAAGTACCCAATTCGCCTCGGTCACGCTTTGTCGATGGTGACATGCTCGATGCATAGCGGCGCCTCGGTTTAAGTGTGAGTTGCCGCTGTTAGTTGATTCGAAAGCCGGGCTGGTGCTTTAGGATCTCACGTCGGGCGATGGTCATCTTGTGCACTTCGTCTGGTCCGTCAGCGATACGGAGCGTTCGAATGCCGGCGTACATGCGAGCCAGCGGATAGACCTGCGACACACCGGCGGCGCCGTGAACTTGGATGGCTCGATCGATCACCTTGAGAGCCATCTGGGGGATGGCGACCTTAATGCCCGAGATCTCGGAAGCAGCAGCTTTGTTGCCGACAGTGTCCATGAGGTAGGCCGTTCGCAACACGTACTCGCGCGCCATGTCGATTTCAATTCGCGACTCGGCGATCCAATCTTGAATAAGGCCCTTTTTTGCGAGGCTCGTACCGAACGTGCTTCGTTCGAGCGCTCGGATGACCATGAGGTCAAGGGCGCGCTCCGCGACTCCGATCGTTCGCATGCAGTGGTGAATGCGACCCGGCCCTAGGCGCGCTTGGGAGATCGCAAAGCCACCCCCTTCCTCACCCAGGATGTTGTCGATCGGTACGCGAACGTCTCGAAAGACAACTTCGGGGTGCCCACCCCGATCGGAGTAGCCAAAGACGTGAGGGTCAAGTCCGAAGGAAACCCCCGGCGTGTCCTTCGGTACTACGACCATCGACTGCTGAAGATGGCGAGAAGCGTGGGGGTCGGTCTTGCCCATGGCAATAAGGACTTTGCAGCGCTCCGCGCGAGCACCGCTGCTAAACCACTTTCGCCCGTTCAAGACGTACTCGTCGCCGTCTCGGGTGATGGACATCTCAATGTTGGTGGCGTCAGAAGAGGCCACGTCAGGTTCAGTCATGCAAAATGCGCTTCGAATCTCTCCCGCGAGAAGTGGACTCAGCCACTCCGCCTTTACCCGTTCAGACGCGAAGAGATGGAGAATCTCCATGTTGCCCGTGTCGGGTGCGTTGCAGTTAAGGACTTCCGAGGCGAAGTCCACTCGCCCGAGCATTTCTGACACGGGTGCGTAGTCCAAGTTCGACAGCAACGTACCCGGGTTGTCGGGATTCATGTGAGGGAGAAAGAGATTCCACAATCCGCGTTGGAGAGCCATTTCTTTGAGCTCGTCGAGGATGGGTGGATACACGTCCGGTCCTAGCTCGGCGACTTGGTCAAAGTACGTCTGCTCGTTGGGGTAAATCACGCCGTCCATGAACTGGCGCACCGACTCCTGGACTTCTCGGCCCTTTTGCGTGAACTCGTATGGCACTGATTCTCCTTCTCCTCACTGCGCCTGCATCGAGGCCCAACGTTACGCGCGTTCCGAGCCTGGTGTAAGACTCCTTTCCCTAGACGAAGACTTACGCAGTTTTTCGCGGTCACCGGTGAATGAGTGTCGTCGACGTCATGGTAAGAGTTTGTAATGACCTACTCGTACGACCCGGAGCTAGCACCCTTCGCGGCAGAGTTACCTCGGGTCGATCTCACGGATGTCGCCGCTGCCCGAACGCACTCGGATGAGATGATGGCGCAGCAGTCGACGCCCGTTGACGAGACCTGTCTTTTCGTTGAGGATTACTTTGCCCCCGGGTACGACGGGGAAGCGGAAGTGGCCCTCCGTGTCTATCGGCCACGGTCAACGGATTCCGAGGATGCTGCTCTTCTCTACATTCATGGAGGCGGTTTCGTCGTCGGGAGCATCTTGGCAGACCAAGAGGCTGCGGCCACACTTGCGTCAACCCTGGGCGTGCTGGTCGTGTCCGTTGCCTACCGACTGGCTCCGGAGTTCCCATTCCCCGCCGGGCTGCACGACTGCGTTGCTGCTCTCGACTGGCTGTCTCAAAATGCCACAAAACTAGGAGTAGACCCCGCTCGAGTGGGCGTGTACGGCTCGTCGGCGGGTGCGGCTCTGGCGGCAGCGCTGACTCTCTTCTCTCGAGATCACGGCGGCCCGACCCTGTGTTTTCAATTCTTGGCAATACCAGTGCTCGATGATCGGTTGGAGACTGAGAGCATGCGAAAGTTCACGGACACTCCAGGATGGGACCGGCCCAACTCGGAACTGAGTTGGGCCTATTACCTCGGTGCTACAGGATCGAAGGACGTGTCCCCGTACGCGGCTCCCGCTCGCGCCGACGACCTTCGGGGGCTCCCGCCCGCGTACATCTCGACGATGGAGTTCGATCCATTACGCGATGAGGGCATCCTCTACGCGCTGAGGCTTCTCGGATCAGGCGTACCCGTCGAACTTCACTCTTTCCCCGGGACCTTCCACGGCTCCTCGCAAATCACGACGGCCGCGGTGTCGCGGCGAATGGCGCGAGAGCAGATGGATGTCTTGCGAAGGGCTCTTGGTCCCAAGACGTCCGACTGACGTTCGAAGTGTCTGCAAACTCCACCTCGTCTGGCCGAGAGCGGGTGGACACTCATCCCGCCAAGGGATGCGAACACTAACTGGATAGGCTGTGCGCCCATGAGCGAATCGCCAGTCATCGTCCGCGACGCCATTCTTGCCGTCGACATAGGCGCGACGACCACCAAGTTCGCTGCCGTCACTAGTGAAGGTCAACTGGTCGAGGGAGTTCGCCGAGAACCGACACCGTACCCGTGCTCTCCCGAGCGATTGGTCGAGTTTGTGATGGGCTGGGTGGAGCGCAGCGGGTGCGCGCGAGTCGGTGTGGGTTTTCCGGGCGATCTGCTCGACGGGCGCGTTCTCGAGCCCGGTAATCTCTCGCGCGCCGGTGGCTTCACCTCACCCATTGACCCCGTTCTCCATGAAGCGTGGCGGGGCACCGAGCTTGAGCAGGCGCTTCGCCAGGCGAGTGGCCTTGATGTGCGGGTCGTCAACGACGCCACCTTGGCGGCCCTGGGGTGCTGTGAGGGTCAAGGCCGAGAACTCGTTTTCACCTTGGGTACGGGTTTTGGCATCGCGCTCGTAGAGGACGACGTGAATGTACGAATTCGCGACGTCGGAAACGAGAAGTTTCTCAGCGACGGAACCTACGACCAGGTCTTGGGCGACCACGCCCGTTCGAAAGACGAAGCCCTGTGGAACGAGCGACTGGTGGTCGCGGTCACCAACTTTGTGGAGGAGTTCTCGGCCGATGTCGTTCATTTGGGCGGGGGGAACTCGCGGCACGTCGATATCGCCCGCTTTAAGGATCGGCCGTGGCGCGTGGTGGTGAACGACAACGTCGCAACGCTTCGCGGGGCGGCCAAACTATTCCGCTAGCCGTCTCCTTCGGCGCGCGATCGTCTTTCTCCACGAGGCGTTAAGTACTGGCGTATTCCGAGTCGAGGAGAGTAGAACTGCGTGATGCCCTACGACGACTCATCGAACGCCCCGCAGGTATTAGCGGCCCGACCGAGTTTGATGCGGGCCCTCAACGAGCAGATGCTCCTAGAACTGATTCGACGAAGCGAGAGTGTGTCTCGAAGTGACTTGACCGCCGTGTCGGGACTCTCGAAGCCCACGGTGGCGATGGCCCTCGCCACCCTTGAAAGTGAAGGGCTCATTCGGGTGGCCGGTCGTATCTCAGGTCGCCGGGGACGGGCCACCGTCCTTTATCAACTCCGTCCGGAAGCGGGATTTGTTCTTGGGCTCGACGTGGGCCGCGAGTATGTCCGGGGCGCGATTGCCGATCTCTCGGGCGCGGTGCGGTCACGGGGACAGCGAAGGGTGCATCCGACGAGCGGCGCCGGTCGCGTCTTGGAGTTGGTGGCACTGGCTGACGAACTGGTCGCCGCGGTGAAGATCAAAAGATCAGCCGTCACACAGACCGTGATCGGCAGTCCCGGCATCTACGACCGCCGCCGCGACGTCTTCTTCATGGCGCGAGGACTGCCGGGTTGGCAGCGACCTCAGGTTCTTGGGGAACTGCGCCGTGCCTTCGGAGAGGACATGGTGGTTGAGAACGATGTCAATCTCGCGGCTCTAGCCGAACGCGACGTGGGCGTCGCGCAGGGCGTGAGGAACTTCGGCTTCGTGTCCATCGGCACGGGCATAGGTCTCGGACTCATCATCGACGGGAAGCTTCATCGGGGCTCACACGGCGGGGCGGGCGAGATTGCCTTTATGACGCTCGGAAGCGACTCGAGCGTCGATCCGAACGACGCGCGACGTCGTGGATGGCTCGAGGCCGCGGCGTCCGCGGCGGGAGTCGTAAGAGCAGCGAAGCAGGCCCACATGAAAGGAGCAACGACTGCGCGTCAGATCTTCGCCGCCGCCGAACAAGGCGACCCGTTGTGCGCTCGTATCGTCGCCGACGAGGCGACTCTCATGGCTCGAGCGATCGCTTCCATCACCGCTGTCGTGGACCTTGACTTGGTCGTCCTCGGCGGCGGTATTGGACAAGCTGACTCCTTTGTGGATCTCGTCAAACGCGAACTGCGGCCGCTGGTCCGATTGCCGATCGAGGTACGAGCAAGCGCCCTGGGAGAGGACGCCATCGTCCAAGGCAGTCTCGCCGTCGGAGCCGAGCACGCGTGGCAACGGGTGATGAAGCGCTGATCAAGAAACAGGGAACACGCTCGGTGACGACGTCGTGCGTGCCTCCTGCCTCGGGACTGACCCCGTCAGCGGTCGGAAATTGACGCCCATCGCCGCGAGGCGTTGGAGGTGGTACGCGAGGCGACCTTCGAACTCCTCATACGACTTAGGATTCTCGGATCTCTCGATGGACCAGGCGACTTCGGCAAACGCGCAGAGCCGAGGGAAGTAGCGGTACTCCGCCTCGCGCGGCGTGGTCACGAACTCTGTCCATAGCTGGCACTGCGCTCCGAGCACGTGGTGGCGCTCTCTCATCGGGATAGCTCGCGGGACAGGATCGTGTAGATAGACGTCTTCGAGGGTGGTCACCCCCGGGAAGCCGACGGGCTCATCGGCGTCGGTTGACTCTGATCGATCGAAGTACAACCACTGTTGCGGGACCATGACCACGTCGTGCCCTGCGACGACCGCGGTGACTCCTCGAGCCTCGTCCTGCCAAGCCATGAGCACGGAGTCCGGCGGCGCGACGCACTCCAGCACGTCATCCCACGCGACGACCCGGCGATTCTGCTGGGCCAGATGCGTCGCGATACGAGTGGTGAACCAGCCCTGAAGCTGCACTTCGTCGGTGTAACCCTCGTCGCGCATGATCTCCTGCGCGCGTGCGCTAGTCGTCCACTCCGTGGTGGGGCACTCGTCTCCGCCCACGTGGACGAACGGTCCTGGGAAGATTCGTACGACTTCATCGAGGACGTCAGTGCAGAAGCGAAGAGTGTCGTCCTCGAGATTGAGCACGTGAGGGGAGACTCCCCAAGTGGGGCTTACGCTGAACTGCTCGCCCGTGTTGCCGAAGGCCGGGTACGCGGCGATGGCGGCCAACATGTGACCGGGCATGTCGATCTCGGGCAACACTCGCACGTGGCGTTCCGCGGCGTAGGCCACAATCTCCTCGAGATCCAGCCGCGTGTAAAACCCGCCGTACGCGGCGGCGTCATCATCCATGGTGTTGTTAAGCGGTGCCTCGCGGCGCCAGGCCCCGACCTCGGTCAGGAGGGGATAGCCCTCGACTTCCATGCGCCAGCCTTGATCGTCGGTCAGGTGAAGCTGAAGGACGTTGCATTTGTGAAGAGCGAGAAGATCGATGAGTTCGAGAATGAAGGTCTTCGGCATGAAGTGACGCGCGACGTCGAGCAGCACGCCGCGCCACGCTAAGCGGGGAGCGTCAACGATCTCAACTTCGGGCAGAGGAATGGGATCGGACTCCCTCGAGCCGGCGAACGTCGAGACGGGCAGCAACTGGCGCAGTGTCTGCAACGCGTAGAAGATCCCTTCCGAGCTGGTGGACGCAACGACAAGACGTCCGCCAAAGGACCGGAGACTATAGGCCGCGACGCGAGCAGGACCAGGCACGCTGCTTGCCACGTCGAGGGGAAACTCGACATCGGTCTCGAGAGTGAGTTCGATGGTGGCATCGGGCGCATCGTCGAGCTGTGCGAGGTGAGTCGTCCATCCGGTCGCTGCGTCGAGAAAGCGTTGGAACCATCGGGCTTCTCTCTCGAACTCTGGCGCGTACGAGATCACGATTCCGTCGTCGAACACGCATCCGGTGGTGTCGGTCGGACCAAGCGCGACGGCGAGCGGTCGAGGAATAAGGGCGATGTTCACGCTCGTACGCACCTCAATGGTTTCTCCGCGTTCGCGAGCGGCCGTCTCGGCCAACGGGGCGCGCGCATCACGAACTCATCGTAGGACGAGTGCGTCGGCGCGGGGGTTGTCGTCCTCCGCGATCGCCCGCCTCGGGCCAGAGTTCGGGGCCTACGTCGCTTGACGGGTCCAAGGAGTTGCTGTAGTGTGCGGTGAATTAAGTCAATGATGTTGCTTTAATAGCTCGACGCGACAGAACTAAGGTGATCGCGAGTGCTCGCATCGCGTAGATGGGAGTGCACGCGGCACCGCAAGGGGGAGAAATGGCCACCATGACCTGGGGACGTAAAATGTTGGTGATCGGCAGTGTGATCACTCTGAGCGCCGGTTTAACCACCGCCGCGTTTGGCTCGCCGAAGGCCAAAGAGTCGCCGAGGGCCAGTTCCAATGTCAGCTCCCTGTCGATCTCGGATGAGTACGGCGTCGCGTGGAACTGCCAGTTCAATCCCTACAGCGGGGCCGACCAGTTCAGCTCATTCGGGCCGATCTACGAAGAACTCGTTTTCATGGACTCGCTCAAGAACGGCGCGACGACTCCGTGGCTGGCCACGAGTTGGGCCTGGACCAACGGCGACAAGACGCTCACCTTCACCATTCGAAACGGCGTGAAGTGGTCTGACGGGGTGGCCTTCAGCGCCAAGGACGTTCTTTACTCCTTCAACCTCTTAAAGAAGAATCCCGCGCTCGACCTCAACGGGGACTGGTCGGTCTTGAGCAGCGTGTCGGCCAAGGGCTCAAATCAGGTGGTCTTCCAGTTCAAAGAGCCCGCGGTGACCTACTTCTACTACATCGCCGACGAGACCCCCATCGTGCCCGAGCATCTCTGGTCGAAGGTGAAGGATCCGGTCACCTATCTCGACTCCGACCCGATCGGGACCGGTCCGTACACATTGCACTCGTGCAGTGGAGCCAACATCCAGTACACCAAGAACGCCAGCTACTGGCAGCCCGGTTTGCCCAAGATCGAGACGGTGAACTTCCCCTCGTACCTCTCGAACAACGCGGCTAACGCCGATCTGGCGAGCGGCGCCGACCAGTGGGGCTCGCAGTACATCCCCAACATCAAGGCGTATTACTTGTCGAAGAACCCGGACTACCACATCTGGTTCGAGCCGGTCTACAACGTCAACATGTACATCAACTTGAAGAACCCGATTCTCTCGAACTTGGCTGTTCGTCAGGCCATGGCCTACGCCATCAATCGCTCGGCCGTCTCCAAGATCGGCGAGTCGGGCTACGAGCCGGCGTCTAATCAATCGAGCATCGTGACCCCGACCTACTCGAGTTGGTACGACAAGACCCAGGCCGCTCAGTACGGCAACGCCTACGCCTACGATCCGGCGAAGGCGATCTCGATCCTGAAGGCGGCCGGCTACACCAAGGGGAGTAACGGCATCTTTGCCAAGGACGGCAAGGAGCTGAACTTCACCATCATCAACAATGGTGGGTACTCCGACTGGGTGGCGGCGGTGAACGTTATCGAGACCGATCTCAAGGCGGTCGGCATCGGGCTCACCCCGCAGAACTTGTCCTCCACGACGTGGGAGTCGGACCTCGACACGGGCAACTACCAGCTGGCCTACAGCTGGGACTCCGGTGGCCCGACGCCGTACTACGAGCTGCGCGCCATTCTCGACTCGGTGAACACCGCCCCCATCGGAAAATCGGCCTCCGATGACTGGGAGCGCTACAGCAGTCCCGCCACCGACGCGCTCTTTACCCAGTACGCCTCGACGACCAGCACGGCCGTCCAGCACACCGTGATCGACGAGCTGCAAAAGGTGATGCTCGCCGATGTGCCGGTAATCCCGGTCACCGAGGCGGTTGACTGGTACCAGTACGACACCCAGTCCCTCGCCGGATGGGTGACCCCGAGCGACCCGTACGCGCAGCCCAACCAGTACGCCGTGCCCGACTGGGGCGTGGTGCTCTTGCACTTGCACGCAAAATAAAGTGTCGGCTCTGACCCGAGCCGCAAGGATGTTCGAGTGAGAGCAATCGGCCGGAGGTTAGTGTTCTTCGCCATCACGGTATTTGCCGCGGTGACGTTGAACTTCCTCCTGCCGCGCCTCATGCCGGGCAACCCGGCCGAAGCCCTGCTCGCTCAGTATCCGCACATCACGCCGCAGGCCTTTCGGGCTCTGACGACCCTTTTGGGAGGCGGGCAACACCAGAGCCTGATCGTGCAGTACGGCGAGTACTGGAAGAGGGTGGTGACCCTTAACTTCGGCATCTCGATCACTACGAGTTTTGGGACTCCGGTACGGACCATGGTGATGAACGCTCTGCCCTGGACGCTCGGTCTCGTCGGCGTGACGACGATCCTGGCCTTCGTGCTGGGCACCTTCATCGGACTGGTGAGCGCGTGGCGCAGAGGTACCTGGCTGGACAACGTTCTGCCACCCATGGCCGTCATCGGGTTCGCCCTTCCGTACTTCTGGGTCGGGCTTCTGCTCGTCTATATCTTTAGCGTCACGCTCGGATGGCTGCCCTACGAGGACGCGTACAACGTCATCACCGACGTTCCCGCGTGGAACTTGGGCTACATCGGCGATGTACTGCGCCACGCCATCCTGCCGGGCATGACGATCATCATCACTCAGATCGGCCTGTGGATACTCTTCATGAGAAACAACACCATCACCGTGCTGGCCGAGGACTACGTACGCATGGCCCGAGCCAAAGGCCTGAAGCCCTGGAGGGTCATGTGGGCCTACGCCGGGCGAAACGCCATTCTTCCTAACCTGACCGGCTTCGCCATGGCGCTCGGCTTCGTGGTCTCCGGCGCCATCCTGGTTGAGTACGTCTTCAACTACCCCGGGCTGGGGGGCCTCTTGTTGCGAGCGGTGGAGGGCCTCGACTACCCGCTCATGCAGGCGCTCTTTCTCCTGATCACCCTGGCCGTGCTCTTTAGCCTTCTGATCTGTGACGTCTTGACCGCCATCCTCGATCCTCGAACCAGAGAGTCCTCGTAAGCCATGTCCAACTCCGACTCGAACCACTCGCCCGTGTCGACCGTGACGGACGTCATCGCAAAGCGAACTGAGGGCGACGCGCCCACCAAGCGGCCGGCCAAACGTAGCGACGACAACATGTGGCGGGGCTTGCTGCGCAACCGCAAGGCTCAGATCGGACTCTTCTTTCTCCTGTTCTTTTTGGTACTCGCCGTCTTTCCCGGACAGATCGCACCGTACAACCCGAGTTCGGAAGGTTTTCTGCCCAACCTCGCCCCCTCGGGGGCTCACTGGCTGGGCACGACGTCGTTTGGTCAGGACATCTTCTCTCAACTCATCTGGGGCGCCCGCCAGTCGCTGATCATCGCCTTCGCCGCCGGCTTCATCGCTACGTTCATCGCCGTGATCGTCGGCGTGGCGTCCGCCTATCTCGGGGGCGTGACCGACGGGATCCTCTCCACGCTCACCGACATCCTGCTCGTGATTCCGATCTTTCCGCTGTTCATTGTCATCGCCGCCTATCTGCGCAGCGCCGGACTGCTCGACATCATCATCATCCTCGGTCTACTCAACTGGTCCTACAGCGCACGCCAGTTGCGCGTGCAAGCGCTCTCGATGCGCAACCGCGATTTTCTGAAGGCCGCCAGCGTGCGCGGTGAGCGTTCCAGCTACATCATCGCGGCCGAGATGCTGCCCTCGATGAGCTCTCTCATCGTGGCGGCCTTCTGTCTTAACGCCGTCTTCGCCGTTTTGACGGCGGCCGGGCTGCAGTTCATTGGCCTCGGCGATCCCAACGCCCAGAGTTGGGGGACCATGTTGTACTGGTCCTATCAGGAGGCGGCCCTTCAGTCGGGACTGGCCCTCTGGGCGATCATGCCGGGCGTCTGTCTCGCTCTCTTTGGCGGAGCGCTGGCGTTGATTAACTTCGCCTTCGACGAGATCTCGAACCCGGCGCTACGACCGGTTCGTCGCGGATCGCGACCGCGGCACCCGAAGTCCAACGTGGCCCCCGCCGCGAACGAAGCGGTGGCGTCGGACTCGAGGGCGGTCGACGTTGCTCACTCGAGCCCCGGCGTCGAGACGCCCTCAGACCTGCTGTTGTCGGTACGGAACCTCTCCGTCGCGTACGTGAGCGACGCGGGGCCGGTCGTGGCGGTCGACAGTGTCGACCTCGACCTTCACCGTGGGGAGTTCCTCGCCGTCGTTGGGGAGTCCGGTTGCGGTAAGTCGACACTGGTCTTCGCCATCACCCGACTTCTGTCGCCACCGGCCGAAATGACCGGGGGAAGCGTCACCTTCCGTGGTCAAGAGATGGCTCAAATGAGCGACAAAGAGATCCGTCTCCTTCGGTGGCGGGACTTCTCACTCGTCATGCAGAACGCCATGAACGCCCTCAACCCGGTGATGACGGTCGGTCAACAGATGCACGACGCCTGCAAGGCTCACTCCACGATGTCGCATCACGAGATCGCCGCTCGCTCGGCGGAAGTTCTGCAACTCGTCTCCATCGACCCGATTCACCTGAATAGTTACCCTCACCAACTCTCCGGCGGCATGCGCCAGCGCGCCATGATCGCCATGTCGCTTCTCTTTACTCCCGACCTCATCGTGATGGACGAGCCGACGTCCGCCCTGGACGTGGTGGGCCAGCGCTCTCTCATGCGACAGATCAAGGAGTTGCAGAACAAACTGGGCTTCGCGGTGATCTTCGTGACCCACGACATCTCTTTAGTGCGGCACTTCTCGGACCGCCTGCTCGTCATGTACGCCGGACAGGTCGCCGAGCTCGGGAGCACGGCGACTCTCTTCGAGACGCCCCGTCACCCCTACGCCCGCGCTCTCCTCGAGGCCTACCCCTCGATCCGCGGCGAGAGGATTCCCTTAACCGGCATCGCCGGCTCTCCTCCGAATCTCGCGTCGCCCCCACCGGGATGTCGCTTTCAACCACGCTGCGCCGACGCGATGTCCCAGTGTTCTCTCCTTGAGCCGCCGATCTATCACGTGGGCGGGTCCGAGGTGCGATGCCTGCTCTACACGAACGCGAGCGCGGGCACGGGAAGCCTGGCGGGACGATCGAATCGGGTAGTGGTCGAAGGTTCGAGCGTCGACGCGACAAAGTCGCGGGCCATGGCACAAGGTGCGACGTCGTCCGGCGACGAGATTCCTGGGCCAGAGACCGGTGGGCCACTGCTCGAGGTGTCCGACTTGTCGCGAACTTTCCGAATGCGGGGGTTCTGGTCCGAGAAGCTCCTGCACGCGGTGGACGACGTGAACTTCGAGATCGGTCGGCGTGAGATCGTGGCGCTGGTGGGCGAGAGCGGCAGCGGCAAGAGCACGATCGCTCGCTTGCTTTCCCTGGTGTATCAGCCCAGCTCGGGGGTCATCCGCTTCGAGGGCCAACCGGTGAACAACATCAAAGGCCGCGCGGCGAAACTGGCCTACCGGGGTGAGGTCCCCATGGTGTTTCAGGATCCCTACAGCGCCATCAACGCGTCGTATCGGGTCTCGCACGGCATCATGCGGGCGATCAAGCTGCACCGGCCTGACCTCGACGCGTCCGATCGTCGCTCCGAGGCCGTGCGTGTGATGCACGCCGTAGGCCTAGAGCCCGCCGAGGAGATGCTGCAGAAGTATCCCTACGAGTTGAGCGGCGGCCAGCGCCAGCGGATCGGCTTCGCGCAGGCGCTCGTCCTGCGCCCCAAACTGATCCTCGCCGACGAGCCCGTGTCCATGCTCGACGTCTCTATTCGAGTGGGCATCCTCAATCTGATGTCCCAGCTGCGAGAGATCGAAGGCGTATCCATCCTCTACATCACCCACGATCTCGCCTCGGCCCGCTACATCGCGGATCGGATCATCGTCATGTACGCGGGCCACGTCGTCGAAGTCGCTCCCACCGAGCAACTTCTGAGCGACCCGCGTCATCCCTATACCAAGCTTCTCCTGTCGGCTGTTCCTGATCCTCGCGGATCCCTCGACGATTTCGCGGCGGTGGACGCGGGCGAGCCGCCGAAGGTCGTCGATCCGAAGCCGGGGTGCCGCTTCCAGCCGCGCTGTCCGTACGCCATCGAAGAGTGCACGTCCGTCACGCCTCAGCTAGGCGAGGTCGCGCCGGGCCAGTTCGCCGCCTGTCACGTGGCGATCTCCGAGGCCCGTCGCGCGAGTCCCGCCAGAACCTGAGCGACCATCGCGATCACCGGAGGTTGACGATAGACACCGTGAACCTGGTCGGGCCGTGTCGAGGGCCGTATCGGTATCGGGCGCCGAAGATGCGTGCGACGGGTGAGGACGAGCTCGCGGATTGGCTAGGGTACTGCGACAGCAATAGATGATTCTCGCTGGCTGATGGGAGTGTGATGGACAAGGTCGTCGAGTCGGCGCAAAAGGCTGTTGAGGATATCCCGAACGGCGCGTCGTTGGCGGTAGGCGGATTTGGGCTGTGCGGTATTCCGAACGTCTTGATCGAGGCGCTGCTGGCGAGCGGGATCACGGATCTCGAGACGGTGAGTAACAACTGCGGCGTCGACGACTGGGGTCTGGGCGTACTGCTCTCCGCCAAGCGAATCCGCAGGACCACCGGCTCTTACGTGGGCGAGAACAAAGAGTTCGAGCGTCAATTTCTTTCCGGCGAACTGGAGGTCGAACTCGTTCCCCAGGGGACGTTGGCGGAGCGACTTCGCGCGGGCGGTTCGGGCATTCCCGGTTTCTACACACCCGCCGGAGTCGGTACCCAGGTCGCAGAGGGCGGGTTACCGTGGCGCTACGACGGCCAAGGCGGCATCGCCATCGCGTCGCCGCCTAAGGAGTTGCGCGAGTTCGAGGGGACGATGTACGTCCTGGAGCGTGGTATTCGCACGGACTTTGCCCTGGTGCACGCCCGCTTCGGCGATCGCCACGGCAATCTGATCTACGAAGAGAGCGCGCAGAACTTCAATCCACTCTGTGCGAGTGCGGGACGCGTGACCATCGCCGAGGTGGAAGAACTCGTCGAGCCCGGAGAGTTGAACCCGATGCAGGTGCACACGCCTGGCATCTTCGTGCAGCGGGTAGTGCACACGCCGCACACTGAGAAGCGAATCGAACGAAGGACGTTTACGCCGTGAGCCCCTTGACCCGCAACGAACTTGCCGCACGAGTGGCGAAAGAACTCAGTGACGGACAGTACGTCAACCTTGGTATCGGCTTACCCACGCTGGTTCCTAATTTTGTCCCCGCCGGGACACATCTGGTGCTGCACGCCGAAAACGGAATACTCGGAGTCGGCCCGTATCCACGTGAAGACGCGATCGACCCGGATCTCATAAATGCAGGCAAAGAAACTGTGACCATACTTCCCGGTGCGTCGTTTTTTGATTCGGCGACATCCTTCGCGATGATCCGCGGCGGTCACGTTGACGTTGCCGTGTTGGGCGCCATGCAGGTCTCGGAAAACGGCGATCTCGCGAACTGGATGATTCCAGGAAAAATGGTCAAGGGAATGGGTGGCGCCATGGACCTCGTCCACGGAGCGAAGCGCGTCATCGTCATGATGGAACACGCGGCCAAAGATGGCGGCTTTAAGATCGTCAACCAGTGCACGCTGCCGCTGACCGGTAGGGCCTGTGTTCAGCGGGTCATTACGGACCTCTGCGTGCTGGACATCGCACCGACAGGGTTGGTCCTGCGCGAACTGGCACCGGGCGTGACGGTGGAGGACGTGACCAGAGTGACAGAACCCCCGATGAGCGTAGAACTCTGGTAGCAGAGTGGACGCCCGCGATCGAACGCGGAGCTACGAAACGCGAAGGGCGGCCTCCACGGCGGCGGCGACGGCGCTCACGACGCTGGCGTTAAACACCGTGGGCACGATGTAGTCCGGGGAAAGTTCCGTGGACTTCACCACGTTGGCGATGGCCTGGCCGGCGGCGATCTCTACGTCCTCGGTGATGCGCTGGGCCCCGACGTCCAGTAGCCCTCTAAAGATGCCAGGAAAGGCGAGTACGTTGTTGATCTGATTCGGCTCGTCGCTCCTGCCCGTCGCGACAATGGCCGCGTAGCGGCGCGCTACCACGGGGTCCACCTCCGGCTCGGGGTTGGCCAACGCAAACACAATGGCGTCCTTCGCCATCAGTTTCAGATGCTCCTCGGTGACGAGTTTCGGCCCCGAGACGCCAATGAACACGTCCGCGCCCGTCATCGCGTCGGCGAGAGTGCCGGACCGCCTTTCGGCGTTCGTGTTCGCGGCCAACCACCGGCGTGGTTCATCGAGTCGGGGGTCATCTGCTTGGATGATTCCGGTGCGATTGACGCCCACGATATCGCCGACCCCTTCGGCCATCAGTAGTTTGCTGATCGCCACACCCGCGGCCCCCACGCCCAGCACGACCACGCGGATATCCTTCATCTCTTTGCCGACGACGCGAAGGGCGTTAAGGAGCGCCGCATAGACCACGGTCGACGTTCCGTGTTGGTCGTCGTGAAAGACCGGGATGTCTAAGAGATCGCGAAGCCGTGACTCGATCTCGAAGCACCGTGGTGCCGAGATGTCTTCTAGGTTGATTCCTCCGTAGACGGGCGCGATGCACTCTACGATGCGCACGATCTCATCGACGTCTTGCGTCGCTAAGCACACGGGCCAGGCGTCAATGCCGGCAAAACGTTTGAACAGAAGGGCCTTGCCTTCCATCACCGGTAACGCTGCCGCTGGTCCAATATTGCCGAGTCCCAGAACCGCTGAGCCGTCCGTGACCACGGCGACGGCGTTCCTTTTGATCGTGAGGTTTCTGGCCAGTCCGGGATCTTTGGCGATGGCCATGGAGATTCGCGCCACGCCCGGCGTGTAGGCCATGGAGAGATCGTCGCGTGTTTTTAGTGAGACCTTGGGCTCGACGGAGATGGTGCCGCCGAGATGAAGCAGAAACGTCCGGTCGCTGATCGCTAGGACGCCGGCCCCTTCGACGGCCTCGACCGCGGCTTTCAACAGTTCCGCGTGTCCGTCGTCAACGGCGTTGCACGTGATGTCAATGACCATGTGACTGCCGTTGGGCTCGACGACGTCAAGCGCCGTCACCGCACCACCCGCATCGCTTACCGCGGTAGCCACGGAACCGATCAGGGACGCGTTGTCCACCGCCACCCTCATCGTCACCGAGTAGGAGGCACTAGGGATACTCATAGTTGCGGGGTCTCCTCGTTGAGATAGATGGCGCTCAGTGTCACCGCGTACTTACCTTACTTAGTTCGAGTGGGCGCTTCGCCGTTGCCAGTTTCAAAGTGCGTCGCGAGTCGCTCAAGGAACGAACGCACGGTCGACTGGGCCACTCGATGCATCAGGGCGTGGTCCAGCGCTTGGCCGAACTCTCCACAGGGCGGAAGGTACGAAGCGGCGAGGGTGAGGCGACACAGATTGGGCCCGAGGGGAGCCAACTCGAGGTCACCGTTGAGCACGGGTAGCGCGCTCGTCAGGCCCGACGCCTTCCAATCAATCTGCATCACGACAGCTTCGCCTCGCTGACGCGTAGGCCCCAGTGTCACGTCGACCTTACGGCCCTCGAACCGATCGACCCACGGCGGACCAATCTGAATGCGTAGCGCGGCACCGTCTGCCTCGGCGGCGTCCGCCAGGTCTGCCAGCCACGACTCGGAGTGGACGAAGCATCTGCGAACGAGGGCCAGCGACAACGGAACGTCAATGAAATCGTCCATAAAGATGACGATTTTTGCTTCGTTCGTCTTGGTCGCCGTGTTCATCTCCTCAAGGCTAGAAGTGGCGGATGTAAGGGCGGTAGGGTCAAAGGTCACTTACGTTGGTGACGGTACCTGGCCAGTTACGTAGTCCGGTAACCACGAGGTCTCTCCGTCGTGGGGACCGCCGGCGAACGTCTCGCCGGTGAGCAGATCAGGTCGCGTGGACCTCGACGCGATCCTACGAGTCGACGTTTTCCGGAATCGGATGAACGGACGGACCAGCGCGGTTCGCGGCGCGCGCCTGCGCCCGCAGGGCCGACTTATCGATCTTGCCGACGGCGTTGCGGGGTAGTTCGGCGACCACCACGAAACGGACCGGCACTTTGTAGCCCGCTAGACGCGTTCTACAGTGTGCGGCGAGAGCGACAACGTCGATCGAATCGTCGAAGGCGCACTCGACGAAGGCGACCCCGGACTCGCCCCACGTCGCGTCGGCCACGCTCACCACGGCGGCGCTCACGACGCCGTCGAAAGAGGTGATGACGTTCTCGACCTCGACCGGGTACACGTTCTCTCCGCCGGTGACGAACATCTCCTTGGCGCGGCCCACGATGCGGTAGTAACCGTCACGATCGCGGGCGGCGACGTCACCGGTGCGCAGCCAGCCTTCGTGCATCACGGCGGCCGTCGCGTCGAGGTCGCGCCAGTAGCCGGGAAAGACGCTCGGTCCCCTCACCAGCAGTTCGCCCTGACCCGGGCCGTCGATGAACTCTTCGCGCGCCCGATCAAAGAGGGCCGCTTCGACGTAGGGGTAGGGGCGCCCGACGGAGCACGGGTGACTCAACGCGTCGGCGTCGTCGAGACAAAAGACGTTCGGGGCTGACTCGGTGAGTCCGTAGCCCTGATAGAGCGCGACCCCGCGGGCGTGCCACTGCTCGACGAGCGTGTAGGGCATCGCCGCTCCTCCGACCACGACGGAGCGAAGGCTCGATAGATCAGAGTGCTCGAAGTCGGAGTGTTGGCTGATCATCTGATACGTGGTGGGCACGCCCGCCATCGTTGTCACCCGGCGCTCTTTGATCAGCGCGAGCGTCCTCCGCGGGTCAAAGGCCGACTCCAGCACCACGGTCGCGCCCTTCCACCAGGCGAGCATCGGTTGCACGTTCCAACCTCCGATGTGAAACTGGGGCAGAACTTGCAAGACGACGTCCTCGTGGGTGATGGGAGCCACCAGATCGAGACTGAGGTTGGTCCAAAAGAAGTTGGCGTGGGTGAGTAGTACGCCCTTGGGACGGCCGGTCGTTCCCGAAGTAGCGATGATGGCCAGACCATCGTCGGCCCGCACGGGCGGCAACTCCACCCCGTCGACCTGCGTCAACTCCTTCAACGTCGCCTCAAGATCGAGGGGAGCGCCACTCACCGAGGTCACCACGTCGTCGACACGTGGGCTTTGCGCGCTGGAGACGAACCACGCTCCAGGAGCCATCAGTTCCAGTTGCGCCGCGAGCTCTTCATTGGTGAGTCGCACGTTCATCGGAAAGAAGATCAGTCCGGCCTTGGCGCACGCGAAGAGGAGCACCACTTGCTCAAAACGGTTCTCCGCCAACACCGCGACGCGCTCTCCCGGCGCGAGCCCGCGCGCGAGCAGCCAGCCGGCCAGTCGGCTCGACGCAGTATCGAGTTCGAGGTAGCTGAGC
This sequence comes from uncultured Acidimicrobiaceae bacterium, assembly GCA_963849705.1. Lineage (GTDB taxonomy): Bacteria > Actinomycetota > Acidimicrobiia > Acidimicrobiales > RAAP-2 > RAAP-2. The sequence continues at coordinate 90,803 of CAWKII010000007.1, read as the reverse complement.
TCGTGTTCCCCGCAGACAATGGCGATCTTCTCGGGGTGAAGGCGCGCCCGATCACTCACCCAGCGCCCGACGGCGTGGGGATCGCTCACGGTGTCGCCTCCGAGTCCGACTCCTCGGGCTCGAGGCTCCTCGGCGCCGCCGTTCCCGAGCCTCCGAGCATGCGAGCAATGATGGCCATCATCTCTTCGAAGACCTCGGGCGGCATCTCTCCCTCTTCGTTCCAGAGGATCCAGCGCAGTCCGATGATCTCTCCGACGGCCGAGAGGGCCCAGGCCAACACCAGGGGATCACCGGGGGAGACCTCGCCCGTGCTCATCGCCTCCTCTAAGAAGGGGGCGTAGTGCCCGGTGATGGTTTCGTAGTGGTTGCGAAGGACCCGCGGTGAGACGAACTCGGCCTGGCGAATCACCCGGTAGAGGGCGGGATGCTCAGCGGTGAAACGAAAGAAGCCAGCGAAACCGAGCCGCTCCGCTTCGAGGCGCGTGGGTGCACCGCGGGCGGCGTCGGACATGGCGTGTCGGATTCTCTGGTTGAGGTCAAGCACGACCTCATCGAAGATGTCACGCTTGCTCTCAAAGTAGAGATAGAAGGTTCCCTGGGCCACCTCGGCCGCTTCGGTGATCTTGACGATGGACGCGTCGTGGTAGCCCACGGCACCGAAGATTGACTCGGCCGCCTCGAGAAGTTTTTGCCGCGTGCGTTCGCCCTTGCCGCGCCGTGTGCGCGACTTGGCACCGTCACCGTCTGCCTCGACGAGGTCCGGGGGACCGATCGCGCCCGGGGGCACGATGCGAGGCTCGCGGGTTCCGCTCTCGATCGAACGGTCGTGAAGTTGGTCGGTCATCTCGCCAAGAGTACGGGCTGCCCGCTCACGTTGCTCGACGGGACTTAGAGCATCGAGGAGTAGACGAGTTGGTGCAGCGTGCGGCGCCAGGTATGGCTGGTGCTCGGCAGCAACTGGGTGTAGAAGCCGACGCTCAACTCCTCTTTGGGATCGATCCAGAAGGTGGTCGAGGCGGCCCCGCCCCAAAAGTACGAGCCCTCGGTCATGAGGCTTTTGTTGCGGTTCTGATCTACCGCGACCGCGACACCCAACCCGTAGCCGTTGCCGGCCTGGCCGTCATCTTTGAAGACGCCTCGTCCGATATCGCCGATCGTCGCGTTGTGGGGCAGATGGTTGCGCGTCATCATCGCCACGCTGCGCGGGCTCAAGAACGTGGTGCCGTCGAGCGCCCCGCCGTGTTGGAGCATCGACATGAACCTCTGGAAGTCGCCCGCGGTGGACACCAGGCCGCCGCCGCCGAGAAAGAGCGTCGGCTGCTTGAGGAACTCGTTGCCGATCTCTTCCATCGGCACGGCCACACCGTTGTAGTTGAGATAGAGCATGGCCAGTCGCTCCTCCTTCTCCGGCGGGCAGTACCAGTCGGTGTCGCTCATGCCGAGAGGCGCGAGGATTCGCTCGCCAATGAACTGATCCAGGCGTTGCCCGCTCCAGATCTCAATAAGGCGGCCCAGGATCTCGAGTCCGATCGAGTAGTTCCACGCGCTACCGGGATCGAAGAGCAAAGGAGCGGAGCTCCAGTCGCGCACCGCGGTCGCGAGGTCTGCCCCCTCGGGGAACTTCCAGGAGATCTCGTCATAGCCCATGGCCCGATAGAGCGCGTCGACCGGCGACACGTTCTGAAAGCCGTAGGTAAACCCGGCCGTGTGAGTGAACAGGTGATGTACCCGCACCGGCTCGAGCGCGGGGCGGGTACTCATGGCGAGAGCGGGACCGCTGACGTAGACGCGGGGATCTTTCAGCTCGTCGATCCATCGGCTCACTTCGTCGTTGAGGTCGAACTTGCCCTCCTCGTAGAGCATCAGCGCGGCCACCGCAGTGATCGGCTTGGTCATGGAGAAGAGCCGCCATATCGTGTCGTCGGTGACCTCGAGGGATCGTTCGCGGTCGCGGAATCCACCACGCCCGACCCACACGAGTTTGCCGCCACGGTTGATCGTTGACAGCCAGCCGCTCAAGCGTCCTGCGGCCACTAAGCCATCGAAGTACGCCGGTATACGTGCGATCCTTGTCGGGTCAAAGCCGACGTCGTCGAGTTCGCCTTCGAGTTTGAGTTCCACCGTGACCCCCTTTTGCGCGCTCGTCGAGCGAGCGCGTCCTGAGAGAATAGTACAAACCTGAGAGGTGATTCACTTGACATTTATCTCGCGCTCTGCTTAACTTCGCCCAGCGCGCGTCGTGGTGGCACGGCGCATGAAGGGGGAACCAATGAAGAAAAAGACGTGGGTGGCGGGGCCGTTGGCTCTTGTCACGGCGCTGTTTGGCGCGACGTTAGGAATCACTCAGTCGGCGTCGGCGTCGTCGTCGGCGCCGGTGAAGGTCGGCGTCCTCACTGAGGAGACCGGTATCTACTCGGCCTACATCGCCGAGTGGCTCCAGGGCATGAAGATCGGCTTTGACTACGCGACCAAGGGCACCAACAAGGTCAACGGTCACGAGATCAAGCTCAACATTGAAGACGACCAAGACAACCCCACGACCGCAGCCTCGGACTTCAAAGGCCTCGTGGGCGCGGGCTACAAGATCATCGGTGGGACGGGTGACTCCGGCATCGCCGACGAGCTCGCTCCGCTGGCCGCCCAAAACAAGGTGATCTACATCTCGGGAGCCGCGGCCGACGACGAGCTCACGGGAATCAACCGCTACACGTTCCGTTCCGGCCGCCAGGTCTACCAAGACGTGACGACGGCGACCTCCTACGTCAAGGCGCTCGGCACGGGCAAGACCGTGTTGGTGTTGGCGCAGGACTACGCCTTCGGCCAGTCCTACGTGACCGACGCGACCAAGGCCTTCACCGCCCTTGGTGACACCGTCGTGCCCGACCTGGTACCGCTCACGACGACGGACTTCACTCCGGTCGCCCTGCAGGTCGCTCAGGACAACCCCGACATCGTCTTCTTGGCCTGGGCTGGGACGACCGGGGCCCCGTTGGCCCAAGCCCTCGACCAGGCGAATGTCTTTGCGACCTCGCACGTGATCACGGGCTTGGCGAACATCGCGACCTATCCGTTCTACGGCACGGCCGGGCTCAAGTTCAACTACATCTCGCTCTACACCTATCAGTCGCCGCACAACGCGGTGAATAACTTCCTCATCGAGCAGATGCACAAGCGCTACCAGAGCGTGCCCGACCTGTTCACCGCGGACGGTTTCGTCTGGGCGCAGATGGTGGTGCGCGCGATACAAAAGGGCGGCGGCACCAACGTCAACGAGATGATCAATGGACTCCAGGGCTGGACGTTCCAGGCGCCCAAGGGCACCCAGACGATTCGAGCCTCGGACCACGCGATGCTCCAGCCGATGTACCAGGTGCAGTTGGTCCAAACGGTGAGCGGTGCGTACCAGCCAGCGACGCTGGCCACGCTGTCGGCCACGGCTACGGCGCCCCCGGTGGCGGCGCACTTCCCCAAATAGCACCGAGACTTGTCATAATCTCCCCGTGACGTCCCTCGCTGAAGCCCAGACCCCGGCCCTACGGGTCCGGGGTCTGGGCTTTCAGGTGGGCGGTGTGGAGATTCTCGACGACATCAACCTCGAGGTCTCATCGGGACACTGTCTCGGCATCATCGGGCCCAACGGCGCCGGGAAATCGACGCTATTGAACCTGCTCAGCGGACTTCTCCGCCCCACCGAAGGCACCATTGAGTTTGACGGTCGCGTGGTCAACGATCTTCGTCCGTTTCGCCGAGCGCGACTCGGCGTGGGGCGCACGTTTCAGACCTCGAGCCTCTTTGGCACGCTCAGCGTTTTTGAGAACGCCCGACTCTCGGCCGAGGCTCACCTCGGCGGGAGCCAGCGATTCTGGCATCGACCGTCCCTCGCCGACCCGGCTAGCGTCGTCGCCGAGCGCGCCCTCGAGGTTGTTGGGCTTGCCTCGTTGGCGATGCGGCCGAGCGCGTCGCTCTCACACGGCGACAAACGCAAGTTAGAGCTGGCCATCCTCGTCGCGGCCGACGCCCGCGTGTTGTTGCTCGACGAACCGATGGCCGGCGTCAACACCGAGGACGTGCCCGGGCTAACGGAGCTCATCCGCCGACTGCACCGAGACGGTCGCACCGTCCTCATGGTCGAGCACCACATGGCCGTCGTGGTGGGCCTCGTCGATACGATCGCCGTGCTGGACTCGGGACAGTTGCTCGCGCACGGCACACCGAGCGAAGTGGTCGCCAACGACGACGTCCAGCGCGCGTATCTCGGGCAGCCTCTGTGAGTAACGCGCTCGAGATCGACGATCTCCACGTCTCCATCGCTGGCTCGCACGTCCTCAAGGGAATCACCATGAACGTCCCGGTGGGCGGAGTGACCGCCCTCTTGGGGAGAAACGGCGTGGGCAAGACCACTACCCTTCGAGCGATTCTCGGGCTCGCTCCGCACACCGGTGTCGTCCGCGTGCTCGGGACCGACACCGCGGACCTTCCCACGCACCGCATCGTGCGACTGGGTGTCGGCTACGTTCCCGAAGACCGCGACGTCTTTTCTGGTCTGAGCGTGGCCGAGAACCTCCGTCTCGCCGAGCGCACCGACGCCCCCGACTACGACGCGGTCTTCGCGTTGTTCCCGGAGTTGAAGAGCCGTGCGCGACAGCGCGCCGGTTCGCTCTCCGGCGGCCAGCAACAGATGGTCTCCATCGCGCGCGTCCTGCTCAACGGCTGGCCCCTGCTCTTGGTGGACGAGCCCTCTAAGGGTCTGGCGCCCAAGTTAGTCACCGAGCTAGCCGAGGCCCTCGAGCGCGTGGCCGCCACGGCCACCATCTTGCTCGTCGAACAGAACCTCGCAGTGGTGACTCGCCTGGCCCAACGCGTCGTGGTGCTCGACCACGGTGAAGTCGTCCACGAAGGTGTGACCGCCGACCTCGCCGACAAGCAACTCACCCAACAGCTCCTCGGAGTATCGGAGGGCTCGTGAGCGTCGTCCTCTCACTCGCCTTCAGTGGCGTGGCCCTGGGCGCCATCTACTTTTTGGCCGCCTCCGGTCTCTCTCTTATCTATGGACTCATGGACGTGTTGAACTTCGCCCACGGGCTGTTCATGACCCTCGGCGCGTACGCCGCCTGGGACGTGGCGTCGCACCTGCCGAGTTCCTGGGGCGGCGCGTGGCTCCTGGTCATCGAGATTCTCTCCGCCATCGCGGGCGGGGCTCTAGCGGCCGCGATCACGGAGTTGGTCTTCATCCGGCGCCTCTATGGTCGGCCCCTCGCGCAGGTGCTGGTCACGATTGGACTCGACCTGGCCGTCGTGGCACTGCTGATCGGCGGGTTCGGCAGCAACTCCCTGACGCTGCCGGTGCCGCTGTGGACGATCGAAGCGAGCCGCTTCGGCAAAGTCATCCTGCCCCACGCCGACTTCATCGCCATCGCCGCCGGGATCGTCGTCGTGATAGCGCTCGAGTGGTTTCTGCGCCGCACGCGATACGGCATCACCATTCGCGCCGGCGTCGAGAACCGCGAGATGGTTAGCGCTCTGGGCATTGACGTAGGAAGGGCCTTCACGCTGGTGTTCGTGATCGGCGGAGCCATGGCCGGTTTGGCGGGACTGTTGTACTCGGTGGTCTTTAGCGGCGACCTCGTCTCGCCGCTGCAGGGTGACAGCCTCTTGATCTTCGCCTTCATCGTGGTCGTGATCGGCGGACTGGGATCCATCCGGGGCTCGGCCGTGGCGGGCCTGATCGTCGGCCTGGTGCAGGACTTCGCCAACTACTATCTCGGCGCGCACGCGGGTCTGGCCGAGTTCGGCAATCTCTCGGTCGTGCTGCTGCTCGCAATTACCTTAGAAGTGCGTCCTCGTGGGCTCTTCGGGAGACCGACGTGAAAACCCCGCGCACCGGTCTACTGGTCGGCCTCGGCGCCACGTTGTTGGCGGTGGTACTTCCCTTCATCGGGCTCCACATCTGGTGGATCCTTCCCGGACCGCTCGACGTGGTGAACTCCACGGGCACGCTCGACGTGCTCGCGCTGTGCTTCATCTTTGGCGGCGTCGCCCTCGGATACGACGTGATGTTCGGCTACACGGGACTGCTCTCGCTCGGGGTGGTGTTGCACTTCGCGGCGGGCGTCTACGTCTTTGACATCGCCGTGACGCTCTGGCACTGGCCCATCGCTTCCGCTCTCCTGTTGACGGCCGGCGTCGCGCTCGCCCTGGGCCTGGTGGTCGGCGCGATGTCGCTGCGCGTCTCGGGAATCGCCTTTACCATGGTGACCCTCGCGTTCGCTCAGGCGTTCTACTTTCTGATTGAAGACAACCCTCACGGGCTCACCGGAGGCGACGACGGGCTGTCACTCTTCTCCAACCGGATGCCGGCGTTTCTCTCGGGTGCCGTCTCCAACACCCGCAACCTGTACTGGGTGGCACTCGGATTTCTCGTCATCACCGGGGTCGTGGTGTGGGTCCTGACGGAGTCCTCGACGGGCCACGTGTTTGTAGCGATACGCGACAACGAGCAACGCGTCGAGGTGCTCGGACTTCGACCGTTTGGCTTCAAGCTCGTGTCCTACTGCGTGTCGGCACTCATCGCCTCGGCCGGTGGCGTCGTCTACGTTCTTCTCATCGGCACCGCCGTCCCGAGCGCCGTGGCCACCACCACGTTGACCCTCTCCATCGTGATCATGGTGGTCTTAGGCGGCGCGGCGTCGCGCTGGGGCGCGGTGGCGGGAGGGTTCCTCTACATCTACCTCGAGCAGTATCTGGTGAAGGTGGCCGCGGTACCCTCCTTCGCGTCGCTGCCGGCCGTCTTGCGCGTGCCGTTATCCCAACCGCAGTTTCTCCTCGGCGCGCTCTTCGTGCTCTTCGTCCTCTTCGTGCCGGGCGGACTCGCGGGCGCCCTGTTACGGTTCCGCCTAGCGCGAGCGCGACGCCACATGTCGGCGGCGACCTCTTCGCGTCCAGGAGAGGGGGAGTAAAGATGTCACTACGGGGTCGACGCGCCTTGGTTACGGGTTCGACGAGCGGCATCGGTCAGGGCGTCGCGCGAGCCCTCGCCGCCGAGGGCGCGAACGTCATGTTGAACGGCTTTGGCGACCTCGAGGAGATCGAACGGTCTCGCCGCGCGTTGTCCGACGAGTTCGGAGTCAGTGTCGAATATCTCAGCGCCGACTTGACCGAGGCCGCGGAGGTGACGCGCCTCGTCGAGTCGACGGTGGCGGCGTTCGGCGGGCTCGACATCCTGGTCAACAACGCCGGCGTGCAGTTCGTCTCACCGCTCGAGGAGTTTCCCATCGAGCAGTGGGACAGGATCATCGCGCTCAATCTCTCGTCCGTTTTCTTGGGGATGAGGGCGGCGATCCCCACCATGAGGTCTCAGGGCTGGGGCCGGATCATCAACATCGCCTCGGCCCACGGCCTGGTCGCGAGTCCCGAGAAGGTGGCCTACGTGGCGGCCAAACACGGCGTGGTCGGCGCCACCAAGGTGGCGGCGCTGGAGCTGGCGAACGCCGGCGTCACCGTCAACGCCATCTGTCCGGGCTGGGTGCTGACGCCGCTGGTAGCCCAGCAACTAAGAGATCGGGCCGAGACGTCTGGCACCGATGTCGCCGTCGAAGAGGAGAAACTGCTGGCCGAAAAACAGCCGATGCACACCTTCACCACGCCCGAAGCGATCGGTGCGATGGTCGTCTTCCTGTGTTCCGAGCAGGCGCGCACGATCACCGGCGCGCCGCTTTCTATTGACGGCGGGTGGGTCGCTCAGTAGCGACGCTGTTGGATCGCGAGACGTCCGGCGATCTCACCGAGGAGAGACGGGCACCTGCTTGACATGCCAAGCAGGAGATGGGTAGAGTTCGGGTTGATACGCCGGTCCCATTCGACGGTCCTAAGGAGCGAAATGCCCACAGACAGCACCAAGGGAGCAGGGAAAAAGGAAGCACCTTCGGAGGAGAAGACGAGCTCAGAAGAGTCGACCCTTCAACACGAACTCTTAGCGGCCATAAAGAAGTCGCAAGAAGCAGCTCTAAAGGCGGTGAGTGCCTGGTCGGAGAGTGTTCAGAAACTGGCCCCGTCCCTGCCCGATATGCCGAAACTTCCGCTCGTGGACTCGTTGCCCAAGCCCGGAGAGATCTCCGATCAGTTCTTCAACTTCGCCCAGAAGATGATGGACGCGCAACAAGAGTTCGTGAAGCGGCTCATCGACGTCCTTCCAGGTCACGAGAGGCCTAAGGACTAGTCCTCAGGCGGTACTTCACGTCGTTACACAGGGCGTCTCGGTACTAGAAACAACTGCTTGACATACCAAGCGTCTGGGGTGTAAAGTGTGCACGTGGCGGACTCTCCGTTCACGAAGCAAGAGTAAGGACCCCCCATGGTTGCTACAAAGACAAAGTCAACGACGGAAATTCCTGAGATCGCCGTAAAGATCAGCGAGCAGTTGATTTCCGCCCTCAAGCAGTACCAGCAGTTCTCCATCGACGCCGCGCAGACCTGGGCCAAAGTCGCTGCCACGTTTCCGGTCGCGGAGTTGCCCGTCATTCCCGGCGCGCCCGAGATGCCGAGCACCGAAGCGCTGACCGCCTTCGCCTTTGACTTCACCACGGAGTTGCTCAACACCCAACGCGCTTTCGCGCTGCAGTTGGCGAGCGCCCTGTCCTAAGGGACGAGGTCGCGTCTTCGTGACGCTTTCCGTTACGATGCTGGACACGACAGAGCCGACGACATCCACAGAGGAAGACCGCCGGCGAGTGCTCGGAGGGTTCATCAAAGCGCAGCGACAAGTGGCGAACTTGTCGCTGCGCCAACTCTCCGCTCTCACCGAGATCTCCAACCCGTACCTCAGCCAAGTCGAGCGGGGTCTTCACGAACCCTCGATTCGCGTGTTGAAGTCGATCGCCGACGCGCTGAACGTCTCGGCGGAGATTCTCTTCGAACAGGCGGGCTTGATCTCGGGTACCGAGAAGCTCGGCGATGAGGCGACCGAGAGCGCCATTCGTGCCGATCAGCGACTCACCGAGGCCCAGCGCACCGCCCTCTTGGCGGTGTATCGCAGTTACGTCGAAGACAACCGCGACGAGGCGTAGCTTCTCTCCACGTTTTTTCACTCGTGGTTGACGGCTGGCCTGCTTGACATGCCAAGCAGGCCGTCACTACGCTGTCACTACGACGCCACCTGGCATAACTCAGTAGGGATTGCATCTTGGTCGAACCGCAGAACGAGACCACCAACGCGGCCGACCCGAGTTCGATGCTGGCGGCTTCGCTCCTCAGCGCTCTTCAGCTCACCCAGGACGCCACGCTGCAGTTCGTGAGCGCGTGGTTCGACGGCGCCAGCGAAGTCGTGACCAAGTTGAGTGAGATGGCCGCTCCACCCGACCCCGACAGCGTCCCCTCGGCCAATGATCTACTCACGTTCGCCCGACAACTCCACGCCGAGCAACAGAGCTTCATTGACGATCTGATCGCGAAGTCCGACCCCGTCTCTTTCCTCGGCTCACTCAAAGCCGCTCACACGTCCCTGCTGAGCAAGCCCACCGACGTCGCCGCGGCCAACGCCCGCATGATGATCGGACTCGACGCCGCGGTGCGCGCCACGATCGAGTGTGCCTCGGGCGCGACCCCGGCTGCTCCGGCGGCCCCTTCGAAGGAGGACTCTCGATTTTCCGATCCCGCGTACGCGAAGAACCCGCTCTACTTCCTCTTAGAGCAGGAGTATCTCCTCAGTTGTCAGTACGTCAACGAACTCCTAGACGCGGCCCAACTCGACGAGGACCAGGATCATAAAGCCCGCTTCGCGGCCAAGTTCGTCCTCGACGCCCTCGCGCCCACCAATACCCTCCTCGGTAATCCGGCGGCGCTGCGCGAGGCCTTCACCAGTGGCGGCGAAAGCCTGGTGCGTGGGGCGAGAAACATGCTCCACGACGTTCGTGAAAAGGGTGGCTGGCCCACTCAGGTCGACACCTCGGGATTTGAGTTGGGCGTCAACTTGGCCGCCACGGCGGGCGCGGTGGTGTACCGCAACCAGCTCATCGAGCTCATCGAGTACGCCCCCCAGACCGAGCAGGTGTTCTCGGTACCCTTGCTGTTCTGTCCTCCCTGGATCAACAAGTACTACATCATGGACCTGGCCCCGGGAAAGAGTCTGGTGGAGTGGGCCGTGCAACACGGACACACCTGTTTCGCCATGAGCTACCGGAACCCCGACTCGAGCATGCGCGACCTCGGCTTCGAGGACTATTTGCGACTCGGGCTCTTCGACGCGTTGCGCGTGGTGCGTGAGATTACTCACGCCCTCGACGTCAACACCATCTCCCTCTGCCTGGGGGGCACCATGAGCGCCATCGGTCTGGCCTACAACGCCGCGGTGGGGGACACGTCCATTCGGACGGCCACGTTTCTTAACACCGCTACCGATTTCAGCGAGCCCGGGGTTCTCGGGCTGTTCACCGACGAAGCCACCATCGCGGGACTCGAGGCACAGATGGCCAAGGAGGGATTCCTCGAAGCCGACGCCATGTCCCACGTCTTTGACACCCTGCGGGCCAATGATCTGATTTTTCAGTACGTCGGGAACAACTGGCTGCAGGGAAAACAGCCGCCCGCCTTCGATCTGCTGGCCTGGAACAGTGACGGGACGCGGATGCCGGCCAAGATGCACTCGGAGTATCTGCGCTCGTGTTACTTGAAGAACGAGTTCGCTCGGGGCGAGTTCACGGTGGACGGACGCAAACTCTACCCCAAGGACGTCAAGGTCGATACTTACGTGGTCGCCGCTATCAACGATCACATCGTGCCGTGGAGGTCGGGCTACAAGACGGCGACGATCTTCTCGGGACCCAATCGATTCGTTCTCACGAGCGCCGGGCACATCGCGGGGATCGTTAATCCCCCCGGGCCAAAACCCAAATACTGGTCGAACGAGGCCCGTCCCGACGACGCGAACGTCTGGAAGGACGAGGCGAAGTTGGTGAACGACACCTGGTGGCAGGACTGGTCAGAGTGGATCGCCGAGCGCGCCGGTGAGCAGGTCGCCGCACCCGATCACCTGGGTAATTCGACGCACACCACGATCGAACCCGCCCCGGGTACCTACGTGCGGGTGCGTGCGTGAGTACGACGCGGTCGAGTCAGTCGAAGGAAGTCTGGGCCCGGGGACATCGGATCCACGTGCGACTCGAGGGGTCGGGGGAGCCTCTCTTGCTGATCAACGGGCTGACGCGGCCGCTGAGCGCCTGGGACTCTTTGGTCGGCGCGCTCGGCGAAAGAACCGTCGTGAGCTTTGACGCCCCGGGCATCGGCGCGAGCGCGCCGTCATTCATGCCCCTGTCCATCGTCCAACTCTCCGACCTCGCCGCGTCGATACTCGAAGGGATCGGAATTGAGTGTGCGGACGTGCTGGGGTACTCCCACGGTGGCGCTGTTGCGCAACAGTTCGCAGTCAGCCACCCGACGAAGGTACGCCGGCTCATTTTGGTGGCCACGTCGTGCGGTCTCGGCTCGACCCTCGCCACGGACAGCCGTGACAGCCTGGCCGTTCTGGGCAGGGGTCTGCTGCGAGCGAACGCTATCTCCGCACTGTGGCGAACGATGGCCTTCTCCACATGGTCGAGCATCCCTTTCCTCGGGGCCATCGAGGCTCCGACCCTCGTCGTGTGCGGTCGAGACGATCAGGTCACACCCGCAGCGAACAGTCAACTCCTGGCGGGGCGAATACCCGACGCCACCCTCGTCGAGCTCGACGAGGGCCACGACCTCCAGCTTCCCGGGGCCGCGGAGAAGTTGGCGGGCGTGGTCGAAGAGTTCCTCGAACGTGAACCGGGTCGCACCAGCGAACACGCTGCGCTGTAAGTCCTCTCGGTCTGGCTGACCTCTCCTGGTAGGTGGCGAGCCCGCTGGCTCGAGAACGCGATCGTCGGCATTGAATGACCCCTCCAAAATGCCTATGGTTACGCCGAGGGGGTGTTCTCATGACCGACGAGAAAGTGGCCGTAATCACGGGTGGAACCAGAGGCATAGGGCGCGCCATTGCGATGAACCTGGCCGACGCGGGGGTGAAGGTGTGCGCGGGGTATCAATCCAACCGCGAAGCCGCGGAGTCGCTTCGCGACGTAGGTGACTTCATCAGCGTGCACCAGATGGAGGTCGGCGACCCGGGCGACTGCGTGCGGTTCATCGAGGAGGCTCTCGAGAAGTATGGTCACGTCGACTATCTGATCAACAACGCGGGTATCAATATCGACCGCACGGTTCGCCGCATGACCATCGACGAGTGGCACGCGGTCATGCGCATCAATATCTCGGGATGCTTCTACATGATCAAGGCGGTGATCGAGCACATGATCTCTCGCGGGTCGGGACGTATCGTGAACATCAGCTCGATCATCGGAGAGACCGGCAACGTGGGTCAGGCCAACTACGCCACGGCGAAGTCGGGCATGCACGGACTAACCAAAACCTTGGCCCTCGAACTGGCGGGCAAGGGCATCACCGTGAACTGCGTGGCCCCGGGGTTCATCGACACCGACATGATGTCCTCGGTACCCAAGGAGGTCCTCGACAAGATTGTGGCGAGGATTCCCGTCGGGCGACTCGGCAGCGCGGATGAGGTGGCCTACGTCGTGTCCGCCTTGATAGACCCGCGGGCCTCGTACGTGACCGGCGCAGTAATACCCGTGAACGGTGGTCTGGATATGTAGCGAGCGGTCATCGACGGGTAACTCGATGGAGCGGTGAATCTTGCCCGGACCTCTTGGACTTCGTTTCAGTTACCGTCGTCATCGTTTGACCACGTCAGGGTGCGCGGCGTCAGCTGTCGCGAGAGCATCTCTAGCGCGTCAAGCACGTGAGCCAGATCGTCGGGGTTCTCGCTGACCAGGGCATTGGCAATCGTTTGATCGATGGGTACGTTGACTTTCTTTCGAATCTTTCTTCCCACGCCGGGCGCTCCGCGAACCAACGTTCGACGGCGATCGTCAGGATCTGACACGGTCTCTAGCAGACACTTCTCTTCCAGCAGGGTCGCCGCCACTGATACTTGACTTTGCGGCAACTCGGTCCGCTTGGCGATCTCACCGATCGAGGAGTCGGGATTCTCCAAGACGTCGATCAGTACGGCCTGCGCGCTGGGAGGGAACTCGTCCAGTGCGGAGCTCGGAATGGTTTCAATGCCCATTTTCGAGAGCTTGCGGCCGAGCAGGAACAGTTCGAGTCCATTCATGCTCATGAGGTTACGCGACGGTCGCCGTGTCTCGACGTTGAGCGGAAGCGGTGCTCAACGAAGCAACGAGTGCGGTGGGCGAGTCCCGTTTGGGAGAAGAGTCCGCGCTATTTCAACGTCGAGCGGCGTGTGGCGCAGTGCGCGTTCGGAACGAATGATCCGTTTCAAGTCGCGAGGTGGCGGGTTGCCGACGGTGTCTTTCTCGCTGGCGTTGTGGCGTAAAGAGCAAGTACGTTCACGCCGGGTTGACGCGGAGCCCGGCGAGCGGGGTTCTTGAAGCGATGGAGACCGCACCAGGGCTCGGAGCGCCGCCAGGCGAAGAGAGAACTTGGGGCCGGTTCGTATCGGAGGGGTCGAGGCGGGAGGAAGTGGGAACTCGAGTGCACTCATATCGGAAACGATACATCGGTTTCGATGGAATGTAAAGGTTTTCCCTTGCCGGTTACATTGAACGAATGGAACGGGCAGCCCGGACGCGGCAGTTGGGGACGAGCGGCTTGGAGGTGTCGGCCGTGGGACTGGGCTGCATGGGTCTTAACTACCACCGCGGCACCACGCTGGATCGCGATCAAGCGGTTGATTTTCTCCGCGCTGCGGTGAGTCTGGGTGTCACCTTTTTGGACACCGCTCAGGTCTACGGTCCCTTCACGAACGAAGAGCTGGTGGGAGCGGCCATCGCTCCGGTACGCGACCGCGTAGTCATCGCCACAAAGTTCGGGGAAGTCGACGCCCGCGGTCGACCCACCCACTCGAGTCGGCCGAGCATTATTAAGGAGACCACCGACGGCTCCTTGGCGCGCTTGGGTGTGGAGACCGTCGATCTGCTGTACCAACACCGAGTCGACCCTGACGTGCCCATCGAGGAGGTGGCCGGGACGGTCAAGGAATTGATCGAGTTGGGCAAGGTCAAGTACTTTGGCCTGTCCGAGGCCAGCGCGGAGACGATTCGACGCGCCCACGTCGTCCAACCGGTGGCCGCCGTCCAAAGTGAGTACTCGATCTGGTGGCGCCGCCCGGAGGAGGAGGTGTTGCCGCTCTGCAGTGAGCTAGGTATCGGATTCGTAGCCTTCAGCCCCTTAGGACGGGGCTTTCTTACCGGCGCCATCGACGAACACACCACCTTCGATGAGACCGACAATCGCAGCACGCTTCCACGTTTCGCCGTTGCCGCGCGCGCAGCTAACCAGCGACTCGTCGACGTGCTGAGAACCGAAGCCGATCGACGAGGGGTGACACCCGCTCAGCTGGTGCTCGCTTGGCTTCTCGCCCAACAGCCCTGGATAGTGCCCATCCCGGGGACGACGAAGTTGGAGCGACTCCGGGAAAACTACCGCGCGGTGGACATCTCTCTAACTCTCGAAGATCTTGAGGTGCTCGACCGGGCCACTTCCGCGGTCCCGGTGGTGGGGGACCGCTACCCGCCGGACGTGGAAAGGCTGACCAACCTCTAGTCCTCAACTCCAGCGTGCCGATATCCTCAGGAAATGCCTGATGGTCCGTCCGCCTCGGAAAGCCACTCGACAGCCAGCGCCACCATGGACGCTCACCGCCTCGAAGCCTTTAGCGACTCCGTGATGGCGGTGATCATTACGATCATGGCCTTCGATCTCAAGACTCCGATCAGCGCCACGTGGCATGGGCTGGACGGACGCTTGCCGTCACTTCTCGTCTACATCCTGAGTTTCACCTTTGTGGGTATCTATTGGAACAACCACCACCACCTACTGAGGGCAACCGAACGAATCAGCGGTTCGGTTATGTGGGCAAACCTCCACCTCTTGTTCTGGCTCTCACTCATCCCCTTCGCCACTTCATGGGTCGGATCTCAGCACGGGGACTGGCTGCCCGCCGCCGTCTACGGCGTCGTAGCCCTCGGCGCGGCTCTCGCGTACTACATCCTCGTTCGCTTCATTCTGCGGGCCAACGTGGGCGACGCCGCCCTTTCTCGCGCGGTCGGAGCGGACGTGAAAGGTATTGTCTCCCCGGCCATCTACGTCATCGGTATAGGACTGGCGTACGTTAGCCCCTACCTCTCCTACGCGTGTTACGCGGCTGTCGCCGTGATCTGGTTTGTGCCCGACCGGAGGTTGACCAGAGCTACGTGAATCGCACAAGTAGTCCCGCGATGCGACGTCGGCGTGTGCGAAACGTCCGTTAGTCTCGAACTACGTCGTGACCACGGCGGGCTCGCGCCCCTCGTCTTCTTCGAGGCTGCTCGCCACGCGAGCGAGGAACGAACGGACCGTGGACTGCGCTACTCGGTGCAACAGAGCGTGGTCGAGTGCGCGACCAATGTCGCCCAACGGAGGTATATAGGAGGCGGCGAGCGTGAGGCGACAAGAGTTCGCTCCGAGCGGGGCTAACTCGAGGTCCCCGCTCAGCACCGGAAACATACCCGTTAGGTCCGTCGACCTCCAGTCGAGCGGCACTACTTGGGCATCTCCTCGTTCGTGTGTCGACCCGATGTTTACCTCGACCTCACGGGACAGTCGACCACCGCCCCAGGTGGGGCCGATCTGCAACAGCAACGCCTCGCCATCTTCCTCCGCGGCGCTCGCCAGCTTTGCCAGGCGCTCTCTGGTCCGAGCAAAGCGACCCTGCGCGGTTTCAATCGGGAGTGGGACGTCGGTGAACTCCGAGATGAGAATGACGCCTCGACGTCCGCTACCTGCCCCCTCTGCACACACGAGTTTCACGGTAGAAGACGCGGCGGAGTGTTAGATAGGGACAAACGACCCGAAAGCGGAGTAGCGGTCGGTCGTCTCCAGTGCGGGATCGGTGATTTCAAGACTCGTCACCGGCTATCGAACGCCTGTCTCTTCAAGGCCGCGCTCTCTCGACATGAAAAACGAGTCCGGCAAACCGAACCTGTCACCCTTTCACGCGACCCGACTAGATGCTGGCCTCGGGGTCTATCTGGCGATAGTGGCGGATTCCGAGTAGCACGAGCAAGAGCATGGCCAGAGCCAGCACGAATGCCGCGATCGCGCCGTACAGGGCGATGAGGCCCATAAAGCCAAAGGCGTAGGCGTTGAGCAACAGTCCGCGTAGGGTGTCGCCGCGAAAGACGAGCTCGACCTGGTTGGCCAGGGCCGTGTTGCTCGGGTCGCTCAGGGACTCGCTGCTCAACTGGGCGTAGGTCTTGCCGCCCGCGATCGCCGTGGTGTCCACACCGATGATGTCGTTGGCAAAGATCTGCGCCTCGCTACCGGTCAGCACCTGCTCGCCCGCGTACTGGGTCAGGTGGGCGTTCACCAGGTCCTGGTAGTCGCGCCCGCCGACCTTGGGGAAAAAGACCTTCTGCTCAAGGAGCTGCGAGCGGACCTGGGAGGAAGTGAAGTCATAGCCGATTACTAAGCCCACCCCCGCGACGATGAGCACCACGGTGAGAACAGTACCCACCCAGTTCAGTAAAAGGTCCAATGTCTTACGGCGCATGATTCTCTCCTGTGAGGCTCGTTTGGTTTCCCAACATGCTTCCACCACGAACCCGACGAGCAATAGGGCCAGAAGTCCCACTTTTGGCCTAGCGCGAACTTTTCCTTGGTCAGGGCGCGGGGAAGGCGCCTGAACGCCATCGTCGCTCAACCGCTGAGAAAAGGAATGAAGCGGAGGGAAACGCCGGTGGGGACTAGATCCAGATCGTGCCGCGATGCCTTATGTCAAGGGGCGAACAGGCTAAATGCGTTTGTCGCTTCTCAAGGAGTCACCGCTCTACGCGCTTGAGTACGAGGGCCAAGCTCGGCACGAAGAAAGACAGGAGGAAGAGTGGCAAAAACCTCTTACCGGTGCATCGAAAGGCGACCACTCCGCTCTCGGGTACGTCGAAGGTCTTCGTTCGACTCGAGTTGCGGCCGCCGCGGAGCTGGAGAGTATGGTGGCCCGCTTCGACCGCGAACTCTGCGGTTTCGTGCAAGTTGACAGACCCAACGGTTTTGCCGTCCACCAGAACCTCGTACGGTCCGCGACGGACCTCCGCGCCAATTGCACGATGGGTCAGTAAGAGGGTTGCCGTCACTTCGAACTCCTTCAATGATTGTTGACGTTGCGCTCCACATTGGTTTTACGAGCCTACTCGACGAGGTCGACGGGGCTCTAGGGGGTTTGATCCGCTCCATTAAGCAGCATCGTCAGTCCGATTCTGAACTGTTCGGACGTCGTAAACGTCGCAAGACGCCTCGCTGTGTCATCGGTGGCCTCGTTCGTCGCGTGCCACTTCGAGCGCGAGGCTTCCAGGGCGGAGAATCCGATGGTGTACGTGTGGAGTGCGGCGTAGGTTTGCTCCGCGCCCCCGTCACTGAACCCCGCCTCACCAAGAACGCGGAGCATGGCGTTCATCCGCTCGAGTGCCGAGGCTGAGGTCACGGGATGGCTCAGATACACGTGCAACACGGCGGGCTGGGTGACGAGCAAGGTGCGAAACCGCGTCGCCGCCTCGATAAGCCACTCCTGCCAACTTTCGGTGTTAGTGGTGGGTCGCCAGCTCAATGAGAGGAGGTGATTGGTGACCTCGTCGAGGAGGTCATCGCGATTGCGAATGTGTCGATACAACGACATCGGCGCGACGTGGAGTTCGGCCGCCAGGTTGCGAATGGTCATCTCTTCGTAGCGTCCGGAGTCAATAGCGGAGATCGCAGCTTCGACGACTTGATCTCGTGACAACGAGCCTCTGGAGGCTCGATCACCGTTTTTCGTGGGAGACGGCGGACTCATGGCCTGATCATACAGAGGCCCGGTCCGACCTCGAATTCGACCTCGCGACGTGCGTCACATTAGAAAGTTCCCGTGACGGTCGAGTCGATGCCGTTGGAATCACTCGTGACCGACCAGGTGTCTGAACTACTTTCGTGCGTCGTCAGGTTGGATGTGAAGACGGCCGTCGCTGTGCCCCCACTGTTGGCGGGAACAATGTCCCCACCGTCCAAGGTGAAGGAGTAGGTCACGTCACCCCCTGAACTCGACTCGGAGTCGGAGAAGTCCTTCTTGGTGAAAGAGAATTTCTCGCTGCTGTAAGCGAGCGTCTCGCCGGCACTTGGGTACACCTCAATGGTGATCGTCAACGCGCTCATGGCGTCGGGGTTCGATATCCTGACAACCTCGGTTCCCTTCTTGCCGGACTGGCTATAAGAGCCCGTGGCGATCACCCCGTTCGAGGGCGGAAGGGTGGTAGTGGTGGTCGTCGTGGTCGTGCTGGTCGTCGTGGTGGTACTCGTCGTTGTTGTCGTAGAGGTTGGAGTGGTAGTTGTCGGGTCTTCTGACCCCGGGCCTGCTCCCGCACAAGCGCCCGGGGTGTTGGCATCAACGGGCACGGCCGAGGCGGGAGCGGCCACCATGACGACGCCGCTTTGGAGAGACACCGTGTAGTACGTACTTGATGGCAGTGACTGGAGGTAGGCGCTAGATCCCTGCGTTAACTCATCGAGACTCGTCGGCGCGACCCCTCCCGACTCGGCTTCGTACGAAGAGACCGCGAGTTGCACCGTTTTCACGTCGCTCTGGCACGCGGAGACCGCCGCCTGGGCGCTCACTCCACCGACGGCAAAGATGACGACGGCGGATAACACGCCCAGCACCACCACGACGATCAATAGCTCGATCAGGGTAAATCCTCGCTCAGGGTTCAGCCAACCGTTTGCTTCGTGAATACGGCTGGACGCGTTTCGTCGCGCTATCCCGAGTGCGTACACGTACGCCATATTATAAAGGTGCGTACACGTACGCGCGGATATCAGATTTAGATGGTCAGCGGAGTGGTTAGAGGATTTGTCGTTGGAGAAACGAACTGCATGACCCGGTCACTAGTTGATCGGCCAAAGTCTTCGAAGTTGTGTCACGTGGCCCGGGTTCAACTCTGCAAGCTGGGTCACTCCGAGAAGTCGCATTGTCCGTGAAATTTGCCCCGACAGAATCTCTATAGCGCGATCGACGCCTTCGCGCCCACCCGCCATAAGACCGTACAGATACGCACGTCCGACGAGAGTGAATCTGGCGCCCAGGGCGATCGACGCGACGATGTCCGCCCCGTTCATGATGCCCGTATCAATGTGGATCTCCACGTCGCAGCCAAGTTCGCGCACCACCTGTGGAAGAAGATGGAAGGGGACGGGAGCGCGATCAAGTTGGCGCCCTCCGTGGTTTGACAGCGTTATTGCGTCAACGCCCATCGACGCGAGTCGCTTGGCGTCGGCCAAGTTCTGCACGCCCTTGACGACAAGTTTTCCTGGCCACTGACTTTTGATCCAGGCGAGGTCTTCGAAGGTGACCGTGGGGTCAAACATTGCATCGAGGAACTCACCCACAGTTCCCGGCCAACTGCTGAGTGACGCGAACTCAATCGGCTCGGTCGTGAGGAAGTTGAAACACCACTCCCACTTGGTCATTGAGTTGACAACCGACTTCAGCGACAACTGAGGTGGGATCGTCAGGCCGTTGCGCACGTCTCGCAGTCGTGCACCGGCCACCGGTACGTCTACCGTTACTAGGAGCGTGTCGTAAGCCGCCGCGGCCGCACGATCGATGAGAGACTGCGATCGATCGCGGTCCTTCCAGATATAGAGTTGGAACCAATTGCGCCCGTCGGGATTTGCGGATCTGACGTCCTCTATCGTGGTCGTCCCCAAGGTCGAAAGAGCGAAGGGAATACCTGCCGCACCGGCGGAGCTGGCCCCAGCGACTTCACCCTCTGCGTGCATCATTCGCGTGAAGCCAGTTGGCGCGATCCCGAAGGGCAAGGCAGTAGGGCCGCCAAGGACAATTGATGAAGTATCAACCTCGGAGACGTCGCAGAGAATACGCGGATTGAACTCGATATCTTCGAAGGCTTGGCGAGCTCGTGAAAGCGACACTTCGCCCTCCGCGCCACCGTCGGTATAGTCAAACGGGCCTTGTGGGGTTCGACGTTTGGCGATATCTCGAAGGTCCCAGATAGTAAGCGCTGAATCAAGCCGGCGCTTCCTGGTATTCATTCGCGGTGGGCGCAGTCGAATTAGCGGGGCGAAGTCACGCGGGTGAGGTATTCGTCGTTTCACGATGTTCCTTTGCCTTGAGGGACCGTAACCGAGGAAAACCGGTGGCAACAGAACTCCAGCAGATACGCGGACCTAGCGGCCTCAACATAGCAGAGGTTGTAACATTCATCAGATGTCTGATGTTACCGAGATTTGGTATCCGCCGAGGCTGGGTCCTTAGTGATTCGGTCGGGACGCGGTTCGCCGGCGGGGCGCATGGCGCGATCGAAAGACGTAGGTCCGCGTCGACGAACACGGGCTGGCTATCTGTTCGTTGGTGGGTACGTCGTGCTCCTCGTCCTCGTCGGCATCGTGCCGGCGGGATACGCGCTGGACTTGGCGTTCACATCGGTTGCCGGTCACTTCAGCGGTTTTGCAAATTTCATCAACACCTACCACGACTTTCGTTTCGTCCCGGCCTTCGAGCACATCGCGGAGTTCATGGCAATCTGGTTGACCTCGCTCGTCGTGATCGTGGTCGGCGCGTCGCTCGCCGTCCACACCCTCTCTGCGAGGGTCGGCGCGACATTTCGCTTCCTCTTCTATCTTCCCGCGGCCTTCGCGGGTTCGGCCGGGGTGCTGTTGTGGCTGTTCATGTTGCAGCCCGGGCTGAGTCCGTGGGGCGCCGTGCTAAGCGCGCTGGGCTACCGCACGCTCGGAGCCGCGCTTGTGCCGAACAATCTGCCGATCGTCTTTGCGCTGATCGCATTCTGGACCGGTGCTGGTGCCTGGATCCTCGTGATCCACGGGGCTCTGACCAACATCCCGGTCGAGGTGATCGAGGCCGCCGAGCTGGACGGCGCAGGCCCCGTTCAAACGGCGCTGCGCGTCAAGCTTCCATTGATCAAGAAATGGATCGTATACATGCTGATCGTCTCCTTTGCCGGCGGCACCCAGCTGTTTGCCGAGCCCGAGCTTTTCAGTCAGGCCACCCACGGGATTCTCGTCGGTAGTGCCTGGTCTCCGAACCAGCTCGCGACCTCGCTGGCTTTCCTGAGTGACAACTTCAACTACGCCGCCGCAATCTCGATCGATCTGTTGGTCCTCGCCCTCGTCTGTGCCGGCCTGCTGGTGTTCCGTACCCATCTCTTTAGGGGCGACTGAGTGGCCTCCATCGAACGGTTGGTGCGTGGGCGGTCGTTTCCACTGTCGCGGCTATTGATATGGATCGCCCTGGCGTTTCCAGCGGCTTTCTTCCTCGTGCCGATTGTTTGGCTACTGCTCAAGCCCTTTGATGTCGGGCAGACCTACACGTGGTTAGAGAACTCGGTGTTCTACTCGGGCGCGGGCGTGGCGGTCGCGGTGGCTCTGGGGATCCCGGCCGGCTACGGCCTCGCTACAACGGAGTTCATCGGTCGCCGAGCGGTGCTGATCGGGACAATGATCGCCATGTTGATCCCGAGCAACGCCCTCGCCCTGCCGTTGTTCCTCGAGGCCAACGCGGTGCACGTGCTGGGCAGCCCACTCACCGTGATCTTGCCCTACGGCCTATTCCCGTTCGGCGTCTACATCAGCTACCTGTTTTACAACACCCCGCGCGTTCACGGCCTCCTCGCCGCGGCGCGCGTCGACGGCTGCACCGAGTGGCAGGCATTCCGCCGCGTCATGCTGCCCCTCTCGACGCCGATCATCGGACTCATCGTGATGCTCGACTTCATTGCGAGCTGGACAAACTACTTCTTGCCCTGGGTAATGTACGCGGAGTTCGATTTCGCCAGCCGCTATCCGTTGTCGCTCGGCATCGCACAACAACTGATGCCCGGATCGACGTCCGGCGACTTTTATCAAAATATCCAGTTGCAACTGAGCAGGCCGCTGTCGGCCGAGGCTCTGTTGCTGCTCGTGAGCGCAGCACCGGTGGTCCTCGTCCTGCTTATCGCGCAGCGCTGGATTGTCTCGGGTCGGCTGCAAAGCGTTTTCAATTAGGACGGGGGAGGGCCGAGAGTTGCGGAGAAAACCGTGAGCACCACCGTCGAGCAGATCACGCCTCCTTGCGCCTTCCACGGCGAGGGTCTGATGTGGGACAGCCGTGCATCATCGTTACGGTGGGTCGACATGCTGAAAGGCGACATTCTGTCACTCTCGGCGGAAGGTGTAATCGACCGGATGCACGTAGGAAACGTCGTGGCGGCCATACGTCCGAGATCAGCGGGGGGCCTTGTCGCGGCACTAGAGCGCGGATTCGCGATCATTGAGGACGACGGCGAAATATCTCGAGATCCCGATCTGTGGGCGGATGAAGACATTCGAATGAATGACGGTGGCTGCGACCCTCAGGGACGCTTCTACTGCGGATCGATGTCTTACGCCGAGACGCCCGGGCGTGGGGTCTTATATCGCCTTGATCCAGACAAGTCCGCGTCGATCGTCCTGCGCGGTTGGCATCGAAGGGCAAGACGTGCGAACGTTCGCCGGATGAGCATAGGAGCGTTGCGATGAGTGCGTCTTTCGTCGTGCACACGACCAGACACGGACGCGTCGTGAGCGAAGCAGATGAGGCGAAACGGACCTCAAGGAAGGTGAAGTGATGAGAATAAGCAAAATCACAACCCATGTGGTCGGTACACCGTGGCGCGACTTGACCTTCGTTCAAGTTTTTACGGATGAAGGCCTGGTGGGTGTTGGTGAGACTCGAATGCTAAGTCACACTCAAGCCCTTATCGGCTACCTCGCGGAGGCCGAACGCAATCACATTCTTGGGAGCGATCCTTTCGACATTGAGTCGCTGGTCCACCGGATGAAGTACGGAGATTACGGCCGATCCGGCGAGATCGTCATGAGCGGTATCGCCTGTGTGGAGATGGCGTGCTGGGACATCGTAGGCAAGGCACTCGACCAACCGGTATGGCGGCTACTGGGCGGGAAAGTTCGCGATCAGATCAAGGCCTACGCCAACGGGTGGTACACCGTAGAGCGAACCCCCCAGGATTTTTACGAGGCAGCCCGAGTTGTCGTCGAACGCGGCTATAGGGCACTGAAAGTCGATCCATTCGGACCGGGCAAGTACGAACTCGATCACGAGGAACGCGTCCGATCGATCGCGCTCGTCGAGGCGATTCGCGACGCCATTGGGCCTTCGACTGAACTTCTCATCGAGATGCACGGCCGATTCGCCCCCCACGAGGCTCTTCGAATAGCGAAGATGGTCGAGCACTTTGAGCCCTCGTGGATTGAAGAACCCGTGCCGCCCGACAATCTAACTTCTTTGGCGGTGGTGTCGCGGGGGACCACCTTACCCATCGCCACTGGCGAACGAATTCACGACCGCACAGAGTTCCGTGAACTCTTTGATCTGCGAGCGGCCGCCATCATTCAACCGGACATCGGCCATCTGGGCGGAATACTCGAAACTCGGAAGCTTGCAGCGACGGCCGAGACGCACCATGTCCTCGTTGCCCCCCACAACGTCGGGGGCCCCGTTCTCACCGCCGCCAATCTTCATCTCGCCGCCTGCACGACGAATTTTAAGATTCAGGAGTACTTCAACGACTTTGCCGATTCGGACGTCTTGGCTTGTGCTCCGGGACTTCCCAAGGTCGTTGACGGCTTCTTCCCGATTCCCGAAGGTCCCGGACTCGGCGTATCGCTAGATCTCGATTACGTTGACGATCATCCGACGAAGGGTGCGCATTTTGACTTGTTCGCCGACAACTGGCAATTTCGCGGGCTGCGTGAGGATCGATGAACCGAGTTGTGG
The DNA here is from genome assembly GCA_963849705.1 of uncultured Acidimicrobiaceae bacterium. Classification (GTDB taxonomy): domain Bacteria; phylum Actinomycetota; class Acidimicrobiia; order Acidimicrobiales; family RAAP-2; genus RAAP-2. The sequence goes on along the minus strand of CAWKII010000007.1, from coordinate 66,904 downwards.
TTTTCGCGGGTCCACGACGCGTGCGGAATCATCGATCGAGTTACCCGGTGGGCACCGGAGCGTCTGGACGCAGGAGTCCTTCCTCCTTCAGCTCAGTCCAGACCGCTTCGGGCACGTGCCGCTGGTACAAGTCAACGTTGCCTTCGATCTGTTGAGGGGAGCGCGAGCCCACGCAGACGCTGACGACGGAAGGATGAGCCAAGGGAAACGCCAGAGCCGCGGCGGGCAGTGTGGTGCCGTGCCGCTGGCAGATCTCTGCGATGCGTCGCGCGCGGATGAGGAGTTCCTCTGGCGCGTGGCCGTAGTTGTACTTCGCGTCGTCGGCGGGCGTGGGACGCGAGAGTAAACCACTATTAAACACTCCGGCGGCTACTATCCCGATGCGCCGATCTTCGCACGCCGGCAGGAGTTCGTTGAGCGCCGATTGCTCGAGGAGGGTATAACGGCCCGCGAGCATGAACACGTCCATATCGGTGTTGCGCGCGAAGTCGGTGAGCATCTCGACTTGATTCATTCCGGCGCCGATGGCCGCCACAACGCCCTGTGAACGCAGTTCCTCAAGTGTCGGGTAGGCGGTGTCTAAAACCTCTTGGCGGTGCTCATCGGGATCGTGGAGATACACGATGTCAATCGCGTCGAGACCGAGCCTCTCGAGGCTCTCTTCGAGCGACCGCAAGATGCCGTCACGACTGAAATCCCAGACCCGTCGATGAGTCGCTGGTACGTCGAAGCCCTCAGCGTCGCGCCCCGACGATGTGATTGGCTCGAGGAGCCGCCCGACTTTCGTTGATACTTGATACTCGCGTCGGGGACGCCCGGCCAGGGCTGCGCCGAGACGACGCTCGGAAAGCCCGAGTCCGTAGTGGGGCGCGGTGTCGAAGTAGCGCACTCCTCGCTCCCAAGCGGCGTCAACCGTTTCGCGCGCTTGCTCGTTCGTTATGGCCTGATAGAGGTTCCCAAGTTGCGCGCAGCCAAGAGACAACTCGGTCAAGCGCACGGGGCACTTGGCCAACGATCGCGTCGCGAGCGTTCTCATGCCTGGGTGACCGTTCGCCGCGGACCGCCGGTGCCAGAACTCATCGGCCGTAGACGAGATGCAGTCGGTCGACCGCGGCACCCTTGCCATCTTCAGCCACCACGACGTAACGCGCCATTTCCGCTTGCCAACGTTGATCTATCGGGAGTTGCGAAAGGGCAGTGACTGCTCGATCGAAGTTGTCGCACTCCACGACGTGAAATAGTTCGACACCGTGGCGAAATATGCGCCAATGTTCAATTCCTAACTCGAGTTGCGCCCTCACGAGTTCCGGCCAGACCACGGCGTGGGCTCTTTCGTACGCGTCCTCCATTCCAGGCTTGAGACGGGTTCGCAACCCGATGTACTCATTCATACGTCCGGCTCTCTCCAATCACGTCGTGCCTCTTCGTTTCGTTCTGATCCCTCACGGGCGCCAAACCGACCCTCGGGGGTCAACTCTGTCAGTGGATCTGGCTTCGAAGTCGATTCCGATGCGGGAGGGGTAAAGTCATGGCGGGGATTCGTTGGCACGCCGGTGATTGGCGAGGGGCGATTGATCGAGTCCGCGCGTAGGACACCGTTGGTTGGGACCCACTAACCTGCGCGCGAACTCGATCAATCGTTCCTCGCCGCCAGCTTTGCGCGCGATGTAGGCAAAGCGGCTAGTAGAGATGGCGTGTCTCTAATTTCTCGCTCCTAACTCTCCCTTTCACTAGAAACCGTCTTGGCGTTGTGTAGTGACATCTTGTATGTCTTCCAACTTCCCAGAATGTGGTCTTCTACTACCTTTGACGCCGCTTCAGGGTCACGATTCAACAAGGCCTCGTAGATAGCGGCGTGACCTCGATGCGAGCGGAGGTTGTCCTCTGACGATCGATGTGTATGGCCGTAGTACGCGTTTGCCAACGCGATGGGTTGTACCGTCCTCAAGATCGAGCGGGCGAGCAGGTGACCGGAGTAGTGGGCGATTAGGTCGTGATAGGCGAGGTCGGCCACGGTGTAACGTTCGGGATCGTCGAGCAGCGATTCAAGCTCCATTAGGCGCGAGTGCAGTTCGTCTAACTGATCTTCAGTCAACCTCATTGCCGCTCGGTTCGCCATCTGACTTTCGAGAGCGGCTCGGACCTCCATGAGATCGTCAAAGACAGTGAGGCTCCGGTCACTGCGGATATACGCATCGAGCACGAGCGGGTCGAGCAGACTCCAACTATCAACGGGTTGGACGGTGGTTCCCTGGCCCTGACGAGCCACCACGAGGCCCTTTTCCTCGAGGAGTTTTATCGACTCCCTGGTTACTGAGCGACTGACCCGAAAATCCTGGCAGAGAACTTGTTCCGGGGGGAGGGACGACCCGACGGGTAGGTTTCCCGAGACAATTTCCTCGATCAACGAAGCGACCACGATCTCGTTGAGGCGAGCCGGGCGTGACGGAAGCGTAGACGGAGTGCTCACGTGCGGCAGCCCTTCTACCGGTTGGGGTATATCGACGACCCTTAGCATAATTCGCTCGTCATGGGAAGAGCGCCAACCAGTCGTTTTCGGCACGGCACCCAGCCATCTCAGACGCCCTGCCTTTCTTCGCATCTTGCTCTTGCGCTTCCGTGCACTTGATATTATCATACGACAGTCGTCTTATGTTTGGGGGAGCATCTTGGTGATTGAACCGTTTGACGTTGAGCGCGGATACGGGTTCCTTCGCCACCGTCGTCGTATTTTCGTGGCGGTGATCGACCGCACCCGATCAGTAGCCGATGTCCAGTTTCAGGGGATTGATGCAAGCCCCGCCGGGAGATTCGCTCCAGCCCCTGTCGCGCCTACTCGGTGCTTCTCGACCTTTCGCCAATACTCGCGATCACTTGGTGGGCAACAAAGCGAGCGAGGGACAGTTGGTCATCTTGTGACTACCTCTGCAGGGAGGACGTCGTGCGTATAACGAGAGTTGAAACCTTCAACGTCTTCGCGCCCGGCGCTAACCCCCCCTTCATCTGGCGCGAGGGCCTGCGAGGGAGCCCGCCCGATCGCGAGGTCGGCGTGATTCGCCTGAGGACCGACGAAGGGGTCGACGGCGTCGCCATCGCGCCCCGTCGAGGAAGCGGTCCGGTGGTCGCCGACGTCTTCGAGCACGTGCTTCGCGATGAACTGATCGGCGCCGACCCCCTTCAACGGGAATGGTTGTGGCACCGAATGTGGGAGATCGACCGAACCGAAGAACTTCCTCTTTGGCTGTTCGGGCTTGTCGACACGGCGCTGTGGGATCTCGCTGGTCGCTACTACGGCGCGCCCACGTGGGAGGTGATCGGAGGATTTCGACGAGAGATCCCGGCCTACGCGTCGACCTCGACTTTTGCAAGCGTCCCTGAGTACCTCGACGTGGCGACGCAATGCATGGAGCTCGGTTACCCGGCGCTCAAGCTTCACGGCTGGGGAGACGCGCGACGCGACGCAGAACTATGTACGGCGGTTCGCGAACACGTCGGGGGTGATTACCCGCTCATGTATGACGGGTCGGCCGGATTTGACCTGCCCGACGCGGTCTTCGTCGGTGATGCCCTCGCCGCGGCCGAGTATCTCTGGTACGAGGAGCCGATTCGCGAGTTCAGCATTACGTCGTATAAGTGGCTCGCCGAGAGGGTGCGCGTTCCCCTCAACATCGCCGAGACCTCCGACGGTGCTCATATGAACACGGGGGACTTCATCGCCAGCGGTTGCGCCAGTTACGTACGAACGAGCACGGAGCTTCGCGGTGGCTTCACCGGCGCTATGCGTATTGCTCACCTGGCCGATGCCTATCAACTCCGGGCCGAACCCCACGGTCCCACGATGTACGCCCGGCACCTCTGCATGGCGATTCCTAACTGCACCTATTACGAATCGCTCGTCACCTCGAATCCCGTCAAGCGAGAGGTGGGAGTGAGCGCCTCGGGGATGGTCGCGGCACCCATGGGGCCGGGGGTCGGTCTGGAACCCGGGCCGCACTACCCGAGTGAGTTGCTGCCGTATGTGTTCGACAAGGCCAACGGAGCCCTGCCCGAGCCAGCCAAGGGGACGAAAAACAACCGTTCTGATGAGTCGTAGGAAATGAGATCGCAAACAGCGAAAGTGAAAACCTTAATCAGGGGGAGAAGGAAATGAATATTGTCAGTTCATCGGGGGGGAGCAACCGAAGGGCGCGGTGGCATCGTCGAACGCTGGCGCTTGCCGCGTGCGCCAGCCTCATCGGCCTGTCGATTGTCAGTGTCGGCATCGGGGCTACCAGCGCCAGTGCCTCAAAGAAGCCCACGCTTACCATTTGGTACGACACCGCGCGTAAGCCGATGGTGGAGGCGTACATCAAGGCGCACCCGCAGGTCCACGTCGTAGCGGTCTTGAAAGACGGCGACTCGAACGGAGACGGAACCTATCAGTCGGCCTTCGCCCTCGATAATAGAGTCGGTCACGGTTGGCCGGACATCTACTTCAGCGAGCAGAATAACGACGCGGCTTCGCTGGCCCAACCGCCGTTTAACGATGCGGCTGTCTTGAACAAGGGGCTGGTATCGAAGAGCATTCTTACCAAGTTCGCCCACGGATCGTCCTCCCTGTGCACGATTGGCGGGAAGGTCTACTGTCTGCGCAACGACCTCGCGATGAATGTGCTGTGGTACAACCCGGCGCTCATGGCCCAAGACGGCATTACCTCGGTTCCCACGACCTGGCAAGAGTGGGCGGCTGATGGCGCGCTCGCTGCGGCGAAGGGCGACATTATCGGCACCCAGGGTGACTCGTGGGACGCGGACACGTACTACTGGGGTAACGAGTGCCCACTGAGCGACGAAACAAGTCCCGGGACGTTGTTGATCAACCCCGCCTCGACAAACTGCACGGAAATGGCGTCGCTGCTTGACGGGGTCTCGCGTACCGCGCTTCCGGTGGCCTACATGTTCAGCTCGACTTTCGGTCAGCAGTATGGTGGCAAAATCGTGTTCTACCCTGGAGCCTCGTGGATGGGCGGCGTCTTCCCGGGCCTCGGCTCGTGCACGTCAGCAAATCCTGACTGCAAGATGGCGGCAGCGTATCCGATGACCTTCGGTTCTAGTGGACCAAGTGTTACGGGGGCCATTGGCGGCGGTCTGTGGTTCGTTTCGTCGCACAGCAAGAACTTGAAGCTGGCCGCGTCTGCCGTGGTTTGGCTGGACACGAGCCTGACCAGCCAGAATCTCTCTCCCGGTTTCCCGGCGTACGGTCCTGACGACGCGGCGTGGGTTGCCACCCAGAACGCTTCGGGCAGCTACGGCACTCCACTTTCTGGTGAGCCGACGCTCTCGCAGGCGTTCGCCAAGGCGGCGAATGAGATCTGGTCCGGCTGGTCGGCCGTGCCCTACGCCAACGACCAAATCTGGGCGTCGGACGTCGTACCCTCGCTGGCGGGCGGAGGCACGCAGGCAGCAGGACTCGGAATATTCGCCGGTGACGCCGCAAACCTGGCACGCTCTGACGGCTTCCAAGTCAAATCGTAAATGACACTTCCCCCGGTTGCTACTGTCCCCGGCGAGCGCTCACGCGCTCGCCGGGGTAGTAACACTGAGGCCGGGGCGCCGATTGGTAGTTCGCGTACCACGGGCTACCTGTACGTCGGCCTGTACGTAGTACTCCTGGCGCTGTTCGGCATCGCGCCGACGGTGTACGCGATCTACTTGTCGCTCACCAAGGTGGGGGGCGGGTTCGCGTGGGGAACGAACTTCACCCGAGCGTACGATGATTTCCGATTCCTGCCAGCCTTCGAACACGTGGCGGAGTATCTGGCGATCTGGCTGATCGCAGAGGCCACGCTCATTTTGGTGCTCGCGCTGATGCTCCACTCGCTGGCCCAGCGAACCAGCGCTGTCTTTCGTTTTCTTTTTTATATGCCCGGGGCATTGGCGGGAGCCGCGAGCGTGCTCGTGTGGCTCTTCATGTTGGATCCAACTCTCAGCCCGTGGCACTTTCTGCTGTCGGCCCTAGGGTTTACGCAGATTGATTTGGTTCTTTTGCCATCGCACCTGCCGTTGATTTTTGCGATCATGGCGTTTTGGACTGGCGCAGGCGGATGGATCGTCGTCATGTATGGCGCACTGAACAACATCCCCGACGAGCTCTTGGAGGCCGCCAGGCTTGATGGCGCGAACGCCTTCCAATCCGCGGTGAGAATAAAACTGCCACTGATCAAAAAGTGGGTGGTCTACATGCTCATCCTTTCGTTTGCCGGCGGTACTCAACTCTTCGTCGAGCCTCAACTCGTGGGCCAGGCGACCGCGGGCCTGGTCAGTAATACGTGGTCGCCGAACCAGTTGGCGTACTACATCGCGTTCATCAATGACAACTTCAATGAGGCCGCTGCGATCTCGGTGACACTTCTCGTGCTGGGATTGATCGGCGCCACATTGCTCGTGTGGCGTACCAAGTTGTTCGAAATCAACTGATATGAAGCTTTCTCATCTCACGTGGCGACTGGTCGGTCTGATCGTCCTGCTCGGTTTCACCGCTTTCTTCTTTGTACCGGTGATCTGGGTGCTGCTCGCTACCTCGAAGACTGACACTCAACTCACATCGTGGGGGCCCTTCTCCTTTGGAACCTTCGCCCACTTCGCACACGCCTGGAAGGCGTTGTTCGGTTTCCAGAGCGACGCCATGGTCGGCTGGTTAGAGAACTCGGCGATTTACTCATTCGGCGGCGTGGCGATAGCCATCGCTGCGGCGATCCCGGCCGGTTACGGGCTCGCGCTCACCCGGTTCATCGGCCGACGAACGTTGCTCGTGATCACCTTGGTGACCATGATTATGCCAGCGACCGCGCTCGTGCTTCCGCTGTTCCTTGAAATGAACTCGGTCAACCTCACCGACACGGCGTGGTCGGTCATCCTTCCCTTCTCGTTCTTCCCTTTTGGGGTCTACCTCTGCTACATCTTCTTTTCGTCGACGATTCCCAATGATCTTCTGGCGGCGGCCCGGGTGGACGGTTGCAATGAGTGGGGCGTCTTTCGCTACGTGGCGTTGCCCCTGGCTCGGCCCGTCGTGGCGCTCGTGGCGTTCTTCGCCTTTGTCGCGGACTGGAACAACTACTACTTGCCATTCGTGATGTTGGCCGACAGCAACAAATTACCCGTTCAGGTGGGACTTGAGTACTTGATCTCCTCGACGGAAGCCTTCAATCCGGGCAACCCGGGAACCGGAGCGCAACTGGTCCAGCGACCCGAACTGGCGCTGGCGATCCTCGTCGCGATTTCTCCGGTAGCGATCGTCTTTCTCTTCGCTCAGCGCACCCTGGTCAAGGGAATGCTGGCTGGTGCTACGAAGGAATAGGGCAACGAATGATCTGCAGAAGGCGATTTCGACTTGACCCCCACGGTCGATGGGCGCCGTTCGCCGCTCCGCAGCGCGGTCGCGACAGCACCGCCACATTCGTACGTTGGAAAGGACACGCATGGCCGCTGTGACGTTTAAAGAAGCGTCTCGGATCTATCCGAAGACCGAGCGAAAGGCGGTCGATCGGCTGAGTTTGGAGATCGGTGACGGCGAGTTTGTCGTGCTGGTCGGCCCCTCTGGTTGCGGAAAGACGACGAGCTTGCGCATGCTGGCTGGTCTCGAGACGGTGGACGAGGGCGACATCTTCATCGGTGACAAGAATGTCGGGGGACTTCCCCCGCGCAGTCGTGACGTGGCGATGGTATTCCAGAACTACGCCCTGTACCCGCATATGAATGTGGCGGAGAACATGGGCTTCGCCTTGAAGATGGCCAAATTAGAAAAATCAGAGATCGTGACCCGTGTCCGCGAGGCGGCCAAGATACTCGATCTGGAAGAGTACCTGGAACGCAAGCCCGGTCAACTCTCGGGAGGCCAACGTCAGCGCGTGGCGATGGGTCGGGCCATTGTGCGAAAGCCGCAGGTGTTCTTGATGGACGAACCTCTCTCAAACCTGGACGCCAAGCTGCGCGTCTCCACCCGAACGCAGATCGCCGAACTCCAGAGTCGACTCGGCGTCACGACGCTCTACGTGACCCATGATCAGGTCGAGGCGATGACCATGGGCGACCGGGTCGCCGTGATCAAAGACGGGGTACTTCAACAAGTTGATGTTCCCCGGGCGCTCTATGACGCACCCATCAACTCCTTTGTCGCGGGATTCATCGGATCGCCAGCGATGAACCTGCTGAGTGCCCAGGTGATCGAGGATGGAGTTCAGATCGGACGCACCGTGGTCCCGTTGCCGCGATCATTTCAGGCGTCCGTGGGGAAAGGCCCCGTGACCGTCGGCCTTCGGCCGGAGGCATTGGAACTCTCGAGCGAGGGCGGGATATCTGTCGTCGTCAAACTCGTGGAGGAACTCGGTTCCGAGGCGTACATCTACGCACAGATGTCCGATCAGGTGGGCGAGTCGATGACTATCTATCCGGAGATCGTTGTACGCGTCGCCCCAACGGTGGTCGTCAAGAGCGGTGACCGGATCACGCTGCGCGTAAAGGACGACTCCATGTTGCTGTTTGACGCCGAGTCGGGAGTACGGATCAAGGGGCAATGACTCTGTCTCGAACTGGGGACCAATCCCCTGGCGGTTTCGGGCGCGTCTGCGCGACGAGAGTGCCCCACCGGTCGTCACGGGGGACGCTGACTCTTGGGCGTGACATATCAGCTGGGTCCCTCAGAGCTGACCTCTGGTACGGAGGTGAGCAGTCTGGTCGCCTCAACGCAACTTATGGGCGAGGGGTGAAGTGACCGTCGTCGACGCACACCAGCACTTCTGGGATCCCGAACGCGTGTCCTACCCGTGGCTGGCGCCGACTTATCCCGAACTCGATCGAAAATATGATTTCGACGATCTGGCGCCGAATTTGCGCGCCAACGGCATTGACGCCACGGTCCTGGTGCAGTCAGAAGATGACGGTGAAGACAACGAACTGGCGATGGATATCGCGTCAGGCCACTCCGAGATCGCCGGCATTGTGGCGTGGGCCCCGCTAAACGACCCGCCGGCTCTCGAGGCGACGATCGCCCGGCTGCGCCGAAGCGGCAAACTCGTCGGCATACGCGTGCTCATCCACAACCGGCCGGATCCCAACTGGATTGTTCGCCGAGACGTGGGCGAAGGCCTCGCGGTACTTGAGCAAGGAGGTCTCACCTTCGACGTGGTCGCGGTGCAGGCCCGCCACCTCGAACTCATTCCCGTCATCGCCGAACAACACCCTAAATTGCGACTGGTGGTTGACCATCTCGCGAAGCCACCGATCGGGCGGGACCTGACAGCGTGGTCCAACCTGTTAGCGCGGGCGGCGGCCTGCCCCAACGTCTTCGCGAAGGTGTCAGGGCTTTACCCCGCGCAAGGTGACCGCCACCCTTGGACCGTCGACGACCTGCGTCCCGCTTTCGCCGTGGCCCTGGAGAGCTTCGGCGTGCGTCGTCTCATGTTCGGAAGCGACTGGCCGATCTGCGAGGTTGCGGGTGGATACCAGCGGATCATGCGCGCTCTTCTCGAGCTGGCCGACGAACTATCTGACGATGATAAGTCCGCGTTGCGCGGAGAGACGGCGATTCGCTGCTACGGATTGAGTCTGCCATGAACGAAGCAACCATCCTTGTGGGCTCGTCGGGGAAGCCGGGTGAGTACTCCGGGTGGCGGGTCATTATTACTGGGGGCAGTTCGGGAATCGGTTTAGCGACGGGCGTCCGTTTCGTCGAGCGAGGCGCGAGCGTCGTCTCGCTCGACCTGAATCGCCCTAACGACGACGAGAAAATCGCCTGGCAGTACTGCGATGTGGCCGACGACTCATCGGTGCGCAACGCCGTGGAGGCTGCGGTCGAGGAACTCGATGGTCTTGACGTTCTGGTCAATAGCGCCGGTGTGGGCATGCAGGGAACAGTTGACGAACATCCCGAAGTAGCAGAGGAGCAGTGGCGGCGCCTCTTTGAGGTAAACGTTCTGGGCGTCATGCGGGTAACACGCGCGGCTCTGCCGGCGCTGCGAAGGTCCTCGCACGCTTCCGTGGTGAACATCGCTTCGTTCGTCGTCTGGACGGGAGTGCCCCGCCGCGCCGCTTACGGAGCGTCGAAGGGAGCGGTCTTCGCGCTGAGCAAAGCGCTCGCCGCCGATCATTTGCGCGAGGGGATCAGGGTGAACTCGGTTAGCCCCGGTACGGTCGATACTCCCTGGATCGATCGACTGATTGACGCCACGGGCGATCCTCGCGCGGAACGCGCGGCGGTGATGGCGCGTCAGCCCCATGGGCGTCTGGTAACACCACAGGAAGTTGCCGCGGCCATTTGCTACTTGGCGGGTCCGGACGCCGGTTCGACGACGGGAACCGATCTCGTCGTCGACGGGGGGATTCTCGGAACGAGGATTCCCGGCAGCGCGAGAGTTGACGGCCAGCCATGATGGGCACATGCCTTGAGCGAGGTTCGCGGCGGCGGCGTCGCCCGGTGTGGGAGACGAGTCCTTGGGACGAAGGAGAGGGGTAACGGTGCTCGCTGCATTCTACGAAGGACAGGGTCGAATCGCCGTGCGTGATGTCGATGGGCCCGTACTGGGATCCGAAGAAGTCCAGTTGAAGGTCGCTTACGTGGGTATCTGTGGAACGGACTTACACATACTCGATGGCGACATGGACGCGAGGGTGACACTCCCCGCTGTCCTCGGCCACGAGATGTCGGGCACGGTGACGGCGGTGGGCCACGCCGTCACGGAGTGGGTGCCGGGCGACGACGTCGTGGTTGTTCCCCTCGATTGGTGTGGAACCTGTCCCGCGTGCCTTCGCGGTTTCTCTCATATCTGTTATCGGCTTAATTTCATGGGGATCGACTCACCGGGCGCGATGCAGAACTCCTGGATTGTCCCGCAGCGTACGCTCGTCCGAGTTCCCGCCAACCTTGACCTGAAAGAAGCGGCGCTTGCTGAGCCCACGGCAGTGGCGGTCCACGACGTTCGTCGCTCCGAACTTCGGACCGGGCAAAAGGCGCTCGTCGTCGGGGGAGGACCGATCGGACTACTGATCGCCTCGGTTGCGACGGCGGTCGGCGGCGACGCACTCGTCAGCGAGCCCAACCCTCAGCGGCGACAACTCATTGAGCGTATCGGCCTACACACCGTCGACCCGGGCGAGGACCTGGCCGCAGTCGTTGAGAAGTGGACGCAAGGAGCTGGCGTCGATGTCAGTTTCGAGGTCTCTGGTTCGGCGGCGGGCATGGAGGCGGCGGTCTCGTCGTTGGCCGCTCGAGGTCGCCTGGCCCTCGTGGCGATCCATTCGCGTCCGGTGCCGGTGGACCTCTTCAGATTCTTCTGGCGTGAGTTGACCCTTGTCGGTGCGCGCGTCTACGAGAGGTCCGATTTTGAAGAGGCGCTTCGATTACTCGGCAGCGGAGATATTCCCACCGACGCACTCATTAGCGACGTGGTCTCACTGAGAGACGCACCGAACGCCTTTGAGCGGCTCCGAGCCGGCCAAGCCATGAAGGTTCTTGTTGACTGTGGTGCGACGTCGTGATGGTCAAAGCGAATGCACATCGGGTTGAGGGGTTGTTCGATCTCTCCGGCAAGGTGGCCGTCGTCACCGGCGCGCGTCGCGGAATCGGTCGGGCGATCGCCGAGTTGCTCGCCGACGCCGGAGCGGACATCGTCGGTGTCAGTGCCCAGCTCGAAGAGTCGGGCTCGGAGGTTCAAGCGTCCATCCAGTCGCGGGGACGGTCGTTCGAAGCAATTCGTGCGGACCTGTCCGACGAGGTTCAGGTACACGATCTAGCCTCGCGACTTGCGCAGTGGTCGCGGCCGATTGACATTTTGGTGAACAACGCGGGCTCGATCGTTCGAGCCGCGGCGGTCGATCATACCGACGAAATGTGGGCGCGGACCATCGCCACGAATCTCACGGCCCCCTTTATCCTCACGCGTGAGGTGGGACGCACGATGATCGAGCGCGGCGCGGGAAAAGTTATCTTCACTGGCTCCCTCCTCTCCTTCCAGGGTGGAATACTCGTACCGTCGTACACGGCGTCCAAGCACGGCGTCGCCGGCCTCGTTAAGGCCTTCGCCAACGAGTGGGCCTCGAAGGGCGTCAACGTGAACGGAATCGCCCCTGGCTACATCACCACGGATAACACCGAAGCCCTACGAGCTGACCCCGAGCGCAGTCGTTCGATCCTTGAGCGGATTCCGGCCGGTCGGTGGGGCCAAGCGCTTGACATCGCCGGCGCCGCCCTCTTCCTGGCCTCGTCCGCGTCCGACTACGTGTGTGGGGCGATCGTGCCGGTGGACGGCGGGTGGCTCGCGAGATGAGCGAGCCGCCACTCTCAAATCGTGATCGCGTGACGACTTTCTCGTCAGTGGCGGGGCCGCCGGAGACACGGGTGGGACTGGTCGAGGCTCGCTTACGCCACTTAGGCATCGTGCCGGTCGTCGAGCTTCAAGACGTCACACAAGCGGAGGACCTATTCTCTGCACTGAGTGAGGGTGGTCTCCCCGCCGCAGAAATAACGTTGCGCACGCCCGACGCCGGCGTCGCTCTCGAGCAACTTATCGAGCGGCATCCGGGCGCGGTGCTCGGGGCGGGGACGGTGCGAAGCCTCGAGGAAGCGCGACGAATGATTGGTATCGGGGCCTCCTTCATCGTCTCGCCGGGCACCGATGAAGAGATGATCGAGTACTGCCTCGCAGAGGACGTGCTCATAGTTCCCGGCGTCTGCACGCCGACGGAGATCTTGCGAGCGCTTCACGCTGGTGCTCGCCTGGTGAAGTTCTTCCCGGCCGAGGCGGCCGGCGGGGTTCGCTTCCTCGAGGCTCTCGCGGGACCTTTCCGAGACGTCAGCTTCGTGCCTACGGGTGGGATCACTGAGGCCAACCTCAAGAGCTACCTGGGCCTGGCGCAGGTGGCGGCCTGTGGTGGAAGTTGGATGGCGACCCCGGATTTACTGGCGGCGAACAGGTTCGATGAAATCGCCGACCTCGTGCGCAGAGCACGGGACATAGTTGAGGCGGTGCGTGATGGCCGCTGAGTCGATCCCCTCTAACGACGGTCCGCTGGTGGCGCGCTCGGCGCTGGAGTGCGACTTCGATCTCGTGGCGCTTGGTGAGATCATGCTTCGACTCGATCCCGGTGAAGAGCGCATCGCCTCGGCGAGATCTTTCCGGGTGTGGGAGGGAGGGGGCGAGTACAACGTCGCACGCGGCTTGCGTAGCTGCTTCGCACAGCGGACGGCGGTGGTGAGCGCGCTCGCTGACAATCAGATCGGACGGCTCGTAGAGGACCTGGTGCACGAGGGAGGCGTGGATCTGTCGTGGCTGCGCTGGGTGCCGTATGACGGCGTTGGCCGATCCGTTCGTAACGGGCTCAACTTCACCGAGCGCGGATTTGGTCCCCGCGCCCCGGTCGGCTGCTCGGATAGGGCCAACTCCGCGGCCAGCCAAATGCAGCGAGGCGATGTCGACTGGGATGAGGTGTTCGTGCGCCGTGGCGCTCGCTGGTTTCACACCGGCTCCATCTTCACCGCTCTTTCACCGACGACGAGCGAAGTCGCCGAAGAGGCGATGCTCGCGGCGCGGCGCTCCGGCGCCGTCGTCTCCTACGACGTCAACGTCCGTGCCTCCCTGTGGGGGAACGCGGAAAGACACGCACAGGCCGTAGAGGTGAATCGGCATCTCGTCAGCCTGTGCGATGTGGTGTTCGGGAACGAGAAGAGTTTTGCCGAGGCGCTAGGCGTCCGGGCTCCTCTCACCGAATCCTCCGGGGCAGATCCCTGGGGATCGAGCGAGATGGTTGCCCTCGGCGAGGTCGCCACGGCGTTCTCCAACCTTCGGGTCGTCGCCTCGACGGTCCGGGCGATCCACTCCGCGTCGCGCCACGACTGGGGCGGTGTTTGTTGGGTCGACGGTGTCGTTACCTCGAGCGGCGTCACGCCCTCGCTCGAGATCCTCGACCGGGTGGGCGGCGGTGACGCGTTCGCCGCGGGAATGATCTTCGGGCTGCTCGAAGGGATGCCCGACATCGACGCGCTTCGATACGGTGTCGCCCACGGCGCCCTCGCGATGAGCACGCCGGGTGACTCGTCGATGGCAACCCTCGATGAAGTCCGTCTCCTCGCCGAGGGTGGGTCGGCTCACATGGTGCGTTGATTGGAACTCCAAGGCAAGCATCGGGAAGGTCGATGGCAATCGCCGGGACGGGTGAACCTCATCGGCGAGTTCACAGATTTCAACATGGGACTGGTTCTGCCTTTTGCCATCGCGCGCCGAGTGGTGGTCTCTGTTTCGCTCCTGAGTGACTCTGACGTAGTGGTCTCCTCAACGCGGAAGAGAAACGAAGTGACCAGGAAGATTCGTGAGTTGAAGCCCTCGGATCCCTTCACGTGGGCCTCGTACGTCTTGGGTACTGTCTGGGCGTTCCGAGAGTATGGAGTGGACGTACCGGGCCTCGATTTTTCTCTGTCCTCCGATCTGCCCTCGGGCGCGGGTCTATCATCCTCCGCGGCGATTGAAGCGGCGGTGGCGGTGGCTATCAACGACATCACCGGCGCGAGCCTTGACCAACTCCAACTCGCGAGGCTCTGTCACAAAGCGGAGACCGAATATGTGGGAGTGCCCGTTGGCATGATGGATCAACTCGCCGTGCTGAATGCGCGGCGTATGCACGCCATGCTGATCGACTGTCGAGATCAAACGATTGAACAGGTTCCGTTTTCGCCTCGCAACTTGCTCGTCGTGGATACTCGCGTTCGTCATGACAACAGGGACGGCGGTTACGCGTTGAAGCGTTCGCAGTGTGCCCAGGCAGCCGCCGCGCTCGGCGTGGGCACACTGAGGGAGGCAGATCTCCCCATGGTGGAGAAGACTCTCAGGGGGGATCTCGCAAGCGTGGCTCGGCACGTGGTGACAGAAAACCAACGCGTCCGCGCGACGGTCGAGCGACTCTCTAGTGGTCAGCCCATTGGCGACCTCCTTTTAGAGTCGCATCGATCGCTTCAGTATTCTTTTGGGGTCTCGTGCCCGGAACTTGATTGCGTGGTCGATACGGCGATGTCTAATGGAGCAGAGGGCGCTCGCATGTTTGGGGCAGGAAACGGGGGCTGCGCGATCGTCCTGGCCGACGATGAAGCGAGAGTGATGTCGAGGATCAAGAGTGAGTTTCGTGATCGAGGGTATCGAACCCCACGGAGCCTCGTGGTAAGCCCGGCGGGCTGTGCGGGGCGGGTGCGCTGAGTTTCTCACGTGAAGCTCAGCCCTGAGCGCCAGCGGCGTCTCCTCCGCCGTCAATCAACTCCGGTGCGGCCCTGCTATCGGTGGTCGCACCATGAATATGGAATATGAAATATCGAGGCGGCGAGGACGTCACGAGTCGGAGAGATTCGTCTCGAACAGTTCTCGTGTGACGGGCGCAGGCGGGCCAAACAGAGTTCCCTGCACCAGGTCCACTCCGAGTCGACGGAGGGTCGCCGCCTCAGCGGGAGTCTCGACTCCCTCGGCGAGCAGCGTCATCCCCGCGTGTTTGGCAAAGTACTTCATCCCGGAGACGAGCGCCCGGCGAGCTGGATCGCGGTCGACGGATCTCACTAAAGAGATGTCGAGCTTCACCACATCGGGTTCGAGGGCCAAGATGTGCGCGAGCCCGGCGTAACCGGCCCCGGCATCGTCGACGAAGAGTCTCGCTCCGGCGTCTTTGATCGCACCGCGGAGCGCGTCGTAGTCATCAAACGGTGCATGCTCTGTTACCTCGATTGCGATTGGTCGCGATGAACTCGCCACCACGGAGGCGATTCCTCCACCAATTGCCGTCTCGGGGGAGAAGTTAAGGCTCAACCACGCGTTCGTCGGCAGAGACACTGCGGCGCGAAGAGCAGCCTCCGCGCAGGCGATCTCGAGGGCCGGCTGAAGCCCGACCGACGCCGCCTCGATAAACCGAAGGTCGGGTCGAGTACCGTCGTCGAACCGGGTAAGGGCCTCGTACCCGACGGTTTCGCCCGTGGCAAGATCGACGATCGGCTGGAACACCGGGTGGTACGCCACCGTGTCGATGATTGATTGCACGTACCGGCGCGTGGCCTCGCCTCGACTGAATGTCTCGGCCTGGGCGCCAAAGAGCGTGCTGGCGAACGCGCCGACTTCGTCAAGGAGAACGAGGCGAGTGTCGGCCCACTGAGAGAAGTCAGAGTCCTTCGTTCCGATCGCCAGATACCCGACCATCTCACCCGCGGACCGAATGGGAACTCGAAAGAGTCCGACAAAGCCGGCCGCGCGCGCCTGTTCCATTGGCCCGTTGGAGAACGCGGCGTCGAGGTTTCGCAGGTCCATCCACCACGAGCCTCGATCCGTCCGCTCGGTGATGGCGGCGCTGGTTTCGTTCCAGAGGTGCGATTGGGAGCCGGCGATGGAGCGAAACTCCTCCGCCACCCCGATCGGGATTGTCTGGACACCCGGCTGGATGAGCATGACGTACGCCCCGTCGACGCCGTCGACGACGCGTAGGGCACGACAGAGGGCGCCGGCCGTCTCCTCCACCGTTCCGAGCGGTTCGACCCCACGCATGAGCGAGGCGACGGCGCCCTGGTCTAAGTGCCGGCGAAGAAGGTCCGCTTCAAGCCGCCGCTCGGAGGAGACGTCGTGCTTGACCGCGACGTAGGCCATGAGTTCACCCGCCGAGCCGTGGATGGGGGAGATGGTGGTGAACTCCTCGTAGAGTTCGCCGTTCTTTCGCTGGTTGACCAGGGCGCCGCGCCAGGACCTGCCGTCGAGCAATTCCTCCCACAGCGATTGGTAGAACGATGCATCGTGATAGTTGCTCTTAAAGATTCGCGGGTTCTGGCCGAGAAGTTCTTCTAGCGTGTAGCCCGACGTGGTCGTCGCCGACGGATTGGCGTAGACAATCAGATTCTGAGGATTCGTGACGATGAACGATTCTTCGGCGCGGTCGATGGCGCTGGCGAGCATGTTCCCGTTGTCTAGAGACTCGATCAGTTGCGCCCGTTCTCGGAGTCGACCGATGCCGTAGCCCAGTTCCGAGGCCAGGTCTTCGAGCAGGCTCACCGCGCGCTCATCAAACGCATCCGTCTCGAGCGCGTAGACCGTGAAGACGCCTTCGAGTTTCCCGTCCACTCTGACCGGCAAGGCGATCGACGAGCGCAATCCTCTGCGGAGGGCAACGGGCCGCCAGGGCCTCATGTGGTCATCGCCGATGAGGTCCTGTGAAATCTCCGTGCGATTCTCCCTGAGGGCCGTGCTCGTCGGTCCTTGGCCCAAGGGGTTGTCTCGCCACGACATGTCGATGGGATCGAGGCATGACCGATGAGTGCCGCTCGCGGCTACCTTCTCAATGCTTCCTCGCTCATCGTCGATGGGAGTCCCGAACCAACTGAACGCGTAGCCGCCCACTTCGACCGCCATTTGACACATGTCGTGGAGTAGCGACTCCTGGTCGGTGGCCCGCACCAGAATGCTGCTCCCGGCGGACAGAGTCCGCAGGGCCCGCTGGACCAACATCTCGCGCTGACTGCTCCTAAGGCTGACCACGGCGTCTCGGGGCATTCCGTCGTCGTCGAGGACCACCGCGGCCTTGACAGAAAACCAGTGGTGCTCCCCATCTGATCGTCGAAAGCGGACGTTGACGGTTTCTTCGGTATCTAGCGTTCCGGCGTAGAGCCGGTGTCGGTACGCGCCAACTCGTTCGAGGTCATCGGGGTGAATAAGCTCCACCGGACGGTGACCGATCAGTTCGCTCTCGTCCCATCCGAGCTCACTCTTGACGGATGGCGAGACCCATTTGATGACCCAGTCGGCATCGGTCTGGTAGACAATGTCCGACGCGTGCTCGACCATAAGTCGAAACTGTTCAAGGAGTTCGTGCCACTCGGTGACGTCCCTCCAGGTGTTGCTGAGTAAACCTCCGACCTTGACCGTGCGAATGTCGTAGTGCCGGTCGGACTGGACGCTTTTGCTGCGATAGACGAAGTCGTCAAGAGTCAGGGGCCGTCCGGTTTCGACGACCTGGCTCCACGCGTCGAGAAGCCCGCTGCTCGCCATCTCGGGGAGAAACTCCAGCAGGCGGCTGCCTATCAAATCGTCCCGGGACCTTTGGTGGTAGGCGCAGGCGGCAAGATTCGCATCAACGTATTCGAAGTCGACAATGCGGCCGTGGGGGTCCCGGACGTCGCGAAACATGACGTGTGGATCGAGCAGCGAGTCCAGGGCGGCACGAAGCGCCACCCCGCCTCCTTCCACGACGTCGCGCCGAGAACCGGTCACGATGTTCCCTTTGCACCCAACCGAGCGGTGTTGACGAGGCGAATCAACTCATCGAGCTCGGCGGTGGTGAGTGCGCACCACTGGTCACGATGCAGGTCCCGGATCTCGGAAGTCAGACGTTCGAAAAGACGCAAACCCTTGTCGGTCGGGGTTACGAGCACGATCCGGCGATCCTGCGGCGACGGTTCGCGAACGACATTGCCTGACTTGAGTAGTCGGTCGACGAGGCGAGTCACGTCAGAGGCGCGGGTGAGGCCGTCGGCTAGTGCGCCCATCGGGAGACCCTGGGGGGCATCCGCCCAGCACAACACCCTGAGCACTCCGTACTGCACGTGGGAGATCCCCTCCGCACGGCACGCCTGCTCGATCTGTTCCACAAACTGATCGCTCGCCAAGAACAACGAGACGAACGCGTCGCGGCCGAGACGGTCGCGAAGAGGTTCGCGCGCAGTCACGGTCGCCGTCCTCGTGGCCTTGGCGGAGGCGCGACCGATGCCGGGAAGGGAGGACCTTGGGGTATACAGCGCCGCACCCTCGGTGCCAACACCGGGCGAAGAGCACGTATCGACGGAGTCTCCGTCAGCCCCGTTGCGTCACCGCTCTCGGTCGGTACCCGCCCGTCGATATCAGTCACTAGTGTACCCTCACATTCTCTAGTGACACAGTATATGGTATAACAACTAATGTTGTAACGTTCTAATCTCTACTAGAAAGCGAAATCTCATGAACATCGCACTTTGGATCGTGGCGGGACTGCTCGCCGCCGTCTACCTCGCCGCCGGATCCGTGAAACTCCTCAAATCCAAGGACGAGCTCGCCGAGCGGATGACGTGGACGAAGAGCGTCTCGGCCCAGGCCGTTCGTGGCGTCGGAGCGATCGAGGTCTTGGGAGCCCTTGGCGTCGTGTTGCCCGGTATCTTCCGCGTGGCGACGGTGCTCGTTCCCGCGGCTGCGGTCGGACTCGCGTTGGTGCAGGTGGGCGCCCTGGTGACCAACCTGACCCACGACGAGGCCAAGCACGTACCGCTCAATGTCGTCCTCATCGCTCTCGCGGTGTTCGTGGCGTGGGGGCGGATCGGTCCTCATCCATTCTGATCGGCCGAATCCTCAGCGACAGGACAGTCGTTGGGCCGAATCGATGCGCAAGAAGATCGGGCTCTCCACCCGTTTGTCGATAGCCTCAAGGCGGAGGTGACCGTGGCTTCGAACGAATCCAGTGGACGTTCATCGCCGGAAGTACGCGATCGCCGCGTCGGCCCGGACTCTGCCCGCGGCGTTCTGCAGGCCGGCCTTCTTTTCACTGTCGTGGGAGTGATCGGCCTCATCGGTGACGCCCTGCCGGGCGGCATCGGCCACGGACATCTGGCGTCGGTGATACTCGACGCCATTCTCCTGCCGGTTGGCATCTCAGCGATTGTGTGGCGGCGATCTCGTCTTCTCCAAGGCTGGCCCGGGCTCCTGCTGGCGGTATTCGCCATGGCGATCATCGCCATAAACAACGTCGACGGATCGCTCGCACCAGCGACCTACGGGACATATTTCATGCTGGTCATGGTGTGGGTGGGAATCTGGTATCCGCCATGGACGGTCCTCGTCCTGTCACCGGTGATGGCGTGCGCCTACCTGGTTCCGCTCTATTTTGGTGCGCCGCGATCCCCCGGCGACCTGTCGGCTGTATTCCTCATCGTGTCAATTACGGTTCTGGCGGGGGAGATCATTGCCCACTTCACCGACAGAATCCGACGCGCCGATGCAGCACGAGAGCGCCTGCTCAGCGAGTTGAGCCGGGAGACCGTTACTGATGAACTCACGCGTGTTGGCAATCGCCGCCTCGGCGAGATGTTGATCGAGTCACTCGAAGCAGGCGATGCGGTGGCGATCATTGATATCGATCGCTTTAAGGAGGTCAACGACAACTTTGGCCATCCTGAAGGCGACCGGCTACTGCGTCAACTCGGTTCTTGCCTCATCGAATCGATGCGAGATCGAGACGCCGCCGCTCGCATGGGCGGCGACGAGTTCATGGTCGTGATGCGAGGTGCCGGACCCGAAGGAATCAACATTGTGTCGCGCCTACTTGACGCGTGGCGTAAAGATTCTCCCTTAGCGACTATCAGTATCGGGATGGCGGTGCACAAATCTAAGGCAAGCCCCAGAGCAACCTACGCGGCCGCCGACCGCGCACTGTACGAAGCAAAGCACACCGGCGGAGATCGATCAGTCGCCGCCGATGCCATTGACAGGGCCGCGTGAGTGGTCGAGCCGTGGCGGGCGGCGTCACCCACCTCGCCACGGCTCGACTCCCGCGTTCAGACGCCGATAGCAACTTTCTCGGAGTCGTGACGGACTTCGATGCGTCGGGGCTTAGCGGCTTCGGCGACCGGAATGGTCAACGTAAGGACGCCCTCGTGGTAGCTGGCGTCGATGTTGTTCACGTCCAGCTCATCGCCCAGCAGAATGTGACGCGTGAACGTCCCGTGGGGACGCTCGGCGACAAGAGCCTCGACACCCTCTGAGAGAGAGGGCGCCTGGCGTTCCGCCTTTACGGTCAGGGTGTTGTTGTCGACGGTCAGTTCGA
Organism: uncultured Acidimicrobiaceae bacterium; assembly: GCA_963849705.1. Classification (GTDB taxonomy): domain Bacteria; phylum Actinomycetota; class Acidimicrobiia; order Acidimicrobiales; family RAAP-2; genus RAAP-2. The sequence continues at coordinate 46,075 of CAWKII010000007.1, read as the reverse complement.
TGGTGTCCGAGGAAACCCCCGGGAGATCGAACTGCAGCAGAAACTGATCTTCTTTGCGATACGCGTCCATCGGCATTCCCATCGCCGTCACCCGTCGAGCGGGATCGACGAGCAACTGCTGGAGAAGGCGATCCATATCGCGGTACGGTTCGGAACGAACAAGAAGTGGCATTTCTTCCTCCTCTTCATATCTCCATCTAGTTGGCACTCGATGAGTGCGAGTGCCAAGATACCAGGTGAGGTCCGATTATTCCAGGGCTGCTCTTAAGAACTTCCTAAAACTCAACGCAGCGAGGGACCTTCGTGTCGGACGAATCGGGACGCCCTCCTCATGATCCGGCGATTGAGACGCTGGGAGTCTGTTGTAGCGGTGACCGCTAGACGCGGCGATTGGGACCGGAAGAACTTGATCTTGGCAGCTTCAACCAGCCCGAGATAAACCACGACCATGGCGAACAAGAGAAGGAAGAACTTCGTCGGCAACACGGAGAAGCCAAAGAGGTGGGCCAACCCCGTGTAGGGGAGCAGGGCGCCCACGAGTGCCGCACCGGTAGGTACGAGGATCATGGGCAAGCTCGGACGACTCTTGAAGAACGGGACTCGTCGGGTGCGAATCACGTAGACCACCAGGGTCTGGGTGGCGATGGACTCGACGAACCATCCGGTGCGGAACTCCACGTGGCCGGCGTGCAGCAGCGAGAGCATCACGTAGAAGGTGAGAAAGTCGAAGATCGAGCTGATCGGTCCGAAGACCGCCATGAAGCGACGGATGTAGCGCAGGTCCCACGCGGCGGGTCGCGCCAGAGCCTCCGGGTCAACGCGGTCGGTGGGTATTGCGAGCTGTCCTGAGTTGTACAGCAGGTTATTGAGCAGAATCTGCGAGGGCAGCATGGGGAGGAAGGAGAGGAAGGTCGAGGCCCCGGCGGCGCTGAACATATTGCCGAAGTTTGACGACGTGGCCATCAGGACGTACTTCATGGTGTTGGCGAAGATCCGCCGGCCCTCCATGACGCCGTCCGCCAAGACGCCGAGATCCTTGTCGAGCAGCACGACGTCGGCGGCGTCCTTGGCGACGTCAGACCCCGAGTCGACGGAGATGCCGACGTCCGCGTGGTGCAGAGCCACGGCGTCGTTCACCCCGTCGCCCAAGAAGGCGACGTCCCGACCGGATCGTCGGGCCACCGTGATGATTCGTGACTTCTGGTCGGGCCCGATACGGGCAAAGACGGTGGTCGTGGGTATGGCCGACTCCAACTCGTCGTCGCTCATGGCCTCGACCTCGGTGCCGCTCACCACGCCCGCGCAGGCGAGTCCGATGTCGTGACACACTTTGGCCGCCACTTGGCCATTGTCGCCCGTGATGATCTTCACCTCGACTCCCAGCTGTTGGAGTTTCGCGATCGACGCGCCCGCGTCGCTCTTGGGCTTGTCGGCGAAGGTGAGGAAGCCCTCCAGTGTGAGGTTGACCTCGTCGTCCACCCCCACGGTCGTCACCGCAGCGCGATCTCGACTCGCGACGGCGATCACCCGCTCGCCGTCGGCGAAGAGGGCGTCGAGGGTGGCGCGAACCGAGTCGTCGACGTCGAGGCAGTGCTCGAGCACGACCTCGGGGGCCCCTTTGGTCACCAGTTCCGGCGGGGATCCCTCGGCGCTGCGAACCAGCACCGAGCACATCTGGCGCTCGTGGTCGAACGGGAGCTCGGCAATTCTCTCAAACGCCGAGGCCTCGTGAACCACGCCGTCGGGTCGAGCAGCGGCCGCGACCCAAAGGGCTTGATCGAGCGAGTTGCCGCCCACCGGACCGTGTTCGGACATCGTCGACTCGTTACAGACGAGACCCAGCAAGAACGGCCGATCGGCGTCCTTCCCGTCGATGCCCAAGGATCGCTCAAAGGTGATGACGCCTTCAGTCAAGGTGCCCGTCTTGTCCGTGAACAGCAACTCGACGTTGCCCAGGTCCTCGATCGCCACGAGCCGCTTCACCAGAACCTTCTTCGCGGCCAGTGCGCGCGATCCCGACGAGAGACTCACCGTCACGATGGCGGGCATCATCTCGGGTGCGATCCCGACGGCGATGGCGAGTGAGAAGAGGAGAGCCTCGATGAGCGGTCGCGACAGGATGATGTTCACCGCGAAGATGAACGCCGTGAGTATGGCGGCGACGAGGAAGAGGAAGCGCGAGAACTTACTTAAGCCGACCTCGAAGGCGCTCTGACCCTGGTTGTCCGTGACTCCCGTGGCGATCCGTCCGAAGGCGGTACGCGTGCCCGTTTCGACGACGACGCCGGTGGCGGATCCTTGGCGGACGATCGTGCCCATATACGCGCAGTTTGCGAGGCTCGAGACATCGGGCTGGATGGCGGCGGTCTCAGTTTTCGCCTCGGGCATGGACTCACCGGTCAGGACCGCTTCATCACACTCGAACTCATCGACACTGAGGAGCCGCACGTCGGCCGGGACCAGTGCGCCCAGGTTGAGCGTGACAACATCTCCAGGGACCAGTTCAGTGACCGGTATCTGCTCGATGGCACCGTTGCGTTGCACGGTAGCGTTCTGGCTGATCCGAGAGCGCAGCGTCGACATGGCCACGGCTGCGCGAAACTCGTTGACGAACCCGAGCCCGACGCTCAGCAGCACGATCACGGTGATGATGATGGCGTTGGTCCCCCCGCCCGTGAGCCCCGACACCAGCGCGGCGCAGAGAAGAAGGATCAAAATGGGGTTCTTCAGTTGACGCCACAGAATGACGCTCGCTCTCACGCGGTGGACGGCGAGCACGTTCGCCCCGAACTCGCGAACGCGATGGTCGACCTCGGCCTCGCTCAGTCCCTGCGAACTGCTATCGAGACGTGAGAGCACTTCGGAAGGGGTTAGGGTGGCAGCCTCGGGGAGATTCAGGGCGCTACGTGACCCTGGCGGGGATTGCGTTTCCTTCATCTGAACTCAAGAGTAACCACGCGACGTGCTCGATCCATAACGTCTCGAATGATGACACAGTTGTCATGTCCGGTGTCCTTGTGTTCCAGAGAAGCGAGTGTGAGGGGGACCGTTTAGGACGTTCGACCCTAGGCGAGTGAGTTTGGCGCTGCTTGAGTGAGTCGTGTGAACATTCGCGTTAGTCGCCCAGCGCCTTCTCCCAGCGGACTTATTTCCGAACACAGAGATCTTCGGCGCTCACGTCGATGCGCGTGACGAAGCCTGCTCCACACCGTCAGCGCCACGAGCCAGTGATCGAAGGTGTTCACCTGACGTCGCCGAAGGAGATAGAACGGAACGAACTCGTCATCTCGGTGGAAAGCCTCACCAAGTCCTACGGCGACACGCAGCGTATCCACGGCATAACTTTCGAGGTGCGCCGAGGTGAGATTCTTGGCTTCCTGGGTACAAACGGCGCGGGAAAGACGACCACGATCGAGATTCTCGAAGGATATCGACCCCGCAACGGGGGCCACGTCTCCGTGCTCGGAGTCGACCCCACGCACGCGACTCGCGCCTGGCGTAATCAGATCGGACTGGTTCTTCAAGAGTGCGAACTTGATCCCGTGTACACCGTGCGCGAGACCGTTTCCATCTTTGCGCGGTACTTTTCTCGGCCCACCGACGTGGACGCGACCATCGAGTCCGTCGGGCTAAGCGACAAGGCCAACGATCGGGTCGGGATGCTGTCGGGTGGTCAAAAGCGGCGCCTAGACGTGGGAGTAGGACTGGTGGGAGATCCCGAGATACTTTTCCTGGACGAGCCGACGACGGGGCTGGACCCGCTCGCGCGACGCGAGATGTGGAGTTTGATTGAGCGACTTCGCGACGCCGGAAAGACTGTCTTCCTGACCACGCACTACATGGACGAAGCTCAGCACCTGGCGGACAGAATCATCATTCTTCGGGCGGGAGCGATCGCCGCTCAGGGGACGGCCGATGAACTCAGCGCGAGCCTCGGTTACCACACCGAGGTGAGCTTCGATCCGTACGAAGGCGTCGACGTGAAGCGTCTGAGTTCCGAGTTGGGAAGGACGGTGAAGGTAGAAGAGTCGTCCGTACGTTTCGAGACCAACGACGCCCAGAGAGACCTCGGGGCTCTCCTTGATTGGGCTCACCGCGAGAACGTCGTATTGGTCAACTTGCAGGCCATTCGCCCGAGCCTCGACGATGTCTTCGTCCGCCTCGCCGCCGAGACCGTAACCCAGATCGGGGGGAAGTCATGAACGACGTATCGCTGTCCCTGGCGCAGACTCGTTATGCCCTGCGCGGTTTCATGCGCGACCCGAGCGCTCTCGGCTTTACGGTGTTCTTTCCGATTTTGCTACTGCTCCTCTTGAACGCGATCTTCAACGGGAACACCACGTTCAATGGCGTCCATGTCCACGCCCCCTCGTACTACACGGCCTCGATCGTCGCCTACGACATCATGCTGGTGAGTTTTAGCTCGCTGCTCATTCGAGTCACCACGAATCGAGAGCGGGGTCTCTTGAAGCGATTTCGGGGCACGCCCATGCCCAGCTGGGTCTACCTCTTTTCTGAAATTGCTCGCACCGTCGTGGTGGTGGCGCTCACCGTCGCGGTGTTGGTGGCTGTCGGCGCCGGTTTCTACCACGTTCACGTGTCGGGTCCCATGCTCCTGGGCTTCCTCACGTACCTCGTGGTGGGGGTGATCTGCTTCAGCGCGATGGCGCTCGCACTGACGCGCGTGTGTACGTCGTCGGACTCCGCGGGCGCTGTCGGACCTCTCGTGGCGACCATTCTGGCCTTCCTGTCGGGCGTGTTCATCCCGGTGGCGATCATGCCAGCGTGGATGCTCGATCTCGGCAAGGTCTTTCCCCTGGAGCACTTAGCTCGTGGGCTTCAGTCGGCCATCCTCGTTCCGGGCTCGACCGGGCTCACCTGGGGCGACATCGGGATCATGGCACTCTGGGGCATCGTCGGACTCGCGGTCGCGGTTCGGACGTTTCGTTGGGAGCCACTCACGAGCGCCCAGCGCTAAGGCTTCTGGTTGACCACGGCTACCTTGGCTGATCGACCCCCCAATTAAGTGGCGGCAAGTCTTACAGTTTGTACCCGATGTCGCGTAAGAGCCGTTTGCGATCAGCCTCGTCCTGGGGGGTTTCGATTCCTGCGGGCGGCATGCCGTCGACGACACCGATGATCCCTCGACCCAGATCGGTCTGCGCGACGAGCACCTCGATCGGATTGGCGGTGGCGCAAAACACGGTGCACACTTCGGGGACCTGTTTGATGGCGTTCAAGACATTGAGGGGGTATCCGTCACGCAGATACATGATGAACGAGTGGCCCGCGCCGATCGCTTCCGCGTTCCTCGCGGCAAGTTCCACCAGGTCTGGTGCGTTGCCCGAGCATCGGATCAGGCACGGGCCGGAGGCCTCGCAGAACGCTAGTCCGAAGCGAAGAGAAGGACTGGCTCCGGCCAGTGCCTCGTGAAGGTCCTCAACGGTCTTTATGAAGTGAGACTGGCCGATGATGACGTTCAGATCGTCGGGCATTTCGATGGGGATTGAACTCAGTTCCATGTGACTCCCTCGTTGTTCTGCCTGGTCTCCGTTACTACTGACCATATTCCGATTTCTTCCGACGATCGCGCGAACGACGAAGAAGGGGGCGGACTGCCTGCGTGGAGTGGTCTAGCCAATCTCGGTTCGTTGCCGTCGAACCACAAGGTGACAACTGTCCCTAGTGGAACGTCGTTCGCGACCCGTAGACCTACATCGTGAGCCGATTTCTTGATCGCAGAGACGCGGGACGTCATTTGGGTGCACACCTGGCGCGGGTCCTGGAAGGTGGCACCGGGGTCGTGGTTGGTCTTCCCCGGGGAGGTGTCCCTGTGGCCTACGAAGTGGCGAGCATTCTTGGTCGTCCCCTAGACGTGATCGTGGTGAGAAAGATCGGAGTCCCTTCGCAGCCCGAGTTCGCGATGGGAGCAGTCGGCGAGGACGGCGTCGTGGTCGTCGAACGCGACACGCTCGAGGCGTTGGGCATCACCCAAGCGACTTTCGATCGCGTCGTCGCTCAGGAGAGAACCGAGCTGGATCGCCGTATACGTGATTATCGACGGAGCGAACCACCCTTGAGTCTCGAGGGTCAGGACGTGATCATCGTGGATGACGGTTTGGCGACAGGCGCCACGGCCCGCGCGGCCTGTGTCGTCGCTCGCGCGCGAGGGGCGGCCCGAATCATCGTGGCCACGCCGGTCATCAGCGATAGCGCGGCGATACGGCTCGACAGGGTTGCCGATCGCGTGGTGGCCTTGGTGCGTTCCGGAGGCCCGTTTGCCGTCGGCGAGTTCTACAAGAACTTCGATCAAACGTCAGATGCGGAAGTGAGGGACGATCTCGCCATGGCTCGAGGCGCTCACCTCAACGCACCGACGACACCAGGCGAACCCCGAGGAGGCTGAGATCATGGCCACCCGAGCTGATAACTCACTCCTGGAGAGCGACGTCGTGGCGCTACGAGGAGAACGCGACTACGACGATCTCCTCGGATGGATTGGTGATCGCCATCTGGTTCTGCTCGGGGAGGCGAGTCACGGCACCCACGAGTTTTACCGGGAGCGCTGTCGAATTACCCAACGGCTGATCGAAGAGAAGGGCTTCGTCGCCGTAGCGGTGGAGGCCGACTGGCCGGACGCGTATCGTGTCAATCGCTTCGTCACCGGCGAGACGCGCGACGCCAACGCCACTGATGCGCTCGGCGACTTCAAGCGATTCCCGTCCTGGATGTGGCGCAACGAAGACGTCGCGACATTTGTGAGTTGGCTGCGCGCGCACAACGATGGGTGTGGAGACGCAGTACCAAAGACTCGGTTCTACGGCCTCGACCTCTACTCACTTAGAGCATCCATGGAAGCCGTCGTCAACTACTTGAGTGTCGCCAATCCTGAGGCTGCCGAGCGAGCGCGCGAACGCTATTCCTGCTTCGATCTAGTGGGCGGGGAAGGGTCCGACTACGGGCACGCGGTCAATATGGGACTGCACCGGTCCTGCGAGAACGAAGTGGTGGCCGAACTTGTCGACGTGCGTCGTCAGGCGATGGCGCTGCTCGCACGAGACGGGCTGATCGCGGCCGACGAGTACTTCTTCGCAGAGCAGAACGCCCGCTTGGTGAGAAACGCCGAGCATTACTACCGCGCCATGTACCGGGGTCGCGTCTCGTCGTGGAACCTCCGAGACCAACACATGGCTGACACCCTCGAGTCTCTAATCGTGCACCTTCGTTCTGTGCTGGGGTGTTCGAAGATCGTTGTCTGGGAGCACAACTCGCACGTGGGTGATGCGAGGGCAACTGAACTGGGCCAGTCCGGTGAGTTCAACGTCGGGCAACTCGTGCGCACGGCGCGGGTCGATGACTGCTTTCTGGTCGGATTCACGACGTTCGAGGGGCGCGTCAGCGCCGCGTCGACCTGGGGCGGACCGGTGGAGCACAAGCGAGTACGTCCTGCTTTGTCGGGCAGTTTTGAAGAGTTGCTCCACTACGGTCCTGTCGAGGACTTCGTCGTTCGCCTCGGCACGTCCGCCCACTCGTCCTTGCATCGAGTGATGCTCGAACGGGCGATCGGGGTCATCTACCGGCCGGACACCGAGCGATCCAGCCACTGGTTTCAGGCGCACCTCGCTTCTCAGTTCGATGCGTTAGTCCATCTCGATCACACCACCGCGGTTCGCCCGTTGGACCGAACGGAGTTATGGGACGTCGGAGAGCCACCCGAGACATATCCGAGTGGGCTCTAACGTGCTTCTGTCGGTGTCGTCGAGTTGAGCAAGTCGAACTACGGAGTCTGCACGGCACCGGCCCATCGCGCCGTGTTCAAGAGCCGGATAAGTTCGCGCAGCTCGGCTGTACTGAGTGCGCTCCACTGACGTCGGTGCAGGACCTTAATTTCGGCCGTCAATCGTTCGAAGAGATTGAGACCCTTTTTGGTCGGCCAGACGAGTACCACTCGTCGGTCCTCGGGTGACGGCTCGCGCCGTACGTGTCCCGATTTGATGAGCCGATCGACGAGGCGAGTGGCGTCCGAGGAGCGGGTCAGGAGGCCGTCGACGAGGGCGCCCATCGGCAGGCCGTCCGGGGCGTCAGCTAGGCACAAGGCCCACAACACCACGTACTGCGGATGCGAGATCCCCTCGGCTCGGCACTCCCGCTCGATCTGCTCGTTGAACTCATTGCTCGCTAGGAATAGTGAGATAAACGCGTCGCGGCCCAGACGGTCACGCAGCGGCTCTCGAGCCGCGACCGGCGTCGCGTGATCCACCCTGGAGCGGGCTGAACGGATCTCACTCACCCCAGAACTTTACGACACAGGACTTGCTCGAGGGCCGACGCTAACTCAGAACGCGGATCGGGCGATCCGTCACAGTGACGCCAGGCGACGAAACGGTCGGGTCGTATCAAGACCGCGCCGTGGGAGCCGAACTCGCGCACGGTGATCCATCGGCACTGGGGGTCGAGGTAGTCACCACTGGCGTGTCCGACGCGCAACGCATCGATCGGGAGGTCGTTCGCCTCGGCCAGAGCCAGCGCCGCCTCAACCCAGGGTCCGCCCTCCTCGCCGGCTATCACCAAGAAGCGGCCCGGTCGAACGAGGTCGAGGGTCGAATGTCGCGTGCCGTCGCGGTCCTCGACCCACGCGTGGGGAAGGGGGCTCCCCGGACGCGTCGAGGGCCGGTAGACGCGGACGCGGTCCGGCGACGGCTCGAGGGATGTGTCATCGGGGATGATGGCCGCGGAGTCGTAGTGATAGCCGTACTCGACGTTGAGCTTGCGAAACTCCATGGACTGTTGGGCGATAGTCTCGCGGACTAGTTCGCGCACCGCCTCGTCCTCGGATAGCCCGCTCCAGAGCCGCCGGGTGCGTGCCCAACCCTCCTCGGGGGTGAGGTCGGGATCGGTAAGTCCCATGTTGACCCCCAGCATCACGTGATTGATGGCACTTTCGAGAGAGTTGTCCACGTTCCACTGCACCGAGCTGCGCCGCTCTGGTTCGTAGCTGTCGAGGAGTCCCTCGCCCGCCACGCCCTTCAGCACGGCGGCAATCTTCCAGCACAGGTTGTGGACGTCCTGAATGGCGCTCGTCAGCCCCAAGCCCCCGGTGGGCGGATGACGGTGGGCGGCGTCGCCCAGGATGAACGTGCGGCCTACCTTCAGCGACGACGCGACGACACCCTGGAGTTCCCACCTCGTGATGAGATGGATTGTGATGGGCAGGTCGCCGACGCCGAGGGCTTCGCGCATATCGGCCTCGACCCTGGCGTCGTCGATCGCACGAGGGTCCTCTAAGGCGTAGTTGAGATGAAAGACCCACTCCTCTGAGTCCGGCCCCCACCGGTTCGGTCCCATCGGCACGAGCGTCGCTAGGCGGAACATGTGCGGCACCCAGATCCATCGGATAAGCACCTCGGGGTCCCCCGCCCACTCCGATAGGTCGGCGCTGAGGTGCACTGTCACGACGTTCCCGACGTTTCGAAGACCCACCATTTCAACGCCGAGGCGCGGACCGATCGTGCGTCCCGCGTCGCAGGCGAAGAGGTAGGTGGAGCGCACGGTGAACTCCCGGCCCGACTCGTTATCGCGGATTGTCGAGGTCACGCCGTCGTCGTCCTGGTCGAAAGAGATCAACTCGTGCCCAAAGCGCACCATGTCCGGCGCGAGCCGCTCGGCGTGGACGCGCATCAGCGGTTCAAGGCGGATCTGGGGAAGGTTGGTCGTTGCGAGGGGACTGGCCGCTTCCCAGTCGAGGTCCAAGCCTGAGCCGCCCCAGGACTCGAGTCGCCCGATTCGGCGTCCAGCGTCGGGCCAGCCGGCGAAGCCGGCGTAGAACGCGGTGTGGGACATATGGGCGCGTGGCGTCCCCTTGGCGTAGATCGCGTCGGCGACCCCGGCGTCATCGAGGATCTCCATCGTGCGCTGGTTGAGCACGTGGGCCTTCGGGAGTATCGACGTCGTGGGCAGGGCGCTCACGAGGAGCGACGGTACGTCCAACTTCGATAGCAACATCGACGCGGTGAGTCCCGCGCCGCCTCCTCCGACGATCAGCACCGGAACTTCGATATCCGCCATGGTTCCCCCCGAATCCGTTGGTGCCCTAATAGATAGCACAACAAATACTGTGAGACCATATTATTATCATCTTTGAACCAATGAGCAAATTGGTGAACGCCCCTCGAGGACGCGGCTCTCCGATAGTTGAGACGTGGCTAGGCCTCACGCGCGCCGCGGTATCGCGGGCCGAGGCACCTTCGAAGGGGCTCAAGGGGTCGAGAGCGGCCGCGAGGATCCGGCCGGCCCCGAGGGATGTCAGCAGCAGGCCCGCTCGTCCGGGGCGGAGGAGTGGTTGGGCGCAGCGTAACGGAATATCAGTATTCACCTGATCAACTATTGACAGCGAGACTGATCGAATGATTAAATAGGACATCTGTCCGCGGGGGGCGATTGGGATCTGAGGGGGATTGTGACCAACGCGGAGCGTTACGACGTGGCCATCGTCGGGATGGGGCCAGTCGGAGGAGTCTTGGCGTATTTGCTCGGGAGCAAGGGTCATGGTGTCCTGGTCATCGAGCGCCATCTCGCTCCCTATCCGCTCCCGCGCGCCGTGCACTTCGACCACGAGACGGCGCGGATCTTCCAGGCTTGCGGCCTCGGGCCCGAGTTGGCCGCCCGGAGCGAGGTAGCGGACGTCTACGAGTGGCGAAACGGATCGGGTGACGTCCTACTTCGCTTCGCCAGTCCCGGCATAGGGCCATCGGGCTGGCCCCACTCCAGCATGTTCTGGCAACCCGAAATAGAAGCGAAGATCGACCAGGCGGTCTCGACGCTGGGGTCAGTCACGGTGCGTCGGGGCTGGCAGGTCGAAGACCTGCACCAAAGCGCGGACGAGGTAGCGCTCACCGTGCGACCCCTCACCACGACCGAGATCGACGACTGGAGAACCGAGACGGCGCCCGCCGGCGACTCGAGCGTCGTTACCGCGCGCTTCGTGGTCGGTTGCGACGGCGCCAACAGCACCGTGCGAGAGCTGCTGGGATCGTCAATGACGGATCTCGGCTTCCAGTTCGACTGGCTCATCGTGGATGTGGCACTCCACGAGCCTCGAGTATTCGAACCCTCCAACTACCAGATCTGCGACCCCTCCCGTCCGACGACGGTGGTCTCGGGCGGCCCGGGTCGACGTCGCTGGGAGTTCATGCGGCTCCCTGACGAGAGAATCGACGAGTTGAACGACGCGGCTCGCGCGTGGGAACTGCTGAAGCCCTGGGACGTGACGCCCGATAACGCGACGCTCGAGCGACACGCGGTGTACACGTTCCAGGCGAAGTGGGTTGAAGAGTGGCGACGAGGGCGCGTGTTGCTCGCCGGTGACGCCGCTCACCTGACCCCGCCCTTCGCCGGACAAGGCATGTGCGCGGGGCTTCGCGATGCGTCGAACCTGGCCTGGAAACTCGACGCCGTCCTCACAGACCGCGCTTCGGACGCGTTGCTGGATGCCTACACCACCGAGCGTCTCGCGAACGCTCGCGGGTTCATCGAGTTCGCGGTGGAGCTCGGCAAAGTTATCTGCGTGGCCGACGAGGACGAAGCAGCACAACGTGACGCGGGGATGATCGCGGCGAGAGAGATCTCGGGCGATCTGGCCATGCCGGACATCCCGGGCGTAAGTAACGGCGTCGTCGCCACTGACGATCCCCTCGCCGGCGCGCTCTTCATCCAGGGCCGTATCCGTGTCGGGGGGCAGAGTGCGCTCTTCGACGACGTGCTCGGGGGCGGTTGGCGCCTGATCACCTTCGAGGCGGAGTTGGCCGCGAGAGTGCCGCTCGATGACGTCGAGTGGTTCGCCGACCTCGGGGGAAAGATAGTGGTGCTCGGCGGCGAGGTGGAGGACATCGAGGGAACCTACCAACGGTGGTTCGACGAACACGGCGTACGCGTCGTCCTTCAGCGTCCCGACTTCTACCTGTTCGGCGCGGCGAGTGACGACGATGGTGCAAAGGTGTTGCTGGACGCCTTGCGCGCGATGTTCACGCAGAGCGCTGAGGAGAAGGAAAGGGTGAGTCAATGAAGCTCGCAAATCTACACGACCGTGCGGTGTTGCTAGTGGGGCCGACCGCGATCGACGTCGAAGAGGCGACGAAGGGCGAGTTCGGTCCCGGGCTCGGTTCGATCTACGAACGCTGGGACGCGTTCGTCGCGGCCGCTAGTGGCGTCGACACGTCCAAAGGCCAAGCGTTCGTCGAAGCGGATCTCGGCTCCCCGGTGCCCGCGCCTCGACAGGTCTTCGCCATTGGTCTCAACTACCGGTCCCACGCCGCCGAAACGGGAATGACGGTTCCCGAGGTCCCCGCTACGTTCACGAAGTTCCCCGCGTCGCTGTCGGGTCCCTTCGACCAGATCGAGTTGACGGGTGAAACGGTCGATTGGGAAGTGGAGCTCGTCGTGGTCATCGGTCGCCGCGCCGATCACGTGTCGCTAGAAGACGCGTGGGATCACGTCGCCGGTCTCACCGTGGGACAGGATATCTCCGATAGGACTCTCCAGTTCGCCGCGGCCGGCCAGTTCTCCCTCGGCAAGTCCTGCCGCGGTTACGGCCCGGTGGGACCGTGGCTCGTCACGACCGACGAGTTCTCGAACCCCGACGATCTCGAGCTCGGCTGTCGCCTCAACGATGAGGTGGTCCAGTGTGCGCGCACCACCGACCTGATCTTCACGGTTCCCCAGTTGATCTCGACCCTCTCGGGAATCCTGTCGCTGCTCCCGGGCGACATCATCTTTACCGGAACTCCGGCGGGCGTGGGCGTTGCGCGTCAGCCTGCGAGGTTCCTTGCACCCGGGGACGTCCTCGAGAGTTGGATCGAAGGCATTGGCACCATTCGCAACACTTGTCGACCTAGCCGTCACTGAACGAAAGGAAACATATGGCACATCAATTGGAGTTCGCTTACATCGGCGTCGAGGTCTCGGATCCGGCTGCGCTCGGCGAGATGCTGACGGGGATGGTTGGACTGCTTCCCGGCGAAGTCGCCTCCGACGGGTCGCCGACCTTTCGCAACGACGATCGCTCCCGCCGGGTCTTCATTCAGGAAGGACCGCGCAACGACTGCTCGGTGCTCGGTTTCGAGGCGACCAGTGACGAGGCCTTCGAAAAGGTCGCGGCCCAACTGGAGGGCGCGGGCTTCGCGTTGACCGAGGGCGACCAGGATCTGGCGGTGGCGAGGGGAGTGAGCCGCATCGCGTACGCCGACTCCCCGTGGCGCCCCCGCTTTGAACTGGCGCTGGGCCTTGGCAACGTCGACGTGCCCTTCTTCTCTCCGCTGGTGAGGGGCGGCTTTCAGACCGAGGGCGTCGGCGCGGGACACACCGCCCTCGCCGTCACGTCCTTCGAGGACTCCGAGCGCTTCCTTCTCGACGGGCTCGGCATGGTCCAGTCGGACTGGGTCGAGACCGAGCTCATGGAGGGGGTCGACGTCGAGATTCGCTTCTACCACTGCAACTCGCGTCATCACTCGATCGCACTGGCCAAACTGCCCTTCGATCTCGGCAAGTCCCTCCACCACTTCCAGGTCGAGACCAACGAGCGCGACGACGTGGGCTTCGCGTTCGACCGCGCGTGGGCGGCGGGGTACGAGATCGCCAACGGTTTGGGTCTGCACGACAACGAGGGCGCCTTCAGCTTCTACGCGACGTCGCCGGCCGGGTTTCTCGTGGAAGTCGGCTACGGCACGAAGAAGGTCTACGAGCCCTGGGACGGGAACCGCGGGTACGACCGAATTAGCCGCTGGGGGCACCAACCGATCGTTCGAAAGTGATGCGTGGGGTGGCGCCGCGCCCTTTCCGACGCCTACTGGAAGAAGTGAGCCCGTGAGCGACCGGGGACGTTTCGACGGTCAGGTGGTGGTCATCACCGGCTCCTCCAGCGGGATTGGCGAGGCCACGGCACGTCTCTTTGACGAACTCGGCGCGCACGTGGTTGTCAACTCATCAACATCTCGCGAGGCCGGCATGAAGGTCGCCGACTCCCTGGCCAACGGGTTCTACGTCCAAGCCGACGTAAGTGACGCCGAGCAGTCCGCGGCGCTCGTCGACCAGACGATCGAGCGGTACGGTCGGTTGGACATTCTGGTGAACAACGCCGGCTACACGAAGGTGATCTCACATCCAGACCTCGACGCGGTTAGTGACGATCTTTTTAGGAAGATCCTTGATGTCAACCTCATCGGTCCTTTCCGGCTTTCGAAGCTGGCGCTGCCGCACCTGCGTCGCAGTGTCAACGGAAGCATTGTGAACGTGAGTTCCGTCGCGGGGATCCGGCCGACGGGCAGCTCCATCCCGTACGCCTCCTCGAAGGCGGCGTTCAATCATTTGACGCTACTTCTCGCGAACGCTCTGGGACCCGAGGTACGAGTGAACGCTGTCGCGCCAGGATTGGTGAGGACCCCGTGGACCGACGGCTGGGGTCCGATCCACGACGCTATGGAGAGTCGGGCTGCACTGGGCAGGTCAGGCCTGCCAGAGGAGATCGCTTCGGTAATCGTTGACGTCAGTAGGTCGAGCTACCTGACGGGTCAGGTTGTTGTCGTCGACGGCGGGCTGGCTCTACGTTGAACGTGAATGAGGCGTCACCCTCGTGACGCGCGAACACGGACCACGGTCGCTATCGCCACTGCGATGACCAAGCCCGACCCGTAGAAGACGTCCTGTACCCAACCGCTGTAGCCCATCAACTCGAGCCCGAAGATCCCCGTCTCCAGAAAGAAGATTCCGATCAAGGTCCCCACCGGATTGAACTGACCCGGTTGCACGGCGGCGGTTCCGAGGAACACCGCGGCCAGGGCCGGCAGTAGGTAACCGCTCGAACCGCTCGCATCGAAGCCGCCGGTCGATGCGACGAGCAGGATTCCGCCGATGCCTGCGACCAGCGAGGCGTAGAGATACGCGCCAGCGCGGATCCGATTGACTCGCACCCCGGCGAGGCGCGCCACCTCGCGATTCGCCCCCACGAAGAGCATGTGGCGACCGAGTGGCGTCCACGATCGAATGTAGGCCAGCAGAATCACAAGCCCCAGTCCGTAGTAGAAGGTGATGGGCAGGTCGAGGAGTGGTAGGTTCGCGACCTTGGAAAAGGCGGGGACGTTTATCGACACTTCGCTCGATGAGGATATCCACTCCGCGATGCCCACCAGCAAGGTTCCCGTGCCCAGCGTGACAACCATCGAGGCGACACCGACCTTGATGACGAAGAACGCGTTGATGGCACCCGCGACCAAGCAGAGCGCTAAAGCGAAGGCGCACGCCCACGCCACGTTCCAGTTGTGCAGCGAGACGAGCACGGGGACCGTGGTCGCTGAGAGTCCCATAATCGAGGCGATCGACAAGTCGAACTCCCCGACGGAGAGCGTTATTAGGGCAGCGACGCCCAGAAACACCAGGGTCGACTGCGATCCGAAGATGGCCTGGAAAGCCGACAGCCGCCCGAAGGTGTCGGGACGGACACAGTAGAAGAAGAGGGCCATGACGCCCCAAACCAGCAATATCGCGTAACGGCTGAGGATCCATCGAGTTCGTCGCCCGAGTGCCGAGGGCGTCGCTGGTACTTGGACCAGGTGCGAGACCTCCACGAAATCGAGCTCGGTGTCGCCGGGGCCGATGACCTCACCGGGCTTCACGGTCACGTCTTCAAACTGCTCTCGGTAGTCGTTTTCCTTGGTCATTTTTGATTCACACCCGGCTCTGTCCGTACACCAGGTCCAAAATGTCGTCGGGTGTGCGACTTGGGGATTCGCTGAGCGACCCGCTCGGTGCATATACCAGGATGCGGTCACAGACTTCGGTCAGATCAAGTATCTCGACAGTGACGATGAGCACCGACACCCCCGAGCTCGCCACCAATTGAATCTGTCGAAGAATGTCCTGGCGCGCGCCGACGTCAACGGCCTGGGTGGGTTCGTGCAGTATGAGGAAACGTGGTCCCACGGTGAGCCACTTCGCCAACAGAACCTTCTGCTGGTTTCCCCCGCTCAGCTGGCGGATCAGGAGTGAGGGGTCTGGTGGGCGAATACCGAACCGTTCGGTGGACTCGCGAGCCATCTCGGCCTGCCACTTGTGCCCGAGGAACCACCAACGGCCTCGGCGCCCCACGGTCGGTAACGCGATGTTGTCACGGATCGTCGCCTCGAAGGCGAGCCCGTCGCGATCGCGACGTTCGGGTAAGAGCGCGACTCCCGCCTTCGCGCACGCTCGCACCGACGAACCGACGAGTTCGAGGGTCCTTCCATCGATGGTGATGGATCCGCTGCTCGCGGGCCGCGCACCCGACAACAAATAGGGGATCGACTCGAAGCCGACGCCGCTCAGCCCAGTGATCCCGACTATCTCACCCTGTCCGATGCTGAAGTCCAACGCGTGGACAGCGTCACCGCTGAGGTGACGCACCTCGACCGCTGGCGTCGAGACAGCGGGCGAGGGACTGCGCTCTATCTGGCTGATGTTGCGGCCTAGCATCAGCCGGGCAATCCGTTGTTCGCTCAGGTCGTTCGTTCGCAGCGATTCACCCGTGGCCACCCCGTCACGAAGTACTGTCACACGGTTCGTGACGAGCATCACTTCGAGCAGACCGTGGCTCACCAGCAGGACGGACATGCCCTTGGCCACTTCAAGTCCCAGGGCTTCGTAGAACTCAATGAGTTCTTCGCGGTTGAGCGAGCGCGTTGATTCGTCAAGGATGATGAGGCCCGAACCGTGAGGAAGGTCACGTATGGCGCGCGCCATGGCGACGGCCGCTCGCTGAGATTCCGGCAGCGATCCGACCAGTGCCGAAGGCGCGACGGTCGACTTGATGCGGGCCAGTGAATCCTCGGCGATCTCGTACTGGCGCCGCCAGCTTATTTTGCGGACCAGCCGTGATCTCTCGAAGCCACCGACGCTGATGTTCTCCGCCACTGACAGGTGGTCGATGAGGCCGAAGTCCTGGTGGACGACGGAGACACCGGCTCGATGGATCTCGTCCCACTGGACCGGAACCGAGACGGGGCGCCCGTCGACTTCAATGGACGCGCCGTCGTCACATTCGTGATAGCCGGTGAGGATCTTGACGAGGGTCGACTTCCCCGATCCGTTCTCACCCACTAGTCCGTGGATCTCTCCCGGCTGGATGACCATGTTGAGGCCACTGAGCACGCGGTTGGTGTTGAACGTCTTGGAGACGTTCGACACCGTCAGACGTGGAGTGGCCTCAACAGTCATGACTACTTGACTCCCCAGGCCTTGAGGAACGGAGCCTCAAACGCGGCCTCACCAATGCCGTACCAGTTCATGGTGAGGTACTGATTCTCGTTCAGGGTTATTCGACCGATGTTGGCTTTCGTAAATATCCGAACCGGGCCGACCGGTGCTGGCGAAACGGGGTCACCTGAAAGAATTCGAATGACGGCGTCAGCGTACTGCCAGCCAATGAACTCAATCGAGCCGCCGGCGTCTGCGAGAAGCGATCCTGCCGCAACATCCTGGAGCCCCGCTAAACCGCCGTCAGCCGAAATAACGCGAACCTTGCTCGTCAGGCCGGCCGCCGCGAGTGCACCGGTGACCGGCGGCAAGTAGTTGTCGACGGGGACCGTGATGTAGTTAATGCTGGGATTCGCCGTGAGAGCTGCTGCGACATTCGACGGCACCTGGCTGAGTGCGGCTGTCTGGATGTCGATTGAAGTCACCGTGCAACCCGGGCAGTACTTCTTAATTTGGGAGATCTCAATATTGCCCGTAGCTGTCGTGGACGTTGAGTCCGTGAGACGAAGGACCAGGACATTGGCTGTGCCGTGACTCTGCAGGATCGTTTCCCAGGCCATCGCCTCACCGGCAAGGTCGTTCACGGCAGTGCCGTAGGTGAACTGGAGGTTCTTGGTGGCCGTGACGCCGGGGTCGGGTGGCTCACTGCCCACGATGACCGGGATGCCGGCGGTGGCGAGGGCTTGGAACCCGGTTGGCGCCATGTCGTAGTCGATGTAGGACGTCACCACCGCAGCAGCGCCCTGCTGGGCCGCACTGGTCAGGCACGTCGCGACAGTGGTGGGTAACCCGCCGCCGTCACACACCTGAACATTCGCACCGACCTTCTTCAGCGCTTCGGCCATGGTGGTACCCATGCCAGCCAGCGAGTCGGCGGCGTTCGTGAGCGGTACATACCAGACCGTCTTTCCCTTGAGGCTGGCAATGTGCTTCACGGGCAAGACTGTCGGCAACTCCGCTTGGCCCGAGTACTTAGCGATCTGCGTCCGCGCGTACGCGAGTCCCGTCTTCGTCGTCATTCGAGACGCGCCGGAGGCGGTGACTCCTACCATCATCCCGCCCAAGGTCACGAGTGCCAGCGTCGCGGATGCGACGGCCAACCCTCCCTTTCTCAATTGAAATCTTGAATCCACCACTTAACCTCCCTTAGATTTTCAAGCTGCGTTCGCAACCTGATCACTTCAACTGACTTCACTGCATTGGGGGAACACCGATGCCAGACCAACCGCCGCCCTTGACGACGTCCTCGGTCGGGCTCCGGAACTTGTCCTCAGACGAACGGCCAACGACGTCGTGCCGCGTTCGAGCGAAAACCCGTGCAGGCGCTACGGGGGACTCGATCGGTTTCCGCAATCCCTCGGCGCGGTGCGTAGGGGAGAGGTCCCGATCGGGGCGGGTTGGCCGAGCGAATCGGTGCGTCCCGTGCGGTGTCGTTGCGAACGATGCCACCGCCACGGCCATAGGAGCATTCCTGGCGTCGCCGAGCGAGTCCACTTCGGGTACGCAGTGTCTTATGCCGGTTATGCGGAACGTCGCTCTAAGTGCCGTCGGTACCACGGGCCGCATCTGGACGATCTCCAAGCCACCACTCTCAATGCAGGTCACAGCCCCCCCGAAACCTCGTCCGCCATCCAGACGATCGCGCTATTTGATCATATGATCAGTAACCTTGTCAATTCTTAATCAGGTGATTACGCTGGAAGTCGTGACGATCTCGCCCACTCCTACGCCCGCGAGGACCACTCGCCCTTCCGCCGATGGCACCCGTGAGCGGATCCTCGCCGCCGCTCTCGACCTTTTCTCCGATCGATCCTTCGAAGGGGCCACCACCCGTGAAATCGCGGCGCGGGCGGGTGTAACCCAGCCGCTGCTGAACTATCACTTCCGATCGAAGGACGAGCTTTGGACAGCGGCGGTGGACGGGCTCTTCGGCGAACTCAACCAAATGCTCACGAGTCGCCTCGAAGGCTTGCGGGGAGTGGACGAGTTGTTGATCGCCAAACTGATAGTTCGCGAGTTCATCTATTTCTCCGCCGCCCACCCGCAACTGCACCGAATCATCACCCAGGAGTGCAAGGTTGACGACGTGCGCATGGACTGGCTAGTCGACCACCATATTCGCCCGCTCTACGAGATGACCGTTTCGCTCTTCTCACGATTGGTCGAACGCGGTGAGATGGTATCCATCCCGGCGGCACACCTCTACTACATCATCACCGGTGCCGGCGCGACGATCTTCGTACTGGCGCCCGAATGTCGTCGGCTGAGTGGGTTCGACCCACAAACCCGCGAGGCCATTGAGACCCATGCCGACGCGGTGATCACGATCCTGTTCGGAACGAGGGGCGAGGGCGGTGTCGGCGTGCCGGCGGGGAATGACAACGTTGACGTGAATGGCAGTTCGACTGACGTCCGCAAAGCGTAGAAACGGAGTACGAAACGTGGCGTCAGTTCCTCCGAAGCAGGGACTTGAACTTCGCTCACTCGTGAGCGAGGACGGAACTGTTGAACTGTCGCTGGTTGACGTTCCAATTCCCACACCCTACGGTGATCAGGTGCTGCTTCGCGTGGAGGCCTCGCCGATCAATCCTTCAGATCTAGGGCTCTTGCTGGCAGGAGCGGACACTTTGTCCGCTTCGTTCGCCGGAACCGCCGACCGGCCGGTTGTCACGATGGCACTTCCCGAGGGAGCACTTCCACGATTGACAGCACGTGTAGGCACGTCAATGACGGTAGGAAACGAAGGTGCGGGCACCGTGGTCGCGGGCGGAGAATCCCCCTTGGCGCAGTCGTTGATCGGCAGAACTGTGTCGGCTGCGGGGGGTTCGATGTATTCGCAGTTTCGAGTTCTAGACGCCGCGACCTGCCTCGTGCTGCCCGAAGGCACCCCGGCGAGAGCGGGTGCCTCTTCATTTGTTAATCCATTGACCGCCCTAGGAATGGTGGAGACGATGCGTCGAGAAGGACACACCGGTCTCGTGCACACCGCCGCAGCGTCAAACCTCGGACAGATGCTCGTCAAGCTTTGTGTGGAGGAACGAGTTCCACTCGTCAATATCGTGCGCAAGACTGAACACGAGGACATGCTGCGCGAATGCGGCGCTACACACGTCTGTAACTCGTCATCGCCGTCCTTCATGGATGAACTCATCGCCGCGGCTAAAGAGACTGGTGCAACACTTGCCTTCGACGCCATCGGTGGTGGTCGTCTCGTCGGCCAGATACTCACAGCCATGGAGGCGGCTGCAAACGCCCATACGACCCAGTATTCGCGTTACGGTTCATCAACCCGCAAGCAGGCCTACATTTACGGCGGTCTTGATCCAAGCCCGACAGTCATCGCGCGAAACTTTGGATTCTCCTGGACGGTCGGCGGCTGGCTCCTCACTCCCTTCTTGCAAAGTGTGGGACCAGAAGTATTCCAAGAGCTGCGATCTCGCGTGGCCGCGGAATTAACCACAACGTTCGCGAGCAATTACAGCGAAGAGGTGTCGCTGGCGGGTGCTCTCGCGCCTGAATCGCTCGCCCGCTACAGCAAGCAAGCGACTGGCGAGAAGTACCTCATCGCACCGCACCTCAATTAGCGCCTCGTGTTCTGACAGAGATCTCCACGGCGGCGGCGAGACGTTCGAGTGTCCCGCTCATCGTCTGACGGTTTCGTTCCGCCCGGTCGGCGACGCCAGAGATCTTGGCACTTAGTTCCATGGCGGACTCGGGACGCAGATCCTCGCACCACTCGGTCACGCGGCATCCCGATTCCGTCGGATCGATGCGATACCCCCAGTTCGAGTAGTGGAAGCCAAACATCGAGCACTCAAAGGCGAATGCTCGACCCTGGTCAGCCTCGATGACTTTGCCCTGCGTGGTCCATTCGTGATGGTCGTTGCGGTTGTGGCCATCAAAGGTTGCACCGACTGTCGGACCGTCGTAGCCCTCGTGCCATTCGCAGGCTAGGCACTCTTCGGACCATTCACCCATGCGTCTCACGTCGGAGATGGCGGCATAGACCGCCTCGGGTGAGGCGGCGATGTCACGGGAGATCTCGAGTCGCGTGGTCACGACTCGAATTTCACCACAAGAATTCAGTCGGCGCCAAGCCGGGGCTGCGAAGATTGCGAGTCGTCGGCGTGAACCGTCGCTTTTGTCGCATCACCTTAATTCTCGAGACGGGTAAGAAAGAGCGTTTCAGCCCTGGTTAAGTTACACAGGACGTTGTCGGCGTTGTCGTGCTCGACAGGCCCGGGCGAGGCTAGAGAGCGCGATCCACTACGCGGGACAAGTGTCGAGGTCGCTGCCTAGTTGAGCCGCGCCGGCGTCAGGCTCGAAACGATGGCGGAAAGTGAAGGCCTCCGTAGTGGGCCCATACGCTCGTAGGTGGTCGAGGCGGGCGATGGCTTGTTCCACCGTGGGCACCGTCCCCTCTTGAATCCACCACAGGCACAGGATCGGCTTGTCTGGCGCCTCAAAGAACTCTCGCCGACGCCGGAGAAGTTCGAAGTGCCCCGACCGGTAGGCAAAATCGGCCAACGCCTCGACCGACTCCCACACAGTGAGGTTGACGATCTCCAACTCGTCGCCGAAGGGTTTGATGCTCGTCGCGTCGCCGCTCTCGTCCTGGAGGCGCCAGATGAACCCCGGACTGGCTTCGGCTAGCGCGTTAATGTGAGCCAGGTTGTTCCGGAAGTCGTCGATCATCGGATCGTCGATCGGAGCCTTCAGCCAGCCGATGTTCAGTTGGGCCAGGTGCACCTTACGATTGTACGCACGCGTTGTTCCATTTTGCTGATGTCCTTTAGCACCGGGCACCTCCTCGACGTCTCATTCGACGCCGGTGAGGGGCAAAGTGTCAAGGTTCAGCCGTTATCGTGTCACGCATCAGGCGTTACTCAGTAACAGATCATCCGTTATCGGTTTGTATGGCATCAACCGAGATAGAACACATTTAAGTAGTGGGCCTGTAAGACTCCGAGAGCCGCTTGTCTAAATACCTTCAAGACTTCCTTGACACATTCTTTCACTTAATGCGTTGGCGGTGCGGCTCCGCCCTTTTCTTCCGCACTTCTCCTTTCGTTGTTCTCGGAACGGTCTTTATGAGTTCATTGCCGTCCCAGACCTGCAAGAGGGTGTCGAGGACGTGCACGTCGACCAAGTGGCCGCTGCGTTGCTTGCCGCAACTGAAGACCTGATTGGAGATGGAGATGATGCCGTTCACCGAAATCGTGCGTGACACCCAGTCGTCACCGCTTCGATCGTCGAGGGCCGCGAGATCGAGCGCCGGAGCGGGAATGTCGTGCGGGCGTTCCCAGAAGCGGGTCGAGGGGGTCGCCATCTTCAAACTCTGGTGCGGTCGTTCGGTGTTATAGAGGATTATCCACGCGTCGAGCTCACGTTGCGCGGCGTCGACTGAGGAGAAGACTCGCGCGGTCAGGAACTCGTGACGCAGCGTTCGATGAAAGCGTTCGACCTTGCCGTTCGTGCTCGGTGAGAACGGCGCCGTGAGGAGATGGTTGATCCCGTTGTCGCGACAGAGTCGATCGAAGAGGACCTCGGTCGGCGTCAGTCCGAATCGATTGGTGAAGACCTTGCCGTTGTCCGTCAATATCTCTTCGGGCGCGCCGTATTTCGTCAGCGAGGCCGCAAAATGTCCGCAGACCTGGCGACTGATCGCTCGGGTCATCACTCCAGCGCACACCATAAAGCGGCTGTGGTCGTCAATGCCGGTCAGGATCTTGCACTCGGTGCCGTCCTCGAGAAGTAGTCCTCCGACGACGTCCATCTGCCAGAGCTCCATGGGACGACCGCGCTCCCAGCGCTTCTTGTTCGGGAGCTTCTTTCGACGGGACTTCTCTTCGATCAGTCCCGAGCGCACGAGTGCTCGATAGACCGAGGACTCCGAGGGCAGTGGCATGATACCTTCACGTTGCAGTTGATAACGCAAGTGCACCGCACCCCAACTGGGGTGGTGGCGACGCAACTCCAGGATGCGTGCTTCAATGTGGCCCTCGATCTGCGCTGGCGACGTTGTCGGCTTCGACGATCGTTCCTTCAGTGCTTCGAGACCACCTTCTTCGTAGCGCTGGAGCCAGGTGTGCACACTCTGGCGACTCACGCCGAACTTCTGGGCCACTTCTGTGACCGTAAAACCATCTCGAATGACGCCAAGCACGGCGTCGTAACGCTGCTCCATTTTGCTGGACTCCCACAACATGGCCACCTCCCTCGACCACAGCCAAGGTCAGTGGCGGCCGAGTGTCAAGGAGGTCCTGAAGGTCTGTCAAGCAGGTACCGAAGTTCCGTAAAGGAGGTCCCGAAGGTCTTTTGTCCAGTAGGAACCGAACTAATACATTTAAGTAGTGGGCCGCCCGGGTCTCGATCCCGGCACCTTGGGATTAAAAGAAACTTTCAAATGGTTGCGTGGTGTCGATCCCGATGTTCCGGTCGTTAGTTTTCAAGTAAATCTGTTGTTCTGGTCTATCTGGTCTATTGGTGTTGCGCAAATATGAGGCCTAAAATGAGGCCTGCTTTGTCGTGGGGAGGAGCGAAAGATCAGAGGCGCCCACCGATACTGCGCCGTCTTGCACGATTGTGATTCGCCACCATTCAGGATCGGGTTGCTCTTACTATCCGTCACTCACCTTAAAATATTCGCTCGAAGTATGCAGACCTTCATAGATCAAAGGCAACAACTCGGGTTGTGCATAAACGACCAGGATCGCCACCGCCGACCCCATGAGTCAAAGATGATCGGCCGCCGCGCATGCGCCAAAGTTCTGAGTTGAAGTAAGGGCATGTTGTGGAAACGCTCCGAAAAAAACAAACTGGAGTGGCGTTC
Organism: uncultured Acidimicrobiaceae bacterium; assembly: GCA_963849705.1. GTDB lineage: Bacteria > Actinomycetota > Acidimicrobiia > Acidimicrobiales > RAAP-2 > RAAP-2. Next base: position 21,966 of record CAWKII010000007.1, on the reverse strand, counting down.
GGTGCAATCGTGGAATGCTGCAGACAGACCCTCGAACCTTCAATGAGCGACCGTTAGGTTGAAGTTGCTCGCCCAGCCCGTACCGGACTGATGGTACAGAAGCGACGACAAGGAAAACGGACCAGCTCGCTGTAGGACTTGAGCTCCCCAGCGAAAAACGGACTGACTCATCCTCCTACCGCACAAACTTCGGCGTACAACTAAATCATCCGCTTTCAGAGATCGACCGAGGCGGGCTTTTTGCAGATAGGCGGTCTTTACCTATATCGAGATGAAGCATGCTTACGCGCTTGTTACCATCCCTGGTAACATATCCTCGTGCCGAAGATTCGCCGTGGCAACTTCGTCTTTCTCCAGTGGGTGGGCGACCACAGTCCCAGGCACGTACACGTTTATCGAGATGGGCGACTGATCGTGAAATGGGATCTAGAGAACGGATGTCCGATGGAGGGATCAGCGAGTAGCCGCATACTGAAACTTATTAGTGAAATTGAAAGTGAAGGAAAATTATGAAAATAATGAGTGTGACCGCCAACGGTCGCCGACGCGCATTTGAGGTGAACACCAGAAGTCGGACTTATACCTTTCCATACTCAAAGACAGAACCTGCTCCAAGCGGAGCGGATCCTGTGGTTCACGTCGCACCTGATCTCGAACTGGGAAGTGAAGGATTCACCTATTTGCTCAGCTCAGGACGAGAGGGTTCTGTCCACATCGATTCTGTAAGAGAAGTCAATCAAGATCCGACTTACATTGCGGAGCTTCTGCTGTACCGACTATCCGTAGAAGCTCAGAATCGAATGAAGTCATCGCGAAGAACAGCTCGTGAAGTGGCCCAGGCACTTGGAACCTCGCCAGCACAACTTTACAGACTCACCGATCCAACCAACTATTCCAAATCTTTTCCGCAACTCATTTCGTTGCTCAATTATCTGGGTGCCAATGTCGACTTTCAGATAAGTGACTCAAACACTAAAAACAAGTATCCAAGAGGAAACCGAGCACCGACACGAGGGCGCGAATCTCACTCCAAACGCAATGAAGTCATTGTCAAATGAGCTAATTCGAAGCATTATGGGCTTGAAATCGTCAACTCAATAATTGTCGGGATGTTGCTTTGACAATCCCGAGTTTCGGTGATATGCCTCTAGTCAAAGAGAAGGTCCCATGGCCTTTGCTAGGTCTCACCGCTGCAGGAGTGTTGTCACTGCCATCGTCTTCGTTTCGTCGTTGGTTGCGATTCCGATCATCGCAACTCCGTCCCCCGCACAAGCCGTGTCGTGTGGCACGGAGGCGAAGAACTTCGATGGCACAAACGATGTTCCACAAACTAACTACTACGTTTCCGCAGACATAACGACAAACGTGCCAACGTTTTGCGGAAATTCCAACGGTTTGACAGCCGTATGGGCGATGATGGCGGACTCTGCCAGTGGCGGATACGCACAATCGGGCTATCTCATGGTGGACGGAGACACGGTACCTTTCATGTTCGCCGAGTACAGCCAATCGGGCGCTTCGTTTACCCTAAAGATTGGGAACGAACCGCCGTCTGGATCTCCTCGGTACGACGAAATTTACGACTTTAATGCTGCGGACATTGAGATGTATGTCGATAATGACTCGACTCTTCTGGCAACTACGCCGTTCGATCCCGCAGTCGTTTGGACAGCACCGTGGGTTCCCTACTGGAGTGGTGAGACAAATTTCCCAGGGGACAGTATGCCGGGCACAGCGTCCAACCCAACGTACTTCTCAAATATGCTCATAAAGAAAACTCGCGGTGGGTCAACGGTCGCACCTTCTGGCCTATCTGTCTCCTCGACCTACTCCAATTACGGAGCAGCTTGGGATACCACTGACAGCAAGTTTCACATCTGGACAAAGTGAGAGGGGCCTAACCATGCGAAAGCGCTCTATTCTATTTTCAGCGCTCGCTCTTGCGAGCGGCGCAGCGCTGGTTCCTTCACTTGCGGCACAGGGAGGAACGACGATCGCCACGTATTCCCCACTTCCCTCAACCGCGCAAACCGCCCTCGGCGTTAGCCTCGAGCCATTGCCAAGTTCCCAGCAGAACACTCTCACGGTGACGGCGGCGCAGGCCATATCAGCGGCACAGTTGCGCCTCGGGTCGTTGTCGTCCGAGGCAAGTGGCGTTGCGGTGAACGTCGGGAGCTTTACGGACGACGAATACACGACCACTAATGCATCCGGGGTTAGCGGTCTAGTGGCGAGCAACGTTCCGGCGTACGTCGTAACATTCTCGGGGTTGGCAATAGCGTCATTTTCTCCAAACTCGACTGCTGTCAATACGCAGGCGAGCGTCGTCGTGAACGCGACAAATGGGGACATCATTGAGGTGTTTTCATTTCACTGAGTTCGATACGAATGGTGATCTGGCACAGGCCGGCACCGTCGCCACCATCGGGGGAAACGACAATGGCCAATTTTTTACCGAACTCTTACCATCAGAGCCCGACATCGTGCTGTATCCGGAATTCGCTTCCGGCGGCGACGCGATTGAAGTGGACGTTACGTACCTTGGCGCCGACGTCGAAAGTTTCGTTGTCTATGACGTCAACACTGGTCAAGAGGTTTACGTGACCGGGAATGAAGGGATCGCCTTCACAGGGGAAACCGCCGAAGCGATCGTCGAACGACCGGCTACCTCAAGTCCCATTATCCCTCCAGACGTCACAACCTTGGCAGATTTCGGTTCAGTAACGTTCTCGCTCGATGAGTCGGGCGTGGCGTATTCGCCCACGTTCTTCACCGCCTCGGCGACCTCCGCGCTTACCGTGCGCGACTACGTCTCGCGATCCTGTCTTCTGGAGGCGGGGGAGGCAACTTTTACAACACACAGCCAACGCGAGTAAGAGCGATCATTGAAAGTGCTCAAGAGGGTCAGACCTCTACCGAGACGCGTTTCAGATGCTGGGCTTCAAGAAATTGGAGACATTCAACGAACTCGCCACTCGCCTCGGGGTCGGATGATGCCGCTTGACTCAAACATTTTCATTCAAGCCAAGAATCTCCACCACGGCTTCGACTTTTGTCCAGCTTTCTGGGAGTGGCTCGACTCCAGCAATCAAATTGGCAAAGTCTTCAGCATTGAGAAAGTTCGTGATGAACTGATTGGCGGTGGGGACGATCTATCTGACTGGGCGAAGGCGGGAGGTTCAAACTTCCTCGTGTCACATCTCGAGTTTGGCGCTTGCCAGCAATTGGGCCACGGGGCCGGATTCGAGGTGGGTGCCGTCAATCAATTTCTCCAGGTAGCGGACTAACTATCTCGTGGCGCAAGCGCACGCGCGGTTTGGTTGTTGTCTCGCATGAAGTCCCCGCCAACTCGGTCAAAAAAATCAAGATTCCAAACGCCTGTATTGGGCTTGGGGTTAAGTTCATGTCTCCTTACGAGATGCTCAGAACTGAACGAGCGCGCTTCGTGCTAGCCAGTTAGCCTGACTTAGAGAGAATCTTCTCGCTGATCAAGTCTCGGCAACCGCACAAGCGTGAAGAAATTGGTATCAGAACTAACTCCTGGACCCTACAGGCCGCGGGTTTTAAGTGCACCTGGTAGATCGAGCGAGAGAGTTCCTAAGACCTCATACGCGACCTGGCGCACACAGACATGGACGGCGTTCCCTTGGACGGGCTGAAATCCGGTCTCTCCTTCTGCACCACGAAACGCAACCTCAAGGGTGAAGTGGTCGCGCGTCAGTTCGTCGTAGTCTGAGTCACGATTTCCAACGTGCGCACCACCGTCCTGATTTGCAATGGCGAGGACGAGACGCTGTCGGCTATAACGAGGGGTTCGGTCGAGTCCGTCCGGCGTACTCATGGGCATTATGGGCTCGGACCACCATGCATCGAAGCGTTGCGGCGGAGGCTTAGGTTGTCCGTCAGGCCAACGCTCGAAAAGAGGAATCCATTTTGCACCTACACCTTGAGTGATCTCGACACCAATGTTGGCGATGAGAACACTCTGATTGGGGTCCAGTCGGTGCGTTGACGTGTCGCGGAACCTTAAGGCCTTCGAAAGATGCAGTCTGCCGATCAGTGCCTGCGGTCCCTCCAAGATCACTCGAAGGCGGGCCGCAATGTGGATCACCTCGAGCTCGTTACCTTGGTCGTATCGGTCACACGCGCTCTTTAAGAGCTCAAATTGCTTTCGAAGCTCCTCGACGAGTTCAGGCTGAGTTCTGACCACCAACTTCGATGCTGGAGTTCGTTTGTATCGCGCCATTGCATCCACGGTAAGCGTGGAAATTTCCCGGCCACCAATAAACCGGTTCGTTGTCAAAGACTCGCTAATCCTCTTCATCTGCTGCGAGAATCGGAGGCCCGTTTTGAGGCCTGCTCGGGATCGGCAGGGATTATGTTTCTGGTCTAAGGCTCAGAATTGCTCCAAAACTCCTGGTGGGCCGCCTGGGTCTCGATCTCAGCGCCTGAGGATTAAAAGAAACTTTCTAACGGTTGCGTGAGGTCAATCCGGTTGTTCTAGTCGTTTGTTTTCAGCGATATCTGTTGTTCTGGTCCATCTGGTCTCGTGAGGTTGCAGAAAGGTGAGGCCTAAAATGAGGCCTGTTTAGACCAGGTCGTGGGGGAAACCTGGCTTCGTTTCGAGGGCCGCCGCTAGCCCAAAAGACTTTGTGTGGGAAGCGGCTGGGCACCGGTAATCGTAATCGCATGCCGTTCTTCATTGTCATTGCAGTTGATCCAGACGATGCCCACGCAGGATTGTCAAGAATAGATTCGCAGATGGTCACGAAGTCGTTATAGAGATCCGTATCTGACGCACCCTTGATTAAGTGCAGTGATTATCCAACTCGAACTCGGCGTTTGGAGGTCGAGAAATTGAGAAAAGAAAATTCCTAAACTAGAAATTAAAAATTCCCCGTTGCCACGTCCAAGGCGCCCGCGATCTTCCTCGAATCAATGCGCATTCTTCCTAATTGCATCGACGTATTTCGACTAGATGTCCCGCCGATATTTGTTCATGACGTTATTCCAGCTTGTCGCGCCAGTCGTACCTTCTGGCGTGTTCCAAGACTTGGAACGAGTTAGGAGTAGGGATGAAAGAAAAAGAGAACAGAAGTCTTAGGAGACTTGTCGTATGCGCATTTTTGTTAGGTGTGCTCATTCCGGCGGGCGCGATGGCTGCATTTGCAGCGCAAGCCGATAGTAATTGGAAAGACACCGGAACAGTGGATGGGTACTCGTACGAAAATCAAGCAGCGGTCAATAACACGGGCACCGATGCCATCACTACGGCCCAAACGACGAACTATGTGAATGTGCCTTCCGGGTACATCGGCGTATGGGCTGGATTGTATGAGGGAAACGGAACGCTGTGCAAGCAGTCTCCGTGGGAATACAACTCAGGGCCGGCTGCCGGACTTGGTTACCCCACGAATGGGACCTACTGCGGAACCGGCGCCTATTACAGCTATGGCGAGTCGAAGGCTTGGACGGGCAGTGGCTACGACGCTTATCACACAGACATGAGTCCAGAACTCAATTTTCCCTAGGAGGAACGATGACAATATTCAAGAAAGCGAAAATGAACGCCAGGATGTCAGTGCTCGCCGTTGGTGCATTGGCTCTCGGATCGATAACAGGAGTAGGTATCGGTAGCGTCGTAAGTGCTGCAGCAGCGGGACACTCTCATTTCGTGGCTGAAGCAACCTTTCCGACTAACGCCAATGGACAGACTTACGGTTCGGCGTTGGGCGCAGCGACCCCACCGGACCTGGTGTTGGCATCAGCCACAAACGGCGAGATCGGTTACGTCTACTTTGCGCAACTTAATTCGGCTTCAGGTGGCAACATAGCGAGTCCACAGCAAGCTCTTGCATGGGATGAGCAAACTCATCAGGCGGCAACGATTCCCGTCTATGAGTCCGACGGAACCACGGTTATAGGCGAGTTTTCCATCTCTGGAGGCGAACCAATTATCACGACATCTTCCGGGGGTCAATAGAGGATAAATCTCATTGGGGGGCCGGGAGCTGACTTGAGGTCACCTTGGCCTCCCAACGAGCTTTTGACGCTTCAGCGGTCCCCATTGGCGCAAAGCTTGAACTCGTTTAGTTGTTACTGGAGACGTTCTCAATGGTGATCATCGTTCGCGCCGGAACTTTGCTTCCTCCCGATGGCGACATTTTCACGATCGTGCCCAAAGGAGCGGTAGGGGAATTGACGTCGACCACGTTTACGAAAACTCCCAATCCGGATAGTTCGCCTGCTGCGGCGGGCGTGCTCATGCCGACGACGTTTGGAAGCGTCAAAGATACATTCGGACAGGGAATGGTGCTCGTTGTTGTCCCTTGAATGACACTCTCCGGCTCGCACCGCAGCGAAGCTGGTGACGTGCCGAGAGGAACGAAGCCGATGCCCGGGTACAAATGCCCCACGAGAGTCTTGAGGTTGCTGGCGTATACGGGCACCGGCACGGAACCAAATCCGTTCGGTACTGGCTTTCCATTGTCGGACGCCGGAAGCAGTACGTCACTTCGCGGGGCATACCCTGCTAGCGCTCCCGAGGATGTCGCGACTGCAATGTAATCGGGAACCTGCTGCCATTGCAGCGTTCCATTTCCTACGTAAGGAAGCGTGCCTTTTGTGGGAATGAGCATCCCTGCAGCGGCACTGCCAGCCACGATGACGACGATGCCCAACCCCAAAGACATGCCTCTGCCAAGTCGCCACCAACTCCGAGTGGACTTGCTTATTGTTGCTTCTAGTTCCCGCCGCATCAAGTGTCGTTCCGCAGCCGGCATTGATCGTTGAGGGGGGAGTTCGTCAATGAGCATCATTTGTCTCCTTCAAGATTATTAATGCGTGCGGCATTGCCCACGCCTGCGCGGTTACCGTCGTTGACATCGGCGAGATTTCGAAGATTTGCGCGAGCTCGGCTGAGGCGCGAACGCACCGTGCCTAAAGGTATATCTAGCGCAATGGCGGCCTCAGAGTACGTCAAGTTAAACCAATCGCATAGCGTGATGACATCTCGTTCTTCAGGTCGCAAACGATTGAACGTGGCGAGGACACTGGACATCAGGCGTTCATCATCAATTCTCTGATTGGCCGCGTTCTCGAAAGATTCGCTCTGCTTCGACCCACTAAGTTTTGCTAGGAGCCGCCGATGACGCCGTGAGGTCCTTTCGAGATTTCTACAACAGTTAATTGAGACTGCAAATAGCCAGGGTAGAATCGAATCACCAGAAAGTTGAACTTCTTTCCGTCTACGCCACGCCTCCAGAAAGACGAGGCTGGTCAGATCTTCGGCGGCGCTCCATGAGCCAGTTCTTCTAAAGCAGAAGTTGTAGACGCTGTCGACGTGGCGCTCAAAAAGCTCTCCAAATGCGCGGCCTTCCCGATTGGATGCGGCGAGTGCCCACAATTCGCCGTCGGTAGCGTTTTCGAATTCGCGCCTCATAAACGTATTATGTCCGGCACAAACCGCACGGTTCCCCAACAAAACTCCTGGTGGGCCTCGACCCCAGCGCCTGTGAATTAGAAGAAACTTGCGCGACAGGTAAAGGGTTTCGCCCCACTTGATTGAAAAAAAGGGGGATTCGGTGCGAGTTATCCACAGGATTTTCCTCAACTTGTAGTTCTTGTGACGCACAACCGACGCCGGATACTTTGAACGACACCAGCGTAATTACACCGACGAGGTTTCGCTTGCGCTGAAGCTCATAGTGCAAAAAGGAGGTGAAGAATGAGAGTTGAGCGCTACCACACGTTGACCCCGGAGAAAGAAGATCCGGGTCACCGTGACGTATACCACGACCTAAGTGAGTGTCCCGACGGTTCACGCATCAAGCTCGCTAACCGGCGTACCGGAATGGCCGGTCGCCCGAAGTGTGACTACTGCAAGTCCCACTAGGGGTAGTTCGACCTGTCGCACCCTCTTGGGAAGATCAACCGTAGTGACTGCGAGCGGAGAAAGGAGGTAAAGATGACCGACAGACGTGCTGGGTCCAAGCAAGGCCCTTACGTTGGGAAGGAGCCCAGGGCGCGCAATGACGACGGGTCTTGGCGCAAGAAGCGCTCTGACGCTGGCAAGTCGCGTGGCACGGGATCCAAGTAAGCAGCGCAGGGGTGGGATTGCGGTCAATCCCGCCCCTCGCTTACGAAGACAATCTTCCGATGAGACCATAACGGGGCCATCGATGAATTAGATCTCAGTTAACTGTTGAAAATTCACGTCGACCTGGAAGCGGTGTCAACCGCGAAACTGGCGCAGATTAACGGATCGAGGGAAGTACGAGCCCGCGCCTCTTCGAGAGAATATGCAGGTCCTTCAGGTTCGTCTTGTGTTGAAGTTTCGTCATAATGGCGTACTGAGTCTCGGGAGTCCAAAATATTCGCAGATTCTCGCGAGCCCGCGTTATCGCCGTATAGAAAATACTGTGAGAGATGTCTTCCTCATTGTCGTCGGTGATCACAATCTTGACGGAGTCGTACTCGAGCCCCTGCGCCTTATGAATGGATACCGCATAAGCCACTTGGAAGGGCACTTTCGTGCTGATCGAGTCGTCGTCTTCGTCACTGCTCGCGTATTCATGAACGATGAAGCGAATGACCGATTCTCCGAGCCACTCGAGATCCACACTCTCAACATCGAATGCAGTGATCGCTGTGTCAAGTTCTACGTCAAACTGGATCTTGCTGGCTGTTCGAGAAATTCCAACTATCTTCCCCTTGAGGTTGTTGAAGATTATCGGCTTAAACCGGTTCGTATCATCGAAGAGGATCGGGTCACCGACTTTGTAGGTAGACGCGCCCCACTCGATTGCTGGATTAGGGTTACTGCTCTGAAGGAATCGGTTCACATTGTTGATTCCATATAGACCGTCGTAGTTAAGGCAGAGAATGATCTCATCTTCGCGAGACTCCTCGAATAAACTTCTATCGAGCACACGTGAATAACCACCTCGTGAGATGGCTTCAGCAACGTCGTCGTCGATCCTCCGCACTTTGTTCCAAAGCCGAAGTAGACCCTCGTTTTTCGTTCTAAATGCCGTCGTGAGTTCGAAGATCGACGAATCGGGAATGAAGGAGCGAATGGCAGCAAACCAATTGCCAAATTGAATTGACTCGATCTGATACACGTCACCGACAAGAACTAAGAGTTTGAAGGATGTCTTTTCAAGAATCTTGACGAGGTCGGAGTTGCTGACCGTGCTGCACTCATCAATTATGAGCAAGTCATACTCTGGCTCCGTTGCGCTTCTCCAGATCTGGCTGGCTATGGTACGAAAGGTTGCATTCTGCGCGTTCACCCTTCGCTTGAGATTGTCAAGCGCTGGGTGAGTCTGAGCAAGAAAGAGCTTGCGGTTCGCGTTGAAGTAACTAGCGATGTAGTTCACCATCGTGGACTTACCCGTGCCAGCCGCGCCATATATCAGGGCAACCCGCGAATCACTGAAGAGATTCTTCATGGCAGCCTCTTTGGCTGGGTCATCGAAGGTAGGTGGCGACTCGCCCAGCCACCGACTGACAGCCGCGCTGTAGCCATCAATTCCTATTGCGGCGCGCTCTCGGAGCCGTTCGATGATGGAGACGGTGTCGTCCTCATATTCTCGAATGAACAGGTGGCCCATATCCCGTTCCAGCGTTCGTCGTCCGTGGGTGTGATAGAGCCTGACGTTGAACTCGGAGATGAGGGGGTTGACATCCCCGAAGCTCGCAAGTTCCTCGACCGGTGTGTAAAGCATTCCCCTTTGCTCGACGTTGATCCTGACCTGCCGGGCGAGTAACTCATGGATTCGATTATCCCTTTCGATGCTCCCCACAAGATCCGAAAACTTGGGATTGTGGCCCGGCAACGATGTGCAGAATGGCATCGCGTCAAAAGGCTTACAACTATAAGGCATGTTCAGACCAGAGAGTATTCCGCATTCACGGTGGTTGTATTGCTGTTTGAGTATTTGATTGTTCATTCGCAGCAACAGATATCTCAGAACGTTGGCTCCTGGCGCGTTAAGAAGTATGACTTCGCGGGCTCGACTTAGAGCTGGAAGGATCAACAACCTCTGGTTGGACTGTGCGACAGCCGACCTCATATTGTCAAAGGCGATGTCGGGAAGTTGAACGATATCGAGGAGGGTTGCGCTGCGGCTCGTTAGGTACTGCATTAAGTATCGGTATTCCTGACTCGTCGAGCGCACGCTTACCCGCTGGCCCACAAGTCTCGCGAAGTTGTTGAACTCGCAGGGTCGAATGGACACTTCCCATGCGCGGATGATCGTTATTGGCATCGTCTGCCCAAGTATGTCAATAGAGTCACTCTGAAGGGTGAGCATCGCGGAGTAGTTAGCGGCGATATCGATATCCGTGAAGGCGATGATGCGGTCGAATTTGCTCACTTTGTTTCTCGCCTCAAAGAAGGTCACTTCGTAGTAGATGCGTCCGTCCACGAAAAATGGTCTAACCCGGTGGATGTAGTACCGCTCTCGACGATCCGCATCACTCGGCCGTAAGCCTTCGGACAGTATTCTCAGGGAGATCTTTTCGTGATATTCGCGGAGCGAAGGATCGAGATCAACTGGAAAGCCTTCGAGGTTACTTAGTAATTCAATGCCTGCGCTGTCCAACATCAGGTTCCGAATACGGAGAAGGTACTCGTAGTATTTGAGCATTAGACGCTCGGAAGCGTCGCCGTCGAGCGTGTAGTGCGAGGCGCTAGTTTGAACGAGTTTGTGAAATCGGCCAAGAAAATTCAAGTTGGCTCTCGACTTCACGTAAGCCATTGCGGATCCGACAGCATGGTAGTCAAACTCGGCCGTAGCGTCCCCGAGGTGTATCCGAACCGCGACAGCCTCTACAAGGTTCCGCAATTGGGCAAGGAGATTCTGCGATAGAAGTGCTCGGTCGTCACTGAGTACGGCGATATTGCCGCATATAGCTTGGTCCGCGCTTCGCAATTGGTCGTCTACCGTACTCGTCGCCTCAGTCTTACCGAAATCGTCTTCGGATTGACGATTTGTAGGAGTACTCCGGTCAGGCTCTTAGAAGCGGATGGGCAGAGATGGGTTGGCGACGAGCACAGGTCGAAATCGACAGATGCAACAAGTTGCCTGGACAAAGAATTCGAGGCCTGAAATGAGGCCTGTCGACGTCCATGGGGGGAGAAACTTTAGGTCGTCTCCTTGGGAAAATCATTTGATTTCACAAGCAAACTCGCCTCAAAACTCCTGGTGGGCCGCCTGGGTCTCGATCCCAGCGCCTGAGGATTAAAAGAGGCATGCGTATGGTCGGATTGGTCCGGTGGTGTCGGATTCATCCGAAAATCAAAGAAAACTTGTCCGGTGGTGTCGGATTCGTCCGGTGGTGTCGGATTGGTCTGTGGGATGAAATGTGGGAAATCTGAGCGGACGCAATCGCTCAGCGTGTTGGTTCACGTTGAGCCCAGGACCGCACCTAGCCATGAATAACGGAATTGGGACTGCACCGCGCACATCGCCCTAGGACTGCAAAGTGTCTGGGATCAATCGAGAATCCGAACTCGTGCGCCACCGACTCCGTCAGTCCCGTGAACAGTTTGTCAGGAGCTTCAACTGTCATTCCACACTCCTCGCAAACCAAATGTCCGTGCGTATCCGACGCGAGATGGTACATGGCCGCGCCATGACCTAGATGAGCGTGCACCACGACTCCGAGGCGTTCGAGTTCGTAAAGATTTCTATAAATCGTCGAAATCGACACATCATGATTAATTGCCTGCACCTTGGTTGCCAACTGGTCCGCGGTGTGGTGCGATGCATCTTCGAAAAGACAGGTGAGCAGCAACCGCCTCGTTGAAGTGGCGCGACCACCATTTTCTCGGAGCAGTGTCATAACCTCCTCGATACGTTCTGACGATCCGACCTCTCGTTTCATTTCGACTTTTGATGACTGGGCAGATGTGGACACGATTCCACACTACCCACGGTGATAGGGCCAGTTATCTATTGCAACCTGGTCCTATTTGTGAGATGATTTCGCGGTTATCCACACAGGGATGGTGAGGGGCGATTGTCGTTCGGCACCAACGATTATGTAGTGCGGAGGAGTAACGAATGGTCGTCACCGATGTCTCACCTCGTGTAAGTCGATTCCGGCAACTGAGCGATTCGTTGTCTCCTCACGATAAGCGCAGAGCAAGTTGGATGTTCGGCTCGATACTGCTGCTTCACGCAATCGGATTCGGTATCTTCATCGCCTTCGTGGTCCCGGGACACTACAAGGGTCTCGGTATTGGTATCACCGCCCTCGCGTACACATTGGGCCTGCGACACGCCTTCGACGCGGACCACATCTCGGCCATCGACAATGTGACACGGAAGCTCATGAACGAGCGACGTGAGATCGAGGGATCAAATAGACCGCTCAGCGTCGGCTATTACTTCTCGCTCGGTCACTCGACAATTGTCATCGCCATTGGCATCGGACTGATTATCGCGGAAAAAACGGTCTACAACGCCGTTTCTCACAACGGCTCTGGACTTGAACAGTTCGGTGGTGTCTTCGGTACTATCGTCTCCGCCTCCTTCCTCTATCTCATCGCGCTGCTCAATGTCGTCATTTTGGCCGGAATCGTGAAGGTCTTCCGGGCGATGCGAAAGGGCACCTACGACGAAGCCGAATTGGAGCGACAACTCAACAACCGTGGACTCATGTTCCGATTCTTTGGCAAGTGGATGAAGTCAATCACCAAAGAATGGCAGATGTACCCAGTCGGTGTGGTCTTCGGCATGGGCTTTGACACCGCGACGGAAGTTGCCCTCTTGGCCACCACGGCAATACTGGCCAAAGAGGCCCTGCCTTGGTACTCCATTCTTTGTCTACCCATTCTCTTCACCGCCGGGATGTCGCTTATGGACACCGCCGACGGATGCTTCATGAACGTCGCCTACGGGTGGGCGTTCTTCAATCCGGTGCGCAAGGTGTTCTACAACCTCGCCATCACCGGACTCTCGGTGTCGATTTGTTTCTTCATAGGAACCATCGAAGTGCTCGGCTTGTTGCCCATGGAACTGAAGTGGAAGGGTTCGTTTTGGAACTTCATGGCGAACTTCAACATCAACGTTGCGGGCTTCATCATTGTTGGGATGTTCGTCGTCACGTGGGCGGCGGCACTGACGATTTGGAAGTATGGCCACATCGAAGAAAAGTGGAGCGCGAAACTCAAGCTGAAGGGCATTGACGAAGTGACGCTGGACCACGAGATCATGGAGATGTGGGAAGACACGGCGGACGGCGTACCATCGCCACCTGAACCAGAGACAATCTGACGGTGCCTGACACTTACGAGGGACGACCGTTTTTCCTCGAACCTGTAGACGAAAGGAGCATCCAATATCGTCTTGACGGCAAGTTGGTGCGCGATGGTGACACGATTGAGGTTCTAACTGACACCGGCTGGGTGTCGGGACACTATCGTGAGCGCGTTCATCCTGACACTGGTGACTTTGCCCTTGAGATGCACCTAATTCGAGATGACTATTTGGATTCATCTCAACATGACCACGTCACTGTCTACATCCCATTTTACGCACGACTTCGATGGACCAATTCGACTCCTGCGTGACATCAATGCGACGCGACCTTCATCTCTTGGCTACCCCTTAAAACAGCCAAGGTTGAAGTCGCCAGTCGGAGAATGTGACGTCGGCCCACCGACAAATTGGCTAGGTAGTGGATCACTTTTGATTCGTTTGGCACGAATCTTCCAATGGTGAAAAGTCCAAAACGCCACTCCACCGATAGCAAGATAGATCCCGGGCCAATTCAGATTTGGCAGGGCCTAATCGTTAGCCGGCCAGTTCGAACTAATGCCAAGCCGTTGGAACAAGCTGCTCACGTTATACAGACACGACAAGAGAGCCAGGCCTAAAAATCCGGCGACGAATAATGAGAATGAACGCAGGAGGCTTCACTTTTCATGGCTCACGTTCCGGAGTTACACGAACGCTAACTCCTCCAAACAGTCATGTTTGAATGTGTCCATCTTACGAAGGATTGACCGTAAGAACTCACCGGCCAAGTGACAAGTGAAACGCTGCTGAAGTTTTACCCAGTTAGAGGAAGCTGGTGGATGACGGCAGGTGAATTTGGAGCCACAGCACGAACGCTTGCCACGCTCCGGTCACTTCGGCAATACCGATGAGAATGAGCATTACGCCTCCGACTCGACCGATTATTTTTTGGTGTCGACGAAGCCACCGAGACGTGCCTGCCATCCACTCGGTCGCCAGAGCTGCACACACGAATGGAAGTCCCAGTCCCAGACAGTAGACAAAGGCGAGCATTGAACCCCGAAGCGCGGTAGCTCCGGATGACGACGCGGCGAGTCCCAATATCGCGGCCAAGGTGGGCCCGATGCACGGTGTCCAACCCAAGGCAAAGGTAAACCCGAGCAGTGACGCGCCGATGACGGAAGCGCGCGGCAAGTGATGGACGCGGCGGTCTCGTTGGAGCCAGCCCGCCGGCCACCAACCAGCAAAAAACAAACCGAGTAAGACCGTGATCACACCGAAAACCACTTCGAGACCACGCTGGTGAGTACGAAGTGAACTTCCCAAACCCCCAAAGAGCGCACCGAAACTTACGAAAACAATCGCGAAACCGAACACAAAGGCGAGTGAGCCAACGACTGCTCGGCCCCTGCCAGATCGTCCTCCAGCTTGACCAGTCGCCCCACTCAAGAAGGCGAGGTAGCCAGGGAGGAGGGGGAGCACGCATGGCGAAATGAACGAGACCACTCCCGCCGCGAATGCAAGCGGAAACGCAGCCAAGAGTGAAGTTGGGAGAGCGGCGACCATTTTGAGGACTCAGCTACGGCTAAGAGAAAAGGATCCAAAAGCGGGCAGAGTTGAAGTGATTGCCCTGGACAGCTCACGCGAGGTCAACGATGTTGTCGCACCAGTCGGTCGAGTAACGCAGATGTCCGAAGTTCTGTTGGAGATGGCGTCCACAGATGCTTATTTGCCGGACCGAGGGCTACTTACTCACAGTTTCTCGTTCGCGGCCCATTCAAGTGCCTGGATCGCCTCTGATGGAGTCCAGCCTCCCTTGTAGACGGGACTGTTGTAAATGTTGCTCTTGTATCCCATGAACGTCGAGAGGACTTTCGAGAGCGTTCCGGTAAATGCGGGAAGGTCTCCGCTCACAAAGCGAACGGATTGGTTTGCGCCGATGATCCAGAATCCGTCAGAGTGATTGATGTCGTAGGAGAGAAGGTCGTGCGGCGCCATCCAATCATTCGGCGCGGGAACGGATTGGGGCACTACTTGGACCGTCCAACCAAGGAATTTCTCGATGGTCGTCAGATTGGTGTTCTTGTCGCCCTTGCCGATCGGATTCTTCGAGGCGAACTCCTTGTCAGTTATGTACGGCGTCGTGGTCGGACCTGATTCGGTCCAGATCTGAAAATTCGCGCCGATCAATTTCGAATACGCGGAGATTCGGGCGACGGTGTCGCGGTAGGGATCAACGTCAATGGTGATGATTTCAATATTGCTCGCTTTGGCCGCGTTGACTTTTGTCTGTAGCTGAAGGAGATTGCCGGACGTGAAGGGGCATGTGTCGCCGCAGAGTGTCAAGAGGGGGACAAGGAAAACGGTCTTACCTTTTAGCGCCCCCAATGTCTCGGGCGTTCCGTTTTGATTGACGAACTTCGCGTCGCGCACAGCCGCGGGTAGGGCGGTGGTCGTGGCGATGCCCACTTTGGAGGGAGGCTGAGGAAACGCCGATGCTGCGCCGCAGGTCGCACCGACGAGTGCCAGCGCCGCGACTGACCCGGTCAAAGTTAGTGCTACAAATGTGCGCTTCAGCATGACACTCTCCGTTCAACTACCGTCTGTAGTACGGTGATACTACCTAACGTAGTAGAAAAGTCAAATTACGTTCTCGGCGTACGACTTGGAACTACGATGAGGGCAATTGGACATCGAGCTTGAGGAGTGCCTTGGGACTTGGCGACCTAGAACGCGAGGTGATGGAAGTCATGTGGACGAGTCCGTCCGCGACCCTCACGGTTCGTGACGTTGGCGAATACTTCCCCGACCACGCGTACACAACCATCTTGACGGTGCTGTCACGATTGAGCGCCAAGGGCTTCCTTCAGGAGGCCAAACAAGGTCGCCTCAATACGTTCACTGCCACTGCTTCGAGAGAGGACTACATCACTGGTTTGATCTTGGATGCGCTAGCGCACACCGAGGATCGCCAGGCGGCCCTGGCCCATTTCGCCGAAGCTTTGGCGCCGAGCGATCGTAGTTTCTTCCGCAAGATCTTCGCTCGAAATACTCGGTAATGCCGACTACCATCCTCGCTCTCTGTGCGTCGGTGCTCTTTCTCGTCGTGCTTCCCTCCGTGCTGCATTCGACCACTCGATTTGATAGAAGTCCCATCGGCGGTCTCGTCATATGGGGTTCTATGTGCGTCGTCGGTTGGCTGAGTGCGATCGTGACATTCTTGAAGGTTGGGCTCGGCGATACTGACGCGCCACTCTTTCGGGTGTTGTTCTCTTTCATTGACCATCTTGGCGACGGCCATCCCTTACGCGGACTTGGTCTGTCGGAAGTCGTAGGGCTTTCGGTGGCGTTTGACATCACGGTCTTGATGCTCGGAGGACTCGTCGTGACCGCGGTGAGGATATGGAGTGCCCGATCACAACAGCGGACCGTGCTCGATCTGGTGGCGGAGGCCCCGGATTCCTTGGAGGGTGTGTGCCTACTGCGCCATCCCTATCCAATGGCGTACTTCGTTCCGGGCGACGGCGGGCGGGTCGTGTTGAGCACTGGAGCGGTCGACGTCCTTAGTCGCAGCGAGCTCGACGCCGTCATCGCACACGAGGTTGGACACCGCAACGGACGGCACGGGGCCGTCCTCATTCCGCTGCAAGTCTTGTCGTCATTCGTTTCGTTCCTCCCGCTCGCGCGCCACGCGCCCACGACCATGCGCGCGTACCTCGAGATGTTGGCGGACGACTTTTCGCGATCGCGCGGATCGTCCGAGGCGCTGAGAACGGCCCTGACGAAAGCGGCACTGTTTCAACCTCCTCCCGTGGGGGCGCTCAACGCCGTCGATGGCGTCATCGATCGAAGAATCAACCGCCTCAGCGTCGATCCCGTTCCGGCGCGTGTCGCGTTGACGCTCCTCGGTGGCGTGAGCGGCGCGGCGGCGTTTTTGTGCCTGCTCGTGGTGGGCCACTAAGGCACGTCAGATCTCGCCTGGATGCTTCGTACCGGACGACGAGACGACGTTCTCGACATCGCCACCGGGTCGGGCGCGAGCGAACTTACTTAGAGTCCGGGCGACGCATCCTCAGGCGTATTTGAGACCAACTGGTTCTCGAATCGCTCGTTGGCGCGACGCCGCGCGCACCGAGAGCACCGCCACGTGGGCGAACATCAGGGCTGTCCCGAACGCCATCATCACAATTCCCCCATCGCGGACATCCCCGATTGAGACATTTGGCATGTTCATACCAACGTTGTGCAGCGAAGCGTTCGTCGACGACCACAGCACCAGGCCAGTCGTCGCGATGACCGGAAGAGCGAGGACCGTGTAAGTGATCCGCTGCTGATCCCCAAGTGTGCGGCGCCCCCCGTACACGGGAATCCAGAACCACACGCCGACAAACAAAAATGAGGTCAATTCGAGGTAGTGGCCATCGGGATACTGCATCACCCAATTCCCCAGAGGAGTGAGGTGAAACAGGGGGACCAGGAGCGTGAACGCAAAGAATCCGGCCGTGGCCATGGGCCGACTCAGTCGCAGGTTTATGGCTCCTGCGATCAGTGGAGCGATTAAGAGCACGACCACAATGTGCTCGACCATGTGACTTGGATAACTGGACATCGAGAGTTCTTGGATGTCCGATGACAAGAGCAAGACCGTCGCGACGAGTCCCGTTGTGAGTAAGAGCTTTTGCCGCGAAGAGATGCGCGGCCAAAGCGCCATTAGGCCAACGAGTCCCGCTACGACTACCACAACGACGGACCCCGAGAGGTGCCAGGAACTCCATGTAGGCCAGGCCGAGCCATTGCCGGTCATTCGCATCATTGAGTAATTCATGGCTGCATCCACTCAGCCACGAAGTGCAGGCAGAGCGACTCTATCTCAAGGTGTCCCGTTATTCGTTCCAGGGAATTTATTCCTCTCATCGGTGATCGTCGCAATTCCCGCTCCACTGAGCTAGTCGAAGTGACCTCAAAGCAACCCTCGACTTTCTCAGCTCGTGCGTCGAATCCGGACACACTACATTTTCATTGACGTCATACCAAAAAACAAGTGTTTCGGAGGCTTAACGACCTTCGCCTCAACCGTTTCAGTGTGGGCCTTATTAAAATTGCTCCACGTGATAACGAGAGGGACTGTCTCGCCCTTCACGATTGACGTCTTCAACTGACGCAGCATTGCTCCCTGATACTTATAGCCCAGCTCCTGCGTGCGACCGCCCGTAATTAGAATGTTGGCTATCAACGTCATAGCGTGATTGCCTTGACACATGTTGACGTCGTAATCGATCATGCTCGTCTTGGCGTCCGACGAGGTCACTGAGATTAGGGATATCGGTCCCCCGGACTTGTTGGAAATCGACATCACTACGGCTGAGTTTCCATGACTCTTTGCCGCCGTGACGGTGACGTGCGAAATGACGACGTCGTTGACTCCGGCAGAGGCGCCAGAGGCGGAACCGACCAACGCGAGCACCATCCCGAAACATGACGCAAGCAGCCCAAAAACAGCACACGACTTCCTCACGCTCGAATACTACCTGCCGTAGTTTGGCTTGCATAAGTGACTTTGGCGTGGTCAAATGTTGACCCCGAGGCGGGATTATTCAAAGTCGTTGACGGACAAAGTGAAAGCGCTCCGCTCCACTCGGCGCTGAGGCTCTGCTCTTCCAGCGGGTGAACTACGAGAAATGGCGGTGTCGGCCAGAAGGAGTCGACTCCTAAGCGTGAGTCGATTTCAGCATCTTGATCCCCAGCGCGAGCTGCTGCTTAGGTATCGCCCCGTAGTAAACCTTCTCGACAATTCCCTTCGAGTTGACGAAGACGCTCTCGGGAACTTGACCGAAGCCGAATACGCCCGTGGTCACGACACCGTTGGGATCAAAGGCCACTGGAAACGTCGCGTCGTCCTTCCTAATCATCGCTTGCGCCGACTCGCGCTCGTCAATGGCGTCAACGGCGAGGACCTCGACGGGGCTGGGGCTGTGAGTGCGAATGTACTTTGCAATCTTGGGCATTTCTCCTTGACAGGGAACGCAGTAGCTGGCGAAGAACACTAAGACACTGGAATGACCCAACTCCCAGGGGGCTTTGATCGTTCCACCGTTTAGCCCTCCAAGTGAGAAATCCTTGACGTGATGGCCAACGAGTTCGGACGTTGGAGCAGCGCCGTTGTTCGACACTTTGCCTCCGGTTAGATCCGAGACGACGGCGATGGCCCCGACGAGGAGGACTGCCCCTGCTCCGATAAGCATCGACTTGCGCTCCATCACTTATGCCTCAACAGATCGGACTCACGAAAGGAAAATGCACTCCGACTCGGACGCGCTTCCTTGTTCCGGTCGGGTGAGAATGATATCGGCACGATCCCCTCATTTCTCACACTGGTGCAATCAAGATCCCGTCACTTGACTGTTCTACTACAATTGGTAGTTCATACGGCTAGCCAAGCAAGAAGTGGCAGTGGCGGGAGACGCGGTCCATGATCTTTGTCGAAGCGCGAACGCCACAGCGAGGAACGAAGGGGTCCGAACGGCTCAAGTTCAAGGGGATCTCCTAACGCGCACGACGTTCCACGAATCACCCACGCCCGTGATCTGGCCCGGATAGTCGTCTAAGACGTAGAGGTATAGGGGCATTCCTTCGTAGGTGACTTGCCGTATCCCTCCGGGGCGGTTGATGACGCCGAGACTGGGAACGTCGGGCCCGATCGGCTCAAGGCCATGCGGCACGGTGAGCGGTGGCCACATATGGAGGCAGAAGCCGACGCAGTTCGAGTGATTCTTGGTATCCAACTGATAGAGGTAAATGGTCATGCCGCGCCGTGTCACCAAGATATTCCCGTACCGGGACGTCGTGCGAATCTTTACGACGACGTCTGCATTCTTTGGCGTTCCTGGACCCACCACCTCGTGGGTGATGACCACGATGACAGCGACCACGAGGACCAGGGCCATCGCGACCGCGGTGATGTTGCGAGTGTTGGTGTTGAGCACCCGGACCCAGCGCTTGGGCTTCGGAGCTCTCGGATCTCTCGGGGCGGGCATGGCGTCTCAGCTCTGGTTTTCTGGGCGGATGGGATGGCGTGGCTTCGGCGTACTCAACATCGTCAAACTATCCAGAATGGATGATAGAGAACATGCCACCACTGGGACCGGCGAGCCCGTTCCCGTTTCCGGCCGAACCGGTCGTTCGTAGTCGCATCTCATGGTTGATAGAGACCCTTTCCTGAGAGTACAGATAGAGGGGCATCCCGTCGTAGGTCACCTGGTCTGTCCCGTTTGTTCTTCGAATCACGCCCACGTTGTGCCGGTCGATACTTCCGGTGACGCGAGGCGTACCAGTGGTGAGGACCGGGATCCACTCGACAGAGCAGACGCCGTAGCAGACGCTGACCCCAGGACGGTCGTGGCTGTACGAGTAGGCAGTGACGGCGATGGGTTGGACGTTGGGATCCGCCACGACAGCGACCGCCAACTTACCGCCGGGCAGCGTTTCAACCTCGACGGTGGCACGCCCGGGCGCCGGCTGTCCACTCTCTGACGAGACAAGAAACCAATATCCGTGCCAAGGCGCGAGCGGTTTGACCGTCTCCATGTACCGCTCACCCTGAGGCTTAAACGGATCGGACCAGGGGTCGAAGAGGTACAGGGGATGGCCGCCGTAGGTGACCTGATCGCCGATACCTTGACGGTGGATGGTCCCGAGGAGCATTTGTTTGACACCTCGACCGGCGACGGGCGTACCGGAGCTGGTGAGAGCGGGCCAGTCGTCTGACGTGACGCTGTGGAGCATGTCGCTCATTGGACCGGTGCACGTCAGCGGGACCGAAACGGAAGGACCGAGGTCGTACCCTGACGCCATTTTGGTGCCGCAGCCAAACCGGCCGCCGGAGTCTCCGCTGAATTCGTAGAGCGGGAAGCCGGACAACGGACCTTTGCCCACGACCAGCACCGAACCGTAAGCGGAAGTCGAATGAACTGCGATGACGGCGTGAGCGGTGGCCGCGTACGAGGGTGTTGCAAAGGTCAGCGGGGTCAACGGTATGGCGATGAGCGCGCCGGCGATCGCCAGTATGCGCGTCCATCGCGACTTCGCTTCCACCGTGCTCATCGCAATCTCCTCGCTGGGCTGGAATGTGCAGTTGGGCTTCGCCTGCGAAGGCATTATTGAAGTGGGAATCTCATGTTGATCGGTTTTCCTCGTCGCTCACAAAATGAAGGTTCATAGTGAGATTGTGATTCCGGATAAGTTCAAATCTAATCTACTACTGTCTGTAGTACAAAAGTTATGACTTTCGACGCGATCGTTGGTGGGTCATCGTACGCAGCTCTGGATGGAGCTTGAATGCGATTCCTCACTCCTCACGCTGTGCGCAAGACACTCATTGCTATTGCGTCGGCTGTTGTCGCAACCTCAGGCTTCCAATCAATCGTCAGTGCATCTTCCAAAGTCCAGAACTTTGACGGTCCATTTTCGATTGCGCTTTCCGGTTCCGACGGCGGACGTGTTCCTTGTCACGTTCACTTGAGTGTTGCTGCTTCCGTTAACTCGCGACGCTAGTGAACTGCTCTTGATCGATCCGCGGAGGATCCACTCGGTCGTCGCGGCGCCGGGCGCAAAATTCTGTCTCCTTCGCGATCTTCAGCAAATCGGAGGGACGAAATGTGGGATTTGAGCCGCACGAATTCGAGAGAACTTCCCAAAGTCCTCGGTATTACTGGTGGGC